>DATMFR010000015.1:0-39537 GCA_035556695.1 Roseomonas sp.
GGCATCAGGCGGCGCTCCGGGCGGGGGAGGGGGCCAGCACCTCCCGCAGATGCGCCACCATGCGGGCGCCGGCTTTGCCGTCCCAGAGCGGGATCGGCCGGGCGGTGGGCCAGCCGCCGGCCAGGACCTCGGACACGGCGGCTTCCAGCGCGGCGGGGGCGACCAGGCGGTTGGCCCCGGAGTCCAGCGTCACCGGACGCTCGGTGGAGGGGCGCAGGGTGAGGCAGGGGCGGTCCAGCACCGCGGCTTCCTCCTGCACCCCGCCGCTGTCGGTGGCGACGAGGCGGGCGCGGGCGAGCAGGCCGAGGAAGTCGAGATAGCCGAGCGGCGGCAGCATCCGGACGCCTGGCGGCGGCGTCAGGCCAAACGCGCGCAGGCGGGCGGCGGTGCGCGGGTGCAGGGGCCAGGCCAGCGGCAGGTGCGCGGCGGCCTGACCCAGCGCCGCCAGCAGCGCGGCGAGGCTGGCCGGATCGTCCACATTGGCCGGGCGGTGCAGGGTGACAAGGCCATAGCCGGACGGTGCCAGCCCCTCCGGCAGCGGACGGGCCAGCGCGGCGGGCAGGCGGACCAGCAGCGTGTCGATCATCGCGTTGCCGACGGCGCGCACCGCCTCGGGCGCATGGCCCTCGGCGAGCAGGCGGGCGGCGGTGGCGTGGTCGGGCGCCCAGAGCAGGTCGCTGATGGCGTCCACCGCGCGACGGTTGATCTCCTCGGGCATGTCGCGGTCGCCGCAGCGCAGCCCGGCCTCCAGATGCGCCACGGGAATGCCGAGCTTGCGCGCCCCCAGGGCCGCGGCGAGCGCGCCGTCCACGTCACCGGCCACCACCACGAGGGCCGGGCGGTGCGCCATCCAGAGATCGGCGCAGGCGATCATGGTGCGGCCGGTGAAGGCGGCATGGCCACCCCCCGCCGCGACGCCGAGGGAAATCTCCGGCTCGGGGAGCCCGAGATCGGCCAGGTGGGCGCCGAACATCATGGGGTCGGCGTGCTGGCCGGTGTGCAGCAGCACCGGGCGGCAGAAGGATGGCGCGGCGGCGAGGGCGTGCCAGAGCGCCGCCAGCTTCGGCAGGTTGGGCCGCGCCGCTGCCACCAGATGCAGCGCGGGAAAGGCGTCGGCGGGGCTCATGCGGCGGCCAGCAGGCCAACCGGCACCGTCTCGGTGGCGGATTCCACCACCGCGATGAACTGGCTGGCGAGCAGCCGCCGGTCCCAGCGGCGCATCGCCTGCTCCCGTGCCGCACGGCCCATGGCGCCACGCTGCAGGGAGGTATCCGCCATCTTCTGCAGCGCCTCGGCCAGGGCGGTGGCGTCGCCGGGCGGGGTGACGATGCCGCAGGGCCCCTCGGCCAGCAGGCGGGCGGCCCGGCCGGGCAGGTTGGAGACCACCGGCAGGCCGGCGGCCAGGTAGTCCATCAGCTTGTTCGGCGCCGTCAGCTCGGCGAATTCCGGCACCGGGGCGAGGCATTGCAGCCCGACCTGGGACCCGGCGAGCAGGCTGGCGAGCTTCCGCTTCGGCAGCGGCGGCAGGAAGCTGACATTGTGCAGGCCACGCGCCGCGGCCTCGCTGCGCAGGCGCTGCTTCTCGCTGCCCTCGCCGACGAGCAGCAGACGGATGCGGTGCTCGTTGGCGGCGCGCAGCACGGCGGCGGCGTCGAGCAGCTGGTCCAGCCCGTTGGCGCGGCCATGCGCCCCGGCATAGACGGCCAGCATCTCCCAGGGCGCCGCCTCGGGCGGGCGCCAGGGGGAGACCTGCGGGCCGAAGAGGTCGAGGTCGCAGCCATTGGGCACCACATGCACCCGCTCCTGCGGCGTGCCGCGGGCCAGGGCGGTGGCGGCCATGCCCTCGCTGAGCGCCACCACCGCGCTGGCTTGGCGACAGGCGGCATTGGCCATGGCCTCCATCCCCGCCAGCGCCCATCCGGGCACGCCGCCCATCGCGCGGGGGAGTTCCGGCCAGGGGTCGCGCATCTCGTAGATGAAGGGCGTGCCCTTCAGGCGCCGCGCCAGCAGCGCCGGCAGGGTGACGGTGAGCGGCGTCGAGCTGGCGATCACCAAGTCCCAGTCCTCGGCCAGCGCCAGCCGGCCGGCGCTGGCGGCGTAGCGGGCGAAGGCGAGGCTGCGGGCGGCGAAGCCCTGGGCATTGCCGCAGGGGATGTCGAACTCGACGATCCGCAGGCCGCGCAGCCGGCCCTCGCGACGGCCGGAATGGAACTCGCCGGCGAGGCCGGTGGCCGCGCCCTCGTAGCGGCCGCAGGCCATGGTCACCTGGTGGCCGCGCGCCAGCAGGGCGGTGGCGAAGGCATGGCTGCGCGTCGCGGTGGCGCCGTTCGGGGCGGAATAGTGCTGGTGCAGGTAGAGGATGCGCATCAGCCTCAGCCCTTGCAGCAGCCGCGGATGACGGCGATGACGCGCTCCTGCTCCTCGGCGGTCATGGCGCCGCTGGGCAGGCAGAGGCCGTGCTCGAAGAACTGCCCGGAGAGCCCGCCCCCATGGAAGCGGGCGCCGCGGAAGGCGGGCTGCATGTGCAGCGGCTTCCAGACCGGGCGGCTTTCGATGTTGGCGGCGTCGAGCGCGCGGCGCACCGCCTCGCGCGTGCTGCCAAAGGCCTTTGGGTCGATCAGGATGACGGAGAGCCAGCGGGTGGCGCGGGCCCAGGCCGGCTCCGGCATGAAGCCGATGCCGGGCAGGTTGCCGAGGCCCTCGACATAGCGCTCGAAGACCTGCCGGCGCTCGGCCACCCGGGCCGCCAGCGCGCCGATCTGCGCCAGCCCGACTGCCGCCAGCACCGAAGAGAGGCCGTAGGAATAGCCGGTCGTCTCGTGCTGGTAGTGCGGCGCCGCCTCCTTGGCCTGGCTGGCCAGATGGCGGGCGCGGGCGATCAGCGCCGGCTCGTCCGAGACCAGGGCGCCGCCGCCGCCGGCGGTGATGATCTTGTTGCCGTTGAAGGAGAAGGCAGCGAGCGCGGCGCCGCTGCCCACCGGGCGGTCGCGGTAGCGGGCGCCCATCGCCTCGGCGCTGTCGCACAGCACCGGCACGCCCCAGCGGCCGCAGAGCGCGAGGATGGCGTCCAGGTCGCAGGGCTGGCCGTAGAGGTCCACCGGCACCACGGCGCGCGGCAGCTTGCCGCGCTGCGCGGCACGCTGGAGGGCGCTCTCCAGCACGTTGGGGTCCATTGTCCAGCTTTCCGCCGCGACGTCGAGGAAGCGCGGCCTGGCGCCCATCTGCACGGCGGGCGCGATGGTGGCGACGAAGGTCAGGCTCTGCGTCCAGACCTCGTCGCCCCGCTCGACGCCGAGCACGCGGTAGGCGAGATGCAGCGCCGCCGTGCCGGAGGCGACGGCGGCGACATGGCCGAAGCCGGTCGCCTCGCCGATCGCCTGCTCGAAGGATTCCGGCACTGGGCCGGCGGGCGCGATCCAGCCATCCGTCAGCGTGCGGCTTAGGACGGCGAGCTCACCGCCCACCAGGCTGGGCGGGGACAGCAGAAGGCGGGTCCGCGGTGCGCGGGCGGGCATGCCGCGGCTGGGGAAGAACAGAACACCGCGCGGGCGCGAGGGGGCATCTTCTTCTGCCTGGAGATGGATCGCAGCCATGGGCCCACTCACAGTTTTGTGATGGTATAGCGAAACAGGTTCAGCGCTCCGTTGCAAGGAAGAAAACAACCTTAGGTATTAAAGCTATGTTGGAAATATCACCTATTCGGAAGGTGAAGCCGCATCGAAACGAGGCATGGTGGCATGGCCGGGGGCGTGGACTCCCTTGCCCCGCAGCAGAATCCCCAGCGTGCCGAGCATCGCCCCCAGGTCCGCGCCAAGAGTGACCCGGGTGGCGTAGCGCGCATCCAGCTCCAGCCGTTCGTCCCAGGGCAGGGCATTGCGGCCGGCGGCCTGCGCCACCCCGGCCAGCCCCGGCCTGACCCGCAGCCGCAGCCGCTGCCGCACGGTGTAGCGGGGCGTATAGGCGGCGGGCAGCGGCCGCGGGCCGACCAGGCTCATCTCGCCCCGCAGCACGTTGAGCAACTGCGGCAGCTCGTCCAGCGCGCTGGCGCGGAGGTGGCGGCCGAAGGGCGTCAGCCGCGCGGCGTCATCGCCCGGCCCATCCCGCATCGAGCGGAACTTCAGCAGGGTGAAGGGCACCCCGTCCCGCCCCGCGCGCTCCTGCCGGAACAGCACCGGCCGGCCCAGCGCCTGCCGCACCGCCAGCGCCGTGCCCACGAGCAGCGGCGAGAGCAGCAGCAGGCCGAGGCCGGCGCCCAGGATGTCGAGGCCACGCTTGCCCCATCGTTCGTAAGCTCCCCGTTCAGGCACGGCGCGCCACCACTCCTAGAGAAAGCGCCAGACCCAGGGCGAACCAGACCATCCGGTTGCCAAGGTCGGTCGAAACCATCGCCGCCAGCCCCACCGGCAGCACCAGGGCGGCGATCCGCGCCACCCGCTCCGGCGCTGCGTGGCGGGCGCGCAGCAGCAGCAGCGCCGCCGCGCCGCCGAAGCAGAGCAGCCAGAACAGCAGCCCGGGCAGCCCACCTTCCGCGAAGGCCTCCAGCAGGTGGTTGTGCGGATAGAGGCCGCGCCGCTCGCCATAGCCGGCCGCCAGGGTGAAGCCGCCGGTGCCGAGGCCCCAGGGCAGGGTCGCGCCGCCCCAGTCCAGCGCGGCGCGCCACAGTGCTGGGCGGGCGGAGGCTTCCAGCCCTCCCTCGGTGAAGCGCTCCAGCGTGCGGAGCCCATCCAGCGCCTGAACCTTGAGCAGCAGCAGGCCGAAGGCGGCGGCGCCGGCCACCGCCGCGCCGCCGGCCCAGCGCAGCGCCGCGCGCGGGCAGCCGGCCGACCAGCAGCGCAGCGCCGGCGTCAGCAGCACCGAAAGCCCCAGCGCGATCAGCCCCATGCGGCCGCCTGGCAGCAGCGCCGCCGCGGCGAGGGCCAGTGTGTAGGCGGTCCAGAAGAGCCGCTCCTTCCAGCCCGCCGCCTCGACCAGCCGCACCGCGCCCAGCCCGGCGGCGCAGGCGATGGCGAGGCCGGCGAGCTGGTACTGCACGCGCAACAGGTCCGGATTGGCGCCCACCGCGCCCCCCAGCACCACCTGCCCGGTGGCCAGCCCCACCGCGACGGAGACGGCGACCAACGGCCCGGCCAGCAGCGTGGCACCGACGAAGAGCCGCCGCGCCGCCGTATCGGCGCCCACGGCCAGGCCCCCGAGCAGCATCAGCGGCCCCAGCAGTACCACTTCCGGCAGTTTGGCGGCCAGGATCACGCTGCTGCGGCTCCAGCCGCCGGCCAGCACCAGCCAGAGCCAGAGCAGCGCGGCTCCGGCCAGCGGCGGTGCCAGCAGCCCGTGCAGCCACCAGCGGCGGGTCAGCAGCAGCAAGGCGAGCAGCGGCAGCAGCAGCGCGCCGGCGAGCAGCGTCAGGTCGAGCGGCAGGACGGCGGCGAGCGGGGTGGATTTCAGCGCACCGGCGAAGTGCAGCCCCGCCGCCGCCAGCCCCGCCAGCGCGCCGAGCGCGGCGGTGTCGATGCGGAGCGCCCGCCAGCTCACCGCCGCGGGCTCCCGCGCAGCAGCACCCAGCAGGCCGCGAGGAACAGGCAGGCCAGCGGTGCCGCCACGACGAGCAGCGCCAGCAGCAGCGGCCGGTTGGGCAGGGAGGGGTGCAGTTCCACACCAGGGCCGGAGACCAGCCGCGCCGCCACCACCTGGTCCGCCGAAAGCACCAGCGCCGCCCGCTGGTGCTGCGCCAGCAGCTCGAAGAGCGGCGTGCGCAGATAGATGTCGCGCTCTTGCGCCAGCCGCGCCTCCAGCGCGGCGATGCGGCGACGGGTGAGGGCCAGCAGGTCCTCCCGCACCCGTGCCTCGGCGAAGGCATGCAGCCGGGCCAGGGCGTCGAGCGCCGCCTCGCGGCGAGGATGCGCCAGTTCCAGCGTCCAGGTGACCGAGGCGAGGGACTGGGTGACCGAAAGGTTGCGCTCCAGCCAGCGCTGCGCATCGTCCAGATCGGGCGAGCGGTCGAGGTCGAGCAGCCGGCGCAGCGGAGCCAGCGGGCTGGTGGCCTTCGAGGCGGCGAGATCGGCCAGCAGGCTGGTGTCACGCACCAGCATGGCGGCCGCCTCCGGGCTGCGCAGCGCTGAGAGATAGACCGCATAGTTGCCGCCTGGCCGGGTGTCGAGCAGGTTGCCGGGTGACAGGGCGCTGGCCGAGATCAGGCTGGAAGCGGCGATGCCGGTGGTCTCGGCCGGCGCCACCACCGCCTCGGCCACATAGGTGCGCGGCAGGGAGAGGATCACCGCGCCGCCGGTGCCGAGCAGCAGCAGAACCGCCAGCAGCAGCCAACGCCAGAGCGCCACGATGCCTCTCAGCAGCTGGTCGAGCGGCATGACGGCCCTCCTCGCACCTTCATGGCAGCAGGACCCGCGTGACGATGCGGGAGACGGGCGCGGCAGCGCGGGCCACCAGCACGCGGCAGGGCCGCACCACGCCATAGGCGGGGCTCTCCCAGCCCTCCTCCAGCGAGAGCCGCAATGGCGCGTCGCCCTGCAGGCGCAACTGGGCTGGGCCTTCCACCCCGTCGGCCAGCAGCCGCCACTCGCCGGGGCCGAGTCGCCAGCGCAGCGCCAGGGTCTGGAAGGGACCAGCGACCTCGTCGGTGATGGTCCAGCGGCGGCCTTCCGGCACCACGCGGCGCGCATGGCGGTTGCCCCGGGCGTCACGCAGGGCGGCGCCCTGCGGAAGGGATGCGAGGCGCGGCCAGCGGGCCAGCAGGAAACGGGAGAGGCGCGGCATCGGCTCCCGCTCGTCGAACAGGATGGTGTTGTGGGCGCGGGTGGTGGGGAAGTAGTCGAGCCACCAGCGCTCGGTGGGGGACGGGTTGTAGGCGCCCGTGCCGGCATCGCTCAGCACGGGCTGCACGCCGTCCCAGAGGTCGAGATGCAGCAGGTCCGCCTGGCCGGGCCGGAAGCGCAGCGGGCCGGTGCGCAGCAGGGCGCGCGCGCCCGCCGCCTCCCAGCCGCGCGTGCCGCTGGCGATCCAGCTGGTGGGGCGCGGGGCGACCGGCGATTCGGGCAACTCCAGCCAACAGCAGCCCGGCTCCTCCGGGAAGCCGGCGGAGGCACCGGCGAAGAGACGCATGGCCCGCTCGGCGCTGCCGCGCGCATCGGTCGGGCCGCCGAGGGCGAGGTCGGCGAAGGCGGAGCCATCCTGGTGGCCGAGCGCCGGCATGCCGCCATCGGGCGCCACCAGCCGGGCCAGCCATTGCGCCGCCGCGGCGGCCCGTGCGGCGAAGGGGGCAGGCAGGGGCGGCTGGCCGAGCCGGCGGCGTAGCAGCTCGACCACGGAGAGCGTGTCCAGCAGCAGCCGGTGATAGCCTGTGGAAACCTGCGCAAAGCCGCCATCCGGCGCCACCAGCCGGCGCAGCGCGGCGGCCAGCGCGGCGGCGGCGCGGCGGGCGAGGGCGGCATCCTCCAGCAGCCAGCCGCAGGCCAGCAGCCCGGCGGGCTCGCTGATGCTGTGGTTGTTGTCCTGCGCGCAGGCATAGGCGCTGGTGGCGGCGATTCGGCGGGCATGCACTTGAAGGAAGGCTCGGGTGGCCTCCGGCAGGTTGCGCTCGCGGTCGGCCAGCAGCAGGGCCAGGGCCATGTGCAGCACCCTCAGGGCCGCCTCCTGACCGCAGGCCCAGTTCGGCCCCTGAAAGGGGGAATTGGCGGCACACCAGGCGGCGAGTCGCGCCTCCGCCACGGCCTGATGGCCCTCCTCCGGCCAGAGACGCGCCGCCTGCACCAGCAGCGGCAGCCAGGCAAGCCGGTTGGCCTCCCAGACGGGGCGCACATCGCCCGGGCGGAAAAGGTCGAGCCCGAGGGCCGGCGCCTCCGCCGCGAAGGGGCCGTGCCAGATGGGCGGCGGCAGGGCAGCAAGGGCCGTGCGCAGCCTCTCCAACGCATTGGCGCACAGGGCAGGAGGCGGCGGGAGGGGAGCCGGTCCCAGGAGGCCGGACATGGTGGCCGGCCAGCCACCATGGCGCAGGCGGCGCTGTGGCAGCCCGGCGCGCTGCCGTGCCCGGTGCCAGCCATAGAGTGCCAGCGCACGAGGGCCGAGCCGCCAGGCCACGTCGGCCAGCAGCATCGTTCGCGCCAGACCGGCTTTGCGCGCTTGGATCGACATCACGAAACTGTTATAGCAAGAATAATACTTTTGCGAGCAGGCAGAACGCCAGCTCCCGTTGAAGGTGGTGCCGGGCCGTGCGTGACCCCCTCCCCCTCGCTTTCCGGTTGCTGCGGTCCATGGCTCTTCGTCATGCGGGACTGGCGCTGGGAGCGGGATCGCTCCTCACGGTGCAGATCCTTCCCGCCCTGGCGCAGCCTGGCCCGCCCGGCGGGCAGGTGCCCAGCCCGCTGCTCTCGCCACCCTCCCTGCCTTCGACCCTGCCGGGCGGCATGCCGCTGCCCAGCCTGCCACCCGCCCTGCAGCAGGACATCCTGCAGCGCATCCTTGATGCATCCGGCGGCAGCCTCGCCCCCCCGACTGTGCCGACGCCGTCCGCCGCACTTTCCCTCGTGCCGCCAGCGCCCGCGCATCGTGCCGCACCGCCCCCGGCCTCCCTGCCCGTGGAGCCGCTCTCCCAGGCGGAAGCTTTCTTCGCCGGCCGGCTGGACGTGCCGCTGCGCCAGTTCGGCTATGACACCTTCCGGGAGATGGCGGCGATGCCGGCGCCGCCCACCGCCGTCGGTAGCCTGCCCGACAGCTATGTCATCGGGCGGGACGATGAGGTGCTGATCGGCATCCGCGGCCGCACCCGGCAGAACCAGGCGCTGCGCGTGACGCGCGACGGCACGCTGCTGCTGCCTGACCTGCCGCCCTTCATCGCCGCCGGCCGCAGCCTGGGCGAGCTGCGCGCCGACATCCAGGAGCGCGTGGCGCGCGAGCTGGGCGGCTCGGAGGCCTTCGTCTCAATCGGCCAGCTCCGCCAGATCGGCGTCTTCGTCGCGGGCGAGGTGGTGCGTCCGGGGCTGCAGGCGCTGCCTGCCCTGGCCTCGGTGCTGGACGCGCTGGCGCTCGCCGGCGGGGTGAAGAAGACCGGCTCGCTGCGGGCCATCCGCGTGGAGGGGCCGCGTGGCAGCCGTGTCATCGACCTCTATGCGGTGATCGGCAGCGAGCCCGGCCAGCCGGACCTGATGCTGCGCGAGGGCGAGCGCGTGGTGGTGCCGCCGCTCGGTGCCACGGTGGCGGTGGCCGGCGACGTGACCCGCCCCGGCATCTATGAGCTGCCCGCCCGCACGCCGGCCGCCCCGCTCGAGACCCTGTTGCGGCTGGCGGGCGAGGCGCTGCGCCCGGCCGGCAACCGCTTCCTGCTGCATGGCACCGATGCGCAGGGGCGGCGCAGCCTTTCCGAGATCGGCCCCGGCGCGCGGCTCCGGCGCGGCGACGCCGTGGTGGTGCAGCCCGGCGCCGACGTGGCGGCGGGGCAGGTGCGGCTGGCCGGGCATGTGGTGGCGCCGCTGCTGCGCGCGGCGCGCGGCGCGCGGCTGCGCAGCCTGCTGAATGATCCCCGGATCGTGCGGCCCGACCCCTATGTGCGACTCGGCGTCGTCTGGCGGGTGGACGCGGCCACACGGGTGCGCCGCTTCGAGGCCTTCGACTTCGGACAGGTGATGCAGGGCAATGCCGACCTGCCGCTGAACGAGGATGACGAGGTCATCCTGCTCTCCCAGGCGGATGTGCTGTGGCTGGCCAGCCCGCCGGTGCAGCGCGCGCTGCGCGGCGAGGCAACGGCGGGCGCGCCGCTGGCCACCCCTGCGGCGGCCGGCGCCGCGGGCGCCACGCCCGCCGCGGCGGACTGCCCGGCGCTGCAGGCGCTGGCGATCGCCGCCCGCTCCTCGCCGGTGCGTTTCGCGCATGTGCGCGGCGCCGGCTTCCCCGATCTCGGCGCGCCCTCCTGCCCGCAGGTCTTCATGGATTATCCGGCGCTGCTGCCCTTCCTGCTGGACCAGGCGGTGCTGATCTCCGGCGAGGCGCGGCTGCCCGGCCTCTACCCCATCCTGAACGATACCGGGCTGGACCAGGTGCTGGCCGCCGCCGGCGGCGTGACCGACACGGCCGACCTCTCCGCCGTGGAGCTCTCGCGCGAGCCGCTGGAGCAGGCGGGGGCGATCCCGCTCTCCCGCACGCTGCTCGACCTGCGCAGCCGCAACTTCGCCGCCATCCGGCTCTCCCCCCGCGATGGCATCCGCATCCCGCGTGGCTTCGGCGACCGCGACGCTGGGCCGGTGACGCTGGCCGGCGAGTTCCTGCGCCCGGGCATCTATGACATCCGCCGCGGCGAGCGGCTTTCCGAACTGATCGCGCGGGCCGGCGGGCTCTCGCCGCAGGCCTATCCCTATGGCGCCGTCTTCACCCGCGAGAGCGTGCGGCAGCGGCAGCAGGAGGGCTTCACCCGCACGGCGCGCGAGCTGGAGCAGAGCCTGATCCAGGTGGCGGCGGGGCAGGCGGTGGCGGGCAGCCGCGCCGGCAACATGGACCTCGGCGGCGCCATCACCGCCGGGCGCGAACTGGCCAATGCCCTGCGCGACGCGCGCGCCGCCGGGCGCATGGTGGTGGAGGCCAATCCGGTCATCCTTGCGGCCCGCCCGGAGCTGGACGTGCTGCTGGAGCCGGGCGACCTGATCGCCATCCCCAAGCGGCCCAATGAGGTGACGGTGGTGGGCGCGGTGCTGAACCCGGGCAGCCTGCAGTTCACCTCCGGCTGGAAGGCGAATGACTATGTGCACGCTTCCGGCGGCAGCCAGCGCTTCGCCGATGGCTCGCGCGCCTTCGTGGTGCTGCCCAATGGGCAGAGCGTGCCGGCCGGGCTGGGCGCCTGGCAGGCGGGCGGGCCGCCGATCCCGCCGGGCAGTCTTGTCGTCGTGCCGCAGGACCCCTCGCCCTACGAGACCTGGGGCTTCGTGCGTGACCTGACGCAGGTGCTCGGGCAGCTCTCGATCAGCGCTGCCGCTTTGTCGGTGATCGCCAAGCAGGTGAACTAGCGCGCCCAGGGAGGGTGCTGCCCTCCCTGCACCGGATGTGGGGGTCCGGGGGCATTCAATGCCCACGGCGGGAGGCGTCCGGAGAGGGCAGCGCCCTCTCCGGGGTCAGGGCAGGATCTCCAGCACGGTTTCGGCCGGGCGGCAGAGCCGCGCGCCGCGCGGCGTCGCCACCAGCGGCCGCTCGATCAGGATCGGGTGCGCCAGCATGGCGTCCAGCAACTGGTCGTCGGTCAGCGCCGGATCGTCGAGGCCCAGCTCGGCATAGGGCGTGCCCTTCTTCCGCAGCACGGCGCGCGGCGTGAGGCCGGCGCGGGCCAGCAGGTCCGTCAGCTCCGCCCGGCTGGGCGGGGTCTTGAGGTACTCGACGACGACCGGCTCCTCGCCGCGCTCGCGGATCAGGGCCAGGGTGTTGCGCGAGGTGCCGCAGGCCGGATTGTGGTAGATGGTGACGGTCATCGGGTGTGCCTCAGGGCCAGTCTCGGTGCAGATGGGCGATGTGGCGGCCGACGGATTCGGTCACCGCCTGCCGGCCGCCCTGCGGGATAACGCGCCCCCAGAAGGCGCCATAGACGGCATCGAAGTCCCAGGCCTCGATGATCTCGCCCATCTGCCGCACGCTGGCCGCGCCGAGCGGGATGAGGTTGGGGTAGCTGCGCATCAACCCGACATGGCGGCGGTCCGGCACCACCTGGAGGATGTCGCCCGAAAGCAGGGCGCCACGCCCTTCCGCCGCCTGGGCCGCGTGCAGCACGGTGCCGCCGGAGAAGTGGCCACCAAGGCGGATCAGCGTCACGCCCGGGGCGATCATGTGCGTCTCGCCTTCCCAGAAGGCGATCTCGGGCCCGGTGTGCATGACCCATTCGCGGTCGGCAGCGTGCAGGTGGATGGGAACGCCGCCGAAGGCGCGGCTCCATTCCAGCATGGTCGTGTAGTAGTGCGGATGGGAGATGGCGATGCCGGCGAGGCCGCCGAGCGCCTGGATGACCCGCACCAGGGTGGAATCCAGGAAGGCGATGCAGTCCCACAGGATGTTGCCGGCCGGGGTGGGCAGCAGCAGGGCGCGCTGGCCGATGGCGAAGTCCGGCGCGCAGCCGATGCCGAGCAGGCCGTGCTCCTCCTTCAGCAGCGCCTTGCGGCTCTGGGACAACTGCTCCAGCGTCGTCCAGTTCTGGCCCGACTCGGGCACGTACTGGCGCTCGTCCTGGCAGATCGGGCAGCAGGGTGGGGGCTGGTCGGCGGGGGGGAACTGGGTTCCGCAGGCGGTGCAGATGAAGGGCGTGGCCATCGCGTGCTCCTCTCCTGACAAAACGGTAAGATCGCGCGGAGGGCGCGCCAAGCCGTCCAGGGCCAGGCCCGCGGCGGCCGGTGCGGATTCTTTGCCGCCGGATGTCACACGGCGCGGGCTTCGTCCGTCCTGGGGGTGTCAATCTGCACAGGAGCATGACGCCATGACCCCCCGGCTCAACCCACACCAGGTCGCCCCCGAGGTGATCCGCCCGATGATAGCGCTGGAGACCACCCTGCAGAAGGCCGGGCTGGAGCGCCCCCTGGTTCACCTGGTGAAGACCCGCGCCTCCCAGATCAATGGATGCGCCTTTTGCCTGCACATGCACACCGCCGAGGCGCGCGCCGATGGCGAGAGCGAGCAGCGGCTCTACCTGCTGGACGCCTGGCGCGAGTCGCCGCTCTACACCCCGCGCGAGCGTGCGGCCCTGGCCTGGACCGAGGCGCTGACCCGGGTGGCGGAAACCCATGCGCCGGATGCCGACTACGAGGCCATGGCGGAGCATTTCTCGCCGCAGGAGCAGGTGGCGCTGACGATGATGATCGGCGCCATCAACACCTGGAACCGGCTGGCGATCGGCTTCCGCTCCGTGCATCCGGTCGAGGCGGCGGCGGCGCATGCCGCCTGAACTGGCCGCCTTCGCCGGACTGCGGCCGCGCCTGCTGCGCCTGGCCTACCGCATGCTTGGCTCGGTGGCCGAGGCGGAGGACGTGGTGCAGGAGACCTGGCTGCGCTGGCAGGGCGCCGAGAAGGAAGGCATCCGCGATCCGGAGGCCTTCCTGATCCGCATCGCCACGCGGCTCTGCCTGGATGCGCTGCGCGCCGCGCGGCGGCGCCGCGAGGACTATGTCGGGCCCTGGCTGCCGGAGCCGCTGGTGGACCCCTTCGCCCCCGCGGAGCCGCCCCTGGCCGACGAATTGACGCTCACCATGATGCTGGTGCTGGAACGCCTCTCCCCCGCCGAGCGCGCCGCCTTCCTGCTGCACGACGTGTTCGGGCTGGACTTCGCCGAGATCGCGCAGAGCCTGGACCGCGAGGAGGCGGCCTGCCGGCAGCTCGCCAGCCGTGCCCGCCGGCAGGTCCAGTCGGCGCGGCCACGTTTCCCGGCGGCGCCGGAGGCGGGAATCCGGCTGGCGGAGGCCTTTTTCGCCGCCTCCCGCAGCGGGGATGCCTCGGCCCTGCGGCAGATGCTGGCGGCCGAGGCGGTGGCGGTGACCGATGGCGGCGGCCGCCGGCGCGCGGCGCTGAACCCGATCCTGGGACCGGATCGCATCATCGCCTTCTTCGCCGGGCTGGCGCGCAAGGGCGTCTTCACCACCGCGCCGCCGCTGCACCTCGGACTGATCGACGGATTGCCGGGCTTCATCACCCGCGAGCCGGATGGGGGAATGCAGGCGACGGCGCTACAGATCGAGAACGACGCGATCGCGGCGATCTACATCCAGCGGAATCCGGACAAGCTGCGGCATCTGTTGCAATAGGGGGGCATCGGCGGGACGCGGCGTCCGATGCTTGAGGGACAGCGCCGGGGGAGAATGAATTCTCCCCCGGGACCCCCTCGTCTTTTTTCCATCAGTCTTGTCCCGCTGGAGGCCCGCGCCCGCGCCTCCGCAAGACCGACAGAAAGAAGATGGGGGTTCGGGGGAATTCCTTTCCCCGACTTTTTCAATCCGCCTGGGCGGCCTGCCCCAGCCGGTAGGGATGCGCAGGATAGGCGCCGATGACGCGCATCTCGCGCGAGAAGTAGGCCAGCTCGCTGAGGGCCCGCTTGAGGGCCGGCTGCTCCGGGTGGCCGTCCACGTCGCAGAGGAACTGGGTGGCGGTGAACTCGCCGTCGAGCATGTAGCTCTCCAGCTTGGTCATGTTCACGCCGTTGGTGGCGAAGCCGCCGAGTGCCTTGTAGAGCGCCGCCGGGATGTTGCGCACCCGGAAGACGAAGGTCGTCACGGTGTTGGGCGCGTCGAGCGGCGGGTAGCTCGGCTCCCGCGCCATCACGTAGAAGCGGGTGGTGTTGTGCGCTGCGTCCTCGACGTTCCGCAGCAGGATCTCCAGCCCGTAGATCTCACCGGCGAGGGAGGAGGCGATGGCGGCATCCTCCAGGCTCGGCCGCTCGGCCAGCAGCTTGGCGGCGCCGGCCGTGTCGGCCTCGATCACCGGCTCCAGCCGGCGCTCGCGCAGCAGGTTCAGCACCTGGCCGAGCGCGACGGGATGGCTGTGGGCGCGCTTCAGCCCTTCCAGCGTGGCGCCCTTATGGGCCAGCAGGCAGTGCTCGACGCGCTGGTAGTGCTCGCCCACCACGAAGAGGCCGGAATCGGGCAGCATGCGGTGGATGTCGGGGACACGGCCGGCCAGCGAGTTCTCGCAGGGCAGCATGGCCAGCTCGGCACGGCCCTCGCGCACCGCGGCCATGGCGGCCTCGAAGCTCGGGCAGGGCAGGGTGTTCCAGCCGGGATAGGCGCTGCGGCAGGCGAGGTCGGAATAGGCCCCCGGCATGCCCTGGAAGGCGATCATACCGCTCATCGGTGTTTCCCTGCTCTTTCCCCTGCTGGGCGGCGGGTGCCGATTCGCACAACCCGCCGGCGCATCTGGTGATTGATCCCGCACTCTGGGGCGCAACAGGAATAGTGCCGAACCCGGCACGATAGCGCCCGTCGCCTTGGGGCAACGGGTTGATGCGCCCGTGCTTCCCCACTATGGTCCGGGCGCTTCTAGTCGAGGCCCGGACGGCACGCAAATCGTGCGCGGCAGATCAACGGGGGATGGATCGGCAGCATGAGCTTGGAGGTCAACAAGGCGTTCGCGGCTGTGCTTACAGCCGGCATCGCCTTCATGGTTGCGGGCCTCATCGGCGAGACGGTCGTCCATCCGAAAAAGCTGGAAAAGACCGCCATCACCATCGAAGGCGTCGGCGAGACCGCAGCGACCCCCGCTGCCACGGAGCCGGAGATCGAGCCCGTGGCGCCGCTGCTGGCGGCCGCCAACCTCGACGATGGCAAGCAGATCGCCGCACGCATCTGCAGCGCCTGCCACACCTTCGAGAAGGGTGGCGCCAACAAGGTTGGGCCGAACCTCTATGGCGTGGTCGGCAACCACCATGCCCATCTGGAAGGCTTCAACTACTCGCCGGCGATGCAGGGCCTGAAGGACAAGCAGTGGGACTATGAGGCCCTGAACCACTTCCTGGCCAGCCCGGCCCGCGCGATTCGCGGCACCCGCATGGCCTTCGCCGGGCTGCGCAGCGTGAACCAGCGGGCGGATGTCATCGCCTATCTGCGCACGCTGTCCGACAATCCGGCGCCGCTGCCCTGATGCGGCAGGCGCTGCTGGAGGCGGCCGAGGCGGCCGCCGACGCGGCGGGGGCGGTGATCCGCCCCCTTTTTCGTTCCGCCCTGCTGGTCGAGGCGAAGGGCGATGCCAGCCCCGTCACCGAGGCCGACCGCGCCGCCGAGCGCACCATCCGCGCCCTGCTGGCGGAGCGCTTCCCCGACCATGGCGTGATCGGCGAGGAATACGGGGCCGAGCGGGCCAATGCCGAATATGTCTGGGTGGTGGACCCGATCGATGGCACTCGCGCCTTCGTCACCGGCCGGCCGCTCTTCGGCAGCCTGATCGGCCTGTTGCACAAGGGGCGCCCGGTGCTCGGGCTGATCGACCAGCCCGCCACGGGCGAGCGCTGGGTCGGGCTGGAGGGGGAGCCGCTGCGCTTCCGGGGGCCGATGGGCGGCACGCCGCGCACCCGCCCCTGCGCGCATCTGGCCGAGGCGGAACTGTCCTGCACCAGCCATGAGATGTTCACCCCCGAGGAGGCGCCGCGCTTCGCGAAGGTGCACGCCGCCGCGCGCCGCGTGACCTGGGGGGGCGACTGCTACGCCTACGGGTTGTTGGCGCTCGGGCTGGTGGACGTGGTGGTGGAATCCGACCTCAAGCCCTGGGACTGGGCGGCGCTGGTGCCGGTGGTCGAGGCGGCCGGCGGCGCCATGACCGACTGGCAGGGCAAGCCGCTGCAACTTGGCGCCAGCGGGCAGGTGGTGGCAGTGGGCGACAAGGCGCTGCTGCCGGAAGTCTGCGGACTCCTGGCCTGAACGCAGCCAGGGGGCGCCGCCCCCTGGACCCCTGCCGGGGTGACAGGGTCACCCCGGACCCCGCCATCAGTTGGCGGCAAGGCTGCACGACAGTGCCCGAAAACCCTAAAGCCCCCCTGCGCGGCGCCGGCAGCCACCGAAGGGCATGGCCCTTCGGCGTGTCCGGGATGCAACGGCCGTTGATGGCGGGGTCCGGGGGGACATTGTCCCCCCGGCGGGAGGGGTTCGGGGAGGGCGGCGCCCTCCCCGGCCTTCGTTGCAAAGAGCAAGCGGCACCAGGGAAGTGTTGTCGTGGCCGGGCGGAACCCTCATCCTAAGCGCCATGCGCCGCCGACACCTGCTGGCCTCCAGCCTTGCCCTTGCCTCCGGCCCCTTTCTGCCGCGCGCCTGGGCGCAGGCCCCGACGCCCACCCCAGCGGATGGCAACCCTCCGCCGCGGCGGACCCATGCGCTCTCGCTGCTGGGCGAGCCCGCCCTGCCGGCCGACTTCTCCCATTGGCCCTGGGTGAACCCGGATGCGCCGAAGGGCGGGCAGATGGCGCTGACCGCCATCGGCAGCTTCGATTCCTTCAACGGCTACATCCTGCGCGGCACGCCGGCCGTCGGTCTCGCCCTGCTCTACGACACCCTGACCCTGCCGAGCAGCGAGGAGGCCAGCACCGAATATGGCCATCTGGCCCAGGTGATCGAGGTGCCGCGCGACGGGCGCGGCGTCGCCTACGAGCTGCGTGAGGGAGCGCGCTGGCACGACGGCAAGCCGATCACGGCGGATGACGTGGTCTGGACCTTCAACATCCTGCGCCAGCACGGCCGCCCCTTCTACCGGGCCTATTGGGCCGATGTGGCGGAGGTGGTGGCGGAGGGGCCACGGCGGGTGGTCTTTCGCTTCGGCACCAACGAGAACCGTGAGCTGTCGCAGATCCTCGGCCAGATGCCCGTGCTGCCGCGCCATTGGTGGGAGGGGAAGGACTTCACCCAGCCCGGCCTGGAGGTGCCGCTCGGCTCCGGCCCCTACAAGATCGAGAGCTTCGAGCCGGGGCGCAGCGTGACCTACCGGCGGGTGGCGGACTACTGGGGCCGCAACCTGCCCACCCGCAAGGGCACCAACAACGTCGACGTCACGCGCTACGAGTATTTCCGCGACACCACCGTGGCGCTGGAGGCCTTCAAGGCCGGGCAGATCGACCTTCGCACCGAGAACGTGGCCAAGGACTGGGCCACGGCCTACGACTTCCCCGCCGTGCGCCGGGGCCTGGTGAAGCGGGAGGAGATCCCGCACGAGCTGCCCACGGGCATGCAAGGCTTCGCCATGAACCTGCGCCGCCCGCTGTTCCAGGACAAGCGCGTGCGCGAGGCGCTCGGGCTGATGTTCGACTTCGAGTGGATGAACGCCAACCTGTTCTACGGCAGCTATACGCGCACCACCTCCTACTTCTCGAACTCCGAACTGGCGGCCAAGGGCCTGCCTTCCGAGGGCGAGCTGATGGTGCTCTCCGCCTTCCGCGGCAAGCTGCCGGAGGCGCTGTTCACCACCGAGTTCCGCGTGCCGACCTCGGATGCCAGCAACAACAACCGCGAGAACGCCCGCCGGGCGCTGACCCTGCTGCGCGAGGCCGGCTGGGAGGTGAAGGAGCGGCGGCTGGTGAATGGCCAGGGCCAGCCCTTCAGCTTCGAGATCCTGCTGAACGGCCCGACCTTCGAGCGCGTCGCATTGCCCTATATCCAGGCGCTGCAGCGGCTCGGCATCGAGGCGCGGGTGCGCACCATCGATCCGGCGCAGTACCAGGTGCGGATGGACGACTTCGACTACGACATGACCACCGTGGTCATCCCCGAGAGCCTTTCACCGGGGAATGAGCAGCGCGACTTCTGGACCTCGGCCAAGGCGCAGGAGAAGGGCAGCCTGAACTACATGGGCATCGCCGACCCGGTGGTGGACGCGCTTGTGGAGCTGGTGATCGCCGCGCCCGAACGGCAGGCGCTGATCGACCGCACCCGCGCGCTCGACCGCGTGCTGCTGTGGGGCCATTACGTCATCCCGCACTGGCACAGCCGGACCTTCCGCGTGGCCTGGTGGGACAAGTTCGGCCGGCCCGAGCACAACCCGCGCTATGCGCTCGCGATCGACAGCTGGTGGGTGGACAAGGGGCGCGAGCGGGCGCTGCCGGCGGACCGCAGCACGGCGCAGTAGATGGGCGCAGCCAGACAAGGTCGGGGGGATGAATTCTCCCGAACCCCCATCTTTTTTCTGACGGACAAAAAAAAGATGGGGGGCACGGGGGGAATTCATTCCCCCCGTACTTTTCCCCTGAGTGGGATGGACTGACGCATGGGCGCCTACCTCCTCCGGCGCATTGCCCTGCTGGTGCCGACGCTGTTCGGCATCATCCTGATCAACTTCGTCGTCGTGCAGTTCGCCCCCGGCGGGCCGGTGGAGCAGATGCTGGCCGAGCTGCGCGGCCAGGGCGGCAGCGCCATCGGCCGCCTCTCCGGCGAGAGCCAGGGGGAGACGCGGGCACCCCAGCAGGGCGGCGGAGGCGGCCCCGTTGGCAGCTATCGCGGCGCGCGTGGCATGGACCCCGCCGTGGTGGCCGAAATCGAGAAGGCCTTCGGCTTCGACAAGCCGGCCTATGTCCGCTTCCTCGACATGCTGAAGGGCTATCTGACCTTCGACTTCGGCGAGAGCCTGTTCCAGGGCCGCAAGGTGATCGACCTGCTGCTGGAGAAGCTGCCGGTCTCGGTCAGCCTCGGCCTCTGGTCCACGCTGATCATCTATCTCGTCTCCATTCCGCTCGGCATCCGCAAGGCGGTGCGGGACGGCACGCGCTTTGACGCCTGGACCTCCGGCGTGGTGCTGGTGGGCTATGCGGTGCCGGGCTTCCTCTTCGCCATCCTGCTCGTGGTGCTTTTCGCTGGCGGAAGCTTTCTGCAAATCTTTCCGCTGCGGGGGCTGACCTCCTCCGGCTCTGCGGACTGGCCCTTCTGGCAGCGCGCGCTGGACTATGCCTGGCACATGGTGCTGCCCACCCTCTCACTGGTGATCGGCGGCTTCGCCGGCCTCACCATGCTGACCAAGAACAGCTTCATGGAGGAGATCGGCAAGCAGTACGTGCTGACCGCCCGCGCCAAGGGCGCCGATGAAGGGCGCGTGCTCTACGGCCATGTCTTCCGCAACGCCATGCTGCTGATCATCGCCGGCTTCCCAGCTGCCTTCATCAGCATCCTGTTCACCGGGGCGCTGCTGGTGGAAATCGTTTTCTCGCTCGATGGGCTCGGCCTGCTCGGCTTCGAGGCCGCGATCCGGCGCGACTATCCCGTGATGTTCGGCACGCTCTACATCTTCACCCTGCTCGGCCTGATCATGCAGATCGTCGGCGACATGACCTATACGCTGATCGACCCGCGCATCGACTTCGAGGCGCGCCGATGAGGCCGATCACGCAGCGGCGGCTCGCCAATTTCCGCGCCAATCGGCGGGGCTGGTGGTCGCTCTGGATCTTCCTCGTGCTGTTCCTCCTCACCCTCTTCGCCGAGCTGGTGGCCAACGACCGCCCGCTGGTAGCGAAGGTGGGAGACGAATGGTTCTTCCCGGTGGTGCGGGAGTATGCCGAGAGCGACGTCATCCCCGATGGTTTCCCGACCGCCGTGGTCTGGCGCGATCCCTTCCTCCAGGAGGAGATCAAGCAGCGGGGCGGTTGGATGGTCTGGCCGCTGCTGCCCTACCGCTACGACACCATCATCCGCGACCTCGGCCGGCCCGCGCCATCGCCGCCCTCCTGGAAGAACCCGCTCGGCACCGATGACCAGGCGCGGGACGTGCTGGCGCGCGTGATCTATGGCTTCCGCATCTCCGTGCTGTTCGGCTTCACGCTGACGCTGTTCAGCTCTCTCGTCGGCATCGCCGCGGGGGCGGTGCAGGGCTATTACGGCGGCTGGGTGGACCTGAGCTTCCAGCGCTTCATCGAGATCTGGTCCGGCATGCCGCAGCTCTTCCTGCTGATCATCCTGGCCAGCGTGATCGAGCCGGGCTTCTGGACGCTGCTGATCTTCCTGCTGCTGTTTTCCTGGATGTCGCTGACCGGCGTGGTGCGCGCCGAGTTCCTGCGCGGCCGCAACCTGGACTATGTGCGTGCCGCCAAGGCGCTCGGCGTGTCGGATGCGCGCGTCATGTCGCGCCACATCCTGCCCAACGCCATGGTCGCGACATTGACCTTCCTGCCCTTCCTGCTCTCCGGCAGCGTCACCATCCTGGCCAGCCTGGACTTCCTCGGTTTCGGCCTGCCGCCGGGCTCGCCCTCGCTTGGCGAACTGGTCAGCCAGGGAAAGAACAACCTGCAGGCCCCCTGGCTCGGAATCACCGCCTTCGTGGTGCTCGGTGGGGTGCTGACCTTGCTGATCTTCGTCGGTGAGGCCGTGCGCGACGCCTTTGATCCGCGCAAGCTTCCCGGAGGGAGCGAAAGATGATCGGCTCCGGTCTTCAGGAGGGGCTCCGCCCTTCCCGAACCCTCCCCGCCGGGGGGACAGTGTCCCCCCGGACCCCGCCTTCAACGGCTCTTGCCGCCTTGGCACGCCGAAGGGCCATGCCCTCCGGCGACTGCGGGTTCCGCTCTTATGGCCTCTTGGATTTTTCATGGGCTCCGCTAGCCAGAGGTGGAGAAACGGATGGCGGGGTCCGGGGTGACACTGTCACCCCGGCGGGGGTCCAGGGGGCGGCGCCCCCTGGAAGGCGTGCCGCATGAGCGCGCTGCTGGACGTGGAGAACCTGAGCGTTGCCTTTCGCGGCAAGCAGGTGGTGCATGACGTCTCCTTCCGGGTGAACCCCGGCGAGACGGTGGCGCTGGTTGGCGAGAGCGGCAGCGGCAAGAGCGTCACGGCGCTCTCCTGCCTGCGGCTGCTGCCGAATGCCGGTGCCAACCCCACGGGGCGCATCCTGCTGGACGGCACGGATGTGCTGAAGGCCACGCCCGCCGCGTTGCAGCGGCTGCGCGGCGGTGTGGCCGGCATGGTCTTCCAGGAGCCGATGACTTCGCTGAACCCGCTGCACAGCATCGGCCGGCAGGTGGGCGAGGCGGTGCGGCTGCACCATCCGCTGCGTGGCGCGGCGCTCCGCGCGCGCGTCATCGAGTTGCTGGAGCGTGCCGGGCTGACGAATGCGCGGGAGCGGCTGGATGCCTTCCCGCACCAGCTTTCCGGTGGGCAGCGGCAGCGGGTGATGATCGCCGCCGCATTGGCCAATGATCCCAAGCTGCTGATCGCGGACGAACCGACCACGGCGCTGGACGTGACCATCCAGGCGCAGATCCTGGAACTGCTGGATGAGCTGAAGCGCCGCCTTTCCATGGCGCTGCTGCTGATCACGCATGACCTGTCGATCGTGCGGGCCCATGCCGACACGGTGGTGGTGATGCGGCACGGGCGGGTTATGGAGCAGGGGCCGGCACGGCAGGTGCTGACCACGCCGGCCCATGACTACACCAAGCTGCTGCTGGCCACCGAGCCGCGTGGCCAGCCGGCGCCGGTGCCGCCCGATGCGCCGGAGGTGCTGCGTGCCGAGGAGGTGAAGGTACACTTCCCGATCCGCCGCGGGGTGCTGCGCCGGCAGATCGGCGTGGTGAAGGCGGTGGACGGCGTCTCGCTGGAATTGCGCGAGGGCGAGACCCTCGGGCTGGTGGGCGAAAGCGGCAGCGGCAAGACCACGCTGGGGCTGGCGCTGCTGCAACTGGAGCAGAGCCAAGGGCGCATCCTGTTCGAGGGCAAGCCGGTCCAGGGGCTTTCCCGCGCTGCGCTACGGCCGCTGCGGGCGCGGATGCAGATCGTCTTCCAGGACCCTTTCGGCTCGCTCTCGCCGCGCATGAGCGTGGCGGAGATCGTCGGCGAGGGGCTGGCGGTGCACGAGCCTTCGCTGGGTCGGGCCGGGCGGCAACAGAGGGTGATGCAGGCACTGGAGGAAGTGGGGCTCGACCCTGCCACGGCCGAGCGCTACCCGCATGAGTTCAGCGGCGGCCAGCGGCAGCGCATCGCCATCGCCCGCGCTCTGGTGCTCCAGCCACGGCTGCTGGTGCTGGACGAGCCGACCAGTGCGCTGGACGTCTCGGTGCAGGCACAGGTGGTGGAACTGCTGCGAGGGCTGCAGGCGCGGCACCGGCTGGCCTATCTCTTCATCAGCCATGACCTGCGCGTGGTGCGCGCCATGGCGCACCGCATCATGGTGCTGAAGGGCGGTGAGGTGGTGGAGGCTGGGGTGGCGGATGCGGTGATGCGGTCGCCGCGCGCAGCGTATACAAGGGCGCTGATGCGCGCCGCCTTCCCGGATGGCGCCGGTGTGCTGGAAACCTCTGCGGGCGAATGAACGAACTTGAAATGCTGCGCGGGCAGATCGCGCAGGAGAAGGTCCGGCTGGGCGTGGACATCCGGCGGATGAACGCGCCGGGCTCCCCGGTCTACCGGGCCACCGAGACGCTGACCATGCCGGTGGTGATCCTGGTCGCGTCCTTCCTGGGGGCGCGCTTCATCAACATCCATATCGGCGCGCTGCTGCTGGCAGCGGGCGTCGCCTGGTGGCTGCTGAAGGTGCAGCCCAAGGTGAAGGAAGGCGTATTCCAGCGCACCGCCGACCTCGCCTTCTCGGACGAGCGGCTGTTCGATGGGCTATGGGCCAAAGGTATTCTGACGCTCTACGTGGAGCGGCCAGGGCGTCCTGCCCGTGCCGCGACGCGCAAGGATGACTGGCGCGCCTTCGTCCGGATGCTGGCAGAGGAAGAACAAGGTCAGGGGGAATAAATTTCCCCGAACCCTCTTCTTCTTTTTGTCAGCTCTGGCGCGCACTTGCGGCCAGCAGCCAGAACTCGAAGAAAGAAGACAGGCGTTAGGGGGAATTCTTTCTCTCAGACTTTTTTCTCACCTCAGGCAGCTCTGGTCACACGGGGCCTCCCTGCCTGTGCTCCTGCCACAGGCAGGCCATTGCGCCTCTGCTGCCGGGAGTAACAAGGCCTACCCCGCCGCAGCGAGGCGCCAGCCCTGCCATGCCCTTGGCCGGATCGGCGGGCACGAAACCCTCCGGATCATGCACTGCCTGCCTGATCAGTCTGACAGGTAGGCGCCGGAGGAGTTATCTCCGGCGCCGCCCGTTCAGATGCGGCGGTCGGGGATCGCGCTGCCCGACTGGGTGGGATCGGCTGCCGGACCCACGCCCCGGCTGGAGGCGGTGCCCGGCAGGTCGGTGGCGGTGTCGCCTGGCGTGGCATCGTCGTAGGTGCCCCGCCAGCCGGAGGCGCGGTAGTCGGCTTCGCGGCTGCGGATGTCGACGGGGTTGTGGCGGTTCAGGATATTCAGCGCCTCGGCCTCGCGACTGGCATCCGTTCGCACCGTGACGAGGCTGCCGCCACGGCGGATGCCTTCGGCATAAACGGGCGCTTCGCTCTCGCTGACCCCGGAGCCGGTCAGGGCACCGATCAGGCCGCCCGCCGCCGCGCCGGCGCCCGCGCCGGTCAGCGCCGCGACCAGCGCGCCAGCCGCGACGATCGGGCCGATGCCGGGAATGGCGAGCGCGCCGAGCCCGGCGGCAAGGCCGGCGCCGCCGCCGAGCACGGTGCCGAGCGTGGCGCCGATGCCGGCGCCGGAAGAGCCCTCATGGTGAGTCGTGGTGGTGGTCGCGGTGTCGCGGCCGGTGTCGCTGGCGACGATGCCGACATCGTCATGCGAGAAGCCCGCGGCCTCAAGGTCGCGCACGGCTGCGATGGCGTGTTCGCGAGTGTCGAACATGCGGGTGACGGTGTGGTTGGGCATGGGAATTCTCCTGTGGGGCGGGGAAGGAGCGGCGGCTCACTTCGCAGCGGCGTTTCCGGTCACCACCTGGCCCTTGAAGTCGAGGCCGATATCAACGCGCTGGCCATTCTGCATCGCCTGCCCGCGCCAGACGCCCTGCTCATCCTTCTTCAGGTTCTGGACATCGGTGTAGCCGGCGGCGGCGATGCGGTCGCGGGCCTGCCCCTCGGTGAAGCTGTTGGCGCCGGCGGCCGGCGTCGCGGTGGTCGGCGGGTTGTCGGTGCCAGTGGCGTTCGGATCGGCACGTCCCTCAGTTCGCGTCTGCGGCGCATCGGCGGCCGGCGGGGTGCTGACCCCAGGGGCATTGGTGGTGCCGGGGGTGCCTTGCGCCATGCTGGAACCACCGCCGCCAGGCGCCTGGGTGGAGCCGACCGTGCCCTGTTGCTGACCCTGAGGCTGCCCCTGGGCCAGGGCCATGGGCGCGGCAAACAGGGTGGCGGCGAGCGCCAGGGCGGTTGTTGTGGACCGCATGCGTGGGATCTCCCTCTTGGTTTTGCTCGGCGGAAGCCAGTGCCGATTGATGGGAATAACGGCGTAGCCCGACATGCGTTTTCAGGGTCGTGGGCACAAATACGGCACCGCCTCAAGCGTTCACGGGCAGGGTGAGGCGCTGGCCGCCCCTGAATTCCGTAGACGCCATGCCCCCCATCCGCCTATGGCTTGCTCTAGACTTCGTGAGCGCACCTGATCCGCCGGAGGGGGAGGGATGTTGGGCTGGCTGAGGCAGCTTTGCCGTGATCGGCGCGGGGTCGCGGCGCTGGAATATGGATTGCTGGGTCTCCTCATTATCGTGGTGGTCATCAGCAGCATGCAGTTGCTCACGACGAGTGACAGCCAGGATCTGGCGAGCCCCGACAGACTTTTCAGCGCGTCTCCTGCTGGCTCCTGAGAGCTTGCTTCGTGTGTCCCGAGGACACTTGGCACGCCATATGCATAAGTCTGGGCATTACGCTGGAGCCGGCGGGGTGCCATTCATCCCTTCGGGCCGGCGAGATGCTTCAAGGCGATGATTCCTGAAATGGCCGATATCCTGTTCCGCGTTCCGCTCACGGCTGCCGTTCGGCAGGTTCTGGGCGATACACATGCCCTGCATGAGGTGGCGGGGGCGGAGCCGGCGGCTCTCGCTGCCCGCTGTGCTGGCGCCCGCGTCCTTGTCACCAATGGCATCACCGGCGCCTCCCGCGCGCAGATCGAGGCGTTGCCGGAACTGGCGATGATCTGCTGCCTCGGGACGGGGTACGAGAATGTCGATGTCGAGGCGGCCAGGACGCGCGGCATCGTTGTCACGCATGGCGCGGGCAGCAATGCCGCCGCCGTGGCCGACCACGCCATGGCGCTGCTGCTGTGCGCCATGCGCGACCTGCCCTGGCTGGACCGCGAGGCGAGACAGGGCCTCTGGCGTGACAATGTCGGCCTGCGTCCGATCCCGACCGGCAAACGGCTCGGCCTGCTGGGCCTGGGTGCGGTCGGCGAGAAGATCGCCCGCCGCGCGGCGGGCTTCGACATGACGATCGCCTACCATACGCGGCGGGCGCGGGCGGAGGTGCCGTGGAGCCATGTCGGTAGCGCGCAGGCGCTGGCGGAGCAGTCGGACTGCCTGATCGTGGCCGTGCCGGGCGGTGCCACCACCTTCCATATGGTGGATGCCGCGGTGCTGCGCGCGCTGGGACCGCAGGGCTTTCTTGTCAATGTGGGGCGCGGCAGCGTGGTGGACAGCGCGGCCCTCGCCTCGGCCCTGCAGGAGGGCACCATCGCCGGGGCGGCGCTGGATGTCTTCGAGGGGGAGCCGGAGATCCCGGCGGCCCTCCTGGCCGCGCCGCGCCTGCTCATCACGCCGCATGTGGCGGCCTGGGCGCCGGAGGTCCGCATGGCCGGTGCCGAGCTGCTGCGCCAGAACATCGAGGCCGTGCTGGCGGGCAAGCCGCCGGTCACGCCGGTGCCGGAAATGCGTGCCGGGGCCACGGCGGCCTGAAGAAGGCTGGAACCGGGGGAGAATGAATTCTCCCCCGGGCCCCCTCTTCTTCTTTTCTGTCAGTCTTTGACGCACTGCTCAGGGCCGCACAGCACCAAACTGATCAAAGGAAAAAGGTCGGGGGAATTCATTCCCCCGACCTTTTTCCTTCAGCCGCTGAAGATCTTCCGCCAGTCCTCGCGCGCCTTCTGCATGTCCTCCGTGGAGAGGGCACGCCAGTCGAGATCCACCAGCTTCATGCCTTCGATGTTCGGCGCATAGTCCGGCACCGGGCTTTGGAAGCCGGTCCGGCCGGAGCTCATCGCCTCGCGCTTCGCCAGGATGGCCTGCGCCTCGGGGGAGAGGATGTAGTCGATCCAGAGCTTTGCCGCGTTCGGGTGCGGCGCCTGCTTCAGGATGAAGCTGCACTGCGGCATCAGCACCACGCCCTCCTTCGGATGGACGAACTTCAGGCTGGCGCCGCGCTCATTGTTCTGCAGCGCGCGCGTGGGCTGGCCGAAGACGGCGAACATGTCCTGGTTTGTCACCAGCCGACTGGCGATCTGCTCCGAGCGGACCAGGAAATTTGGCTTCAGCTTGGCCATCTCGCGGAAGTAGTCGTCGCCCAGCACTTTCCGCAAACCCATGAAGGTAGCGAGATAGCTGGCGGAGATGGTAGCATCGCCCAGGCTGAAGCGGCCCGGCTTCAGCAGGCCCGGCACGTCGCGCCAGGAGGCGACCTTGAAGTCCTGCGTGTCGCCGTTCCACATCGGCACGAACATGTAGGCGCCGTTGAAGGCGAAATAGCCCTTCTGGCCCAGATTGGCCTCGAAGACGCGGCCGTAATGCTCGTATTCCGGCGAGTGGTATTCGAGGACGTGCCCGCCTTCCACCTTCTCGAAGACCCAGGTGGGAGAGGCGATGGAGGCGATGTCGATGGTGGCGCGCTGCGCCGCGATCTCCTGCTCGACGCGCGTCACCAGGTTGCCGGTGTTCGAGAGCGTGTAGTTGACCTGGAAGGAGGAGGGCAGGCCATAGGCCTTGCGGAAGCCCTCGGCCAGCGCGTCGTTCGTCTCGGGCTGGATCACCGTGTCCCAGTAGCTCAGGCCGCCCTCGCGCTTCGCGGCCTCGACCAGCTTGGCGCGGCTGTCGCCATTGCCCTGCGCAAGGGCAGGGCGTGCCAGCGCCACGGCACCGAGGCCGAGCAGGCCGGCGGAGAAGCGTCTGCGTCGCATGGTTGTCCTCCCTTCCTTCATGGTTCGGCCGAGGCTGGCGCCCAGGTGGCGGGCTCGTGCAACACGAAGCCTGCGGGACGCGCGCAGCGCCGCGCCGCCTCCGCCGCCGGCAGGCCCGCCTCCCAGCGGTTGGCGTCGAAGCGGAAGCCGTTGACGGCATCGGCCGCCGCGGAGACCACGAAGAGCAGCGGCGGCACCATCTCCTCCGGCTCCAGCAGGCGCGGCATGCGGCCCTCGCGGCTGGCCGAGCGCGCCTCCTCCGCCATGCCCGGCGTGTTGGCGCCGGTGCCGGGATTGACGATGTTGGCCGTCACGCCGCTGCCGGCCAGTTCCTTCGCCCAGATCTCGGTGGCCATTTCCAGCGCCGCCTTGGATGGGCCATAGGGCGAGCTGCCGGCGCGGTTCATCGTGTCGAGCTTGGTGGTGACGTTGACGATGCGCCCCCAGCCCTGCGCCAGCATGTGCGGCACGGCGCGGCGCGCGAGGCGGTCGGCGGCGACGAAGTTGGTGTCCATCACCGCCTGCACCATGCTGTCCGTGCACTCCCAGAAGGGCTGCGGCCTGGGACGGCGAAACTTGTCGGGGCTGATATAAGTGAAGGTCAGCCCGGCATTGTTCACCAGGATGTCGAGCCCGCCGAGCTGCTCGCGCGCCGTGGCCACCAGCGCGTCGCAGGCGGCGGGATCGCGGATGTCGGCGACGACAGGCAGGACATGCCCAGCGGGGATGCCGCGCGATGCGGCCGCGGCCTTCATGGACGCGACATCCTCCGCGATGTGGCCGACGGCCAGCACCCTGTGCCCGGCTTCGGCCAAGCCAAGCGCCATGGCCTGGCCGAGCCCGCGCAGGCCGCCGGTGACGATGGCGACGCGTTCGGCCATCTTCCGTTTCCTCTCCCGTTCCAGCCTTTGTCGGCCCTTGGTTTCGGACGTTATCGGCCTTCCCCGCCGGTGGAAATGTCCGGGAAAAGAAATACGCTCTTGCCCAAATGTCCCAAGTGGAGGGGCAGGACGGGAGAGAACGGTGAACAAGTTCCTGGCGCTGACGGTTTTCACCAAGGTGGCGGAGTATGGCGGCTTCACGGCTGCCGCGCGGCGGCTCGGCCTTTCGGTCTCGGCCGTCACCAAGACCGTGGCGCGGCTGGAGGATGAGCTGGGCACGCAGCTCTTCAACCGCACCACGCGGCAGCTCCACACCACCGACTATGGCCAGGAATTCTACGAGCGCTGCATCCGCATCCTGGCCGACCTGGAGGATGCCGAGACGGCGCTGCGCCAGGGCAGCATCTCCTACAGCGGGCGGGTGCGCGTCATCACGCCCTTCTCCTTCGGGCGCGTGACGCTGGTGCCGGAGCTGCCCTCCTTCCTGCGCAAGTATCCCGAGATCGTGCTCGACCTGAACTTCAGCGACCAGCCGGTGGACCTGATCGCCGAGGGCTACGACGTTGCCGTGCGCACCGGCGAGATCAGCGATTCCCGCCTGACGACGCGGCTGCTGACGCGCGGCTCGCAGGTGACCTTCGCCTCCCCCACCTATCTCGCCCGCCATGGCCTGCCACGCACGCCGGAGGATCTGCGCGACCACAACTGCATCGTCGGCCGCTTCGGGCCGGAATGGAGCTTCCGCGGACCGGACCGCAAGCCGATGACGGTGCGCGTCAGCGGCAATGCCGTGGTCAACAGCGGCGACGCGCTGCGCGAGGCGGCGGTGGCGGGCATCGGCATCGGCCAGGGCACCTGGTGGCTGGTGCGCAAGGACCTCGAGCGCGGGTTGGTGGAATCCATCCTGCCGGACTACGCGCTGGAGGGCATGCCGATCTCCATCCTCTACCCGGCGCAGCGGCACCTGCCGGCCAAGGTGCGCGTCTTCATCGACTTCCTGGTGGCGATCACCCGCACCTCCTGATTCCCCTTCTCCTGATCTCGGACAATCCGGCAAGGTTGTTTTGGCATCTTCGGACATTTGCAGCGGGCGCGGACCGTGCCTCATTGGCGGAAAGCCGTCATCGGCGGCAGCAGAGGAAGCGACCATGCGACTGGGCTACTTCACCATGCCGATCCATCCGATGCACCGGAACTGGACGGAGACCCTCAAGGAGGACCGCCAGGCCGTGATCCTGGCGGACCAGCTCGGCTTCCACGACGCCTTCATCGGCGAGCATCTGACCGACACCTGCGAGAACGTCACCAGCAGCATGATGTTCCTGGCCTCGCTGGTCTCGGACACGAAGCGGATCAAGCTGGCGACCGGCACGGCCAACCTTTCGCACCATCATCCCGTGATCATCGCCAGCCAGGCGGCGATGCTCGACCACCTCTCGGAGGGGCGCTTCATCCTGGGCATCAGCCCGGGCGCGCTGACCTCCGATGCCGAGGTGCTCGGCATCCTCGACCAGGACCGCAACAAGATCTTCGCCGAGGCGATCGACGTCATCCTGGAGATCTGGGCGCGCGACCCGCCCTACGACATCGACCTGCCGGACAACCGCTTCAAGGTCTCGACGGCGCGCACCCAGGCGCTGCATCTCGGCGTCGGCAACCTCGCGAAGCCCTACCAGAAGCCGCGGCCGGAGATCGTCGGCACCGTGCTGGCGCCGGGCTCGCAGGGCGTGATCGCCATGGGGCGGCGAGACTTCCACCCGCTCTCCGCGAACTTCCTGCTGCCGATGTGGCTGCGCTCGCACTGGGAGAACTATGCGGAGGGCAAGGCGCAGGTCGGCCAAACGCCGCGCATGGAGGACTGGCGCGTCGCCCGCACCATCTTCGTCGCCGATGACGAGGCCACTGCCGCTCGCTATGGTGGCGACGACCCGAACAGCCCCTATGCCTTCTACTACCGCCAGCTCCTGGCGAAGATGACGCGCAGCAAGCGGCTCTTCGTCTTCAAGACGCATCGCGAGGAGCCGGACGAGGCGGTGACGCAGGAGCGCGTCATGCGGGAATGCGTGATCCGCGGCACGGTGGACCAGGTGGTGGAGCAGATCCTTGCCCTGCGCGAGCGGATCGGCGATTTCGGCGAGATCGTCTATGCCGGGCTCGACTGGGTGGAGCCGGCGCTGGCGAAGCGCTCCATGCAGCTCATGGCCGAGCAGGTGATGCCGCGCGTCAACGCCGCCATCGCCCGCGACGCGGAAAAGGCGGCCTGACCATGGCGCGGGCGCTGGTCACCGGCGCCGCTTCCGGGTTGGGCGCGGCCATTGCCCGAGCCCTGGCGCGCCAGGGCCATGACCTCGCGCTGGCGGAGCTTGACCCCGCCACGCTCGGCCCGCTTCTGGCGCATCCTGATCTGGCAGGGCGGCGGGTGGTTCCCGTCGCCCTCGATCTGCGCTCGCAGGAGAGCCTGAACGCCTGCTTCGACACGGCTGCCGAGGCGCTGGATGGGCTCGACCTGCTGGTGAACAATGCCGGACGCCCGCTCAGCGTCGCCGCCACGGAGGTTGCCTGGGAGAACTGGGACGAGGTGATGGCCGTGAATCTCAAGGGCGCCTTCTTCCTCTCGGCGCATCTGGCGCGGCACTGCATCGCGCGCGGGGCTCCGGGCGCCATCGTCAACATCGCCTCGACGCATGGGTTGGTCGGCATCGCCGGGCGCAGCATCTACGGAATCTCCAAAGGCGGCATGGTGCAGATGACGCGCATGCTGGCCATCGAATGGGCAAGGCAGGGCATCCGCGTCAATGCCGTGGCGCCGGGCACGGTGCTCACCCCCTCCCGCCAGGCCATGCTGGCCGATCCGGCGCGGCGGCAGGCGATGCTGGACCGCATTCCGATGGGGCGCTTTCCCGTGGAGGCGGAGATCGCCGATGCTGTCTGCTATTTCGCGGACGCGAGCGCGGTCACCGGGCAGGTCCTGGCGGTGGATGGCGGGGTGACGGCGGCCTGAGAGAAGGTCGGGGGAATGAATTCCCCCGAACCCCCATCTTCTTTCTTCGAGTTTCCAGCACTCGTTTGCCGCCAGCGCAAGAACTGGCAGGAAAAGATGGGGGGCTCGGGGGGAATTCCTTCCCCCCGATCGTTTTCTACCCGGCCGGCAGCACCACGCAGTCCTCCGGCCGGATCGCGACCTGCACGCGGTCGCCCGGCGCCCCGCCGGTCGGTGGCTGCACCGCGCGCAGCTCGACGCCGCCCAGGTCCAGCACATATTCCTCCGTCAGCCCAAGGAAGGAGGAGGCGCGCAGCTCCGCCGGAAGGCCGGCGCCGAACCGCACATGCTCCTTGCGCACGCAGGCCAGAACCTTGCTGCCACGCGTGGGGACGGTGCCGTCGCCGAGCATCCCGCGCAGGGTCATGCCCTGTGGCAGCCGGATCTCGGCCTGTCCGGCCTCGCTGCCGAGCATCTCGCCCTCCAGCACGTTGAGGCCGAGGAATCGGGCGACGAAAGGCGTGGCGGGGCGATGGAAGACGCTGCGCGGGCCACCCTCCGTCTCCACCCGGCCCCGGTTCATCACCACCAGCCGCTCGGCCAGGCCGAAAGCCTCGGCCTGATCGTGGGTGACGTAGATGGCGGTGAAGCCGAGCCGGTCCTGCAGGATCTTCAGCTCCATCCGCATCTGCTCGCGGAGCTGGGCGTCGAGGTTCGAGAGCGCCTCGTCGAACAGCACGAGGCGCGGCTCGTGAATCAGCGCCCGTGCCAGCGCCACGCGTTGCTGCTGGCCGCCGGAAAGCTGCGTGGCCGACTTCTCAGCCCAGGCGCCGAGGCCGACGATCTCCAGCATGCGCGCGACGCGCGCCTGCTGCTCGGCCTTCGGCACGCGGCGCACGCGCAAGGGAAAGCCGACATTCTCCGCCACGCTCATATGAGGCCAGACGGCATAGGACTGGAAGACGATGCCGAGCTGCCGCTCCTCGGAAGGCAGGTTGATGCCTTGCGCGGCGTCGAAGACCACGCGGCCGGCGATCTCGATGCGGCCGGCATCCGGCGTCTCCAGCCCGGCGATGCAGCGGAGCATGGTGGTCTTGCCGCAGCCGCTGGGGCCAAGCAGCGCGAGGGTGTGGCCCTCGTCCACCTGGAAGGAGACGCCGTCCAGCGCGCGGTGCGGGCCATACTGCTTGACCAACCCGTCCACGCGGATGAAGGCCTTGCTGTCCATGACGTTCTCTCCGCTCAGGACTGGGTGACGGTGGTGCGGGTCAGGCGGAACAGGGTGAAGGCGAGCAGCAGCAGCACGAGCTGCACGACTGCCAGCGCCGCCACGTAGCCGGCGCTGCGGTCGGCCAGCAGCACCAGCGCAACGCTGATCGTCTCCGTACCCTGGGCATAAAGCAGGATGGTCGCGCCAAGCTCGCGGATGAAGATGACGAAGAGCATCAGCCAGGCGGCGATCACCGCCGGCTTCAGCAGCGGCAGCAGCACCCAGCGCATGCTCTGCGCCCAGCTCGCGCCGCTGGCCCGCGCGCTCTGCTCCAGTTCCGGATTGATGGCCAGGAACATGGCGGAGATGGTGCGGGTGGCGAAGGGAAAGAAGCGCGCGACATAGGCGATCAGCACGATGGTGAGCGTGCTGTAGAGCGGCGTGCGGATCGCCAGGATCAGGAAGCCGAGGCCGAGGATGATGCCGGGAATGCCGAGCGGCAGGGAAAGCAGCGCATCGGCCAGGCCGCGACGGCTCGGCGTGCCGCGGTTGAGGTAATAGGCCTGCAGCACGGCCAGCGCGACGCCGATGGTGGCGCCCGTGACCGCCAGGGTCAGGCTGTTCAGGATGGCCTGCTGCGTCAGCCGGAAGCTGAACAGCACATAGGTGAAGTTGGCGAGGCTGGCGCGGCTGATGTCGAAGCTGCCGGTCCAGAGGCGGGAGAGCGAGACCATCACCAGGGCCATCATCGGCAGCAGCACGGCGCCGCCGATATAGACGGCCTCCAGCGTCAGCGCGGCGATCCGCCCGCCGCGGCCGAGCGGCAGCAGGCGGGGCCGGTAGCCCTTGCCGGTGACGACCTCGTAGCGCCGCCGCGCCAGATAGCGCCGTTGCGCCATGGTGAGCAGGATGGTGACGCCCAGCACCATCATGCCGAAGGCGGCGGCGCGGCCGAAATCCGCCGGGTACTGCACGGCGGCGAAAATCTCGGTGGGCATGGTGGGGATGTTGCTGGGCAGGGCGAGGGCGAGCGGCACGTCGAACAATCCGGCGCTGGTGATGAAGACCACCAGCGCACCGGAGAGCAGCGCCGGGCTCACCAGCGGGATGCTGACATGGCGCAGCGTGTACCAGAAGCCGGCGCCGTGCACACGGGCGGCGTCCTCCAGCGCCGCGTCCATCTGCTTCAGCGGCGACATGACGAAGAGGTAGACATAAGGCGTGTAGAACAGGGTCAGCACCCAGATCACGCCGCCCAGGCTGTAGATGTTGATGAAGCCGAGATCGAGGCCGAGATGGCGCATGGCGAACTGCTGCAGCAGGCCGCTGCCCGGCGCGAAGAGATAGATCCAGCTGATGGCGCCGACATAAGGCGAGAGGAAGAAGGGAATCAGGTTTCCCAGTTCCAGCCAGCGCCGTCCGGGCATGTCGGTGCGCGCCACCAGCCAGGCCAGGGTGAAGCCGAGCGCGCAGCTCAGCAGCGTCGCGCCGGCGCCGCAAAGGGCGGTATTCCCCACCGCTTCCCAGACGCGTGGTTCCGACAGCACACGGGTGAAGTTGGCGAGGGAGAGACGCGCCGCCTCGCCATCCCAGACCAGCAGGCTGCGCACCAGCATGGCCAGCAGCGGGCCGGCGACCAGCAGGAGCCCGGCGATGACGCCGGCGGCCGGCAGGGCCCGCTGCAGGCCGAGGAAGCGGCGTGGCGCTGGCGGGGCTTCCACCCGCGCGGGCGCGACGCCGCGCCCGATGCCTGTCGCGCTCATGCCGCGTGCCAGGGGATCTGCGTGTCGCCGGGGGCGGCGACCTCGTGCCCGTTCAGCGTCAGCGCCAGCAGCGTATAGTAGCCGACCAGCCCGGTGAGATCGACGATGCCCTGCTGGCCGAGCAGCTCGCGTGTGCGGTTGTAGAGCGCGTCGGGCACGCGGCCCTCGCGCAGCAGCGTGGCGCAATAGTCGCGCACCAGGGCATCGCTGGGGTCCTCGAATTCCGGCGTCTCGCCGCGGCCAAGCTGCGCCAGCGTGCCCTCCGGCAGGCCCAGCCGTTCGGCGAGCGGCGCATGGGCATACCATTCATAGTCACACCGCCAGTGCGCCGCGACCGTCAGGATGGCCAACTCGCGCAACCGCTCCGGCACGGCACACTGGAAGCGGACATAGACGCCGAGCTGCTCGATCCGCGCGGCGAGGCCGGGGCTGTGCAGCAGCGCTAGGAAGGGGCCGCGTACGCCGCCCCGCGCGCCGGTGGCGATGCGGTTGTAGACCTCGGACTGCGCCGGGCTGAGTGCCTCGCGGTCGATCGGGGGCAGGCGGCTCATCGGGCGGCCTCCACCGGCAGGCCGGAGAAGAAGCGGTGCAGCGCCTCGGCCACCGCCTCGGGCTGCTCGATTGCCGAGAGATGGCCGGCATGCGGGATCTCGGCGTAATGCGCGCCGGGGGTCGCGTGCTGCATGGCGCGCATCACGTCCGGCGGGGCGCCCTGGTCCTCATGGCCCGTCAGATAGAGCACGGGCAGTTCGATGTCGCCGAGCTGCCCGCCATAGTCGAGGCCCTGCAGGGCGGCGGCGCAGCCGCGATAACCCTCGGGCGCGGTGTGACGCACCATGTCGGCGACCTTGGCGGCGAGGGCGGGCTGCGCCTCGCGGAAGCCGCGCGCGAACCAGCGGGAGAGGCTCGGCTCCACCATCGCCTCCATACCCTGCGCCTCGACGGCCGCGCTGCGCTCGGCCCAGGCGCCGCGATAGCTGGCGGGGGCGGAGGCGCGGGCATTGCAGCAGGCCAGGCTCAGCAGCCGTTCGGGATGCGACAGCGCCAACCCGAGGCCGGTCATGCCGCCGAGGGAAAGGCCGACGAAATGCGCGCGGGCGATATCCAGCGCCGTCATCAGGCCGATGGCGTCGCGCCCGAGCATGTCGAGGTCGTAGGGGCCGGGTGGTGCCTCCGAGCGGCCATGCCCACGCGTGTCGTAACGCAGGATTCGGTAGTGCGGTGCCAGGGCACGCGTCACACCGTCCCAGAGATGGAGGTCGGTGGCGATGCCGTGCGCCAGCACCACCCAGGGCCCTTTCTCCGCCCCTTCCACGACCGCGTGCAGCGCGGTGCCGTTCGTCTCGATCTGCATGGCGTCGTTCCCCGATTTTTCCCTGGTGGCTGGCCGGCTCAGCCCTGGACCACGGCCTCCGGCTGGAAGCGGCCGAAGCGGCCGCGATGAAACACCAATGGCGCGCCCTCGGGGGTGGTGCAGGATGTCACCTCGCCCACCAGGATGTCGTGGTCGCCGCCGGGATGGGTGGCATGGAGGCGGCAGCTCAATTGCGCCACGCAGCCCGGCAGCAGCGGCTGGCCGTTGTCGCAAGAAGAGGGTGGCAGCCCCATGAAGCGCTCGCCAAGCGGGCCGACGAAGCGGCGGGCCAGCGCCTCCTGATCCGCGGCGAGCAGGTTCACCGCGAAGGCGCCGCTGCCCTGGATGGCGTTGCCGGTGATGCTGCCTTGGCGCAGGCAGACGAGAAGCAGGCAGGGTTCAAGGGAAACGGAGGTCAGGGAATTGATCGTCATGCCATACCGCGCGCCCTGCCATTCCGTGGTGACGACGGCAACGCCCGTGGCAAAGGCGCCCATGGCAGCACGGAAACTGGCGGGCGTGGCCGGCAACAGGCCGGAGCTGGAAAGGGACTGACTCACCTGGCAATGATCTCGGACGTTTTCGCCAGGGTATCAGCAGGGTTTGCTGCTGGGAAAATCCGAAATCAGAAATTCATTCTTGCCGGAAATTCAAGAAAGTTGGGAAGGAACCCCCAAACCCCCATCTTCTTCTCGTCCATTTGGCGCTACGCTTCTCACCCATGCAGGAACGGACGGAGACAAGGAGGGGGTGTGAGGGAACTCGTTCTCTGGCCTTGCCCTCTCCGCCGGCAGGCACGCCGCTTGGATTGTGGAGCGCCGCAGGATGACGCACCCCGTGCGCCTGCATCGATCCAGCGGCGGAGTGGCCGTAGTAGCTCCAGGCGGTCCAACGCGCAGGAGAGGCCCGGCGAAATGCGCGCCATGGCTGCCCAGTGCCGGCCGGGGCGGCCAGAAGGGCAGGCCGGTGGTGACCTCGCGGCTGCGCACCGCGCGCGGTTCTGCGTGGACGGCGAGTGCGGCGGCCTGCAGCCTTGCTTGTCCAGTCCGCGACAGGCCGGCGAGGGTGCCCAGGCGCGGCTTCCTGCTGCTGCAGCACAGCTTGCAGCGCCGTTTCACGGCCTGGCGGCAGGCCGCGGTTTCCGGAATTCGGAGGCGCGGGACTGCAGGACGCGGAAAGGCAGCGCCGCCTCCTGCCCGTCCCCTGGCCGGCTCTCCAGCAACTCCAGTGCCTGCCGGTAGCCGTGCAGCGTGCCGACATCAGCATAGACCTCGCCGGCGCGGAGGCCACGCGCGCGGCCGCCGGCAGCGAGATAGGCGTTGACCAGCGTGCCGATGTATTCGTCGCCGCGCCCGGGTTGCTGCCACAGCGCATGCAGCGCGTGCAGCACATGGCCGGGCATACGGAAGGCGCCCCAGACCCAGTGTGAGCGGGCCTCGCGCGACTTCACCTGAACCTCCGCGACTCGGCCCGCCACATCCGTGACCACAGCATCGAAATACTCGGGGTGCTCGACCGGGAAGAGCAGGAAGGAAAGCTCCTCCGCCGGCAGCAGCGCCAGGCCATCGCGCGGGAACCAGACCGTGTCGGGCAGGCCCACCAGAACGGATTCCCCGTTGGAGATGAAGGGAGCGGCACGGAAGATCGCGTCGCAGAGGCCGCCGGGCTCGGGCTGCACGACATAGGCGATGCGAGCCGGGCCGATGCTGGCGCCGTAGTAGTTGATGATATCGCTTTTTCCCGGCGCGATGACGAAGCAGATCTTGTCGGCGCCGGCGGCGATCATGCGCTCGATCAGGTGCTCGCTGACGGCGCGCGGACGTTCCACGCCATCCTCGATGCGGCTGCCGACCGGCAGCAGCTCCTTTGAGAAGGCCAGCGGCTGGATGCGGCTGCCGCGCCCCGCGGCGGGAATGATGCCCCACATGGTTCAGGCCTCCTCGGTCAGAGCGCCGGGCGCCGGCCCGGCGATCACCTCCAGGGCCGCCTCCAGGTCGCGCGCGCGGTGATCGGCGGTGTGCTCGTCCAGCGTGCGCTGGTGGGCGCGGGCGGCCATGCGGCGGATGTCCTCATCGCCCAGCGCCAGGGCGGCCATGGCCTCCTCCGTTGTGCCGGCGACGAGAATCTCGCTGCCGGGGTTGTAGAACCTGTCCAGCCCCTCCCACCAGTCGCTGAGCACCAGCGCGCCACAGGCCGCCGCCTCGAAGAGCCGGCCGGAGGGGCAGAAGCCCATGTCAGCCATGGCCTGGCGGGTGATGTTCAGCGTCAGGCGGGCGGAGGAGAAGAAGGCCGGATGCTCTGCCGGCGGCAGGTGGCGGGCGAAGAAGATGTTGTCGGACCAGGGGAAATCCGCCGGGTACTGCGCCCCGCCGATGACGAAGCGCCGCTCCGCCATCCGCCGCGCTGGCTGTACCAGCAGCGTCTCCAGGGCCGCCTGCCGGTCGGCGGCATAGGTACCGAGATAGGAGAGGTCGGCGCGGTAGGCTGGCGCCGGCGCGCTCGGCCGGTGCGCCGCGGGATCGACGCTGCCGTAGAGCGGCGCCACACGGCGGGCGCCGAGCCGGCTGCGCAGCTGCGCCAGCGCATCGCCGCCGGTGTAGCTGAGGACGAGGTCGAAGCCGCCGAGCCCCTGCGGCGGCAGGTAACCGACCGCCTCGCCGGCCGCTAGCCGGGCGAGGGTGACCGGCGTGTCCAGGTCGTAGAAGATGCGCGCGCCCGCGGAGACGTGCATCAGCATCTCGGAGGCGGCGGCGCCATCCGGACAGTAGGAGGTGACCATGCCAACCTCCGCATCGGCGAGATGTCGCTTGGCGAGCGGGCGCACCGTATCCCAGTCGGGATAGAGAATGATCTCGACGCCTGGAAGCGCGTCCAGGTCGCGCGCCCCGGCATACCAGGGCGCATCCTTTTCGAAGAAGACGATGCGGTGGCCGCGTCGGACAAGCGCCTTGCACAGCGCGCGCCACAATGTCGCATGGCCGTTTCCCCAGGACGACGTGATGGTCAGGCCAAAGACGACAAGTTTCATGCAGCGGCATCCGTCGTGCTGGGGACGAAGGGAACCAAGCCAGAGTTCCACGGTTCCGGCGGAGCCGTAACAGCAAGGAAACGTGAGACGAGGCTGGAGCCAGAGGAACCGCCGGTTGGACTGTGGTTACTCAGGCGGCGACGCCGAAGCGGGAGTGGAGGTCATGGCTGACGCCGGCACGGGCCGCGCCACCATCTGCAAATGAACAGGATCAGATGGCGGCAGGCCGGCGACGGTGGATCGTGCGCAATAAGGGCGGGGCTATCGGCCTCCTGCGCACCATGTTCCTTAGATAGAATCAGCCGGCGCACGATGAACTCGTCGAGATCTCCTGGGGCGAGTTCTTCTAGTGGCGCGATGACCGCGAGCCGGCCCTGCTCCGTGAGAAGGACAGCCTGTCTGGCAAGATTATCGGGTGGAACACGATGGATCACCGCGAGCACAGCAACCATTTCGCTGCCCGCGAGCAGAAATGGTGCAGCGCGGCGGCGGCTCAGGTTGCGTCAGGCGCCGGGCAGCGCAGCGTCAGCCGGTGACCGCTCCGTGAGGCTGCGCAGCTGCGCCTCGTCCAGCGTCTCGCGCTCCAGCAGCGCATGGGCGGTGCGCTCCAGCACCTCCCGCCGCTCCTTGAGCATGGCAACGGTGCGCTCGAAGGCGCGCTGCACGATATCATGCACCTCCTCGTCCACCGCTGCCGCCGTCTCGTCGGAGTAGTTGCGCTCCTGTGCGCCGCCAGCCAGCGGGTTCGGGCTGAGGAAGGAGCGGCTGTCCTTCTCCAGCGAGACATGGCCGATGCGCTTCGTCATGCCGTAGCGGGTGACCATGGAGCGGGCGATGTCGGTGACGCGGGCGAGGTCGTCGGCGGCGCCGGTGGAGAGATGGCCGAAGACGATCCACTCGGCGGCGCGGCCGCCCAGCAGCACGGCCATCTTGTTCTCCAGCTC
>DATMFR010000016.1:0-122988 GCA_035556695.1 Roseomonas sp.
GGCTTCATGGGCGAGATCTGGCTGAAGGACGAGACGCGCAATCCCTCCGGCTCCTTCAAGGACCGGCTGGTCAGCGCCGCGATCAGCAAGGCCATCGAACTGGGGGCGAAGGGGGTGGTCTGCGCCTCCTCGGGCAATGCCGGCGCCTCGGTCGCGGCCTATGCGGCGCGGGCGGGGATCGGCGCCATCATCGTGGTGCCGGCGCACACCCCCGCCGGGAAGGTGACGCAGATCGCCGCCTATGGCGCCATCCTGCTGCTGGTGGAGGGGCATTACAGCCGCTCCTACGACCTCGCCGCCGCCCTGGCGGAGCAGCACGGCTTCGCCAACCTGACCACCACCTTCATCAACCCCTATGCGGTGGATGCGCTGAAGCTGGTCGGGCTGGAGCTGATGGAGCAGCTCGGCGGCGTGGCCCCCACCCATGTCCTGGTGCCGACCGGCAGCGGGCCGCTGGTGAAGGGCGTGGTGCAGGGCTTCGCCGAGGCGGGCGCGCGGCCGAAGGCGGTCGCCGTTCAGGCGGAGGGCTGCGCGCCGATCGTGCGCGCCTTCGAGGCGGGCGAGGAGCGCGTCACCGCTTGGGGCATGCCGACGACCATCGCCTCCGGCATCAGCGATCCGCTGATTGGCTATGAGCGGGACGGCAGCTACACACTGCGGCTGGTGCGGGAGACGGAGGGCCTGGCGGTCGCGGTGAGCGACGATGAGTTGCGCGACGCCATGCGGCTGCTGGCGCGCGGCGAGGGCGTCTATGCCGAGCCGACCGGCGCCAGCCCGATCGCGGCCCTACGCAAGCTGGTGGCCGCCGGGCAGGTCGCCGCAGATGCGCGGGTGGTCTGCATGGTCACCGGGCATGGCTTCAAGGACGGCAAGGCCTATCAGGAAATGCCGGCGCGCACCTATCCGGTGCCGGCGCCGGAGGATGTGGCGGCGGTGGCGCAGCTCTGCGAGCGTGCCATGCGGGAGAGGGATTGAGGACGATGCGGATCACCGTTCTGGGGGCCGGCGTGATCGGCGTCGCCAGCGCCTATTGGCTGCAGCGGGCCGGGCACCAGGTCACGGTGCTGGAGCGGCGCGAGGGCGCCGGGCTGGAGACGAGCTGGGGTAACGGCGCCATTATCCACGTCTCCTCCGTGCAGCCCTGGGCCGCGCCCGGGGTGCCGCTGAAGGTGCTGAAATGGCTGGGGCAGGAGGATGCGCCGATGCTGCTGCGGCTCTCCGCCGTGCCGCGCATGTGGCGCTGGGGCCTGGGCTTCCTCGCAGCCTCCCGCGCCGCCGTGCACGATGCCGGGGCGCTGGCCAACCTGGAGCTGGCGCTACTTTCGGCGCGCTCGATGGCCGAGATCCGCGAGGCTACGGGCGTGCGCTACGACGACGCCCGGAACTGCGTGATCAAGACCTTCGCCACCACTGCGGAGTGGGACGCCGCGACCAAGGCCCACGAGGCGCTGGCGCCCTATGGCCTCGTCACCGAGCGGCTGGACCGTGCCGCCTGCGTGGCGCGCGAGCCGGCGCTCGGCCCGGTGCAGGAGAAGGTCGCCGGCGGCCTGTTCTTCCCGCAGGACGAGGTGGGTGACTGCAACAAATTCAGCCAGGGCCTCGCCGCCTGGTGCGCCGCCCAGGGCGCCACCTTCCACTACAACACCACCGTGCGCGACATCGTGCTGAGGAACGGCCGCGTGGCGGCGGTGGACAGCAGTGCTGGGGAGATCGAATCGGATGCCGTGGTTGTGGCGCTCGGCAGCCATTCGCCGTTGATGCTGCGCAAGCACGGCATCACCGTGCCGATCTATCCGGTGAAGGGGCTCTCCGTCACCGCGCCGCGCAGCGTCTGGCCGGAGGGGCCGCGCAACGCCATCCTGGAGGACGGCCGCAAATTCGCGCTGACGCCGCTGGGCGACCGCTACCGCATCGTCGGCTCGGCCGAGGTGGCGGATTACGACACGACACCTTCTCCTGTGCGGATCGGTGCGCTGATGCGCAACGTCGCCTCGCTCTTTCCGCAGTTCGAGGGCGCCGATTCGGCCCCGGGTGCGGTGCGCTGGGCCGGGCTGCGGCCGATGGTGCCGAACGGAATCCCGCGCATCGGCGGCACGCGCATTCCGGGCCTCTATCTTAACACTGGCCATGGTCATACCGGCTGGACCATGGCGGCCGGCTCGGGGCGGCGGCTGGCCGAGATCATCGACGGAAGGACCAACACGACCGTCGCGGCAGCGTGACAAGCGGCCGATTTCTTGCTCCCTTCTCTTGCAGGACATGCCGATGAGGCATGTCGAGGGGCAGAAGGGGACTCACGATGGACACCAGGGATGACAAGGCCGCCAGCATGGAGCGCCGTGGCCTGTTCGGCATCGGCGCCGCCGGCGCGGCGCTGGGCGGGGTCGCCGGGCTGATCGGCGCGCGACCGGCCCAGGCGCAGACGGTCGGCAAGAGCAAGCTCCAGGTGGTGAAGGAGCGCGGCCGCTTGATCGTCGGCACCGGCAGCACCAACCCGCCCTGGCACTTCGAGGGCGCCGACGGCAAGCTTCAGGGCATGGACATCGACCTGTCGCGGCTGCTCGCCAAGTCGCTCTTCGATGACGAGAGCAAGGTCGAGTTCGTGTTGCAGGGCTCGGATGCGCGCATCCCCTCCCTGATCACCGACAAGGTGGACATCGTCGTCCAGTGGATGACGATCACGCCGGGCCGCGCGCAGCAGGTGGAATTCACCATCCCCTATTACCGCGAAGGCGTCGGCCTGATGCTGCTGGCACGCGGCGGCAAGTACAAGAACTTCGACGAGCTCAAGAAGGCCGGCAAGGACGTCCGCGTCGGCGGCATGCAGAACGTCTTCCTGGAGGAGTGGGTCCACAAGGCGCTGCCCGAGGCGCAGGTGGATGCCTTCGAGAGCCCCGACGCCACGCTGCAGGCGCTCAATGCCCGCCGTATCGACGCCTACCAGGCCGACCAGTCCGCCATGCGCTGGCTGATGCAGCAGGCGCCTGGCCGCTTCGTTGATTCCGGCTATGGCTGGATGCCCAACTCCTACGCTTCCGCCGTCAAGCCGGGTGACCCGATCTGGCTGAACTGGGTGAACACGGTCTACAAGGAAGCCATGATGGGGGTGGACTTCGATTACTTCGCCGCTTCCTACAAGAAGTGGTTCGGCATCGAGCTGCCGACGCCGAAGGTCGGCTTCCCCACCGAGTTCTCCTGACCGGCCGCGGCCAGGGAGGGCGCCGCCCTCCCTGGAACCCGCCCGCCGGGGGACAGTGTGCCCCCGGACCCCGCCATCCGTGGGTGCGCCGGACAGGATATGATCAATTATCACTTCGACTGGGGCGTGATCAGCCGCAACGCCGACAAGCTGATCGACGCCCTGCTGCTGGGGCTCGGACTGGCCGTGGTGTCGCTCGCCATCGGCTGCGTCATCGGTCTCGTCACCGCCTATGCGCGCGTCTCCGGGCGCGTCTGGCTCTCGGCGCCGGTGCGCGCCTATGTCGAGTTCATCCGCTGCACGCCGCTGCTGCTGTTGATCTTCTTCGTCTATTTCGGCTTGCCGGAATTCGACGTCACCTTTCTCGACAAGACCGAGAGCTTCATCCTGACGCTGTCGCTCTATGCCGGCGCCTATATGAGCGAGGTCTTCCGCGCCGGGCTCGCCTCCATTCCCAAACAGTATGTCGAGGCGGCCAAGGCGATCGGGCTCAGGCCGTGGCAGCGGCAGCGCTATGTCGTGCTGCCCGTGATGTTCCGCATCACCCTGCCTTCGGTCAGCAACAACCTGATCTCGCTGTTCAAGGACACGTCGCTGGCCGCCGCTATCGCCATCCCCGAGCTGACCTTCACCGCCCGGCAGATCAACGCCAACACCTTTCGGGTCATGGAGGTCTGGCTGACGGCGAGTGCCATGTATCTCGTCACCTGCTACATCATCGCCACCGTGCTGCGCCTGATCGAGCGGCGCTACGCCAGCATCCGCTGAGAGGGAGGGAGAGGCATGTTCGACACCTCGATGCAGCCGGGCACCTTCCTCTTCGAGGCCTGGCAGGCGCGCTGGTCCCTGCTGAGCGGCTTGGGCGTGACGATGAGCAGCTCCGTGCTGACCATCGTCATCGCGACGATCCTGGGCACGATCTTCGGCGTCGCGCTGTCCTATGGCTGGTGGTGGCTGCGCGCTCTCATCCGCCTCTACGTGGACATCCTGCGCGGCATTCCCGTGCTGGTGCTGATCCTCTTCACCTATTACGGGCTGGCGCTGTTCGGCATCAACGTGCCGGCCTTCTGGGCCGGCGTCATCGCGCTTTCCGCCTTCGCCACGGCGCATGTGGCGGAGAACCTGCGCGGCGCCGTGCAGTCCGTGCCCGCCGGGCAGATGGAGGCCGCCAAGGCCATCGGCCTGCGCTTCGGCCAGCGGCTGCGCTACGTCATCGTCCCGCAGGCCTTCCGGCGGATGCTGCCGCCCTGGGTCAACACGGGCCTGGAAGTGGTGAAGGGGACGACGCTGCTCTCCGTTATTGGTGTGGTGGAGCTGTTGCTCTCCACCCAGCAGGTGGTGGCGCGCAACTACCTCATCATCGACTTCTACCTGCTGGCCACGGTGATGTACCTGGTCATCAACCTCATCATCGCCCAGCTCGGCGCGCTGCTGGAGCGGCGCTTCTCCTACCTGCGCTATTGAACGGAGCCGCACCATGAGTGACCAACCGCTGCTGCAGGCGCGCGGCGTGCGCAAGAGCTTCGGCAATGTCGAGGTCCTGAAGGGCATCGACCTGGAGGTGCGCCAGGGGCAGGTGGTCTCGCTGATCGGCGCCTCCGGCTCCGGCAAGACGACCTTCCTGCGCTGCGTGAATCTGCTGGAGGAGCATGATGCCGGCGAGATCCTGCTCGACGGCGACCCAATCGGCTACCGCATGGAGGGCGGCAGGCGCCGCCGCCTCTCGGAGGCGCGCGTCTCCGCCCAGCGGGCACGCATCGGCATGGTGTTCCAGCAGTTCAACCTCTTCCCGCACCTGACGGCGGAGGAGAACGTCATGCTCGGCCTGACCAAGGTGCTGGGCAAGGGCAAGGCCGAGGCGCGGGAGATCGCCGGCGGCTGGCTGGCGCGCGTGGGGCTGGCCGAGCGGCGCGGGCACTACCCCTACCAGCTCTCGGGCGGCCAGCAGCAGCGCGTGGCGATGGCCCGCGCGGTGGCGATGGAGCCACGGCTGCTGCTGTTCGACGAGGTGACCTCGGCGCTGGACCCCGAGCTGGTCGCGGAGGTTCTGAGCGTGATGCAGGACCTCGCGGCCTCCGGCCAGACCATGCTGGTGGTGAGCCACGAGATGCTCTTCGTGCGGGAAGTTTCGCACCACGTGGTCTTCATGGACCAGGGGCGGGTGGCGCAGGAAGGGACGCCCAAGGAGGTGTTCGAAAGCCCGGCGAGCGAGCGGCTGCGGAGCTTCCTGGGCCGCTTCCATGGAATCTTCGGACAGCCAGCCTAGGCTCTCCGGGGCGGGATGGCTCCGGCGAGGGCTCCGCCGGCCTTCTTTTGGGAAATCAGCACCGATCTTCGGCTGGAGGATTGGCGCTGATCCCTCGGCCGCTTACTCCGCGGCCAAGGGAGCGCGCATGGCGGCCTCACCGCCTGCTTGGCCTGGCTCGCCGCCCCCCGGTCCGGGCGCCTGCGGAAAGAGGGCACGCCGGAGGCCCACCAGGGCATCCACCGAGGACTGCTGCGCCTGTCCGGGCGCGCTGGTGAGCACGGCGCGAAGCGTGCCGTCGATGGCGCGGCGCAGGCTTTCCGGAGCGGCCAGCCGCTCGCCCTTTTCGGCGCAGCCGGCGAAGAACCGGGCGGTGCCGCGCAGCGTGGCATCGAGCCGCGCCCTTGCCTCCGCCGGCAACGCCCGGCGGTCACGCTGCAGGGCGATGATGTTGTAGCCGCTGCGCAGTTCCGCCAGCCCATCAATGGAAGCCAGCGAGGCGGTGCCGTCCGAGGCGAGGCGCGGCATGAGCTGCGCCAGGCGGTCGAGCGTGCGGCCGATCAGCGCCGCATGGTCCGGTGCGCGAGAGCCTTCGGCCAGTTCCGCCAAGTCGGTCCAGCCGGCGCGGACGAGGCGGCGCGCCGCCAGCTCGGCGCCGAAGGGCCGGGTGATCAGCGTCCAGAGGATCGCGAAGATCAGCCCCACCGCGATGGCGAGGCCGCCCTCGATATAGGAGGCGATGTCCCCGCTCCACCGTCCCTGCAGGCCGAGATCGCCAGCGATGTTCACCGCCAGCAGCAGCGTGATCAGGGCCAGCTCCGGGCGCGGGATAAGTGCACCGACCAGGAGGAAGGGCGGCGCGAGCGCCAGCACGATCATCTCGAAATCGCTGATCTGCGGCAGGATGGCGAAGAGGTAGAAGCCGGCGAAGGCGTAGGCGATCAGGCTCCAGGTCAGCATCATCTTCATCATCGGGGCCGGCCGGTCGAGGCCGCCGAAGAAGCAGCAGGCGATCGCGACGAAGGCCACGGCGCTCCCGCCGCCGGCCCACCCGCTCCAGATCCAGAGCAGGCCAGCGAGGAAGGTCGCGAGGACGGTCGAGCCGACCACGAAGGCCATGAGGCCGCGGTCATGATGCGGCTCTTGCCGGACAACGGGACGGTGCCGCAGCACGGGCCTCCAACTGCGGGCGGCACTCCCGTGGGCGATGTGACGGCGAAGGACCAGGCAGTCCTGCCAGAGGTCGATAAGCTCCGAGAGCCTGCTGACCAGGCTTGACCACACGAGGCGGCTCCAGAGGCCGCCTTCGGCCGGTGCATGCAGCGCCTGGAGAGCGGCCCGCAGCCGCTCCGGCGCCTTCTTGTCCGGTTCCGGGGAAGGCGCCGCGATCCAGGCGGCGATTTGCCCGGCGAGCGCCTCCAGCTCCGCCGGGAAGCTTCCCAGCTCCAGGCGGAGGGCATGCATCCGGTCTGCGATCGCGGAGAGGAGGGGCAGGAGCAGCAGCAGGCGGCCGCGCAGCGCCTCGGCGTGCCGCTTGAGGTCCCGCGTCTCCGGGTCATGGGGAAGCTGGCTGATCAGCGCATTGAGCGGCGTGATATCCGCGGCGAGCCGCTGGCGCGCCAGCGGCGTGGCGGGATCGGCCCCTTTCGACAGCAGGACTTCCCCGGCCCAGGCAGCGGCGTCCTTCAGCCAGCTCTGGATGCGCCCCTCCAGCACTGGCCGGACGCTCATGGGTAAGATGAGCGTGCCGACCGCTGCGGTGACGATGATGCCGAGCATGATCTCCTCGCTGCGCGCGAGGGCGACGTCGAAGATGGTTTCCGGCACCTCGACGCTCGGCAGCACGATCAGCGGCAGCGTGTAGCCCGCCAGCATGAAGACGTAGTTGCGCGGCGTCCGGCCATGCAGCGCGACGAAGAGGAAGACGCCCGCCCAGAGCGCGACGGCCAGCATCAGGATCTCGGGCGCGTCGATGAAAAGCGTCATGAGGATGACCGCACCGGTCGCGCCGAGAAGCGTCCCGAGCAGCCGGTCGATTGCCTTCGAGACGGTCGCGCCGGAGAGCGGGTTGGCCACCACGTAAACCGCGGTCATCGCCCAGTAGGGGCGCGGCAGGCTGAAGGCGAGGGCGATGTAGAGGGCGAGCATGGCGGCCAGGAAGGCCTTGGCCGAGAACAGCCAGTCGCGCCATGACGGCCACCTCACGATGGCGTCTCCGTCTCCGCGCAGTCCCCTTGCTCGCGGGCCTCGGCCACGGCGCGTTCCAGCGCGCCGAACACCCTGAGCGCCGCTTCCACATCGGCATCGCTGACATCGGCCAGCACGGCGTTCCTGAGCCCGATCAGCTCCGCCTCGATCTGCTCCGCCAGCCGCTCGCCCGCCTCGGTCAGCCAGATGCAGTTCGCCCGCCTGTCATTGGGGTCGTCGCGCCGCTCGATCAGGCCGATTGCCGCCAGTTCGTCGAGCAGCCGGACGATCGAGGTCTTCTCGACGCCGACATGGGCGGCGAGGACCACCTGACGAACCCCGCCACCGAGCCGGTGAACCCATAGAAGCGCCGCCGAGCGTGCCTCGGAGATGTCATGGGCGGCCAGCACCTTCTCGGCCAGGCGCCGCCAGTGGCGCCCGGCCTGGAGCAGCGCGGAGGTCAGGAGGAAGCGGGGAGTCTGAAGCTCGTTCATTGGCATATGAGACGCATCAGGATTGTTCATATGCGTACCATTGGCCCGGAAGCCGGACAACATTTTGTTCAGGAAAGGCTTCAAGGACGAAGGCGGGACGTTCGGGGAAGGAGGGAACAATCCCTCCGGCAAACAGGGATACTCCCAAGGCAGGCCGTCTGCGTTGGGAGTATTGCGCATACCTATGGGCCGGCAACTCCGGCCGCCTCGTCTGGCCTGTCGGGTGCGGCGGCCGGGGCAAGGCTGGCTGGCGCCAACTGTCGCCGCCGAAAGTGATCAGCGAACGGTCAGCCCCGTTCAACCTGCTGGCCGGCCACGGGCGAGGCTATTTCGCCGGCCTTGTCCGGTGTTCGGAGATCCACATCAGCACGAGGCTCAGGATCGCTGCGAAGAAGGCGGTGGCGATGTGGAATTCAAGGGCGGCGGCCAGCAGCCCCAGCAGGGCGAGCAGGCCGACGAATCTCCAGGGGGACTGCGCGATGAAGGCCCGCAGCGGGGCAAGGAGAGCCCAAAGAGGGGCCAGGAGCGTGGACATGGGGATCGTCTCCGCGCGTGGCGATATCGCCACCACAGGGATTTCACCACGGTTCCGAAACGGAATGCGGTAACGTTACGTCCATTTCATGAAATGGCAGGGTGGCGGCCCGACCCCCGTCCCAGCACAAGAAAAGCCCGGGAGAAGCTTCCCCCGGGCCTGTTTCCCCTCCTCAGCGGGAGGGCGTCATCACGCCGGCGACTTCACGCCCATCGCCACCGTGTACTCATCGGCGCGCGCCTCGTAGGTCAGGCCGCCACGCAGCGCCCAGATGTTCATCTGCATGTGCAGCGGCACGACGCCGACGTCGTCCATGGCCATCCGCATCGCCTGCTTGAAGATGTCCTCGCGCTTCTCGTCGTCCGCGGTGCCAAGGCCCTTCTCCACCAGCGCGTCCACCTCCTTGTTGGAGTAGCCGCTGAAGTTGGTGGTGCCGAACCCCTTGTCGGTGTTGCGCGTCATCAGCACGCTCTTCAGGGCCGTGGAAGGCTCGCCGGTGGTGGCCCAGCCGATCAGCATGGCCGAGAGATCGTTCTTCGCCTGCCGCTGCGCCAGTACCGTGAAGGGGATGGCGTCCACCGAGGTCTTGATGCCGACCCGCTGCCACATCTGGCCGATGGCCTGGATGATCTGCGCGTCGTTGACGTAGCGGTTGTTCGGCCCGATCAGCGTGATGTTGAAGCCCTGCGGGTAGCCTGCCTCGGCCAGCAGCTTCTTGGCGCGCTCCGGATCGTAGGGCGGCGGCTTGAGGTCGTCCGCGTAGCCGTTGGCGCCGGCGGGCATCATCTGCCCGGTCGGGACGGCGGCGCCTTGCATCACCCGGTCCACGACGCCCTGGCGGTTGATGGCGAAGGAGAGCGCCTGGCGCACCCGCAGATCGCGCAGCGGGTTCTTGTCGAGCGGCTTGCCGTTGTGGTCGGTGATGTAGGGCGAGACGTCATGCGCCTCGTCGAGCTTGAGGTAGATGCAGCGCAGGCTCGGGATCTGCGAGAAGGCGATGCCCTGGGTCGTGCGCAGGCGTGGCATGTCGTTCGGTGGCACGACATCGATCATCTGCACGTCCCCCGAGAGCAGCGCGGCCACCCGCACGCCGTCATTCGGGATGAAGCGGTAGTTCACCTGCGCCCAGTCCGGCTTGTCGCCCCAGTACTGGTCGTTCCGCTTCATGATGACGCGGTCGTCCGGTGTGAAGGAGACGAGCTGGTATGGGCCAGTGCCGATCACGGCCTTGCCGCTGTTGAAGTCGCCGGTGGAGACGTGGTCGCCCAGGGAGTGGGAGATGATGAAGACCTGGGTCAGGTCCTGCGGCAGCAGCGGATAGACCCCACGGGTCTTGAAGCGGATGGTGTGGGGGTCCACCACCTCCGAGGATTCGATTGCCTTGGTGTAGATGGAGAAGGAGCCCGGGCTGTTCAGGACGTTCGGCACCCGCTTCAGGGTGAAGACCACATCCTCCGCCGTAAACTCGTCCCCGTTGCTGAACTTCACGCCCTTTCGAAGCTTGAACTCCCAGGTGGTGTCGTCGACCAGCTTCCAGGACTCCGCAAGGCCAGGGACAAGCTGCGCCTTGGCGTTGCGCCCCACCAGCTTATCGAAGAAGTGCTCCGCCACCATGTTGTTGGGGGAGAGCGTGTGATAGTGCGGGTCGAGCGAGGTCGGCGGCGCGGCGACCGCCAGGTTCAGGGTCTTGCCCGTCTGGGCGACGGCCTGTCGGGAACCGCCCGTGGTGAGCGGCAGAGCGGCCAGGAATGGCAGCGCCAGGGCGGACCGGCGGCGCAGCGGGGCTTGGATGACGGTACGCAAGACGACGTCTCCGGAAAGAGAGGGTGTGAAGGCATCCCATGCGGCCGCCTGTGCCCGGCGGCTCAAGCTGGATTGCTGCATGCGGCGCGGCAGAGGTCAACAGCGTCGCGTGGCATCGGCGCGAGCCCGGGTGGCGGCAGATCCAGGCGTGCGGCACATCACGGGCCATGGCAAAAGAAGGGGCCGCCGGGCATATCCTGCGGCGGGTTCCCGGCTGGCCCTGCCGTGAGGTGAGTTGAGCATGACCAATCCCAACACCTTCGAAGGCCGCCCTGAGAAGCTGGCCCGGTGGGATGCCCGCTACATCGGCCTGGCGCATCACATTGCCCAGTGGTCGAAGGACCCGCGCGCCAAGGTGGGCGCCGTGCTGGTGAACCAGGGCCAGGCGCGGATCGTCGCCACCGGCTTCAACGGCTTCCCCTCCAACGTGGAGGACAGCGCCGAGCGGTTGGAGAACAAGGCGCGCAAGCTGCAGATGATCCTGCATGCCGAGCAGAACGCGCTGCTCCATGCCGGGCATGACGCGCGCGGCTGCGACGCCTACGTGGTGGGCAAGCCGGTCTGCAATGTCTGCGCCACGCTGCTGATCCAGTCAGGGGTGCGGCGGGTGGTGGCGGCAGCCCCGCGGGAAGGTACCTCATCCTACTGGGATGGCGTCGGGCTACTCGCCATCGAGATGCTGCGCGAGGCGAATGTGGAGTTCACTCCCATCACCGAGGCGCAGCTGCAAGTGCTGGGCCTCGATGCGGTGGAGGCCCGGCGCTCGCTGGATCCATTTGCCGAGCACCAGGCGGAGTTCGACTTCAGCGCTCCAGTCAGAGACCCCTGAGCCGCCGCTTCAGCCCTGACCCTGGCCCTGGTCGAAATGGAACTCGGGGCGCTGCTTCAGCGTCTCGGCATTGCCGCCTGGCAGCACCCAGCGCTCGCTGTGCTGCAGTTCCTTCAGCGGGATCGCCACCAGCCGCTCTCCGATGCCGAACAGGCCCCCCGTCGAGAGGATGACAGTCAATCCGCCCTCGCGCGTGAAGAGCAGGTCCTTCACCGCGCCCAGCTTGGTGTTCTCCGAGCTATAGACATCGGCGCCCATCAGGGTGCTGGCGCGCCAGCGCAGGTTGTCGGCGGAGGTGGTGGGATTGGGGGGCAGGGGTGGGCCGGGCTGGCGCAGGGCTTCGGGCGTCACGCTCGCCTCCGGCCGGTCGCGCTGCTGCGCCAGGGCGGGGCCGGCGGCCAGAAGGGTCAGGGCGGCAAGGCAGGGAAGGAGACGGCGCGGGGTCATGGCTCGGGACCTCTCTGCGGACAGGCGCTGCCAGGGGGCAAGGCGGCGTCAGCGGAACGGTGCGGGCGGCCAGGGGTTGCGCCCGGCGCCGGCGACCTGCGGGCGTGCCCCGGCGGTCGCCCGCCGGGGTGTCGGGGCATCGCCGCGCCAGGGTCAGTCGTTGGTGTTGTCGGCGTACTTGAACTCGGGGCGGCTCTTCAGGCTGTCCTGATCGGCGCCGGGCAGCATCCAGTGCTCGCCATGCTGCAGTTCCTTGTAGGGCACCGCGACCAGCTTGTTGCCGATGCCGAGGAAGCCGCCGACCGAGATCACCGCCTGCATGTCGCCGTTGTTGCCGACCAGCAGGTCGTCGATTTCGCCGATCTTCTTGTTATCCGTGCCATAGACATCGGTGCCGATCAGCTTGCTGGCGCGCCAGGGCTTGGAGGAGGTGCTGGCGGTGTTGCTGTCGATGCTGCCCGCACCGGTGCCCATGCGGCCGGACTGGCCCGGGGTGCTCGTCGCGCCCGAGGAGGTGCCGCCAGTCATCGGGGTGGTGGTGCTCGGCGGCGTGCTGTTCGCCCCGGTGTTGGACTGCCCGCTCTGCGCCCAGGCTGGGGCGGCGGCGAGCAGGGCCAGGGCGGCGAGGGTCGGGGCGATGCGGCGTGTGGTCATGGCTGGCGACCTTTCTTGGAGGGCCCGGCCGGGGGCACGGGCATCTCTTGGGGGGGCTCGGCCAGATGGCGCGAGCGTCGCAAGAACCGCTGAAGGGGGCGCGAGGTTTCCGGCGCCGGCCGCACCGTGGGGTGGGTTTTGCGGCGCCGCCGCGCTATATCCCCGCCACCCCCCGGAAGAGATGGCGTTTGGAGTGACGATGTCGGAGCAGCTTTTGGAGACCGCGACCAGCCAGACGGCCGCCGAGGCCGGCCGGCGGCGCACCTTCGCCATCATCGCCCATCCGGACGCTGGCAAGACGACGCTGACGGAGCAGCTTCTTCTGCTGGGCGGCGCCATCCAGATCGCCGGCGCCGTGCGCGCCAAGGGCGAACGGCGGCGCACCCGCTCGGACTGGATGAAGATCGAGCAGGACCGTGGCATTTCTGTCGCCACCTCGGTGATGACCTTCGAATATGCCGGCCAGATCTTCAACCTTCTGGACACGCCGGGCCACGAGGACTTCTCGGAGGACACCTACCGCACCCTCTCGGCCGTGGACGCGGCCGTGATGGTGATCGACGCCGCCAAGGGCATCGAGGCGCAGACCCGCAAGCTCTTCGAGGTCTGCCGCCTGCGGGACATCCCCATCGTCACCTTCATCAACAAGATGGACCGCGAGGCGCGGGAGCCGCTGGAACTGCTCGACGAGATCGAGAAGACCCTCGCGCTGGACGTGACGCCCGCCACCTGGCCGATCGGCTCCGGCCAGCAGTTCGCCGGCGTCTATGACCGGGACGAGACCACGCTCCGCCTGCTGCGCGAGGGGGGCGAGCAGGACGTGGCGCTGTCCGGCCCCGAGGACGAGCGCATCGACAGCCTCCTGCCGCATGGGCAGGGCGACGTGCTGCGCGAAGGGATCGAGCTGGCCTCGGTCTATCCGGATTTCGACCTCGGCTCCTTCCGCGAGGGGCACCTGACGCCGGTCTATTTCGGCTCGGCGCTGCGCGGCTTCGGCGTGAAGCACCTGCTGGACGGCCTGGCGCGTTTCGCGCCCCCGCCCTCGGCCCGCAGCGCGGATGCGCGCGTGGTGGAGCCGGAGGAGGAGAAGCTGACCGGCTTCGTCTTCAAGATCCAGGCCAATACCGACCTGCAGCACCGCGACCGCGTGGCCTTCCTGCGCGTCTGCTCCGGCCGCCTGCGCAAGGGCGCCCGGCTGAAGCAGGTGCGCACGGGCAAGAGCATCCCTGTCAATGCGCCGCTTTTCTTCTTCGCCAAGGAGCGGCAGGTGGCGGAGGAGGCCTGGCCAGGCGACGTGGTGGGCATCGCCAACCACGGCGTGCTGCGCATCGGCGATACCCTGACCGATGGCGAGGAGCTGAACTTCCAGGGCGTGCCGAGCTTCGCGCCCGAGATCCTGCGCCGCATCCGGCTCGATGATCCGATGCTGGCCAAGAAGCTGCGCAAGGCGCTGGACCAGCTCGCGGATGAAGGGGTGGTGCAGGTCTTCCGCCCGCTGGACGGCTCGCAGCCCGTGGTGGGCGTGGTGGGTCAGCTTCAGCTTGACGTGCTGAGCAGCCGCATCCAGGCGGAGTACGGCGTGCAGATCAGCTTCGAGGCGACCTCCTGGTCCACCATGCGCTGGATCGCCTCGGAGGACCGCGCGGCGCTGGAGCGTTTTCTGCGCACCGCGCCGAGCCAGATGGCGGAGGACCACGACAACCAGCCCGTGGCCTTCTTCACCTCAGATTGGGGGCGGCGGCGCTCGGAGGAGGAGTGGCCGCAACTCCGCTTCCTGGCGCTGCGGGAGCAGCACGCCGTCGCGGCGGCCTGAGGCCACCGCGCAGCGGGCGGTAAGCGGGCAGTCCGGCGGATTGCCGCCAGCGCGGCATGGACGGCCTTTAGCGCCGCCGGCAGCCGGTTCTCCAGCCGGCCCCGGGGAGAGAGGGTGGGAGAGGGTGGCACGCGTCCGAAGAGGGTCCGCAATCCCGGAAAGCGCATCGAGATCCATTCCGGCGATGCGCGGTGAGGCGGGGAGCGCTGCGGAATGATCTGGGGCCGCTTCAACCAGATGAGAAAAAGGAGCCCACGAAGCGCGCGGCGCCGGTCAGGCCGTGCGGCCGTCCAGCGGCAGGGCCAGGTCGCAGACGAGACCAGTCGCCTCCCAGACGAGCGATAGACTGCCGCCGATCTGACGGCGGATCGTGCCTTCGAGTACGCGGGAGCCGAAGCCGCGACGGCCCGGCGGCCCGGCCAAGGGGGGGCCGCCTGCCTCCTGCCAGCGCAGCCGCAGCGTGCGGTTTGCCGGACCGTCGAGCCACCAGGAGATGCCCACCCGCCCGGCGGTGTCACGCAGCGCCCCATGCTTCATCGCGTTGGTCGCCAGCTCATGCACCGCCATGCTCAGCGGCTGCGCCACCCGGGCGGGCACCGTCACAGCGGGCCCATCCATGCGCACGCGCGCCATGTCGCAAGCCGGGAGGTCCAGATCGCCCTCCAGGAAGGGCTCAAGCTCGCCCTGCAGCAGCGCGCGGAGATCGGTGCCTGTCCAGTGCTCCGTCGCCAGCAGGTTCTGCACCCGCGCCAGGGCGGCAACGCGGCCTTCCACCGCGGCCACGTAGCGTTCCATTGAGTCGGCGCGGGTCATTCGCAGCGTCGCCTGCACCACGGTGAGCGTGTTTTTGGCGCGGTGATCCATCTCCCGCACCATCAGCACCTGCCGCTCCTCCGCCCGCTTCCGCTCCTCGATGTTGCTCAGGTAGATCGATAGGCCGCCCGCCGCCATCGGATGGATGCTCATCTCAGCCCATTGGTTGAGGGAGTAGGAGAGGGTCTCGATGCGCGTGGGTTGGCGCTCGTGCATGGCGTGGCGAAGGCTGCGCTCGGCGCGGCCACCGATCATCTGCGGAAAGACGTCCCAAAGCGAGCGGCCGAGCAGCTCCTCGCGGGGCTTGTTCCAGCGCTTCTCCGCCTGGCCGTTGACGTAGGCGATGCGCCAGTCCTGATTCACGGCGTAGAAGGCTTCCGGCAGGCTCTCCAGGATTTCGTCCATGCGGTCATGGGCGGCGCGCAGGGCTTCCTTTGCCTGCAGTTCCTCCGCTATCCGGCGCTCCAGTTCGGCATGGGCGGTTTCGGCCTTCCGGAGGGCGGTGGTGATCTGGAAGGCAGCCGCGGCGAAGCTGGAAAGCGAGGCGAGCAGTCGAGCGTCCTCACCGTCGAAATGCCGTTCCGGGCGGTGCGCCACGGCCCAGACCGTGCCGCGCAGGGCGCCTCGTACAGGGAAAGGTACCAGCAGGTTCTCGAAACTTTGCGGCTTGCATTCCTCCAATGCGGGAAAGCAGCGGTGCGGCTGGTCGAAGAGCTGCGTGTCCCCCCTGCTGACGACGACGCCACAGGGGCTCGCCTCGCGCGGTATGCTGCGGCCGGCGTTGCGTGCGAAGGGGCCGACGATGACGGGCCACTCGAAGGCCGTGTCATCGGCGTTGAGGATGCTCACCCCTGCGGAGTCCGCCTGACACAGCTCCATCACCAGTTCACTGAGCGTCCTGAGCACGGTTCCCGGACTACAGGCCATCTCCCGCGCGAGGATGCGCAGCGCGCGATTCTCCGCCTGATAGTCGGGGTCGCGCGACGGCCGCAGCTTGAGCTGTGACGTGATCAGGCAGTCGTTCAAAGCGCAGGAGTCTGTTGCAGGGGCAGGTGGACTTGCGTTGGCGTGATGAGCCTGCGGGCCACTCCTCGACAAGAGCGGCGCCTGGAAAGATGTGGACCCGTCCGATGAGGGCGAAGAGGCAGGCATGGCTTTGCCGGATATTTTCGCAGTATGCTGTGGTGAAAAGGCTCATACAGCGAACGGGTCCGGAAACGCCACGCGATAAAGACTTTCCGGGGAAGAAAGTGCGCGGCTTTTTGCGTCACGGTCGCAGAGGCGCCTGCGGAACCCACCTGCGCTTGAGCCGGGTTCCGGACGCCAACTGCTTGTACCTGCCGCGAAACGGCATCTGCCCCAACGCGTTAGTTGTTGCCCGGGAGAGAGGCCCGCCGTCTCAGACGCTGGCGAGCAGCCCGGCGAACAGCCGGGCACGCGGTACCAGGCTCGATACCAGTACATGCTCCTGCAGCGTGTGGATCCCGCCGCCCTGCACCCCCAGCCCGTCCAGCGTCGGAATGCCCATGGCGCCGGTGAAGTTGCCGTCCGAGCCACCGCCCGCGCTGGCATGCGGCAGCGCCAGGCCGAGCTTCGAGGCGAGGCCCTGAGCCGTGCGGTAGAGCGCCATGGTGTTGGCGTCCGGCTCCCAGACCGGGCGGGTGACGCCATGCCTCACCTCCAGCGCCACGTCGCCACTGGCGCCGGGAAGGGCAAGCATCCGCTCCACCGCCTGATCCAGGTCCGCCTGCCGCTTGGCCATGGTCAGCGCCTCGGCCTCGCAATGGGTGGCAACGCAGTTCACCCACTGCCCGCCGCGCACCACCCCAACCGAGAAGGTGGCGGCGTCGGTGGTCATGCCCTCGATGGCCAGCACCTGCCGGCACATCTCGCGGATGGCGCTGCGGCCTTCCGACAGGGCGGCGCCGGCATGGCTGGGGCGGCCGGTGGTGCGCAGGTTGAAGCGGGCGATGGCATAGCGGCCGGTCACCACTCCGCCATCCGGCCGGGCGGGCTCGGGCACCAGCACGACCTCGTGCCGGCTGGCCTCGGCCTCGATCAGGTCGCGCGTGGAGGGGCTGCCCACCTCCTCATCGCTGGTGAGCAGGAAGGTGACGGGTCGGCGCAGCGCGATGCCGGCCTGGATGATGGCCGCCATCGCCTGCATGGCGATGTAGGTGCCGCCCTTCATGTCGCAGATGCCCGGCCCGAAGCAGCGCTCGCCGTCCAGCCGGAAGGGCAAGGTGCCGAGGGTGCCGACGGGGTGCACGGTGTCCAGATGCGCCAGCACGAGGATGCCGCCCTCGGCCTCGCCGTCCAGGTGCGGGAAGCGGGCGCGCACGCAGTCGCCAAAGCCCATCCGGCCGGGGATGCGCTCGATCCGCGCGCCCAGCAGCGCCAGGTCGCGGCTGGCCAGCGACATCATGCGGTTGACTGCCTCGGCATCGAAGGTGGGGCTTTCGCACTCCACCCAGGGGCGCAGCCCGTCCAGCAGGATGCCCGCATCGAAAGGCAGGTCCAGGGCGCGCTGCGCCTCGCGCTGATCCGGCGTAAGGATCTCGTGCTCCATCATGACGTTCCCCTAGGACGGCCGGGCGCCGGCCCGCTGCATGGCGTTGCGGCTAGCCTGCTGCCATGGCGCGGGATCGGCAAGGGGCCACGCATGCAAGGGGGATGACGACAAGCCCGCAACCTCTGCTAAACCTTTGGATCGATGACCGAAGCCACTCCCTCGCGACGTATCGCGCCGCAGACCGGCCCGCATCTCTGGAGCGGCGCCGCTCTTTCGCCGGCCGACTGGATGCTGCCGCTGGGCAGCGAGATCCGGGCTGAGATCGAGGCCGCCCCCGGCCTGCCGGTCCCGCGTCTTGACCCGCTGCTGGGGCAGATGGCGGAGCGGCTGGCACATGGGCCAGGCTTCTGCCTGCTGCGCGGCCTGCCGCTGCCGGACGAGCCGGCGGTGGTTCTGGGCCGGCTGGGCAGCCGCATTGGCCGGCCGGTGCATGCCCCCCATTCCTCCGGCCCGTTCTACGCCGAGCCTTGCGACGCCCTGCTGCTGCTCTGCCGCGAGGCCGGGGAGGTGGTGCTCCGCTCTGCCGCCGCCCTGCACAACCAGCTCCTGCGCACCGACCGCGCGGCGCTGGAGGTCCTCTACCGCGCGCAACCGGACAGCCCCGCGCCGGCTCCCCCGGTCTTCGCGGTGACGCAGGGGGTCTTTGCCGCCCGCTGCGACCACGCCTCGCTCGAACCGGGGGCGCTGGCGGCGCTGGAGGAGGCGGCCGACACGCCTGGGCTGGCGCTGCGCATGGTGCTGCACCCCGGTGACCTGCTCTGCGTGAACCCCTTCCTGGTCTGGGCCTCCTGCGCCCGTGGCCTGTCCACGCTGGCACTGCTGACCGAGCCCTCCCGCCTTTCCGAAGGACCTTTCGCCGCCCTGCGGCCGCCGGAAGCCTGAGCGCCATGCGCATCCTGGTCGCGAATGCCAACACCACCGAGGCGATCACCGCCCTCTGCGCCGAGGCCGCCCGGGCCGCCGCGGCGCCGGGCACCACCATCATCCCCGCCACGCCGCGCTTCGGCCCGGCGGTGATCGCGACGCGGCTGGAGAACGCTATCGCCGCCCATGCCCTGCTGGAGCTGCTGGCCGAGCACGCCGGGCAGGTGGAGGCGGTGGTGCTGGCGGTCAGCCATGACACGGCGCTGGAGGCGGCGCGGCAGCTCATGCCCTGCCCGGTGATTGGCATGACCGAGGCCGCCTGCCTCACCGCCTGCATGGTCGGCGCCCGCTTCGGCCTGGTGACGCTGGGCGGGGTGGAGACCTATCGCGAGCTGATCGGCCGGCATGGTCTCGCCGCGCGGCTCGCCGGGCTGGAAGGGGTGGCGGCGACGCCCCAGGACGCCGTGCGCGACCCCGCGGCGGTGGAGGCGCTGGTGCTGGACAGCGTCGGCAGGCTGGTGGCGGCGGGCGCCGACTCGGTGGTGCTCGGGGGCGCCGCGCTGGCAGGCATGGCGGCGCGGCTGGCGGCGCCGGTGCCGCTGCTGGACGGCATCGCCTGCGCGGTGAAGCTGGGGGAGGCGCTGGCCGGGCTGGGCTTGGCGCGCCCCTCGGCCGGCACGCTCGCACCGGCGCAGGGTCGGGCGAGCACCGGGCTCTCGCCGGCGCTCACCCGGTTGCTGCGCGGCGCCTGAGGCGCCGCGCGAGGGCTCAGTCCAGCTTGGCGCCGGAGATGCGCACCACCTCCTGCCACTTGCTGTTCTCCGCCTGCATGAAGCGGTCGAATTCGGCGGGGCCGAGCGGGCGCGGCTCGCTGCCGATGTCGCGCAGCCGGGTGATGACATCCGGCTTCTTGAGGATGTCCAGGATGTGGTTGGAGATCCGCTCGACGATCGGGCGCGGGGTGCGGGACGGCGCCTGGACGCCGAACCAGGCCTCGGCCTCGAAGTCCTCGATGCCGCTTTCCGCCACGGTGGGCACGTCCGGCAGGGCGAACCAGCGCCCCTTGCTGGTCACCGCCAGCGCCCGCAGGCGGCCTTCCTGGATGTGCGGCAGGTAGGGCGGGATGTTGTCCACCGCGAGGTCCAGCCGGTTGGCCAGCAGGTCCGGGATCACCGTGGCGCTGCCGCGATAGGGCACATGCGAGATGTTGACCTTGGCACGCGTCTTCAGCAGCTCGGCGCACATATGGCCGGAGGTGCCGTTGCCGGGCGTGCCGTAGTTCAGGTTGCCCGGCTCGGCCCGCGCCATGTCGAGCAGGTCCTTCAGCGTCTTCGCCTTGCTCTCCGCCGGCACGGTGATGACGTTGGCCAGCGAATTGGCCAGCGCCAGGCTGGTGAGGTCCTTCGCCGGATCGTAGGGCAGCTTCGAGTAGAGGTACTGGTTGATGCTGGCCGTGCCGATCGTGCACATCAGCAGCGTGTGGCCGTCAGGGTCGGACTTGGCGACCATGTCGGCGCCGATATTGCCGCCGGCGCCAGGGCGGTTGTCCACAACCACCGGCTGGCCAAGCAGCGGCGAGAGCTGCTCGCCAATGACGCGGGCGGTCACGTCGGTGGCGCCACCACCGGGGAAAGGCACGACGAAGCGGATGGGCCGGTTGGGGAAGGCAGGCTGCGCCCGCAGCAGGGCCGGGGCGGCAAGCAAGCCAGCGCCGGCGGCCAGCACGAGACGGCGGGAAGGAAGCAAGGCCGAATCCTCTGAAAATGTATCTTATAGAGGTGCCTAGACGGTGCCGTACCGCGGTGCAACCCGGATGGGTGCCGGTAGCGAGATCGTTCTCCGACGCTGCCGCCAGGGGGTGGCGGCAGCGTCCGCGCTTCAGTCCACCTTGGCGCCGGAGCGGCGGACCACCTCGGCCCACTTCTTCACTTCGGCCTGCACAAAGGCCTCAAAGGCCGCCGGGCTGGTGCCGCCGTCGGGCGTGAGACCCGGCTTCATGCCACCGAGATCGGCCAGCTTCGCCCAGGTGTCCGGCTCCTTCACAATGGCGTCGATCTCGGCGCCCAGCTTCTCGACGATCGGCCGTGGTGTCTTGGCCGGGGCCTGCACGCCGAACCAGCCGGTCGCCTCCACGCCGGGGAAGCCGGCCTCGGCGGTGGTCGGCACGTCCGGCAGGGCAGGGCTGCGGACGTTGGTGGTGACCGCCAGCGGGCGCAACCGCCCGTCGCGGATATGGCCGATGGCGGAGGGCAGGTTGTCCACCCCGACCTCCACACGGCCGGCCATGATCTCGGCCAGCATCGGCCCGGCGCCGCGGAAGGGAACATGCGTCATCTGGATGCCGGCTTCCATCTTCAGCAGCTCGCCCGTCATGTGCAGCGAGGTGCCGGCGCCGGAGGAGCCATGATTCAACTCGCCGGGCTTCTTCTTGGCCAGCTCCACCAGCTCGGCCAGCGTCTTCACCGGCAGGGAGGGCGCGACGAAGATGACGTTCGGCACCTTGATGAGCAGACCGACGGCGGCGAGATCCGCCGGCTTGTAGGGCATCTCCGCGCCATACAGCTCGTAGTTGATGGCGCCGGAGGAGACCGTCTGCATCAGGATGGTGTAGCCATCCGGGTCGGCCTTCGCGACGACGTCGGAACCGATATTGCCGCCGGCGCCGCCGCGATTCTCAACCGGAAAGGGCTGGCCGAGGCGCTGTTGCAGGCGGGTGGAGAGGATGCGCGCGGCGATGTCGGTGGTGCCGGCGGGGGTGAAGGGCACGACGAACCGCACGGGGCGGTTGGGCCAGTTAGCGGCGGCATTGGACTGAGCCCGCGCCGTGCCAGGGCGCAGCGCCGGGGCGAAAGGCAGGAGGGCAGCGGCGCCGAGCAGAGCGCGGCGGTGCAGCAAGGTCATTGGGTCGTCTCCTTTCGGATGGCGCGGGTCTTGGATGCCTGCGCCTGCTCCGACTGCTCTGTTCCTGCCGCATCCGGGCAAGGTTAGGCAAGGCTTTGCCACTCCGGTGCCGGCGGACGCAGCTCCACCGCTTGAATGGCCGCATTCCAGCGCCAGCAGGGCGCATCGGCGGCAAGCCGGACACCGCCCAGCCAGCGCGTCGGCGGCCGCAGCGCCAGCCAGTCGAGCGCCCCGGACAGGACGGCTTGGCCTGCCTCCGTCAGCAGCAGCTCCTCCTCTGCCCAGGTGGCGGCTTCCCCTCGACCTTGCAGCAGCGGCACCTGCACCTGCCGCAGCCGGTTGAGCAGGTGGCGGAACAGCACGTCGCCCAGCCAGGGCATCGGCTCGCGCCGTAGCGTCAGGTCCTGGAACACCGCGCCAAGGCTGCGGCTCCGCTCGGCGAGGCTCTCCAGGATCAGCCGCTCGGTCAGGCTGAGGCCGGTGCGGCTGTCCGGAAGTTCCTGACAGTGGCGGAGCAACGCGGGGGCAAGATGCGGAAGCGCGGGCGTGCCGGTGCGGGCCAGGGCCAGCAGCCCCGTGGGGCTCGGAGCCCGCAAGGCGTTCCAGGTTTCCGCGGCGAGCCGCAGCGCGTCCGGTCCGAGGGAGCGCCGCCGCCGCCAGAGCAGGCGCAGCGCCTCAGGCGGCATCTGCCCAAGACCGATGAAGCGCGCGGCGCCGGGGAAGCGGTCCAGTTCCACAAGTTCCAGCCGAACCGGCGGATTCGGCGCGAATTCTGCCAGGCAGCGCGCCAGGATGAGCTGATCGTGGCTGTCATGCTCGAACCAGAGCACCACGCGGCGATGGCGCGGAGCGGCGGCCAGCGCTGCCTCCTCCGCCAGACGCCGTTCCCTCAGCGGCGCCCGCTCCAGTCCGAGCGCCTCGCCGCAGGCCTCCATCAGGAAGTCCAGGCGATGCGACAGCCAGTCCTCAGCGCGGAGAACCGGACCCTGGCAAAGCGGATCGGCATATTCCAGGAAGCCACCGGCAAAACCTGCCTGACGCAGAGCCGGCGCGATGTCGGAGCCGCAGCGCAGATGGAGTGTGTCCTCTCCGGCATCCGGCGGGGTGCCCGCGCCCAAGGCGGTGCGCGCCGCCGCCATCGCGCGGAGATGCGCGACGAGATGGGGCCAGTCGGGCAGGCCCAGCTCGCGCGCGATCACCAGTTGCGCGGCGGAAAGCCGGATGAGGGGCGGCGGCAGGGACGGACCGGCCAGCATGGCGGCCTTGGGGTGGTGCTGGCGGAAGCGGCGGAGAGCGGTCGCGTCACCCTGCCGTGCGGCACGTGCCAGTTCCTTGGCGCGCTTGCGTTGCTGGTCAAGGTCGAGGCGGAACGGGAGAGCGGCGCGCGGAAGAGGCGTTCCGGTCACGGTAGTGGCCCTTTTCTCAGGTCCGTGTCCGCGCGCAGACCGAAAAGGGGTGTCGCAAGGAAGCCGGCAGAAGGCCAGGGGCCATGGGCGCAGCCCTTCCCGCGGACGGGTGGCCCTGACACCGGGGCCGGGCCATAAGGGCAGCGTGCCGGGCGCTTCCTGTCAAGCCTGGAGCGCTTCAAAGGCCGGGGGCATGAGTTCCCCCGGCCATCTTGCCTTACCGGACGGGTTGCACGCCCATGGCCGTGGTCTGCTCGTCCACGCGCGGCGTGTAGGTCAGGCCGCGGCGCAGGCCCCAGACGCTCTTCTGGGTGTGCAGCGGGATCACCGCAACATCCTCCATCGCGACGCGCATCGCCTCCTGCAGCAGCTTCTCGCGCGCCTCGTCGTCGAAGGTGGCGAGGCCCCGGTCGGTGATCTCGTCCATCTTGTCGTTGGCGTAGCGGCCGTAATTGGCCAGGCCGCGGCCCGGCTTCCCGCGCGAGCCCAGCACGGCGCGGAGCGAGGTGGAGGGCTCGCCGGTGCTGTTGCTCCAGCCGAGCAGGTAGGCCGAGGCGTCGAAGCGGTTCAGCCGGCCGATGACGGTGGCCAGCGGCTGCGCGTCCACGCTCGTCTTGACGCCGATGCGGGACCACATCTGCGCCACCACCTGCTGGATCTGCTCGTCATTGACGTAGCGGTCGTTCGGGCCGCGCAGGGTGATGGTGAAGCCGTTCGGGTAGCCGGCCTCGGCCAGCAGCTTCTTGGCCCGCGCCGGGTCATAGGGCGGCACGGGGATGGAGGGGTCGTAGCCGAAGGCGCCCGCCGGCATGAACTGCCCGGCGGCGACGGCGGCGCCCTCCATCACGCGGCTGACAATGGCCGGGCGGTTGATGGCGACCGACAGCGCCTCACGCACCCGCTGGTCCTGCAGCGGGTTCCTGGTGAGCTTCTCGCCATTCGGGCCGCTGATGTCGGGCGAGCCGTCATCGCGGAAGACGTCCAGGCCGAGGAAGACCAGCCGCAGGCTGGTGCCCTCGACGATGTTGACCTTGTCCTCCTTGCGCAGGCGCGTCAGGTCGGCGGTGGGTACGTTGTCGATCATCGCCACGTCGCCCGAGAGCAGCGCGGCGACGCGCGATCCGGCCTGGGTGATGATGCGGTAGTCCACCTTCTCCCACTGCGGCTTGCCGCCCCAGTAGGCATCGTTGCGCGCCATCACCACCCGGTCGTTCGGGCTGTAGGAGACGAAGCGGTAGGGGCCGGTGCCGATGGCGGCCTTGCCGCTGTTGAAATCGGCGGAGGGCAGGTTCTCGCCCAGCGAGTGCGGCAGGATGAAGATCTGCGCGAGGTCGTTGGGCAGCAGCGGATAGGGGGCGTTCGTCTTCAGGCGGACCGTGAGGGGGTCCACCACCTGAACGTCGCTGATGGCGCGGATATAGACGGCGAAGGAACTCGGGCTCTGCACCTGCGGCACGCGCTTCAGCGTGTAGGCCACGTCCTCGGCCGTCAGCTTGTCGCCGTTGTGGAAGGTGACGCCGTCACGGAGCTTGATCTCCCAGGTGGTGTCGTCGATCAGCTTCCAGGATTCGGCGAGGCCGGGATGCAGGCGCGAGTTCTCGTCGCGCTGCACCAGCGCCTCGAACATGTGCGCCGAGAGCATGATGTTCGGCGTCAGCGTGTAGTAGTGCGGGTCGATGCTGGCCGGCGGCGCGCTCACGCCCATGGAGAGCGCCTGCGCCAGGGCCGGGCGCGCCACCGCGGGGGCGAGGGCCAGCAGCGCGGCCCCCATCAGGGCCGCCTTCATGCGGGGCTGGCGCCTCATGCGCGCTCCTCCTGGGACCAGCCGAGCTCTTCCTGCACTAGGCTCGCCCAGTAGGCGGCGCCAAGGGCCAGGATCTCGTCGTTGAAGTCGTAGAGCGGCGTGTGGACGTTGTGGAAGGAGCCGTCCGGATTCACGCCGTTGCCGATGCGCATGAACACGCCGGGCTTCTTCTGCAGCATGAAGGCGAAGTCCTCGCCGCCCGTGCTCATCGGGAACTCGCCCACCTTCGCCTCGCCGACCAGCGCGCCGGCGGCGGCCACGGCCACCGGCACCTTCTCGGCCGCGTTGACGGTGGGCGGGCAGAGCACGTCATAGGTGAACTCGGTGGTGGCGCCGTGCGCACCGGCGAGGCTCTCGGCCAGATCCTGGAGGCGGCGCTTGATCACTGCCTGGGCTTCCGGGCGGAAGTAGCGGGCGGTGCCGCGCACCACCACCCGGGCGGGCATGATGTTGGGCGAGCCGAAGGTGCCGCCGCTCACATGGCCGACGGAGAGCGCGGCGCTCTCGGTGGGCTTCAGGTTCCGCGGCAGGATGGTCTGCACCGCCAGCAGGAAATGGCCGAGCACCACCGTCAGGTCCGAGGCCAAATGCGGCGCGCCGCCGCCATGCCCGCCATTGCCGCTGAAGGTGACGGTCCAGAAGTCGGCGCCGGCCAGGATCGGGCCGGGGCGGGTGGCGAACTCGCCCACCGCCATGCCCGGCGTGTTGTGCATGCCGTAGACTGAATCCACGGGGAAGCGGTCGAACAGCCCGTCATTGATCATCGCCGGGGCGCCGGTGCCGGCTTCCTCGGCGGGCTGGAAGATGAAGTGCACGGTGCCGCCGAAATCCGGGTTCTTCGCCAGATACTTGGCGGCGCCCAGCAGCATGGTGGTGTGGCCATCATGGCCACAGGCATGCATCTTGCCCGGCACTTCGGAGGCATAGGGGAGGCCGGTCTCCTCCTCGATGAACAGAGCATCCATGTCCGCCCGCAGGCCGATGGCGCGCTGGCCCGGGCGCTTGCCTTTCAGCGTGCCGACGACGCCGGTCTTGCCGATGCCGGTCTCCACCTCCAGGCCCCATTCGCGCAGCTTCTCGGCCACCAGCGCGGCCGTGCGGACCTCCTCGAACCGGGTCTCGGGGTGGCGGTGGATGTCCCGCCGGATCTCGACGAGTTCCGGCTCGAAGGTCTTGATGTCGTTCAGGATATCCTGTCGCACGGCGCGCGGTCCTTGGGGTGGGGAATGCGGCCAAACTGATCCCGCCGCGATCCGGGGTCAACCCGGAGAGGCGAGATGTTGGACAGGCGTCCATCATGATGGATATACCGCCCCGCTTGCACGGAGCCATGCCATGCCCGAGATCCGCGACGCCACCGAAGCCGACCTCCCGGCCATCCTCGCCATCTTCAACGAGGCCATCCGCAACACCACCGCGGTCTGGCACACCCAGGAGATGACCCTGGAGGCCCGCCGCGCCTGGATGCTGGAGCGGCAGGGGCGTGGCCTGCCGGTGCTGGTGGCGGTGGAGGACGGAATTGTCCGGGGCTTCGGCTCCTATGGCGACTTCCGCCCTTTCTCCGGCTATGCCCAGACCGTGGAGCACTCGGTCTATGTCGATCCCGCCGCGCAGGGGCGGGGGATCGGCCGTACCCTGCTGGCCGCGCTGATGGCGCGGGCCGAAGCGGCCGGGCTGCATGTCATGGTCGGCGGCATCGAGGCGGGGAACGAAGCTTCCATCCGCCTGCACCGCGCGGTCGGCTTCACCGAGGCTGGGGTCCTGCGGCAGGTCGGGCGCAAGTTCGACCGCTGGCTGGACCTGCTCTTCATGCAGAAGATCCTGGGCGCGGCGGAGAAGTAAAAGGAGAAGGCTGGGGGAAGGAATTCCCCCAGGGCCCCCATTTTTTCTTCGGGCTCAGGCGTCGCGGGCGAAGAGCGGATCATTCTCCAGCAGGATCGGCTGTCCATGCGGCGTGGCATGCGCGGCACGGTCCCAGGCCGCCTGGCGCTGCGTCAGCAGCGCGTCGGTCGCCACGCCCTTGCGGGCCACCATCGTCTCCAGGGCGACGAGCCAGTGCTGGTAATAGGTGTCACCCAGGTCCGGGTCGCCCTCGGCCTGCGCGGCACGGATCGCGCCTCCCAGGCATTCCGCCCACTCGCTCCAGGTGAACAGGCCGCGCTCGTGCAGCGCCACTGTCATGGCGAAGGCCGAGGCTTCCCATGGCTCGCGGAACACCGGCTCGCTGGCGCAGCGGGGCAGGGGAGCGACCGGCTCCAGCGCCGCCGCCATGGCCTCAAGCGGCTTCAAGATAGCTCTCCCACGCATCGACCGAAACGGTGAGGGTGGGATCGGCGCCTTCGCCCCACAGCTCCGGACCGGTGAAGCGGACTGTGTAGAGCCACTGCGGGTGCTCGCCCTGCCGGTGGGCATTGGTGTCGGGGAAGACGAAGGCGCCGCGCACCGCCTCCACCACGCCCTGCTTGCCACGGGCGTAGCGGGGCAGGCGGGTGTGGTGCGCCGGATGGAACACCTTGGTGCGCACCGCGGCACCCACGGCAAAGGCGGCAGGCGCCTCGGCCGGCCGCTCATACTGCGTGCCGGCGGCCAGCGTCCTCGCCACATCGGCGGCGTGCAGCACGCGGGGCACGGCGCGCGCCGGCGCCTGTGCACGGCCGGCGCGCAGCTCCTCGCGGCTCACCAGCCCATCCGCCAGGAGCTGGTTGGCCAGTGCCTTGGTCCAGATCTCGTAGTAGGAGGAGGAGAGATATTCGGCGGGCGGCAAGGATTCCCGCGTGTGCCGCATCGTGTCGATGTTCCACACGCCCATCGCTCCGGTGGCCAGGGTGATGGCCAGCGCGCGCTTCTCCCATTCGGCGTGGAAGCGCAGCGTCTCCGGCTCAGGCACCACCGGCCCGAAGCCCATCATGCCGCCGAGGTCCTGCGCGCCATTCATGCCGCCGCCTCCCCAGGTTGCCGCGCCAACCCGGTACCGATCATGGAATCCCGAGTCACGAGGTCGGCCAGTGCTTCCTCGCTCCAGCCCTCGGTACCGGCCGGGCGCATCGGCAGCACGAGGTAGCGGATCTCGGCGGTGGAGTCCCAGACGCGGATGCGTGTCGTCTCCGGCAGGGTCACGCCGAAATCGGCCAGCACGCCGCGCGGGTCGATCACCGCGCGGGAGCGGTAGGCGGCGCTCTTGTACCAGACCGGCGGAAGGCCGAGCACCGGCCAGGGATAGCAAGAGCACAGCGTGCAGACGACGAGGTTGTGCTCCTCCGGCGTGTTCTCGACCGCCACCATGTGCTCGCCCTGCCGCCCGCCATAGCCGAGCGAGGCAATAGCCGCCGTGGCGTCCTGCCTCAGCCAGCCGGCGAAGGTGGGATCGGCCCAGGCCCTGGCCACCACCCGCGCGCCGTTGCGCGGACCGATGCGCGTCTCGTAGGTCTCGATGATGGCATCGAGCGCATCCGGCTCGACATATCCCTTCTCGACCAGGATCGATTCTAGCGCGCGGACGCGCAGCGCCGTCTCCGAAAGCTCGCTGTGGTCGTGATCGTGGCCGTGCGGATCGTCCTCGGCAGCGTGCATGGCGGGAGCCTCCTGCGCGATGGGGTCTGCGGCGCAGTCTACCAGCCATGGCGCCCCCGTCCACCGGCGGGGAGGAGGTGCCCTATTCCGGCGGATAGACATCCCGGTAGGCGTGCCAGGTGGCATGCCCGATCAGCGGCAGCGCAACGGCGAGGCCAAGGAACAGCGGCACCAGCGCCAGTCCGATGAACAGCACGATCAGCCCGGCCCAGAGCGCCATGGCCCGCCAGTTGAGCATGACGCCTTCCCAGGAGGCGATGATCGCCTCCGGGACAGAGATGTCCCGCTCCACCAGCATCGGGATGGAGAGCGCCGAGATGCCGAAGGCCAGTGCCGCCAGCAGGAAGCCGCTGCCGGTGCCCACCAGCAGGAAGGGCAGTAGCTTCTCCGCCCGCAGCATGGCCAGCGGCAGGGTCTCCAGCGGCGGCGCGAAGCTCGGGCCGAAGCAGAGGGCGAAGAGCAGTCCGGCCAGCCGCACCCAGAACAGGTGCAGCAGCAGGAGCGCGACGCCCATGAAGGCGAGCTGCCCGCCATGCCGGCGGAAGCCCATCATCGCCTCCCGCCAGCCTGTCTCCAGCCCGCTCTCCCGCCGGCGGGAGATTTCGTAGAGGCCAGCGGCGAGCAGGGGGGCCACCAGGAAGAAGCCAGCGCTGAGCGGCAGCACCAGCCACAACGTCTGCAGGCGCTGTGCCAGCAGGGCCAGCGCCCAGCCCGCGAGGGTCAGCAGCGCGCCGTAAGTGAGGCTGATCCCGGCTGAGGCCCACAGATCGTTCCAACCGGACGCGAGCCAGGCCCAAGGCCGGTCATGCGGCACCTGGCGTGGCTGCGCGGCGGTGCGAAACGCAGGAGTGGCATGGCTTTGCATGGCGTTGGCCTCCCTCGAAGGTCCGCAACGTAATGCAACCGGTCCGCTGAAAACTTGATGCGCGTCAAGGACAGGCACGCTCCGCCTGCGCTTCCCTGCGCCCAATTCCGCATCGTGGCCTGGCCGCGCGCGGCCGACGGGGGACGGCTTCTCCCTGACCTGACCGGAGACATCCCCGATGCCCGAAGGAGGCCACGCTGCCAGCCTCGCCGCCCAGACCGGCGCCTGGCGGCAGGATTCGTATGTGGATGGGCCAATCCGCGCCATGGCGGTCGCCACCCTGTTCTGGGGCGTGGTGGGCTTCCTGGTTGGCGTGGTGGTCGCCTCACAACTCGCCTTTCCGCTGCTGAACCTCGACCTCGAATGGACCACTTTCGGCCGGCTGCGGCCGGTGCACACCAGCGCGGTGATCTTCGCCTTCGGCGGCAACGCGCTGATCTGCACCAGTCTCTATGTCGTGCAACGCACCTGCCGGGCGCGCCTGTTCGGCGGGGAGGAAATGGGCTGGTTCCTGTTCGCCGGCTACAACTTCTTCATCGTGATGGCGGCGCTCGGCTACGTGCTTGGCGTCACGCAGGGCAAGGAATACGCCGAGCCGGAATGGTATGTGGACCTCTGGCTGGTGGTGGTCTGGGTTGCCTATCTCGTGGCCTTCGGCGGCACGATCCTGAAGCGTGAGGAGCCGCATATCTACGTGGCGAACTGGTTCTACCTCGCCTTCATCATCACCATCGCCATGCTGCATATCGGCAACAACCTGGCGCTGCCGCTGCCCGGCCATGCCAAGTCCTACGGCCTTGCCTCGGGCGTGCAGGACGCGATGATCCAGTGGTGGTACGGCCACAACGCAGTGGGCTTCTTCCTGACCGCGGGCTTCCTGGGCATGATGTACTACTTCATCCCGAAGCAGGCCGAGCGGCCGGTCTATTCCTACCGTCTCTCGATCATCCACTTCTGGTCGCTGATCTTCCTCTACATCTGGGCCGGGCCCCACCACCTGCACTACACCGCTCTGCCGGACTGGGCGCAGACGCTGGGCATGGTGTTCTCGATCATGCTCTGGATGCCCTCCTGGGGCGGCATGATCAACGGACTGATGACGCTCTCTGGCGCCTGGGACAAGCTGCGCACCGATCCGGGCCTGCGCTTCTCTGTCACGGCCGTCGGCTTCTATGCCATGGCCACCTTCGAGGGGCCGGTGATGTCGGTGAAGGCGGTCAACGCGCTCTCGCACTACACCGACTGGACCATCGGCCACGTGCATTCCGGCGCGCTGGGCTGGAACGGCTTCATCACCTTCGGCGCGCTGTACTGGCTGGTGCCGCGCCTCTGGGGCAGGACCGAGCTCTACTCGAAGAAGCTCGCCAACTGGCACTTCTGGATCGCGACGCTCGGCATCGTCCTCTACATCACCGCGATGTGGGTCTCCGGCATCATGCAAGGCCTGATGTGGCGCTCCTACGACGAGCTGGGATTCCTCCAGTATTCCTTCGTGGAGACGGTGGCCGCCATGCATCCCTACTACGTCATCCGCATGCTGGGCGGCCTGCTCTATCTGAGTGGCGCGCTGCTGATGGTCTACAACCTCTGGCGCACCGTGACCGCGGAGACCGGGGAGATGCCGATCGCGCAACCCCTCCCGGCCGCTGCCACCGCGCCGGCCGAGTGAAGGAAACGGACCGATGTTCCGCCGCTTCAGCCATGCGCTGATCGAAAAGAACCTGATCCTGCTTGGCGTGCTCTCGCTGATCACCGTTTCGATCGGTGGTCTGGTGCAGATCGTGCCGCTCTTCGCTGTGGAGACCACCATCGAGCGCGTGCAGGGCATCCGCCCCTACACGCCGCTGGAGCTGATGGGCCGCAACATCTTCGTGCGCGAGGGTTGCTACACCTGCCATAGCCAGATGATCCGCCCCTTCCGCGACGAGGCGGAGCGCTACGGCCACTACAGCCTCGCCGCCGAGAGCATGTACGACCATCCCTTCCAATGGGGCAGCAAGCGCACCGGACCGGACCTGGCGCGCGTCGGCGGCCGCTATTCCGACGACTGGCACGCCGCGCATATGCGGAGCCCGCGCGCCGTGGTGCCGGAGAGCGTCATGCCGCCCTACGCCTTCCTCGACCGCCCGCTGGAGTATGGCGACATCCAGGACCACCTGCGCGGCCAGCGTGCCGTCGGCGTGCCCTACACGGATGAGATGATCGCCAATGCCAAGGCCGACCTGGAGGCGCAGGCGAAGCCCGATGAGGACCCGACCGCCTTCTCGCGCCGCTATGTCCGCGCGCGGCAGGCAGCCTTCGACGGGAACGGCCGCGACGTCACCGAGATGGACGCGCTCGTCGCTTATCTGCAGATGCTCGGCACACTGGTGAAGTTCAGCGACGTCACGCCCGAGAGCGTGCGGCAGCAGTGAGGAGGGAGTGATGGACCTGTTCGCCCTCTATCCCGTTCTGAAGGCTGCCTGGGTCGTGTGGTTCTTCGTGCTGTTCAGCTTCATCCTGTTCTGGGTGCTGCGCCCCGGCAAGCGCCGCGCCTACCAGGAGCTGGCCGCCATTCCCCTGCGTGACGAGGCGCCGCGCGCGCGGCAGCCGCAACGGAGCATCTGACGATGCCGACCAAGATCGAGAAGGATGCCGTCAGCGGAACGCTGACCACCGGCCACGAGTGGGACGGCATCAAGGAGCTGAACACGCCGCTGCCGAAGTGGTGGCTCTACGTGTTCTTCGCCACGATTGTCTTTGCCGCGGTCTGGGTCGTGCTCTACCCGGCGCTGCCAATCCAGGGCGCAACCGGCCTCACCGGCTGGACCGCGCGCGGCGCCATCGAGCAGGAGATGGCCGAGCACGCGAAGCAACTGGAGCCGCGCCTCGCTGCCATCCGGCAGGCGACGCCGCCGCAGATCCTGGCTGACGCGGAGATGCGTGACTTCGCGCTGGCGGGCGGCCGGGTCGCCTTCGCCAACAACTGCGCCGCCTGCCATGGCGCGGGCGGGCAGGGGGCGCAGGGCGGCTTCCCCAGCCTTGCGGACGACGACTGGCTCTGGGGCGGCAAGCTCGCCGAGATTCGCCAGACCATCCAGCACGGCATCCGCAACGCCGAGGACGAGGCAGCGCGCACCACGATGATGCCGCGCTTCCTGGCCGATGGGCTGCTGAACGCGGCGCAGGTGAACGACGTGGCCGAGCATGTCCTGAGCCTCTCCGGCCGTGCCGGCGATGCCGCCGCCGCGCAGCGTGGCGCCGCCGTCTTTGCCGATAATTGCGCGAGCTGCCATGGCAGCGACGGCCGCGGCAGCCGCGAGCTGGGAGCCCCCAACCTGGCGGACCAGGTCTGGCTCTACGGCGGCGACAAGGCGGCCGTGGTGCAGTCCGTCTCCTATGCGCGTGCCGGCGTGATGCCGGCCTGGGGCGCGCGGCTGGACCCGGCGGTGGTCAACATGCTGACCGTCTATGTCCATTCCCTCGGCGGCGGCGAGCCGGAGTAAGGCGGGATGAGCCGGATCGACCCCAAGGGCGTGCAGCCCGCCTCTGGTGAAGGTGGCTCGCTCTATGCCGCCCGCCAGAAGGTCTATCCCCGGGCGGTGCATGGGCCGGTGCGCCGAGCCAAGTGGGCGATCCTGGCCGCTTGCCTGGCGCTCTACTACCTCGTGCCCTGGCTGCGGTGGGACCGTGGCCCGGGCATGCCGGACCAGGCGGTGCTGGTGGATATCGCCAATGCCCGCATCTTCCTGCTCTGGATCGAGATCTGGCCCCAGGAGATCTACTTCCTGACCGGCCTGCTGGTGATGGCGGCGATCGGCCTCTTCGCCGTCACCAGCCTGTTCGGCCGCGTCTGGTGTGGCTTCGCCTGCCCGCAAACGGTCTGGACCGACCTCTTCCTCTGGGTGGAGCGCCGCATCGAGGGCGACCGCAACGCTCGCATGAAGCTCGATGCGGCGCCGATGACGCACGGCAAGGCGCTGCGCAAGGTGGCGAAGCACGCCGCCTGGCTGGTCATTGCCGCAGTCACCGGTGGCGCCTGGATCATGTATTTCCAGGACGCGCCGACCGTCACGCGGGAGATCCTGACCGGCGGCGCCAGCCTGGAGACCTACGTCTTCTTCGGTCTGTTCACCGCCACGACCTACACGCTGGCCGGCTGGGCGCGGGAGCAGGTCTGCACCTACATGTGCCCCTGGCCGCGCTTCCAGGCCGCGATGCTCGACGAGAACTCGCTCGTGGTCAGCTATCGCGGCTGGCGCGGCGAGCCGCGCGGCAAGGCCAAGGCCGAAGGCGTCGGAGACTGCGTGGACTGCCGGGCCTGCGTGCATGCCTGCCCGACCGGCATCGACATCCGCGACGGCCAGCAGCTCGAATGCATCGGATGTGGCCTTTGCATCGACGCCTGCGACGAGGTGATGCGCAAGCTGAGCCGGCCGACCGGGTTGATCGCCTTCGAGACGCTGGCCAACCTCGCCACCAGCGAGGCCGCCACGGCACATGTCGCTCCCGGCCCGGTGCGGCAGGTCTGCGGCATGAAGGCGCGCCAGCCCGTGCGCTTCTCGCGCCCTCGCACCTGGCTCTATGCCGGCGTGCTGGGCGCGGTGGCGGCGGTGATGCTCGGCGCCTTCCTGATGCGGCCGACCGCGACGCTCACGGTGCTGCGCGACCGCGCCCCAATCTATGTCCGCCTCTCCGACGGCGGCATCCGCAACGCCTATACCCTGAAGCTGGAGAACCGCACACGCTCGGAGGCGGCCCTCGCCCTGGTGCTGGACGCGCCGGAAGGTTTCCGCCTCGTGGTGCAGGACAGCGGCGCGGATGCTGAAGCTCGGCCGTTGCTGGCGCTGCGGCAGGATGGCATCACCCAGTGGCGCGCGCTCGTCACCGCGCCCGCCGGCGCGCACCTGCCGGAGAGCACGCCGCTTCGCTTCCGGCTGCTGGATGCCGCGGGCAGCACGGTGCTGGCCGAGCGCAGCGTCTTCCTGGCGCCCAAACAATGAGGAACCTGGCGATGTCCGTGACCCTGCCCGAACAGCCGCGCCGCAGCGGCTGGATCCCCTGGGCCTTTGTGGGCGGCATGGGGCTGGTGCTGGCGGTCAATGGGGTGCTGGTCTGGGCAGCCCTCTCCACCTTCACCGGGGTTTCCGTCGGCCATGCCTATGACCGCGGGCTGGCCTACAACGACGTGCTGGCCGAGACCGCGCGTCAGGATGCCCTGGGCTGGCATGCCAGTGTGCTGATGGATGTGCGGGGCCTCGTCGTCTCGGTGGAGGATGAGGACGGGAAGCCGGTGGCGGGCACGATCGCGGGCGTGCTGGTGCGGCCGATCGAGGGCACCCGGGTGCCGCTCGGCTTCAGGCCCGTCGGGCCCGGCCGCTTCCAGGCGGCCGCCGAGGTGCCGAAGCGTGGCCAGTGGGAGGCGCAACTGCGGGTGACGGACGCGCGGGGCGCCCGGTTCGACATCCGCGAGCGGGTCTTCGTTCGGTGACGGCGCTGGGCCGCCTCCGGCCTGGCGGGGAAGGGGTCGAGGCTCCTGTTTCCGTGGCGGCCTGCGCCCATTGCGGCGCGCCGTTGCCGGGCGGCGCGGCCTCGCGCTTCTGCTGTGCCGGCTGCGAGGGTGCGCATGCGCTCGTGGCCGGGCTGGGGCTGGACGCCTTCTATCGCCGCCAGGAGACTGCGGCCGGAACCCTGCGGCCGCCAGAGGCGCCGCCTGGGACCGATTTCGCCGCGCTCGCGCGCCCCGGAAAGGGTGGCGAGCACAGCCTGGAGCTGATGGTGGCCGGCCTGACCTGCGGCGCCTGCGTCTGGCTGGTCGAGCAGGCGCTTGCCGCCGAGCCGGACCTGCTGCGGGCGCGGGCCAGCCTTTCCGCCCGGCGCCTGACGCTGCTCTGGCGCGGCCCTGCCACACGCGCCAACGACTTCGTCGCACTGATCGCCAGGCTCGGCTTCCGCGCCGCGCCCTGGTCGCCCGCCTGCCTGCGCGCCACCGAGGATGTCGAGGGGCGCGAACTGCTGCGCGCCCTGGGCATCGCGGCCTTCGGCATGATGAACGTCATGCTGGTCTCGGTCGCCGTCTGGGCGGGCGTGGACATGGGCGAGGCGACGCGCGCCCTCATGCACTGGCTGGCAGCGCTGATCGGCCTGCCGGTGGTGCTGGTGGCGGGCATGCCCTTCTACCGTTCGGCCTGGCGCTCACTGCGCGCCGGGCGGCCGAACATGGACCTCGCCGTCTCGCTGGGCGTGCTGGCCACGGCGGCCATGTCGATCTCCGAGACGCTGCGCAACGGCGCCTTTACCTGGTTCGACGGCGCCACGGCGCTGCTGGCGCTGTTGCTGGCCGGCCGTGTGCTGGACCGTGCTGCGCGCCGCCGCGCCCGGCAGGCGGTGGCCGAGCTGCTGGCGCTGCAGGAGGGCACGGTGCAGCGCCTCGCGGGGGATGGCCGGGCCGAGCATGTGCCGGTGGCCGCCGTCCGGGCTGGGGAGCGCGTGCTGGTCACGGCCGGGGAACGGTTGCGGCTCGATGGCGTGCTGGAGGGGCAGGAGGCGCTGCTCGACACCGCCGCCACCACCGGCGAGAGCCTGCCGCGCCGCTTCCCGCCGGGCGCAGCGCTGGCGGCGGGCGGCGTCAATCTCGGCGATCCCTTCACGCTGCGCGTCACCGCCGCCGCCGCCGACGGTTCCCTGGCTGCCATGGCGCGCCTGCTGGAGCGGGCGGAGCAGGCGCGCGGCCGCTTCGTCTCGATCGCCGACAAGGCGGCGCGTTTCTACGTGCCGGCGGCGCATGCGGTGGCGCTCGGCACCTTCCTGGGCTGGTGGCTCTGGATGGGCGTCTCCTGGCAGGCGGCGCTGGTGCCCGCCGTCGCGGCGCTGATCATCACCTGTCCCTGCGGCCTCGCCATTGCCGTGCCGGCGGTGCAGGTGGTGGCGGTGGGCGCGCTGTTCCGCCGCGGCGTGCTGGTCACCTCGCCGACCGCCCTGGAGCGGCTGGCGGGTGCCGGCCATGTTGTCTTCGACAAGACCGGCACGTTGACCGAGGGGCGCCCGGTGCTGCTGGAGGAGCCGGGCCGTCCGACCTCCGCCCTGGCCGAGGCGGCGTCGCTCGCCCGCGCCTCGCGCCACCCGCTGGCGCGCGCCCTGGTCGCCGCCTGCCCCGAGGCGCCACCCGCGCCGGAGGGTGTGGTGGAGGTGCCGGGGCAGGGGCTCCGCCGCGGCGCTGTGCGGCTGGGCAATGCCGCCTTCGCGGGCATCCCGGGCAGCGACGAGGGGCTCACACTCTGGCTCGCCCGGCCCGGCCTCTCCCCCGTGCCCTTCCGCTTTGCCGACCGCCTGCGGCAGGATGCGGCGCCCGCCGTGCAGGCGCTGCGCGAACTCGGGCTGGAGTCCGAGCTGCTCTCCGGGGACGGCCCCGCCGCGGTGGAGGCGGTGGCCGAGGCCGCCGGCATCGGCCCCTGGCAGGCGCGGGCCACGCCGGAGGGCAAGGCGGAGCGAATCGCCGCCCTGGCCGTTGCTGGCCGGCGCCCGTTGATGGTGGGGGACGGCATCAACGACACCGCCGCCCTGGCGCTGGCGCATGTCTCCGCCGCGCCGCAGGGCGCCACCGACCTCGCCCAGACCGCCGCCGACCTGGTGCTGCGGGGCGAGGAGCTTGCCGTGCTGCCCTTCGCGGTGCGCGTCGCGCGGCGGGCGCAGCGGCTGGCGCGGCAGAACATCGGCCTGAGCCTGATCTACAACATGGTGGCCGTGCCCTGCGCCGTGCTCGGCTATGCCACGCCGCTGATCGCGGCGCTGGTGATGGCCTCCTCCTCCATCATCGTCATCCTCAATGCCCTGCGGGCGGGAAAGGTGCCGACATGAACGCCCTGCTGCTGCTGGTGCCGATGGCGCTGTTCCTCGGGCTGCTGGCGCTGCTGCTCTTCCTCTGGACGCTGCGCGCCCGGCAGTACGACGACCTGGACGGCGCCGCCGCCCGCATCCTGTTTGACGACACCAACCCCAAGCGAGACCGCCGATGAGCCCGACCCGCATCTTCTTCATGATTTTCTCCGGGCTGATCGCCCTGGTCGGCCTGCTGGGTGCCGGCACCTCGGTGGAGGGGCCGTTCACGCTGTTCTGCCTGTCGCTCTTCCTTTTCGGCGTGTTCTTCGCCCTGTTCCTGGTGAAGCGCACCTTCGACGAAATCGACCCGGCGCATCACGGCTGAAGCGGCCGCCCGGCCAGGAACCGCAGCGTGCGGGGAGGTAGAGGAAGGCCTCTCCGAGGGGCCACCGGCCGTGCCCCGGACCTCTCCGGAGCACGGCCGCATCCCTCCCTTGGGGATTTGGCAACCCTTTTCTCGTTGACGCCGCCCGGGAGGACCCCCAATTTCCCGTGCCCTTTCCGTAGCCTGGGAAAACCCGACTGATGCCTGCGATCACGTTGCCCGACCAGTCCGTCCGCGTCTTCGACGGAGCCGTGACGGGCACCACCGTGGCCGCCGCCATCGGGCCGGGCCTGGCCAAGGCGGCGCTGGCCGTGCAGGTGGACGGCAAGCTGCGCGACCTCGCCGCGCCGATCGACCATGACGCCGAGGTGCGCTTCATCACCCGCAAGGACCCCGAGGCGCTGGAGCTGATCCGGCATGACGCCGCGCATGTGCTCGCCGAGGCGGTGCAGGAACTCTACCCCGGCACCCAGGTGACGATCGGCCCCGCCATCGAGAACGGCTTCTACTACGACTTCGCGCGCAACGAGCCCTTCAAGCCGGAGGACTTCCCGGCCATCGAGGCGAAGATGCGCGAGATCGTCGCCCGCAATGCGGCCTTCGTGCGGGAGGAGTGGCCGCGCGACGAGGCCATCCGCTTCTTCGAGGAGCGGGGCGAGCGCTACAAGGCCGAGCTGATCCGCGACCTACCGGAGAGCGAGGTGATCTCGATCTATCGCCAGGGCGAGTGGCTCGACCTTTGCCGCGGGCCGCACATGCGCGGCACGGGCGATGTCGGCACCGCCTTCAGGCTGATGAAGGTGGCCGGGGCCTATTGGCGCGGCGACCACCGCAACGCCATGCTCAGCCGCATCTACGCGACCGCCTGGCGCGACCAGAAGGAGCTGGACGCCTATCTCCACCAGCTTGAGGAGGCGGAGAAGCGCGACCACCGCCGCATCGGCAAGGAGATGGACCTGTTCCACCTCCAGGAGGAGGCGGCGGGCAGCATCTTCTGGCACCCCAAGGGCTGGCGCCTCTACACCACGGTGCAGAACTACATGCGCCGGCGGCTGGACGATGCGGCCTACCAGGAGGTGAAGACCCCGCAGCTGGTGGACCGCCGCCTCTGGGAGGCCTCGGGCCACTGGGAGAAGTACCGGGAGAACATGTTCCTGGCGACGGTGGATGACGAGTCCGAGAAGGACCGCGTCCTCGCCCTGAAGCCGATGAACTGCCCCTGCCACGTGCAGATCTTCAACCATGGCCTGCGTAGCTACCGCGAGCTGCCCATGCGAATGGCCGAGTTCGGCTCCTGCCACCGCTACGAACCCTCGGGCGCGCTGCACGGCATCATGCGGGTGCGCGCCTTCACGCAGGACGACGCGCACATCTTCTGCACGGAGGCGCAGATCGCCTCCGAGACGGTCGAGTTCGTGGCGCTGCTGTCGCGCATCTACCGTGACTTCGGCTTCGAGAGCTTCCGGGTGAAGTTCTCCGACCGGCCGGAAAAGCGCGCCGGCTCCGACGAGACCTGGGACCGCTCCGAGGGTGCGCTGAAGGAGGCCTGCCGCATCGCCGGCGTCGAATACGAGCTGAGCCCGGGGGAGGGCGCCTTCTATGGCCCCAAGCTGGAGTTCGTGCTGCGCGACGCCATCGGCCGTGACTGGCAGTGCGGCACGTTGCAGGTGGACTTCGTGATGCCCGAGCGGCTCGACGCGGTCTATGTCGGCGAGGACGGCAACCGTCACCGCCCGGTCATGCTGCACCGCGCTATCCTAGGCTCCTTCGAGCGCTTCCTCGGCATCCTCATCGAGGAACATGCCGGGCGCTTCCCGCTCTGGCTGGCGCCGACCCAGGTGGCCGTGGCCACCATCGTGGACGAGGCCGCGCCCTTCGCCCGCGAGGTGGCCGCCGCCTTCCAGAAGGCCGGGCTCTCGGTCGACCTCGACCTGCGCAACGAGAAGATCAACCGCAAGGTGGTGGACCAGATCGAGGCCCGCGTGCCAGTTCTGGCCGTGATCGGCCGTCGCGAGGCGGAGGAGGGCAAGGTGGTGCTGCGCCGCCTGCCGGGGCGCGAGCAGGTGACGGTGACACTCGCCGAAGCCGTCGCCACCCTTGCCGAGGAGGCTACGCCTCCCGATCTGAAGCAGGTCGTGAAGGTTGCAGCGGCCTGACCGCTGTACCATAAGATATACGCAAACCGTTTCGTTCCCACAGCAACAGGAGCCGACTCTGGCCCGAGGCCCTATTCCGAACCAGCTGCCTGCCCGCGATGGACCGCGGGTCAACGAGGATATCCGCGTCCCGCAGGTCCGCCTGATCGACCAGGATGGCGAAATGATCGGCGTGATGAGTGCGCGCGAGGCGCTGCTGCGCGCTTATGACCTGGGCATGGATCTTCTGGAGATCAGCCCGAATGCCGTGCCTCCGGTGTGCAAGATCACCGACTACGGCAAGTACAAGTACGAGCAGCAGAAGAAGGCCAACGAGGCCCGCAAGAAGCAGAAGATCGTCGAGATCAAGGAAATCAAGGTTCGCCCGAACATTGATGACCACGATTACGACGTGAAGATGCGCGCGGCCAAGTCCTTCATCGAGGAAGGCGACAAGGTGAAGGTCACCCTGCGCTTCCGCGGACGTGAGATGGCCCACCAGGATCTGGGCGTGAAGGTTCTGGAGCGCATCCGCACCGAACTGGCCGAAATGGCCAAGGTCGAGCAGATGCCGCGCCTGGAGAACCGCCAGATGATCATGGTGCTGGCACCCAAGTAAGCGGCCGGGCCGGAGGTCTCCCCTCCGGCCAAGCACGCTGGCGCGGCTCTCCCGCCCCTATTTCGGCCTCGGCCGAGGCGTGGCACCGCCAGACTTGGCTATGATGCCCCTCCCATTCAGGAGGTGAGCGTCCCATGCCCCCCTTTTACATTGACCTTCATGCCGGCTGTTCAGGCCCGCCTGGCCACGCGGCTGAGCCTCGGGTGCGGCCATGATCGCCGTCATTTTCGAGCTGTGGCCTGCCGAGGGGCAGCGGCAGGACTATCTCGACCTTGCCGCAGCCCTGCGGGAGGATCTGGAGGGCGCCGACGGCTTCCTGGGCATCGAGCGCTTCGCCAGCCTGAGCGATCCGGGCAAGCTGCTCTCCCTGTCCTTCTGGCGCGACGAGGCGGCCATCGCGGCCTGGCGCAACCGGCCGGGCCACCGCGCCAGCCAGGCGGCGGGTCGCGGCGGCATCCTCGCCGACTACCGGCTGCGCGTCGGCACCATCCTGCGGGACTACGGCATGAGCGAGCGCGACGCCGCGCCGGCTGATAGCCGCGCGGCGCATGGCATGTGAGGCCGGCTCAGTCGTTCGCGGGCGCCGGGCCGCGCTTCCGCTCGGGGAAGCGCAGGTCGAGCCCGCGCGCGCGCCAGCCGGCCTCAATCAGCGCGCGGTCGGTCAGGCCGGCAGGGTCGGCCTTGCGCGGCGCGAAGGCCAAACCCGGCGCGCGCTCCCGCCGCCAGATGCCCAGCAGGCGGCGCAGTTCGGTCAGCGGCGCCGTGTGGTCATCCACCCGCAGGTCGAGGTCGGGGAAGTCCTCGGTGGTGATCAGCTTCATCGCCGCCGACTGCCGCCCGCGGCGGTCGCCGCCCGCCGCCTCGCCGGCATCCAGCGCCAGCATCAGCCGCTCAGGCAGGGGCATGGAGGCGGCGGAGACGAAGGTGGCGGCCGTCTCGGTCACCACGGCCGCGCCCGCCAGCATGTTGCCGGCCACGCTGAACCCGGGGCCGGACTTGCTGCCCGCCCATTCGACGCAGCTCTCCCCGGTCCAGGCGGCGCTGTTGCCGTGGCGGTCCACGGCATGGATCTGCCGCAGGTCGCGCCCCTCGTCGCCCGCCAGCGCGCCTTGGATGGCCGCCGCCGGGGAGAGGCCGCGTGCCAGCCCGTCCAGCACGGCGGGGCCGAGATAGCGGTTGGTGAAGGACTGCGTGGAGACGGCGCCTACCCCTGCCCGCACATAGGGGCAGGAGGCCCCGACGGCGAAGGCGCAGGTGGTCACCGCCACGGCGAAGGCGCCGCTTGCTGGGTCATGCGCCACGATCGACCAGGTCATCGCCGACGGACTCCTTCCGGTTGTATCGCCCCAGGGTGGCGGCACCTGCCGGGCAGGATCAAGAGGGAGGCCATCGCAACTCTGTTGCGCGGCGCGAAAGTCTTGTCTTGGGGACGCGGTTGTGGTGCAAGCTGGCCCATGGCCGACCTCTCCTCCCACGACCGCATCCTGATCCTCGACTTCGGCAGCCAGGTGACGCAGCTGATCGCGCGTCGCGTGCGCGAGTCCGGTGTCTATTGCGAAGTCTGGCCCTTCACGGCCGATGCCGCACGGGTCCAGTCCTTCGCGCCCAAGGGCATCATCCTCTCAGGGGGGCCGGCCAGCGTGACGGAGGAGGGCAGCCCCCGCGCCCCGCAGGTGGTGTTCGAGATGGGCATCCCCGTGCTCGGCATCTGCTACGGCCAGCAGACCATGTGCGCGCAACTCGGTGGCAAGGTGGCGCGCGGCGACCACCAGGAATACGGTAGAGCCTATGTCGAGGTGCAGGAGGCCTGCGCCCTGACGCAGGATGTCTGGTCCCCCGGCGCGCGCGAGCAGGTCTGGATGAGCCATGGCGACTATGTCTCGGAGTTGCCGCAGGGCTTCCGCATCGTCGCCGCGAGCGAGAGCTCGCCGCTGGCGATGATCGCCGACGATGCCCGGCACTTCTACGGCATCCAGTTCCACCCCGAGGTGGTGCACACCCCGCATGGCGCCCAGCTGCTGCGGAACTTCACTCATGGCGTCTGCGGCTGCAGCGGCGACTGGACCATGGCCGCCTTCCGCGCCGAGGCCATTGCCCGCATCCGCGCGCAGGTCGGCACGGGCCGGGTGGTCTGCGGCCTCTCGGGCGGTGTTGATTCCTCGGTGGCGGCGGTGCTGATCCATGAGGCAATCGGCGACCAGCTCACCTGCATCTATGTCGACCACGGCGTGATGCGCGCGGGCGAGAGCGAGCAGGTCATCCGCACCTTCCGCGACCGCTTCAACATCAAGCTCGTCCACCGCGACGCCTCGGACCTCTTCCTTGGCCAGCTCCAGGGCGTCACCGACCCGGAGAAGAAGCGCAAGACCATCGGCCGGCTGTTCATCGAGGTCTTCGAGGAAGAGCAGGCGAAGATCGGCGGCGCCGATTTCCTGGCCCAGGGCACGCTCTATCCGGACGTGATCGAGAGCGTCTCGGCCACGGGTGGCCCTTCCGTCACGATCAAGTCGCACCACAATGTCGGCGGCCTGCCGGAGGAGATGCGGATGCGGCTGGTCGAGCCGCTGCGCGACCTGTTCAAGGACGAGGTACGCGCCCTCGGGCGTGAGCTGGGCATTCCCGAGGAGATCGTCGGCCGGCATCCCTTCCCGGGGCCGGGGCTCGCCATCCGCATTCCCGGCGAGGTGACGCGGGAGAAGGTGCAGATCCTGCAGAAGGCCGACAGCATCTTCCTGGAGGAGATCCGCGCCGCCGGCCTCTACGACGCCATCTGGCAGGCCTTCACCGTGCTGTTGCCGGTGCGGACCGTGGGCGTGATGGGTGATGGCCGCACCTATGACCAGGCCTGCGCCCTGCGCGCCGTTACCTCGACCGATGGCATGACGGCCGATGTCTATCCCTTCACCATGGAGTTCCTGACCCGGGTGGCGGGACGCATCGTCAACGAGGTGCGCGGCATCAACCGGGTGACCTACGACATCACCTCCAAGCCGCCCGGCACCATCGAGTGGGAGTGACGAAGGGGCGCTGACAGGCGCATCCGGCCACGAGCCTTAAACGCGGAAACGCCGTCGCCCCGGGGAAGGGGCGACGGCGCTTTCATGTTCGGGGCCTGGGTTCCCGCCGCTCCTCAGCGGGGCGGCAGGTCGAGCGGAATCTCGACGTCCAGCAGTGGCGCGTGCTGCTGCGCGCCATAGACGTCGGTGTCCCCGAAATCGCCCGCGGGCACCAGGCGCGGCAGCGTGGCCTTGAAGGCCGAGGCGGTGTCGTAGGGGGTGAAGAGCACGTCTTCCTCCGCCACACCGTAGAGGCGCGAGAACAGCGCCGCGCTCAGCACGCCGGTGGCCTTGACCTTCTGGTAGAGCGCCGGGTCCTCGAAGAGCACGTCGATGGTCACCATGAAGGGGCCGGCGTTCTTGCTCTTGCAGATCTGCGCGATGTCACGGATGCGGGGCATGGCGTCCTCAAACGGTCTCGTATTCGATCGGGAACATCTCGTACGGGTCGCGCGGCGCGACGACGTGGAAGATGCTGAAGCGGAACATCGGCCCGAGCTCGATGTCGGAAGGGCTGAAGGGAAAGGCCATGTTGCCCTCCTTGCAGAGCCGCCCGGGGAAGTCGGCATGCAGCATGGAGGTGCGCGCCATCGCCAGCACCGCATTGGCGATGTCCTGCGTCTTGCCGACCACCTCGATGACGAAGCCCAGCTCATGCGAGGTGATCTGCTTCACCGGCTCCCAGGCGGCCATCACGCCGTCCTTGCCATAGGTGCGCACCACCATCGTGTAGTCCTCCGGCGGCACACCGAAGGAGGCGGCCTTCATCCGGACCTTCTCGCGGTGCGTCTCCAGGTAGCTGTCGATCTGGCCGATCAGCACCGGATCACGCGTGCCGCAGATGGAAATGGCACGGTAGCCGGCGCGCTCCACGCCCTCCAGCTTCACCGTGTACTGCTCAGCCGGCGTCCAGGTCATGCCGCTGACCTTCACGGCGCGGTCGTTGACCGCCTCGAACAGGCAGGCGCTGGTGTCGAGCATGCCGCCCGGCTCGGTGTGGTGGATCGGGCTGGAGTTCTCGTGCAGCGCGAAATTCGCCACCGCCAGCGGGGTCGAGCGGCGGATCGGGTTCGGCGGCTCGCAGAGCAGATGATCCTCGCGGGCCCGGATGAAGATGTTGTCGGGCTCCTTCGGCACGCTGGGCTCGGCGCCGCATTCCAGCATCTTGCCGGCATACCAAGCCACAGCCGGCGGAATGCCGGCGCGCATGGCCGGGCCCGCCCACTGCGCGGGGTCACTGGAGCGTCCGGCCAGGATGACCTGCGCCCCCCCGTCGAGCGCCTTGTTGAAGGGCTCGGGACCCATCATGCCGACGATGCGCTCGGCGCGGTTGATGGTCTCGGCGTCAAGCGGCTTCATCTTGCCCAGCGGCCGGGTCTGGCCGAGCCGCACGCGCTCCTCCAGGGAGGGCTTGCTCTGCTCGGAGTGGATCAGCGCCATGCGGAAGGAAAGCCCCTCCTCGCGCGCGATCTCCCGCACCAGCGCGGCGGTGTCCTGCAGGTGCGGCTCGCCGCCGGCACCGCCCGAGGTGCCGATGATGCAGGGAATCTTCGCCGCGACGGCGGCCTGCAGCATCAGCCGCAGGTCACGCTTGGCCGAGAGGCGTGAGACGAAGGACTTGCCCGCGCCGAGGTAATACGGCCCCGGATCGGTGCTGCCGCCGTCGCAGCCGATCAGGTGCGGCTCCCACGACATGCCGATCTTCAGGGACTCCTCGGCATAGCCATAGCCGAGGATGCCGCTCGTCGAGAGCATTCGATACTCGTTCAAGGGAAGCTCCTGGATGCTGTTGCACGTTTCCGGTTGCGGCGGCTCAGCCGCGCGGCAGCAGGTTGTCACGCGCCGCGGCCTCCCAGCGCTTGTCGTCGCTGACCAGCAGATCGGCGAACTCCTTGCGGGAGATCGGCGCCGGATCGATCGCCAGCCGATCGAGGCGGTCCTTCAGCGCGGCGGTGCCGAAGGATTCGACAATGGCGGCATTCAGCCGGTCGGCAATCTCAGGCTTGAGGCCGGCCGGAGCGAAGAGGCCGAACCAGCCAATCATCTCGGCGCCGTGCACGCCCTGCTCGTCGATGGTCGCGACGTCCGGCAGGAAGCGCGAACGCTCCTTCGAGCTGACGGCCAGCACGCGCACCGTGCCCTCCGACAGAAGCGGCATGGCCGTCGCCGTGCTGCCCCAGGCCACCGGCAGGTGCCCACCAACGAGGTCGCCGAGATAGGCGCCGCTGCCGCGATAGGGCACCTCCACCATGTCCACGCCCGCCTGCCGCGCGAAGTTGTTGGCGGCGAAGGAGGACTGCGCGTCCGAGGTGGCCTGCGCGATCTGCCCTTTCTGCGCCTTCGCGTCCTTCAGCAGGTCGGCGAGCGTCTTGTAGGGACTGTCCTTGCCCGTCATCAGCACCAGCGGGTAGCGCGCGAGGAGGGCGATGGGCGTGAAGTCGTTCAGCGGGTGGTACGGTAGATGCGGCAGGATGTGCCGGTTCATCACATGCGTGCTGGTGGCGGCGACATAGGTGTAGCCGTCCGGCGCGCTGCGGGCGACGGCCTCGGTGCCGACCACGCCGTTGGCGCCCGCGCGGTTCTCGATGACGAAGCTCTGGCCGAACGTCTGCGCCAGCCCGTCGCCGATGGTGCGGGTGGTGATGTCGGTGCCGCCACCCGGTGCATAAGGCACGACGATGCGGACGGGCTTGCCGGGCCAATTCTCCTGCGCGCGGGCGGCCCGCAGGGCGGGCAGGCTGAGGGCGGCGGCGCTGGCGGCGACGAAGCCGCGGCGATCAAGGATCATTCTTCACTCCCGATTGTCATTCTTGTGGTGCAGCGCGGTGCTGCCGCGCCGCTGTCAGCCGGGCGGCGCGGCGACGGCGAAGGTGCCGAAGCGGCCAGCGTGGTAGAGCAGGGGCCGCGCGCCGGGGCCGGAGACCGCCGCGAGCACCCGGCCCACGAAGATCGAGTGGCTGCCGTGCTGGTGCTCGGCCTCCAGCGCACAGTCGAAGCTGGCGAGCGCGCCGGCGAGCATCGGTGCGCCATCCCCGTTGTGGATCCATTCGGCGCCGGCGAAGCGCTGCTCGCCCTCCGCGCCCTCGCGGCCGGCAAAGCGGCCAGCCAGCGGCAGGTGCATCTCGTCCAGGATGTTCACGGCGAAGCGCCCGGTTTCGCGGATGACGGGATACGCGCTGGCCGCGCTGTTGACGCAGGCCAGCAGCATGGGCGGCCGATCCGTCAGCGAGCACACCGCGGTGGCCGTGAGGCCGGTGCGCAGGCCATGCGCACCGCAGGTGATCACCGCGACGGCACCCGCCAGGCCGCGCATGCAGCGACGGAACTCGGCCGCCGCGAATTCGGCATCGGTCGCCAGCATGGTCAGGAGGCCTGGCGCAGCTGTGTCTTGCGCCAAGCGCCGGCCTCCGGCCGCGCCAGACCGAGATTCTCGCGCAGCGTCATGCCCGCGTAGTCCTTGTGGTAGAGACCGCGGCGCTGCAGCTCCGGCACCACATAGCGCACGAAATCCTCGAAGGCGCCGGGGGTGTGGGTGGCAGCCAGCACGAAGCCGTCGCAGGCGCGCGCGTTGAACCACTCCTCCATCTGGTCGGCGACGGCCTTGGGGGTGCCGCAGAAGATCGGGAACTCGCCGATGGTGCCGCGGCCGGAGAAATGGACGAAGTCGCGCACCGTCGGGTTCGGCTTGCCACTGAGCGACACCACGCGCTCCTTGAAGCCGCCCCAGGAAAGCTTCTTCAGGTCCTCGTCGGTGAACTCGGAATCCATGTCCTTGGAGCCGAAGTCGAAGTTCAGCGCTTCGGAAAGCAGGACCACCGCATCCACCGGCTTGGCCAGCGCGCGGATATACTCGCGTTTCTCCTCTGCGGCGGACTGGCTGTCGGCGACGCAGACATAGCAGGCCGGGCAGATGTTCACCTCGTCCGGGTTGCGGCCCGCTGCCGCCACGGCAGCCTTCACCTCGCCATACTGCTTCTGGCCCGTCGCCATGTTGGGATAGACGACGAAGATCACCTCGCCCCAGCGGCCGGCGAACTGCCGCCCACGGCCGCTCTGCCCGGCCTGGATCAGCACCGGATGGCCCTGCGGCGAACGCGGCACCGGCAGCGGCCCGCGCGAAGAGAAGTACTTGCCTTTGTGGTTCAGCGCATGGACCTTGTCGGGATCGGCGAAGCGGCCGTTCTCCTTGTCCACGATCAGCGCGCCGTCCTCCCAGCTGTCCCAGAGGCCGAGCACGACCTCCATGAACTCGTCGGCACGCTCGTAGCGCAGGTCATGCGCCAGATGCTCGGTGCGGCCGAAATTGGCGGCCTCGGAATTGTTCAGCGAGGTAACGACGTTCCAGGCGGCGCGGCCCTTGGACATCAGGTCGAGCGTGCCGAACATGCGGGCGACGTGGAAGGGCTCGTAATAGGTCGTCGAGTAGGTGACTCCGAGGCCGAGGCGGCTCGTGACCGCGCCGATCATGGTCACGATCGTCATCGGGTCCATCTTCACGACGCGCACACCGTTCGCCACGGCCTCGCGGTAGTCGCTGTCGAAGATGTCCGGCATCGCCAGGCGGTCATCGAAGAAGGTCATGTGGAACTTGCCTTCCTCCATGACGCGGCCGAGGCGCTGGAAGTACTCCGGCGTGGTGAAGTCCATCGCGCCGGCGGGGTGGCGCCAGGAGCCGGGCGCGATGGAGCAGTTCTGCGCCTGCAGGAAGCCCACCATCTTGATCTGACGCTGCGTGCCGCTCATGGGCCGTGCCTTTCCCTTGCGCAGCCATTGGCGGGAGCATGGGCCCCTCCGCTCCCCACAGGCTGCGCCTTTCCGGGCAGACCGTGGCTGGCTGCTGATTTCCTCCGTCGCCCTAGGGCGAATGCGCAAACGTTCGCGCAATGGAAGTGACTATAGTTCTGCCAGGGGGAGGGCCGTCAACCACCTTTCTACCCGACCCGTGAGGGAAGGCGCGTGCGAGGCGGGGGAGGCGGCGAATGCAAACACGTGCGCAGAAACGCCTGTGCTATAGGGAGGGGCATGGACGAACTGCCTCCTCCGCTCGCAGCCCGCCGTGCCACCATCATCACGCTTTCGCGTGAGGCAGGAGTGGCGCCCTCGACGGTTTCCCGCGCCCTCAAGGGCGATACGCGCATCTCGCCGGAGACGCGTGCCCGGATCTCCCGCCTGGCAAAGGAGCTGGGCTACACGCCGCATGCCTCGGCGCGCACGCTCTCTTCTGGCAGGAGCGGCCTGATCGGCGTGGTGGTCGGCTCCTCGGCCAACCCCTTCTATACAGAGCTGCTGCACGAGGCGGTGCGCCAGGCTGCGCCGCTGGGGATGCGCCTTCTTATCATTCATGCCGGCCCAGGGCCGATCGAGAACAGCACCGCCGACGCTCTGCTGCAGTACCAGGTCGATGGCTGCCTGATGACGTCAGTGGAACTGCCATCGCATGTGGCCGCGATCTGCGCCTCGAACGGGGTTCCGGTCGTCATGGTCAACCGCGTTGCGCGGATGAACTCCAGCGCGGTGACCTGTGACAATCTCTTTGGCGCCGCACAACTGGCACAGCTTCTGCTGGACCAGGGGCACCGCCGGTTCGCCGTGGTGCGGACCTCCGCCTCCAGCTCCACCGGGCAGGAGCGGGAGCGCGGCTTCCTGGAACGGGTCACTGAAGCCGGCTGCGAACCTCCGCTTCTCCTCGATGGCCGCTCCACCTATGAGGGCGGCTATGAGAGGGCGCTGCAGATTGCTGCGCTCCCGGCCGCCCGGCGGCCGACCGCCGTCTTCGCGGTCAGCGATATCATGGCCTTCGGCGTGCTGGACGCCTTCCGGATGCGGGGCGTGCGCGTGCCGCAGGACATCTCGGTAGTTGGCTTCGACGGACTGCCGGCCGCCGCGCGCCCCTGCTACGAGCTAACCACGGTGGAGCAGCCCTTGGGAGCCATGGTTGGGCGCGCCCTCGGGATGCTCCAGGCGCGCATCGGGCACCCTTCGCTGCCCGACGAGACGGTCAGCCTGCGCGGTGCGCTGATCGTCCGCAAATCGTCAGGCTCTCCTCCGTCGCGCTCCAGGTGAGCCCGGGAGCGCCAGCCCGGCCGCCTCAGCCTCCCAGAAGGAGGTTGGGCAGCCAGGCCGTGATGGGTGGGAAGACGGTGATGATGGCCACGGTGACCAACAGCATCATGAAGAACGGGAAGGAGGCGCGCGCGATCCTCCCCTGCGATCTTCCTGTTAGTGCCTGCATGACGAAGAGGTTGAAGCCTACGGGAGGCGTCACCTGCGCGATCTCGACCAGCAGAACCACGAACACGCCGAACCAGATCAGGTCGAACCCTGCCGCTTTGACAATGGGAACGACAATGGAGGTGGTCAGCACGATCATGCTCACGCCATCGAGTGCCATGCCGAGCAACACATAGATCACCGTCAGCATTGCGATCAGGCCGTAGGGACCGAGGTCCAGGCCTACTGCCGCCTGCGCCAGCGCGGCCGGGATGCCGGTCAGCGCCATGGCCTTCGTCAGCAGGCCGGCGCCCGCCAGGATGAACAGCACCATGCTTGATGTCCGCGTCGCGCCCAGGACGCTTTCCCAGAAGGAAGCCCAGGTCAGGCTTCGGGTCGCAACCGCGAGGACGAGGCTGCCGAGCACACCGCATGCTGCGGCCTCGGTCGCCGTCGCGATTCCGACAAACATGGAACCAATGACGGCGATGATCAGCAGGACGCAGGGGATCAGCTGGGATGATGCCCGCAGCTTGGCCATGAACGGCATCTCGCCAGGTCGTGGCGGCTGTGCATTGGGGTTCAGCAAGGCCCATACAGCGATATAGAGGCTGAACAGGGCCATTACGATCAGTGCGGGGATGAAGCCCGAGATGAAGACACGAATGATCGAGACGTCGGCGGCGACAGCGTAGACGACCATGATGATCGAGGGCGGAATCAGGATTCCGAGCGTTCCCGATGTGGCCAGCGAACCAAGCGCCACATCCTCGTCGAAGCCACGGCGCTTCAACTCGGGGACCGCGATCTTCGACACCGTCGCACAGGTTGCCGCGGACGAGCCGGATACGCTGCCGAACAGCCCGCAGGCGAAGATGTTCACGTGCAGCAGGCCTCCGGGCACGCGTCGCACCCAGGGCGCGATGCCGTTGAAGACTTCTTCGGACAGCCGCGTCCGGAACAGGATCTCCCCCATCCAGACAAACAAGGGCAGGGCGGCCAGGGTCCAGGAGCCGGTGGCCTCCCAGAATGCCGTCGCCAGGAACATGCCGGGCTGGGAATGCGCCAAGGCGATGGCCAGGAAGCCGACGACGGCAAGACTCATCCCGATCCAAAGTCCGCTGGCCAGCAAGCCGCAAAGCACCAGCATCAGGATGGATGCAAGGGTCAGCGTGCTCATGCTTCAGGTCTCCGCCGAGAAGTCGTTGTTCTCCGAACGCAGCCTGGCTGCACGAAGGTACTCGGCTTCCTGGCCTCTCAGTGTGGTCACGAGCGCTTCCAGGATGGCGATGAGCAGAATCGCTGAACCAAGAGGCATCGAGATCTTGGGAATCCACATCGGAATCGCCAGGCTCCCTTGGGCGACATCGTCCAAGACGTAGCTCAGGACCACATCATCGAGGGTCCAGTACGTGCAGACGGCCATGACGGCCGCTGCGGCGAACAGCACTATCGCTTCCGCGTGGCGCCGCATCGCCGGCGGGAGATGCGCCAAAACCAAGGTGACGCGCACCTGCTCGCCACGCCGAAAGCCATGCGCCAACGCCAGGAAAGCAGTTCCCACACATAGGAATGCGGTGATGTCGTCGGCGCCGGGCAGGTCCGCATGAAATTGGCGAAGGACGATTCCTGCCAGCATGGTCAGGAAGATCAGGACCAGACACAGGCCTGCCAGCCAGGAACTGGCCATGAACAGTACGTCCAGAGCACGTCGAGTCATGGCTGCGCACGCTTCTCGGCATGGAGTGCCGCTTCGACGCGCTGCGCCTTATGGCGGGCCGCTTCGAACCGGTCGGCCTTCCGGGAGCGGAAACTTGCAGGAAATCTTCTGATCTGAGCGTCTTTCCGTACCATTTCCTGTCCCTAACAATTTATGGGCCGTGCAGCGCGGCGATTGGCGAAGAACCCTATTGGCCGACCAAGGAGCTGTCGAGCGAGAATGCGCACACGGTAGCGCAAAAAAATTCTGCATGGCGGCTTCAGCGCGTTAGTGCGCTTCCCATTCTCAAGCGGCGCCAGGAGAGTGGGATAATCCGTACGAGGAGGGTTTCGGAATTCTCTGAATAAAAGAAAGCGTAATCGGAAATTCTCCCAAAAAGATGAAATTAAAAAACACAATTCTGCTGTCGTTCTGGAATAATATTGCAGCCATGCCCAACAAATAAGAGAAATTCCTAAGTTCATGAATTTCGTCTATTTGAGTATATTTCTGACTGTTGTGGATGTGGGAGATATTTTATTCGGAGAAAAGCACGATATGGATGGAAATCTAATGGCAAAAGCACATGCCGCGTTCGGCCTGCTAGCAGCCCATTCCCATGACGGCTGTGCAGCGATGGCTTTCCGCTTGCCTTATAGCGCGAACGTGTGCGCAAATCTGGAATAATCTGCGGCTCTCTGAACGCTGCGCTTCTGGCGCCTGCGCGGAGCCTCGGACCTGATTGGGAGGAGAAGAAATGCATCGACGTCATCTGCTCGCCGCGCTTCCCGGGGCGTTTGCTGCTGCATCGGTCATCAGGCCGGCCTTTGGAGCGACGCAGCTCAGCTTTGCGACGCCGTACCCTGAAACAAACTTCATGGGCCAGAACAACAAGCTGTTCGCGGAAGGCGTAACGGCCGCGAGCAATGGCGCCCTGAACGTCAGGCGGTTTCCCAATGCGACATTGCTGCCAATGGGGCAGATCAAGCGGGGCGTGCAGACCGGACAGGTGCAGATCGGAGAGATCCTGCTCAACGCCTATGGCAATGACGATCCCTTCTTCGAGCTTGACGGCATTCCGCGGCTGGCAGGCAATTGGGAGGATCTCCGCCGCCTGATCGATCTGGCCCGGCCCTATGTGGAGGCCCGCCTCCAGAAGCAGGGCATGACGCTGCTGTACCAAGTGCCCTGGCCGCCAACCGGCTTCTTTACAAACGTCGAACTGCCCAGCATCGGAGCACTGAACGGAATGCGTCTGCGGACCTACAGTGCGTTGAGCAACCGCTTTGCAGCCTTGGTTGGTGCCACCCCGGCACTGGTCCAGATCCCCGAGGTGCCACAGGCTTTTGCGACCAACGTCATCAGCGCCATGATCACTTCAGCTGCCGCGGCGGCCGATATGCAGGTCTGGGACTTTGCCAAGGTCTTCACCCCCGTGGATTTCAGCTTCACCGGAGACGCCATCTTCATGAACCGGCGGGCGCTGGATGCACTGCCCAAAGCAGAACAGGAGGTCATCCGGGAACAGGCGACCCTGGCTGAGAAGCGCGGCTGGGAGATGGCGAAGGAGGCCGCCGTCACGCAGTCGGCGGTGCTAGCGAAGAATGGCGTCAAGGTCTCCAAGCCGAGCGAGGAACTGATGTCTGGTCTAGGCGAGATTCGTGACAAGCTCATCGGGGAATGGCTGGAACGCGCTGGGCCTGACGGACGTGCCCTGATGACCGCGTACCGGGCCTGAGGCCATGTGGGCGCGTGGCGCAGATCCTCACTTCTTCCCCTGGCGCGGACCTGTTCATGCTCAGCAGTGACTATCGAAGCCGCAACATGCCGGTTGTGCGGCCGGACTGGCTGGCCCTTCGCGAGGAGGCGGCGTTGGACCCGGGGATGCCGATCATCGATCCGCATCACCATCTCTGGCGGATTCCGGAGTCGCCTTATCTCCTGCCGGACCTGCGCAGGGATGCCTCCATGGGCCACAACATCCGTGGCTCGATCTACATCGAGGCGCATACCGGCTGGTGGGAGGATGGCCCCGCCGAGTTGAGGCCCGTCGGCGAAACGGAGTTTGTGCTGTCAGAGCTCGCACGGCATGGTGAAGGAGGCGGTCTCTGCGCCGGCATCATCGGGAGCGCCGATCTCAGCCTCGGTGAGGCGGTGGTGCCGGTGCTCGAGGCGCACTGCCAGGCCGGACAGGGCCGTTTCCGCGGCCTTCGGGTGCGGGCCGCGCACCACGAGCATCCCGATCTGCAGGGTCCTGCCGGCGCGCCGCCCGCGGGTTACCTCGCACAGCCAGAGGTGCGGCAGGGGGTGCATGCTATGGGCAGGATTGGCCTTATCCTCGATGTCTGGGTGTACCAGACGCAGCTGACGGAAGTCGGCGAGTTGGCCGGTGCCTGCCCGGAGACCAGCATGGTCCTGAACCATGCTGGTGGCGTTCTGGGAATTGGGCCTTTCGCCGGCCGGCGTCGCGAAGGGTTCGAGGAGTGGCGGCGGGCGCTGCGTCCGCTTGCGGCGCATCCCAACCTCTTCGTGAAGCTCGGCGGCCTGGGTATGCCGCGGGTCGGCTTCGCCTTTGGGGAGCGCGAGAGACCGCCCGGGTCGCAGGAATTGGCGGAGGCATGGAAGCCCTACATCGAGACGTGTCTTGAGATCTTTGGCGCGGAACGGTGCATGTTCGAGAGCAACTTCCCCGTGGACAAAGGGCAGTGCAGCTACGGCGTGATCTGGAATTGCTTCAAGCGGCTGGCGCAGGGCTTGGCGGATGATGAGCGTGCCGCGCTGTTCCATGGAACAGCGCGCAGCGTTTACCGGCTGGATCTTGCTCTCTGACGAAGGAGGCGGCGCGTCGGAATGCGCCGCCTCCGAGGCTCACGATTGGTGCGCCGGCCATGGTGCTTTGCCTTTGTCCGGCGCCTCGGTAGGCACCCACATAGCTTTTCACCGCGTGGGCGTGCTGCCCGATCTGGTCCGCCATAATTTCCGGACCTGGATCGTCCTGCGCCAGGATTTGCGGCGCCTCGCACCACCCGCGCGGCGTCCGGCCATCTGGCACGCTGCGCGGGGGCGGGCGCGAAGGAAGGAATGGCTCCGCCCTGTGTGGTGGATCAGCTCTCTGGCCGCAGCCGCTCGGAAATGATCACCCCGACGGCGCCGGCCAGCATCAGTGCCGCCATAGGCCGCGCCGTCCCGTCGGCGAAGTGGCTCAGTAGAACGCCGCTGGTCCCGGCGACGCTGAACTGCAAGGTGCCCATCAGCGCCGAGGCTGAGCCTGCCTGACTGGCATGGCGGCTGAGCGCTCCCACCGCGGCGTTCGGCATTACCAGGGCGCAGCAGGACATTGCCACAAAGACCGGTGCGATGACGGCCAGCCAGTGGGTCGGCCCGCTGACAGCGATGGCTGTTAGCGCCAGACTCGCGATCAGGATGACGATGCCGGCGCCCCGCACCAGTCGCTGCGGCCCGAGGCGCAGCAGCAGGGGCGGATTGAGCTGTGAGAAGAGAATGAAGCCGGCGGCGTTGACGCCGAACAGGATGCCGAAATGTGTCGGCGCCATCCCGAACATGCCGACGAAGACTGCCGCCGAGCCGCCGACATAGGCGAACATCAGGAACATCGCGGCGCAGCCCATGGCCACATGCGCCAGGAAGCTCCGCTCACGCAGGATCTGCAGGTAGCGCAGGAGCTGCGCGGCGGCGCCCAGGCGCAGGCGGCGCTCGGCCGGCAGCGTCTCCGGCAACAGGCGCCAGACCAGCAGGAAGGAGCAGACGGAATAGATGGCGCCAAACCAGAAGATCGGCCGCCAGCCGCCGAACGAGAGCATCAGCCCGCCCAGGCTGGGCGCCAGGATGGGCGCTACGCCCATCACCAGCATCAGCTTCGACATCAGCTTGGCGGCAGCATGCCCGTCGGCCAGGTCGCGCACCACGGCGCGCGGCAGCACCATGCTGGCCGAGCCCCCGAAGGCAGCGACGCAGCGGAAGAAGGCGAGCATTTCGATGCTGGTGGCCATCGCGCACCCGACCGAGCCCAGCATGTAAACAGCGAGGCCGGCCAGCAGCGGGCGCCTCCGGCCCAGGCGGTCTCCCAGCGTGCCCTGCACCAACTGGCCCACCGCGAGGCCGAGGAACCAAGTGGCGAGGGTCAGCTCCGCTGAGCCGGGTGCCGTGCCGAAGCCGGCCTCGATGGCCGGGAAGGAGGGCAGGTACATGTCGGTGGAGAGCGGCCCGATCGCCGTCAGGAAGCCGAGCAGGAGGGGTAGCCAGACAGGCATGCGGAAGATCCGGGATGGGAGGCAGGAGAGCGGTTGAGGAAGGCGTGCCCCATTTCAGCGGAGTGTAAGGATGACCGGAGAGGAGTGGCACCGCCAGAGGTACGGAGGCGGGGGAGGGGAGCCCGCTGGGAGTCTGCCTCGTGGAAATGAGTGCAAATCCACAAGGATAGGCATCTGCGTCTAGTTTAGCCTATTTGTAATGCAAAACCCGATATCTGCTGCCCTGAGGCTAACCATTTCTTCCTTGCTAAAGCCTAAGCTCCCTTGAAGACTGCGTTCTGCGCCGGTCTGCCATGCCGGCACGACAAGACAGGGAGAGCACCGTGTTCCGTTCCGCGCTTGCCGCTGCCAGCGGGATCGCCGCCACTGCCGGCCTCGTCCTCGCCTCGATGCTGGCTTGCGCCAGCCCTGCCGCCGCGCAATCCGCCCCCGGGCAGCCCTCCTCGGACACGTTGAACGCCATCCGTAGCCGGGGCACGCTACTCTGCGGCGTCGCCGGGCAGGTTGCCGGCTTCGCCGCCCCGGACAGCCGTGGCGAGATGCGCGGCCTGGACGCGGATACCTGCCGCACCATCGCGGCCGCCATCTTCGGCGACGCGAAGAAGGTGCAGTTCATCAGCACGACCACGCAGAACCGCTTCACCGCCCTGCAGTCGGGCGAGTTGGACGTGCTGGTGCGCAACACCACCTGGACGCTAGGCCGCGAGGGGGCGCTTGGCCTGGAGTTCGCTTCGATCAACTTCTATGACGGCCAGGGTTTCATCGTGAAGACGAACTCCGGCGTCACCTCGGCGAAGCAACTCGCCGGTGCCAGCATCTGCGTGCAGCCCGGCACCACCACCGAGCTGAACCTGGCGGACTACTTCCGCACCCAGGACCTGCAGTTCACGCCTGTGGTCATCGAAACGGTCGAGGAGGTGTACAAGGCCTTCATCGCCGGCCGTTGCGATGCCTACACCACCGACTCGTCCTCGCTCGCCGCCTTCCGGATGAGCCAGGGTCCGAATGCCAGCCAGTATCTCCTGCTGCCGGAGATCATCTCGAAGGAGCCGCTCGGCGCCGCGGTGCGCAAGGGCGACTGGAAGTTCTTCGATGTCGTCCGCTGGACCCATTTCGCGACGCTGATCGCGGAGGAACTGGGCATCACCAGCCAGAACATCGGCAATTTCGCCGATAGCGACAATCCGGACGTGCAGCGCTTCATGGGCAAGACCGGCGACCTCGGGAAGATGCTGGGCCTGCAGCCGGACTGGGCGGTCAATGTCGTCAAGCAGGTCGGCAATTTCGGCGAGATCTGGGAGCGCAACATCACGCCCATGGGCGTGCAGCGCGGCATCAACAATCTCTGGACCAAGGGCGGCCTGCAATACGCCCCGCCGATGCGCTGAGCGCCGGCGCGCCGGGGAGGATGATCTCCCCGGCGACCCCGGTCAGCCGCGCGGCGCGTGCGCGGCCAGGATGTCGTCGAAGCGCTCGCGCCGCAGCCGCTCGTAGTGCCGGCGATGGAAGCCGTCGATCTCGTCCAGCTTCCCCTCGGTCAGCGGCAGGAAGTTGTAGGTCTCGCTGCTGGCGATCCGCATCCGGTCGAAGCCCATGCTGCGAAAATGCTCGGGCGAGAAGGAATTGCCCCGCTCGCCGATGTAACGGCCGAAGGAGACCGTGGTCATCAGCCGGGTCATCCCCAGCTCCAGGCAGGCGATGCTTTTGGCGGCATCCTGCGAGGAGGCTTCGGTGGCGATGCTGAGGGGGCGGTACAGCTCGAAGATCCGTTGGTGCGGCCGGTCATTATAGTCCAGCTCGCCGAGCAGCGCGTAGTAAGGCGCCAGCCATTCCATCATGCGGCGCCAGGCATGTCGGCGCAGCCCGAAGCCCCAGTGATGTTCCAGCGGGATGTATTTCACCTCGGGGCCGGGATAGTCGCGCCGATGGTCGCCATAGGCAGCGAAGTAGGCCACCCGCTCGAAGGGGGCCGTGCGTGCGCGAAGCTCCTCCAGGGCAAAGAGGTACCAGGGCCCGAGTTCGAGGTCGTCCTCGAAGAAGTAGCCGAGCTCCGCCTCCAGCTCCTCGAAGACCAGCCGCTCGCCCCGCAGGATGTTGCGGGCCACGCCGAGATTGTCGCGGCTCTCCAGCACCTGCCCTTGCGGGAAGTGCTGGCGGAACACGGCGATGCTCTCTTCGATCGCCCGCACATCGCCATAGCGCCGCCCGGTCTGCGGAGACATGGCGCCGTCCTGCAGCAGCCAGACCCGTCGCGGATCGAAACGCACGCCGCGCTGGGCCGCGAGGGAGCCGCAGACGCGCTCCAGATAGCGCGGCCGGTCGAAGGAATAGAGGATGATGGGCGTGTCGATGTCGTGCATGCGGCTCATAGGGTGGGCGCGCGGCGGAAGCCGGGCTCGGCCGGGGGATCAGCAAAATCCTCGTCGATCGACTCGACGCGGGCGAGGGGAGGACCGGCGCGGCAGGCGGTCAGCAAGGCGCCCACAGCGGCCGCATCTCCCGCCACCACGGCTTCGACACTGCCATCGGCACGGTTGCGGACCCAGCCCAGCACGCCGAGGCGTGTGGCCTCCCGCACCATCCAGTCCCGGTATCCGACACCATGCACCCGGCCGCGGATGCGGACCCGCTTGGCGTCCATCGTCATCTCCCTGCCGGCACGTCAGGCGCGGGCAAGCGCCAGGAGGCGCCCTGCGAGCCGCACATCCTCCACGACTGCCTGCTGCCGCGCCAGTGCTTCCTCGTCCGCGCCCCACAACTCCTGCTGAAAGGTCTCGTCCAGGAAGGCCAGGCGGCAGGCCTCCTCCGCGTCCACGCGATCGCGCGCCAGCGCCAGCCCCAGCACGGCACTGCCCAGGGCGGGCACGGCGACGCCGAGCGCCGCCAGCTCCAGCACCGGCAGCAGCGCCAGGGCGGCGCGCAGCGCGGCAAGGGCTTCTGGCGACTGTGTCACGGGCATCACCCCGGTGGTCACCCGCAGGGGAGCGTCGAGCTGGAGGGCAGCCCAATCCAGCAGCGGCTGCCAGGCCTCGGCCTGGCGGGCGGCCAGCCGTGGCTCCTCGGCGCGGTAGCAGAGCAGGTCGGTCTCGCCGTATTTGGCAAGCGCCGCCACGCTGGGAGCCGGGTCCGACGCCAGCCGCTCCAGTGCGGTGGCGACCACGCGGGTCAGCGGCACCTCTTCCATCTGCATTTCGCCGCCCTTGGCGCCACCTGCCTCCTGCCATTCCAGCGCGACGGCCTCGGCCAAAGGCGCCCGTGGCAGCACCAGGCTGCCTCGGCCCGGCAGGCGCAGCGGCCGCCCATCCAGCAATACAGTAAAGCCGCCTTCCACCGGTGAGGCGGCGGCCCGGTCCCAGAAACGTTTCATTCCTGGCTTATGTGGGTCTGCGGCGGCCAAGCCAAGGGGGGGTTACTGCGACTCGTCGCGATCATACTTCAGCGCCTGCAGCCCGCGCAGGGTGAGGATTGTGGCCGCCGAAAGCACGACCGCCACCGTGTAGGAATGCAGCGCCGTGGCCACCCCGATGGCGCCGGTGACCCAGAGCCCCGCAGCGGTTGCCGTGCCGTGCACCTTCTGACCGCTTCGGATGATGGCGCCCCCGCCGATGAAGCCGATTCCCGTGATCAGCCCTTCCATGACCCGTGCCGTGGCGCCTGCCTGCCCGGCCAGCAGGGGCGCGGCCGCCTGCAGGAAGCCGCATGAGGCGAGTGCCACCAGAGGGAAGGTGCGGATGCCGGCGCTCCGGGCGCTCCGTTCACGATCCCAGCCGATCGGGAAGGCCAGCGCATAGGCGATCAACAGATCGCGCGCTTGGCCAAGGGTAGAAGGATCTTCCAATGCCGTGCCGCCCCGCTCTCCGCTGCGAAACCAGCTTTCTAGAACGGGTTACACGGGTGGAGAGTTGCGGAAAGGCATCGGAGGGCTGTGCCGCCGAGCGGCGGCTCGCGGTATGGTTGAGCTTCCGTAAATTTGCCGGGCGTGTAGATTCGTCCGGTCGCAACACGACAGGCCGCGATGCGCAACGATACGCTGAATCTCGATGTCCTTTCCTCCCGGATCGACGCGAAGGGCTCCACCTACACCGCGCTGGCCGACACCATCTGGGGCTTCGCTGAACTCCGCTTTGCGGAGCACCGGTCTGTTGAGGCGCAGATCGCGGTGCTGGAGGCCGAGGGCTTCCGCATCACCCGCAACGTGGCCGGCCTGCCGACCGCCTTCATGGCCGAGGCCGGCGCAGGCGGCCCCGTCATCGGCTTCCTCGGCGAGTTCGACGCGCTGGCGGGCCTCTCGCAGCAAGCCGGCTCGGCCGATCCTTCGCCGCTGGAGCCGGGCGGCAATGGGCATGGCTGCGGGCACAACCTGCTCGGCGCCGGCACCATGCTGGCCGCCGTTGCGGCGCGCGACAGTCTGGCGGCCGAAGGCCGCCCCGGCACCATCCGCTACTACGGCTGCCCCGGCGAGGAAGGCGGCTCGGGCAAGACCTTCATGGCGCGGGAAGGCGCCTTCGACGACCTCGATGCGGCGATCTGCTGGCATCCCGGAACTTTTGCCGGCGTGATGTCGAACCTGACGCTGGCGAACTTCCAGGTCTATTTCCGCTTCAAGGGCCGCCCTGCCCATGCCGCCGGCAGCCCGCATCTCGGCCGCTCGGCGCTCGACGCGGTCGAGATCATGAACATGGGCGTCAACTACCTGCGCGAGCACATCCCCTCGGACTGGCGGGTGCACTACGCCATCACCGATGCCGGCGGCATCTCGCCCAACGTGGTGCAGGCCCAGGCCGAGGTGCTCTACCTGATCCGAGCGCCCAAGGTGGCGCAGGCCGAATCGCTGTTCGCCCGCGTTCGCCGCTGTGCCGAAGGCGCGGCGCACATGACCGAGACGGAACTGACCGTCAGCATCGACAAGGCCTGCTCCGAGGTGGTGCCGAACACCGCGCTGGAGATGCGGATGCACGAGAACCTCCGCAGCATCGGCGCGCCGCGCTTCGACGCCGCGGACATCGCCTTCGCGGAGGCGATCCGCGCCAGCCTGACGCCGGAGGACATCGAGAGCGGCGTGGCGAGCTTCGGTGCCCCGGCCGAGACCGGTGCGCAGGCCCTGCCGGAGGAGATCCTGCCCTTCGACGGCACCTCCCGCTTCAATGCCGGCTCCACCGATGTGGGCGACGTCTCCCGCATCGTGCCGACGGTGCAGTGCTGGGGCGCCAACTACGCCATCGGCACGCCCTTCCACACCTGGCAGATGGTGGCCCAGGGCAAAAGCCCGGCGGCACACAAGGGCATGCTGCATGCCGCCAAGGCGATGGCCGCCACGGCGCTGGATGCCATGCGTGACCCCGAGCTGCTGGCCCGCGCCAAGGCGGAGTTGCAGCGCCGCACCGGCGGCAAGCCCTATGCCTGCCCGATCCCGCCCGAGGTGAAGGCGCCGCCGCTGCGCGCGGCCCGGAGCGCCTGACATGCTGGCCGGCGGACTGGACCACCACCTTCTGCCGGCCTCCTTTCCTGCCGTGACGATCTGCCCGGCCGGCGAGGGGCACCTGCCGGGCATCAGCGCCATTTTCAACGAGGTGGTGGCCAACAGCACCGCCGTCTACACCGAGCAGGCGGAGATGCCGGAGCAGCGCGCCCAGTGGTGGCGCCAGCGCCGGGCACAGGGCTTCCCGGTGCTGGTGGCGCTGGGATGCCACGAGGGCGATGTGCTCGGCTTCGCCAGCTTCGCCGAGTTCCGTGGCAGCTGGCCGGGCTTCCGGCACACCGTCGAGCATTCCGTGCACATCCGAGCGGACATGCGGGGGCGGGGGGTGGGCTACGCGCTGGTCACGGCGCTGGAGCACGAGGCGCGCATGCTCGGAAAGCACGTCATGGTGGCCTCCGTCGATGCCGCCAACGCGCCTTCGCTGCGGATGCACGAGAAGCTGGGCTTCCAGCGCGTCGCCTTCATGCCGCAGGTTGGCTGCAAGTTTGGCCAGTGGCTCGATCTGGTGCTGCTGCAGAAGCGGTTGGGTGACGCACCGCCGCGCTGAGGCTGTTCCCGCGCAGCGGCCCCGCCTATCGCACCTCCGGCACCTTGGCCCAGACCCAGAGCAGGTTGATCGTCAGCAGCAGGGCGGTGACCAGGAACACCCAGTGCAGCCCCAACGTAGCCGCGATGGCGCCACCCGAGAGCGGCCCCAGCGACCCGCCCAGCATCATGGCCGAGGCGGTGACGCCGTACACCATTCCCCGGTCACCCGCCGGCGCCAGCCGCCCGACCAGCGCATTGGCGGTGGGCAGGATGCCACCGACGAAGAGCCCGAGTGCGAAGCGCGCCGCGACGAAGCTCCAGTAGTTCGGCGCGAAAGCCTGCGGCGCGCTGGCCAGGGCCGCGCCCCCCAGGGTGATGAGCAGCACGCGGCGATAGCCCAGCACATCCGACCGCCGCCCCAGAAAGGGAGAGGCGATCAGATCCGCGATGCCCGTCACCGAAAAGGCCAGCCCGCCCAGGGTAGCGAGGGCCGGCACCGGCCCCAGCATCTCCTCCACATACAGCGTCACCACAGGCTGCACCGCCTGGACCGCGAATTGCGCGAGCAGCAGCACGACGAAGAGGGGCAGCAGCCCCTTCGAGCGCGCCACGATCGCGAAGCTCTGGAAGATCGTCGGCTTGGCGCTTCCCGCCTTGGGCGGGCTGAACCGCTCCCGCACCAGCAGCAGCGCCGACAGGCCGCACAGGGCGGCGACGCCGCAGGTGAACACGAAGGGTGCCCGGTAGGAGCCGGTGATGTCCGCGATGAGGCCGCCCAGCAGCGGCCCGATCAGCGCGCCCACCAACTGCCCCGTGCTGAGCCAGCCGAGCGAATAGCCCAGCCGGTTGGGCGGCACCTGGCTCGCCACCAGCGCGATCGTCGCCGCGTTGAACCCGGCGAAGACGCCCATCAACGCGCGTAGTCCCAGGAGCTGCCAGGTATTGGTCACCAGGCTCATCAGCCCGATGAACAGGGAGATCGCGAAGCAGGAGCGCAGCACCATCAGCTTGCGCCCCCGCTGGTCCGCCACCCGGCCCCAGAGGGGGGAGGCGATGGCGGCCACCAGCGGCGTCACGGCCGTGATGATGCCGGCCCAAAGGTTGATTTGTGCCGGCTCGCGCACGCCCAGCTCCGGCAGGAACAGCGGCATCACCGGGCTGAGCACGGTGAAGCCCAGGTTCATGCCAATCTGGATGCCCAGCATCAGGAACAGGGTGCGCTGCCAGTTGGGGACGGCTTCGGCGGGTGGGGATTCCGGCGGGAGACTCCGCGGGGCTTCCGCCCCTTTGGCATCAGCGTTCATGTCTCCTGATTCCGCCTGCCTTCGCCGAAAGTAAAGCCGCCGCGCGCCAGCCAGGATCACGCTGGCGGCAATCCCGGCATGTCCTCCCACCACTCGCACCGCGCCGCCCTGCGAGGTCCGGTTGACATTCTGGCCGCACGGTCAGAGGCTGCCCGTCTCACCCGGGGGGTCCCGACAAGGGGCTGAGATACTGATCGCCACGGGCAAGCCCGCTGGCAGCGCAGTGACCCGATGAACCTGATCCAGTTCATGCTGGCGTAGGGACGGTGCGGCTGCCTGCGGCTCTCCTGGCGGGAGCATCTCCGGAATCATCGCCGGAGAAGGGCATCCTTCCATCATTCCAGGCCGGCGCTGGGTCTCCGATGCGGATGCGAAGGAGCTTCGGCGCGTGTCAATCCAAACCTCCGAACGGCCGGCCGGCGCAAGCCTGCCGAGTGTCACCACCGGGCCGCTGTCCGGTTCCACCAAGGTCTTCAAGCAAGGCGAGCTGCACCCGCAACTCCGGGTGCCGATGCGCGAGATCGCCCTGCACCCGAGTGCCGGCGAGCCGCCGGTCGCGGTCTATGATGCCTCCGGGCCTTATACCGACCCGGCCGCCAGCATCGCGATCGAGCAGGGCCTGCCGCGGCTGCGCGAGGCCTGGCTTGCCGCCTCGGGCGACATGGAAGCCTATGCCGGGCGCAGCCTGAAGCCGGAGGACAATGGCTTCGCCGCCGGTGAGCGCCTCGCCGCCGCCTTCCCGCTGCGCCACGCACCGCGCCGGGCGAAGGGAGGCCGCGCGGTGACGCAGCTCGCCTATGCCCGTGCCGGGATCATCACGCCCGAGATGGAATACGTCGCCATCCGCGAGAATCTCGGGCGCACGCAGTGCCGCGCCGCGGTGGAGCGGGATGGCGAGGATTTCGGCGCTGCGATTCCCGACTTCGTCACGCCCGAATTCGTGCGCGAGGAGGTGGCGCGCGGCCGCGCCATCATTCCCGCCAACATCAACCATCCGGAACTCGAACCGATGGTGATCGGCCGGAACTTCCTGGTGAAGATCAACGCCAATATCGGCAATTCTGCCGTCACCTCCTCGATGGCCGAGGAGGTGGAAAAGATGGTCTGGGCCATCCGCTGGGGCGCGGATACGGTGATGGATCTCTCCACCGGCCGTAATATCCACAACATCCGCGATTGGATCATCCGCAACGCGCCGGTGCCGATCGGCACGGTGCCGCTCTACCAGGCGCTGGAGAAGGTGGGCGGCGTCGCCGAGGACCTGACCTGGGAAGTCTTCCGGGACACGCTGATCGAGCAGGCCGAGCAGGGCGTGGACTACTTCACCATCCATGCCGGCCTGCGGCTGGCGCATGTGCCGCTCACCGCCGGCCGCGTCACCGGCATCGTCTCGCGTGGCGGCTCCATCATGGCGAAGTGGTGCCTGCACCATCACCGCGAGAGCTTCCTCTACGAGCATTTCGCCGACATCTGCGACATCTGCCGCGCCTATGACGTCTCCTTCTCCCTCGGTGACGGGCTGCGCCCCGGCTCCATCGCCGATGCCAACGACGCCGCGCAGTTCGCCGAGCTGGAGACCCTGGGCGAGCTGACGAAGATCGCCTGGGCAAAGGACTGCCAGGTGATGATCGAGGGGCCTGGCCATGTGCCGATGCACAAGATCAAGGCCAATATGGATAAGCAGCTCGCCACCTGCGGCGAGGCGCCCTTCTACACGCTCGGCCCGCTGACCACCGACATCGCGCCGGGCCACGACCATGTCACCTCGGCGATCGGCGCCGCGATGATCGGCTGGTTCGGCACGGCGATGCTCTGCTATGTCACGCCCAAGGAGCATCTCGGCCTGCCCGACCGGGATGACGTGAAGACGGGCGTGATCACCTACCGGATCGCCGCCCACGCCGCTGATCTCGCCAAGGGCCATCCGGCGGCACGCATCCGGGACGACGCGCTCTCCCGCGCCCGTTTCGAGTTCCGGTGGGAGGACCAGTTCAACCTCTCGCTCGACCCGGAGACGGCCCGCGCCTTCCACGACGAGACGCTGCCGAAGGAGGCGCACAAGACCGCGCATTTCTGCTCCATGTGCGGCCCAAAATTTTGCTCGATGCGGATATCGCACGACATCCGCGCCGAGGCGCAGAAGGAGGGCATGGAGGCCATGGCGCGCAAGTTCCGCGAGGGCGGCGCGCTCTACCTGCCCGCGGGCGGGAGCGACTGAACGGCATTGCGCAAAAGAAAAGGCCGGGGGAGTTCATCCCCCGGCCTCGCGTCTCAGGCCGCGCGCTTCGCCTCGCGGCGGCGGCGGTGCAGGATGAACTCGGTGTAGCCGTTCGGCTGCTTCGCGCCCTCGAAGACCAGGTCGCAGGCTGCCTGGAAGGCTGGCCCGTCGAAGCCCGGCGCCATCGGCGTGTAGGCCGGATCGGCGGCGTTTTGCTGGTCCACCACGGCGGCCATGCGGCGCAGCGTGTCGCGCACCTGCGACTCACTCACCACCCCGTGCCGCAGCCAGTTGGCGATGTGCTGGGCGGAGATGCGCAGCGTCGCGCGGTCCTCCATCAGGCCGATATTGTTGATGTCCGGCACCTTGGAGCAGCCGACGCCCTGGTCCACCCAGCGCACGACATAACCGAGGATGCCCTGGCAGTTGTTGTCCAGCTCCGCCTGCACATCCGCCGGGGACCAGTTGCTGTCGCTGAGCGGAATGGTCAGCAGGTCGTCGAGCTTGGCCCGCGGTCCGCCCTGGGCGATCTCCGCCTGCCGGGCGGCGACGTCCACCGCGTGGTAGTGCAGCGCGTGCAGCGTGGCGGCGGTGGGGGAGGGCACCCAGGCGGTGTTGGCGCCCGCCTTGGGATGGCCGATCTTCTGCGCCAGCATGTCGGCCATCCGGTCCGGCGCCGCCCACATGCCCTTGCCGATCTGCGACTTGCCGCGCAGCCCGCAGGCCAGGCCGGCATCCACGTTCCAGTCCTCGTAGGCCTTGATCCAGGCGGCGCCCTTCATGTCGTTCTTGCGCAGCACCGGCCCGGCTTCCATGTCGGTGTGGATCTCGTCGCCCGTGCGGTCGAGGAAGCCGGTGTTGATGAAGGCGACGCGGCCCTTGGCGGCGGCGATGCAGGCGCGGAGGTTGACGGTGGTGCGCCGCTCCTCGTCCATGATGCCCATCTTGAGCGTGTTGCGCTCCAGACCGAAGGCATCCTCGATGCGGCTGAACAGTTCCTCCGCCCAGGCCACTTCCTTCGGCCCGTGCATCTTCGGCTTCACGATGTAGACGCTGCCGGCGCGGCTGTTCATCCGCCGGCCCTTGATGTCGTGCAGCGCGATGGCGACGGTGGTGAGCGCGTCGAGGATGGTCTCGGGCGTCTCCTTGCCACCGAGCTTCACCGCGTCGGTCATCATGTGGTGGCCAACATTGCGCACCAGCATCAGGCTGCGGCCAGGCAGCGTCAGCGTGCCGCCTTCCGGCGTGGTGTAGCTGCGGTCCGGGTTCAGGCGGCGGGTGAGGGTCCTGCCGTCCTTCTCGAAGCTGGCCTCCAGGTCTCCCTTCATCAGCCCGAGCCAGGCGCGGTAGACCGCCACTTTGTCCTCCGCGTCCACTGCGGCGACGGAATCCTCGCAGTCCATGATGGTGGAGATGGCGGATTCCAGGATCACGTCGGCAATGCCGGCCGGGTCCTCGCGCCCGATCGGGTGCGCCTTGTCGAGACGGATCTCCAGGTGCAGGCCATGATTGCGCAGCAGGATGGCGGTGGGCGCTTCCGGGGTGCCGGTATAGCCGGCGAACTGCGCGGAATCCTTCAGCGCGGTCGCGCCGCCCTCCATCAGCGCCACCACCAGCATGCCGGCGACGATGCTGAGGCCCGCCACGTCCGCCCAGGAGCCGCCGATCAGCGGCGCGGCCTCGTCGAGCAGGGCGCGGGCGCGGGCGATCACCTTCTCGCCGCGGGCGCGGTTGAAGCCCTTGCCGCGCGCCAGGTTGCCCTCCTCCGGAATGGCGTCGGTGCCGTAGAGCGCGTCGTAGAGGCTGCCCCAGCGGGCATTGCCGGCGTTCAGCGCATAGCGGGCGTTGTTCACGGGCACCACGAGCTGCGGCCCGGCGATGCTGGCGATCTCCGGGTCCACATTGGCCGTCGTGACGCTGACCGTGCCGGGATCGGGCAGCAGATAGCCGATCTCCTCCAGGAAGGCACGGTAGGCGGCGCGGTCCACCGGCTTCGCCGGGTACTTGCGGTGCCATTCGTCGAGCTTGGCCTGCAGCGCGTCCCGCTCCGCCAGCAGTTCGGCGTTGCGGGGCGCCAGGTCGGTCAGAATGGCCCGGTACGCGCCCCAGAAGGTATCGGGCGTCACGTCCGTCCCGGGCAGCGCCTCGGACTCGATGAAGCCCCGCAGCGCCGGTGCCACCTCCAGCTCGCTGGTTTGCGCGTTTTTGGCCATGGCCTGCCTCTCCGTCCAATCCTGCCCGGCAGTTAACCCGCATCCCCGCAGCCTGGCAAAGGGGCGGCAGGGGGGATTGCCGCGGACGTGCAATGGGTGGACCCTCCGCTCCCTCACCGCGTCGAGGATGCTCCGCCATGCCCATCTCCTATGCACCGCCACCCTTCACCACCCAGCATTGGCAGGTGACCAAGCCGACCGCGCACGGCGGCCGGGGCATCGTCGCCAGCCAGAGCCGGGCTGCGGCCGAGGCCGGGGTGGCGGTGCTGGAGGCGGGCGGCAACGCAGCGGACGCGGCTGTCGCCACCGCCTTCGCGCTCGCCAGCATGGAGCCCTGGAACTCCGGCCTCGGCGGCATTGGCTTCGCGGTGGTGCACAAGGCCGGCAGCGCCAATGCCGAGCTGGTGGATTTCGGCCCCGTGGCCCCCGCCGCCAGCAACCCGGCCGACTACCCGATGACGGGGAAGATGAAGCAGGACCTCTTCGCCTGGCCGGAGGTGGAAGGCGACCGCAACATCCATGGTCCGCTTTCCTTTGCCATTCCCTCCTCGGTGGCGGGCTATGCCACCCTGGCCGAGCGCTTCGGCAGCGGCATTCCGCTGGCCGAGCTGCTCGGCCCGGCCATCGCCCTGGCGCGGCGCGGGCTGGCGCAGGACTGGTACACCACGCTGAAGGTGGCGAACTCCGCCAAGGTGCTGAAGCTCTATCCGGAGAGCGCGCGCATCTACCTGCCGGACGGGCTGCCGCCGGTCGCCCCCTACCAGGGCGCGCCGGGCTTCTTCACCCAGGGCCGCCTGCCCGAGACGCTGGAGCGCCTGCGCGACGCCGGCTGGCGCGACTTCTACGAGGGCGAGATCGCCGCCTCCATCGCCGCCGACGTCAAGGCGATGGGCGGCCGCCTCTCCGCCGAGGATCTGCGCGACTGCCAGGCGCGCATCCGCCCGGCGCTCTCCATCCCCTGGCGTGGCGGCATCACCCTTCAGGGCGCTGGCGGGCTGACGGCGGCCCCGACCCTCGCCCGGGTGGTTGAGGAGATGGCGAAGTTCGACGCTCCCGCCGAGCCGGACGCGGCCTGGTTCAGCGCGTTGGCCCGCACCATGCGCAACGCCTATGCCGATCGCCTGGAAGGGCTGGGCGCCGCCAGCACCCCGCCCGAGCCCTCCGAGACCTGCACCACCCACCTGACAGTGGTGGATGCGGCAGGCAACATGGTGGCGATGACCACCACGCTGCTTTCCTCCATGGGCAGCCGCGTGGTGCTGCCGGGCAGCGGCGTGCTGATGAACAACGGCATGATGTGGTTCGACCCGCGCCCTGGCTCGGCCAATGCCATCCGCCCCGGCGCGCGGCCGCTCTGCAACATGTGCCCGGTGACGGTCTCGGACGGGACAGGACCGGTGATGGCACTCGGCGCCTCTGGCGGCCGCCGCATCCTCGCCTCGGTCTACCAGATGCTGGCCTTCAGCCTGGATTTCGGCATGGACCCGGCGGCTGCGGCGCACCACCCGCGCATCGACGTCTCCGGCCCGGACGGCGCCACCGCCGACCGCCGCCTGCCGGCCGACGTACTGGCGGCGCTGGAGGCGCAGGGCAAGCTGACCGTGGTGGAGCATGCCGTGCTGCCGGTGAACTTCGCCTGTCCCAATTTGATCCGGAAGGAGGCGGAAGGCTTCGCCGGAATCAGCGATGTAATGACGCCCTGGTCGGCCGCCATCGCGGCGCACTGACGGAGACAGACCGTGGGAAGGCCGTGCCTTCCCCCTCTCAGCTTGGCGGCGCTCCTTCCAGAACGCCCAGCCGCGACGCCATCGCCGCCCAGTTCGGCGGCGCCAGCAGGTCGGCCAGTGCCTTGCCGTCCAGCACGGCGAGGAAGGCGTTGAGCGCCTCTCCCAGCAGCAATTGCAGGCGGCAGGCATCGATCAAGGCGCAGCTGGCGGTCGTGCCTGGCGGTTGGAAGCAGGCAACCAGTGCCATGTCCTCCTCGGTGAAGCGTACGACCTCACCGACGCGGATCTCCTCCGGTGGCCTCGCCAGCCGGAGGCCACCTCCGCGCCCCCGCGTCGTCTCCACGAAGCCGCCGCGGCCGAGATTGTGCACCACCTTCACCAGATGGTTCTCCGAGATCCGGTGTGCCGCCGCGATCTCGTGGATCGAGACGCGCTGCCCCTGGCGCAGGCCGAGATAGATCAGGGTGCGCAGGGCGTAGTCGGTGTGCAGGGTCAGGCGCATGGGAAAGATGTAGCGACTTTACACCTTTTGGCCAGTGGGCCATAAGATGCATCGTTGATACACCTTATGGAGCGGACAATGCCCCGCCAGCTCAGCAACAGCACGATTTCCCTGGTGAAGGCGACGGTTCCGGCGCTGGAGGCCCATGGCCTCGCGATCACCCGCCGCATGTACGAGCGGATGTTCCAGAACGAGGCGATCCGCGACCTGTTCAACCAGTCCCACCATGGCGAGACCGGCTCCCAGCCCAAGGCGCTGGCGACGGCGGTGCTGGCCTATGCCCAGAACATCGACAATCTCGGCGTGCTCTCCGCTGCCGTGGAGCGGATCGCGCAGAAGCATGTCGGGCTGAACATCCTGCCCGAGCACTACCCCTATGTGGCGGATGCGCTGCTCGGCGCCATCAAGGACGTGCTGGGCGATGCCGCGACGCCGGAAATCCTGGAGGCCTGGGGCGAGGCCTATTGGTTCCTCGCCGATGTGCTGATCGGGCGCGAGAGGCAGATCTATGCCGAGCACGCCACCGCCCCGGGCGGCTGGAGCGGCTGGCGCGACTTCGTGGTGAAGGCGAAGGTGCGGGAAAGCGAGACCGTCACCTCCTTCACCCTGGTCCCCGCCGATGGCGGCGCGGTGCTGCGCCACCGTCCCGGCCAGTACCTGACCTTCTGGCTGGAGATCCCCGGCCATGCGCCGCTGAAGCGGAACTACAGCATCTCCTCCGCGCCGGATGACCGGCAGTACCGCATCACCGTGAAGCGCGAGCCGATGGGCATCGCCTCCAATTGGCTGCATGACACGGTGCAGCCGGGCACCGCGCTGAAGGTGGGCGCGCCGGCCGGCGATTTCGTGCTGCCGGAGCGCGTGGAGCGCCCCGTGGTGCTGCTGAGCGGCGGCGTCGGCCAGACCCCGCTGACGAGTATGCTGGAAACCCTCGCGGTGGAGCGCCCCGCGCAGCCCGTGCACTTTGTCCATGGCACGCTCTCGGGGGCGACCCATGCGCTCGGCGCGCGGACCAAGGCCTTGGCCACAGCCTCCGGCGGCGCCATCCGCGCAGTGACCTTCTACGAGCGCCCGCGGCCGCAGGACGCGCAGGGCGCTGCCTATGACGTGGAGGGCCGCATCACGATGGACTGGCTGCGCGCCCATACGCCGCTCGCGGATGCGGAGTATTTCCTCTGCGGCCCGCGCCCCTTCCTGCGCGTCTTCGTGAACGGCCTGGTGCAAGCAGGTGTTCCGGCAGGGCGGATCCATTACGAGTTCTTCGGTCCCGCCGACGAGCTGCTGGCCGCCTGACGCTCCTGTCCCCGGCTCCGGAGGAATATCCTTCCGGAGCCGGTTGGTCCGCTCACCCGGAAGGGTCGCAAGGGCGGGGCATGTCCGCCGCGGCATCGAGGCGCGGCTGTCAGGACGCTCCGCAGGTGCTAACCTGCGCTGTGGCGCCCGGCCCCATGGAACCGGTCGGCCGTGCCCCGGAACGGCCATGCAAGACAGTGCTCCTTCTGCCGACCCTGGCCAGGAGCGCGCCCTTCGGCGCGTGACGCTCCTGCGCGATGCTGCCCCGGCAGAGCTTGCCCGCCTGCTAGGCCATGCCCGCTGGCGGGATACCGCGCCCGGCGAGCTGATCCTCGACTATGGAGACCCATCGGACGAGGTTTTCTTCGTCGTGACGGGTTGCGTGCAGGTCCTGCTCCGTACGGCGGAGGGCAAGGAGTTCCTGTTCGGCGAGATCCGCGAAGGTGGCTGCTTCGGCGAGATCGCCGCGATCGATGGGCAGGCCCGGTCAGCCAATGTGACGGCCCGCGCGGCGACGCGCCTCTGCATTGTTCCCGGCCCGGCCTTCCTGGCGGTGGTGCTTGCCTCTTCCGCGCTCTGCCTGGCGCTGCTGCGGATGATGTCGGCGCGTCTGCGGGAGAACGGCGAACGGCTGCTGGAGATCGCTACTCTGCCGGTCCGGCAGCGGCTTGCCGCGACGTTGCTGCGCCTCGCACGGCCACGCGCTGGAGGCGCGGGCGAGATGGTCCTGAGCCCGCCGCCGACCCACCAGACGCTCTCCGTGCTGATTGGCGCGCGGCGTGAGGCCGTCACGCGCGAACTGGCGGCCATGGCGGAAGCTGGCCTCATCGAGACGACGCGCCGTGCCATCATCATCCGGCGCGCCGACATGCTCCGGCAGTAGCCTGATAGGCTGGGAAGCCGCCGGATGCGGAAAGAGCCTGCTACTTCCTGAAAAGTCCTGAATCGTCTCCCCGCTGCAGCCTGGCCGGCGCAGTGGCGCGCGGGGATGCTGGCTTGTGCGCTATCACACCGATCCTTCCGCGCCAGCATGACACCTTCCCGCTCAGCAGACGGCCCCGTCTGCGGAAGACGACGAAGGGAGACAGTATCATGACGAAGTATGGGCTTAAGGCGGCGCTCGCGGGACTGGCGGGCATGGCCCTGTTCACGGGTGCGCAGGCACAGGAGCCAGGCATCCACATCCTGTCCAACGGCGAGAACTTCGCCGTGGAGTACGGCGCAGCGCACCGCGGCAACATCGTGGGGGGCGGCGTCGTACGCTCCACGGGAGGCGGCGAGAATGGCGATATCGACTATGCCGGCGCCATGGCACATCAGGCGCCGATGCTGCCCCAGCTGATCGGCGGCGGCGAGGACCAGCAAATCGCCTATACGGCGCCCAAGGTCCCTGGAAGCCTGCTGGCGACCTCCGGCCCCGAGGAAGTCGCGCAGGCACGTTGAAGCGCCAAGCTGCGGGCCATTGCCGGCAACGGCCCGCACCCTGGAAGCGCCGGCGGACACCATCCCGCGCGAGGGGCGCAACGCGCATGCAGGCTCCGGCCGCCTGCGCTATCCTCGCGCCACCGCCGGTGCTGCCGGGGCCTCACCCCGCGCGCCTGGCCGTCGTTGCCGCGTCCTGCCTGCCGTCAGGGAGACCGCCGATGACCGAGCCTCCAGACCATTCCAGGTCCAATTCCGATACCTGGGCCGAGCGTGACGCCGGCGGCACGCTGCGCCACCTGCGCCATCTCGCAGTGCCAGTCACCTATGACCGCAACTGGTCCGACCAGGAGGTGGCGCTCGCCTATCTCGCGCGCCCGGACGGATACGGCCTCAGCGAGGCGCAACTCGCCTTGCTGGGCCGCCGCCGCGAAGCGCCTGGAACCCCGCCACCAAGGGAGGGCGAGTGGTATCGGTGGCTGCCCACTCGGCACCTGCCAGCCCGGCCCGGCGGCACCGCCAGGGCCTCCGCCGTTCTGCTGCAGCAGACATGCGCCTTCCTCGCCGACGGCCGGATTGAGGAAATGGACGTCGAGGGCGCCGGTCTGCGTGTCGTCATCCGGCGCCGGCCGGCCGCCGGCGGCGCGGAGAAGAATGCACCGCCGGCAGAGGTGGTCAGTTCCAACGCGACCATCGTTCCCGGGCCGCGGGAGGTGCGCTCAATGATGGAGGCGGTCACGCCTCTGTCAGCGCCGGGGCTGCAGAGCATCCTTCCCGGCATGCTCCCCGGCAGCCCTGAGGGCGGCATGCCAGTCGCGGTGGTGCGGGCGCGACCTGTTCTCCGGCACGCCGCGCCGCCGCCAGGCATAGCGGGCGTGCGGCCGGAGCCAGGCGTCTCCGGCGCGTCCCGGACGCTTGCCTGGCGGCTCAACCTGCTGGCCGATCCCACCGATCCCCTGCGGCTCACGATGGGGGGACTGGCCGCCGATGCGCAGCTGGGCCTCGCACCCGCCAGCTCCGCAGGCAAGACAGGCTTCCACGTCCTCATCGAGTTCGACGGCGCGGCGCCTCGCGTCAGTTCGGTGCGGACGCTCGCCGCCTGCTGCCGCGGCACCTGCTTTCCGCGCGATCCGGCGAGCATCACCGGCAGCCTCGCACTGCGCGCCGACCTCCCCGCCGCCATGCTTGACCCACTCCGCAGTGATCTGCCTCTCGAAGGGCTGAACCCCGTGGCGCCGCAGCAGCTCAGCGGCCGGCTCGTGCGACTCGCCGATCCCAACCCGCTGGGCATCCCTCCGCCGCAACAGCCAGCGCCCCAGCCCTTCGCGGCGTCGTCCCGCAGCGACGGTTTCGCCGCAGTCAGCGCCTACCGGCACTGCCATGCCATGTTCAGCCTGGCGCGGTCCTTCGGCTTTGACGAGACGAACTACTTCTTTCCGCACGGACAGCCGCTGCCCGAGGGTGTGCCACCGCAGTTCCCGGTGACAGTCATCCACCGGGCGGCGATGACGCTGCCACAGCCCAGCACCGCCAGCGCTCCCTTCACCGACGCGCAGGTCTTCACCGTCAATGCACAGGTGCTGGCCGGCGCGGGCGAGGCTGGAGGGCTCGATCTCAGCACCCTGGTAACCGAGATGCGCTTCGCGGCGGGCGACCTTACCGCTGGCAGAACGGTGCCGGGCTTCGGCGCGGCGCCCGAGCAGGGCACGCTCGGCGTGGCGGCCGATCCCCGCTGGTGCTGGCATGAGTTCGGGCACGTCTTGCTGGTCGCCGGCACCGGAAGCCTGGAGTTGCCTTTCGCCCATAGTGTCGGCGATGCGCTGGCCGCCATCATGTGCGACCCGGAGTCCGAGCTGGCCCGGCCGGCGCATGGCGACATGCGCGGCATCACCTTTCCCTGGGTCTGGGAGCCGCTGCGCCGGCACGATCGCAGTCCCCGGCTCGGTTGGGGCTGGCACGGCACGCTCTATCCGCCAGCCTATCCGGACGCGCTCGACCCGGACGGCTATGTGGCGGAGGAAATCCTCTCCAGTACGCTGTTCCGCCTCTACCGCGCGCTGGGTGGCGATGCGCTGCTCGGTTCTGCGGCGCCGGGTGAGGACGAGCCGGATCGCCCGCGCCGCCGCGCCGCTGCCGATTACGTGACCTATCTGATCATGCGCGCCATCGGCACGCTGGGTCCGGCCGCCACCATTCCCTCCACGCCAGGGGTCTTCGCCGGCGCCTTGATGTGCGCCGATGCGGAGACGGGGCTGTTCACCCATGGTGGGCAGCAGCGCCAGGGCGGCGCGGTGCGGAAGGTGATCCGCTGGGCCTTCGAGCGCCAGGGCCTCTACCACGACCCCGCCCTTCCTTACCCCCATAATGGGCCGGGTCTCCCGGAGCCCGTGGACGTCTTCCTGGAGGATGGAAGGGGCGGCCAATACTGGCACCGCCCCGAGTGGCAGGCGCGGCCGGAGGCGCTCTGGGTCCGCCCGGCTGGCCTCGCGGGCGTCGGAGATGTCGGGCCCTCCGCCGGCCAGCCGTACGATCTCTGGGTGCGGGTGCGGAACCGCGGCACCGCGCCGGCAGGGGAAGTCACCGTCACCGTGCATGCCGCCGAGGGGATGGATGTGGACACCTGGCACCCCGCCACCTGGGCACAGCTGAGCGGACCCGGCGGCACAGAGGCCATCCCGCCGGGCGGCTTCGCCGATTTCGGCCCCTTCACTTGCACCCCGGCCGGGCCCGGCCGGCACGCGGTGCTGGCGCGGGTGGAGGCACCGGGAGACCGGAGCGTGCTCTATCCACCATCCGGCCTCGCCTGCGCCGCCGGCCCGACCCCAATCACCGCCCTCGTGCCTTTCGACAACAATCTCGGCTACCGCTGCTGGTCGCTATCCTGAAGGCACACCGGCCGCAGGCGGGTCCTCACTGCCATTCGGCGCGTGCCTGGCGGAAGATCTCCTCCACCACCGGCGCCTTCGCCGGGCCGGTGCCGTCAGCGAGTGCGAGCAGCCGCACCAGCGTCTTCTGCGCCAGCCACTCGCCGGCCAGCGTGTCGCTACGATAATGAAAGCCGCCACGCTCCCGGTTATGGGCGATGCGGCGGGCGAGCCAGATGAGCATGCCGGCATAGGGCGAGATGCCGTCGGCGGCCCGCGTCGCATCGGTCAGGCAGTGCGCGATCAGGAAGGACTGCGCCGAATGCGCGCTGGGAAAGGAGGGATGCGCGGGCGGCCCGTAGGGCGGTGACAGCGCCGGGCAGACATGCGAGGGGCGCGGCCGGTCATAGAACAGCTTGGCCCGCATGACGACCAGCTCAGCCACGCGCGAGGCCAGGAACATCAGCCGGATGGTCCAGGGTGTGCGGCTGCGGCTCATGTTCAGCAGCCCCACCCAGTAGTCTGGCGCGAAGTTCTGCTGCGCCAGGATCTCCGCCATGTAGCGCTCGCGGTCCTGCGCCATCAGCCGCCGCAGCGCCTCGATCTCGCCTGCCACGAAGGCGACGTGCCCCCGCGCGGGGTCCCCGGCCACAACCGGGTTCACCAGTGCGTCCCAGCCGCGCAGCAGCAGGTTGCCGGGCGGATTGGGCGGGTCGGCGAGGCCGGCGGGGATGTTGACCGCATCATCCTGCCATCCCGGGTCGGCGGCGGCGAAGTCACCCATGCCAAGCAGGCCATAGAGGCTGTCGTCCCAGGGTGTCGGTGGCGTCCGCGCGGCCGGCATCGGCAGCGGCCGCCCCACTGGGCCAGGGCCGGGGCCGGCGCGCCAGACCGCCTCCGGCAGCAGGTCCAGCGGAAAGGCGGGCGGCGCATTCAGGCCAAGCTGGAACTGCAGGGTGATCTCGCGATAACCGAGTTCCGGCGGCACCGCGTCGAAGCCGGAGCCTCCGGCCGCGACGCCGCCTGCGCCCCCCGCCTGCCGGTGTCCGTGACCATGTCCGTGTCCGTGTCCCATGACCGGTCCTCCTTCCCGTCCGCGTTCTTCGTTCAGGGCGAGGCCGTGTCGGGTGGCCTCACTCCGGCAGGCCCGCCTGCAGCAGCAGCGCGGCATAGGCCTCGACCCGCGCGTTATCCTGGATCGGGTAGCGCGCCAGGAAGCGCCGCACGCGGAAGTCGGGGACGACGGCGAGCAGCCGCGCAGCGGTCTCGCGCGCCTCGTCCTGCCGCCCCAGCGCCACGAGGCTCCCCGTCAGGTGGCGCAGCACGCCGACGAAACGCGGATTGGCGGCCAGCGCGCGCCGGCTCCAGCGCACCGACTCCTCGTGCGTGCCATTGACGAAATGCGCCAGGCCCAGGAAGCCCTGGAAGACATGCGCATAGGGGTCGAGGGGCGAGAGGCGCAGGGCATATTCGGCGCGCGCGATGGCGGTCGGGCCATCGCCGAGATAAGCATAGGTCGGGCTGCTCATGCCCCAGCCGATCGGCGAGTTGGGCGAGCTCGCCAAGGCGCGGTCAAAGGCTTCCACCGCACTGTCGAGCTGACCGAACAGGAAGCCGACGGCATGGCCATACATTGCCAGCCCCAGTGGATCGGACGGATCGAGCTCAACGGCGCGCGTGGCGTGGCGCGCCGCTTCGCGGCGATCACTCTCCACATCGGTCGAGTTGCTTTCGCCGACCTGCAACAGGTGCCAGTGCGCGAGCAGCGCGTGCGCCATGGCGGAGTCCGGATCGCGCTGCACGGCGCGGAGCAGCAACGGACGCGCCGCCGCACGCTCCGCCTCGTCCAGCCGGTACAGATGGTGCATCGCCTGCAGCACCAGGTCATAGGCATCCTGGCTGCTGGGCGGCTTGCGCCGGGCATGATCCAGCTCCGAGCGGCGCAGCTGCGGCAGCAGCGAATAGGCGATGCGTGTCGCCGCGGCGTCCTGCGCGGCGAAAAGGTCGGAAGCCGGCGTGTCGTAGCGGTCGGTCCAGACGACGGACCGGGTTTCCGTGTCGCTCAGCTCAACCGCGATGCGCAGCCGCTCGCCACGGCGCGAGACCGTGCCAGTGACGACATAGCGCACCACGAGCGCCTGCGCCGCCGCCTCCGCCGCCTCGCTGGCCAGTCCCAAGGTCGAGTTGCTCGACACCACGAACAGCTCGCGGAAGGCGGCGAGCGAGCCGACCACGTCATGGGCCAGTCCCTCGGCGAAATAGGGCTCGACCGGATCAGGCCCGATGCTGCGCAGCGGCAGCACGGCGATGGAAGGGCGGTGCGAGGGCAGCGCCGCGGCGCGGTGGGGACCGTCGGGGCCGATGGGCGGCACGGAGAAGGCGCGGATCAGCCGGCCGATGTTCTTCAGCGGCAGCGGACCGAGATCGACCGCGTCGTAGCGCAGCACATTTCCCACCTGCTCATGCACAGCGGCCGATAGCACCACCCCGCCGGGTTCGGCGAATTCCTGCAGCCGGGCGGCAATGTTGACGCCCTCCCCATGGATATGGTCGCCTTCCGTCACCACGTCGCCGACATGGATGGCGATGCGCACCGCTAAAGGGGCATTGGTGGGCGCTTCCGGTCCGCGCGCCTGCGCCACGCTGCGCTCACGCAAGGCGGCCTGTAGGCCAAGCGCCCAGCCGGTCGCCTCCACGGCGCTTTGGAACTCCAGCAGGAGCCCGTCACCAAGCCGCTCGACAATGCGGCCCTTGCGCTCAGCAACACGCGGCTCGATCACCTGGAGGCGCAGCTCCGCCCAGCGGTCGAGCGTGCCCTCCTCGTCGGCCTCGATCAGCCGCGAGTAGGCGACAAGGTCGAGGAAGGCGACGGCAGCCAGGCGACGTTCCCGGCGTAGCGCCGTCCCTGAAGCTTCCTCCTGCACCATCCTGCATTGTTCCCCTGCGGAGGCGCGGCCACGTGACGCGCGCCGCCGCTCCCATGGAGCGTGGGAACGCCGAGCTTCCGAACCGAATGCCTTGAGCGCTGCTTTCCGGTGGTGAGGGCAGCATACATCCCGCACGCCCTCCACGCGGGGGTGCCTCCGCGCACCGTGTTGGGCCGCGCGCGGGCGCAAGCCGTCTGTCGCGCAGGTGTGATTATCGGGAGGGAAGGTCTGGCGGGGCCTTTCAACCGGCCCTCATGGGGCGCGGGGCAGCCTCATCGTTCTTCCGCCGTCCTGGCGGCTGCTGCCAGCCTGTCCCACTTGCCGGACAAGCTGGGAGCCGCCTTCTCAGGCGGTGGCGAGCAGCACCACCCCCGCGGAGATCAGCCCGATGGCGGCGAGCTTCTGCACCCCGAGCGCCTCACCGAAAGCGAAATGCCCGATCAGCGCGACGATGATGTAGGAAGCCGCGGTACAGGGCAGCGCCACACTCATCGGCAGCTTGCGGAGCGCGATGATGTAGAGCATCGCCGCGCCGCCGTAGAAGCCGAGGCCGAGGATGGTTTGCCACCGGAAGAGCTGATGCAGGAAGCTGCCACCCCCGAGCGTGCCCGCCTTCAGCAGGATCTGGCCACAGAGGGAGGTGCAGATGGCGGCGGCAAGCACCAGCCAGGAAAGCATCATTCGCCCGATGCCTGCTGCGGCTGCGCCCCGGAGGTGGTGGCCGTAGCCTGCCCTGTCCGCGTGGCGACGACGTCACGTACAACGCCCTGCGGCTTGCCGTTGGCCGAAAGGAAGGCGCGGCCGACATACTCGCCCAGCACGCCGAGGATCAGAAACTGCACGCCGGCCAGCAGCAGCATCATGGTCATCGTGGACGCCCAGCCGGAGGGGGTGTCCTTGGTCAGCGCCTCGATGATGGTGAAGATGGCGCCCAGCATGCCAAGCACACCCATGCCGATCCCGGCGAACATCGCCAGTCGCAGCGGGAGGAGCGAGAAGTTGGTGGCGAGGTTCAGCCACAGCCGCACCAGCCGGCGCAGCGTGTAGTTGGAGCGGCCCTGCGCCCGCGCCAGGTGCATCACCTCGATGCTGTCGATGCGCTGGGTCACCTGCATGATCAGCCCATCCACATAGGGGTAGGGCCCGGCATAGCGCGACACTTCCCGTACCACGAGCGCCGACATGCAGCGGAAGGAGGAGAGATAGAGGCCCTTCGGCTTGTCCATCAGCTGGTCCGCCACCCAGTTGGCGAAGCGGGAGCCAATGTTGCGCCAGGTCTCGTGCTTCTTCTCGGCATATCGGGTGTAGACCACGTCCCAGCCGCCGAGCCGGGCATGGTCATAGAGCCGCACCACCTCCTCCGGGGGGTTCTGCAGATCGTCGTCCATGGTGATGACGTAGCGGCCGCGCACATGCCGCAGCCCGGTCATGACGGCGTTGTGCTCGCCGAAGTTGCGCGCATGCTCGACATAGGTGAGCGGCACGGTGGCGGTGGCGGCCAGCGCACGGCAGACATCGCCGCTGTTGTCGGGGCTGCCGTCATTGACAAGCACGATCTCGATGCCGCCCACCGGCTGCAGCGCGGAGAGCGCCTCGACCAGCTGGCCGACCGTGTCAGCGCCGCGATAGACCGGCACCACGATGGAAAGGCCGACGGAGGGGGCGGGATCGGCGGGAGAGAGGAACGTCATGCGCGGGGATCTCTGGGGGAGGGAGAGCGGCGACATCTAGGGGCGGGCAGCGATGGCGAGCACCGATCCGCCGGCCGGGAAGGCCATGCCGCGGCGAGCCAGGGCGGCCTCGGCCTCGGTGGTCCGGAACAGCAGGGCATCAAGCCAGGGCGGGAATGTGGCCACGTCGCTGGCGGCATCCTGACCGCGTGCAAGCAGTTTGCGCTGTGCCACCATGAGCGGCAATAGCAAGCTGTTCCAATAACACACCTGGATAGGGCTGAGGCCCGCTCCGGTCAGCAGCCTCCGCGCCTCCGGCACCGTGTAGCGGCGGCCATTATGCACGCGGCGGTCATGCGCGGAGTGCAGCCAGCGGAAGGCCGGCAGGTTCAGCACCAGCATCCCCCCTGGCTGCAGCACGCGCCGCATCTCGGCCAATGCCCGGGCCTGGTCCACGGCGGCATGGCAGAGCACATCGATTCCGGTCACGACTGCAAACCGGGCATCCGGAAAGGGCAGGGCGGCAGCGTCTCCGGCAGTGACGGCGGCGCCGGACTTCGTCGTGGCCCGGCGGGCAGCGCGCGGGTTGTATTCAAGCCCGTAGAGCGCCTGATCCGGAAAGGCCCGTGCCAGGTGGCGGAGCAGGCCGCCCGTGCCGCAGCCGACATCGAGCCATGGCCCGGCGGGCGCCGGTCCGGCGCGCAGCTTCGCCTCGATGCGGGCGCGGAGGGCGCGGTACCACCACATTCCCTCCTCGGCCGAATCCATCAGGTCGTATTCGAAAGGATCCACAACAATGCTTGTGGCAGCGCCCGATCCTTGCCGCAATGGAAATGCAAAAAGCGGGTGCCGCAAGAATGATGGACCGGGCGCTCATGAAGCTTCCAGTGCAGACCGGCGCGGGGGAACAGGCCCTGCCCAGCCCCGCCCTGACGCTGCCGCTCTCCCAGGCGGAGGCCCGCCGCACCCGACTCGCGATGGCGATGGCGCTGTTACCGGCCCTGGGCTTTCTCGCGATCGTGCTGGCGCCGCCGCTGAACCACGACGTTGCCGCCGTGCTGGACTTCACGGTCCGAATGCTCGGGCGCGAGCGGCTCTATGACGACCTGATCGACGTCAACCCGCCGCTGATCTTCCTGCTGAACCTGCCGGCGGCCTGGCTGGCAAAGTGGACGCCGCTGGCCGCGCCACAGGCCTTGAGGGTGCTGCTGCTGGCCTTCTGTGCGGCGGCCTGGGGGCTCTGCGCGATGCTGCGCACCAGGTCGCGGACAGAGGCCAAGCCGGAGGGGCCGGGGGAGCGCGCCGTGCTGTCCGCCCTGCTGCCTCTCCTGATGCTCGGCGCCGGCTACGATTTCGGCCAGCGCGAGCAGATCATGTCGGTCGCCGCGCTGCCCTATCTGTTCCTGGCTGAGCGGCGCATTGCCGGCGTTCCGACGCCGCCGGGCCTCCTGTTGCCGGCCAGTTTCGTCGCGGCGGTCGGCTTCGCGCTGAAGCCGCATTTCCTCGCCGTCCCGGCGCTGGTGGAAGCGCTGGTGCTCTGGGCCGGCTGGCCGCAGCGTGGCCCGGCCACCCTGCGCGACCCGGTGCCTTGGCTCATGGCGTCCCTTTGGGCGCTCTATCTCGCCGCCATTCCCGTCTTCTTCCCCGGCTATTTCGGCCGCGTCCTGCCGCTGGTCTGGGACTGGTATGTGGACCTCGGTGGCGGCGCCTGGTGGGAGGTGCTGCTGAGCGCGACCACCGGCAGCGCCGCCCTCTTCGCGCTGGGCCTGGTGGCTTTGGCCGCACTGATACCCCGCCTTGGCGCGCTGCCCCGGCTCGCAGCAGCAGCCACGCTGGGCGGGCTGGCGGCGGCGCTGGTGCAGCACAAGGGCTGGAGCTACCACCTCGTCCCGGTCTGGACCTGGGGCGGACTGGGCTGCGGCGTGTTGCTGGCCCGCGGCGCCGACCGCGCGCTGCCCGCCGCCACTGCCCGCCGCGCTGCCCCGCTGCTGGCCGCCGGTGCCAGTTTCGCCTTCGCCCTCTTCACCCTGCGCGGCGGCGAGGCGCCGTGGATCGAGCTTGACTACGCCGAGAGTCGCGGCGGTCAGCTCGCCGCCTGGCTGGAGCACGAGACGCGGGGCAGGCCCCTGCTGGTGCTCTCGCCGGACATTCCCGGGGTCTATCCAGCGGTCACCTATGCCGGCGCGAAGCTGGTGCTGCCCTTCATGAGCACCTGGCTGCTGCAGGCCACCTATCAGCACTGCGCGCCCGGCGCGCCGCGCTACCGCGAGCCCTGGGCGATGAGCCGGGCCGAGTTCCTGGTCTTCCGCACCGTGGCGAAGAACCTCGCCGAGGGCCGGCCGGCGGTGGTGATGGTCTCGCGCTGGAGCGGCATCCCCGCCTGCAACGGAGAGTTCGACATGATCGCCTATTTCAGCCGGAATCCGCTTTTCGCCGAGGCGTGGCGGCATTATCGCCCCGCAGGCGAAATTGACGGCTATATGCTCTTCAAGCGGGAGGAAGAATGATGCCCTACCAGGACTATCTCGGCCGCACCGAAACGCGGGAGGACCGCGTTGACCCCCGGCTGGTGGAGGGACTCGCCGCCACGCTCTCCCGCCCCGTGCCGCAGGCTGCGCTGCCGCCGCTCTGGCACTGGATGCTGTTCCAGGATTGGAAGCCGGCCGACGGGCTGGGTCCCGACGGCCATCCCAAGCGCGGCGGCTTCCTGCCGCCGGTGCACCATCTGGAGCGCCGCATGTGGGCCGGCGGCCGGCTGAGCTTCCAGGGCGACATCCGGGCGGAAGACCGGGTGCACCGCACCAGCACCATCCTGCGCATCGAGAGCAAGACGGGCGGTAGCGGCGAGCTGGTCTTCGTCACCGTGAAGCACCTGCTGGAAGGCCCGCGCGGCCCGGTGCTGGAGGAGGAGCACGACATCGTCTACCGCGGCGCCGGCGGCACCGCGGTGCGCGCCGCGCCCCCCGCGCCGGACTGGCCCGACGCGCAGCGCGCCCTGGTGATGCCGGACTCCGTGCTCCTGTTCCGCTACTCCGCGCTCACCGGCAACGGTCACCGCATCCATTACGACCACCCCTACGTCACCGAGGTCGAGGGCTATCCCGGGCTGGTGGTGCATGGCCCGCTGCAGGCCACCTGGCTGGCGCAGCATGCGCTGGACGTGGCGGGCGAGGGTGCGCGGCTGGCGCGCTTCCGCTTCCGCGGCCAGCGCCCCGCGATCGGCGGCAACCCGCTGACCCTGATGGCGCGCCGCGAGGAAGGCCGCATCCTGCTGGAGACGCGCGACCCCAGCGGCGCCACCTGCCTGACCGCCGAGGCTGAACTTGTCTGATCGACAACCCGCCGCGCCGGCCGCGGCCCCTTCGCTCGCGGCGGCGCTGCCCGCCTCCCTGCCGGCGCTCGACGACGCGGTGCGCGGCATCGCGCTGATCGCGGTGGGCTATGCCGTGGTCGCCTGCGCCGACGCCTCGGTGAAATGGGCGCTGCCGCAGGTCGGCCCGGCGGCGGCGATGATCTGGCGCGGCGTGTTCGGGGCGCTGGCCATCGCGCTGCTCGCACGCGGCGCCTCGCTGCGGCCGGTCAACCGCCGGCTGATCAGCGCCCGCTCGCTGCTGCATTGCGGCGTTACGGTGGTCTACTACATCGCCTGGGCCGGCGGCATGCCGCTGGCGAGCAGCTATGCCATAGCCGCCGCCGCGCCGCTGCTGATGACGCTGCTGGCCATCCCCATGCTTGGCGAGGCGGTGGGCTGGCGCCGCTGGACCAGCACGGCGGTCGGCTTTTGCGGCGTGCTGATCATGCTGCGCCCCGGTGGCGCGCTCTGGGGCTGGCCGGCGGCGATGCTGCTGGCCGCCGTCGCGCTGATGGCGCTGACCCGCATCTGGACGCGGCTGCTCGCCCGCACCGACAGTCCCGCCACCATCGCCTTCTGGCTGCTGCTCGCGCATGTGCCGGTCGGGCTGCTGCTGCTGCCGGTCTTCCCGCCGCCGGTCCTGCTGCCGAGCGCGCCGGTGGTTGCGGCACTGGTCTTCCTGGGCTGCGCCAACGGGCTGGCGCATTTCCTCTTCGCCCGCGCCTTCGCACTGGCGCCGGTCTCGGTGCTGGCCCCCTTTGAATACACCACCCTGGTCTGGGGCCTGGTGCTCGGCCTGGCCATCTGGGGCGAGTTCCCGGAGGTGGGTACGCTGCTGGGTGCCGCCATCGTCATCGCCGCCGGGCTCTACAACCTCCATCGGGAACGGGTGCGTGCCCGGGCGGCACGGCGCGCTGCCACGGCAATCACGGGAGACGGCAGGCCGCACTGATGCCGCTCCGCCACGATGTCCGCCGTGGCGCCCTGCTGATGCTGGGCGCCACCGCGCTGTTCACCCTGATGAACGCACTGATCAAAGGGCTGGGGGACCGCATCCCCTTCCCGGAGATCATGTTCTTCCGCAACCTGATGGCGCTGCCGGTGGTCGCCCTGATCGCCTGGCGCCGGCACGTCACGCTGCGCACCCGGCGCTTCGGCGGCCACCTGACGCGCGCCATCACTGGCCTGTGCTCGATGGCCTGCTCCTTCTTCGCCCTCACCATCCTGCCGCTCGCCGAGCAGACGGCGCTGACCTATTCGACGCCGCTTTTCGTCACCATCCTCTCCATCCCCTTCCTGGGCGAGCGGCCGGGGGTGCACCGCTGGGGCGCGGTGGTGGTCGGCTTCCTCGGCATCCTGGTCATTGCGCTGGGGCAGGGTGCCTTCCTGGGCGGCGCCGAAAGCGCTTCGGGCGCGCCCTCCTGGCTGCGCTGGGCCGCCTTCATCGCCGCCGCCTCGAACGGCTTCTTCTCCGGCCTGACCACCATGCTGGTGCGGCAGCTCTCCGGCACCGAGGCCAGCAGCACCATCGTCATGTGGCAGTCGCTGCTGATGACGGGCATCACCTTCCTGGCGCTGCCCTTCGTCTGGGTGACGCCCTCCGCCGGGGAGTGGCCGCTGCTGATCGGCCTCGGCCTGCTGGGCGGACTGGCTCAGGTGCTCTCCACCGAAGCCTATGCGAGCGCCCAGGTCTCGGCGCTCGGTCCCTACTCCTACAGCGCCCTGCTCTGGGCCATCCTGTTGGGCTGGCTGGTCTGGGGAACGGTGCCGAGCCTGACCATGCTGGCCGGCGGGGCATTGATCGTCGGCGCCGGGCTCTACATCCTGCACCGCGAAATGCGGCGGAGGTCGGCATGAGCATTCCCTTCCTGAAAGACGACCCGCTGCCGACAGGGGCGGTGGAGGAACTGGGCCGCCCCGGCGGCGTACGGCTGCGGCGCATCCGCTGCGGCAATCCCGGCCCCTTCACCTTCCTCGGCACCAACACCTACCTGATCGGCGAGGGCGAGGTGGCGGTGCTCGATCCCGGCCCGGAGGACACGGCGCATCGTGATGCCATCCTCGCCGCCCTGGGGCATGAGCGGATCGCCCAGATCTTGGTCACGCACACCCATCGCGATCATTCGCCCGGCGCAGCCGCGCTGAAGGCGCGGAGCGGCGCACCGACCTACGGCTTCGGCCCGCACCAAACGCCGCCGGACGCGGAACTGCGCGGCGGCGACCACGACTTCGCCCCCGACCGGCGCCTGGGCGACGGCGCGCCGCTCGAAGGCACGGGCTGGCGCCTCACGGCGCTGCACACGCCGGGCCATTGCGCCAACCATCTTTGCTTCGCGCTGGAGGGCAGCGGCGTGCTGTTCTCGGGCGACCATGTGATGAGTTGGTCCACCAGCGTGGTCAGCCCTCCGGACGGCGACATGGCGGCCTATATGAGCGGCCTTGCCCGCCTGACCGCGCGGGAGGACCGGCTGTTCCTGCCCGGCCATGGCGCCCCGCTGCCCGATCCCGCGCCCTTCACCCGGGCCCTGCTGACGCATCGGCAGGGGCGGGAGGCGGCGCTGCGCGAGGCGCTGCGGCAGCATGGTCCGGCGAGCGTGGAAGCGCTGGTGCTGCGGCTCTACAGCCCGATCGACCCGCGCCTTCTACCGGCGGCAGGGCGCAGCCTGCTGGCGCATCTGCTGAAGCTGGAGGCGGAGGGAGCCGCGCGCCAGGTGCCCGAGGGCTGGGCGGCGGCCTGATGCGGGGCCGCGCCGCGTGGCTGCAACCGACCCGTGGCAGGACGATTGCTGAGGAGTGCTCGCCGCGCCTCCCGCGGCCTCTTGCATTGGAGCGTCGCTGCATGCTGCCTCGTGCCACCGTGCTGGCCCTGCTGGTTCTGCCGATCCTTTCCACCGCCGCGCCGGCGCAGCGGAACTTGCCCGACCCCAGCTACACCGTCGTCAACAACACCGGGCAGACGTTGGAGATGCTCTTCGCCAGTCCGGTCGGCAGCCATGACTGGGGACATGACCGGCTGGGCAGCGAGCCCGTTCCCTCGGGATCGAGCCGGCTGGTGCGGCTCGATCCGCGCGACGGCTGCCGGTACGACCTGCGCGCTGTGTTCCGCGATGGCACGGTGCAGGACATGCGCGGCGCCGATACCTGCGCGACACGCATGTTCCGCCTGGGGCCGCCCGCCGTCCCGCCGGAGCCGCGCCTCGACCTGCGCAACACCGGGCGGCAGCCGATCATCGCCGCCTATGTCTCGTCCTTCGGGGCGCGGGACTGGGGCGTGGACCAGCTCGACGTGCATCCCCTGCGCCCCGGCGGCAGCCTCCGGCTGGTCCTGCCACCCGGCGAGTGCCGCTACGACGTGAAGGTGCTCTATGCCGACCAAGCGACCGAGGAGCGGCGTGGCCTTGATCTCTGTGCCCACTCGGCGGTGCGCTTCCCGTGAGGGCACCCGGCCGCCGCTGACCGCGACCAGAACCCAGGAGGAAACGCCGTGATGAAAGTGTTCCTGACCCATACCGATGCGGCGTTTCCGCGCTACTACGGCGAGCGCCCCCTCGCGGCGCTGCGCCAGCACGCCGAGGTGGTGCGCAACACCACCGGCCGCGTGCTGGAGGGCGCGGCACTGGCCGAGGCAGCGGCGGGCTGCCAGGTGATCGTCGCCGACCGCGCCACGCCCGGCCAGGCCGCTACCTTCGCCGCCGCACCGGACCTCGTCGCCTTCCTCCGTTGCGCGGTCGATATCAGCACCATCGACGTGCCGGCCGCCTCGCAGCACGGCGTGCTGGTGACGCATGCCACGCCGGGCTTCACCGAGGCGGTGGCGGAACTCGGTCTGGGCATGATGCTGGACCTCGCCCGCGGCATCTCGGAGGCCGTGGTCGCCGGGCGGGCGGGGCAGGCGCCGCAGCCGCGCCAGGGCCGGCAGCTCACCGGCGCCACGCTCGGGCTCATCGGCTATGGCCGCATCGCGCAGCGGTTGGGGAAGCTCGGACAGGCCTGCGGCATGCGCGTGCTGGCCTATGACCCGCATGTGCCGGGCTTCGATGAGGGCGTGACCGGCATGCCGCTGGAAGGCGTGCTGGCGGAAGCGGATTTCGTGGTCTGCCTCGCCGTGGCCTCGCCGGAGACGGCAAACATGATGAACGCCCGCAGCTTCGGGCTCATGCGCAAGGGCGCCTTCTTCGTGAACCTCGCGCGCGGCGGGCTGGTGGACGAGGCGGCACTGGAGGCGGCGCTCGACTCCGGCCATCTCGCCGGTGCCGCGCTGGATGTCGGCTCGGCGCCCGACCAGATGCCGCCGCCGCGCCTCGCGCGCCGCCCCGATGTGATCGCGACCCCGCATATCGGCGGCCTGACGCGGGAGGCGACCGAGCACCAGGCGATGGACACGGTGCGGCAGGTGGCCGCGCTGGCCGAGGGGCGCCTGCCGGAGGGTGCGGCAAATGCGGAGGCAGCGAGCCGGCTGGAGCGGCTGCGGCGCGCATGAGCGGAGAGCAGGCAGGAATGGCGCGGCAGCCTGTGCTCGGCACGGCGGGCTATGGCGAGAATGCCGAGGCCCTGGTGAAGCAGTACGAAGGCATTTCCTTCCATGACGTCCACCGCCAGGTGGCGCATCTGCTGCCCGAGCCGCCCGCACGGGTGCTGGATGTCGGCGCCGGCACGGGGCGGGATGCGGCGGCGCTGGCGGCAAAGGGCTACACGGTCACCGCCGTGGAGCCGACGCCCGAACTGCGCGAGCGGGCCATGGCGCTGCACCCCGAGCCCGGCATCGAGTGGCTGGGCGACAGCCTGCCGGACCTCGTCACCCTCGCCGACCGCGCGCAGAGCTACGACGCGGTGATGCTCACCGCCGTCTGGATGCATCTGGACGAGGCGGAGCGCGCGCGGGCCATGCCGCGGGTGGCGCGCCTGCTGCGACCGGGCGGGGTGATGATCCTCTCCCTGCGGCATGGTCCGGTACCGCCCGGCCGCCGCATGTTCGAGGTGTCGGTGGAGGAGATGACGCGTGCCGCCGAGGCCGAGGGCCTGGAGCGTGTGCTGCACCTGGAGCGGAAGGACGGGTTGTTCAACCGCGCCGAGGTGAGCTGGACGCGGCTTGCCTTTCGCAAGCCCGCCTGACGGATGGCGGGGTCCGGGGTGGCACTGCCACCCCGGCGGGTGGGTTCCAGGGAGGGCAGCGCCCTCCCTGGCCTGTCTTCAGGCAGCCTTCCCCATGGCGACGGCCTTCCACACCACTTCCGGCGTGGCGGGCATGTCGAGCTGGGTGACGCCATCGGCGCTGAGCGCGTCGATCAGCGCGTTCATCACCGCCGGCGGCGAGCCGACGGCACCGGCCTCGCCCGCGCCCTTCACCCCGAGCGGATTGGTCTCGCAGGGGATTTCCATCAGCTCCACCTCGATATCCGGCAGGTCGCTGGCGCGGGGCAGGGCGTAGTCGTTGAGGCTGGCCGAAAGGAGCTGCCCGCTCTGCGGATCATAGGCAGTGCGCTCGAAAACGGCCTGCCCGACGCCCTGCGCCACGCCGCCATGCACTTGGCCGCGCACGATCAGCGGGTTCAGCGCATGGCCGACATCGTCCACCACGATGTAGCGGGCGACCGCGACTTGGCCGGTGTCCGGGTCCACCTCCACCTCGGCGATGTGGCAGCCGTTAGGGAAGGTGTGGGCGGGGATGGCGGCGATCTCGGCGGCGTCGAGCAGCGTCACCGTCTCGCCCTTGGCGACGCGATCGCGCTGGGCTGCGGCCAGTTCGAGGATGCCGATGGCGCGGTCGGTGCCGGCGATGGTGAAGCGGCCGCCGGCGAACTCGATATCGGTCGGCGCGGCTTCCAGCACCTCGCCGGCCGCCTGCTTACCCTTCTCGATGACGCTGGTGGCGGTGGCGAGCAACGCCGCGCCCTCGGAATAGAGGCTGCGCGCGCCGCCGGTGCCGCCGCCGCTCGGCAGGCCGTCGGAATCGCCCTGCAACACGCGGATCTTGTCGATCGGGATGCCCAGCTCGTGGCTGGTGATCATGGCATAGGCCGTCTCATGGCCCTGGCCGGTGGACTGGGTGCCAACCAGCACGTCCACCATGCCGTCCTCGGCGAAGCGCATGGCCGCGCGCTCGGAATCGTCGCCGCCCGTGGCCTCCAGGTAGTAGGCCATGCCAATGCCGCGGCGCTTGCCGCGCTGGGCGGACTCGGCCCGGCGCGCCTCGAAGCCCGCCCAGTCGGACTTCTTCAGCGCCGCGTCGAGGACGGTGGCGAACTCGCCGGAGTCGTAGGTCTGGCCGACCGGCGTCTTGTGCGGCATGGCCGAGGCAGGGACCATGTTGCGCTTGCGCAGCTCGATGCGGTCCACGCCGATCTCGCGCGCGGCGGCGTCGATCAGCCGCTCGACGAGGTAGTTGCTCTCCGGCCGCCCGGCGCCGCGATAGGCGTCCACCGGCACGGTGTTGGTCAGGATGCCCAGCACGTTGGCGTAGATGGCCTGGAAGCCATAGACGCTGGCCAGCACCTTGGTGCCCGCGCCGGTCGGAATGAAGGGCGCGAAGGTGGAGAGATAGCCGCCCATATCGGCGATGTTGCGGGTGCGCAGCGCCAGGAACTTGCCGTCCTTGTCCAGCGCCAGCTCGCCCTCCGTCAGGTTGGCGCGGCCCTGGGTGTCGGACTGGAAGGCCTCCATCCGTTCGGAAACCCACTTCACCGGGCGTTGCAGCTTGCGGGCGGCCCAGCAGCACAGCGCATACTCGCCGTACATGTAGAGCTTCATGCCGAAGCCTCCGCCGACATCCGGCGTGATGACGCGGAACTTCTCCGGCGGCAGGTGGAAGACGGCCTTGCCCAGCAGATCCTTCACCAGCCAGGAGCCCTGGGTGCCGGCATGCAGGGTGAAGCGCTCGCTGGCGGCGTCGTATTCGGCCAGCGCGGCGCGGGTCTCCATGCTGTTCACGACGATGCGGTTGTTCACCACCGTCAGCTTGGTGACATGCGCCGCCTGGGCAAAGAGCGCGTCGGTCTTCGCCTTGTCGCCGGTCGCCCAGTCGAAGCAGACGTTCTTCGGCGCGCCGTCCCAGATCTGCGGCTGGTCCGCGTCCATGGCATGAGCGAGGTCGGTGCAGGCGGGCAGGATGTCGTAATCCACGAACACCGCCTCGGCGGCGTCACGCGCCTGCTGGTAGGTGTCGGCGACGACGAAGGCCACCGGGTCGCCCACATGCTTCACGGTGCCCACGGCCAGGCCGTAGCGCGGCGTCTCGGCGCGCGGCGTGCCGTCGCGGTTCTTCAGCGGGATGGCGCAGGGAATCTGGCCGAGGCCGTCATCCAGCCAGTCCTGGCCGGTGAGCACGGCATGGACACCGGGCAGGGAGGCCGCCGTCGCGGTATCGATCGAGAGGATGCGGGCATGGGCGTGCGGGCTGCGCAGCACATAGGCGTGCAACTGCCCGGGCACCGAGATGTCATCCGTGTAGCGCCCGCGCCCCTGCAGCAGACGGGGGTCCTCGATGCGCCGCACCGGCTGGCTGAGGCCGAATTTCGCCATGGGTCTAGCTCCCCGGATGTTTCCCGGCGCCCATCATTGGCCATGCCGCGGGCGAGGGGAAGGGGGAGCGCCACCCTCAGCGGTGGACGAAGATGGGGCAGGGCATCTCGCGTAGCAGCCGGCGGGTGGAAGAACCGAGGAAAAAGCCGCGCAGGCCGGTGTTCTCGTAGGCGCCCATCACCATCAGGCGCGGGTGCCCATCGGTGGCCTCGGCCACCAGCAGATCGGCCGGATGCTCCCCTGCCACGCCGACGGTGCTGACCTCGACCCCATGCCGGCGCAGGTATTCGGCGCCCTCCGCGGCGATGCGCTTCGCCTTCGCGCGATCCTCGTCGCAGCAGAAGACCTTGGCATGCGCTTCGCCTTCGGGCTTCAGGAGCGCGTAGAGCTGCAGCGCCCGCATCGCCGGCACCGAGGCGTCGTAACCGACCAGCACCGTGCCGGCCGGGTCGTAATCCGGCATCTCCCGGCGCGGCGGTACCACCAGCAGCGGGCGGGCGCCGTGCCGCAGCAGCGCGTCGATCACCGGCGCCATGCCGTCCTCAGTGGCTTCCTGACCCAGGGTGGAGTCGCGCCCGATCACGATCAGGTCATGCTGGGCGCTGGCCTTCAGCAGGGCCGGCTCGGGTGCCTCCTCCAGGCGCAGCGTGTCGAAGGCCAGGTCGCCGGCGGCGGCGGTGAACTCTGCCAGGGCCTTCTGCGCCGCCTCCTCAGCACGGCGGGCCAGCGCCTCGTTGCGGTGCTCCAGGAAGGCCGCGCCACCGATCGGCACCGGCCCCTGGGCATCCCGCGTATGCGGCAGGTCGAGCACCACGGCGGCGGTCAGGCGCACCCCGCCGCGGCGTGCCAGGGAGATGGCAAGGTCGCGCGCGGCCGCGGCGCCCGGCGTGTCGTCCAGCGCAACCAGGATGCTGCGGATCATCGGGGCGTTCCTCTTCCTCAGGCGTGACTCGGGGCGATCCTACACCGGGTCGTACCTGCGGCAGAAATCCTCGGCGGAAAGGGTGCGGATCTCGTTCAGCGCCTCCCGCAGCCGGGAATCGGGCCAGGTCCACCAGGCGATGCGCCTCAGGGCGGCCTGGATCTCGGGCGGGAAGCGGTAGCGCAGAACGCGGCCGGGATTGCCGACGACGATGGCGAAGTCCGGCACGTCCTTGGTCACCACCGCGCCGGCGCCGATCGCCGCGCCGGTGCCGACCGTCACGCCGGGGAGGATGATGGCGCCGTGCCCGACCCAGGTGTCCGGCCCCAGCGTCACCGGCTTCGAGCGGCGCCAGTCGAAGAAGCCGGCCTCGTCCTCGCCCAGCCCATAGGCGCTGGCGCGATAGGTGAAGTGGCTCAGCGCCACGCGGTCCAGCGGGTGGTTGCCCGGGTTGATCCGCACCTGCGCGGCGATCGAGCAGAAAGGGCCAATCGTCGTGTAGATGATGTCGCTGTCGTTCACGACATAGGCGTAGTCGCCCATGCTGCATTCGGCGAGGCGGGTACGGGCGCCGACTTCGTTGAACCGCCCGAAGGTGCAGTCTCGCACGCGGGCGGAGGGGTCGATGAAGGGCGTCTCGCAGAGTTTCTTAGAGGCGGTGTCGGGGTCTTGCTGCATCCGCCGCCGTTGCCATGCGGACCATGATGGCCCGATGGCAACGGCGTGACAGGTGGATGATGCTTGCGCTCAGTGCCCGGGATGCGGGTCCACCGGCGCGTCGGCGGGCGTGACGCCTTCCGCCTCCGGACGGCCGCGCAGCATGTGGTAGACGATGATGGCGCCGAAGGTGGCGGTGCCGATGCCGCCCAGTGCGAAGCTGCCGAACTTCAGCGTCAGGTCGCCCGCGCCGGCGATCAGCGCCACCGCCGCGGTGACGAGGTTGCGCGGCTGCGAGAAGTCGGTGCGGTTCAGCACCCAGATGCGCCCGCCCGTCGCCGCGATCAGCCCGAAGACCACGATGGCGACGCCGCCGATCACCGCGCCCGGCAGGGTCATGATCAGCGCGCCGAACTTGGGAGAGAAGCCGAGCAGGATGGCGAACAGCGCCGCCGCGACGAAGACCAGCGTGGAGTAGATCCGGGTGACGGCCATCACGCCCATGTTCTCGGCATAGGTGGTGACGCCGGTGCCGCCGCCGCCGGCCGAGACCATGGTGGCGATGCCGTCGGCGATGAAGGCGCGGCCGATGAGGGGGTCGAAGTCGCGGCCCGTCATGGCGCTCAGCGCCTTCACATGGCCGAGGTTCTCCGCCACCAGGATGATGGCGATGGGCGCGATCAGCACCATGGCCGGGGCGCTGAAGACCGGCGCCTCGAAATGCGGCAGGCCCAACCAGGCGGCGGCGCGCACGCCGGAGAAGTCGATCGGCGTGCCGAGGCCAAGCAGGTTGGTGCAGACGAGGTAGAGAAGATAGCCGCTCACCGCGCCGAGCAGGATGGGCAGGCGCCGCGCCATGCCGCGACCCCAGACCGAGATCAGCGCCACGGCGGCGACGGTGAAGAGGCCGATGGTGGTGTCGAAGGCATTGCCGGAAATGCCCTTCACCGCGACCGGGGCGAGGTTGAGCCCGATGGCGGCGACGATGGCGCCCGTGACGGCTGGCGGCATCAGCCGCTCGACCCAGCCGGTGCCGGCCACCTGCACGATGAGGCCGATGACCGTGTAAACCAACCCGGCGGCCATGATGCCGCCCAGCGCCACCGGGATATTCGGGTTCGGCCCGGCGCCGGCATAGGCCGTCGCGCCGATCACCACCGCGATGAAGGCGAAGCTGGAGCCAAGATAGCTCGGCAGCCGTCCGCCGGTGATGACGAAGAAGAGCAGCGTGCCGATGCCGGAGAAGAAGATGGCGGTGTTCGGGTCGAAGCCCATCAGGATGGGCGCCAGTGCCGTGGAGCCGAACATGGCGACGACGTGCTGGATGCCCATGATGAAGGTCTGCGACCAGGGCAGCCGCTCATCGGGCGCGACCTCGCCCGAGGTCTTCAGGGTCCAGCGTGTGGGAAAATAGCCCATGCGTTCCGGCTTTCGTTGCGAACTGGCGAAGGTTAGGCGCCCTTGAGCGCGGGTCGCGGCGCCGTGTCAACCACGGCGGGTCGTTGCCAGGAACAGGGCGGTGCCGGCCAGCACCGCGGCGCCGAAGAAGGCGATGGCCGCCCCCGGCCCGCCCGACGCCCCCACCGGTCCGGAGGCCGCCTGCAGCACCGCCCCGCCCAGGAAGAAGGAAAGGTTGGTGGCGGAGAGCGCCTTGCCCGCCTGGTCCGGCGGCACCGCCGCGCGCGTCATGGCGAAAAGCAGCGGCTGGATCGAGATCGCCATCCCGAAGGCGAAGAGCAGCACCGTATCCGCCGCCACCGGCAGCATGGGCACACCCGCGAGGCGCGACAGCCATCCCCCCGGCGCACCGCCGGCCACCAGCAGCAGGAACAGCCCGGCCAGCGCGTGGCCAGCGGCCAGCAGGGTGCGCCGATGGCCGATTCGGCGGTCCAGCACGCCCGCGAGCGCCGGTCCGGCGATCAGAGAGAGGGTCATCAGCAGCAGGACATTGCCGGCGGCGATCCGGTCCAGCCCCTTCACCTCCATCAGCCAGGGACCGCCCCAGAGGCCGCGAACGCCGATGATGACGGCGAAGGAGGCGAAGGCGAGCAGGATGATGCCGCGCAACCGGCGGCCGGCGCTGAGCCCGAGCACCGCGCGGGCATCGGCCAGCAGGCTGGGATGCGGCCCGTCGGCGGGAATGGGGGCGGGCACCGCCATCCGCACCAGCAGCGCCACCAGGACAGCCATGCCCGCCGCCACCCAGAATCCGGCGCGCCAGCCCTGGTGCTCGACCAGCCAGGCCAGCGGGCTGGCCGAAAGCAGCATCCCGACATTGCCGAGCGCCTGGATCAGCCCGGACCAGAGCCCGAATTGCGCCGGGGTGAGCAGCTTGGCGGCGAGCGTCATCGGGCAGAGCAACATGCCGCAGCAGCCCAGCCCGAGCACAACCTGCGCCAGCAGGAAGCCCGCCGGCCCGCCCACCAGCGCCGCCAGCACCGAGCCCACCGCCACCGTCGCCAGCAGGACCAGCGAAACAGGGCGGACGCCGAACCGGTCCAGCGCCACGCCGAGGGGAATCTGCCCCGCGGCGAAGGCGAAGTGATAGGCGCCGGTCAGGCTGGCCAGTCCCTCGGGCGAGACATGCAGGTCACGCGTCAGCACGTCGGCGGCAATGGCCGGCAGGGTCCGCAGCATGTTGGAGAGCATGTGGCCGAGGGCCAGCACCACCAGCGGCGCCACGAAGGCCGCCGATCCCTCGCGGGTGTTCATCGAGTCCGTGTCCGTTTCCGTCCGGCTGCGGGTTTGGCCCGGCGCAAGGCTCCGGCCAAGAGGGAAGAAAAAAGGCCGGGGGAAAGAATTCCCCCGGACCCCCGTCTTCCTTTTGTCGGTTTCAGGCCGCCGCCCCACGCTCTGGCGAGAGCCCCCGCCAGCACCACAGGCTGAGCAGAAGGATGCCCGCCGCCGCGCCCAGGAAGACCGCCGGATACCCCGCCTGCGCCAGCACTGCGCCGAAACCGATGGAGCCAACGCCCTGGCCCAGGAACAGCGCCATCGAGAAGGCGGAGACGGCGGTGGCGCGCGCCTCGGGCAGCACCTCGGTGGCGCGGGCCTGCAGCACGCCGTGGAACATGAAGAAGAACAGGCCGAGCAGCACCTGCGGCACCGCCACCATGGCCCAGCCCGGCGCCAGGGCGATGCCCAGCAGCGCCACCGACAGCAGGCCACCGCCCAGCATCAGCAGCCGGATCTCGCCGAGGCGGCGCACCAGCCGCGAGGCCAGCCGCGTATAGATCAGCGAGCCCAGGCCGAAGCCGGCCACCACCAGCCCGGCCTGCCACGGCTCCAGGTGGAAGCCCTGGATGAGATAGGAGCCAATGAAGGGGAAGGCGCCCCCGAACAGCAGCGCACCATCCAGGAAGGCGACCGCCAGCAGTCGCCGCGCCGCCGGGCGGCGCAGCAGCATCCGGTGGGTGGCGAAGCCGAGTTGCCCCGGGCCGGCGGCGCCGCTTCGCCATAGGCCGCCGCCCAGCCGCAGCATGATGCCGGCGCCGGTCAGCGCCGCCAGGACACCGACCAGCAGGAAGGCGCCACGCCAGCCCACCGCCTGCCCGACGCTGCCCGAGACCGGCCCGGTGAGCAGTTGCGAGAGCACGATGCCTGTCAGGAAGCGGCTGATCGTCGCCTGCCGCTCCTCATAGGGCACGTTGTCGCCGATCCAGGCCATGGCGAGGGGAATGATGGCCCCGCCCAGCGCGCCGGTGACCGCGCGCAGCGCCACGAGCTGCCCGAGCGAGCCCGCCACGGCGCAAACCGCCATGGCCAGCCCGTAGAGCAGCACGCCCAGCACCAGCACGCGCAGCTTGCCGAAGCGGTCGCCCAGCGGACCGAGCAGCACCTGGCACAGGCCGTAGGGGATGGCGAAGCTGGTCACCAGCACGGCGACCTCCGCCACCGACACGCCCAGGTCATAGGCGATCAGCGGCAGCAGGGGGTCGAGCAGGCGGATGCCGCAGCCGGTGACGAAGCCGGCTGCGGCGAGGAGCGGGAGAATGGCGAGGGCTGGCTGCGCGGCGGCGGCGGCTGGTACCGCCCCCTCCGCGCTCACGCCGCGTCGGCCTTGGCTGCCTCAGAGGGGCCCGCCCCGGGGCGGGCGGCGCGCCGGCGCTCGCTCTCCGTCTTGAGCTGCCCGCAGGCGGCCAGGATGTCCCGCCCGCGCGGCTTGCGGATGGGCGAGGCGTAGCCCGCCTCCATCACGATGTTCGCGAAGCGGTGGATGGCGTTGTTCGAGGAGGTCTCGTAGGGGCTGCCGGGCCAGGGATTGAACGGGATCAGGTTCACCTTGGCGGGCAGGCCCTTCAGCAGCCGCACCAGCTCGCGCGCATCGGCCTCGGAATCGTTCACGCCCTTCAGCATGACGTATTCGAAGGTGATCCGCCGCGCGTTGGAGGCGCCGGGATAGCGGCGGCAGGCCGCCATCAGCTCCTCGATCGGGTACTTCCGATTCAGCGGCACGATCTCGTCGCGGATGTCGTTGCGCACCGCGTGCAGCGAGACGGCGAGGCCGACGCCCAGCTCCGCGCCGCACTTGTCCATCATCGGCACCACGCCGGAGGTCGAGAGGGTGATGCGCCGGCGCGAGAGGGCGATGCCCTCGTTGTCCATCACGATGCGCATCGCCTTGGCGACGTTCTCGTAGTTATAGAGCGGCTCGCCCATGCCCATGATGACGATGGTGCTGAGCAGCCGCGGGGTGCCGTCGGTCGGGCTCGGCCATTCTCCATAGGCATCGCGCGCCGCCATGAACTGGCCGACGATCTCAGCCGCGCCCAGGTTGCGCACCAGCTTCTGCGTGCCGGTGTGGCAGAACTTGCAGGAGAGGGTGCAGCCGACCTGGGTCGAGATGCAGACGGCGCCGCGGTCCTCCTGCTCGTCCGGGATATAGACCGTCTCGACCTGCTGTCCGTCGCGGAAGCCGAAGAGGAACTTCCGCGTGGCGTCGGTGCTGGTCTGCTCCGTCACCACGCCGGGGCGGCCGACCACGAAGCGCTCCGCCAGCTTCGCCTGCATCGGCTTGGCGATGGTGGACATCTTTGCGAAGTCGGTCACGCCCTGGTGGTAGATCCAGTGCCAGAGCTGCTTGGCGCGGAAGGGCTTCTCGCCGATGGCGACCATCTCCGCCGCCAGCTCCTCCCGCGAGAGGCCGACCAGGTCGCGGCGGCCGTCCGGCAGCGTGGCGGCGGGCGGCGCGAAGAGCGCCGCCTTGGCCAGGATGCGGGCGCGCTCGGCCTCGGAAAGCTCAGCCGGGGAAGCGGGGGCGGGGGTCTGGGTCATGCTGCGTCCTGAGTCACCGGCGGCCGGCCGGGCACTCCTTGCTGATGGCCTCGTAGGCGGCGGTGAAGCCCGAGAGGGAGAAGGTGTCGGTGGCGGTGCCGCGCCCCTGCGGGCCGGTGCCCTTGGCCACCGCGTTGGCGCCACCCTTGAAGGCGGCCACGGCCCTGCTGCCGTTGCGCGCGAAGGCGTTGTCCTGCGCGGTGTAGAAATCGAGATCGGTGCCGCCGACATCCACCGTGACCTCGGCCTTGGGGGCATAGGTGTAGCCCGAGCGCAACGCCACCTGGTCACGCCCCTGCGGCCGGTGCGTGACGGTGAGCATCACGTTCTGGCGGTTGCCGGCGCCCTCCGCCTTGCTGGCCCGCGTGAAGGCATAGCAGACCTTGCTCTTGCCCTCCGTATATGTGGCGGCAGTCCAGTCCTGGAAAGTACCGAGCGCCTGCGGGCGCTGCGCCAGGGCGGGGGCCGCGCTCATCATGCCGATGGGCAGGCCAAGCATCATCACGATGGGGAGGAGCCGATTCATGCGCGTCACATAAGGGTTAGGAGTGCGGTGCCGCAACCGCGCAAAGCCATGGCCGGATGCGCGGGGGATGCAGATGTGATGGCACCGCGGGCGCGGCGGGGAAAGAGGAAAGAAGCGGGTGGCCGGCTACCGCGGCGGCGGCCAGAGCACCTTGTCGGCGTAGTTGCACTCCGCCCGCGCGACGCAGTGCCAGCATTCCGGCAACCGCGCCTTGCAGATGTAGCGCCCGTGCAGGATCAGCCAGTGATGCGCGTCCCGCAGCAGGTCGGGCGGCACCCGCTTCATCAGGCCTTCCTCCACCTCGCGCGGGGTCTTGCCGGGGGCCAGCCCGGTGCGGTTGCCCAGGCGGAAGATATGGGTGTCCACCGCCATGGCCTCCTCGCCGAAGGCGACGTTCAGCACCACATTCGCGGTCTTGCGGCCGACGCCGGCCAGCGCCTCCAGGGCCGCCCGGTCGGCGGGAACCTCGCCGCCATGCCGGTCCAGCAACTGCTGCGAGAGCGTGATCAGGTTGCGCGCCTTGGCCTTCCATAGGCCGATGCGGCGGATGTGCTCCGCCACACCCTCCTCGCCCAGCGCCACCATCGCCGCCGGCGTGTCCGCCACCTTGAACAGCGTGGCCGTGGCCTTGTTGACCGCGACATCGGTGGTCTGGGCCGAGAGCATCACCGCCGCCAGCAGCGTATAGGGGCTGGTGAAGTGCAGTTCCGTCTCGGGCCTGGGATTGGCGGCGGCCAGGGCGCGGATGAAGCGCTCCGCCTGTGCCGCCGACATCTTGCGCGCGCGGCGTGGCGACTCGGCCGTGCCGTGCAGCGCCTTGCGGGCCGCCCGCCGGCGAAGGGCAGGCGTGGCCGGTTCTGGCGCGGCGGGGCTTTCCGGACGGGGTGGGGCAGGAGGCTTCATGGCCAGCGAATCGACATAATGCGGATGCCCCATCTGTGCGGCGGGCCGGAACAGCCTATGTTTTCCCGCGATGCCAGCAACCCCTGAACCGCGCCCCGCCGATCCGGTGCTGTTCGAGGCGGTCAGCACGCCGCCCCGCAGCCTGCAACCCACCGCCTTCATGGTGCTGGGCGCGCTCTGCGCCCTCTGGGCCATCGGCGGCGGCCTGATGTTCGTGCTGATGGGGGCCTGGCCCATCCTGCCCTTCCTGGGCCTCGAATCCGGGCTTGTCCTGCTGCTGGTCTGGCTGCACCACCGCTGGTCCGGGCGGGCCTGGGAGGTGGTATCGCTGACCCCGGCGCACCTGCTCATCCGCCGTGCGGACTGGCGCGGCCGGCGCGAGGAAGCATCGCTTGATCCCTACTGGGCGCGTGTGGAATGCTCGGAACGGACCGGACTGGCGCTTGTGCAACGCGGGCGACGCGTTGAGATCGGCCGCTTCCTCTCGGAGGAGGAGAAGCAGGACCTGGCGGCCGCATTGCGCGAGGCGCTGACCGCCTACCGGCAGCCACTCTTTGACAACCCGCAGTTGCGTGGTCCCGGCTGAGGACGCGCGGTGTTGGAAAACCACGGCACCGTAACGGCGTTTTCGCGGAAGATCTTTCTTCCGGAGTGCACAGAATGACAGGTGTGTCGAATACGGGTCCGCGCTTCGTAAGGCATGCAGGCAATGTCGTCACCCTGCTGACCTCCTCCCGTCAGGTGATGGCCAGCCGGCTTTCCGCCGAGGAGGCCGACGCCCGGGGTGCCCTCGCCACCGCGCTGGAGGTCGGGCGCATGGTGCCCGAGAAGATGCTAGCCTTTTCCGCCTGCGGGGCGGTGGTGGCGCAGGGCGCCGCGGAACTCTCCCAGCGCGCGATGGACTACGGTTTTGCCGAGATGGAGGCCGCTTATCGCGCCATGCTGCGCACCGCTTCCAACCCGACGCCGATGGGCTGGATGACGGCGCAGTCGGAGTGGCTGATGGGAAGCGCGAACCGCGCCGCCAGCTTCGGCATGGGCTTCGCCAATGCCGCCCTCGGCGTGGCGGAACGCTCCCTCCGTCCGGTCAGCCGGACCGTTTCCGGCAATCTCCGCCGCCTGCGCTGAGCCACCGCCCGTACCGGTCGGCGGCCCAGCAGGCGGCGGAGATTGCCGCTGGACTTTCCGCAGTCAGGAGACGGGCCGTTCGCTGTCCATATGCGCCAGTTGCGACTCCGGATACCGGGCGCCCGCCGCGGCGCCCGGCGGGATCGCCTGCTCGATGGCTGCGAGATCGGCCTCGCTGAGCGTCACCTCCAGCGCTCCCAGCGCCTCGCTGAGCCGGTCACGCCGACGGGCGCCGACCAGCGGAACGATGTCCTTCCCGCGCCCAGCGACCCAGGCAATCGCGACCTGCGCCACGCTGACGCCACGCCCTTCGGCCACTGTCCGCAGCGCCTCCACCAGCGCCAGGTTGTGCTCCAGGTTCTCTCCCTGGAAGCGCGGGCTCATGCCGCGGAAGTCGCGCGTCTGGCCGCTCCGTTCCCGGGACCAGTGGCCGCTGATCAGCCCGCGCGAGAGCACGCCATAGGCGGTGATGCCGATTCCCAGCTCCCGGCAGGTCGGCAGGATCTCCGCTTCGATGCCCCGCGAGATGAGCGAGTACTCGATCTGCAGGTCGGCGATCGGGTGGGTGGCGGCGGCGCGCCGGATGGTCTGCGCCCCCACCTCGGAGAGGCCGACATGGCGGACATATCCGGCCTTCACCAGATCGCCGATGGCACCCACCGTTTCCTCGATCGGTACCTTCGGGTCGAGCCGGGCGGGGCGATAAATATCCACGTGGTCCGTGCCCAGGCGCTTCAAGGTATAGGCGAGGAAATTGCGCACCGCGACCGGGCGGCAATCATAGCCGGCCCATTGGTTGTCCGGCCCGCGCAGCGCACCGAACTTCACACTGATGACCAGATCCTCGCGTCGGTGCTGCCGCAGCGCCTCGCCAATCAGCATCTCGTTATGGCCCATGCCGTAGAAGTCGCCGGTGTCGAGCAGGGTGATGCCCTGCTCGACCGCCGCGGCGATGGTGGCCAGGCTCTCCGCGCGGTCGGCAGGGCCGTAGAAGTCGGACATGCCCATGCAGCCCAGGCCGAGGGCGGAAACCTGCGGGCCGGTGCGGCCCATTTGGCGGCGTTCCATGCTCTGTCTCCTGCTTCCGGTGGTGCGGCGGAGAATGGGGCCTCGCCCGGCATCCGATAATCCGGCATTGTCCGCACGGTCCATCCGGTACAGCGAACAATGCGGCCACCCCTGGCGGATCTCGATCTCTTCGCCGCCGTGGCGCGGCACCGCAGCTTCCGCCGCGCGGCGCGGGAGGCTGGCATCTCCCCCTCCAGCCTCAGCGAACGCCTCCGTGCGCTGGAGGATGCGCTGGGCCTGCGCCTGCTGCACCGGACCACCCGCAGTGTCAGCCCCACCGAGGCCGGCGCGGCGCTGCTGGCGCGCCTTGCCCCGGCGCTGGGCGAGATCGGGGCCGCATTGGAGGAGGCAGGGCGGTACGGCGCGACGCCGAGCGGCAGGCTCCGCGTCAACGCGCCGCAATCGGCCGCGCAGCTCGTCCTGGCCGGGCTGATTCCGCCCTTCCTGGCGGCCCATCCGCGCATCACGCTGGAGGTGGTGGTGGAGGACAGCTTCGTGGACATCGCCGGCGGCGGCTTCGATGCCGGTATCCGCTACGGCGAGAGCCTGTCGCGCGACACCATCGCCGTGCCGCTCGGCGGGCCGCAGCGCTATGTCCTGGTGGCATCCCCGGCGCTGATCGCCCGCCTGGGCGCCCCCGCCACGCCGCGCGACCTGCTGCACCGCCCCTGCATCCGCCACCGCTTTCCGAGCGGCAACACGCCGCCCTGGATCTTCGAACGGGGGACGGAGACGGTGACCGTTCGGGTGGAGGGACCCTTCACCACCACCGACCCCCATCTGGAGCGCATCGCCGCGCTGGAGGGCGTGGGATTCCTCATGACCTTCGAGGAATGGGTGCGGGAGGACATCGCCCAGGGCCGCCTCGTCTCGCTGCTGGAGGAGTGGCTGCCGCCCTTCGAGGGGCCGCAGCTCTACTATGTCTCCCGGCGGCACATGCCGGCGGCGCTGCGCGCCTTCTTGGACTTCCTCCGCGCGCGCCAACAGGGAGCGACGCGGTGATGCAAAGGAAAGGGGCGCCGGAGTGGTCTCCGGCGCCCCGAATTTGCCGTTCAGGCGAGGAGAGAAGCCTCAGCCCAGCCGCTCGCCATGCAGCGAGACATCGAGGCCCTCGCGCTCGGACTCCTCGCTCACCCGCAGGCCCATCACCACGTCGATGACCTTCAGAATGATGAAGGTGCCGATCGCGGTGTAGATGAAGGTGGCGAGCACCGCGTAGAACTGCAGCATGAACTGGCCGAAGGAACCCGCGGTGCCGTCCGGCAGGGCCGGGGTGGCCGAGAGCGGGCCGTAGGCGAAGATGCCCGTCAGGAGCGCGCCGACGATGCCGCAGATGCCGTGCACGCCGAAGGCGTCCAGGCTGTCGTCATAGCCGCACCAGTGCTTCAGCGCCGTGGCGCCCCAGAAGCCGGCCAGTCCGGCGACCACGCCGATGGCCAGCGCGCCGCCCGGCAGCACGAAGCCGGCCGCCGGGGTGATGGCGACGAGGCCCGCCACCGCGCCGGAGATCGCGCCCAGCACCGAGGGCTTGCCCTTGGTGATCCACTCGGCCGCCGCCCAGGCCAGGGTCGCGGCACCGGCGGCAAGCTGCGTCACGAGCATGGCCATGCCCGCGCGGCCGCCCGCCGCGCCGGCCGAGCCCGCGTTGAAGCCGAACCAGCCCACCCAGAGCAGCCCCGCGCCGATCACCGCCAGCGCAAGGTTGAAGGGCGCCATGTTCTCGGAGCCGAGGCCGGTGCGCTTGCCCAGCACCAGCGCGCCCACCAGGCCGGCCACGCCGGCATTGATGTGCACCACCGTGCCGCCGGCGAAGTCCAGCGCGCCGAGGCCGAAGATCCAGCCGTTCGGGTGCCAGACCCAATGCGCGATCGGGCTGTAGATCAGCAGCGACCACAGCACGGTGAAGACGCAGAGCGAGGAGAACTTCAGACGGTCCGCCATCGCGCCCGTGGCCAGCGCCGGGGTGATGATGGCGAAGGTCATCTGGAACATGATGAAGACGGATTCGGGAATGGTGAAGGCCACCGCGCCATCGCCGCTGCCGAGGCTGAAGGGACCGTCCCAGCCATTCGCGAGGCCGGAGAGGAACAGCCGCGACAGGTCGCCGACATAGGCGCCGCCCTCGCCGAAGGCCAGGCTGTAGCCCGCCACCATCCAGACGACGCTGACCAGCGCCGCCAGGAAGAAGGACTGCATCATGGTGGCGAGTACGTTCTTCTTGCGCACCATGCCGGCATAGAAGAGCGCCAGGCCCGGAATGGTCATCATCAGCACCAGGGCGGTGCTGGTCAGCATCCACGCGGTGTCGCCGGCACTCACCGTCGCCGCGTCCTGCGCCATCGCCGGTGCGGCGAAGAGCAGCGCGGGCAGCAGGGCGGCCACGCGGCGACCCCAAGGCGTGATTCCCCGCTGAGCAATACCTCGTGCGATCGCTCGCATCATCCTCGTTTCCATTGTCTTCTGATGAACGGTCAGCGGCATCACAGCGCCGAGCTGTCGGTCTCGCCGGTGCGGATGCGCAGCGCGCGTTCCACGTCGAGCACGAAGACCTTGCCGTCGCCGATCTTTCCGGTGCGGGCGGTGTTGGCGATGGCCTCGACAACCGCATCGACCATGTCGTTCGGGACCACCACTTCGATCTTCAGCTTCGGCAGGAAGGAGACGTGGTACTCCGCGCCGCGATAGATCTCCGTCTGACCCTTCTGCCGGCCGAATCCCTTTACCTCGGTGACGGTGAGGCCCTGCACACCGAGCGGGGTGAGCGCCTCGCGCACCTCGTCCAGCTTGAAAGGCTTGATGATCGCCATCACGAGCTTCATGCGCTGCGCCCCCTTTTCTTCCGCATAGCCCGGAAGCCCAATGCGAGCGGCGTGCCAGACCGGGTTCTTGGCCGAAACGAAGCCTGTGCAACCCTCCGCGATTACTTGATGCACAAAAATTAGGCGTTTGCCTGCGCCTCCAGCGAACGGCGCCCTTCCGGCGGAACGGACGCCGGGGCAGAATGGGGGCATGAGTCCTTCCCCCCTGACGTCCCGCCGCGAAGTGGCTGTCTGCATCATCGGCGCCGGCCCGGTCGGCGCCACGCTTGCCGCTGCCCTCGCGGCGGCCGGCGTGCCCACCGCGGTGGTGGATGCCGCGCCCCTGCCGCCCATGGAGCTGCCGGAATTCGACGGGCGCGCCTATGCGATCGCGCTCACCAGCCGGAACCTGCTGGAGGCCGGAGGTATCTGGAGCCATCTGCCCTGGGCGCCGGGGCCGATCACCCGCATCCGCTGCGCCGACGGCTTCCCGGGGGAGCGGCCTAGCGCCTTGGCGCTGCATTTCGACGCCGCCGCGACCGGCATGGGCCCCTTCGGCTGGATGGTCGAGGCGCGGGCGCTGCGCATGGCGCTGAACGCGCGGATGCGGGAGCTGGCGCATCTCTCCGTCCATGCGCCCGCCCGCGCCGAGGTGACGCGGGGGCCGGAAGGGGTGGAGGTCCGGCTCTCCACCGGCGAGGTGATCGCCGCCCGGCTGGTGGTGGGCGCCGAGGGCCGCCGCTCACCGCTGCGCCAGCAGGCCGGCATCGGCACGGCGACGCTCGACTACCGCCAGATGGGACTGGTCGGCGCGGTGGCGCATGAGTTGCCGCACGAGCAGGTGGCGCTGGAGCAGTTCCTGCCCAACGGTCCTTTCGCCCAACTCCCCCTGGCGCCAACGCCGGAGCATCCCAACGCCTCGGCCATCGTCTGGTCGGAGAAGCGGCACATCGCCGAGCGCGTGCTGAAGCTTCCGGACGCCGAGTATGGCCGCGAGATCCAGCGCCGCATGGGCGACCATCTCGGCAAGATCACGCCGATCGGCCGCCGCTGGTCCTATCCGCTCACCGCCATGCACGCGATGCGCTACACCGACACCCGCCTCGCTCTGGTGGGCGACGCGGCGCATGGCATCCACCCGATCGCGGGGCAGGGGCTCAATCTCGGCTTCCGCGACGTGGCCACTTTGGCCGAGCTGGTGATCGCAGCCCATGAGCGCGGCGAGGATGCCGGCGGCGCCGGGCTGCTGGCCCGCTATCAGGCGGCGCGGCGGCCGGATGCGCTGCTCATGCTGGGCGCCACTCACGCGCTGGAGCGCCTGTTCGGCAACAGCCTGCCACCCCTGCGGCTGGCCCGTCGCCTCGGCCTGGCGGCGGTGGAGCGGATGCCGACGCTGAAGGACTTCTTCGCGCGCCGGGCCATGGGCTTCGGGCCGGTGACGGGCGGGCTGATGCTCGGCCGGCCGAGCGGGGAGGGCGCCGCCCTCCCGCCGGGGTGACCGCGCCCGCCCGCACTTCAAACGCCCTCGGTCAGTCGCTGGGCAGCAGGTTGTCCAGCAGGCTGCGCAGCAGGTTCACGCCTTCCTGCACCCCTTCCAGGCGCAGCGGCCGGCCGGCCTCGGCACCGGCGGCATTCGGGAAGGTGGTGCGGTCCTGCCCCAGCTCGGCGGCAGAGAGCTTGCTGTCGCCATCATAGTCCAGGCTCTCCATGGCGAAGCGCGCCAGCGCCACGCCGGCGAGCACGCCGCCGCCGCCCGCCGCCGCCAGGTTCTCCGGCGCCGCATCGTCGGCCGCCGCCAGAACCCAGGTCATGCCGCGCACCATGCGCGCGATCTCCGCGACCGAGAGCAGGCGGTCGCCGGAGATGTCGCCCTCCGTCACCACGGCCTTGACGCAGTCCCCGACGCGTGCGCCGGGCGCGCCGCAGGTGGCCTCCAGCACCTCCAGCGAAGAGAGGAAGGCCAGCCCCTCGCCATGCAGGGCGGCGAAGGAGGGTGGCGGCGCCGGGCAGCGGTGCCAACCCTGCACGGGCGTGTCGCCGGGGAGCTGGTCGTCGCGCAGCTTGGCGTCCGGCTCGGCGGTTTCCAGTTGCCCGGCATCGCCGCGCAGCAGCACGCGGGGCGCCTCCGCGCCGCGCCCGGTGCCCATGTGCCAGCCTTCCAGCGGGCGCGCCTCGGCGAAGCGGATCAGCCGCGCCGGCCCGTCCGCCGGCAGCCGTGCCACCGCGCGCGCGGTGAGCTGGAGCATTGCCGTGGGCGCCGTGCATTCGCCGGCGAACCAGGCGCCGCGCAGCGGGGCAGGGATCGGCGCCATTTCCGCGGGAGACTGGGCCCAGGCGGAGCCCAGTGGCAGCGCCGCCGCCAGCAGGCCGGGAAGCAGGAAGCGCGTCATGGCAGGGCCACCTCGGTGCCGGAGCAAAGGTCGAAACGCGGCCGGTCGATTTCCTGGCCGTTGCGGAACACCGCGCGAAGATGACCGGTGCAGCCCACCGCCTCGGGCGGCTGGAAGTCCAGCGTCTCGCCGCGGCCGAGCACGGTATTGCCGAGCCGGTCCGCGCCGCGCGGCGCGCCCACCGGGTCCACGTAGAGCTGTACGATCGGCGCCGGGCCGAGGTTGCGCAGGCGCACGCTGCCCTCGCGGGGCGGCCCCGGCTCGGCGGGACCGGCGCCCTGGTCGAGCCGCTCGGCCAACGTCCAGCCCGGCCGCAGCACGACCAGTCCGCTGTCGCAGATGTTGAGGCCTCGCCGCTCCTCCGCGCCGCCATTGCCGAAGACCACGCGCAGGTCGATCTCGCAGGCGCTGCGCAGCACCAGCTCGGCGCGGCCGCCACGCTCCAGCGGCGGGTCGTTCAGCCGGTTCTCGCCCCAGTCGGCATCGTCCACGCCGGAGGCATAGACCTCCTGCACCGGGGCGGGCTCGCGGTTCACCAGGATGAAGCTGCGCTCCGGCTGCCGCGGGATGCCGCTGCCGTCGAACACCACCCGCGGCTGCTTGCAGATGTCGGTGCCGCTCTTCTCCTCGGCGCTGTCATCGTCATAGATCGCACGCAGGTCCACCTGGCAAGCGCGGCTGCGCAGCCGCAGGCGGAAGCGGGCGCCGGGCTCGATTGTCCCCGAGCCGAGCCGGTCGGTGCCCCAGCTTTCCGCGCCCGCGCGCTCGCCGCCGGTTGCGGCGTAGAGGCTGCGGATCGCATGGTCGTTGCCGTTGACCACCTCCGTCTCCCGCCACGGCACGGAGGGGTCGCCAAAGGCGACACGGCTGCGGCGGCAGAGGTCCATCCGGCGGCGCTCCTGCACCGAATCATCCTCGAAGACAGCGGTGACGTCGTAGAAGCAGGCGCGGGCACGGCCGAGCCGTAGGGTGAAGCTGCCTTCCGCGGGCACCGTCTCGGAGGCCAGCCGATCCGGTCCGCGTTCCGGCGATCCGGCGGGCATCGCGTACAGCTCGCGCATGGCCAGGTCGGTGTCGTTCACCACCGTCGCCTCGCGCAGCGGCATGGAAGGGTCGCCGAAGGTGACGCGGCCGTTGCGGCAGAGGTCGACGCCCCGCTTCTCCTCCTCGCTGCCATCGGCCAGCACGGCACGCAGGTCGAAGAAGCAGAGGCGCTGGCGGCCGAGGGAAACGCGCAGGCTGGCGCCATTGGGCAGCGTATCGCCCTCCAGCCGGTCGGCGCCGGGCTCGACGCTGCCAGCCGGGGTTACGTACAGCTCGCTCAGGCTGAGGCCGAGCTCGTTCGCCACCACCACCTGGCGCTCGGCAGGGCGCTGCGGCGTCGCCGCGGGAGAGCGGGCGGAGGGCTGCTGCGCCAGGGCAGGGGGGAACAGGGCCGCCGTGGTCGGGCCTCCTGGCCATGGTGCGGAGAGCAGCGCGAGCACCAGGCCCAAGCGTAGTCGCATTCAGAAACAACCCTCTTGCCGCGCCCAGAATGCGAGCGGCCATGGTGCCGCGCAAGCACTGCGCGGACAACGGAATCGACATTTGCGATTTGCCGGCTGCCTCGCTATCGCGCAACTTCCCGCAAGGTAAAAAGCTGTCCGAGGAGACGACCATGCTGCGCCGCCATTTGCTGTCCGCCGCCGCTGCCGGCGCCGCGCTGCCCCTGCTGGGCCGTGCCGCCCTGGCGCAGCAGCAGCAGCGCTATGCCTCCATGCATGCCTTCATCCCCGCGGCTCCGGGAGGCGGCTGGGACGGACTCGGCCGAGCCATCGAGCAGGTCGCGCGCCAGGCCGGCATGGCCGGCAACTTCCAGTTCGAGAATGTCGGCGGTGCCGGCGGCACGGTGGGCCTGCCGCGATTCGTCGGCCAGCGCCGCGGCGACGCGAACAGCTTCATGGTGGGCGGCGCCATCATGGTGGGCGCGGTGCTGGCCAACAAGACGCCGATCGGGCTGAAGGACGTCACCCCGATCGCGCGCATGACCACCGAACCCGGCATCATCGTCGTGCCCGCCAGCAGCGACATCAAGGACCTCAAGGGCTTCCTCGATGCACTCAAGAGCAACCCGGGCGGCACCTCGGTGGCGGGCGGCAGCGCCGGCGGCATCGACCACATCCTGCTCGGCCTGCTGCTGAAGACGCAGGGCCGTTCGGCGAAGGACGCCTCCTACGTCGCCTTCGCGGGCGGTGGCCCGGCCCAGGCGGCGATCCTCGGCGCGCAGGTGAAGGCCGGCATCTCCGGCGTCTCCGAGTTCGCGGAGCAGATCAAGGCCGGCCGCATGCGCGCCCTGGCTACCAGCGGCGACCAGCGCAGCCTCCCGGACGTGCCCACGCTGAAGGAGCAGGGCGTGGACATCGTCCTCGGCAACTGGCGCGGCGTCTTCGGCCCGCCGGGCATGAAGGCCGACGACAAGGCGAAGATGATCCAGTTCTTTACCGACCTGCACAACCTGCCGGCCTGGAAGGAAATGGAGGAGCGGCAGGGCTGGGAGGATGCCTTCCTCGCCGGTGACGCCTTCGGGGAGTTCCTGAAGCAGGACGAGAAGGCGACCACCGAGGTGCTCAAGGAAGTCGGGCTGCTCTGAGCAGGCCTGGGTAAGGGAAGCCGGAATGGCGCGTGTGAAGCCCGGTGCCGGGCCCGACCTGGCGGTCGGATTGTTTGTGGTGCTGCTCGGCCTGCTCTGCATCTGGCAGGCGGCGGTTATTCCGGTCTCTCCGCTCTATGCGCAGGTGGGGCCGAAATTCATGCCCTACCTGGTTGGGGCGCTGGTCACGGCGGTTGGGCTCGGCCTGACCGCCGTGGCGCTGCGCGGCGGCTGGTCGCGCGACCTGGAGGAGGTGGCCGAGGCGCCGCCCACCAACTGGCGCGCCCTCGGCCTGCTGGGCGCCGGGTTGCTGGTCAACCTGCTGCTGATCGACAGCCTCGGCTTCGTCTTCGCGGCGACGGCGCAGTTCGTGCTGGTGGCGGCGGCCTTCGGCAGCCGCCGGCCGGGGCGCGACCTGCTGATCGGCATCATCGTCACCTTCGGGGCCTTCCTGGCCTTCGACAAGCTGCTGGGCGTCAACATCGGCGCCGGCATCCTGGAAGGGATCCTCTGAAGCCATGGATGTCTGGTCCGGCCTCGCCTTCGGCTTCGGCAACGCGCTCAGCATCACCAATCTTGGCTGGGCGCTGCTGGGATGCTTCCTCGGGACGGCGATCGGCGTTCTGCCGGGCATCGGTCCGGCGCTGACCATCGCGCTGCTGCTGCCCATCACCTTCAAGGTCAGCGCCACGGGCGCCTTCATCCTGTTCTGCGGCGTGTTCTACGGCGCGATGTATGGCGGTTCGACCACCTCCATCCTGCTCAACACGCCCGGTGAGTCCGGCTCCATCATCACCGCGCTGGAAGGCGCGAAGATGGCGCGCAACGGCCGTGCCGGCCCGGCGCTGTTCACCTCCGCAGTCGGCAGCTTCGTCGCCGGCACGATCGGTACGCTCGGCATCTCCTTCCTCGGCCCGATCGTGGTGGAACTGGCCCTGAAGCTCGGCCCGGCCGAGTATTTCTCGCTGATGGTGCTGTGCTTCGTCACCGTTTCGGCGGTGCTCGGCGGCTCGGCGCTGCGCGGCCTGACCTCGCTTGGCTTCGGCCTGATGATCGGCCTGATCGGCATCGACCTGCAGACCGGCCAGCCGCGCATGACCTTCGGCGTCACGGAATTGCTGGATGGCGTGGACGTGGTGCTGGTGGCCGTCGCGCTCTTCGCCGTGGGCGAGACGCTCTACCTGGCCTGGCGCCATGTGGAGGGTAAGCAGGAGGTGCGCGAGGTCGGCAAGCTGATGATGTCGCGCGAGGACTGGAAGCGTAGCGTCGGTCCCTGGCTGCGCGGCGCGCTGCTCGGCTTCCCCTTCGGCGTGATGCCGGCGGGCGGTACCGAGATGCCGACCATGCTGAGCTACTTCGCCGAGCGGCGGCTGGTGCGACCGAAATACCGCGACGAGTTCGGCACCACCGGTGCCATCGAGGGCGTGGCGGGGCCCGAGGCGGCCAACAACGCCGCCGCCGCCGGCGTGCTGGTGCCGATGCTGACGCTTGGCCTGCCCACCTCGGCCACGGCGGCGATCATGCTCTCCGCCTTCCAGTCCTACGGCATCCAGCCCGGCCCTCTGCTGTTCACCACGCAGGGCGAGCTGGTCTGGACGCTGATCGCCTCGCTCTACATCGCCAACATCATGTTGGTGGTGCTGAACCTGCCGCTGGTCGGTCTGTGGGCGCGCATCCTGAAGATCCCCACCCCGCAGCTCTATGCGGGCATCCTGGTCTTCGCGACGATCGGCACCTATGGCATCAGCAACAGCGTGGTCGATCTGGCGCTGCTCTACGGTATCGGCATCGTCGCGATGTTCATGCGGCGGTTCGACTTCCCGCAGGCGCCGGTGGTGATCGGCATGATCCTTGGCCCGATGGCCGAGCAGGCGATGCGCCAGGCGCTGACCATCAGCCAGGGCGACTGGACCACCTTCATCACCCGCCCGATCTCGCTTTGCATTCTGGTCCTGGCGGTGCTGGCGCTGATCGGTCCGCGGCTCTGGACGGTGATCGCCGCGCGCCGCGCCTGACGTTTCCGCGCTGCCCGCCAGCGCCGAAACGCGAAGAAAAAAGATGGGGGTCCGGGGGAATTCCTTCCCCCGGACCTTTTTTATGCAGCAAAGTAGCCTGGCGTTGTCCGCAGCCACCGCGCGTAGTCGGCGTAAGCCGCCTCAGGCAGGAATTCCGGCGTGTAACCGAACTCCTCGCGCATCCGCCCGATATCCTCGACGGCACGCGGGCCGTCATCGTGGAAGGGCACCGTGACCTCCGCCGGATCCGCCGATTGCCGCCAGCGGAAATCCGGATAGTGGCGCGCCAGGGTCTCTGCCCAGAGCAGGATGCGTGCTCCCCACTCCACCCCGGCGGAGATGTTGTAGACCGGCCAGCGCGGCTGTGGCGCGTCGAGCAACTGGAGCAATCCGCGCGCGAGGTCGCGCGCATAGACCCAGGGGCGGGGAAACAGGTTGGCGGGCAGCACCGCCGCCTCGCCGCGCAACGCCGCCACAGCGAGATGCATGTGCGGCGTCAGCAGGTCCCGCAGCCCGGTGTCGCGCTCCCAGGGGCCGAAGACACCGCCGATGCGGGCGCAGACCAGATCGAGCCCCCAGAGGTCGCGCATCCGCAGCGCCAGCCGCTCGCCGGCATACTTGGTGATGCCATAGACGGAGATGGGAACCGGCGGCGTGCTGTCCTCGCGCATCAGCCCTGGAAGGCGCTGGCTTTCGCCATAGACGGCGATGGAGGAGGGAAAGACGATGCGCCCCACCCCCGCATTGCGTGCCGCGCGGAGCTGATGAACGGCGCCGATCAGGTTCACTTCGAGAATGCTCTCGGTCTGCTCCGCCTCGCGTCGGGGTCCGGCAGTGATGGCGGCGAAGGGGAACATGGCCTGGACCCTGTGCCGGGCGAAGACGGCGGCGAGGGCAGCGGTATCCAGCACGTCGCCCTGGACGAGATCGAGCCGCCCACGCAGGGGAGCGAAGGCGGCCTCTGCCGCCGGAGGCAGGGACTCGCGCCCGTAGATGATGACGTGCTCGCCGCGGGCGAGCAGCGCCTCCACGAGATTGAGCCCAACGAAGCCGGCGCCGCCGGTGACGAGAATGGCCATGGCGGCTCCCGCTCCACTTTGTTCCGCTCCGGCGAGGATCCGGCCTGTCGGCGGAAGGGGTCAAGGGGGCCTGCCGCTACTCGGCGGCAGGTTCCAGCCGGAGGATGCGGCCGCGCCGCTCATCGGTCAGCAGGTAGAGGAAGCCGTCCGGGCCCGGCAGTACGTTGCGCAGGCGGACCTGCCCCCAGAGCAGGCGCTCCTCGCCGGTGATGCGGTCGCCGTCTGTGCTCAGGCGTAGCAGGCCGGCGCCGCTGAGCGCGGCCAGGAAGAGGTCGCCCTTCCAGCCCGGAAAGGCATCGCCGGCGTAGAAGGCGATGCCGGAGGGGCTGACGGAGGGCACCCAGACGCGCAAGGGGTCCTGCATGTCCGCGCGGGAGGAGGCTTCGTGAATGGCGGCGCCGCTATAGGCGATGCCGTGGCCCACCACGGGCCAGCCGAGATTGGCACCGGGGCGGACCAGGTTCACCTCGTCCCCGCCGCGTGGACCCATCTCGGCTTCCCAGAGCGCACCCGTCGCCGGGTTCACCGCGAGGCCCTGCGGATTGCGTAGGCCATAGGCGTAGATCTCCGGCCGCGCATCGGGGCGGCCGAGGAAGGGGTTGCCCACCGCAGGGCGCCCGTCGCGCTCCAGCCGCAGCACCTTGCCGGCGAGGTCGTCCAGGGCCTGGGCGTGCTCAGGGCTGCGCTGACGGTCGCCGGTGGAGAGATAGAGTTTGCCGTCCGTCCCGAAGGCGATGCGGCAGCCGTAATGGCCGTCGCCGGGCTGGACTGGGCTGGCGTCGAGCAGCGGCTGGATCAGGTCCAGGGACCGGCCATCGGCGGCCAGCCGTGCCCGGACGAGGCGGGTGACATTGCCGTCGCGAAGGCGGGCCGCGTGACAGAAATAGAGTTCGCGCGTCGCTGCGAAGTCAGGGGCAGGCCGGAGATCGAGCAGACCGCCCTGGCCGGTGGCGGCAACGGCGGGCAGGCCGCTCAGCGGCGGAGAGACCAGGCCGGCTGGGCTGATCAGCCGCATCCGGCCGGGCCGCTCTGTCACGAGCAGTTGTCCGTCCGGCAGGAAGGCAGCGCCCCAGGGATATTCCAGGCCGCCGGCGAAGGTGGTGACACGGAAGCGGGCGGCCTGACTCTGCACCACCTCGCCGGTCCCGCGCACAACCTGCGCAGGGGCCGGCACGGCAGCGAGGGTGCCGGCAAGCGCCAGAAGGCACCGCCGGCGGACGAGGCGGACCGAATCCGCCACGCCGTTACTTGCCGAGGGCGCCGGCGATCCAGTCCTTCATGGCGCTGCGGGGCAGGGCGCCCACCTTGGTGTCGACCGGCTTGCCGTCCTTGAACAGGATCATGGTGGGGATGCCGCGCACCGCGTAGTCGTTCGGCGTCATCGGGTTCTCGTCGATGTTCACCTTCGCGATGGTGAGCTGGCCGGCATAGTCCTTGGCGATCTCGTCCAGGATCGGCGCCACCATCCGGCAGGGGCCGCACCACTCGGCCCAGAAGTCCACCAGCACAGGACCGGAGGCCTCCAGCACATCTCGCTTGAAGCTGTCGTCGCTGACGGCCTTGGTGAGTTCGCTCATGTCCGTTGTTTCCTCAGGGCGCCCGGGAGGGCGCGGGGGGTTCGGCAATGGAAAGTCGTGTGGCGGGGGCGCTGGGTCAAGCACGGTGCGATGCGGCGCTGCCCTGCGCCCGCCGCGCCCATGCTGCCCAGCCTCAGCGGCTGAAGCCGGGGAGGCCGCGCTGAAGCGCATCCATGCGGCCGTCGCGCGTGACCTCCCAAAGCGGGTTGTCGACCGAGAGCCGCTGGCCGCCATCGCGCTGGATGGGGCGGATCAGGGCGGTGCCCACGGAGCGGCTCTGCCGCCCAAACAGGTCGAGCGGGATGCGGATATAGAGGCCCTTGTCGAAGGAGCCCTCGCCGAACTCGGCGGCGGAGACGTTGGTGAAGGTGGCGAAGCCCCCGACCTCGATGCCCGAGTCGAAGCGGCGGCCCAGTTCGATCGTGGCGCCCCAGTCGCCCGCCAGGTAGCGCCCGGCGCGCAGGATGCCATAGAGGTTCCAGACTGGCAGGTCGGCATAGAGCGAGAGGTGGCCCGTCGCGACCGAGTAGTCGCGGAAGCCGAATTTCTGGTCGTAGTCGCGCTGCTTCACCCAGTTGAGGTCGAGGCCCAGGGCGAAGCCGCGGTCATGCGGCCGCCACAGCACCTCGCCCGAGACGCCGCCGAACATCGGCTCCAGATAGCCCGCCGTGGTGCGTGCGAAGACGTCCGGGGCGAGGTTCCAGATCCGCTCGCCATAGAGGGCGGCGATGGCCGTCTCGCCCTCGCGCGCGTATTCGGCATAGTCGGTGCGGACATGCGGCAGCACGCTGTCCGAGGGCAGGCCGCCCGACATGTTGCCGAACAGCGCCTGCTGCAGCGCCCCCGCCACGGCGAAGCCCGCCCCCAGCTCGACCCGCGCGCCCGCCGCCAGCGCGGCCTGCCAACGCAGGGTGCGCGAGGGGTCGCCAAGCTGGAGGTTCAGGCGCGGTGCCACCTCCCATTCCCAGAAGGGGCCGGGGTTGCGCAGCGTGCCGGGCGCGAAGTCGCCGGTGGCCGGCAATAGCCGGGTGCCGAGCCAGGCTTCCTCCGGGCTGCCATAGCCGGCGGCGATGGCTTCCAGCGCGCCGCGTGGCACCTCCACCACCGCCACTTCCACCCCGGCCTGCCACCAGCGCAGCCGCAACATGCCGATCTCGGCCGGCAACACGCCGTTGGTGGCGCGCAGCACCCGTGCCGCCACCTGCGGCAGGGTACGGAAGGCGCCGCCCTCGAAGGCGATCTCCGCCACCACCTCGTCCTGCCGGTAGGCCAGCGGGCGGAAACCGGCGGTGGTCAGGGCACTGAAGACCGCCTGGGCCTGTGCCGCAATGCCGACCGGAACTTCCGTGGCGCGAGCAGGCATCGGCGGCGGGCCGGGCAGGGGAAGGGAAGGCGGCGCGGCGGGGTTCAGCCGCAGGGAGAGGCGGAACAGCAAGTCGGTGCCATGCACCCAGGCCAGCCCAGCATCGAGCCATTCATTGGCCCATTGCAGGCCGAAGTTGAAGCGCGACTCCGCCTCGCCGCGCAGGCCATGGGTGCGCGCGGGATAGCCGCCGCGCTCGTCGCGCAGGGCATCGCCCGACCACTCGGCCTTGGCGCGTAGCCCCTCCAGGCGGCCCCAGGGCGTCTCGACGCCGGGCACCGACCATTCCACGCCGGCGAAGGGCGCCATCTCCTCGCCGCGGAACCAGTTGAACTGCACGGTGCCGCCGCGCCCGACGTTGCGCGGGCGGCTCGCGAAGTGGTCGTCGAGATAGGCGAGCGGGTTGGTCCATTCGCCGCCGGTGCCGAGCCGTCCCCAGCCCAGCCCGGCCGTCAGGTCGAGCCCCCACCAGCGCTTCGAGGCGACGATGTACTCGCCGGAATAAAGGCCAGTGCCGATGAAGTCCTGCAGCCCGACCGCGAGAGCGGGGAGGTAATCGCTCTCCCGCAGCAGGCGCAGCTTGAGGTCGAAGGCGCGGTCGGTGGTCATGCCCGAGCCGGCGGTGGCGTCCAGCCGCTCGGTGAGGCGGAAGGTGGTCTCCAGGAAGGGCAGGGCCTGGAAGTTCAGGAACCAGAAGCGGCGCTGATGGCGCAGGGCGGCGCCGGCTTCCAGCGTGCCGTCCTCGCGCATCCGGGCATTGCGCGTCTCGATCAGGCCGACCCCGCCGAAGTCGCTGCCGGTGGGCGGGATTTCCTCCGCACGCGCCGTGGCGATCCCGGCCAGCAGCAGGCCGGCGAACGCGGCGGCTGAAGCGGCCTTTCTGGCTGCTCTCGCTGGTTGAGTCACGATTTCGTGCTTCTAGGCGAATGCCAGAAGCTTCGCCAGGAAATTGCGGCGCTTCCCGCAACGGCAGGGCTCCAGGGGGCGGCGCCCCTGGAGCTCTGGGCCTAATCCGCGCGGCGGAAGGTCAGCACCAGCACGTCCCGGTGGCCGGGGCGGGTGGGATCGAGCGGCCTCACGGGCGTGACGCCGTGCCAGACTCGATGGTCGTCGAGCATGACGCTGTCCAGCGGCTCCTGCAGGGTAAAGCTCGCCGCCTCCTCGTCGCGCCCGTCGATGCGGATGCCGGTGACCCCACCCTCAACGTTCTCGCGCCCGACCAGGGTGACCAGCACGAAATCCACGCCATCCCGGTGCATGCCTTCCGGCGTCGGCTTGCCGGCCTCGTCGGGGCGCGCCTGGATGCGGAACTGGTGCATCTCGACATGCCAGTCGGTGTCGGGCCGCAGCGCATCGAAAACGGCGCGCGTGCCGCCGAGCAGGGCCGACAAGGCCGGGCCAGCCCCGATCTCGGGCGAGACCGGCTCGAACCAGCGCTCCACGCCGCCGTTCAGCGGGTTGTAGTCGAGGCCCTGGTAGTGCGGCTGGTGCTGTCCCCGCTCCAGTGCGGGGTCTCCGGCGCGCAGGCGGAACACGGCGTGGCGGCGCAGGCGGTAGCGGCCACGATCGGCCATGTAGGTATCGGGGCGCAGGTCGTCCCAGGAGGCGGCGAACTCCGCCCAGGCGCCCCCGCCGAGGCGCTCGCCCGCCGGATCGAAGAGGCGCCGTGCCGCCGGCGCGGGCAGCGAGACGAAGCCTTCCCGGGCGATGGCCTCGGCTGGTTCGGGAAGGGAGGTGCGCGAGTTCATGGTCGTGTCGCCTGTTGAAGGAAGCGCAGCAGTGCTGCCATCTCGTCCGGGTTGTCCAGTACCTGCACCGGCATCCGCGTGCCGGGCAGCACCACGTCCGGGCCGTGGGTGAAGAGTTCGGCGACCGCTTCCGGCGTCCAGATGCGGTCACCGCGGCGGAGACGTTCGGAATATGGGTAGCCCTCAATGCTTCCCATGCGGCGGCCGAACAGCCCGGCCAGATGCGGGCCGGCCTTGAGGTCGGTCTGCCCCGCGGCAGGCGCGGTGAGGCTGTGGCAGGCACCACAGGCACGGAACACCCGCGCGCCCGCCAAATCAAACCCCGCCGGGCGTTCCGCCGGTGACGCCCGCCCGGCGTCCAGCGACGTGCCGCGCCGCATGTCGAAGGCGCGCAGACGACGGTCGGCACCGCCCGTGTAGAGGCGGCTTCCGTCCGGGCTGAAGCCCAGCGCCCAGACCGCCTGTCCATCTGAGGAGAGGCTGTGCCGCAACTGCCCTTCCGGGAGCGCCCAGACGGAGACTTCGCCGGACGGCCCTGCGGCGGCGAGCAGCGCGCCATCGGCGGAGGCGGCGACCACCGCCAGGGGGAGATGGCCACCCTCCAACCGCGTGAGCGTACCGTCGGGCGCCAGCAGGCGCAGGCTGCCATCCACCCCCGCGCTGGCCAGCCCGCCATCCGGCAATGCGGCCAGCGCGGTCTGCGGCAGGCCGAACTCGGCCAGGGTGAGGGGCGGCGCGCCCTCCGGCCAGGCGCGCAGGGTGCCGTCGGCGCCGACCGTCGCCGGTATCCCGTCAGAGCGGAAGGCGGCGCCGGTCACCTGGCCGGCATGGCCTTCCAGGAGGCGGGCGCTGCCATCCGCCAGGCGCCAGAGGCGCGCCGTGCCGTCCCAGGCGGCGGAGAGCAGCAGCCCCTCGCGCGCGGCCAAGGCGGCAATGGCGGATTGATGGCCTAGCAGCACCCGCTCCGGGGCAATGGCGCCCCCGGCCGGCCAGAGCGCGATTCGGCCTTCCGCGTCGCCGCTGGCGAAGCCACCGCCGGGCAGCGCCACCAGCGCCTGCACCGCGGCCTGATGCCAGCGCGAGACCTGCAGCGGCTGCGACAGGTCAGGCGGCCAGACGATCACGGCCCGATCGAAGCCGCCTGAGGCCAGCCGCGCCCCATCCGTCGAGACCGCCAGGGCGCGCACGGCGGCGCCATGCAGCGGCACCTCCTGTGCGTGGGCCGGGAAGGTGGCGAGGGCCAGCAACAGCGCGACGAGTGGCCGGAGCCCGAACATACGAGGGAAGATGGCGCGGGGCGGCGGCGGAGGAAAGAGGCGGGCCGCCTCAGCGGCCGCGCCGCTTACGCCCCCGGAACGCCATGACGAGAGCGGCCACCGCCAGCAGCGCCGGCACGCCGAGCGGCGGCGCGCCGAAGCCTTCAGGGTCCCAGACGGGCAGCGCCGCCATCAGACCGAGCGTGGCCGCGACCAGCAGCAGATAACCCATCATGGCGCCTCAGCCGAGATGCTTGTTGAGGAAGGGAAGGGTGCGCCGCAGCGCCTCCTCGGTCGCGGCCGCGTTGTAGGAGGCACGCTCCTCGCAGGCGAAACCATGCCCGGCGCCGGGATAGACAAAGACCTCAACCCCCGGCTGGGCGGCGCGGATCGCCTCGACGTCGGAGAGCGGGATGCCGTGGTCCTCGGCGCCGAAATGCAGTTGCACGGGGCAGCGGGGCTTCTCGTCCTTGGCCGCGGCGATGCCGCCGCCATAGTAGCCGACCGCGGCAGCGAAGCGCTGGCTGCGGGTGGCGCCGTGCCAGGCGACCGTGCCGCCCCAGCAATAGCCGATGATGCCCAGCCTGGCCTTCTGCGGCAGCGCCTGGGCGGCGGCCTCGACATCCAGCAGCGTGGCCGCGGGATCGATCTTGCCGCGCAGCGCCACGCCCTGCTTCACGTCCTCCGGCCCGTAGCCCAGCTCGACGCCGGGCTCGGCGCGGTCGAACAGGGCCGGGCAGATCACCGCGAAGCCCTCCTTGGTGAAGCCCTCGCAGACATGGCGCATGTGGCGGTTCACGCCGAAGATCTCCTGCACCACGACCAGGGCGCGGGTGGCAGCCTCAGGCCCGGTGCGCCAGGCGGACAGGCGATGGCCATCGGCGGCGGCGAGTTCGATCTGCATGCGGGCCTCTCAGTCGACCGGTGCTGTGCTCTCCCGGCGGCGGGATGATTTCCCGCGGGCCGGTTCCAGCCTATCCTCCGAGCATGGCAGAGATCGTCAACCTCAACCAGCGCCGGAAGGCGGCCGCACAGCAGGCCGAGTCCCGGCAGGCCGCTGCCAATCGCGTGAAGTTCGGCCGCAGCAAGGCGGAGAAGACGCGCGACGCGGCCGCGGAGGCGCAGCGCCGTGCCCTGCTGGACGGCGCGCGGCAGGAGGACGGGCCTGCTGCTGCTCCGGGCGAGAGGCCCAGGAAGGAGTGAGTCCCGGCGCCTGCGGCGGTCAGACGGCCGGGGCGGAGCCGGCCGGAGTTACCTCACCGAGCGGGAACGGTGCCGCTGCGGAAAAAGGCATGCTGGCCTGCTCCATGGGAGAGGGCACCGCGTCCAGAGCCGGCCGGCCTGCTGGCGGCAGGCCGCGCAGCACCGTCTGAAGGCTCGCACGGCTGACCGGCTTCGCCAGGCAGCCATCCATGCCGGCCGCGCGGCAGGCTTCCTGCGATTCCGGGGAGACCTCGCCGGTGAGTGCGATGATGGTCATGCGCGTGCCCCCAGACCGCCGGGCCTCCTGCGCCCGGATGCGGCGCGCGGTGTCCAGGCCGCTGATCCCCGGCATCTGCAGGTCCATCAGCACCAGGTCGGAGCTCCGCTCGGAGAGCAACACCAGGGCTGCCTCGCCGCTCGCCGCCTGCCGCACGACATGCCCGCCGCTCTGCAGCAGCGCCTGGACGACCATCCGATTCACCGCCACGTCGTCCACCACCAGGACATCGCGCGCCGGGCCACCAGCCGGCGCGGCGGCGGCGGCGGGGCTCTCGACCGGCGCATGGGGCAACAGCAGATGCACCCAGAAGCGGCTGCCCCTTCCTTCCGGGCTGGCATCCACGCCCAGCGTGCCCTGCATCGCCTGCACCAGCCCGGCACAGATGGCGAGGCCGAGCCCGTAACCCTCCTGCGCCCCCTCCCGGGCAGCGTTGGGCAGGCGGCTGAAGTCGCGGAACAGCAGGGCGCGCTGCGTGGCGGAAATGCCCGGCCCGGTATCGGTGACCATGAAGCGCAGGCTGCCATCGGGCCAGCACTGCATCGCCAGCGACACCTCGCCGCCTCGCGGCGTGAACTTCACCGCATTCGCCAGCAGGTTCAGCAGGATCTGCTGCAGCCGCCGGCCGTCGCCGAGGATGGCGGCCGGGAGGTCGGGGGCGATTTCCGTCCGCAGCCGGATGCCCTTGCGGGCGGCCTCCGGGCGCACCAGCGCCAGCGCGTTCTCGCGCAGCGCGGCGAGCGGCACAGGTGCCGTCTGAAGGGTGAGGCGCCCCGCCTCCACCAGCGCCAGGTCCAGCACGTCGTTCACCAGCGCCAACAGGTGTTGCCCGGCCTGGGTGATCACCGCGGCCTGCTCCTGCGCCTCCGCGGGCAGGCTACGGTTCTCGGACAGGACCTGCGACAGGCCGAGCACCCCGTTCAACGGCGTGCGCATCTCGTGGCTCATCCAGGCGAGGAAGCGGGACTTGGCGGCGCTGGCCTGCTGCGCCGCATCGCGGGAGGCGGTGGTGGCCTCCAGCAACTGGCGCTCACCCCGCTCCCGAAACAGCGCCAGCAGGGCGAAGCTGCTGCCCACGCCGTGCAGGATGGACTCCATCAGGATGAGCTGCACCCAGAAGTTGTCCGGCGCGAGGCTGGTCCGGGTCCATTCCGGCTGCAGGAGCATCAGGGGAATGCGCAGCAGCATCAGCCCGCCATGCAGCGCGAACCCACCGGTAAGCAGGATACGGCAGGCCAGCCCCTCGGGCCGGCCACGCCAGAACTCCCAGGCGATGGCCAGCATGGGCAGCCCCGCCAGCACCGAGGCGACCACCACGCGGAACTCGACCAACTCGCGGGCCGGCAGGCGCATGGCCACCAGCCAGAGCAGCCCGGGCAGCAGCGCTACCCAGAACGGCGCCGTGCGCCCGTCAAAGCGCCGTGCCCCGCGCCAGCAGAAGCCGCCGCCGAGCAGAATGACCAGGTTGCCGATGTCGATGGAAAGCAGATCGGGGATCTTGCCGCGCATACCGAGCAGCAGGGTGCCGACGGCGAAGCAAAGCAGGGCCACACCCCATTCGCCCAGCCCCTGAGTGCGGTGGCGATGCAGCGAAAGGCCAAGCCAGACCGACCCGAGCAATGCGCCGATGAACGCACTGAGCAGGAGAAGGGTGGTTGTGTCGAGATGCAACGGCGGCGGACCGGTTTGTCCTCGGGGGAGGATAAGGGGCAAATTTTCCCAACCGCACTAATTTACCGCCGCGGGATATGCAACTCCAGAGTGAAGTCAGCGAAACGATTCCGCGCAGGCGAAAGCCCGGCCATGCCGGGCTTCCCGCCCTCAGACGTTGAAGCGGAACAGCATGATGTCGCCGTCGCGGACGACGTATTCCTTGCCCTCGACGCGCATCTTGCCGGCTTCCTTGGCGCCCTGCTCGCCCTTGCAGGCGACGTAGTCGTCATAGGCGATGGTCTCGGCGGCGATGAAGCCGCGCTCGAAGTCACCATGGATGACGCCGGCTGCCTGGGGCGCCTTCATGCCCTTGATGATGGTCCAGGCGCGGGCCTCCTTCGGCCCGACGGTGAAGTAGGTGATCAGCCCGAGCAGGCCGTAGCCGGCGGCGATGACGCGGTCGAGGCCGGAGTCCTTCAGGCCGAGCGTCTCCAGGAACTCGGCGCGGTCCTCGGCGGCCATCTGGCTGATCTCGGCCTCGATGGCGGCGGAGACGACCACGGCCTTCGCACCCTCGGCGGCGGCGCGGGCGAAGACCTTCTCGCTATGGGCGTTACCGGTGGCCGCATTGGCCTCCTCCACGTTGCAGACGTAGAGGACGGGCTTCGAGGTCAGGAGCTGGAGGCGGCGCACCGCCTCTTCCTCGCCCTTGGGGATGGAGGCGCGGGCCGGGCGGCCGTCGCGCAGCCCGGCCAGGATCGGCTCGATCAGCGCGACCTGGGCGGCGGCTTCCTTGTCGCCGCCGCGGGCGCGCTTCTGCAGGCCGGTGAGGCGCTTCTCCAGACTGTCCATGTCGGCGAGCATCAGCTCGGTCTCGATGGTGTCGGCGTCGCGCAGCGGATCGACGCTGCCCTCGACATGGGTGACGTCGTCATCCTCGAAGCAGCGCAGGACGTGCACGATGGCGTCCGTCTCGCGGATATTGGCCAGGAACTGGTTGCCCAGGCCCTCGCCGCGGCTGGCGCCGCGCACCAGGCCGGCGATGTCCACGAATTCCAGGCTGGTCGGCACGATCTTGGCGCTCTTGCCGATCGCCGCGATGGTGTCGAGACGCGGGTCGGGCACGGCAACGCGGCCCACATTCGGCTCGATGGTGCAGAAGGGATAGTTGGCGGCCTGGGCTGCCGCGGTCTGCGTCAGCGCGTTGAACAGGGTCGATTTGCCGACATTCGGCAGGCCGACGATACCGCAGTTGAAGCCCATGACCGTCCTCGGAAGTCTCTAGCCGCACTGATGGCGGGGGCCGGGGGGATAGGATCCTCCCGGCGGGGGTTCCAAGGGGGCGGTGCCCCCTTGGCCTGTGCCGGGGTCCTTTAGCCCAGCCCGGCGGCGATTTCCTGCGCGATCTGCGCGGCGGCGATGCGCGCGGCGGCGTCATCGGTTGGCAGCGCGAGGGCCGCGGCGCGAAGCTGCGTCACGGCGCTGCCGAGCGGCACGTCGAGTGCCTTGGCGGCGGCCGCGATCAGCCCGGCCCGCGCCTGCCCGCTGGCCTCGGACACGGCCTGCGCCATGGAGAGTGCCAGCGAGGCGCGCGCGGCGGCGGCTTCGATCGCGCCGACATGCCCGGTGTCGCTGGTCTCCAGCGCGGCGGCGGTGCTGGCGAGGGTATGGGCCTGGGCCAGCAGGGCGGCCGCGAGGGCGGCGGCGCCATTGGCCATGTCCTCCGGGCCGGGGCCGCCGAATTCCGCTTCCAGGTCGGCCGCCGCGTCTTCCATCGCCATGATCTCAGTTCTCCTGGGTCAACAGGGCCACGCGGGTCATGAAGGCTTCCCGCTCGCCACGCGCCAGCATGGGCGCGGCATCCGCCACCGCATCCAGCATGGGCTCCAGCCAGGTGTCCACCTTGGCAAAGTTGCCGAGGACATGCCCTGTCACCTTCTCCTTCATGCCGGGATGGCCGATTCCGAGCCGCACCCGCCAGTAGTCGGGGGTGCCGATGCGCCGGTCGATGTCGCGCAGCCCGTTATGCCCCGCCGCGCCGCCGCCCAGCTTCACGCGGATCTTGCCCGGGGCGAGGTCCAGTTCGTCGTGGAAGACGGTGATGTCGGCGGGAGGGATCTTGTGGAACCCGGCAGCCGGCTGAACCGATTCGCCGGACAGGTTCATGTAGGTCTGCGGCTTCAGCAGCAGCACCTTCTGCCCGGCGAGATTGCCCTCGGCCACCAGGCCCTTGTAGCGGCTCCGCCACGGCGTGAAGCCGTGGCGGTGGGCGATGGCCTCGAGCGCCATGAAGCCGATATTGTGCCGGTGCCGCGCCTGGCCCGGCTCCGGA
>DATMFR010000017.1:0-1511 GCA_035556695.1 Roseomonas sp.
GGTGGAACATCCCGGCTTTCAAACGCTGCTCGGCATGGTGCGGGACGGCGCCTGGGTGAAGCTCTCCGGCGCCTATCGCCTGAGCGGGGCGGCGCCCGCCTATGCCGAGACCACCCCGCTCGCGCGCGCGCTGCTGGAGGCCGCGCCGGAGCGCTGCGTCTGGGGTTCGGACTGGCCGCATGTGGCGAACTGGGGCGCAATGCCGAACGTCGGCGACCTGCTCGACCTGCTGGCCGACTGGGCGCCCGATGATGCGGTGCGCCACCGCGTTCTGGTGGAGAACCCGGCGAGGCTCTACGGCTTCCCTTCCGTTGCAGGCTGATGAAAGGCAGAACCAGGGGAGAATGAATTCTCCCCCGGACCCCCTCTTCTTCTTCTTTTTTGTCAGTTTTGCCGCACTGCCGAAGCGCGTTCACGCCGGGGCTTCAAAAGCCCCGGCGACTGCGAGCGGAACCGAAAGCTGACAGAAAAAAGGAGGGGGGTTGGGGGAGTTCATCTCCCCCAACCTTGTTTTAACCTCCCCCCGCAGGGCAGCCCGTCATTTGCTGCGCCTCTGTGCCGCCCCTGGGCAAATCCGCCATCGCCCTCTAATCCCGCCCCATGACCCCTGATGCCGCGATCCAGGCCGAGGGCCTGACCAAGCGTTACGGCGAGACCACCGCCGTGGACTCGCTGAGCTTCATCCTGCCGCGCGGCGCGACCTGGGGCCTCCTGGGTGGTAATGGCGCGGGCAAGAGCACCACCATCGCCATGCTGCTCGGCATCCTGGTCCCCACTGGGGGGCGGGTGAGGGTGCTGGGCCATGACATGGCGCGGGACCGCTTCGCCGCGCTGGCGCGGATGAACTTCTCCTCGCCCTATGTCGCGCTGCCCCACCGGTTGACCGTGGCGGAGAACCTGCGGGTCTACGCGCATCTCTACGACGTGCCACGGGCCGAGGCGCGCATCGCCGAACTGGCGGAGGCGCTGCAACTCGGGGAAATCCTGCACCGCCCCGCCGGCCAACTCTCGGCCGGTCAAAAGACACGCGTGGCGCTGGCCAAGGCGCTGGTGAACCGCCCCGAATTGCTGCTGCTGGACGAGCCCACCGCCAGCCTCGACCCTGACACCGGCGACTGGGTGCGCTCCTGGCTGGAGCGCTACCGGCAGGAGAGCGGCTGCGCCATCCTGCTCGCCAGCCACAACATGGCCGAGGTGGAACGGCTCTGCGGCCATGTGCTGATGATGAAGCGCGGACAACTGGTGGCCCAGGGCAGCCCCTCGGAGCTGATCGCGCGCTTCGGGCGGGACAATCTGGAGGACGTGTTCCTCGACATCGCGCGGGACCGTCGGGCCATGGGAGAGACGACGGCATGAAGGCCTCGCTGCGCCGCATCTGGGGGCTGGTCTACCGCCACCTCGCGCTCTACCGCCGCTCCTGGCCGCGGCTGCTGGAGTTGATGTACTGGCCGATGCTGCAGATGCTGGTCTGGGGCTTCGTCACCGCCTACCTGGCCGGCGTGCAGCAGAAC
>DATMFR010000018.1:0-1507 GCA_035556695.1 Roseomonas sp.
GGTGGAACATCCCGGCTTTCAAACGCTGCTCGGCATGGTGCGGGACGGCGCCTGGGTGAAGCTCTCCGGCGCCTATCGCCTGAGCGGGGCGGCGCCCGCCTATGCCGAGACCACCCCGCTCGCGCGCGCGCTGCTGGAGGCGGCGCCGGAGCGCTGCGTCTGGGGTTCGGACTGGCCACATGTGGCGAACTGGGGCGCGATGCCGAATGTCGGCGACCTGCTCGACCTGCTGGCCGACTGGGCGCCCGATGATGCGGTGCGCCACCGCCTTCTGGTGGAGAACCCGGCGCGGCTCTACGGCTTCCCGCCCGTCGCAGAAGGATGAGAGGCAGAACCGGGGAAGAATGAATTCTCCCCCGGACCCCTCTTCTTCTTCTTTGCCAGTTTTGCCGCGCTGCCGAAGCGCGTTCACGCCAGGGCTCCAAAAGCCCCGGCGACCGCGAGCGGAGCCGAAAGCCGACAGAAGAAGGAAGGGAGTTTGGGGGAGTTCATCTCCCCCAACCTTGTTTTGCCCTGACACCGCAGGTCAGCCCGTCATTCGCTGCGCCCCTATGCTGCCCCTGGGCAAACCCGCCATCGCCCTCTAATCCCGCTCCATGACCCCTGATGCCGCGATCCAGGCCGAGGGCCTGACCAAGCGTTACGGCGAGACCACCGCCGTGGACTCGCTGAGCTTCACCCTGCCGCGCGGCGCCACCTGGGGCCTCCTGGGCGGCAATGGCGCGGGCAAGAGCACCACCATCGCCATGCTGCTCGGCATCCTGGTCCCAACCGAAGGCCGGGTGAGGGTGCTGGGCCATGATATGGCGCGGGACCGCTTCGCCGCGCTGGCACGGATGAACTTCTCCTCGCCCTATGTCGCGCTGCCGCACCGGCTGACCGTGGCGGAGAACCTGCGGGTCTATGCGCATCTCTACGACGTGCCGCGGGCCGAGGCGCGCATCGCCGAACTGGCGGAGGCGCTGCAGCTCGGGGAAATCCTGCACCGCCCCGCCGGCCAGCTCTCGGCCGGCCAGAAGACGCGCGTGGCGTTGGCCAAGGCGCTGGTGAACCGCCCCGAGCTGCTGCTGCTGGACGAGCCCACCGCCAGCCTCGACCCTGACACGGGCGACTGGGTGCGCTCCTGGCTGGAGCGCTACCGGGAGGAGAGCGGCTGCGCCATCCTGCTGGCCAGCCACAACATGGCCGAAGTGGAACGGCTCTGCGGCCATGTGCTGATGATGAAGCGCGGGCAACTGGTGGCCCAGGGCAGCCCCTCCGAGCTGATCACGCGCTTCGGGCGGGACAATCTGGAGGACGTGTTCCTCGACATCGCGCGGGACCGCCGGGCCATGGGGGAGGAGACGGCATGAGGGCCTCGCTGCGGCGCATCTGGGGGCTGGTCTACCGCCACCTCGCGCTCTACCGCCGCTCCTGGCCGCGGCTGCTGGAGTTGATGTACTGGCCGATGCTGCAGATGCTGGTCTGGGGCTTCGTCACCGCCTACCTGGCCGGCGTGCAGCAGAAC
>DATMFR010000019.1:0-140142 GCA_035556695.1 Roseomonas sp.
CACGCTGCTGCTGCGGCCGCTGAACACCGAGACCCTGGCCACCGCGCTCTATGCCGAGGCGGCGCGCGGCACCTACGAGGAAGGCGCCGTGGCGGCGCTGGCGCTGGTGGTGGTGGGACTGGCGCCGATCGTGCTGCTGGGCGCCGGCGGCCTCCGCAAGGCGGTGCCGCCGGCGCGCTGAGACAGCTTCAGGCCGCCGGCAGCGTGAGCGGCGCGAAGGCCCAGGCGGCCTCGCCTGGCGCGGGGGGCGTCACCCACATCGGCAGGGCGTTGGGGGTGCGGACATTGGGCGGCAGCCCGGCATCGGCGCGAAAGGCGCGCCAGAGCGCCCCGTGCGCCACCACCAGCACCGGCCCGGGAAGGGTCAGGCAGTGGTTGATCGCCGCCGCGGTGCGGGCACGGAGCTCAAGGAAGCTCTCCGCGCCCTCCGGGGTGAAGCGGCCCTCCACCCAGTCGTCGAACCAGTCGGCCATGGGCTGGCCCTCCTGCACACCGAAGGCGACCTCCCGCAGCGGCTCATGGACCTGCACCGGCAGGCCGAGCACCGCCGCCACCGCCTCCGCCGTGGTCCGTGCGCGGCCGAGCGGAGAGGAGACGATCGTGGCGATCTCCTTGCCCCGCAGCGCATGCGCCGCCCGCTCGGCCTGGGCGATGCCGATGCTGTTCAGCGGGATGTCCACGTTGCCTTGGGACAGGCCGCGGGCGTTCCAGTCCGTCTCGCCGTGGCGGAGGAACCAGAACGCCTTGCGCGTGAGCGGTGCGACCTCCGGCATCAGGCCGGCAGGCCCTCGGTGGCGAGCGCCCGCTGCACCGCCGGACGCGCCAGCATGCGCTCGAAATGAGCGGCGATGCGCGGCGGCAGCGTCATGTTCATGCGCTTCACCGCCCAGTAGCTGACGAAGAACACCGCCGCGTCGGCCACCGAGTAGCCGGAGGGCAGCACCCACTCATTGCCGGCCCACTTCTTGTCCAGCACGGCGAAGCCCTTCTCGGCGATGCCGCGGCCCTGCTCGATGACCTTCGGGTGGTCGGCCTCGCTGGGCGCGAAGCGGGCCTGGTTGAACAGGCGGGTGAAGCCCTGCGGATGAATGGTGCCGCAGACATAGTCCATCGCCTCGTAGGCGCGGGCCTGCGCCTCGATCCCCTCCGGCCAGAGCTTCGCGGCCGGATTGCTGGCGGCCAGCCAGAAGGCGATGGCGGGCCATTCGGTCAGCACCGAGCCGTCGTCGCGCTGCAGGGTCGGCACCTTGCCCTTCGGGTTCATCGCCTGGAACTCGGGCTTGTTCTGCGCGCCCTCCTTGAGCGGCGTCGGCACCGCCTCGTAGGGCTGGCCGATCTCCTCCAGCACGACATGGATGCCGAGCGAGCAGGCGCCGGGGGAGTAGTAGAGCTTCATGTGGAGATTCCCTTCCTGGCCGTTTGGCCCTGGGCGCGAAGCATCGGCGGCGCGGCCGGGTGGCGCAAGGGGGGGATGGTCAGACCAGCGGCTTGACCAGCTCGGTGACATAGGGGGCGTAGCCCTGCCGGCGATAGAGCGCCTCGGCGCGGTGATTGCCGGCGAGGACGCCGATCATCAGCCGCCTCACGCCACGCAGTCGGGCCAGCCGCTCGGCCTCCGCCAGCAGGGCGCGGCCGATGCCGCGGCCACGCCAGGGCTCGCGCACGAAGAACTCGGCGACATGGCCGTACTCGTCCTCGGCGATGCAGGGGCCCTGCCGCTCGAAACTGAGGAAGAGGTGACCGACCACCGCGCCATCCACCTCGGCGACCAGGGCGTGGCCACCATGGCCGGCGACGCGGCGCTCGGCTTCGCTCAGCGCCTCGGCAGCGCCGGCGGGATCGGTGCGGCGGTCGCCGGAGAGGGGCTGCTCGTAGAGGTTCAGCCCGAGGAACTGCTCCAGCAGCGCCTCGCGATCCGCGGCCGTGGCCTCGCGGAGCGTGAGGCGCATGGCTTGCTCAGTTGAACAGGGTGGAGACCGAGCTTTCCTCGCTGATCCGCCGCACCGCCTCAGCCAGCAGCGGCGCGATGGTAAGCTGGCGGATGTTGGTCGAGACGCGCACGGCCTCGGTGGCCTGGATGCTGTCCGTCACCACCATCTGCTCGATCTGCGCGGCGCCAATACGGGCCACCGCGCCGCCGGAGAAGACGCCGTGCGTCACGTAGACGCTGACCGACTTGGCGCCGTTCTTCAGCAGCGCGTCAGCGGCGTTGCAGAGCGTGCCGCCGGAATCGACGATGTCATCCATCAGGATGCAGTCACGCCCTTCCACATCGCCAATGACGTTCATCACCTCGGAGACGCCGGCGCGGGGGCGGCGCTTGTCGATGATGGCGAGGTCGGTATGCAGGCGGGCGGCGATCGCCCGGGCGCGCACCACGCCGCCGACGTCAGGCGAGACGACCATCAGGTCCCGGCCCTTGTAGCGCTCCAGGATGTCGCGCGCGAAAAGCGGCGCGGCGAAAAGGTTGTCCACGGGGATGTCGAAGAAGCCCTGGATCTGCCCGGCATGCAGGTCGAGCGTCAGCACGCGGTCAGCGCCCGCCTCGGTGATCAGGTTGGCCACCAGCTTGGCGGAGATTGGCGTGCGGGGACCGCTCTTCCGGTCCTGACGGGCATAGCCGAAATAGGGGATCACCGCCGTGATGCGCCGCGCCGAGCTGCGCTTCAGCGCGTCCAGCGTGATCAGCAGCTCCATCAGGTTGTCGTTGGCGGGATAGGAGGTGGACTGCACCACGAACACATCCTCACCACGGATGTTCTCATGGATCTCCACGAAGACTTCCATGTCCGCGAAGCGGCGGATGGAGGCCTGGGTGAGGGGCAGGTTCAACGCGGCGGCGACCGCCTCGGCGAGCGGGCGATTGCTGTTGCAGGCGACGATCTTCATGGGGCGCGACATCTCCGGGCGGCGGACCCTGCTGGAAGTCGGGCCCGGCGAGGGACGGGCGCGTGGTAGCAACGTGACGAAGATATGTCCATCGCCGTACTTCCCCCGGTCATGCCGGAAGCGTGATGCCGGACTGCGTGGAGCGGAGACCTGAGCATCGTGGCCGCCGCTCCGCGGCGCCTCAGCGCGCCGCCTGCGGACCCGGTGTCGGGGACGTCGGCGTCTCCCTTGTCGCCTGAGGTGCCTCGGGCTTGGCTGGGGTGGTGGCGTTGTGCAGCACGTCGCGGATGCCGTGCGCCGCCTGCTCGGCGGCCACATAGGCAACGTCGCCCCAGAGCCCGTTCAGCGAGCCACGCGGCACTTCGTTGATCTGCACCACGCGACCCAGCTCGTAACCGTCCCGGCGCGAGACGATCCATTGCAGCTCGATCCGCTGCTTGTTGCCCGGCACGGTCACCGCGTTCACCTCGCCCTGGACGGCGTAGGTGGCGCCCTCGGCCGCGTCCTGCGGCAGGTAGCCGAGTTGGGTCAGGAAGTCGCTCATGCGCTCGTTCAGGCTCTTGTTGCCATCGCCCGGCGCGCCCTTCACCCCGGCAAGACGGATGCGCAGCGGCCCTTCGCCGGCCAGCGCCTTCGGGTCACTCGCCTTTCGGCTGGCCTCTACCCGGCCGAGCAACGCGGCGATGGCAGGGGCGTCACGGTTGGCCACCTCCTTGAACAGCGCCGGGTCCTCCAGTCCCCAGCCGCTCAGCGGCACGGGCTTGCCCATGGCGGCGCCGAGCGAGGCACCGTCGGCGTCGCGCAACTCGTAGCGGGGCAGCACCGCCTGGCCCTGCCGCTCCACCGTGACGGTGAGCGGCCAGTCCAGCGGGTTGGATGCGGTGGCGGCGGCGGGCACCTCGGCAGTGCGCAACGCCTCGGCCAGGGTACCGGCGAAGGCCGTGGCGCCGGCGTCGCTCAGCAGCGCCTGCCCAGGCGGCGGCACGGCGATGCGATAGGCCGGCGGCACCACCAGCCGTGGCGCCTCGCCGCCGGGATGGCCGGCATAGGGCCGGATGTCGCCGCAGGCGGCGACCAGCAACAGAAGCAGCGCCGGGACAAGCCAGCGCATACGGTCAGAGCATTGCAAAGCAGGACACCAGCATGGTCAGCAGCATGAGAAGGAAGAACAGGATCAGGTAGGGCATCGGCCCGCTCCCCGCTCAGCCCGGCAGGGCGATGGCGGAGAGCTGGTGGCCGATCGGGCCCTCACCCGCCAGGGTGCGGCGGCGATGGCTGAAGAAGCTGCCGGCATCCGCGAAGGTATCGGCGGCGAGCACCGCGACCGTCCCTGCGCCGGCAGCCACCATCCGCGTGGCGCAGTAGCCCGGCAGGTCGAACTGCCAGTGGCCGGGCCGCCGCCCCTCGATGAAGAAGCGCTCGTTGGCCGCGTTCTGCGCCAGCACCGCCTCCCGCAGGTCCAGCCCCACCTCGTAGGAGTTCTGCCGGATGCAGGGGCCTACCACGGCCACGATGTCGGTCCGCCGGGCGCCAAGGCGTTCCATGGCGGCGAGGGTCTCCTCCAGGATGCCTGCCACGGCGCCGCGCCAGCCGGCATGGGCGGCCGCCACCACCCCCGCCTTCTGGTCCGCGAAGAGCACGGGCCCGCAATCGGCGGTGACGACGCCGAGCGCCAGGCCGGGACGGTTGGTCACCAGCGCATCGGCCTCGGGGCGGGCGTCGTTCGGGATCGGCGCCGTCACCTCGGCCACGGCGATGCCATGCACCTGATAGGCGCTGGAGAGCGTCTCGGCCGGCAGCCCGAGCGCCGCCATGGCGAGCGCGCGGTTGGTGGCCACCGCCTCGGGGTCGTCCTTGCCGGAGAGCGAGCAGTTGAGCGTGGCGAAGCCGCCTTTCGACACCCCGCCGCGCCGGGTGAAGAAGCCATGCGGCAGGCCGGAGAGCGGGGTCGCGGTGAGAAATTCGGCGGTCATGCGCTTTCGAAACCGGGCAAAGGGGGCAGGGCAGGGTGGCAAAGCGCCAGGGCCTTGAACAGACGGCCCATGCCTTCCGGCGCGATCAGCCGTTGCGCCGCCGAGAGCTGCTGCCCCGCCTGGGCCGGGGCGGCGCGGGCCAGCATCGCGGCGCGCGTCACCAGCCCGAGCGATTGCAGGAACAGCCCCTGCGGCACCGGCCCCTGCGCGGCGGCGCCGGCGGCGCGGCCGGCCTCCGCCACCGCCTGAAAGTCCACATGGGCGGTGATGTCCACTGTGCCAGGGGCGGCCAGAGGATCGGCCGCGCGGTGGGCGGCGAGGGCCTGCAGGCTCTCGCCCAGGCCGCTGCGGGCCGGGCCATAGTCGAGGAACAGCGCCGCGCCGCCCTGCGCCGTCAGCCGGGCGCCGAGTGCGGCCGCCAGGGCGCGAGCGGGCTCGCAGACCTCCTGCACGGCGCCTTCCGGCGCCTCCTCCGGCAGGGCAGGGGGCGATTCGGAAGGTTGTTCGACGAAGGCGCCGTCCTGCACGAAGCGCTCGCGCCAGCCATTGCCGCGACGGACGAACTGGCGGATCGACAGGGCGTCGAGGAACTCATTGGCCAGGATCAGCGCCGGGCCGGGCGGCAGGGTGTCGGCGCTGTCGTGCCAGGTGGGATCGGTGCCGGGGAGGGCGGCGGCCTGGGCGGCCCGCAAGGCGGGGCTCTGCTCCACCAGATGCACCCGCAGGGCAGCGCGGAAGGCCGGCATCACGCCGGTGATGGCACGGAGGGCATCCGCCATCAGCGTGCCGCGGCCGGGGCCGAGCTCGACGAGCAGGACCGGGTCGGGGCGGCCCATCTGCTGCCAAGCCACCGCCGCCCAGAGGCCCAGGCACTCGCCGAAGGCCTGGCTGATCTCGGGGGAAGTGGTGAAATCGCCCTTCGCGCCGAAGGGAGCGCGCGCGGCATAGTAGGCCGCGACGGCGCGGGCCATGAAGCGGTCGAGGCGCTCCGGCGCGCTCACGCGGGGACCGACCGCTGCACCGGCTCGGGCCGCGCCGCCAGCATCAGCGCGGCGCCGACCAGGATCATCGGCACCGAGAGGATCTGCCCCATGGTGGCGCCGCCCCAGAGGAAGCCGAGCTGCGCGTCTGGCTGGCGGAAGAACTCGCCGATGATGCGCGCCACCCCATAGCCGGCCAAGAAGGCGCCGGCGGTGAAGCCCTTGCGCGCGCGCAGCGCCGGGATGCGGATGATCACCTGGAGCAGCACGAAGAGGCAGATGCCCTCCATGAAGGCCTGGTAGAGCTGGCTCGGATGGCGCGGCTCCGGCCCGGCATGGGGGAAGACCATGGCCCAGGGCACGTCGGTGACGCGGCCCCAGAGCTCGCCGTTGATGAAATTGGCGATGCGGCCGAAGAACAGGCCGATGGGCGTCACCGCCGTCAGCCGGTCGCCGAAGCGGCGGATGTCGAGCCCCCGGCTGCGGCAGAACAGGATGATGGCGAGGATGACGCCGGTGGCGCCGCCATGGAAGGACATGCCGCCGCGCCAGAGGTAAAGCGCCTCCCAGGGGGCGGAGAGATAGTGGTCGGGCTGGTAGAACAGCACGTAGCCGAGCCGCCCGCCCAGGATGACGCCCAGCACCGCCCAGGTGACGAAATCGTCCACCTGCTCGGCAGTGGCGGCGACGGGCGGCAGCGCGACCAGCCGCCGCATCAGCCGCCAGCCCAGCAGGATGCCGGCGATATAGGCCAGCGCGTACCAGCGGATGGCGAAGGGCCCGAGCTCGATGAGCACCGGGTCCATGGCGGGGTAGGGGATGGTGAAGAGCATCCGGCCGCTCAGCGATACGGGTCGGGCTGGGTCAGGAAGTCCTGCACGTAGCGGCGCACGCCGTCCTCCAGGCTGGTTGCGGTGCCGGTGAAGCCGGCGGCGCGCAGGCGCTCCATCTGCGCCTCGGTGAAGTACTGGTACTTGCCGACAAGATCGACCGGCATGTCCACGAAGGCGATCTCGGGCGCCTTGTCCAGCGCGGCGTAGATGGCGCGGGTCAGGTCCAGGAAGGAGCGCGCGGTGCCGGTGCCGACATTGAACAGCCCGGAAACCTGTGGGTTGTCGAGCAGCCAGAGGGTCACGGCCACGCAATCATCGACATGCACGAAGTCGCGCAGCTGCTCGCCATCGGCGATGCCCTCGCGGTCCGAGCGGAACAGGGTGGCCGGGGCGCCGGTCATGATCTGGCGGAACTTGTGCAGCACCACGCTGGCCATGCGGCCCTTGTGGTACTCGTTCGGCCCATAGACGTTGAAGAACTTCAGCCCCGCCCATTGCGGCGGCGCCGCCTGGCCACGCGCCAGCAGGTCGGTGACCCGGCGATCCGTCGCGTGCTTCGACCAGCCATAGAGGTTCAGCGGCCGCAGGCGGGCGAGATAGGCCGGCGAGGCGTCGTCCTCGAAGCCCTCGGCGCCATCGCCATAGGTGGCGGCGGAGGAGGCGTAGATCAGCCGGACCCCGTTCTCGGCGCACCAGCTCCAGAGCTGCAGGGTGAGGGAGAGGTTGTTCTCGGCGACCAGGTCACCGTCGCGCACCGTGGTGTCGCTGATGGCGCCCATGTGGATGATCGCCTCCGGCCGCGGCGACTCGGCCAGCCAGGACCAGAGGCGGTCCGGCGGCAGGATGCCGGCGATGCCGTGATGCGCCAGGTTGCGCCACTTCTCGCGCCCCGGGTCGCCGGCGCGCAGCCGGTCGCAGACCAGCACTTCCGCGCCCCGCTCGCAGAGCGCCGCGACGATGTTGGAGCCGATGAAACCGGCGCCGCCCGTGACCAGATACATGCAGCAAGCCTTCCGCGAAGGTGAAAGCGGGAGGGAGGGTCGCCCCGCCGGGCGCGCCGGGTATAGGCGCCGGGCGGCGGGGCGGGCAAGTTGGCGCCGAGCTTCGGCAGAAACGCCGCATAAGGAGAATGAACTGATGGACACCGGTTCCGAGAGCGGCCCTGGCCGCCGTGGCCGCTTCTTCGACGACCTGGCCGGCATGGCCGGCGGCGCCTTCTCGGTCATGGCCGGGCTGCGCACCGAGATGGAGGCGATGGCGAAGTCCCAGGTCGAGACGATCGTGCAGCGCCTGGAACTGGTGCGGCGCGAGGATCTTGATGCGGCGCTGGAGGTGGCGCGGCGCGCCCGCGAGGAAAGTGCGGCCCTGGCGGAGCGGGTAGCGCAGCTGGAGGCGAAGCTGGCCAGCCGCGGGCCGGGCGAGGGGCCGAAGCCAGGCCCGCTGCCCGAGCAGGATATCGGCTGAACCCAGCCCTAGCGGGCATGGAATAGGCCGGGGGAGGAGCTTCCCCCGGCCTTTTTTCGTGTGCGGCGCTCAGTACCGGTAATAGGGCGCCGGCGCTGGGCGGTAATACCGAGGTGGCGGCGGCGGATAGTAGACCCGCGGGGGGGGCCGGTAGTAGCGCGGCGGCGGCCCGTAGCCATAGCCGTAGTAGCGGGGCGGGGGACGGTGCCAGCGCGGCGGCGGCGGCCGGTGGCGCCAGTGGTCATGCACCAGCACGACCTCATCCGCCCGGGCGGCCTGCGGCGTTGCTGTCACGCCGAGCACGAGGCCGGCAGCGGCTGCGGCGGCGAGGGCCAGTTCACGCAAGCGGCGCATGGTGCGGTTCCTCCTCAACATGGGGACGAGAACACCCCTCCGGTGAGGCAGAACCGTGGCGCCCGGCGGGCGGCAGCATGGCCGCCCGTCACGAAGCCGTGTGCCGCTCAGCCCTGGCTGAAGACGCGGGCGAAGATGGTATCCACGTGGCGGAAGTCGCGCTGCGGATCGATCGCCTTGTCCAGTGCGGCCGCGTCGAGCTTGCCGGCCACTTCCTCGTCGGCCAGCAGGTTGTCACGGAAGGACTTGCCTCCCGGCGTGCCCAGCGCCGTCCAGGTGCCCATGGCCGCGCGCTGCACGGCGCGATACGCGCCCTCACGCGAGAGGCCGGCCTGGGTGAGCGCCAGCAGCACCTTCTGGCTGTGCACCACGCCGCCCAGGCTTTCCAGGTTGGCTTCCATGCGTTCGGGGTAGATGGTCAGCTTGTCCATCATGCCGGTCAGGCGGACCAGGGCGAAGTCGAGGGTGATGGTGGCATCGGGCCCGATGAAGCGCTCAACCGAGGAGTGGCTGATGTCCCGCTCATGCCACAGCGCCACATTCTCCAGCGCCGGGGTGGCGAAGCCGCGCACCACGCGGGCGAGGCCCGTGAGGTTCTCGGAGAGCACCGGGTTGCGCTTGTGCGGCATGGCGGAGGACCCCTTCTGGCCGGGGTGGAAATACTCCTCCGCCTCGCGCACCTCGCTGCGCTGCAGGTGGCGCACCTCGGTGGCCAGCCGCTCGATGCCCGAGGCGACCACGGCCAGCGCGCAGAAGAAGGCGGCGTGGCGGTCGCGCGGGATCACCTGGGTGGAAACCGGCTCGACCTTCAGGCCGAGCTTCGCGGCGACGAACTCCTCGACGCGCGGGTCCACCGCCGCGAAGGTGCCGACCGCGCCGGAGATCGCGCAGGTTGCAATTTCTTCACGAGCTGCCGCCAGTCGGGCGCGGTTCCTGGTGAATTCGGCGTAATGTCCTGCAAGTTTCAGGCCGAAGGTGGTCGGCTCGGCATGGATGCCGTGGCTGCGGCCAATGGTGGGCGTGTACTTGTGCTCCTCCGCGCGGCGCTTCAGCACGGCGAGCAGCTTGTCCATGTCCTCCAGCAGCAGGTCGGCGGCGCGGACGAGCTGCACGGAAAGGCAGGTGTCCAGCACGTCGGAGCTGGTCAGGCCCTGGTGCATGAAGCGGGCGCTCTCGCCGATGCCCTCGGCCAGCCAGGTGAGGAAGGCGATAACGTCGTGCCGTGTCTCGCGCTCGATGGCGTCGATCCGCTCCAGGTCGGCGGCGGAGATGCCAGCGGCGCGCGGCTCGCCCTTCTGGCGGATGATGGCGGCATCCTCGGCCGGGATGGTGCCGAGCTGCCCCATCGCCTCGGCGGCCAGCGCCTCGATCTCGAACCAGATGCGGTAGCGGGCCTCGGGCGACCAGATGGCGGCCATTTCGGGGCGGCTGTAGCGCGGAACCATGTGCGTCTTCCTGCGTGTGGCGAGAGGCCGGCACGCGGACGGCCCGGAAAGGGCGGGGAATGACCATCTTCCCTCGCCGCGTCAACCATCTGGAGATGTCAAACCGGTCAGTCAATCAACATGACTGTTGTGCAATGTTGGCGCTGGCCTTAAGCGCCCACCTACCGAACGGGAACGGGGAACAGGTTCATGGATTTGGGTGCCCTCATGCCGGAGCTGATCGCGCTCGGTCAGGTCCTGCTGATCGACCTTGTGCTGGCTGGCGACAACGCCATCGTGGTGGGCATGGCGGCCGCCGGATTGGCGCCGGAGCAGCGGCGCAAGGCGATCTTCTGGGGCATCGCTGCTGCCACATTGATGCGCATCGGCTTCGCCGCCATCACCACCCAGCTGCTGGCCATCGTTGGGCTGACGCTGGCCGGCGGTATCCTGCTGCTCTGGGTCTGCTACAAAATGTACCGCGAGCTGCGGCACAGCGACACGCCGGAAGTGCAGGACGCCGAAGTGGAGGCGCGCGCCAGCGGCGAGCGCAAGACGCTGCGGGGCGCCATCATCCAGATCCTGGTGGCGGACGTCTCGATGAGCCTCGACAACGTGCTGGCGGTGGCCGGCGCGGCCAAGGAGCACCTGTGGGTGCTGGTGGTCGGGCTTGGCATTTCCGTCGTGCTGATGGGCGTGGCGGCAACCTTCATCGCCCGGCTGCTGGAGCGCTTCCGCTGGATCGCGTGGATCGGCCTGCTGGTCATCCTCTACGTCGCGGTGGACATGATCTGGACCGGTGGCGGCGAAGTGTTGCCGTATCTGACCGGCAACTGACGCGCCGCCCTGTATTGCGGATCTGTCATTTGAGGGCCGCCCCTGCTGGGGCGGCCCGATTCGTATGAATTCCGTGTCATGCAAGGTTTCTCCATGAGGGAGGCGGCGCCTGTACGCCGCTTCACCCGGCCCATGCCGTCCACTAGCGTGCCGCCGGATTCGGGGCCGGTCTGGCGGCCCCGGCCGGTCTGGAGAAAATGGGTTACATGGAAACGCTGACCAGCATGTTGCCGGCCTTGGCCGAGATCATGTGGCTGAACATCATCCTCTCGGGCGACAATGCAGTGGTCATTGGCTTGGCGGCCGCAGGGCTGCCGGCGCACCAGCGTGGTAAGGCCGTGCTGTTCGGCGTGCTGGCCGCGGCGGTGCTGCGCATTGTCTTCTCGATCTTCGCCACCTTCCTGCTGGCGCTTTGGTGGATCGACCTCGTGGGTGGCCTGGCGCTGCTCTACATTGCCTGGAGCTTCTACCGCGAGTTGCGGCATGGCGGTGAGGATTCGGATCAGGCGGCCGCTGCCGCCCCGGAAAAGACGCTGGCCCAGGCGCTTTGGCAGATCATCCTTGCTGACGTCTCGATGAGTCTGGACAACGTGCTGGCCGTGGCCGCCGTAGCACGCGCCAACCTGACGCTGCTCATCATCGGCCTCACCATCTCCATTGTGATGATGGGCCTGCTCGGCGGACTGCTGGCCAAGCTACTGGATCGCTTCAAGATCATCGCCTATGTCGGCGTGGCGCTGATTGTCTATATCGGCCTGGAGCTGCTGTGGGAGGGCGTGGTGATGGCGAATGCGGCACTGAATCTTGGGCTGGCGCTGCCGGGGGCAGTGCATTGAGAGCTGCCGCCCGCTGGCCGGCGCTGCTGGCGCTGGGCAGTCTGCTCACCGCCTGCGCCGCCCAGCCACCGGGCGGCGAGGCTGCGGCTGCCATCCGGCCGCACCTGGACGTGGTGCTGGGGCGGCTGCCGGACTATGCCGCCGGCTTCAGCCGCGGCATGACCACCGACATGGAGGCCAGCCAGCCTGGTCAGGGCCGGGCGGTGGATTATGCCACCCCGGCCCATCCCGGTGTCGCCGCACGCGCCGCCATCGCCTCGGTGATGGTTTACGATCAGGGTCTGCCGCCGCTGCCGCCGGACACGCCGGATGCGGTAGTGACGAGCAAGCTGGATGAAGGGGTGCAGGAGGCGCTGGCGCCCGCCCCGGGCCGCCAGCTGGCCGAGAGCGGCCGCCATGCCCTATCCGCGGCTGGCGGCGGGGCGCTGCAATGCGCCGAACTGCAGGGAACCTATGGCCGCACGGCGATGTGGCAGCAGGTCTGCGTCGGCGTGGCCGCGGGGCGCTTCCTCAAGGTGTTCGTAGCCGTACCCACCCGGCAGAAGGACCTGCTCGGCCTGGACGCCGACGCCTTCACGCGTGAGATCGCCCAAAGGGCGCGTGGCGCATCGGCCGCCCCCGCCCCGCAGTCCTGAGCTGACCTCGGCGGAAGGTACTCCCCGCACTCTCCCGAATTTACGGCGGAGCCGGCGCGCGGTGCGCTCAGCGCTGCCGAGGCCAGTCGAGCTTCGGCTCAGCGCGCGGTGACCGCCCTGTACCGGTCGGCCAGGTGGCTGGCGGCGGTACCGGCGGGGTGACGCGCGGCGGCTCGCGAGGGGGCGCCGGCCGCTGCGCCAGGGCGGGCGGTTCCGCCCAGGCCTCGGTGGCGGCGATCGGCCGCCGCGCCATGGCCGGGTCCTCCAGCCGCAGGGCCAGTTCACGCAGCTCGCCCTGGATCTCGTCGAGCTGCACCTCCAGGGCCTCCAGCCGCGCCTTCACGCCGAACACGCTGAAGGGCATCAGCAGGAAGGCGGCGGCGCAGAGCAGGCCAAGCAGCAACAGCAACAGACCGGTCCATTCCGGCATGCCCGGAATGGCCAGGGAGGTGACGAGGCCGCGCAACCCTTCCATCGCCTCAGCCGCCCGTCACGCTCATGTGGCGTCCAACCGCGGGGCGGTTGTGCCGGCGATCAATGACGAAGTCATGGCCCTTGGGCTTGCGGGCAATCGCGTCCTCGATGGCGGCGCGCAGCCCTTCCTCGTCCACTGAGGGGTCGCGCAGCACGGCGCGCAGGTCGGCCGCGTCCTCCTGGCCCAGGCACATGTAGAGCGTGCCGGTGCAGGTCAGGCGGACGCGGTTGCAGCTCTCGCAGAAGTTGTGTGTCATCGGCGTGATGAAGCCGAGGCGGCGGCCGGTCTCCTTCACCACCATGTAGCGGGCAGGGCCGCCGGTGGCGTAGTCCGTCTCCTCCAGCGTCCAGGTCTCGCGCAGGCGGCGCCGGACCAGGGAGAGGGGAAGGTACTGGTCGGTCCGGTCCTCGTTGATCTCGCCAAGCGGCATGGTCTCGATCAGCGTCAGGTCGAAGCCGTGCTCGCCGCACCAGGCAATCAGCCGGTCGTACTCGTCCTCGTTGACGCCCTTCATGGCCACCGCGTTGATCTTCACGGCGAGGCCGGCGGCCTTGGCGGCGAAGATCCCGTCCAGTGTCTTCTCGATGTCGCCCCAGCGGGTCAGCGCCTTGAAGCGGCCGGGGTCGAGCGAGTCGAGCGAGACGTTGATGCGCCGGACACCCGCCGCATAGAGGCCCTCGGCGTGCTTGGTGAGCTGCGTGCCGTTGGTGGTGAGCGTCAGCTCCTTGAGCCCGCCCGCACCGATGCGCTCGCCCAGGCTGCGCACCAGGCGCATCACGTCGCGTCGGACCAGCGGCTCGCCGCCGGTGAGGCGGATGCGCTCGACGCCGAGCCCGACGAAGGCACCGCAAAGGCGGTCGAGCTCCTCCAGCGTCAGGATCTGTGCCTTCGGCAGGAAGGTCATGTCCTCCGCCATGCAGTAGACGCAGCGGAGATCGCAGCGATCGGTGACGGAGACACGAAGGTAGCTGATCCGCCGGCCGAACGGATCGATCATGCGGCCAACTCCCACGGCAGGGGGTTCAAAAACAGGGTCAAGGCTTCATTTGGGCCGCCCCACCCGGCCGGCGCAAGCCCTCGCTTCAGCCAAGCAGCGCAAAACCTCCGGCGGCCATCAGCGCCATCAGCGCCAGCCGCTTGTACCAGTGCACCGGCACGACGTGGAACATGCGTGCCCCCACCGGCACGCTGAGCAGCAGCAATGGCAGCATCAGCCCGGCCATCATCAGCACCGGCAGGCCGACCAGCCCGCCCCAAACCGGCGGAATAACCGCCACGATGCCGATCAGGCCAAAGTAGAGGATCAGGTTGGCGCGGTGCTGCGCCGCTGCCTCCGGGCCGGAGAGCAGATAGAGGATGACCGGGGGGCCCGACATGCCGGTGGCGCCCTTCAGCAGGCCTGAGAGCAGGCCGACCAACAGGTTCAACCCCAGCGGACGGCTGCCGTGATAGCGCCAGCCCGACATCATCAGCAGCCCCATGACCATCACGCACACGCCGATGACGCGGCGGAGCACCGACCCGTCCGCGAAGAACAGGACATAGGCGCCGATCGGCGTGGCCAGCGCCGCGGCACCGCCGATCGAGAGGATCACGCGGCGGTTGGCTTGGCCAATGGCGCGGGGGATCAGGTAGGCGGAGACGAACAGCTCCATCAGCAGGATCACCGGCACGCCGATGCGCGGGCCCCAGAGCGTCGAATAGACCGGCGCCAGGAGGATGGCGGTGCCGAAGCCCGAATAGCCGCGCAGCAGCCCGGCGAGGATGGTGGAGAACAGGGCAACCGACAGCTCCCAGCCTCCCAGCAGGGCCAGACTTCCCTGCCAGGCCTGCAGCAAGGCGCTCAACGAGGATCCTCCACGATGTCGAGCGCGACCTGGGCGGCATTGATCAGCAGCTTGCCGGCATGCTCGAAGTTGACGGTGACGCGGTCGCCGATCACCGACTGGACCTGTCCGATCCCCCAGTCCGGGCGGGCGGGGTGGCGGACGTGCATGCCGGGTTCGAGCGGTGTGAGCATGGCGCAAACTGACCCCGGGCGCAGACCTGCGCCAGAGGCAAAGCTGTTCACGGAAAGGTGAAAATTAAGCTAGCCTCAAGGCGCCCCGCGCTATGCCGCCCGGGTAGCAAGGGGAGTGCCACATGGAAACCGAAGCCAGCCTCGCGCAGGACCTGTGCGCCCGGCTCTGTCATGACCTGGTGGGACCGCTGGGCACCGTCGCGGGTGCGCTGGACATGCTGGCCGACGACCCGGAGGCCGCGGAGCTTGCGCGCGACGCGGCGGCGGAGATCCGGCGCCGGCTGAAGTTCTGGCGCGCCGCCTGCGGTGGCGGCACCGGCCCGATCGCCGGCTCCGAGATCCTGGCGCTAAGTGAAGGCTTGGTGGCGGGCGGCCGCGCGCGGCTGGAACTCGTCGCGCTATCGCCGGAGGAGGTGTTCCCCCCGGCCGTGGCGCAGATGGTGATGCTCGCCATCATGCTGACCGGCGAGGCCCTGCCGCGTGGCGGGGTGGTGCGGCTGGAGCGGAGCGGAGCGGCGCTGGCCCTCGCGGCGGATGGGCGGGTTGTTGCCTGGCCCGCCGGCCTGGCCGCCGCGCTCGATGGGGCAGCGGGTGGCCCACGCGAGGCGATGGCGACGCTGCTCCTGCGGCTGGCTCGGGAGATCGGCTGGACTGTGGCCCTGGCAAAGCCGGGGCAGCCGGCCGGCCTACAACTCCTGCCGCCGCAGAGCTGAACGGCAGGCGGGGCCGAATCAGGCACCGCCTTTACCGGTTGTTCGCGGTCGGGCGCACAGGGTGAGGCAAATCCAGCCCGCCGGGGACCGCGATGGACGACCTTCTCGCCGACTTTCTGACCGAAACCAATGAGGGGCTGGCAGCGCTGGATGGTGCGCTGCTGAAGCTCGAAAAAGCGCCGGACGATCGCCAGACGCTCTCGGAGATCTTCCGGAACGTCCACACAATCAAAGGCACTTGCGGCTTCCTGGGCCTGTCGCGCCTGGAGAAGGTCGCGCATGCGGCCGAGAACGTGCTGGGCAAGTATCGCGAAGGATCGCTGAAGGTGACGCCGGAAGGCATCACGCTGATCCTTTCGGCGTTGGACTGCCTGAAGAGCATTGTGGCCGGCCTGGAATCCACCGGCAGCGAGCCTTCCGGCGACGACGCGCCGTTGATCGCGGCGCTGGATGCCGCCTGGCGTGGTGAGTTGCCGGTCGCGCCGGGCGCCGTCTGTCCGGCGTCCGCCGAGCCGGAGCCTGTGGCCGCCGAACTGGACTTCGCGCTGCCCAATCCCGTTGCCGAATTCACCGCCGAACCGCCGCCCGTCGCTGCACCTGTGCCCGCGCAGGCGCCCGCCGCGCGCGTGGAGGCCGAACCGGAAGCCGCCGCCCCCGCCACGCCCGCGCCGGCCGCCGCGCAGGGCGGCGCCGCAGCCGCGCCGCCGCAGACCATCCGCGTCTCCGTGGACGTGCTGGAGGATCTGATGACGCTGGTCAGCGAACTGGTGCTGACTCGCAACCAGCTCCTGCAGCTCGTGCGCGCACGCAGCGATTCGGCGCTGACCGTGCCGTTGCAGCGCCTCTCGCACATCACCTCCGAGTTGCAGGAGGGAGTGATGAAGACGCGCATGCAGCCGATCGGCAATGCCTGGCAGAAGCTGCCGCGCATCGTTCGTGACCTCGCCAACGAACTTGGCAAGAAGATCGAGCTGGTGATGAAGGGCGCCGAGACCGAGCTGGACCGGCAGGTGCTCGAACTGATCAAGGACCCGCTGACGCACATGGTGCGCAACAGCGGCGACCACGGGCTGGAGACCCCCGAGCAGCGCCGCGCCGCCGGCAAGCCGGAGATCGGCCGCATCACGCTGAACGCCTATCATGAGGGCGGCCACATCATCATCGAAATCGGCGATGACGGGCGCGGCCTCTCGGTCGAGAAGATCAAGGCGAAGGTGCTTTCGCAGGGCCTGACCACCGAGGCCGAGCTGGCCGGGATGAGCGAGCGGGAGATCCAGCACTTCATCTTCCGCGCCGGCTTCTCGACGGCTGCCGCCATCACCTCCGTCTCCGGCCGCGGCGTCGGCATGGACGTGGTGAAGACCAATGTCGAGAAGATCGGCGGCACCATCGAGCTGCGCTCGGTGGAGGGGAAGGGCACGACCTTCTTCATCAAGATTCCGCTCACCCTGGCGATCGTCTCGGCGCTGATCGTCGAGGCAGGTGGCGAGCGCTTCGCCATTCCGCAGATCGGCGTTGTCGAGCTGGTGCGGGCGAGCGGCAATGCCGAGGGCGCGCAGATCGAGCGCATCCACGACACGCCGGTGATGCGGTTGCGCGAGCGGCTTCTGCCGCTGGTCTCGCTGTCGCGCCTGCTGCAGCTCGAAGGCGGGGCGGCCGAGCCGGAGAAGGACGAGGGCTTCGTCGTCGTCACCCAGGTCGGCGCCAACGTCTTCGGCATCATCGTCGACAAGGTGTTCGACACCGAGGAGATCGTGGTGAAGCCGGTGGCGCCGATCCTGCGCCACGTGACGATGTTCAGCGGCAACACCATCCTCGGCGATGGCAGCGTCATCATGATCCTCGACCCGAACGGGATCGCCCGCGCCACGGGCGTCGGCGCCGACGGGCCGGCCGAGGAGATCGTGCAGGCGGCCGCCGGGCTTCGCGGCACACGCTCCTCGGAGCGCACGGCGCTGCTGCTGTTCCGCGCCGGCGACGACACGCCAAAGGCGGTTCCGCTCGGGCTGGTCGCCCGCCTGGAGGACCTGCCGGTGGAGAGCATTGAGCATTCCGGCGGCAAGACGCTCGTGCAGTACCGCGGCAAGCTGATGCCGCTGGTGTCCATGTCCGGCGGCTGGGTGCCGCCCGAGCCGGGGCGGCGCCAGGCTGTGCTGGTGTTCAACGACCGTGACCGCGCCATGGGGCTGATGGTGGACGCCATCCTCGATGTGGTCGAGGAACACATGAACATCGAGGGCGCCTCCGAGCAGCCGGGCTTCCTCGGCAGTGCGGTGATCTGTGGCAAGGTAACGGACATCATCGATTGCGCCTGGTGGCTGCACCAGGCGGGCGACGACTGGTTCCGCCAGTCCGGCACGGCCATGACGCCGAAGCGCGTGCTGCTGGTGGAGGACAGCGCCTTCTTCCGCCACCTGTTGGTGCCGGGCCTGACCGCCGCGGGCTACGAGGTGACGGCGGTGGACAGCGGTAACCAGGCGCTGCAGCTGCGCGAGCAGGGCGCGATGTTCGACATCCTCGTCTCCGACATTGAGATGCCGGACCTGGACGGCCTCGGCCTGGCGCGGGCGGTGCGCGAAAGCGGAGCGTGGCAGGAACTTCCCCTGGTGGCGCTGAGCGGCCGGGTGGATGGCGAGCGGATGCGGCTCGCCAGAGACGCGGGATTCACCACTTACGTCGGAAAATCGGACCGTGAAGCGCTGCTCGCCTCGCTGCGCGAGTGCCTTGCCGCGACCAGCATCGCCTGAGGAGCACGAATGATGGAAACCGAGATGCGGGCTGCCCCCAAGGTGCGGAGCGGCGCGGCCGTGATGACCGACAGCGCGGCGGAGATGTTCCTGACGCTCACCGTGGCCGGCCAGCTCTGCGGCGTGCCGGTGCTGGCCGTGCGGGACATCCTGGCCGCCCAGGCCATCACGCGCGTGCCGCTGGCGCCGCGCGAGGTGGCGGGCAGCCTCAACCTGCGCGGCCGGATCGTCACCGCGATCGACCTGCGCCGCCGACTTGGCCTGCCGCCCCGCGCACCCGGCGCACCGGTGCCGATGAGCGTCGTGGTCGAGCAGAACGGCGAGCTCTACAGCCTGCTCTCCGACTCGGTGGGCGAGGTGCTGCCGCTTCGCGCCAGCGGCTTCGCCAACAACCCGCCGACCCTCGACCCGGTCTGGCGGGAGGTGTCGCGCGCTGTGCACCGGCAGGACGACCGGCTGCTGATCGTGCTCGACGTGGATCGCATCCTGGCGATCGGCTGAGGGAGAGGGTGTGATGGACGGTGAGATGACCTGCCTGGTGGTGGATGACAGCCGCGTCGTCCGCAAGGCGGCACGGCGCATCCTGGAACGTCACGGCTTCTCCGTGCGGGAGGCTGAGGACGGGCAGCAGGCGCTGCTGGCCTGCCGCGAGGTCCTGCCGCGGCTGGTGCTGCTGGACTGGAACATGCCGGTGATGACCGGGCTGGAATTCCTCCAGGCGGCCCGCGCCGAGTTCGGCCCGGATGAGCCGCTGATCATGCTCTGCACAACCGAGAGCGAGTTGGAGCGCATCATCACGGCGCTGAGCGCCGGGGCGCAGGAATACATCATGAAGCCCTTCGATGACGAGATCATCACGGGCAAGCTGGTGCAGCTGGGCCTGCTGGAAGAAGCCGAGCCGTGATGGCGCAACCTCTCGCAGCCGCCGCGCCGAAGGTGCGGGTGATGCTGTGCGATGACAGCAGCACGGTGCGCTCCGTCTTCGCTCGTCTCCTGGAGGCCGACCCGTCGATCCAGGTGGTGGCGCGGGCCGGCGACGGGCGGGAAGCGCTGGAGACGCTCCAGGGTCTGCCGGCCGAATTGCGGCCGCATGTCGTGCTGCTCGACCTGGAGATGCCTGTCATGGACGGCATGACGGCGCTTCCGCTGCTGCTGAAGGCGCAGCCGGGGCTGGCCGTCATCGTTGCCAGCGCACTGACGCAGCGCGGCGCCGAGGCGACCATGGCGGCGATGCGTGCGGGCGCCGCCGACTATGTTCCGAAGCCCTCCGCCGCGGCAGGGGGTATGAACGACCCCACTTTCCGTGCCGACCTGCTGGCGAAGGTGAAGGGGTGGGCGCGCATGCGGGGCGGTGCCGCGACCCGTTCCGTCAGCCCGCGGCCCGTGCCACGTTCCGTTCCGCTCCGGTCGGTCATGGCACCGCCCGCCCCGGCGCCGCGCTTGGCGTTCGGGTTGCGGCCCCGGGCGCGGCTGCTGGCCATCGGCTCCTCAACCGGCGGGCCGCAGGCGCTGGCCGCCTTCGTGCGACGGCTGACGGTGCCCGTACCGGTGCCCATCGTCATTGTGCAGCACATGCCGGCTGGATTCACCGCCATGCTCGCGGACCATCTGGCACGCCTCGGCGGGCCGGCCGCGGCCGAGGCCAGGGATGGCGAGGCGCTGCAGGCCGGGAGGATCTATGTCGCGCCGGGGGACCGGCACCTCGTGGTGGAAAATGGCGCGGCCGGGCTTGTTGCGCGGTTGAACAGCGATCCGCCGGAGAATTTCTGCCGCCCCGCCGTGGACCCGATGCTGCGGAGCGCCGCCGCAGCCTGCGAGGGCCGGGTACTGGCGGTGATCCTGACAGGGATGGGGCAGGACGGAATGCTCGGCTGCAAGGCGGTGGCCGCCGGCGGCGGGACGGTTCTGGCGCAGGATGAGGCTTCGAGCGTTGTCTGGGGTATGCCGGGCGCCGTTGCGAAGGCCGGGCTGGCGGAGGCGCTGCTGCCGCCGGAACAACTGGCCGAGAGGGTATTGGCGCAATTCGGAGCGGCGGGACTGAGCGCTGCCGGAGGGCTGGCATGAACGCGGAGAGTTTTGCCTCGATTGCAGCGCTGGTGAAGGCGCGGTCGGGAATCGTGCTGACGCCGGACAAGGAGTACATGCTGGACACGCGCCTGGCGCCGCTCCTGAAGCAGGAGGGAATCCCCAGCCTCGACGCGCTGGCGCTCCGGCTACGGGACCTGCGGGCCGAGCCGCTGGCGCGCGCCGTCACGGAGGCGCTGACCACCAACGAAAGCAGCTTCTTCCGGGACGGCAAGCCGTTCGACCATCTTCGGCGGCTGCTACCGAAGCTGATGGCAACGCGGCCTGCGGGCCACCGCCTGCGCATCTGGTCCGCCGCATGCTCGACCGGGCAGGAGGCCTATTCGGTTGCGATGATCCTGACCGATCTCGGCATCCGCCAGGCCGAGATCATCGGCACCGACCTCTCGCGGGAGGTGGTGATGCGCGCCCGCGAGGGGCTGTTCACCCAGTTCGAGGTGCAGCGCGGCCTGCCCGTGCAGTTGCTGGTGAAGCACTTCCGGCAGGAGGGCGGGAAGTGGCGCGCCTCGCAGGAATTGCGCAGCATGGTTCGCTTCGAGGAGCGCAACCTGCTCGACGAGCACCGGACGCTTGGGCGCTTCGACGTCATTTTCTGCCGCAACGTACTGATCTATTTCGATCCGCCCACCAAGGGGAAGGTGCTCAACGCGCTTGCGGCGCAGCTCGCTCCGGATGGCGTCCTGTATCTGGGCGGCGCCGAGACGGTGCTCGGGCTGACGGAGCGGCTGGCGGCGGTGCCGGCTGAACGGGGGGTCTATGCCCCCGCCGTCCAGCGCGCGGCCGCGGGTTGAAGGAGGGGGGCGGGGTGCCTGCGAGGAGCATCACCCCGTCCGCCCGTTCAGGCCAGGACCTGGCTCTGGGCGCGGGCCGGCGTGATCGCCCCTTCCGGCAGCGGGAAGCGGCTGCTGAGGGCGGCGGGGTCGCGCAGCACATAGCCGCGGCCCCAGACGGTGCCGATCAGCTCGCCCGCTCCCGCCTGCGCCAGCTTCTTGCGCAGCTTGCAGATGAAGACGTCGATGATCTTGGCCTCCGGCTCGTCGATGCCACCATAGAGGTGGTTCAGGAACACTTCCTTGGTCAGCACAAGGCCTTTGCGCAGGACCAGCAGCTCCAGGATGGCGTATTCCTTGCCCGTCAGGTGCACAGGATGATCGCTCACCCGCACCTCTCGGGACCCGAGGTTCAGCGTCAGCGACCCGACGGCGAGGGTCGGCTGGCTGAAGCCCTTGGCACGGCGGATGATGGCCTGCACACGGGCCATCAGCTCCTGCTGGTCGAAGGGCTTGGTGATGAAGTCGTCGGCACCCATGCCGAAGGCCTTAACCTTGGCCTGGGGGCGGGAGAGGCCGGAGAGGATCAGCACCGGGGTCTCCACGCGGTTGCCGCGCAGCCGGCGGACCACCTCGTAGCCCTCCATGTCCGGCAGCATGATATCGAGCACGACGATGTCGTAGTCGTAGAGGGCGGCCAGTTCGAGGGCCTCTTCGCCGGTGCTGGCGGTGTCGGTGATCATGGATGCTGCGCGCAGCATCATCGCGATCCCGCGGGCGGTGGTGAGATCGTCCTCAACCAGAAGAACACGCATCCTTCGCATCCCCACAATCTATGCGTGCAGTTTTACCACTTATGCGCGAGTGGGGAAGAGGTTTTTCATCTTTTAGACGTATCAAAAACAGGGACATCGTTTAAAAATAACAATTCTGTGTCCGTACGTCGGATTCTCAGACGAGATCTGCCATGATCAGAACAAAAAAAGAGAATTTGCTGGTCACATGGATGGGGAGCCTTCAGACTCGGACAAGGCAGCATCGAAAGAATGCACGTCACGGTTGTAGTGTGTGGTGGCCCACCTCGAAGGCGAAGGAAGAGGACGGTGCGGCCTCCTCCTTCGCAGGCTGGCTTCGCCACGGCATCCAGGACGGTCAGTGATAGCCTTCGCCGATCCGAACCTTTCCGCGAAACAGCCAGTAGGTGTAACCGGTATAGGCGAGGATGATCGGGATCAGAACCGAGGCACCAACGAGCAGGAAAGCCTGTGAAGCGGGTGAAGCGGACGCCTCCCAGATGCTGATCGAGGGCGGCACGATGTTCGGCCAGAGGCTGATGCCCAGCCCGGTATAGGAGAGGAAGAACCAGCCCAGGGCGTAAAGGAAGGGCGCGCCGTCCCGCCAGCGGAAGCTGCGGCCGCTGGGATCGTGTGGCGCCTCGGCCTCGCGCGCCTCGGTGACGTCGATGGCGCGGAAGAAGCGCCAGGCGAGGAGCACAACAAGGAGCGGTACCGGCGAGGCCAGGAGCATCCAGGGCAGGGTGAACCACCGCGCAAAGAAGGTCGGCTGCAGGAAGGGCATGATCAGGCTGACCAGCGCGATGCAGACCAGCGTCGCCACGCCCAGCCGCCGGGCCATGTGGCGTGCCTTGGCGGCGAGCGGCCCCTCGCTCTTCCAGATCAGCCAGCAGGCGCCGAGCAACCCGTAGCCGACCAGCAGGGCAAGGCCGGTCAGGAGCGAGAAGGGGGTCAGCCAGTCCCACCAACCCCCGGCATAGGCCCGGTTCTCCACCCGGATACCCTGCACCAGCGCGCCGAGCGCGATGCCCTGGCAGAAGCCCGCGACGTAGCTGCCCCAGGAGAAGGCGCGGTCCCACCAGGTCTGGGCGCGCTCCGTATGCGCCTTGAAGCGCATCTCGAAGGAGACCCCGCGGAAGATCAGCGCCAGCAGCATCAGGATCAGCGGCATGTAGAGGGCGGGGAAGATGGTGGCATAGGCCAGCGGGAAGACCGCCAACAAGCCGGCGCCGCCGAGCACCAGCCAGGTCTCGTTGCCGTCCCAGACCGGCGCCACGGAATTCACCATGACGTCCCGCTCATCCTTATGGGTGAACCAGGGGAAGAGGATGCCCAGGCCCAGGTCAAATCCGTCCATGCAGACATAGAGAAAGACGGCGGTGGCGATCAGGATGGCCCAGATCAAGGGGAGGTGCTCTTCCATGGGGGCGTCTCCTCAGGGTCCTGGATGGGGGCCGCCGGCGGCATGCCGCATGGCGGGTGCGGGCGTGATGCCGCTGGTGCGGATTGGCTCGTTCTCCGCCGGCCCGGGCTCGGCCTCGTGCGGCGGCTGGCTGAACAGGCGGAACAGGAACCAGATGCCGGCGCCGAACACGATGAAGTAGACCAGGATGAAGGCCAGCACCGAGGCCGCCACCGCCGGTGCCGCCAGAGGCGAGACGCTCTCGGCGGTGCGCAGCAGGCCATAGACGGTGAAGGGCTGCCGCCCCGCCTCGGTGGTGACCCAGCCGGCGATGACGGCGATGAGCCCGGCAGGACCCATGGCCACCGCCGCGCGCAGGAAGAGGCGCGTGTCATAGAGCCGCCCGCGCCAGCGGAGGAACAACGAGAGCAGCCCCAGCACGGCCATCAATGTGCCGAGCCCGACCATCACCCGGAAGGACCAGAAGACCAGCGGCACGTTGGTCGGCCGGGCATCGGGCGGGAAGTCCTTGAGGCCCGGCGTTTCGCCGTTCAGCTCATGCGTCAGGATCAGGGCGGAGAGTTTCGGCACCTCCAGCAGCACGTGAGTCTCCTCTGCCGCCATGTCGGGCTGGCCGAGCAGGATCAGCGGCGCGCCGCGTTGCCGCTCCCAGTGCCCCTCCATCGCCGCCACCTTCTGCGGCTGGTGTTCCAGCGTGTTCAGCCCATGCATGTCGCCGATGAACATCTGGATGGGCGCGACGATCGCCGCCATCCACATGGCCATGGAGAACATGGTGCGCGCACCGGCATTGCGGCTGTCGCGCAGCAGGTGGAAGGCGCCCACGCCGCCGACGATGAAGGCCGTGGTCAGGTAGGCTGCGGTGACGGTGTGCGTGAAGCGGTAGGGAAAGGAGGGGTTGAAGATGATCGCCCACCAGTCCTCCGGCATGAAGCGGCCATCGGGCGCGATGCTGTAGCCCTGCGGCGTGTGCATCCACGAATTCGCCGACAGGATCCAGAAGGCCGAGATCAGCGTGCCGAGCCCGACGAGGCAGGTGGCGGTGAAATGCAGCTTCCGGCCGACGCGCTCCAGCCCGAACAGCATGATCCCGAGGAAGCCCGCCTCCAGGAAGAAGGCCGTCAGCACCTCGTAGCCCATCACCGGGCCGATCACGTTGCCGATGCGATCGGAGAAGGCCGACCAGTTGGTGCCGAACTGGTAGGACATGACCACGCCGGAGACCACGCCCATGGCGAAGGCGATGGCGAAGACCTTCAGCCAGTAGCGGAACAGGTCGAGGAAGACGGCGCGGCCGGTGGCCAGCCAGAGCCCCTCCAGCACCACCAGGAAGCTCGCCAGCCCGATGGTGAAGGCGGGAAACAGGAAGTGGAAGGAGACGGTGAAGGCGAACTGGAACCGCGCGAGGTCCAGTGCGCTTGGCAGGAAATCCCAGGTCATGGTCATGCTCCCAGGGCATGGCCGTCGGGTTTTCGCTGGTGACGGCGCTCGGTGTTTCCGACAGGCTCCGCACCGCGATCGCTCGTGGTGCGGCTGGGCAACCTCATGCCCTGCTTCAGCAAGATGGAGAATATGACAGAATGACCACCCTGCCCAAGGCACCCTCCTTTCGTCTCGATGGCCGGCGGGCTCTTGTGACGGGGGCGGGGCGGGGCATCGGCCTCGCCGCCGCCGCCGCCCTGGCACAAGCCGGGGCGCATGTTGCCCTGGTGGCGCGCAGCGCCGGCGAGATCGAGGCGGCCGCCGATGCCCTCCGCACCGCCGGCGGCTCGGCTGAGGCGCTGCCGCTGGACGTGGCGGATGCCGCCGCCGTGGAGGCGGCGCTGGAAGCGCGTGACCCGTTTGACATCCTCGTGAACAACGCCGGCACCAATCGCCCCGCGCCCTTCCTGGAGGTGACGCCGGGTGACTTCGACGCCGTGGTCGCCCTGAACCTGCGCGCCGCCTTCTTCATGGCGCAGGCGGTGGCGAAGCGGCTTGCGGCGGTGGGGAAGCCAGGCTCCATCATTCAGATGTCCTCCCAGATGGGGCATGTCGGCGGCCCGCGGCGCAGCGTCTACTGCGCGACCAAGCACGCGCTGGAAGGCATGACCAAGGCCATGGCCATCGAGCTGGGCCCTCTCGGCATCCGCGTGAACACCATCTGCCCCACCTTCATCGAGACGCCGATGACCCGGCCGTTCTTCGAGGAACCGGCCTTTCGCGCCTGGGTTCTCTCGAAGATCAAGATCGGGCGCGTGGGGCAGGTGGAGGACCTGATGGGCGCGGTGGTTTTCCTGGCCTCGGACGCCTCGGCGCTGATGACCGGCAGCGCGATGATGCTGGATGGCGGCTGGACGGCCGAGTAGCACACGCAGAAAAGCGTGATTGCATGCGGATGCAATCACGCTTGCATCCGTATGCAAAAACGTTTCAGACTGCGCTCACGCACCCCAGCCAAGGGAAGGGAACGGCATGATCCGCTATCTCAAGAAGGGCGCCGAGGCGGCCGAGACCGCCGAGTACGACCGCAAGGTCCGCCAGACCGTCGAGGGCATCCTGGCCGATGTCGAGACGCGTGGCGACGCTGCCGTGCGCGAACTGTCCGAGAAGTTCGACAAATGGTCGCCTGAGAGCTTCCGCCTCTCGAAGGAGCAGATCCAGGCGCTGATCGACAGCCTGCCGGCGCAGGTGATCGAGGACATCAAGTTCGCCCAGAGCCAGATCCGCCGCTTCGCCGAGGCGCAGAAGGCCTGCCTGAAGGACCTGGAGATCGAGACGCTGCCAGGCGTGACGCTCGGCCACAAGAACATCCCGGTGGAGAGCGTCGGCTGCTACATTCCGGGCGGCCGCTACCCGATGGTGGCCTCGGCGCATATGAGCGTGCTGACCGCCAAGGTGGCCGGCGTGCCGCGCGTCATCGCCTGCACCCCGCCGCTGAACGGCCAGGCCCCCGCCGCCACGGTCGCCGCCATGGCGATGGCCGGCGCCGATGAAATCTACCTGCTCGGCGGCATCCAGGCCATCGCCGCGATGGGCATCGGCACCGAGACCATCAAGCCGGTGGACATGCTGGTCGGTCCCGGCAACGCCTTCGTGGCGGAAGCCAAGCGGCAGCTCTATGGCCGCGTCGGCATCGATCTCTTCGCCGGCCCGACCGAGACGCTGGTGATCGCCGACGACACGGTGGACGCCGAGATCTGCGCCACCGACCTGCTCGGCCAGGCCGAGCACGGCCCGACCTCCCCGGCGGTGCTGCTGACCACCTCGAAGAAGATCGCCGAGGGGATCGAGGCCGAGATCGAGCGCCAGCTCAAGGTGCTGCCGACCGCGGACATCGCCTCCGTCGCCTGGCGTGACCACGGGCAGGTCATCCTCTGCGACACCGACGAGGAAATGCTGCAGGTGGCGGACGACATCGCCTCCGAGCATGTGCAGGTGATGACGAAGAACCCGCGCTGGTTCCGCGACAACATGCGCAACTACGGCGCGCTGTTCCTTGGCCCCGAGACCAATGTGGCCTATGGCGACAAGGTGATCGGCACCAACCATACGCTGCCAACCAAGAAGGCGGCGCGCTACACGGGCGGCCTCTGGGTCGGCAAGTTCATCAAGACCTGCACCTGGCAGGAAGTGAAGCCCGAGGCTTCGGCGATGGTGGGCGAGTACTGCTCGCGCCTCTGCGCCATCGAGAACTTCGCCGGCCACAAGGAGCAGGCGGACATCCGTGTGCGCCGCTATGGCGGCAAGAACGCAGCCTGAGGCCGCGGCGCCGCCGCGCCCCGCTGGCGTGCCGGTGACGGCGCGCGAGCTGGCGCGGCATCTCGGCGTCTCGCAGTCCATGGTGTCCCGGGCCTTCAGCCCGGGCGCCTCGATCGCGCCGGAGATGCGGGCGCGGGTGCTCCGTGCCGCCGAGGAGCTGGGCTACCGGCCGAACGTCATCGCCGCCGCGCTGTCCCGCCGCCGCAGCAGCATCGTCGCCATCGTCATGGCGGAACTGACCAACCCCTTCTACCCCGCGGTGCTGGAACGGCTCACCGAAGCCTTGCAGGCGGCGGGGCTGCAATCGCTGCTCTTCACCGTGCCCCCGGGCCAGCCGGCGGATTCCTGCCTGCCGCTGCTGCGGCAGTACCATGTGGACGCGGTAGTCATTACCTCGGCCAGCCTGACTTCTGCCGGGGCGGAGGAATGGCTGGGGGACGGGCGCGCCGCCGTGCTGTTCAACCGCACCGCCGCCGGCCCGACGCCGCTCGACAGCGTCGCCTGCGATAACCTGGGCGGTGGGCGGGCGGCGGCCGAGGCGCTACTGGCCCGGGGCTGCTCGCGCCTGGCCTTCGTGGCCGGCCGCGCCGATACCTCGACCAGCCAGGACCGCGAACGCGGCTTTCATGCCGCGCTGGCGGAGCGGGGCCTCCTTCCGCCCCTGCGGGTGGAGGCGGGGGACTTCTCCTACGAGGCGGGACACCGCGCCGCGCGGGCGCTGGCCGGGCGGGCCGACGGCATCTTCTTCGCCAACGACATCCTGGCCCTCGGCGGACTGGATGCGCTGCGCCATGACGCGGGCCTGAGCGTGCCGGAGGATGTGGCGGTAATCGGCTTCGACGACATCCCAATGGGTGCCTGGCCGGCCTATCGCCTCACCACCTTGCGCCAGCCCGTCGCTGCCATGGTGGCGCGCACCGTGGAGCTGTTGCGGGCACGGCTGGGCGGCACCGCCGGCCCGCCGCGCAGCGAACGCCTGCCGGCGGAACTGGTGCAGCGCCGCTCGGCTTGACGTGCCGGTTCAGGTCACGCGCACGCGGATGCGGTGCCAGGAGGCGCAGAGATAGCCCTTGGCGTTCCAGACCTCCTCCGGTGTCGCGGGCTGCGTCTGGCCGGCGGAATCCCAGGCCCGCACCACCAGCTCGTGCTCGCCCGCGGCCAGGTCCAGCCGCGCCTGCCAGAAGGTCCAGCTCCAGGATGCGCCGGGTCGCCGCTCCAGTTCCGCCTGCTGCCAGCGCCGCCCCCCATCCGCCGAGACGTCCACCCGCGCCACGCCACGCGCACTGGCGGTGGCGTAGCCGCGCAGGAGGGTTGGGCCGGCCGGCAGGGTAGCCTGGTTGGCCGGCTCGCAAATCGCCGAGTTCAGCGGCATGGCATCGATCGTGATGCCCCTTTCCCAGTCGAAGGGCGGGCCGGTCAGATCGGGCGGCAGCAGCTTGTAGTTCTTGCGCTGCATCGGGGTATCGGCCGGCTCGTCCTGCACGGTGATGCCAGTGAGCCATTTGGCGCTGCGGATGCCCGCAAAGCCGGGCACCACGACGCGCAAGGGAAAGCCATGCTCCGGCGTCAGCGGCTCCCCATTCATGGCGAAGGCCAGCAGCACCTCCGCGGAGAGCGCCTTGGCCATGGGAATGGAGATGCCGAAGCGGAAGCTTTCCTCGCCCGGCATGTCCACCATGTCGCCGGCGCTGAAGGCGACGTGTAGGGCGTCGTCGGTCTCCGCGCCGGCGGCGCGCAGTACCTCGGCGAGAGGCACGCCGGTCCATTCGGCATGGCCGATGGCGCCAGGCGCCCAGAGGTCGCCTGAGACCGGCCGTACCCGGTTCAGGTCGGAGCGGCGGTTGCCGGCGCATTGCAGCACGGCTGGCACCGTCTGCTGTGGGAAGCGTTCTGGCAACTCGGCCATCGAAAGGTCGAGCGGCGTGGCGACGCGGCCCTCCACGCGCAGGCGGTGCCGCGCCGCGTCGATCCGGGGTACCTCGCCATGGCTGCGCACGTAGAAGGTGGCCTGCGGCGTGACGAAGGCAGCGCGGAGTTGCGGCAGGGGCGGCTCGGCGTTGTAGGGGTGCTCCGAGCGCATGATCAGCCCGGAGACCGGCGGCGAAGGCGCGGACATGATCCGTCTCCCAGATGGGGGCGGGCCCGGCGGTGCCTGCCGGGCCCGGAGAGGGATCAACTCGCCAGCCATGCTGGCAGTTCCTCCCTCTCACGGAGCTGGTGGTTCAGAAGCTGCCGAAAGTGCTGCCCAGGACGATGATGGTGATCAGCGCCAGCACCGGGATCAGCAGGTTCACGACGAAGATGTCGCCGTAGGAGGACTTGTGGGTGAGGCCGGTGATGGTCAGCAGCGAGATCACCGCGCCATTGTGCGGCAGCGAATCGAATCCACCCGAGGAGATGGTGGCGATGCGGTGCAGCAGCTCCGGGTCGATGCCCAGCTCCGTCGCGCGGGCCATGTAGGTGCTGCCCAGCGTGTCCAGGGCAATGGAGAGGCCGCCCGAGGCCGAGCCGGTGATGCCTGCCAGCGCGTTCACCGCGATGGCGAGCGAAATGGTGGGCGTGCCCGGGGCGATGGAGACCACCGCGTCCCGCACCACGGCGAAGGCAGCCAGCGAGGCGATGACGGCGCCGTAGCCCACCTCGCTCGCGGTGTTGAAGATCGGCAGAAGCGCGCCCATCGTGCCTTCGTTCAGCGTCTTCTGCGGGCTGTGGAGATAGCGGCGCTGCAGCAGCAGCACGGTGAGGATGGCGCCGACCAGCGCCACGATCAGCGCCCAGGTGCCGATCACCGCCGTGGGCGCGACGTCCCCGTAGAGCTGATGCGACAGGTAGCTCAGGTCCATCGACGGGAAGATCCAGAGCGAGAACAACGCATTGAGGCCGATCACGGTGACGATCGGCAGCAGCGCCAGGGCGAAGCCGGGGCGCTCGCCATCCTCGAAGGCCGGCAGGTTCTCGTCATGCGTGCCGTAGCCTTCGCCGGCGGCATTGGCGCGGCGGGCACGGGTCTGCAGCCAGGCCAGGCCGCCAAACAGCATGATGCAGCCGGCGAGCAGGCCGAGGCCTGGCGCGGCAAAGGTGGTGGTGCCGAAGAAGCGGGTGGGGATGGCGTTCTGGATCGCGGGCGTGCCGGGGAAGGCCGTCATCGTGAAGGTGAAGGAGCCGAGCGCGATGGCGCCGGCGATCAGGCGCTTCGGCACGTCGGCCTCGCGGAACAGTGCCGCAGCGATCGGGTAAATGGCGAAGGCCACCACGAAAAGCGAAACGCCGCCATAGGTCAGCACGCCGCAGGCCAGCGTTACCGCCGTGATGGCGTGGCGCGCACCGAGCCGCTGCACGATCGTGTGCGCGATGGTGGTGGAGGAGCCGCTATCCGCCATCAGCTTTCCGAAGATGGCGCCGAGCATGAAGATCGGGAAGAACAGCACGACATACTTGCCGAGGCTGCTCATGAAGATCTGCGTGTAGGTGGCGAGCAGCGGCCCGCCCTGCGCCAGCAGAACCGCGAAGGCGGCCATGATGGGTGCCAGCACGAGGACGTTCCAGCCACGATAGGCGAAGAACATCAGTCCCGCGAGTGAGAGGACGATGGCAATTGTGCCGAGCAAGAGATGCTCCTTGGAGGGGTGAGCCAGGAGGCGGCGCGCGCCTTCTGCACCGGAGGAAGCCGGGGCAATAGGAAGGCGCCTTCCCCGAGCGGTTGCTCAGGGAAAGCGGCATGTGGTCAGCCCGGCTGACTGCGCAGGTGCTTCACCAGCGCCATCAGGCGGCGATTGCGCCAGTCGGTGCGCTCCTGAAGCTGGTCGGCCGACAGGGATTCGCGGCGCTCCTTCTCGGCGCGGGCGATGGCCTCGGCCGACCAGGGCTGCGGGTCTTTCCGCGAAAGCGCGATGCTGTGGTAGAGCGGCGCCAGCCGCGCGGAGTAGTCGGCGATGCCGCCCGGCGCGTTCAGGTCGATCGTCTCGAAGGGTCCCATGAAGGCCCAGCGCAGGCCAAGCCCGTGCGAGACGGTGCGGTCGATGTCGGCGGCACTGGCCAGCCCGGCCTCGTAGAGCGCCCAGGCTTCGTTCAGCAGCGCACCTTGCAGGCGGTTGAGGATGAAGCCCTCGATCTCGCCGTTCACCACGATCGGCGCCTGGCCCCAGCCTTCCATGGCGGCGCGCAGCACCGGCAGGATGGCCGGGTCGGTCCAGGGCGCCGGCACCAGCTCGACCAGCGGCACCAGATGCGGCGGGTTCACGGGATGCGCGACCAGGAAGCGCGCGCGGTTCGTCAGCCCGGCGGTGAAGGCCGAGGCCGGGATGCCAGAGGAGGAAGAGCCGACAATGGCTTCCGGCCGCATCGCGGCGTCGATGCCGGCGCAGACGGCCTGCTTGACCTCGACGCGCTCCAGCACGGATTCCTGCACGTAATCGGCGGGACCGACCGCCTCCTCCAGCGTCTCGCAGACGGTGATGCGGGCGAGCGTCTCCTCCACCGAATCCACGAGGCCCGCGCCGCGCATGTCCTCCAGCATGGTGCGGATGCGGCCGGGCATGCGGGCGCGCAGGGCCGGGTCGGCGTCGAAGGCGCGCACGCTGGCGCCGCCGCGCGCGAAGACCAGCGCCCAGCCGGAACCCACCAGTCCCGCGCCGACGATGGCGACCGTGTTCAGGGTTTGCGGTGTCATGCCTGGTTCTCCAGCGCGGGGGTGGAAGGGGAAGTGGTGTCCGGCAGGGTGGTGCCGCGCACCACCAGCGTGCCGGGCAGGCGGAGGGTGCCCTTTGGCGGCGCCTCGCCGGCGGCGGCGCGGTGCACCCAGCTCACGGCGACCTCGACCATAGCGGGAATGGGCTGCCGCAGCGTGGTCAAGTCGTGGTCCGGCCAAGCGGCCATGGCGATGTCGTCGAAGCCGGCGATGGCGAGGTCCTGAGGGACGCGCAGGCCGAACTCCCGCCGCGCCGCCTGCATGGCACCGATGGCCAGGATGTCGTTGGCGCAGAACAGCGCCTCCGGCCGCTCCGGCCCGGCCAGCAGGCGCTGCGCGGCGGCATAGCCGGCGGCATAGGTGAAGGCACCGGCCGGTGCTTCCTGTGGTGCAGGCAGGCCATGCACCGCGCAGCGTTCAAGGAAGCCGGCGCGGCGCTCGGCGTTGGTCGAGGTATCGGGCCGGCCGGAGAGGAAGGCGAGGCGGCGGGCGCCCCCGGCCACCAGATGGTCGGCCATCGCCGCCGCGCCGACGGCGTTGTCGCAGACCACGGCGCAGGCGTTCTCCTCCGCCGGAGCGCGGTTGAAGAACAGCAGCGGCGTTCCGGCCGCGCGGCAGGCCTCGGCAGCGTCGGTGGTCAGGGTGGTTGCGAGGACGATGGCATATTCCGGCTGATATGAGAGCAGCAGCCGGAGCGCCGCATCGACGGAGCCGGAGGGTTCCGCCACCACCAGCATGACGTTGAGGCCAACCTGCTGCAGCGCCTCGGTGAGCCGGGTGAGCACCTGCGGGTAGAAGGGATTCTCCAGGTCGGAGAGGACCACACCGACGATCCGGGTGTGCCGCGTGATCATGCTGCGCGCCAGGGCATTGGGCTGGTAGCCCAGCTCTCCGGCGCGCCGCAGCACCGTCCTGCGGGTGGCCTCGGCGATGGTGCCGCCGCTGTGGAAGGCACGCGCCACGGTGGCGACCGACATGCCGAGATCGCGCGCCAGGTCCTTGATGGTGATGCGTGGCGGTGGCCTAGGCGGCATGCCCCGCCACCTCGCAAAAATGCATGCGTTCCCTCCATGGCCAGTTTGCCGGCCTCGTGCTTGATGAGAGAGAACGTTCTCTTTATCCGGCAGTCTGTCAAGCTTAGGGCTATGACAGGGGCGTGACCCGGGCTGCTCTCAGCCCGGGTTGCGCAGGCTTTCACCGCTGGGAGAGGGGGCGGGGTCCACCACGGCGCGTCCCGCTTCCAGGCGCAGGCGACCGCTGGCCAGCCAGCCCAGGGCGGTGGGGTAGAGGCGATGCTCCTCGGCCAGCACTCGGCGGGCGAGGGCCTCCTCCGTGTCCCCGGCAAGAACAGGGACCGCCGCCTGGGCGACGATCGGCCCCTCGTCCACCCCTGGCGTCACCAGATGCACGGTGCAGCCATGCAGCCGGACTCCCGCCGCCAGGGCGCGGGCATGGGTGTCGAGGCCGGGAAAGGCCGGCAGAAGGGAAGGGTGGATGTTCAGCATCCGCCCCTCCCAGCGCTGGGTGAAGCCTTCGGTCAGCACTCGCATGAATCCGGCCAGCGCGATCAGCGCGATGTCATGCGCCGCCAGCTCCGCCTCCATCGCCGCCTCAAAACCGGTGCGGTCCTTGCCGAAGCGGCGGGATTCCACCACCGCGGTCGGAATACCGGCCTGGGCGGCACGGGCAAGGCCCGCCGCGTCGACGCGGTTGGAGAGCACCAGGGCGATCTCCGCCGGATAGGCCGGGTCGGCGGCGGCATCGAGAAGGGCGGCCATGTTGCTGCCCCGCCCGGAGATCAGGATGGCGGTGCGCCGCCGCTGGCTCATGCGGCGGGCCAGTTCGGGGAGAGGCTTTCCACCCGCACCTCGGGGGGCGCGCCCTCCGTGCCGGCCTCGATGGCGCCGATGCGGAACACCGTCTCGCCCTGCTGCTGGAGCATCGCCGTGGCGGCTTCGGCATCCTCGGGCTTCACCACCAGGCACATGCCGATGCCGCAGTTGAAGACGCGCAGCATCTCCTCCGGCGCCACATTGCCGTTGCGCGCCAGCCAGCCGAAGACCGGCGGCAGGATCCAGGCGGTGGCGTCCAGCACGGCGACGCTGCCCTTGGGCAGAACGCGCGGCAGGTTGCCGGGCAGGCCGCCGCCGGTGATGTGCGCCGCCGCCTTCAGCAGCCCGGCCTTGTGCAGGGCGAGCACGGACTTCACGTAGATCCGCGTCGGCGCCAGCAGCGCCTGGCCGAGCGTCTGGCCCGCCGCGAACGGCGCCGGGCTGCCGACATCCTGGCCGGCGGCGGCCAGGATGCGCCGCACCAGGGAGAAGCCGTTGGAATGCACGCCGGAGGCGGCAAGGCCGAGCACCACGTCGTCCGCCGCCACGTCCGGCTTCGGCAGCAGGCCGTTGCGCTCCGCGGCGCCGACGGAGAAGCCGGCGAGGTCATAGTCGTCCTTGGCGTACATGCCCGGCATCTCGGCGGTCTCGCCGCCGACGAGGGCGCAGCCGGCCTGCCGGCAGCCCTCGGCGATGCCGCCGATGACGGCGCGCGCCTGTTCGAGCTGCAGCTTCCCGGTGGCGAAGTAATCCAGGAAGAAGAGCGGCTCGGCGCCCTGCACCACCAGGTCGTTGACGCACATGGCAACCAGGTCGATGCCCACGGCGTCATGCATGTCGGTGTCGATGGCAAGCCGAAGCTTGGTGCCGACCCCGTCGGTCGAGGAGACCAGAACGGGATCGGTGTAGCCGGCGGCCTTCAGGTCGAAGAGCGCGCCGAAGCCGCCCAGGGAACCCATGGTTCCGGCGCGGTCCGTAGCGCGCGCCAGCGGCTTGATGGCATCGACGAGGGCGTCACCGGTTTCGATGTCAACGCCGGCGTCGCGGTAGGTGAGACTGGTCATCAGGGGGCCCGATCGGCTATGCGCAAAGGCCCGGAAGGAGAGATCACTGTGCCGGGCATCCAAGGGGGCGGAATGCAACATTTTCGGCGGCTCGCCGCAACCGTTGTCGTCGGTGGGCTGATCGGACTCGGCGCGCAGCAAGCTGCAGCCCAGGCGTTGCCGCCCGCGGCGGAGGCGAGTGCCAGCGAAAGCTCGGCCAACCCCTACAGCCAGCGCGGCGTGCCGGCGGAGGCCACGGCGGAGAACGCGGTGGTGGCGCGCACCAAGGCCATCGCCTCCGCACAGCGCCTCGCCTACCAGCGCATGGCGGGCGAACTCAGCCTGCCGGCCAGCCTCAGCGATTCGCAGATCGACCAGATGGTGAGCAGCATCATCGTCGAGGAGGAGCGCACCAGCCGGACCAGCTACAGCGGCCGCCTGACCGTGAACTTCAACCCCAACCGGGTGCCTGGCGGGGCCGGGCGCTCGGTGGCGGGCGCCGGCGGCATGATGTCCGCTCCGGGCGGCGATGCCGCGCCGCCGGTGATGCCCAGCGCCGCCCCCGCCGGCTATATCGAGGCCTCCGCGCGCTATGCGGGGCTGCGCGAATGGCTCGAACTCCGCCGCCGGCTCTACAGCAACCCCGAGATTGCCTCGGTGGACGTCCAGGCCATTGCGGTGGATGGCGCGCGGCTCCGGCTCGGCCTGCGGCACGGGCCGGAGGTCGCGGCACAGACCCTGCCGGCGGCTGGTCTCTCAGTCTATGTGCCCACGGGGGCGCCGGCCGCCACACCCGGCCGGCTGGCACCGCCCGTGCCGTTCGGCGCCGCGCCGCCGGCCGCCCCGCAGGGCGGCGGTGCGGGCGGTCCGTGGCAAATCGGCCTTGCCGGCCGGTTCTGACGCCCCGCCGCCGGGCGATGGGCGGAGCAGGGCGCTCACCCTGCCCAATGCCATCACCCTGGCACGGCTCTGCGCCGTTCCGGCCACCGTGTGGCTCATCCTGCACGGAAGGCTGGATGCCGCCTTCTTCGTATTCGCCGGTGCCGGCATCTCCGACGCCCTGGACGGCTGGCTGGCGCGCCGCCTGAACGCCTATTCGGCGCTGGGCGCCATGCTCGACCCGCTCGCCGACAAGGCGCTGCTCGTCTGTACCTACGTCACCCTGGCGCTGATCGGCGTGCTGCCGGACTGGCTCGCCATGCTGGTGGTGTTCCGCGACGCGCTGATCATGGGTGGCGTCATGCTGCTGAACCTGCTCGGCGCGCCGCCGCGCATGCAGCCGCTGTTCATCTCGAAGCTGAATACCCTGACGCAGATCCTGCTGGCGGGACTGGCCTTGCTGCTCGCCGGCTTCGCCCTGCGCACCGAACCCTGGCTGACGCTGATGGCCTGGGTGGTGGCGGCGACCACGGTGGTTTCCGGCCTTGCCTACATGGCCCGGTTGCTGCGGCGGGAGGCGGCGCCATGATGCCCAGCCTGCCACCGGCCCTGCCACCCCCTCCAGCCGCCCGCACGCGCGGAGAGCCGCGCCTGCCGTCGCCGTCCAGCCCCGGCCCCCGCACCGCCACGCGCGGGCAGCGCATGGCCCTGGTGCTCGGCCTCCTGGCGGCGGCGCTGTTCCTGCTCTGGCTGTTCTCGGCCATCCTGACGCCCTTCGTGCTGGCCGCCTGCATCGCCTATTTCCTGGACCCGCTGGCCACACGGCTGACCCGGTTCGGCCTGCCGCGGGGCTTCGCCTCCCTCCTGCTGGTCACGACGCTGATGGCGCTGGCGCTGATCGCGCTGCTGCTGCTCTATCCGCTGATCATCTCCCAGGTCGGAACCTTGCTGGCGCGCCTGCCGAGCTATATCGCCGGCGTCGGCAGCGCCATGCAGGAGGCGCTGCAGGCATTGGAGCAGCGCATCGGGCCGGAGGTGCTGAACACTCGCCTGCGCGACCTAGCGGTGAGCCAGGTCGGCGCCATCCTCTCCTTCCTCGGCACGGCGGCAACACGGCTGATCGGCGGCGGCTATGCGCTGTTCAACGTTTTCACCCTGGTGGTTGTGACGCCGGTGGTGGCCTTCTACCTGCTGCGCGACTGGCAGGCGATCATGCTGCGCATCGAGAGCTGGCTGCCCCGCCGCTCCGCCGCCACCCTGCGGCAACTGGCGAAGGACACCGACCGCGTTCTCTCCGCCTGGCTGCGCGGCCAGCTCCTCTGCTGTGCCCTGCTGGCGGTATACTATGCAGTGGCGCTCTCGGCGGTCGGTCTGGAGCTCGGGCTGATCGTCGGGCTGGCTTCCGGCATCCTGTCCTTCATCCCCTATGTCGGCTCGATGACCGGGCTCGGCACCGCGCTGCTGCTGGCGGTCGGGCAGTTCGGCACCTGGAACGGGGTGGGGCTGGTGGCGGCCGTCTTCGTCACCGGACAGGTGGTTGAAGGCTACATCATCTATCCCCGGCTGCTGGGGGACCGGGTGGAGCTGCATGCGGTCTGGGTGATCTTCGCACTGTTTGCCGGGGGCGTCGCCTTCGGATTCCTGGGCGTGTTGCTGGCCGTGCCAATGGCGGCGGCGCTCGGCGTGCTGGCGCGGTTCTGGTTGCGGCGCTACCTGGAGAGCCCGCTCTACCTCGACCCGCCCCGCACCGGTTCCTGATGGCCGCCACCGAGCCCGATCCGATCCGCCAGCTCGCCCTGCCGCTCGACCTGCCACCCGTCTTCCGCGGACCGGTGCTGCCCGACCGTTCCAACGCGGAGGCGCGCGCCTGGCTCGGGCGGGTGGAGGCTTGGCCCGTGGGGCGGCTGGCGCTGTTCGGCCCACCGGGCGTGGGCAAGTCGCACCTTCTCCAGCTCCAGGCCGAGGCGCGCGGCTGGCGGCTGCTCTCCGGCCCCGCGCTGCGGGGCGTGCCGGAGCCCGCCCCCACCGCTCTGGACGACGCCGACGCCATCGCCGACGAGGCGGCGCTGTTCCACCTGATCAACGGCTGTGCCGCGCAGGGCCTGCCGCTGCTGCTGGCCGGGCGCGCCCCGCCGGCGCGCTGGAACGTCGCGCTGCCCGACCTCGCCAGCCGGTTGCGGGCCACCGCGGCCGTTGGCATCGCCGAGCCTTCGGAAGCGTTGCTGGCGACGCTGCTGGCCCGCCACTTCGCCGAACGTCAGCTCCGCGTGCCGGACGCCGTGCAGGAATGGCTGCTCGCCCGGCTGCCGCGCGAGGCCGCCGCCATCGCCGCCGCCGCCGCCCTGCTCGACCATGCCGCACTGGCCGCAGGCGGCGCCGTGACGCGTGGCCTCGCGCGCGCCGCCCTGGCCGACTGGCCGGGCTTCCGCGGCTTCGATGACGTTTCCATGGAGGCGCTTGAGGGTGGCTCGCCCTCCGCGCCCGCCTTGCTGTAGGCTGGCGGCATGGACGCCCTCGACACCCACAGCCAGGCCGGCGAGCACGCCACGCAGGAGCATGTCCCCGGCATCGCGATGAACGCGCCGGAGCGCTTCATCAACCGCGAGCTGTCCTGGCTCGACTTCAATGCCCGGGTGCTGGAGGAGGCGACCAACCCGCACCACCCGCTGCTGGAGCGGCTGCGCTTCGTCGCCATCTCGGCCTCCAATCTCGATGAGTTCTACTCCGTGCGCGTCGCCGGGCTGGTGGGGCAGGAGCGGGCGGGCATCGCCGCCGCCTCGCCGGACGGGCTGACGCCGGGCCAGCAACTCGTCGCCATCCATGCGCGCGCCGCCGCCTTGACCGAGGAGCAGCAGGCCACCTGGCGCAGCCTGCGCGAGCAGCTCCGCGACGCCGGCATCGGCGTCTGCACCACCGATGACCTCTCAGATGCCGAGCGGGGCTGGCTGGAAAGCTACTTCCTGGAGCGCATCTTCCCCGTCCTGACGCCGCTGGCGGTGGACCCGGCGCATCCCTTCCCCTTCATCAGCAACCTGGCCATCTGCATGGTGCTGAAGCTGGTGCGGGAGGAGGATGGCGGCACCATGCGCGCCCTGCTACCGCTGCCCTCGCAGGTCGAGCGCTTCATCCGCCTGCCCGCCGCCGAGGACGCGCCGCAGATCACCCCCGGCACCGGCCCCATCCGCTTCGTGCGGCTGGAGGACGTGGTCACGCTGTTCCTGCCGCGCCTCTTCCCCGGCTACATCAACGCCGCGCAGGGCATGTTCCGCCTGATCCGCGATACCGATGTGGAGTTCGAGGAGGAAGCGGAGGACCTGGTGCGCTCCTACGAGAGCGCCCTGAAACGCCGCCGCCGCGGCCGTGCCATCCAGCTCTCGGTTGAAGCCAACATGGCACCCGACCTGGTGGATTTCGTGGTCGAGGAGCTGGACGCGCCGCGCGCCGAAATCTTCATGGTGGACGGGCTGCTCGGCCTCGCCGACCTGAAGCAACTCCTGGTGGACGACCGGCCGGACCTGCTCTTCACGCCCTACACGCCCCGCTTCCCCGAGCGCATCCTGGACTTCGGCGGCGACTGCTTCGCGGCGATCCGGGCCAAGGACATCGTCGTCCACCACCCCTATGAGTCCTTCGACGTGGTGGTGCAGTTCCTGCGGCAGGCGGCGCGCGATCCGAGCGTGGTCGCCATCAAGCAGACTCTCTATCGCACCAGCCGCGACAGCCCGATCGCGCGCGCACTGATCGAGGCGGCGGAACTCGGCAAGTCCGTCACCGCCATGGTGGAGCTGAAGGCGCGCTTCGACGAGGAGCGCAACATCGCCCTCTCGCGCGAGCTGGAGGCGGCGGGCGTGCAGGTGGTCTTCGGCTTCGTGGACCTGAAGATCCACGCCAAGATGTCGCTGGTGGTGCGGCGTGAGGCCGGCTCGTTGCGCAGCTACGCGCATTTCGGCACCGGCAACTATCACCCGATCACCGCGCGCATCTACACGGACCTTTCCTTCTTCACCGCCGACCCGGCGCTGACGCGGGACGCGCAAAAGCTGTTCAACTACATGACCGGCTATGCGCGTCCGGAGGCGATGGAGCGGCTGGCCTTCGCGCCCTTGACCATCCGCCCGGCGCTGCTCGGCCTGATCGAGCAGGAGATCGCCTTCGCGCGGGAGGGCAAGCCCGCCGGCATCTGGCTGAAGATGAACAGCCTGGTGGACGAGACGCTGATCGACGCGCTCTACCGCGCCAGCGAGGCCGGGGTGACGATCAACTGCATCGTGCGCGGCATCTGCTGCCTGCGGCCGGGCGTGCCGGGCCTGTCCGAGCACATCCGGGTGAAGTCCATCGTCGGGCGCTTCCTGGAGCATTCGCGCATCTACGTCTTCGGCAACGGGCACCGGCTGCCCTCGCGGCGGGCGCGGATCTTCATCTCCTCGGCCGACTGGATGGCGCGCAACATGGACTGGCGCGTGGAGACCATGGCGCCGGTCGAGAACCCGACGGTGCACGCCCAGATCCTCGACCAGATCATGGTGGTGAACCTCAAGGACACGGTCCAGTCCTGGCAGTTGCGGCCGGACGGCGGATGGCGCCGCCTGCATCCCGGCGCGCAACCTGTTTCGGCGCACGAGTATTTCATGACCAACCCGTCCCTCTCCGGCCGCGGCAGCGCGTTGCACCGGGCGGCGGGGCGCGCTGCGGCGGCACGGCGGCGGCAGGACCGCGTCACCCAGGACTGACAATCGAGGACTTCCCACTTGGATCTTCACGCTGCGCCCGTTGATGCCGGCCTCAGCCATCCGCCGCGCGCGGGTATCGTTGACCTCGGCTCCAACTCGGTCCGTCTGGTCGTCTTTGAGGGATGGGGGCGCAATCCGCTGGCCATCTTCAACGAGAAGGCGGTGTTGGGCCTGGGCCGCGGGCTGCAGAACACCGGCCGGCTCAACGAGGCGGCGGTGCCGCAGGCGCTGACGGTGATGGAGCGCTACTATGCCGTCGCGCGTGGCATGGGTGCCGCGCCGCTCGAAGTGCTGGCCACGGCCGCCGTGCGCGACGCCGAGAACGGCCCCGCCTTCGCCGCTGCCCTGGCCGAGCGCCTGCCCGGCGTGCCTATCCGCATCCTGGAAGGCGAGGAGGAGGCGTCGCTTTCGGCGGAAGGGGTGCTGCTTGGCTTCTCCGAGGCAGACGGCATCCTGGGCGACCTCGGCGGCGGCTCGCTGGAGGTGGTTGAGCTGAACCAGGGGCGGCTTGGCGCCACCGCGTCCCTGCCGCTGGGCGCCATCCGTCTGGCCGACCGGGCGGGCGGCGACCTCGTCCGCGCCCGCGCCATCGCCGAGGAGGAGCTGGCGCGGCTGCCCTGGCTGGCGCATGGAAAGGACCGCGACCTCTATCTCGTCGGCGGCGCCTGGCGGGCGTTGGCGAAGATCCACATCGCACAGACGGCCTATCCGCTCTCGATCGTGCACCACTATGTGCTGCGGCGGGATGAGGCGCGCGACCTCTGCGGTCTGATCATGGCAGCGACGCGCCGCACCCTGGAGCGGCTTCCCGGTGTTCCGGCCAAGCGGCTGCAGGACCTGCCTTTCGCCGCTGTGGCGCTGCGTCGCCTGCTGCGCGCCACCGGCGCCCGCCGGGTCGTGTTCAGCGCCAACGGATTGCGCGAGGGCTGGTATGCCCGCCATCTCTCCGATACGGTGCGGCGGGAGGATCCGCTGCTCTCCGCCGGCCGCGAGATGGCGAGCCGGTACGGCCGCGACACCGCTCTGCCAGCTGCGCTCGCTGCCTGGACGGCGCCCCTCTTCCGCGGGGAAAGCCGCCCCGAGGAGGCACTTCGCGAGGCTGCCTGCTGGCTCTCCGATATCGGTAGTCATGATCATCCGGACTACCGCGCCGAGCAGAGCTTCCTGCGCGTGCTGCGCCAGCCCGGAATCGGGCTCGACCATCATGAGCGGGCTTTCCTCGCCCTGGTGGTGGCGCTTCGCTACGAGCCGGAGCTGGACGCGCCCTGGCTCGCCACCGCCCGCGTCCTGCTCGACAGCAGCTCGCTGCGGCGGGCCGAGATGCTGGGGGAGGCGCTGCGGCTTGCCTATACCCTCTCCGGTGGCACGCCCGCGCTGCTCGCTGGCGCCAAGCTGGCGGTGGAGAAGGGCCAGCTCATCCTGCATCTGACGGAGGGGATGGGCCTCTTCGCCGGCGACGCGGTGCAGCGTCGGGTCGAGTCCCTGGCGGCGACGCTGGGGCTGCGGGCCACGATTGAGGTCGCGGCCCGCTGAAGAGCGGAGCCCTCGATCAGCCCTCGATCAGCTTCACCCGCCGGCCCTCGACGCCGAGGGCCAGCCGGCCACCCTTCAGCGCCAGCGCCGCCTGGCCGAAGACCTGCCGCCGCCAGCCATGCAACGCCGGCACCTGCGGCTCGGCCTCGGTGGCGAGGCGCTCCAGCTCGTCCGCGCTGGCGATCAGGCGCGGTGCGACGTGATGCTCCTCCGCCTTGGCGGCCAGGAGCACCTTGAGCAGCGCGATCAGCGCCGGCGAGGCGGGCGGGCCCTGGCGGTTGTCTCGGGCGGGCTCGGGCAGGGCGCTGTCCGGCAGCTCACGCGCCGCGGCGAGCGCGGCGAGCAGGCCGGCGCCGCTCTTGCCCTCGGCGAAGCCCTTGCTGATGCCGCGCGCCCGGCCCAGCTCGGCCGGGGTGGCCGGGTTGGTGGCGGCGATCTCCAGCAGCGTCTCGTCCCGCACCAGCCGCTGGCGGGGGATGTTGACGCGCTGCGCCTCGCGCTCCCGCCAGGCGGCCGCGGCGCGCACGGCGGCCAGGAAACGACGGTTGCCGGAGCGGGGCTTGAGGCGCTCCCAGGCGGTCTCCGGGTCCTGCCGGTAGGTGGCAGGGTCGGTCAGCTCGGCCATCTCCTCGGCCACCCAGGAGAGGCGGCTCTCCTGCGTCAGCCGCTCCACCAGGGCGGTGTAGACGCGGCGGAGATGGGTCACGTCGGCCGCGGCATAGGCGATCTGCGCCGCCGAGAGGGGGCGGGCCGCCCAGTCGCTGAAACGGTGGGCCTTGTCGATCTGCGCATTGGCGAGGGCACGCACCAGGCTGTCATAGCTGGCCTGATCGCCGAAGCCGGCCACCATGGCGGCCACCTGAGTATCGAAGAGCGGGCGCGGCGGGGCGCCGAAGCGCAGGATGCAGATTTCCACATCCTGCCGTGCCGCGTGGAACACCTTCGTGACCTTGGGATCGGCGAAGAGCTCGCCGAGCGGCGAGAGGTCAAGCCCCTCGGCCATGGCGTCGATCACCGCAACGTCCTGCTCGCCGGCAAGCTGCACCACGCAGAGCTCCGGCCAGTAGGTCCGTTCCCGCATGAATTCGGTATCGACCGTGACGAAAGGCTCCGCGCGCAGGCGCGCGCAGAGGGCGGCAAGCTCGTCGGAGCGGGTGATCAGGACGGGATCGGCGTCCTGGGCCTGGGGGCGTCGGCTCATGGCCGCAAGGTTCTAGCGAAGCCCGGCCCAGGCGCAAAGTCCGCCCGATTCGATGCCTGAATGACAGTCTCCCTTGACATGGGGCTTCTCGGCGCCCCTTCTGCGGCCCGTTTTCCGCATTGAGAAGCCCCGGGGTACTCCGACCGATGCACGCTTACCGCACTCACACCTGCGGCGCGCTGCGCGCCACCGACGCGGGGCAGACCGCCCGCCTTTCCGGCTGGGTGCACCGCAAGCGCGACCATGGCGGGCTGCTGTTCATCGACCTGCGCGACCATTACGGCATCACCCAATGCGTCTTCCCCGCCGGCTCGGAGGTCTTCACGGCCGCCGAGGCGGTGCGGCCGGAGAGCGTGATCACCGTCACCGGTGAGGTGGTGCTGCGCGAGGCCGGCACGGTGAACGACAAGCTGCCGACCGGCGCCATCGAGTTGCGGGTGAAGTCGCTGGAGGTGCAGTCCTCGGCCGAGGTGCTGCCGATCCAGGTGGCGGGCGACCAGGAATTCCCCGAGGACCTGCGGCTGCGCTACCGCTTCCTCGACCTGCGGCGCGAGAAGCAGCACCGCAACATGATGCTGCGCGCTGGCGTGATCGCCTCGATCCGCCGCCGCATGATCGAGCAGGGCTTCACCGAGTTCCAGACGCCGATCCTCACGGCCTCCAGCCCCGAGGGCGCGCGGGACTTCCTGGTGCCCAGCCGCAACCATCCCGGCACCTTCTACGCGCTGCCGCAGGCGCCGCAGCAGTTCAAGCAGCTTGCGATGGTGGCGGGCTTCGACCGCTACTTCCAGATCGCGCCCTGCTTCCGCGACGAGGCCAGCCGCGCCGACCGCTCGCCGGGCGAGTTCTACCAGCTCGACTTCGAAATGAGCTTCGTCACCCAGGAGGATGTCTTCGCCGCCCTGGAGCCGGTGATGCAGGGCATCTTCGAGGAGTTCGGCAACGGCCGGAAGGTGACGCAGGCGCCGTTCCCGCGCATCCCCTATGACGCCGCCATGCTCTATTACGGCAGCGACAAGCCGGACCTGCGCAATCCACTGAAGATCACCGACGTCACCGAGCAGTTCCGGGATTCCGGCTTCGGGCTCTTCGCCCGGGTCGCCGCCGCGGGCGGCATGGTGCGCGCCATCCCGGCGCCGGGGGCGGCTGCCAACCCGCGCGGCTTCTTCGACAAGCTGAACGAATGGGCGCGCGCCGAGGGCGCCGGGGGGCTGGGCTACATCCAGTTCGCCGCCGAAGGGCCGAAGGGGCCAATCGCCAAGAACCTGGAAGCCGACCGCGTCGAGGCGATCCGTGCCGCCTGCAACCTGAACCCCGGCGACGCCGTCTTCTTCGCTGCGGGCAACCGTGAAGAGACGCCGAAATTCGCCGGCAAGGTGCGGACAAAGCTCGGCGAGGAGCTGGGCCTGATCGCGCAGGACGAGTTCCGCTTCTGCTGGATCGTCGATTTCCCGATGTACGAGCGCAACGAAGAGACGGGGCAGATCGACTTCAGCCACAACCCCTTCTCCATGCCGCAGGGTGGGCTGGAGGCGCTCAACAGCGTGGACCCGCTGGAGATCAAGGCCTTCCAGTACGACATCGTCTGCAACGGCATCGAGCTGTCCTCCGGCGCCATCCGAAACCACCGGCCGGACATCATGATCCGCGCCTTCGAGATCGCCGGCTACTCGGCCGAGACGGTGGAGGAGCGCTTCGGCGGCATGCTGAACGCCTTCCGCTACGGCGCCCCCCCGCATGGCGGCTCCGCCCCGGGCATCGACCGCATGGTGATGCTGCTGGCCGATGAGCCGAACATCCGCGAGGTCATCCTCTTCCCGCTGAACCAGCAGGGCGAGGACCTGATGATGGGCGCCCCCGCCGCGGTGGAGCCGGCGCGGCTGAAGGAGCTCTCGATCAAGCTCGATCTGCCGCCGGCGAAGGGTGCCAGCGGGCCCAAGGCACCCTAACTTCACTGCGCGGGATGGTGCCTGGCGGGCCGCCCGCCTGGCACCTCCCGGCTTCCCGGGGGAACCGGACCCCGAGCCCCCGGCGGCGCCGGGCCGACAAGAAGGATTACGCGATGCGTCTGCGCGACACCCTGGCCGGTTCCACCCTTCTGCCCGCCGCGGCCCTGGTGCTGGGGCTGGCCCTGCCGGCAGAAGCGGCGCCGGCGCAGGGCTCTACTCCGACGGCCACGGCGCAGGCGGCGCCCTTCGTGATGGCCGCCCATCGCGCTGCCTACCGGCTGGATCTGGACCGGGTGCGCCAGGGCGGCGACGTGGCCCAGGCCGACGGCGCCATGCTGTTCGAGGTGCTGGACGCCTGCGACGGCTGGACCACCCGGCAGCGGCTGAAGCTGAACGTGGTGGACCGCAGCGGCCAGGTGGTCGAGACCTCCTCCGACTACTCCACCTGGGAGAGCAAGGACGGCCGGCGGCTGCGCTTCACCCTGACGCAGATGGCGCAGGGCGCGGTGACGCAACGCATCGCAGGCGAGGCCGAGCTGAACGGGGATCAGGGCGGCACGGTGCGCTACGAGGCGCCAGCCGCGCAGGAGGTGAAGCTGCCGCCGGGCACGCTGCTGCCGATGGCGCACACCATCCGCACCCTGGAAATGGCGCGGGCCGGCCAGCGCATGCTGCTGGTGCCGCTGTTCGATGGCACCGGCGAGGAGGGGGCGCAGGATACCACGACCATCCTCTCCCCGTGGCAGGCGCCGCGCGAGGAGGTCCGCTATCCCTTGCTGAAGGGGCAGGGCAGCGCCCGCATGCGCATCGCCTTCTTCAGCAAGGAGGCGAATGCCGGTGCCAACATGCCGGAATACGAGGTCGGGCTGCGCTATTACGCCAATGGCGTGGCCGATGACATGAACATGGACTTCGGCGACTTCGCGATGAACGCGGTGATGCAGAAGCTGGAGGCACTGCCCTCCGGCTGCTGAGCCGGAGGAGAGGGTGCCCCCGCTGCGCCTGCAAGCGAGGCGGCGGACGGCTGCTCAGTAGGTGGCGAAGATTCGTTCCACCTCGGCGGGGTCGTCCGTCACCGTCAGCGCGAGCGCCAGCAGGATGCGCGCCTTCTGCGGCGTCAGGTTGTCGGCGGCCAGGATGCCCCGCGCCCGCATCTTCTGCGTCCGCACCACGCGCCCGCTGCCGACGCGGGTCGATTGCACCACCATGACGCCCTGCTCCACCGCCTCGGCCAGCGCGTCCGCCTCGGCAGGCGTCGGGCTGCCCGGCGCGAAGCCGGCGCTGACGATGCCGCGCGCCCCGGCCGCGACGAAGGCGCGGATCGCCGTGGCATCGGCGTCGGCGTGGGAATAGGCAATGTCCACGCGCGGCAGGGCGGGCAGGTCGCGGATGTCGAACTCGGTGTCCGGCGCCACCCGGCGCAGCGGGTGGCGATAGAAGGCGATGCGGTCGCCATCGGCATGGCCCAGCGCGCCGAAATCGGGGGTGCGGAAGGTCTGCAGCCGCCAGGTGGAGGTCTTGGAGACGTCGCGGGCGGCGTGGATCTCATCGTTCAGCAGCAGCAGCACGCCGAGGCCCCGCGCCTCCGGACTGGCGGCCACGCGGACGGCGTTCACCAGATTCATGCCCATGTCGCTGGAGAGGGCCGAGGCCGGGCGCTGCGCGCCGACCATCACCACGGGCACCGCGACCTTCAGGCTGAGCGTGAGGGCATAGGCGGTTTCCTCCATGCTGGAGGTGCCATGGCCGATGACGATGCCGGCAAGGTCCGGAATCTCGGCCACCGCACGGTCGCACTCGCGGGCCAGGGCCTGCCAGTCGCGGAAGCCGATGCGCGAGGAGACGACGGCGCTGTGGGGGCGGGGAAAGATCTTGGCCACCTGTGCGAGTTCCGGCACGCGCGCCACGATGGTCGGGGCGTCCATCACCTTGCCCTGGGCGCCGTAGTCCTGGATGTCCAACCCGTCGCGGCCGAGCGAGGCCATGGTGCCGCCGGTGCCGATGAAGGCGACGCGAGGCTTGGAGGAGGTGGGTTCGGGCATGGGCTTCGTCCTGCAAGGGCGGAAGCTCAAGCTGTAGGACCGAAGGCCCGGAATGGCCAGAAGGGAGCCCGCCTCAGCCGGAGGAGGCGCGGCCCGCCGGGCGGGGTGATGCCCCGTTCAACCAGACCTGCATGGCCTGGAGCCAGAGATTGGCGGATGGTGCGGGCATGGCGCGCCTCCTTCGGGAGATAGGACACCGGGCCACGGCCAGGCGGCCCGGCAAGCTCCGTCCTCAGCGCTGGTTGGCTGCCAAGGCCATGGGCGTGGCCGGCGCGGGCAGGTAGATCACCGTGCCTTCCTGGCCTCCGGTGAGCACGGGGATGCCACTGGCCTTCCGGCCGAGCGTGGTGTCGGCATAGACGATACGAGTGTTCTGGCCGGCATCCGCCACGGTTGCGAAGCCGCCGCCCAGGATGTTGCCGGTGTAGCCGGGCGCATAGCTGACAGCGAAGTTTTCGCCAGTCCCGGCCACGGTGAAGGCCTCCTGGGCCTGGGCGAGGCCGCCACCAAGGCCCAGCAGGGCGGTTGCGGCGAGAAGCGTGCGAGAGAGGGTCATGGGGTGGTCTCCTCTGCGGAGTGGATGAAGAGCGCGGTCCGAACCGCTGATGACCACGTTATGCGCCGCTTGATTCATCAGAGGGACTGCTAAAAAACTTGGGTTTACCAGCAGAGGAACTGATGGATGCTTGACCCTCTGACGCTCGACCAACTCCGCATCCTTGTCGCGGTGGCGGAGACCGGCAGCTTTTCCGCCGCCGCCCGCAAGTTGCAGCGCGTGCAGTCGGCCGTCAGTCAGTCGGTCGCCGCACTGGAGGCGACGCTGCAACTCACCCTCTTCGACCGGACGCAGAAGCGGCCGCGCCCGACCGAGGCCGGGAAGGCCGTCATCGCCGATGCGCTGCGGCTCATCGAGGAAGCACGGGTGCTGCGGGCGCGGGCGCAGAGCATGGCCAGAGGCCTGGAGGCGGAGCTCACCGTGGCTGTGGACCAGTTCTTTCCCGCCGAGCCCGGCATGCGGATGCTGAGGGCGCTGGGGGAGCAGTTTCCGCTGCTCCCGGTAAGCTGGCTGACCGAGTCCGTCGGCGCACCGCTGCGGCACCTCCGCGACGGTAATGCGCAGCTTGCGATCTATCCGGTTGAGATCACCGGCGCGCCGGATCTGGAGACGGAGTTCCTCACCTCCGTACCCCTGATTCCCGTCGCTGCCGCGGCGCACCCGCTGGCGCAGCAGGAAGGGCCGCTCAGCCGGGAGACGGTGCGCGAACATGTGCAACTCGTACTGACGGATGCTTCGGCGCCCGGCACCTGGTCACGCGGCATCATCGGACACCGGATCTGGCGCTTCGCCGATGCCTATACGCGGCTGAACTTCCTGCTCGGCGGCTTCGGCTGGTGCAACATGCCGGCCCATATGGTCGAGCCGCATCTCGCCAGCGGGGCGCTGAAGCGGCTGGAGCTGAAGGGCCACGCGCCCTTCAGCATCGCGCTGCATGTGGTGCACAGGCGCGGCCATGCGCCCGGAGTGGCCGGGCGATGGATGATCGAGCAGCTCAGGAAGGAACTGGGTGGTCCATTGCGGTGAAGGGCGGCCCCAGGCGGTGTGGCAGCCTTAGTGCGGCAGCGCAGCCTCGAGGGCGCCGCGCTGGGTGACGCGGGCCAGCGGCCAGACGATGACAGGGGCGCTGAGCGGCGCGGGGAGGGCCGCCAGCGCGTTGAACATCTGCTCGCGGGCCCGCGCGGCGCTGCGGGTGAGGCGCCCGGTGCCGGCATCCGGTGTCAGTTCCAGCTGATGACCCTTCAGCACCGTCTCGATCAGCCGGGCGAGCCGCCCGCCGGCGAGGGAGTCCCGCAGCGCCTCGATATCGGTGCCGCGCGGGATCATGCAGCGCATCACCATTCCCTGGCGGACGAGAGCGGGAACGTCCCCGCTGTCGTCGAGCGCGGATTCAATCTCGACGGTCACGCCATGCAAGGCGCCGAACTTCAAATAGGCGACGCCCTGCATGTTGCGGGCCTCAGTCGGCTCAGGCGTGTCGTCCAGCATCGTCTGGCTGATGCCCCAGAGGGCGTCCGTGAAGTCGGGGGTCTTCGGCGCCATTTTGGCCTCGCATTTCTGCTCACGTTTTCGTGAGTTCACCTTTTAGTGGAAATTGCAGCGCAAATACACGGGAAAAACATGAAAGACAGGAAAGAAACTTAAGGGTTGATAGTAATCAAATATAATTAAACTAAAAGTTGAGAAAGCTCGGTAGGTAGTGCTCGCTGCTGCTGGCCTCAACCTTACGCGGCTGGGCTAGGTTGGAGAGCGGGGCTGGTGGAGCCCGCCAGAGCCGCCCAACGCAGTGTCATCAGCACCGCCACACTGCCCAATCCGCAGGCCAGCCCGATCCACACGCCACGCGGCCCCCATTCGGCACCGAAGCCGAGGCCGAGGCCGATCGGCAAGCCCAACCCCCAGTAGCCGAGCGCGGCGAAGAGCATGGGCACGCGGGTGTCCTTCAGCCCACGCAGCGCGCCTGCCGCTACCGCCTGGACGCCATCGGCAAGCTGGAAAAGGCCGGCGACGGTGAGCAATGCCGCCGCTAGCTGGCGTGTCGCCGCCAGTTCAGGCGCCAGGAACAGCGCCGCGATAGGTTCTGGCGCGGCCAGCAGCAGCGTTGCCGTCAGCGTCATGCAGGCGGCGCTGAGGCCGATCGCCATCCAGCCGGCGCGGCGGGCGGCGCCGGCATCCGCCGCGCCTGCCGCGAGCCCGACACGGGCGGTCGCTGCCTGCCCGATTCCCATCGGCACCATGAAGCAGGCGCCGGCCACTTGCAGCGCCACCGCGTGCGCCGCCACGGCGCTGGAGCCGAACCAGCCCATGATCAATGCCGTGGCGCTGAAGATGCCGATCTCCAGCAGCATGCTCCCGGCGATCGGCAGGCCCAGTACGACGACCTCGCGCATCCGCTGCGCGTCCGCTCGCCAGAAGCGGCCAGCCAGGCGGAAGCGGGCCAGCCGTCGGTCGAGCCGGACCCACAGCGCCAGTGCCAGGAACATGCAGAGATTGGCGGAGGCGCTGGCCAGGCCGGCGCCGAAAGTGCCGAGCGAGGGCAGGCCGAAACCGCCGGCCACCAGCGCATAGTCCAGCAGGGCGTTCAGCCCGATGCCGCCGGCGGCGACCCAGAGCGCCGGCGCCGGACGTTCCAGGGCGGCGAGGAAGCCGCGCAACAGCAGGAAGCCGTAGAAGGGCAGCATCCCCCAGAGCAGGGCACGGTTGTACAGCTCCGCCGCCGCCGCGAGCGCGGGGTCCTGCCCGGTGGCACGCAGGATCGGCCCCGTGTGCCAAAGGATCAGCCCAAGGACGGCGAAGAGGGGCAGCATGGCCCAGCTCGCCTGCCGCAGGGTGCGGCGCATCTCCCGCATGTGGCGTGTCACGCGGCCGCGCTCTTGCGCCAGCATGGCAGAGGCGGCGAAGCCCAGGCCGAAAGGCAGCGCCATGGCGATGAAGTAGAGGTTGCCACCCAGGGTGGCGGCGGCGAGCGGCACCTCGCCGAGCTGGCCGAGGAAGAAGGTGTCGGTCAGCACCAGGGCGATCTGCGAGAGGTTGGTCAAGGCCAGGGGCCAGGCGAGCGCCAAGGTCGCGCGTAGTTCCTGGCCCCAGCCCCAGGGCTGCGACGTGTTCATCTGGTCCGTGTGCATGGCAGGGAGGCGTTTAGCGCGCGCAGCCCGGTAAGTCGTGCGACGTTCCCGTGTCCGGCGCGGTGCTGTCCGCTGCCATGCGCGGCGATGGGAGGACAGCGAAGCCCCCAGGCCGCATATTGCGCTGCAATATCGACCGGAGCTCTGCATGAACGCATCCGCCACCACTGCGCCGGAGGCCACGGCCGAGGTCGCCCTGCCGTCCTGGCTGACGCTGCTGCTGGCCGGCGCCTGCGGCCTGATCGTCGCCAACATCTACTACGCGCAGCCGCTGATCGGGCCGATCAGCGGCGAGCTTGGCCTGTCCCCGGCGGCAGGCGGGCTGATCGTGACAATGACGCAGATCGGCTACGGCGTGGGACTGCTTCTGATCGTGCCGCTGGGCGACCTGTTCGAGAACCGCGGGCTGGTGCTGGCGGTGATGGGGCTGGCGGTGCTGGGCGTGCTGGCGGCCGCGCTCTCGGGCACGGCCGGCATGTTCCTGGCGGCCTCCCTGGTCATCGGCATCGGTTCGGTCGCGGTGCAGGTCCTGGTGCCCTATGCGGCCCATCTGGCGCCGGAACGCGCCCGCGGGCAGGTGGTCGGCAATGTCATGAGCGGGCTGATGCTTGGCATCATGCTGGCCCGTCCGCTGGCGAGCTTCATCACCTCCCTTTGGTCCTGGCACCTGGTCTTCCTGCTCTCGGCCGTGGCGATGCTGGGGCTGGGCGTGGTGCTGCGGCTGGCGCTGCCGGCGCGGCGCCCTGCCTCGGCGCGGAGCTACGGCGCGTTGCTGGTCTCGATGGCGGGGTTGGCGCGCAGCAATGTCGTGCTGCGGCGGCGGGCGCTCTATCATGCCGGGGTGTTCGGCGCCTTCAGCCTGTTCTGGACCGCCACGCCGCTGCTGCTCACTGGCCCGCAATACGGCTTCTCTCAACAGGGCGTCGCGCTCTTCGCCCTCGTGGGCGTGGCGGGCGCGATCTCGGCGCCGCTTGCCGGGCGGGTGGCGGATCGCGGTTGGACGCGCCCGGCCACCGGTCTCGCCATGCTGGCAGTTGCTCTTTCCTTCCTGTTGACGCGGCTTGCCGAGCCCGGCTCCTCCCTGGCGCTCGGCCTGCTGGTGGCTGCGGCGGTGCTGCTCGACTTCGGCGTTTCGGCCAATGTGGTGCTGGGCCAGCGGGCGATCTTCTCGCTCGGCGCCGAATACCGCAGCCGGCTGAACGGGCTCTATATGGCCACCTTCTTCCTCGGCGGCGCGCTTGGCTCGGCCCTTGGCGGCTGGAGCTACGCCACCGGCGGATGGCCGCTGACGGCCTGGGTCGGACTTGCTTTGCCCGTACTGGCGCTGCTCTACTACGCGACGGAACGGCGGCACGGCTGAGGCGCTCGCCGGATCTTGCATGATAGGAAGGATCAGACGGTTGCGGAGGGGAGGGGGTGTCCCTACATTGCCTTTGTCGACTGTTTTGGTTCGGCCAGCCTGTCCAGCTCGCCCACCCCGTGTTCGCACGGGTTCGTTGCGTGCCTGGTGCCCGTTCCCATTCGAGGTTGATCCGCCGTGCATGTCGCGCGGCGGCAACGCATTCTGACGGAGCACCGCGATGCCGATCGGTACCGTGAAGTGGTTCAACCCGACCAAGGGTTTTGGTTTCATTCAGCCGGAGGACGGCTCGAAGGACGTGTTCGTGCACATCTCCGATGTGCAGCGTTCCGGCCTGCAGGGCCTGCAGGAAGGCGAGCGCGTGGAGTTCGAGCTGCAGCGCGGCCGCGAAGGCAAGCTGTCGGCCGGCAATCTGAAGCAGGCCTGATCCCCCGGGATCGAGACATGGTGCGGGCGGCCTCTGCCGCCCCGCCACTGTTCTGACCGGAAGGGTTGGAAGCCGGCCGGGGGAAGTGCCTTCCCCCGGACCAACTCGCCTGTCTGCCGCAAGGGCGGAGAGGCGAGGGCATCGGCCTAGGGAAAGGGCGCCCTTTTCCGCCCATTGCCCCTGGGCGACTTCCGGTGGGCCTAGTTCGTATTCTTTTCGCCGCTGCCGAGCGATCGGGCCGGTTTCGGGAGCAGGCCTGGCGCTTCGCCGTCGATGCCTCGCTTCTGGCTGAGTCCACTCCTGCGGCGGAGCAGACCAGATGGAGGTGGGCACGCATGGCACGAACGCCCAATTACGGCCAGCAACGTGCGGAACGGAACCGCGCCAAGCAAGCCAAGGCGGATGAGAAGGCACGCCAGCGCGAGGAGGCCCGCGCCCGCCGCAAGGCGGCGATCGAGGCCGGCGAGGACCCGGATCTCGGCGAGCCCGTCGTGCTGCCCCCCGAAGAAGAAGACCCCCCGACATCCTAGGCACGGCCTGGCACTGCCGGGTGGAGGCCGCCGCCGGGCGGCAGGAGTATTCCCATGGCTGTGCGCCATACCGGCACCTATGTGCTGTTCGATGTTCTCTATGAGGACGGCTCCCGCCGTTCCAACCGCAAGGTCCCGAGTGAACTGCTCGGCGGCCTCGATGGCGACGAGCCGGCCCGCACCCTGATCGAGGCGCAGGACGAGGAAATCGCCAAGGCCTCCGGCCGCCCGCGCCCGGTGATTGCGCAACTGCAGCGCACGCCGGTCGCCAAGCCGGCGAAAGTGCCCTTCAAGGGCAAGAAGTAAGATCACGGAGGAGGTGGCGCGCCTTGCCGCCGCCTCCCCCCGTTGACAGCGCCCCGTTTCGCGGCAGACCCTTCCCCTACCGAGGGAGAAGCGGGACGCACGCGATGGACCAGACCAAGAAGCACTTCAAGCTGCGCAGCCAGCGCTGGTTTGATGACCCGGAAGACCCGGGCATGACCGCGCTCTACATCGAGCGCTTCCTGAATTTCGGCCTCACGCGGGGCGAGTTGCAGTCGGGCAAGCCGATCATCGGCATCGCCCAGACCGGTAGCGACATCGCACCTTGCAACCGCCACCACCTTGCCCTGGCCGAGCGCGTGAAGGCCGGCATCCGGGACGCCGGCGGCATCCCGCTCGAATTTCCGATCCATCCGATCCAGGAGACCGGCAAGCGCCCGACCGCGGCGCTGGACCGGAACCTCGCCTATCTCTCGCTGGTCGAGATCCTGCACGGCTACCCGCTTGATGGCGTGGTGCTGACCACCGGCTGCGACAAGACCACGCCCGCCTGCCTGATGGGCGCCGCCACGGTGAACATCCCGGCCATCGTGCTCTCCGGCGGGCCGATGCTGGACGGCCACTGGAAGGGGCGGCTCTCCGGCTCCGGCACCATCGTCTGGGAGGCTCGCAAGCTCCTCGCCGCCGGCGAGATCAACTACGACGGCTTCATGCAGATGGTGGCGAGCAGCGCCACCTCGGTCGGCCACTGCAACACCATGGGCACGGCGCTCTCGATGAACTCGCTGGCCGAGGCGCTGGGCATGTCGCTGCCGGGCTGCGCCTCGATCCCTGCGGCCTATCGCGAGCGCGGGCAGATGGCGCACGCCACCGGCATGCGCATCGTGGACATGGTGCGCGAGAACCTGCGTCCCTCCGACATCATGACGCGCGAGGCCTTCGAGAACACCATCGTGCTGGCCAGCGCCATCGGTGCCAGCTCGAACTGTCCGCCGCACCTGGTCGCCATCGCCCGCCACATGGGCGTGGAGCTGACCACCGAGGACTGGCAGACCATCGGTGCCGAGATCCCGCTGCTGGTGGATTGCCAGCCTGCCGGCCGCTTCCTGGGCGAGATGTTCTATCGCGGCGGCGGCGTGCAGTCGGTGATGAAGGAGCTGGCGGATGCCGGCAAGCTGCACACCGGGGTCCGCACCGTCACCGGCAAGACCCTTGCCGAGGACCTGGAGAAGGCGCCCCTGCCAGACCGCGAGGTGATCCGCCCCTACACCCAGCCGCTGAAGGAGCAGGCGGGCTTTGTCGTGCTGTCGGGCAACCTCTTCGACAGCGCGGTGATGAAGGTCAGCGTCATCGACAAGACGTTTCGCGAGCGCTTCCTCTCCGATCCGGAGGATGTCTTCGAGGGCAAGGTGATCGTCTTCGAGGGGCCGGAGGACTACCACGACCGCATCGAGGACCCCGATCTCGGCGTGGACGAGCACACCGTGCTGGTGATCCGCAACTGCGGCCCTGTGGGCTATCCCGGCAGTGCCGAGGTGGTGAACATGCAGCCGCCGGGCGCCATGATCAAAGCCGGGCTCGACAGCCTGCCGACCATGGGCGACGGCCGGCAGAGCGGCACCTCCGCCTCGCCCTCCATCCTCAACGTCTCTCCCGAGGCGGCCGTCGGCGGCGGGCTTGCGCTGCTGAAGTCGGGCGACCCGATCCGCATCAACCTCAAGACCCGCAAGGTGGACGTGCTCATCCCCGAGGAGGAGCTGGCCGCCCGCCGCGCCGCCTGGACGCCGCCCAAGCTGCTGCATAAGACGCCGTGGGAGGAGATCTACCGCTCCATGGTCGGCCAGCTCGGCACCGGCGGCTGCCTGGAGCCGGCGACGCTCTACCTCAATATTCTCGAGACGCGCGGCGAGAGCCGCCACAACCACTGACGGAAGGCGCAGGCGCATGGCAGGACGGCTGGCGGGCAAGAAATGCTTCGTGACTGCGGCGGGGCAGGGGATCGGCCGCGCCACCGCCCTCGCCTATGCCGCCGAGGGCGCGCAGGTGGTGGCGACCGACCGGGACGCCGCCAAGCTTGCCGGACTGGAGGCGCAGGGCATCACTACCCAGGCGCTGGACGTGCTGGACGATGCGGCCGTGAAGGCCGCCATCACCGCGCATGGCCCGTTCGACGTGCTCTTCAACTGCGCCGGCTTCGTGCACCAGAACGACGTGCTGACCTGCACGGATGAGGAGTGGGACTTCGCCTTCGCCCTCAACGTGCGCGCGATGTGGCAGACCATCCGCGCTGCGCTGCCGGGCATGCTGGCGCGCGGCGGCGGGGCCATCGTCAACATGTCCTCGGCCGCCTCCAGCGTGAAGGGGGTGGGGAACCGCTTCGTCTATGGCACCACCAAGGCCGCCGTTGTCGGCATGACCAAGAGCGTGGCCGCCGACTACGTGGCCAAGGGCATCCGCTGCAACTGCGTCTGCCCTGGCACGGTGGATACGCCCTCCCTCGGCGAGCGCATCGCCGCCAATGCGACGGCGGCGGGCGGGCTGGAGGCGGCGCGGGCCGGCTTCGTCGCCCGCCAGGCCATGGGGCGGCTCGCCACGGCGGAAGAGATCGCCGCGCTGGTGGTCTATCTCTCGGCGCCGGAATCGGCTTTCGTGACCGCACAGGCCATCGTTATCGATGGCGGCTGGACCAACTGACAAGGAAACGCTGAACCATGAAGCTTCTGCGCTTTGGCGCGCCGGGCCAGGAGAAGCCGGGCCTGCTGGATGCCGACGGCACCATCCGTGACCTCTCCGGCGTGGTGTCCGACCTGGCGGGCGAGACGCTCTCGCCGGAGGGCCTCGCGAAGCTCGCGGCGCTGGATACCTCCAAGCTTCCGGCGGTGAGCGGCTCGCCCCGCATCGGGCCGCCGGTGGCGCGGATGACCAACTTCGTCTGCATCGGCCTGAACTACGCCGACCACGCCGCCGAGACCGGCGCCGCCATTCCGAAGGAGCCCATCATCTTCCTGAAGTCGCTCGGCGCCCTCAGCGGTCCGAACGACGACGTGGAAATTCCCGCTGGCAGCACCAAGACCGACTGGGAAGTGGAACTCGCCATCGTCATCGGCCGTCGCGCCAAGCGCGTCTCCGAGGCCGATGCGATGGACTACGTGGCGGGCTACGCCCTCTGCAACGACGTCTCCGAGCGCGAGTACCAGATCGAGCGCGGCGGCACCTGGGACAAGGGCAAGGGCTGCGACACCTTCGGCCCGCTCGGCCCCTGGCTGGTGACCAAGGACGAAGTGCCCGACCCGCAGAACCTCGCCATGTTCTGCGAGGTGGATGGCGAGCGCTACCAGGACGGCTCGACCCGCACCATGATCTTCGGCGTGACGAAGCTGGTCTCCTACGTCTCGCAGTTCATCACCCTGCACCCTGGCGACGTGATCTCCACCGGCACGCCGCCGGGCGTCGGCATGGGACAGAAGCCGCCGAAGTTCCTGAAGCCCGGGCAGACCATCCGCCTCGGCATCGAGGGGCTGGGCGAGCAGACACAGCGGACCGTCGGCGGGTAACAGAGAAAAGGCCGGGGGAAGGAATTCCCCCGGACTCCCATCTTCTTTCTGTCAGTTGGCGCGGTGCGGTACGATGCCGCCGGAGCGCAGGACGAAATCAGCGATCTCCGCCACGCCCTGGTTGGCCTTCAGGTTGGTGAAGATGAAGGGGCGCTGGCCCCGCATCCTCTTTGCATCCCGGTCCATCACGCCAAGATCGGCGCCGACCAGCGGGGCGAGGTCGGTCTTGTTGATCACCAGCAGGTCCGAGCGCGTGATGCCGGGGCCGCCCTTGCGCGGGATCTTGTCGCCCGCGGAAACGTCGATCACGTAGATCGTCAGGTCGGCCAGTTCCGGGCTGAAGGTGGCAGCCAGGTTGTCGCCGCCGCTCTCGATGAACAGCACCTCCAGGCCCGGGAAGCGCGCCGTCATCTCCTGCACCGCGGCGAGGTTGATCGAGGCATCCTCGCGGATGGCCGTGTGCGGGCAGCCGCCGGTCTCCACGCCGGTGATGCGCTCCGGCGCCAGCGCACCGCTGCGCGTCAGGAACTCGGCATCCTCCTTGGTGTAGATGTCGTTGGTGATGACGGCGATGTTGTAGGCATCCCGCAGGTGCTTGCAGAGCCGGTCGGTCAGCGCCGTCTTGCCGGAGCCGACCGGCCCGCCGATGCCGACGCGGAAGGGGCCGTTGTCCGTTTGGGTCATGAGCGGAAGAGCCTCGTGTATTGCGTCTCGTGGCGCATGGAGAACAGGTCGAGCATCGGCGTGGCGGTGCCGAGCGTATTTAGGTCGGCGTCCAGTCCCGCTTCGGTCGCGGTTTCGAGCGCCGCCAGGAGGGTGGCGGTGGCGATCTGCCCGTCCGTCTGGCCGAGCGGCACCAGCCGCACCCCCGCCGAGATCAGGTTGGCCGCGAAGGCCGAGAGGAAGCCGAACAAGGCGGGGCGCAACGGAACGCCATGCCACGCCGCAGCCGCGCCGAACGCCACGGGATGCGCGACAGCCCCGCCGTGGCGCCCGGTGAAGGCGGCGAGCCGCGCGTCGGGCCAGGCGGCGTTGGTCACCTTCAGGAAGGCGCTGCCCTGGGCCATGGTCTCCAGCGCCGTCTCAGCCGTGCCACGCCACGCGGCGGCGAGATCGGCGATTTCGTCCAGCTTGGCCGCGTCCTGCGCTTCGGCAGCGCGAAAGGCAGCGGCGAGCAGCGCGCCGTCGATCCGTCCCGCGCCGCTGTCCAGCACCGCACCGAGGTAGGCGACGAGCGTCGCCCGGTCGCATACCGCGCCATCCTCCACCGCCATCTCCAGCCCGTGGCTGTAGGTATAGGCGCCGACCGGGTAGGCCGGGGAGAGCCAGGTCAGCAGGCGCTGCAGCGTGGCTTCAGTGGTGATGGTGGCCATCGCCATGGTTGTGGTCATGCGGGTGCTCATGGCCGTGGTGGTGGGCTTCATGGCGGTTGTGCTCGCCATAGGCGCCGCCTTCCGGGTTGAAGGGTGCCTCCACCTTGGTCAGCGTGGCGCCGAGGCCCTGCAGCATCCGCACGATGACGTGGTCATCGCGGATCAGGATGCGCTCGGCGTCGAGTTCGGCGGGCAGATGGCGGTTGCCGAGATGCCAGGCGAGCCGCATCAGGTGCTGCGGGTCGCGCCCGCGCACCTCCACCAGCGGTTCAGGCGCGGCCTGCACAAGGATGACGCCGCCGCCCTCCAGCAGCAGCCCGTCGCCGTCGCGCAGCACGCGGGCCTCGGGCAGGTCCAGCAGGAAGGCGGCGCCCTTCTGCCCGGTGTAGCGTCGGCGACGGCGGTGACGGTCGTCGAAGTCCACGACGACGGTGTCGCGGGCGGTCCGTACCTGCCACTCCCCTGCGGGAAGCACCTGGGTGGCGCGGGGGAGGCTCTCGTCGGTCATCTCTCGATCTCGTTTGGACTGGCGCTGCAAACTCGAAGGAAAAAGAAGGGGGCTTGGGGGAATTCATTCCCCCAACCTTTCCTCAGAACAGGAAATAGCGCTGCGCCATCGGCAGCACCGCCGCCGGCTCGCAGATCAGCAGTTCGCCATCGGCGCGGACCTCGTAGGTCTCCGGGTCCACCTCGATCTTCGGCAGGGCGTCGTTCAGCAGCATGTCGCGCTTGCCGATCGTGCGGGTGTTGCGCACGGGCAGGAGCTGGCGTGCGAGGCCGAGCCGCCCGGCGAGGTCGCCGCTTTCCAGCGAGGCCGCCGAGACGAAGGTCACGGAACTGGCCTGCATCGCGCGCCCGAAGCCGGCGAACATCGGGCGGTAGTGCACGGGCTGCGGCGTCGGGATGGAGGCGTTGGGGTCGCCCATCGGCGCCATGGCGATGCTGCCGCATTTCAGCACGAAGTCCGGCTTCACGCCGAAGAGGGCGGGCGTCCAGAGCACCAGGTCGGCCAGCTTGCCGACCTCCACGCTGCCGACATGCGCACTGATTCCCTGCGCGATGGCGGGGTTGATCGTGTACTTCGCGATGTAGCGGCGGATGCGCAGGTTGTCGTTCTCGCCCTGCTCGCTGTTCAGGCGGCCGCGCTGCACCTTCATCTTGTGGGCGGTCTGCCAGGTGCGGATGATCACCTCGCCGACGCGGCCCATCGCCTGGCTGTCGGAGGACATCATGGAGATGGCGCCGAGGTCGTGCAGGATGTCCTCGGCGGCGATGGTTTCCTTGCGGATGCGGGATTCCGCGAAGGCAACGTCCTCGGCGATGCGCGGGTCGAGGTGGTGGCAGACCATCAGCATGTCGAGATGCTCGTCCACGGTGTTCACCGTGTAAGGCATGGTCGGGTTGGTGGAGCTCGGCAGGAAGTTCGCCTCGCCGACCACGCGCAGGATGTCCGGCGCATGGCCGCCGCCGGCGCCCTCGGTGTGGAAGGCCTGGATGGCGCGGCCCTTGATGGCCCGGATCGTGTCCTCGACGAAGCCGCTTTCGTTCAGCGTGTCCGTGTGGATGGCGACCTGAATGTCATAGTCATCCGCGACGCCGAGGCAGGTGTCGATCGCCTTGGGCGTGGTGCCCCAGTCCTCGTGCAGCTTCAGGCCGCAGGCGCCGCCGCGGATCTGCTCCTCAAGCCCGCCCGGCAGAGCCGCGTTGCCCTTGCCCAGGAAGCCGAGGTTCATCGGGAAGCTTTCCGCCGCCTGCAGCATCCGCGCCATGTGCCACGGCCCGGGCGTGGCGGTGGTCGCCAGCGTGCCATGCGCCGGCCCGGTGCCACCGCCGAACATGGTGGTGATGCCGGAGGCCAGCGCCTCCTCGATCTGCTGCGGGCAGATGAAGTGGATATGCGGATCGATGCCGCCGGCCGTCAGGATGCGCCCTTCGCCGGCGATGATCTCCGTGCCGGGGCCGATGACGATGTCCACACCGGGCTGGGTGTCGGGGTTGCCGGCTTTGCCGATGGCGGCGATGCGCCCGTCCCTCAGCCCCACATCGGCCTTGAGGATGCCGGTATGATCGATGATCAGGGCGTTGGTGATGACGGTGTCCATCGCCCCTTCGGCGCGGGTGCGCTGGGACTGGCCCATGCCGTCGCGGATCACCTTGCCGCCGCCGAATTTCACCTCCTCGCCATAGGTGGTGAGGTCGCGCTCCACCTCGGCGAAGAGCTCGGTATCGGCCAGGCGGACGCGGTCGCCCGTGGTGGGGCCGTACATGCCGGCATAGGCGGTGCGGGAGATGCGGGCGGGCATGTCAGAGGCTCCCCTCGGTCTCGCCGCGGAAGCCGTGCACGACGCGCGCGCCGGCGAAGGGCACCAGCCGAACCTTGCGGCTCTGCCCGGGCTCGAAGCGCACGGCGGTGCCGGCGGGGATGTCGAGCCGCTTGCCGCGCGCCGCGCCACGGTCGAAGGCCAGCGCCGGGTTGGTCTCCTGGAAGTGGTAGTGGCTGCCGACCTGGATGGGGCGGTCCCCGGTATTGGCCACTTCGATCTCGGTGACCGCGCGGCCAGCGTTTAGCTCGATCTCGCCGGCAGCGGGGATGATCTCACCCGGAATCATGGCGCGCTCCTCAGCGGATCGGGTTGTGCACGGTGACGAGCTTGGTGCCGTCAGGGAAGGTGGCCTCCACCTGGATCTCGTGGACCATCTCGGGAATGCCCTCCATCACCTGCGCGCGGGTCAGCACGGTGGCACCGTCGCGCATCAGTTCGGCGACGCTGCGCCCGTCCCGCGCGCCCTCCACGACGTAGTCGGTGATCAGCGCGATGGCTTCCGGGTGGTTCAACTTCACGCCACGGGCCAGGCGCTTGCGCGCCACTTCGGCGGCCATGGCGATCAGCAGCTTGTCCTTCTCGCGGGGGGTCAGGTGCATGGGGCCATCCTGTGGAGCGTATCGCGGGTCATTTCGCGGCGGGTTCCCATCAGCTTGCCCACAGCCGGGGCAGGCGCGGCGGCAGTCCGAGGGTGGCGGCACGCAGCGAGGGAATGGCGGCGGCGAGCGCCTCGCGCACATCGCGCGCCCTGCCGAGGAAGCGGGCAACCAGCAGGCCAGGGCGGGCGAGGGTGGCGGCATGCCCGGCTTCGCGCAGAACCTCGCGGCCAATGGCGGCTTCCGCCTCGCTGCCAGCCAGGAGCAGCAGGGCCGCCGCCTCGGCGCCGCCGAAGCCGAAGGAGGCCTCCAGCCTCACGGCCGGCGCAACCCCGAGGCATGTTGCATCGGCCCAGTGCAGGCGCCCGTCGCGCCACAGCCGCCAGGAATCAAAGAGCGCACCCTGCCGCAGCCGCTCGCCGCGCGCCACGCGTCCGAACACCAGCATCTCCGCCGCCAGCAGCCGGGCGCCGGGGGCGAGATGCACCTGCATCCGCCGCTCCAGCCGTGCGCCGTCGAACAGGATGGTTTCCTGCGGCAGCCATTCCAGCGTGGCGCCCTCAGCCAGGGTGAGCGAGGTGTCGAGCCGGGTGGGCGCATCCAGGCTGCGATAGATCTTCTCGGCCGCCGGCGTGGTCAGGCTGGCGCCGGCACCCTCCTCGATCGAAACCATTGTCTCCAGCGAGTCACCGCCCGCCAGCCCACCGCCGACATTGACCAGCGCCGCCATTGGCAGGTCGTCCGGCTCCGGCGTGGGGAAGAGCACGCGCAAGGGCGCGGCATGGAACAGGTGCCGCAGGACCGTGCCACGGGGGCCATGCGCGAAGGCAAGCTCCGCCCGGCCATGGGCGCGCTGGTGGCGAGGGAGGGGAGAAGCGGACATGCGTGTCAGCTTCATGCAAGCCGCAGGCCAGAAGGCGGCTGCGGCCCCCTCTGGACATCCCCGTCGGAGGAACGGTGCTCACCCGGCTCCCGCCTTCAGCCGCCTCCCAGCACCCGAACCGCCAGCGCCGCCGCCGAGGCGCGGTTCTCCACGCCCAGCTTGCTGAAAACCCCCTCAAGGTGCTTGTTCACCGTGCGCGGACTCATCACCAGGATCTCCGCGATGTCGCGGTTGGATTTGCCGCGCCCGAGCCAGAGCAGCACCTCCGCCTCCCGCGCCGTCAGACCGAGCCGGTCGCGCAGCACCGCCTCTTCGCGCCCTGGATGGGCGGCGCTGATGCGCAGCAACAGTTCGTCCGCCTCGATCTGCCCGACATGCTGGAACTCCACCCGCCGCCCATCGGCGAGTGCGACCGGCGCGAGGCGCGGCGTCTCTCCCGCGCCGAGCGGTGGCCAGCCCGGGATGCGCAACCCCGTCAGCCCGGCTTCCGCATCCTCAAGGCCGGGCGGCGTGGCGGCGCGCAGCAGCGCGGCGGCCTGTGGCGTCGCCCAGAGCACCGCGCCCTCCCGGTCCACCGCCAGCAGGTAGCGTCCCGCCACGTCCAGCGCCGCATGGGCACTGCGCGTCAGCCGGGCATTGGCCAGATGCGCGCTGATGCGGGCCAGCACCTCATCCGGCGCCACCGGCTTGATGACATAGTCCACGCCTCCGGCATCGAAGCCGCGCACCACGTCCTCGCTCTCCGTCAGCCCGGTCATGAAGATGACGGGCACGGAGATCAGCGCGGCGTTCCGCTTCATGCGGCGGCAGGCCTCGAACCCGTCCATGCCCGGCATGACGGCATCCATCAGCACGATGTCCGGCGTGATGCGCTCGATCACCGTCATGGCGGCGGCGGCGGACTGTGCCACCAGCACCATGTAGCCGGCGCCCTCCAGCGTGTCGTTCAGCAGGCCGAGGGTGCCGGGGGCGTCGTCCACCACCAGCACGATGTCGCGGCGCTCCATGGTCCTAGGTCGCTCCGGCATGGGTGTCGGGCTCCTCCGGCAGGGCGGCCATGAAGGCGTCCAGCCGGTACTCGGCGACATAGCCGCGCAGCTCGGCGATGGCGGCGCGGGCTTCCGGCGCCTCGGCCTCCAGCGCGTCCAGCCGCTCGCGGATGCCGCCGACATAGCCGATGACGGCGAGCTGGCGCAGGTTGGCGGCCTGTTCCAAGGTCAGCCGTGCCGTGGCGGCCGGCGGGGGAGGTGCCACCGGCTCGGCGAAGGTCCAGGTGACGCCGAGCAACTGCCCAATCTTCTCCAGCAGCGCGGCGAGCGAGAGTGGCTTCGGCAGCACATCGTCATGGTGCTGGCCCTCGCCGGGCGGGCCGAGCTCCAGCGCATTGGCCGAAACCATGATGATCGGTGCCGTCTGCCCGTGCTCCTCGCGCAGGCATCGCGCCAGTTCCCAGCCAGTCATGCCGGGCATGGCGATGTCGAGCAGGAAGATGTCCGGCGCCGCCTGGTCCGTCAGCGCCAGGCACTCGGCGCCGTCCACGGCCTGCCGGACATCGAAGCCCAGGGGCTCCAGCAGGTCGGCCACCAGGGCGCGGTGGGCGTCGTCGTCATCGGCCACCAGCACGCGGAGCGGGCGGGTCGCCTCTGTGCGGCCGGTGATGCGCCGCTCCACCTCGGCGGGGGAGCCGGTCTTGCCGGAAAGCAGCAGGCGCACGCGGAAGCGGCTGCCCTCGCCGAGCTGGCTGCTGACGGAGATCTCGCCGCCCATCACCTCCACCAGCGTCTTGCAGATGGTCAGGCCCAGGCCGACGCCGGGCGTCGAGGGGGCGTGCGAGTTGGCGCCGCGCTGGAAGGGCTCGAAGATGCGGGCGAGGTCCGCCTCGGCGATGCCGATGCCGGTGTCGATGATCTCGAACTCGGCCACCTCGGAGCGGAAGCGCAGGCGCAGCGTGACGCCGCCCGCGCGGGTGAACTTGATGGCGTTGGAAAGCAGGTTGATCAGGATCTGCCGCAGCCGCCGCTCGTCGGTATAGACCAGCTCGGGCATCCGCACCGGCGCGTCGAAGATGAAGGCGATGCTCTTCGCCTCCGCCTGCAGACGCAGCATCTGCACGATCTGGTCGAGGAACTCCGGCAGGCGGATGGCGTCGCGGTAGAGCTCGATCCGTCCGGCCTCGATCTTGGAGATGTCGAGCAGGCCCTCGATCAGTGCCGCCAGGTGCTCGCCGGAGCGGCGGATGGTCCGCAGCCCGTCCCGCCGGCGCTCCGGGATGGCCGGGTCGCGCTCCAGGAGCTGCGCATAGCCGAGGATGGCGTTCAACGGTGACCGTAGCTCATGGCTGATGCCGATGACGTAGCGGCTTTTTGCCTGGTTGGCGGCCTCGGCGGTCTCCTTGGCCTTCTGGAGCGCGGCGTCGGTGCGCTGGTGCGCGCGGATCTCGCTCAGCAGCAGGCTGGTCTGCCGGCGCGTCTCCTCCTGCGCCACCTTGCGGCTCTCATGCGCCAGCACCAGCGCCCAGGCGACGATGCCGCCGATCACCGCCAGCACGAAGAAGGCCTTCCAGAAGGCGGCGTTGAGGTCCGGATTGGCCGGCGCCTGAGCACGGATGCCAAGGAAGACCAGGCTGATGGTGGCGACAAAGAGCAGGAACACCACCATGAAGGAGCCGACCGGCGTGCCAAGCGCGCGCAGCACGGGGGCGGGCAGGGCGGCGCGCAGCGGCGTCATGACCTGGGCGGAGAGGCGCGCATGCGGCTTGCAGCCATCGCCGCAACGGGCATCGAGCGAACAGCAGAGCGAACAGATCGGCCCGGTATAGACGGGGCAATAGGCCATGTCGCGCGGCTCGAAGCTGTGCTCGCAGATGACGCATTGAAGGTTCGATTTGCGCGCCCAGGCGGCGCGCGGCTTGCGCGCGAGGTAGTAGCGCCCGCCGGTCGCCCAGGCGATCGCCGGCGCGGCGGCGAAGGCCACCCCGAAGGCGATGAAGGTGGCCATCGCCTGTGCCAGCGCGCCGAGGAAACCGTAATAGGCCAGGAAGGAGGCGGCGACGGAAAGCGCCATGCTGCCGACGCCGACCGGGTTGACGTCGTAGAGATGCGCCCGCTTGAACTCGATGCCCTTCGGGCTGAGGCCGAGCGGCTTGTTGATGGCGAGGTCGGCCACCAGCGCGCCCATCCAGGCGGCGGCGACGTTGGAATAGACGAACAGCACCTGCTCGATGGTGTTGTAGACGCCCAGCTCCATCAGCAGCAGCGCGACGGCGATGTTGAAGACCAGCCAGACCACGCGCCCGGGATGGCTGTGCGTCAGGCGCGAGAAGAAGTTCGACCAGGCGAGCGAGCCGGCATAGGCGTTGGTGACGTTGATCTTGATCTGCGACAGCGCGACGAAGACCGCCGTCACCACCAGCGCCAGGGCGGGGGAGACGAGCAGGGTGCCGAAGGCAAGGCGGTACATCTCCGCCGGCTGCACCGCCTGGGCCACGGAAAGCCCGGCGCGAAGGGCGGCATAGGCCAGGAAGGAGCCGGCCAGCAGCTTCAGCACGTCGAAGGCGATCCAGCCCGGCCCGCCGGCCAGCAGCGCGCCCCACCAGACCCAGCGCCGCTGCGTCTCGCGCGGAGGAAGGAAGCGGATGTAGTCCACCTGCTCGCCGGTCTGGGTGATCAGCGCGAAGAGGATGGAGGCGGCGGCGCCGAAGGCCAGCAGGTCGAAGCCAGGGGTGCCCTGTGTCCCGCCGTACTCCGTCCACTCGACCAGCCAGTCGGGATGCGCGACCATGAGGGCCAGCAGCGGCAGCACGTTCAGTATCAGCCAGACGGGCTGCGTCCAGGTCTGCACGCGGCTGATGAAGGTGATGCCATGCGTCACCAGCGGCACCACCACCAGGGCGCAGAGGATGTAGCCGAGCCAGAGCGGCACGCCGAAGAAGCTGTCCAGCATGGCGGCCAGGATCACCGCCTCGATGCCGAAGAAGATGAAGGTGAAGCTGGCGTAGATCAGCGAGGTGATGGTGGAGCCGATATAGCCGAAGCCGGCGCCGCGGGTGAGCAGGTCGATATCCACCCCTGCCCGTGCGGCGTGCAGGCAGATCGGCAGGGACGCCGAGAAGATCAGCAGGCTGACGAAGAGGATGGCCGCCACGCTGTTGGTGAAGCCATGGACCACCGTCAGCGCGCCGCCGATCGCCTCCAGCGCCAGGAAGGAGATCGAGCCCAGGGCGGTGTTGGCCACCCGAAAGGCGGACCACTTGCGGGCGCTCTCCGCGGTGAAGCGGAGGGCATAGTCCTCCATCGTCTCGTCGGCGACCCAGCGGTTGTAGTCGCGCCGGATGCGCAGGATGCGCTGGCGTGTCGCCATGCGGGGCGTGGTCCTCGGCTCTGCCGACCGGAAGGGGAGGGGCGAGAGTGAGGCAGCGCCGGCGCGAGCGTCAAGCACGGGGCGGCTACGTCATTTGACGTATTCGCCCGCCGGGGGGACCGCCCCGAGACTGGCCTCCATGACGGCGGCCCTTGCCGCGCCAGGAGACGAGCCATGACCTTCGGGACCCCATTCTCGCGCCGTGCCCTGATGGCCGGCGCCGCCGGCGCGCTGGCCCTGCCGGCCATCCGCCCCTCCTTTGCGCAAGGGGCGCCGATCAAGGTCGGCGTGCTGCACTCCCTGTCTGGCACCATGGCGATCAGCGAAACGGCGCTGCGCGACACCGTGCTGATGATGGTCGAGTGGATCAACGGCAAGGGCGGGCTGCTCGGCCGCAAGGTGGAGGCGGTGGTGGTGGACCCGGCCTCGAACTGGCCGCTCTTTGCCGAGAAGGCGCGCGAGTTGCTGCAGGTCCACAAGGTGGACGTCACCTTCGGCTGCTGGACCTCCGTCTCCCGCAAGTCGGTCCTGCCCGTTTTTGAGGAGCTGAACGGCCTGCTCTTCTATCCCGTTCAGTACGAGGGCGAGGAGCAATCCCGCAACGTGTTCTATACCGGCGCGGCGCCCAACCAACAGGCCATCCCGGCGGTGGATTACCTGATGAGCGCCGATGGCGGCGAGGCGAAGCGCATCGCGCTGCTCGGCACGGACTACGTCTATCCCCGTACCACCAACCGCATCCTGCGCGCCTATCTCAACAGCAAAGGCGTGGCCGATGCGGACATCATGGAAGAGTACACGCCCTTCGGACATTCCGACTGGCAGGGCATCGTCTCCCGCGTGAAGCGCTTCGCCGGCGAGGGCAAGCGGACGGCGATCGTCTCCACCATCAACGGCGATGCCAACGTGCCCTTCTACCGCGAGCTGGGCAACCAGGGCATCAAAGCCGAGGATATCCCCTGCGTCGCCTTCTCGGTGGGCGAGGAGGAGCTGGCGGGCATCGACGCCAAACCACTGGTTGGCCACCTGGCGGCCTGGAACTACTTCATGTCAGTGGACACGCCGGCGAACGCCGAGTTCAAGAAGATGTGGCGCGCCTACATCAAGAACGACAAGCGCGTTACCAACGACCCGATGGAGGCCACCTACACCGGCTTCCGCATGTGGACGCAGGCGGTTGCCCAGTCCGGCACCACCGCGGTGGATAAGGTGCGCGAGGCGATGTACGGCCAGAAGGTGGAGGCCCCCTGTGGCTACACCGAGCAGATGTGGCAGAACCACCACCTCTCCAAGCCGGTGATGATCGGCGAGATCCAGGAAGACGGGCAGTTCAACATCGTCTGGAAGACGCCGGACGCCATCAAGGCCGAGAACTGGTCCCCGTACATCCCCGAGAACGCCAACCGCAAGAAGTAAGGAGGAAGGCGGCGGCACGCCCTTGAGAGAGCGCCGCCGCCGAACGCCGTCATGCGACGCATCCTGCTCCTGCTGATCCTGCTGCTTGCCGCCACGCCGCCGACACGGGCGCAGGATGCCTTCACCAATGCGCTCGCCGGGATTTCCGGCGGCTATGGTGCCCAGGCCGAGGCGGTGGAACGGCTCGGCGCGCTGGGCGACCCGCGCGCCCTGCCGATCCTGCAGGCCTTGGCCGACGGGCATCTCCAGAAGCGCTCGGACGGCGCCCTGCTGGTCGAGCAGGGTGGCACGGTGCGCGAAGCCATTTCCGGCGTGGCTGCCACGCCGGGCGAGACGGTCCGCATCAACAACCGCGTCCGTGCCGCGCTGCGGGGTGCCCTAGGTCGGCTACAACTCGTCGCACCGGAGGCCGCCCAACGCCTCGCCGCCGCCGATGCGCTGCTCCGCAGCCGCGACCCCGCCACCATCCCGCCGCTCGAGCAGGCGCTGGCCCGCGAGACCATGCCGGAGGTGCGCGACCGGCTCGCCTTGGCGCTCGCCGCCACCCGCCTTGGCGTGCCCGACGCGATGGAGAAGCAAAGGGCCATCGCCGTGCTGGCAGAGAGCGGGTCGGCCGAGGCCCGCGCGGCGCTGCTGGAAGTCCGTGCCGCGAACCCCGACCTGGCCGGAGCGATCGACGCGGCGGTGGCGGCCATCGACCACAAGCTGGAGCTGCGCCGCATCGCCGAGACGGTGTTCCAGGGGCTTTCGCTCGGTTCCATCCTGCTGCTCGCAGCGCTCGGCCTCGCCGTCACCTTCGGCGTCATGGGCGTGATCAACATGGCGCATGGCGAGATGGTGATGCTCGGCGCCTATACCACCGTGGTGGTGCAGGAGACGCTGCGCGGCATTCCCTGGCTGCTGCCCTGGTCGCTGCCGCTCGCCGTCCCTGCCGCCTTCCTGGTCACCGCGGCGGTGGGCGTGGCGCTGGAGCGCGGGCTGATCCGCCATCTCTACGGCCGCCCGCTGGAGACGCTGCTGATGACCTTCGGCGTCGGCATGATCCTGCAGCAGGCGGTGCGGCTGATCTTCGGCGCGCAGAACCAGGAGGTGGTCAGCCCGAGCTGGATGCAGGGCACGCTGGCGCTGCCCGGCGGCATCCTGGTGACGCAGAACCGTCTCTGGATCATCCTGTTTGGCCTGCTCGTGCTGGCGCTGACAGTGGCCGCCATCCGCTTCACCCGCTTTGGGCTCGAAATGCGGGCGGTGGTGCAGAACCGGCGCATCGCCTCCACGATGGGCATCCGCACCGGGCGGGTGGACGCCATGACCTTCGCCTTCGGCTCCGGCATCGCCGGCATGGCGGGGGTGGCGCTGAGCCAGCTCGACAACGTCTCGCCCAATCTCGGCACCGGCTACATCATCGACAGCTTCATGGTGGTGGTGTTCGGCGGCGTCGGCTCGCTGGCGGGCACCATGATCGGCGCCTTCACCCTCGGCCTCGTCAACAAGCTGCTGGAACCCTGGGCCGGCGCGGTACTGGCGAAGATCGCCGTGTTGGTTGGCATCATGCTGTTCATCCAGCGGCGGCCTAAAGGGCTGTTCGCGCTGAAGGGAAGGGCCGCCGAGCCATGAGCGCCACCGTCACCGGGGCGCCGCGGCTGCGCCCCAGCCGCGCGCTCATCCTGCGCGGTCTGCTGCTCGCCGGATTGGCGCTGCTGGCCCTGCTGCCTGTGCTGAACCGGATGCCGGCAGAGTCCGCGTTGTATGTCTCGGACTTCGTTGTCTCTGTTTCCGGCAAGTGGATCTGCTACGCCGTGCTCGCCCTGGCGATCGACCTGGCCTGGGGCTATGCCGGCATTCTCTCGCTCGGCCATGGCGCCTTCTTCGCGCTTGGCGGCTATGCCATGGGCATGCACCTGATGCGGCTGATCGGGCCACGCGGCGTCTATGGCAACCCGGTCCTGCCGGACTTCATGGTCTTTCTCGGCTGGAAGGAACTGCCCTGGTACTGGTGGGGCTTTTCGAGCTTTCCTTTCGCTCTCCTGATGGCGTTGGTGGTGCCGGGCCTGCTGGCGGGCGTGGTGGGTTATCTGGCTTTCCGCAGCCGCATCACCGGCGTCTATTTCAGCATCATCACCCAGGCCATGACCTATGCGCTGATGCTGGCTTTCTTCCGCAACGACATGGGCTTTGGCGGCAACAACGGCTTCACCGACTTCAAGGAGCTGCTCGGCCTGCCGCTGAACACCGCCGAGGCCCGCGCGGCGCTGTTCTACGCTGCCCTGGCGGTCCTGGCAGGCGCGCTTTGGCTCTGCCGTCATATCACCCGCTCCAAGCTCGGCCGCGTGCTCGTCGCGGTGCGCGATGCCGAGAGCCGCGTGCGGTTCCTGGGCTACGACACCACGCAGGTGAAGCTGGCCGTCTTCGTGCTCTCCGCCATGCTGGCGGGGCTGGCGGGGGCGCTCTACGTGCCGCTGATCGGCATCATCAATCCCGGCGAGTTCAGCCCCGGCAACTCCATCGAGGCGGTGATCTGGGTGGCGGTCGGCGGGCGCGGCACGCTGGTCGGTGCGCTGCTCGGCGCCTTCACGGTCAACGCGGCGAAGACCTGGCTGACCTCCTTCGCGCCGGACCTCTGGCTTTTCGTGCTCGGCGGGTTGTTCGTCGCCGTCACGCTGTTCCTGCCGCGCGGGCTGGTCGGCCTGCTGCGCAAGGACGATTCCCGATGAAGCCCGGCAGCCTCTATCTCGACGGCGTCTCCGTGGTCTTCGACGGCTTCCGGGCACTGAACAGCCTTTCGCTGATCATCGAGCCTGGCGAGTTGCGCGCCATCATCGGCCCCAACGGCGCGGGCAAGACGACGATGATGGACATCATCACCGGCAAGACTCGCCCGACCGAGGGCACCGTCAGCTTCGGCGACCACGATTTGACGAAGCTGGACGAAGCCGCCATCGCCAATCTCGGCATCGGCCGGAAGTTCCAGAAGCCCACGGTCTTCGACGCGCTGACGGTCTTCGAGAACCTGGAACTGGCGCTGCAGGCGCCGCGCGACCCCTGGTCCTGCCTGCGCTGGGGGCTGGGCCAGGAGGCACGCCGCCGCATCGAGGCGGTGCTGGCCGAGATCGGCCTCTCCGAGCGGGCGCGGGATCGCGCCGCCATTCTCTCGCACGGCCAGCGGCAATGGCTGGAGATCGGCATGCTGCTGATGCAGGACCCGCAGCTTCTGCTGGTGGATGAGCCGGTCGCCGGCATGACCGACCAGGAGACCGAGCACACCGCAGCCCTGCTACGCCGCATCGCCGGGAGCCGCTCCGTCGTGGTGGTGGAGCATGACCTGGAGTTCGTCCGCGCGCTTGGCCAGAAGGTGACGGTGCTCTGCGAGGGCAGCGTGCTGTCCGAGGGTTCCATCGACCACATGCAGAGCGACCCGCGCGTGATCGAAGTCTATCTGGGGCGCTGAGCCATGCTGCGTGTCGAGGGCATCGACCTGTTCTACGGCGCCAGCCGGGCGCTGCGCGGCGTTTCGCTGGAGGCCGATCCGGGCCGCGTCACCTGCGTGCTGGGGCGCAACGGCGTCGGCAAGTCCTCGCTGATGCGAGCCATCGTTGGGCTGGAACGCATCCGCGGCGGGAAGATTCTTTGGGAGGGGAAGGACATTTCCGGCCTCTCGCCGGCTGACCGCGCCCGCGCCGGCATCGGCTATGTGCCGCAGGGGCGGGAGATCTTCCCCTTCCTGACGGTGCGCGAGAACCTGGAGACGGCGCTGGCCGCCGCGCCGCGCGGGAGCAAGGTGCCGGATGACGTGTTCGAGCTCTTCCCCATCCTGAAGCAGTTCCTGCGGCGGCGGGGCGGTGACCTTTCGGGCGGGCAGCAGCAGCAGCTTGCCATCGCCCGGGCGCTGACGACGCGGCCGCGCCTGCTGATCCTCGACGAGCCGACGGAGGGCATCCAGCCCAACGTCATCAAGGACATTGCGCGTGTCATCGCGCTGCTGGCGCGCAACCGCAACATGGCGGTGGTGCTGGTGGAGCAGTACTACGAGTTCGCGCGGGAACTGGGCGACCAACTCGCCATCATGGTGCGCGGAGAGGTGGCATTGGCGGGCCTGTCCGGCTCGCTGGACGAAGAGGCCGTGCGGCGGCTGCTGACCATCTGAAGGCGGGGGCGGGGTGACACTGTCACCCCGGCGGGAGAGGCCAGAGAGAGCGGCGCCCTCTCTGGCCCCGGCCGGTCACATGGTCGCGCCGATCGGCCAGGGCGCGAACTCCGCCGCGCCGAAGTCGTAGCTCTCGCTCTTGGTGCGCTCGCCGCTGGCCACGCGCAGGATCAGGTCGAAGATGCGCTGCCCGCACTCCTCGACGGTCTCACGCCCGGAGAGGATGGTGCCGCAGTTCACGTCCATGTCTTCCTCCATCCGCTCGTACATGGCCGAGTTGGTGGCGAGCTTGATGGAGGGTGCCGGCTTGCAGCCGAAGACGCTGCCGCGCCCGGTGGTGAAGCAGACCATGTTGGCGCCGCCCGCCACCTGGCCCGTGGCCGCCACCGGGTCGTAGCCCGGCGTGTCCATGAAGACGAAGCCCTTCTCCGTCACCGGCGCGGCGTAGTCATAGACGGCGGTCAAGTTGCTGGTGCCGGCCTTGGCCATGGCGCCCAGCGACTTCTCCAGGATTGTGGTCAGCCCGCCCGCCTTGTTGCCGGGGGAGGGGTTGCTGTTCAGCTCCGCCTGCCCCTTGGCCGCGTAGTCCTCCCACCAGCGCATCAGCGAGACCAGCTTCTCGCCAACCTCGCGGGAGACGGCGCGGCGGGTCAACAGGTGCTCGGCGCCATAGGTTTCCGGCGTCTCGGAGAGGATGACGGTGCCGCCGTTGCGCACCAGAAGGTCAGAGGCGGCGCCAAGGGCAGGATTGGCGGTGATGCCGGAATAGCCGTCGGACCCGCCGCATTGCAGGGCGATGGTCAGGTGGCTGGCCGGCACTTTCTGGCGGTGCACCTGGTTGGCTTCCGCCAGCACCTCCTTCACGAAGGCGATGCCCGCCTCCACCGTCTTCCGGGTGCCGCCCATGGTCTGGATATCCATGTTGCGCAGGCGCCCGGCGAGGTTCTGCTCCTCCAGCAGGCCGGAGATCTGGTTGACCTCGCAGCCCAGGCCAATGGCGATGACATGGCTGAAGTTCACATGCCGCGCATAGCCGGCGAGGGTGCGACGCAGGATGCGCAGCCCGTCATTGTCGCCCATGCCGCACCCGGTCTTGTGGGTGAGCGCCACCACGCCGTCCACATTGGGGAACTCGGCCAGCGGATCGTTGCCGATGAAGGGATTGCGCTTGAAGGCATCCGCGATCATCGAGGCGACATGGGCCGAGCAGTTCACGCTGGTGACGATGCCGATGTAGTTGCGCGTCGCCACCCGGCCGTCCGGCCGCATGATGCCCATGAAGCTGGCGGGTTCCGGCACGTAGAGCGTGGGCTTCGCGTCAACGCCCCAGGCATAGTCCTTGGCGAACTCGCCCATGCCGCAGTTGTGGGTGTGCACCCACTCGCCCGGCGCGATGGGCTGGGTGGCGAAGCCGATGATCTGCCCGTAGCGCCGCACGGCCTCGCCCGGACCATGCGCGCGGATCGCTACCTTATGGCCCGGCGGAATACGATTGCGGGTGACAATGTTGGGACCCACCGGCGTTCCCTCGGCGGCCGCCCGGCGCGCGATCAGGACACTGTCCTCCGGATGCAGGCGAATGAAGGGTGTGTCGGTGACGGCATCCATCTTGGGTCTCCTCCAGGGGGCGATCATCCTAGCGCAGCGGAAACGCTTGCGAAGCGCAAAGCCACGGTCATAGTGTCATCATACAACAACGCCGGCCGGAGCAGCGAGACAGGGCTGGGTGTCGCCTCTGCCATAGCGCCCTGCGCTAGGGTTCAGGCGTGGCCGGCGCTTCCCGACAGAAGCAGCGGATCGATATGCAGCTTGGCCAGGGCCATGCGCCACTTCTCATTCAGCGCGCCCTCGAAGAGCAGGGCCTCGTCCGCCGGCACATTCAGCCAGGAGTTCCGCTGGATCTCCTCTTCGAGCTGTCCGGGGCCCCAACCGGCATAACCGAGCGCCAGCAGGCCATGGCGCGGCCCACCACCACCGGCGATGGCCTTGAGAATGTCCACGCTGGCGGTGAGCGCCAGGTCGCCGGTCACCTTGAGGCTGCCCTCGCTCGACCAGTCCGTGGTGTGGAGCACGAAGCCGCGCCCGCCCTCGACCGGTCCGCCGGCCAGCAGCCGGATCTCGCGCTGCGGCGGCAGCGGCTGAACGTCGAGCTGTTTCAGCAGGTCTTCGAAGCTGAGGTTGTCAAGCGGCTTGTTCAGGACAATGCCCATCGCGCCATCGGCGGAATGGGCGCACACGCAGATCACCGAGCGCGTGAAGCGTGGGTCCTGCATGCCGGGCATCGCAATCAGCAATTGCCCGCCCAGGTAGCTGCTCTGCAGCCCGCGACTGCCCCCCGCACCGGCGGTGCGAAAGCTTTCCGGAAGTTCGTTCTCGCGTGCGCGTCGTGCCATCGTGCCAACAAGATGGCGGCGGCAGGGGAAGGGTGCAAGCACCGCGGTTGACAGCGCCGGCATCGCCATGAAATGCCGGAACCTCCATCTGGAGAGCACGTCCATGTCCATAAAGGCCGGCGATACGATTCCCGCCATGACCCTGACCCAAGCCACGGCCGAAGGTCCGCGCGAGCTGAGCACTGACGCACTGTTCGGCGGCAAGACCGTGGTGCTGTTCGGCGTTCCCGGCGCATTCACGCCCACCTGCTCGGCCAAGCACATGCCGAGCTTCCTGCAGAACATGGCGGCGCTGAGGGCCAAGGGCGTGGACACCGTCGCCTGCATGGCGGTGAACGATGCCTTCGTCATGAACGCCTGGGCCAAGGACCAGGGCGTGAACGATGAGGTGGTGATGATCGCCGACGGCTCAGGCGCTCTCACCCGCGCCCTGGGCCTGGAGTTGGACCTGACCGCCCGCGGCATGGGCGTGCGCTGCCAGCGCTTTGCCCTGGTGGCGAAGGACGGCAAGGTCGCGCATGTGGGCGTTGAGGCGCCGGGCGCCTTCGAGGTCTCCAGCGGCGAGGCGGTGCTCGCCACCCTCTAAGGGGGAACTTGGCGACGGATCAGGGCCGGGGAGGCGACTCCCCGGCCTTCCTCCTGCGCCTAGGGCGCGCCAGCCGGCTCCGGGCAGCGCGTGCCGGCGCCCTGGAGGCAGATCAACGGCCGCGCCAGACGGGCCGCGGGCGGCAGCGTCACCCAATCCTCGAACTCTGCCAGGACACAGGCGGTGATCGGTGCCACAGGAAGGTTTCGCACCGCCTCCGGCGTGACCCAGGTCAGTCTTTCCAGCTCGCCCGAGCCGGCCAAGCTGCCGGTGGCGGCCGCCGCTGGAGCTGTCAGGAAGCGGGCGTTGAAGCGGATGGGGAAGCTGCGGGGCGTCACCGCTCGGCAAAGATAGTCCAGCCGATCCAGCGCCGGGCGCGGGCCGCCCAGCATCAGCCCGGTTTCCTCCTCCAACTCGCGCGCAGCGGCGATGGCGAGGGCGCGGGCAAGGCGGGCGGGGGCGCGACGTTCCAGCGCGGCCCGGGTCTCCGGACGAAGCTCGGTTGCGGCGGGAGCGTGGCGGTCGGTGAGGTCTACACGACCGCCGGGAAAGACCAGCCGGTTCGGCATAAAGCGATGCCCGGCAGCACGCACCCCCATTAGCACCTCGACGGTGCCGGAGCGGGCCTGCCGCCAGAGAATCAGGCTGGCGGCATGGCGAGGATGAACCGGATGCAGGCGGGTCGAGGACATTGGCGCAGCTTCGCACCATGGGCGCCTCGCGGAAAGGTGGGGGTCTCCTTGACAAGCGCAGGTCGGGAGCGCATCTGCCCGAAAGCGGACAAGACTGGTCCGATTTGAGGAGAGTTCCGTGTGTTGCGGCTGTCGAAACTGACGGATTATGCCGTGGTGGTGCTGGCCAGGCTGGAGGCCGAAGGGGGCCTGCAGACCGCACCCGGCCTCGCCGCCGCTACCGGCATTGCCGAGCCGACCGTGGCCAAGGTGCTGAAGCACCTCGCGCATGGCGGGCTTGTGGAAGGGGTACGCGGAGCGCGGGGCGGTTATCGCTTGGCGCGGCCGCTCGCCGCCATGCTGCTGTCCGACGTGATCTGCGCCATCGACGGCCCCATCGCCCTGACCGCCTGCGTCGATGGCGCCAGCGGCTGCTGCGAGACGGAGGCGATCTGCGCCGTGCGTGGACGTTGGGACAAGGTGAACGAGGCCATCCGCAACGCGTTGTCCGACATTACCCTGGCCGACCTGGCGCCGCCGAGCGCGCCGTCCTGCCGCCGCCCGACCCTGCCGGCCCAGCCGGCCCACCTGCCTGCCGAGTAGGGAAGAAGAACACCATGCCTGCCGTCACCGAAACCATCGACGCCGTCCAGTCCGTCACCCACAGCACGTACAAGTACGGCTTCGAGACGGACATCGACATGGACTTCGCCCCCAAGGGGCTGAACGAGGACATCGTCCGCTTCATCAGCGCCAAGAAGGGCGAGCCGGAGTGGCTGCTCGAATGGCGGCTGAAGGCTTTCGCCCTGTGGAAGACGATGCAGGAGCCGCGCTGGGCTGCGGTGAAGTTCCCGCCGATCGACTACCAGGACGCCCATTACTACGCTGCGCCGAAGAAGAAGGATGGGCCTAAGTCGCTCGACGAGGTCGATCCCGAGCTGCTGCGCACCTATGAGAAGCTCGGCATTCCGCTGAAGGAGCAGGCCATTCTCGCCGGCGTCGAAGGCGCGGGCGAGAGCCCGGCCGAGGGACGCATGCCCGTCGCCGTGGACGCGGTGTTCGACAGCGTCAGCGTGGCCACCACCTTCAAGGACCGGCTGGAGAAGGAGGGCATCATCTTCTGCTCCATCTCCGAGGCGGTGCGGAACCACCCGGAGCTGGTGCGGCAGTATCTCGGCTCCGTGGTGCCGCAAGGCGACAACTTCTACGCGGCGCTGAACAGCGCGGTCTTCACCGATGGCAGCTTCGTCTACATCCCGAAGGGCGTGCGCTGCCCGATGGAGCTGTCCACCTATTTCCGCATCAACGCCAAGAGCACCGGCCAGTTCGAGCGGACGCTGATCATCGCCGATGCCGGCGCGCATGTCTCCTACCTGGAGGGCTGCACGGCGCCGATGCGGGACGAGAACCAGCTTCACGCCGCCGTGGTCGAGCTGATCGCGCTGGATGACGCCACCATCAAGTACAGCACGGTGCAGAACTGGTACCCGGGCGACGAGAACGGCAAGGGCGGCATCTACAACTTCGTCACCAAGCGCGGCGCCTGCCGCGGTGCCCGCTCCAAGATCTCCTGGACGCAGGTGGAGACCGGCTCGGCCATCACCTGGAAGTACCCGTCCTGCATCCTGCAGGGGGATGACAGCGTCGGCGAGTTCTACAGCGTTGCCATCACCAATAACTGGCAGCAGGCCGATACCGGAACCAAGATGTTCCATATCGGCAAGAACACCCGCTCGACCATCATCTCCAAGGGCATCAGCGCGGGGCAGGGGCAGAACACCTATCGCGGCCTGGTGAAGATCAGCCCGAAGGCGACCAACGCGCGCAACTTCACGCAGTGCGACAGCCTTCTGATCGGCGACAAGTGCGGCGCCCACACGGTTCCCTACATCGAGAACCGTTGCATGACCGCCAAGGTCGAGCATGAGGCGACGACCAGCCGCATCGCCGAGGACCAGCTCTTCTACTGCCGCCAGCGTGGCCTCTCGGAAGAGGACGCGGTCGGCCTCATCGTGAACGGCTTCTGCCGCGAGGTGCTGAAGGAGCTGCCGATGGAGTTCGCGGTGGAAGCGCAGAAGCTGCTGCAGATCAGCCTTGAAGGCTCGGTGGGTTAAGGACGGATTTGAGACGATGCTGAAGATCGAAGGACTGACCGCCGAGGTCGAGGGCAAGGAGATCCTCAAGGGGATCGACCTGGAAGTGCCGACCGGCGAGATCCACGCCATCATGGGCCCGAACGGCTCGGGCAAGTCCACGCTCTCCTACGTGCTCTCGGGCCGCGAGGGCTACGAGATCACCGGCGGCAGCGCCACCTTCAACGGGCAGGACCTGCTGGCCATGGAGCCGGAGGAGCGCGCCGCCGCGGGCCTCTTCCTGGCCTTCCAGTACCCGGTCGAGCTGCCGGGGGTGGGCAATGCCAATTTCCTGCGCACTGCGCTGAACGCCATCCGCCGCGGCAAGGGCGAGTCCGAGCTGGACGCGATGCAGTTCCTCAAGCTGGCGCGCGAGCGGATGAAGGCGCTCTCCATGCCGGAGGACATGCTGAAGCGCGGTGTCAATGTCGGCTTCTCCGGGGGCGAGAAGAAGCGCAACGAGGTGCTGCAGATGGCGTTGCTGAACCCCAGCCTCGCCATCCTCGACGAGACCGATTCCGGTCTCGACATCGACGCGCTGAAGATCGTGGCCGAAGGCGTGAACGCCATGCGCGGCCCGAACTTCTCCTCGCTGGTGATCACGCACTACCAGCGCCTGCTCGACTACATCGTGCCGGACCGCGTGCACGTCCTGATGAACGGCCGCATCGTGCAGTCCGGCGGGCCCGAGCTGGCCAAGCAGCTGGAGGCGAGCGGCTACAACTCGGTGCAGGCGGCATGAGCGCAGCAGACGACACCGTCATGGCTGGGAACGCGCTGACCGACCCCGGCGCGACAGGCTTCCTGCAGCGCTTCGAGGGTCTCCGCGCGCGTCTGCCCGGGCAGCGCCTGCCCTGGCTCGCCGCGCGCCGTGAGGCCGCCGCCGAGGCCTTCCGCGCCCAGGGCTTCCCGACCCGCCGCGTCGAGGCCTGGAAATACACGGACCTCGCGCCGTTGACCCAGGCCGGCTTCGGTGAGGCGCTGACCTCCGTGGATGGCGCGCTGACGCTGCCGCGCGCCGCCGCGCCGCGCCGCGTGGTCTTCGTGGATGGCCGCTTCCGCCCGGACCTCTCGGATGCGGAGGCGCCGGTGCGCAGCCTGGCGGAGCATCTCGGCGCGGCCGAGGGGCTGTTCGGCAGCCTCGCCCGCACCGAAGATCTGCCGCTGGTGGCGCTGAACACCGCCATGTTCGAGGACGGTGCGCTGATCGACCTCGCCGCCGGCGAGGATGGCGGCGTGGTCGAGCTGCTGCATGTCACCCTGGCCGACCGCCCGGTGGCCGTTCATCCGCGCCATCTGGTGCGGCTCGGCGCCGGCGCGAAGCTGGTGCTGATCGAGCGCAACTGGGGCCACGGCGAGAGCCGTTACCTGAACAGCCCGGTGCTGGAGTTCGAGGTGGCGGCGGATGCGCATGTGACCCATGCGCGCCTCCAGCAGGAAGGGAAGGCGGGCATCCACCTTTCCACCGTCTTCGCCCGCGTGGCGGAGGGCGGCACCTATGACAGCTTCCTGCTGCATGCCGGCGCGAAGCTGGCGCGCAGCGAGGCGCATGTGACGCTCGCCGGCCCCAGGGCGGCGGCGCACCTCAACGGCGCGCAGCTCCTGAGCGACGGGCAGCATGGCGACTGCACCACCTTCCTTGAGCATGCGGCCCCGGATTGCCCGAGCCGCCAGACGGTCAAGACGGTGCTGGCCGGCAAGTCGCGCGGCGTCTTTCAGGGCAAGATCCTGGTGGACCAGATCGCGCAGCGCACCGATGGCTACCAGATGAACCAGGCGCTGCTGCTCTCCGACCAGGCCGAGATCGACAGCAAGCCGCAGCTTGAGATCTACGCCGACGATGTGAAGTGCAGCCACGGCGCCACGGTGGGCGAGCTGGACGAGGATCAGGTCTTCTACATGCGCTCGCGCGGCATCCCCGAGGATACGGCGCGCTCGCTGCTGATTGAGGCCTTCCTGCAGGAGGCGGTCGAGGGCGTGACGGACGAGACGGCCCGCGCCGCGCTCGCCGAGGCGGTTTCCGGCTGGTGGGAGAAGGTGGCGTGATGGACGGGGCGGTGGCACCGAAGGGCACGGGCGGCTTCGACGTCGCGCGCATCCGGCAGGATTTCCCGATCCTGTCGCAGAAGCAGCGCGGCAAGGATCTGGTCTTCCTCGATTCCGGCGCCTCCGCCCAGAAGCCGCGCCAGGTCATCGAGGCCATGACGGCGATGATGGAAAGCGGCTACGCCAACGTCCATCGCGGCGCATACCTGCTCTCGGAGCGCGCCACCAAGGCCTATGAAGCGGCGCGCCGCGCCGTGGCGGGCTTCCTGAACGCGCGCAGCGAGCGGGAGATCGTCTTCACCGGCTCCTCCACCGCCGCGATCAACCTCGTGGCGCACAGCTACGGGCGTGGCGTGCTGAAGCCGGGCAAGGCGGTGCTGATCTCGGAGATGGAGCATCACGCCAATCTCGTGCCCTGGCACATGCTGCGGATGTCGCACGGCATCGAGTTGCGCGTCGCCCGCGTGACCGATGCCGGCGAGCTGGACCTGGCCGACCTGGAGGCCAAGCTGGCCGATGGCAAGGTCGGGCTGGTGGCCGTCACGCACATGTCCAACGTGCTGGGCACCGTGACGCCGGCCGAGCGCATCGCGAAGCTGGCCCATGCCCATGGCGCCAAGCTGCTGCTGGACGGTTCCCAGGCCGCCGTGCACCGCCGGGTGGATGTGCAGGCGCTGGACTGCGACTTCTATGTCTTCACCGGGCACAAGCTCTACGGCCCCACCGGCATCGGCGTGCTCTGGGGCCGGATGGAGTTGCTGGAGGCCATGCCGCCCTTCCTCGGCGGGGGCGACATGATCGCCGAGGTCACGCTGGAAGGCTTCCTGCCCGCGCCCGTCCCCGCCAAGTTCGAGGCCGGCACGCCGCCGATCGTCGAGGCGGCCGGGCTGCATGCCGCCATCGACTACGTGCAGGCCATCGGCATGCCCGCCATCGAGGCGCATGAGCGGCGCCTTGTGGATCATGCCATGCAGCGCTTGGCGGCCGTCGAGGGGCTGACCCTGCTGGGTCAGGCGCAGGATCGCGGCGGCGTCTTCGCCTTCGCGCTCGACAACGCCCATGCCCATGACCTGGCGACATTGCTGGACCGCGCTGGCATCGCAGTGCGCTCCGGCCGCCATTGCGCCGAGCCGCTGCACGCCCGATTTAACGTGGAAAGCACCTGCCGGGCCTCCTTCGGCCTCTACACGACCGAAGGCGAGGTGGACTACCTCGCGGAGGCGCTCGGAAAGGCACGGGAGTTCTTCCGCTGATGTTCGACGACCTGCGCGACCTCTACCAGGAGGTTATCCTCGACCACGGCCGCAAGCCGCGCAACTTCCGCCGGTTGGAGGATGCCGACCGAAGCGGCCGCGGCGATAACCCGATGTGCGGCGACCGTATGCAACTCTGGGTCAAGTTGGCGCCGGACGGCCGCCTGGCCGACGTTGCCTTCCAGGGCAAGGGCTGCGCCATCTCCATGGCCAGTGCCAGCCTGATGACGGAGACGGTGCGCGGCAAGACCCAGGACGAGGCGCGCGAACTCTCCGAAAAGTTCCGCGAGTTGGCCATGACCGGCGCCTGCCCGGATTGCGGCGCCTCCCTGGGCGACGAGATGGAGCGGCTGCAGGTGCTCGGTGGTGTCTCCGAGTTCCCGAGCCGTGTGAAATGCGCCACGCTGGCCTGGCACACGCTGAATGCCGCGCTGGACAATTCGGGCAAGGAGGCGAGCAGTGAGTGACGGAACCCCTGCCATGGACGCGCCGCAGGAAGCCCATGGCGCCTGGACGCCCGACGGCGAGACGACGCCGCGCGTCTCCGAGGATGGCGTGATCGGCGCCATCGCGCAGGTCTATGACCCCGAGATCCCGGTCAACATCTATGAGCTGGGCCTGATCTACGCCATCGAGATCGGCGAGGACGGCGTGGTGAAGGTGGAGATGACGCTGACCGCGCCCTCCTGCCCCTCCGCACAGGAGCTGCCGGCGCAGGTGGAGGAGATGGTCCGCACCGTCCCCGGCGTGACCGACGTGAAGGTCGAGGTGGTCTGGGACCCGCCCTGGGACCCCTCGCGCATGAGCGAAGACGCCCGGCTCGCGTTGAACATGTACTGAGCCCTCGCCACCTGAGAGGCCGAGATGAGCACCACGACCACGACTCCCCGCCCTGTCCGCGCCCTGCCACCGCTGATGCAGCTTTCTGAGACTGCCGCCGAGCGCCTGCGCAAGCTCTATGCCGGCGCGCAGGAAGGCAAGCTGCTGCGGATCAGCGTGAGCACCAAGGGCTGCTCGGGCATGGCCTATGACCTGACCTGGGCGGATGCGCCCGGCCCGGGCGACGAGGTGGTGAAGGACAAGGGCCTCACCATCCTGGTGGACCGCAAGGCCACGCTGTTCCTGATCGGCACCACCATGGATTACGAGGTGAAAGCCATGTCTGCCGGCTTCACCTTCACAAATCCGAATGAGAAGGGCCGATGCGGCTGCGGGGAGAGTTTCCACGTCTGAAGGCGGGCCTACCTTCAGGCCAGCCATCACAGCCAGCACGGAGGATCGAATGGCACTCTACACCGGCACCGCAACCGCCAAGGGCGGCCGCAACGGCCATGTGGAAAGCAGCGATGGGCTGCTGAAGTTCGACCTTTCCATCCCGAAGTCGATGGGCGGGCCCGGCAAGGAAGGCAGCACCAACCCGGAGCAGCTCTTCGCCGCCGGATATGCCGCCTGCTTCGGCAGCGCCGTGGATGCGGTCGGGCGCCAGAAGAAGCTCGACACCTCAGGCGCGGAAGTCACCTGCAACGTCGGCATCGACAAGGTCGAAGGCGGGTTCCAGCTTTCGGCGAAGCTGCAGGTGAAGCTGCCGGCGCTCGACAAGGCGCAGGCCCAGGAAGTGGCCGAGGCGGCGCACCAGATGTGCCCTTATTCCAAGGCCACCCGCGGCAACATCGACGTTTCGCTCGAAGTCGTCTGAGCGGCACAGGCCAGGGGGCGGCGCCCCCTGGACTTCCGCCACCAGCGCCTCAGATCTCGCTCGACCAGTTCGCCGGCACGAAGCGGTAGCCTTCCGCCTCCTTGGTCACATAGCCATTGGCCGGGAAGGGGAAGTGATAGCCGATGCAGCGCATCCGCTCCGCCGCCACCTGATCGAACACCTTCCGGCGGGTCGTCTCCGCCACTTCCCCATCCATGTCGAAGACAAGGTGCCAGCCGGGGTGCCGCAGGTTCAGCTCGGGCCGGTTGGTGACGTCGCCCAGCAGCATGACCTGGGCGTTCCCGTCGGAAAGCAGGTAGCTGGTATGGCCCGGCGTATGGCCGAAGGTCGGCTGCGCCTGGATGCCTGGCGCCACTTCCGCCGTGCTCTCGATCTGCCGGATGCGACCCTTGTAGGGCGCGAAGCGCTTGCGGACGTTCTCGAAGGCGCCCTTCATGCCCTGGGGTGCCCGGCTCATCTGCCCCTCATCCATCCAGAAGTCCCACTCGGGCTTCGGCACGACGATTTCGGCCTTGGCGAAGCTCGGCTTGCCCTCGGCATCGGTCAGGCCGGTGATATGGTCGCCGTGGAAATGCGTCAGCACGACCATGGCAATGTCGTCCGGGGAAAAGCCGGCCGCGCGCATGTTCGCCGGGATGTTGCCCGCTGTCCTGCCGAGCTGCCCGCCGGTGCCGGTGTCGAACAGCACCAACCCTTGCGGCGTTTCCAGCACGGTGGCGGTGTAGGGAATGGGCATCTGCTCGGTCGGGAGGAAGGCCTCGCGCAGGGCTGCCTCCACCTCGGCGGCTCCGGCGTTCCGCACGAAGCCCTGGGTCGGGTTGGGCCGGCTGCCGAAGCCGTCGTTCAGCAGCGTGACCGTCCGGCTACCCAGCCGGAAGCGGTAGAAGCCTGGCGCCTGCTCGGCGGCGCCGGAAGCTGCGGCGGGCGCGCCCTGTGCCAGCGCCTCCACCATGCCCAACCGGAGGAGGGCAGGTGCCGCCAAGGCCAGGCCCGCGGCTTGCAACAGGCTGCGTCGGTCGAGTTCCATCCAAACCTCCCTTGAGGCGCGCTGCGCCATCCTCAAGGGTGGGGAGGACAGAGCCACGGTCAAGATACGGGGGCCTCTCAGCGCCCCCGTTCGAAGGCGACCACCGCCTCCAGTTGCGTGGACCAGAGGAACTGGTCGATTGGCGTGGCCTGCGCCACCCGCCAACCAGCGGTCTGCAGGACCTTGGCATCGCGGGTCAGCGCCGCCGGGTTGCAGGAGACGTAGACGATGCGCTGCAACTTGCTGCGGGCAAGGGCTGGCATCTGGTCGGCCGCACCGGCATAGGGGGGGTCCAGCACCAGTGCGGCGAAGCTCTCCAGCTCCTTTACCGTCAGCGGCTGGCGGGCCAGGTCGCGCCGGGTGGCGGTGACGCGGCCGCCTGCATGGCGCGCGGCGGCATCCAGCGCCGCCACCGCCTCCGCCGCACCCTCGAAGGCCGTGACGCGTGCCCGCGTGGCCAGCGGAAAGGAGAGGGTGCCCAGCCCGGCATGCAACTCGGCGATCCGCGCCTTGCCGGTCAGCTTCTGTGGCAGGCCGGCCAGCACGGTCTCGACAATGGCGGCCTCGCCCTGCGGCGTCGCCTGCAGGAAGGCACCCGGCGGCGGCGCCACCGGCACACCGCCCAGCGCGATGGAAACGGGGCCAAGCTGCGCCAGCGTTTCCGTCATGCCGCCCTTCAGGGGCGCGCCGGCGATGCGCGGCACGCCATGCGCGCGCCCGAAGGCGGCCAGGGCGGCGCGGTCGGTCGTCCCTGGTGTGCCGTCCAGCCGCAGCAGCAGGTCGGGGCCGGTGTCCAGCAGGTTCAGCACGGCCGAGCCTTCCCGCCGGAAGGCCTGCAAGCCACGCAGCAGCAGTCGCAGCGGCTCGAACAGCGCCACCAGAGCCGGGTCCAGCACCAGGCAGGTGGCGAGGTCCACCACCGCCGTCCCGGCCGCCTCGTGGAAGCCGAGCGTGACGCTGCCATCCGCGCGCCGGCGCAGCGCGAGATCGGCACGGCGGCGGGTATTGGGCGGCGTGACGCGGGTTTCCGCCACCGGCGCATCCGGGAAGCCGGCGCGGGCCAGCGCCTCGGCCAGCCGCCCGCGCTTCCAGGCGGCGTAGGGAGCGGTCGCGAGGTGCTGCATGGCGCAGCCGCCACAGGTCGCGAAATGGGGGCAGGGAGGCGCAACGCGCTCCGGGCTGGGGGCCAGCACCTCATCCAGCGCGGCCAAGCTGCCTTCGCCGCGGCGCCCGGATGGGGTTGCGCGCACCGTTTCGCCCGGCAACGCGCCGGGGACGAAGACGGGTCGTCCCTCCGCGTCACGCGCGATTCCGTCGCCCCCCGCGCCGAGGCTTTCAATGGTCAGGGTGGTGGCACTCATGGGGCTTCAGGGGAACTCTGTTGGACCCGGGCCAGCCGGATCTCGGCCAGGAACAGGACGAAGGTGGCGATCAGTGCCGCCATGCCGCCCAGCAGCAGCAGGCCGACCAGGATGCCCAGCGGCATGGCGAGGAACACCCCCGCGAAGCCCGCCGTCACCAGCAGCGAGATCAGGATGGCCGCGACGGTCGCGGTGCTGATGGCGGCGCGCATGAGCGTGGCGCGGCGGGTCAGCATGGCCTGGCGCGCGGGGGTCTGGTTGTCCGGCGCCAGTCCGCGGTCGATGATGCGGTTCAGCCGCAGCGTCAGCAGGTTCAGCGTGGTGACGCAGGCGGTGAGCAGGAAGGCGGGCGCGATCGCGAGCTGGATCGCGCGCTCCACCTCCAGCAGGTCGGCGGCGATCGGCACAGCTGTCCTCCCGCCGCCAACCAGCCCGGTCAGCCGAAGGCGTTCAGCCCGGTCTGGGCGCGGCCCAGGATCAGAGCGTGCACGTCATGGGTGCCCTCGTAGGTGTTCACCGCCTCCAGGTTCATCACGTGGCGGATCACGTGGTACTCGTCGGCGATGCCGTTGCCGCCGTGCATGTCACGCGCCATGCGGGCGATGTCGAGCGCCTTGCCGCAGGAGTTGCGCTTGCAGAGCGAGATCATCTCCGGCGCCACGCGGTGCTCATCGAACAGCCGGCCAAGCCGCAGCACGGACTGGAGGCCGAGGGTGATCTCGGTCTGCATGTCCGCCAGCTTCTTCTGGATGAGCTGGGTCGCGGCCAGGGGGCGGCCGAACATCTTCCGCTCCATGGTGTAGCTGCGGGCGGCGTGCCAGCAGAACTCGGCGGCGCCCAGCGCACCCCAGGCGATGCCGTAGCGGGCGCGGTTGAGGCAGGAGAACGGACCCTTCAGCCCCTTCACGTCGAGCTTGTTCTCCTCCGGGCAGAACACCTCCTCCATCATGATCATGCCGGTGGTGGAGGCGCGCAGGGAGAACTTGCCCTCGATCTTCGGCGCGGTCAGGCCCTTCGCGCCCTTCTCCAGCACGAAGCCGCGCACGTCGCCGGCCTCGTCCTTCGCCCAGACGACGAAGACGTCGGCGATCGGGGAGTTGGTGATCCAGGTCTTGGAGCCTGAGAGCAGGTAACCGCCATCGACCTTCTTGGCGCGGGTGCGCATCGAGCCCGGGTCGGAGCCGGCATCCGGCTCGGTCAGGCCGAAGCAGCCGATCAGCTCGCCCTTCTGCATGCCCGGCAGCACGCGGTCCTTCAGCGCATCGGTGCCGTAGGCCCAGATCGGGAACATGGCGAGGGAGGACTGCACGGAGAAGGCGGAGCGGTAGCCGCTATCCACCCGCTCGACCTCGCGGGCGATCAGGCCATAGGAGACGTAGTTGACGCCGGCGCAGCCATGGCTGTCGAGGGTCGCGCCCAGGAAGCCCATCTCGCCGAACTCGTTCATGATCTCCCGATGGAAGACCTCATGGCGGTTCGCTTCGAGAACGCGCGGGAAGAGCTTCTCCTGGCAATACTGATGCGCCGCGTCGCGGATCATCCGCTCGTCCTCGGAGAGCTGGTCCTCCAGCAGCAGGGCGTCGTCCCATACGAAGCTCGGCCGGGCGCTCTGGGTCACGACATTCATCACGTTTTCTCCTGGAAGGGCCGGCAACCGGCGAAATAGCAGCGGAACGGCGCCGCCGGGGCGGCGCCACGGGCCGGAGATTGGCGCCGCCACGGCCGCGCGGCAACCGGCTTCCGCCGGCCGCGCGGCGCAGGGCTCAGGCCGCCTCGCTGTCCGCCGAATCCTCCGGCGCGGCAGCAGGAGCCGCCGCCGTCTCGCGCTGCGGGCGCGGAATCGGGATCAGCATGAAGGCCGGGATCGCGTCCCCGAAGCCGCGCACGGCCGGGCCGAGATCGTCGCGCCGGTCCTCGCGGCGGTCGCGGTCGCGGTCGCGGCGCCGGTCCTCGCGGCGCGGCGGGCGCGCCTCCTCGGCCGGACGCACCTCGGCCGGGCGCACCTCGGCTTCCGGACGGGCGGGCCGCTCCTCGCGCACGCGGCTCGGGCCCCGCTCGCGCTCGCCGCCACGGCCCTCGCGGCGCGGGCGCTCCTCGCGGCCCTTGCCGGCGGCCGCCTTGCCGCGGCCACGGCCGCGCGGCGCGCTCGCCGCCTCCGCCAGCTCCGCATCGGTCACAGGGTCGAGGCCCGGGATCTCGATGCGAGGGATGGGCTTGCCGGTCAGGCTCTCGATGGCGGCGACCAGCTTCACGTCGTCGGCGGTCGCGATGGTGAAGGCGCGGCCCTCGCGCCCCGCTCGGCCGGTGCGGCCAATGCGGTGCACGTAGTCCTCATCGCGGAACGGCACGTCGAAGTTGAAGACGTGGCTGAGGCCGCCGATGTCGATGCCACGCGCCGCCACGTCGGAGCAGACCAGCAACTGCAACTCGCCCGCCTTGAACTTCTCCAGGGTCTGGAAGCGGACGGACTGCGGCAGGTCGCCATGCAGGGCGCCGACCTTGAAGCCGTGCTTGGCCAGGCTCTTGTAGAGCACGTCCACGTCGCGCTTGCGGTTGCAGAAGATCAGCGCGTTCTGCACGTCCTCGCTGCGGATCAGGCGGCGCAGCGCCTCGCGCTTGTCATGCGGCTGGACGAAGGCCAGGCCGGCGGTGATCGTCGTCGCCACCGAAGCAGGGGCGGAAACGGTGATCTCCTTCGGGTTCTGCAGGAAGGCGTCGGCCAGCTTGCGGATCTCCCCCGCCATGGTGGCGCTGAAGAACAGCGTCTGGCGCAACGGCGGAAGCAGCGAGACGATCCGCTCGACATCGGGGATGAACCCCATGTCCAGCATCCGGTCGGCCTCGTCGATCACCAGCACCTTGCAGTCGGCCAGCATGACGCGGCCGCGCTCGAACAGGTCGAGCAGGCGGCCCGGCGTCGCGATCAGCACGTCCACGCCCTGGTTCAGCGCGTCCGTCTGGTCGGACATGCTCTCGCCGCCGATCAGTAGGGCATAGTTCAGCTTCATGTGCTGGCCGTACTTGGCGAAGTTCTCCGCCACCTGCAGGGCCAGTTCGCGCGTCGGCTCCAGGATCAGCGAGCGCGGCATCCGGGCCTTTGCGCGGGAGCCGGCCAGGATGTCCATCATCGGCAGGACGAAGCTGGCGGTCTTGCCGGTGCCGGTCTGCGCGCAGCCCAGCACGTCCCGCCCCATCAGCACGACCGGGATGGCCTGCTCCTGGATCGGGGTGGGGTGGAGATAGCCGACCTCGGCCACGCCGCGCAGCAGGGCCTCGGACAGGCCGAGATCCTCGAAGGTGGCGCGCGGCGGCTCGGGCGCGGCCGATTCCTCGGGCTGCGCGTTCTCCTCGGGCGGCAGGGCGCCGGCCGAGGTGTTCAGGTCGTCGTAATGTTCGTTCTCGGCCACGCTGGGCGCGGTCGCGTCAGGCTGATCGCTCAAGGGCAGTCGGTTCCTTCGCCGGCAGGCGGCGGGATGTGCATCAGGAGGCCCCGCGCAAGCCGCGCGGCCCGTCCTCCGGCCATTCGCTGGTGGATATGCGCTGCTTGCACCGGCTTGGCAAGGTTTTCGACCCGTTGCAGCGGCTTTCCGGCGGGCGTAACTGCCCTGCGCCATGCACGAACGACACGATCTGCTGCTGCTCCCCGGCCTGCTCTGCGACGCCCGGCTCTGGCGCGACCCGGTGGCCATCCTGGGCGACCTGGTCGAGGCGCACGTCGCCGACCTGACGCTGGATGACAGCGTGGGCGCCATGGCGCGGCGGGCGCTGGGCCTCGCACCGCCGCGCTTCGCACTCGCGGGCCTCTCCATGGGCGGCTATGTCGCGCTGGAGATCATGCGGCAGGCGCCGGAGCGGGTGACGCACCTGGCTCTCTTCGACACCTCGGCGCGACCCGATGCGCCAGAGGCGGCGCGCCGGCGCAAGGCGCTGATGGCGCTGACCCGCAGCGGGCAGTTCCGCGGCGTGACGCCGCGGCTGCTGCCCAGCCTGCTGCACCCGGAAGCCGTGGATGGCCCCCTGGGCGACGAGGTGCGCGCCATGGCCGAGCGGGTGGGGCGCGACGCCTTCCTGCGCCAGCAACAAGCCATCCTGCACCGGCCGGATTCCCTGCCCTTGCTGCCCAGCATCCAACAGCCGACGCTGGTGGCGGTGGGCGACCAGGACATCCTGACGCCGCCGGAACTCGCGGAAGAGATGGCGGACGCGATCCCTCAGGCGCGGCTGGCCCGCATCCCGCGCTGTGGCCACCTGCCCACCATGGAGCAGCCGGAAGCCGCGGCCGCCCTGCTGCGCGAATGGCTCGCCGGCGCCGGCTGAGGCGCCTTGCCGCCGGGCGCGGCGACCGCCATCTGCGGAGAGGAGCGGCCGGCCCGCCCGGCCCGCCGGAGCGCCTCCCATGCCTCGCCCGATCCGCCTGCTGCTCGCCGCCCTGCTGCTGACATTGGCCACTGCTCCGGTGATGGCGCGTGGCGGAATCTGGTTCGGCTTCGGCGGAGGCTATGCCTACCCGCCGCCCTATGGCTGGCCGCGGCCCTACTATCCGCGGCCCTATCCTTACTACTATGGCCCTCCATACTACGGCCCCCCCTCCTACTACGTCGTCCCGCCCGTGCCGTATTCCCGCCCGCCACCCTATGGCTGGGCCTGCTATGCGGGGCCTTACGTGTGCCGGTTGGATCGGCCCGTTCCTCTGGGTGCGCCTTGTTCCTGCCCCGCAGGAGGCGGCACGCAGGCCTGGGGCAGGGTAGGCTGACGCCCGCCTCGCCCCTGCACATCAACCTCCTGGCAAGACTCTCCCTCATAGGGTGACGCCATGTCGCCCCCTTTGCCTCGCCGCGCGCTGCTCGCTGCTCTGGCCGCATCCATGATGGTGCCGGCTACGGCGCCTGCGGTCGCGGCGCAGCCTTCGGTGGCCCTGCTATCCGCCTGGGAAGCCTTCCGGCAGGGCTTCATGCTCCCCGAGGGACGGGTGGTGGATACCGGAAATGGCGGCGTGTCCCATTCCGAGGGGCAGGGCTGGGCGATGTTCTGCGCCGAGCGCTGCGGTGACCGTGCCAGCTTCGAACTTCTGTGGGGTTGGACGCGCCGGGTCCTGCAACGCCCGCAGGACCGGCTGCTGGCCTGGCGCTTCCAGCCGGGTGCCGTGGACCCGGTGCCCGACCACAACAACGCAGCGGATGGCGACCTTTTCGCGGCCGCCGCGCTGCTGCTGGCCGGGGATCGTTGGGGTGAACCCGGCTACACGGAGGCGGGTGCCGCCATCGCGCGCGACGTGCTTCGCCTGCTGCTGCGCGAAGTTGCCGGCCTCACCGTTCTGCTGCCCGGCGCGCAGGGCTTCGAGGAGGCCGAGGCCGTGGTGCTGAACCCCTCCTACTATGCCTTCCCGATCCTGGCCGTGCTGGCGCGCGCGGTGCCTGATCCCGCCTGGCTGCGGTTGGCAGGAGACGGGCTTGCGCTGCTACGGCGCGCCCGCTTCGGCCGCTGGGACCTGCCGCCGGACTGGCTGGTGCTCGGCCGGAAGGATGCAGCGCTGTCGCTCCCGGGGCGCTGGCCGCCCCGCTTCTCCTATGACGCGGTGCGGGTTCCCCTCTATCTGCGCTGGGCCGGGCTGGAGACGGAGCCGGCCGTGCAGGCGGCCATCCGCTTCTGGCGCGACCCCGTGCACTCAGACGTGCCGGCCTGGGCCGACCTGCGCAGCCAGCGCACCGCGCCCTATCCCGCTCCACCCGGCATGCAGGCGGTGGCCAGTTTTGTCAGCCGCGGCGTCGTGCCCGAATCGGCCAGCGCGCGAAAAGGGAGGGCGGAAGACTATTACTCGGCCGTGCTTAAGCTTCTGATTCTCAGTGTTCTTTCGGCCACAGTATGAGAAAAGCGGCGAAACACCCGGAGCAAAATGAAATCTCCGGTTTCATCACGGCGGCCGAGAGGGCATTTTCCCGTGAGGAACTAACGTGAAAGTGCGCAGAATGGGCCAGGACACGGATGTAGCCCGGGTCGTCACGGTGTTGCGAACGCCGGGCATCCGTTACCGCTCTTTCGGCAACCAGCCTGTCCGCGAGCCTTCCGGCCACAGCCAGCCAGACTCTCCGGCATTTTTACCAACCGGCGCCGCGTCGGATGGTGGTTCGTTTCCCGCTACCGGCAACGTGACGATAGCAGCGGTCGCTGGAGTTGAAAACCTCCTTATAAAGCAACCTGCGATGGAAACTTCTCCTCCGGCCACGCCGAGCGGCGACGCGCTGCTGAACAAGTCTGCCTTCCCCGTGGCGCTTCCCCCCGTCATGGCGGAGCAGCAGCATCCCGGCATGTCGCAGCAGCGCCCGGAAGTGCCGCTCCCCTTGGCCGCCATGTTGAGAGAAGCCGCTTCCCCTCCGCCGGCGCCGGTTGCCCTCGCACCGGAGACAGTTGTGCCGCCGCTGCCTCCCGCAATGCCTTCCCCCCTCGGGGGTGCCGCATCCTTGCTCGCGGCGCTGCACGCTGCGGAGACGCAGCACGCCGCCGTTGCCCAGCCTCGGCCCGCCATGCCGCTGCCGAATCTGCCGGTGGCCATGCCCGTGCCGCCACCCCTGCTGAGCATGCTCGGCTCGGTCCAGCCGCCCACCGTGCCTGCCACGCCAGCAATGACTCCGGCCGCCCCGCCGCCTCTGCTCGCCGCGCTCTCAGCGGCGCCGCAGGCGGTGGTCGCGCCCATTGTCAGTGCTCCCGCGACCGCTTCGCCCGCGGCGCTGGGCGACATCCTGCGCAGTCTCGGGCAGCCGCCGGCTCCTCCGGCCCCGGCCCAGCCGGAGGAGAGCGCGGTTCCCGAGGTTCTGCGGGCGCTTCGTTTAAAGGGACTGGGCTGAGGGTTACATGCCGCTGATCGCTTTCGCCTCGCCCAAGGGTGGAGTGGGCAAGACAACCCTGGTGGCGAATGTGGCCCACGCGCTGCGGCGCGCGGGTCGCTCCGTCCTGGTGGTGGATCTGGACCCGCAGAACGCCCTGCGGCTGCATTTCGGTGTGCCGCTGCATGACACGGTCGGCTTCATGGCCGAACTGCTCCGGCAGCCGGATTGGCGCCGCCTGGTGCGGCCGACGAGCACGGGGGTGGTGATACTGCCGCACGGCGCGACCGACCTGCGGGTCGCGCTGGAGCAGGCGGTGGCGCTAGAGCGCGATCCCGCCCTGCTGAGTGGCCCACTGCGTGAGATGCTGTCCGATTCGCGGCTGCTGGTGCTGGCCGACCTGCCGCCCGGCCCCTCGCAGGCGCTGGCCGTGGTCGCGCCGTTGGCCTCGGTGATCGTCACGGTACTGCAGAGCGAGGCGATCAGCGCCGCGGTGCTGGGCGAGGTGGAGAGCGGCCGTTTCCTGGGGGGCGGCACGATGTCCGCGCTTGTCGCTGGGCGCCTGCAGTTCGTGCTGAACGGGGTGGACATGAGCTCACGCCTCTCGCGCGCGGCGGCCGAGGCCCTGGCGCGCCATCTCGGCGCGCGCCTGCTTGGCGCGGTGAGCCGTGACGAGGCCGTGGGCGAGGCACAGGCGCATATGCGGCTGGTTCATGACATGGCGCCGGGCAGTGCCGCGGCGGTGGATATCGGCCATGTGGCGCGGGCCATCGAGGCGCTGCTGCCGGTGGGGCAAGAGGCCAGCGAAGCCAATACGGCGGTCGGGCTGCGGACGAGGTGGTGACGATGATGGGCCTTCTGCACCGAACTGCGCGGCGCTGGCCGGCGCTGAACATGCTGCTTGCCGCGATCGGCGTCTTGCTGGGGACGATCTTCGTCATCGCCCCGCTTGAAGCCATGCAGCAGGCCTGGCTGGCGCTGGGAAGCTTCCTGGTCTTCCTGATCGTCGCGCGGATTCCGGGGCGGGGCGCCCTGTTCTTCCTGGTCGGGCTCTCCTCGCTGGTTTCGCTGCGCTACGTCTACTGGCGCGTCACCGAGACGCTCGACTATTCCGGCTTCTTCAGCACCTTCTTCGGCACGGGCCTGCTGCTAGCCGAGCTCTACGCCGTCATCGCCCTGCTGCTGTCCTATTTCCAGCAACTCTGGCCGCTGGAGCGCAAGCCGGTGCCGATGCCGGACGATCCGGAGCAGTGGCCGGTCGTTGACGTGTTCATCCCGACCTACAACGAGCCGCTGGAGGTGGTGAAGCCTTCGGTCTTCGGCGCGCTCGCGATGGACTGGCCGCGGGACAAGATGAACGTCTACATCCTCGATGACGGACGGCGGGAGGAGTTCCGCAAGTTCGCCGAGGAGATCGGCTGCGGCTACATGATCCGCCCGGACAACAAGGGCGCCAAGGCCGGCAACATCAACCACGCCACCACCAAGACGAACGGCGAGTACATCGTCATCTTCGACTGTGACCACGTGGCGACGCGTGGCTTCCTGCAGTTCACCATCGGCTGGATGCTCCGCGACCGCGGCATCGGTATGCTGCAGACGCCGCACCACTTCTATTCGCCCGATCCCTTCGAGCGGAACCTGGCCTCCGGCAAGCGCGTGCCGAACGAGGGCCTGTTGTTCTATGGCCTGGTGCAGCAGGGCAACGACCTCTGGAACGCCACCTTCTTCTGCGGCTCCTGCGCCGTGCTGCGGCGGACCGCGCTGCTGCAGGTGGGCGGCGTGCCGACGGAGACCGTCACCGAGGACTGCCACTGCTCGCTGAAGATGCAGCGGCTCGGCTGGCGCACCGCCTATCTGCGCGTGCCGCTCGCCGCCGGTCTGGCAACGGACCGGCTGATCTCGCATATCGGCCAGCGCATGCGCTGGGCCCGCGGCATGATCCAGATCTTCCGCGTGGACAACCCGCTGCTTGGCCCTGGGCTGAAGCTGTATCAGCGCCTCTGCTACCTCAATGCGCAGTGGCACTTCCTCTTCCCGCTGCCGCGCTTCGTCTTCCTGACGGCGCCGCTGGCCTTCCTGCTGCTCGGGCAGAGCCTCATCGCCGCCTCGCCACTGGCCATCGCGGCCTTCGCGGGGCCGCATATCATCCACTCGGTCGCGACCAACAGCCGCCTGCAGGGCAGCGTTCGCCACAGCTTCTGGTCGGAAATCTACGAGACGGTGCTGGCCCTCTACCTGCTGCCTGTCGTGTTGACCACGCTGTTCGATCCCAAGAAGGGCAAGTTCAACGTGACCGATAAGGGCGGCACGCTGGACGAGGGCTATTTCGACATGCGCGCGGTAGGGCCGAACTTCGTGCTCGCGCTCTTCCTCATCCTCGGCCTGCTCTCCGGCATCTACGGCATGGCGGCCAACCCGCTCTCCAGCCTGGAGTTCCAGGCGAACGCGCTGAACGCCATCTGGGTGGTCCTCTCGCTCATGACGGTGATGGCCGGTCTTGCCGTGGGTCGTGAGCGGCGGCAGGTGCGCGAGCGCCACCGCGTGAGCGCGCGGCTGCCGGTGACGGTCATGCTGCCGGAAGGGCGGCAGGTCCATGGCGAGAGCATCGACGTCTCCCTCGGCGGCGTCGCCCTGATGCTGTCGGAGCTGGCGGATCTGCCGGCCGAGACCCCGGCGACTCTCGCCTTCCAGATCGGGGACGAGACGGTGATGCTGCCCGCGAAGGTGCTGCGCAGCCAGAACCAGCGCATGCATGTGCGCTTCACCCCGCAGAGCGCGCTGGACGAAGGCAATATCGTCCGCGTCGTGCTCGGCCGTGCCGATGCCTGGATGGACTGGGACACTGTGCGCCCCGACCGGCCGCTGCGCGCGCTGCTCGAAGTCGTCGTCAGCATCGGTGGCCTGTTCCGCGGTGACAGCCAGTTCTCGCTGCGCAAGCGTGCGGAGCGCCGGGCGCGACAGCAGGCGGCCGCGGCAGCCTCGCAGGCGCCTGCTGCGGGGAAACCCGGGCAGGTGCCGGCTCCGGCCGTGTCTGCCATGACGGCTCCCTCGGCGCGGGAAGCGGGCCGGGGCCGCAAGGTGCGCCGCGCGGCCGCCGTGCTGCTGCTGGTCGGTGCCGGTCTCGCCCTGTCGGGTGCAGCCCAGGCGCAGCGTCCGCAGGCACCTCCACCGCCCCCACCTTATCCGAGGCCGGTGGCGCCAGACGCCGGTGCGGCCGGCATGCCGGCCTGGGCGCAGCAGCCGAGCCCGGCAGCGGAACTGCCCGGCCTGACGCCGCAGGCACCGCTTCCCGGCGGACCTGGGGCCGCGGCGCCGCCTGCGGGCTTCGCTCTCCCTGCCGACACCGCCGCTTCCATTGGCACCGCCCATGTCGAGACCCGCACCCTGCGCCAGCTCGGCCTCAGCGGCCCCATGCAGTTGCACGGCGTCTCGGACCTCCAGGGCGTACTGTTCGGTATCCGTGCGGATGAGGTGGTGACCGGCGCCAAGCTCGTGCTGCAGGGCGCCACCAGCCCGGCGCTGATCCCGGAATTGAGTCAGATCGCCATCACGCTGAACGAGCAGTTCATCGGCACCATCACGCCGGACCGGGCGCGGCCGAGCTTCGGCCCTATCGAGTTCCCGGTGAACCCCGTCTTCTTCACCGAGGCCAACCGGCTCAACTTCCGCTTCACCGGCCGCTATGCGGCGGAGTGCAACGACCCGCTCTCCGGCCTGCTCTGGTCCACGATCTCGGACCTCTCTACGCTGCAACTGACCGTCGAGAAGTTGCCTCTGGCGCGTGACCTAGCGCGCCTGCCTGAGCCGTTCTTCGACCGCCGCCTCCGCAACCAGCGGCTCACTTTGCCGGTGGTGCTGCCGGATGGGGCGGGGATCGACCTGGTGCGTGCCGCCGCTGTCGCCACCTCCTGGTTCGCGGTGCAGGCGGATTACCGGGGTGCGGTCTTTCCGGTCAGCACCGGCGTGCCGCTGCGCGGCAATGCCATGGTGCTGGTGGCCGGCAGCGAGACCGTCCCTGGCCTGACCCTGCCGCGGATGGAGGGGCCGACCCTGGCCGTGGTGCCGAACCCCTCCGATCCCGACTCGCTGCTGCTGGTGGTGGGTGGGCGCACCAGCGCCGAGGCGGCGGTCGCCGCGCAGGCGCTGGCGGTCGGCAAGCAGGCCCTCTCCGGCGAGATCGCGATGGTGCAGCAGCCGGAGATGCCGGCCCGCGCTCCCTATGACGCGCCGCGTTGGATCCGCGATGACCGGCCGGTTCGCTTCGGCGAGCTGGTGGACCCTTCCGAGCTGCAGAGCTTCGGCTTCGCGCCGGGTGCGATCTCCATTCCTTTCCGCACCGCCCCCGACCTCTATACCTGGCGCGACCGGCCCCTGCCGGTGGACGTGAAGTTCCGCGCGCCGCCCGGGCCGGTGGTTGATGTGGCCGTCTCGCGCCTCGATACGACGCTGAACAACCACTACCTGAAGTCCTTCCCGTTGCGGGAGGCCGAGCCGAGCTGGCCCTGGAGTTGGGTGGCGCGGCAGACCGGCCTCGGTGCCGTGCCTGACCGCACGGAGGGGCAGGTGGGCCTGCCGCCCTATCTGGTGTTCGGCCAGAACGAGATGCAGCTCCGCTTCGACATGCGGCCGCTGAACCGTGGCGACTGCACGGCCATTCCGGGCGACGTGCGCGCCTCGATCGATCCGGACAGCACGATCGACCTCTCGCGCGCCTACCACTTCACCGAGCTGCCGAACCTCGCCTACTTCGCCGGCGCCGGCTTCCCCTTCACCAAAATGGCGGACTTCTCCAGCACTGCCGCCGTGCTGCCGGAGCGCGCCAATACCTTGGAGCTGTCGAGCTTCTTGACGCTCCTCGGCAAGATGGCTGCCATCGTGGGCTCGCCGGCCACCGGTATCCAGGTGGTCCGGCCGAGCGCGATGGAGCAGATGGCCGACCGCGACCTCCTGGTGGTGGGTGCGATCGGCCGGCAGCCGGCGCTCGCGACGTTGCTGGGCCGCAATGGGCCGCTGCGGATGGAGGGGAACCGCGTCTCGGTGGCGCTGCCGGATGCGCTGGAGAGCTTCCGCAACCTGTTCCTCAGCGATGACCGGCGCCTGCAGCGTCAGCAGCTTGAGGCGGTGCTCGCCGCCCCTGGCGAGGGAACCGGCATGCTGATCGGCTTCGAGAGCCCCCTCAAAGGCCACCGCTCGGTTGTCGCGCTGACCGGCACCAACCCGCAGGGTATGGAGGCCATGGTCAATGCCTTGGGCGACACCAAGCAACTGTCGCAGGTGCAGGGCGACCTGGTGCTGGTCTCCGGTGGGCGGCTCTCGGCCTTCAAGATCAACCCGAACTACACGCTGGGCAACCTGCCGCTGCACCTCTGGCCGCAGTACTGGCTGGGCAAGCGACCGGATCTGCTGCTGCTGCTGGCCGCCATCGCGGCGATCTGCATCGCCGTGCCGACCTACTGGGCGCTCCGCCGCCGCGCCGCCCTCCGTCTGAGGACCAGGACGCAATGACGCCCCTCCGCGCCCGGCTGCTCGCCAGTGTCTTCTCGGTGGCGGCGGCCCTGCCGCTGCTCGGCCCGGCCCCGGCGAGCGCGCAGGAGAATGCCATCTCGGTCCTGCTGGAGCAGGCGAACTACTGGCGCAGCCAGAACCAGCCGGCCCGTGCGCTGCAGACGCTTGAGCGCGTCCTGACGGTCGAGCCGAACAATGTTGAGGCGCTGGCCGCCGCCGCTGCGGCCGCCGCCGAGGCTGGCAACCCGAGCGAGGCGAACGGCTACCTCGTGCGCCTACGGAAGACGGCCCCAGCCGATCCGCGCAGCACCGAGGCAGCGCGGACGGTGCGCGGCGCGACCGTCGATCCGGGCGCCATCGCGGAGGCTCGGCGCCTTGGCCAGAGTGGCCAGGCCGCCGCCGCGGTCGAGCGCTATCGGCAGCTTTTCGGTGGCGGCACGCCGCCGGATGCCTATGCCATCGAGTATTACCAGACCCTCGCGGGCACGCAGGACGGCTATGCCGAGGCGCGGGACGCGATGGAGCGGCTGGCCGAACGCAACCCGAAGGACCAGCGCCTGGCCCTGGCCTATGCGCAGATCCTGACCTACCGCGAAGGGTCGCGCGCCGAGGGTATCCGGCGCCTGCGCGACCTGACGCAGCAGCCTTCCATCGCCAGTGCCGCCACCGCGGCTTGGCGCCAGGCGCTGCTCTGGCAGGGGCCGGACCCGGATGCCGCCCCAGGCATCGAGGAGTTCCTGCGCACCCATCCGAACGACCCCGCCCTGCAGAGGCGGCTGGAGGAAGCGCGCAACCCGCCCGCCGGCCCGGTGGACGAGGTCGGCGCCGCCCGCATCCGTGGTTTCGCGGCGCTGGATGCGGGCCGGCTCGCCGAGGCCTCGCAAGCCTTCGAAGCTGTCCTGGAGAAGGATGCCAAGGACTCCGATGCCAAGGGCGGCCTCGGAATCGTTCGGCTGCGGCAGGGGCGCAATGCCGATGCACGACGTCTGCTGACCGAGGCCATTGCGCTGGACCCGCGGGAGGGGCGCCGCAAGTGGGGCAAGGCCCTTGAGGGGGCGAACTTCACGGGCGAGCTGAACCAGGCGCGGGCGCTGCTCAATCGCGGCCAGCTCGATGCGGCCGAGACGCTGCTGCAGCGCACGGTCCGTCGCGACGGCGGCGATCGCGCCGATGCCGAGGTGCTGCTCGGCGACATCGCGCTGCGCCGGGACGATCCCGCGGGCGCGGAGCAGCATTATCGTGCTGCGCTGAGCCGGCGCCCAAACCTCGCCGGCGCGCTCGCTGGCCTCTATGACGCCTTGCAGCGGCAAGGGCGCTTCGCCGAGGCCGAGCAGATGGCGCAGCAGCGTGGCACCGCCTTTGCGGCCACCGCCGCGGCGCAGCGGGCCGAGGCCCTGCGCGCCGAGGCCAACCGCGCCAGCGATCCCGAGGCTTCCTTGGCGCTGCTGCGCGCGGCCCTTGCCGCGGATGCCGATAATCCTTGGATCCGGCTGGATCTCGCCCGCGCGCTGGCCAAGGCGGGACAGCCGGAGGAGGGGCGCGCCCTGGTCGAGCAACTGGCGGCCAACGGCAATGCCGAGGCGCTGCACGCCGCCGCCCTTTATGCCGGTGAGCAGGGCCGCACCCTGGATGCGGCGCGCTTTGTCGAGCGCATTCCCGAGCGGCTGCGCAGCGCCGACCAGAACCGCCTGCTGCGCAGCGCACGGGTGCAGCAGGAGGTCGCGGCCGCCAGCGAGCCGGCACGCTACGGCAGGCCGGACGAGGCGCGCCGCCGCCTCCTGGCGCTGGCCTCGCGGCCCGATCCCAGTGGCGAGATGGCGGCGCTGGTGGTCGAGGCGCTTTCCAACAGCGGCGACCGCACGGGTGCGGCGGAGGCCGCGCGGGTGGCGCTGGCGGTCAACCGAGGTGCGCCGCCTTCCGGCCGCATCGCCATCGCCAGCGCGCTGCTGGAGGCCGGCCTCGACCAGGAGGCGGCACTGCTGGCCAGCCAGCTCGCGCAGGACAGCCGGCTGAGCGCCGACGAGCGGCGCCAACTCGTCGGGCTGCGCAGCGGCTTCGCCGTCCGCGCCAGTGACAAGCTGAACGAGCAAGGCAACCAGGCCGCCGCCTATGACCAACTCGCACCCGTGCTGGCGCAGAACCCACAGGACCCAGGTGCCAACCTGGCGCTGGCGCGGCTCTACCAGGGTGCGCGCGAGCCGCGAGAGGCGCAGCGCATCGCCGAGGCGGTGCTCAGCCGCGATCCGCGCAATGCCGAGGCACGCGCGGGTGCCATCGAGGCCGCCATCGCGCTGCGCCAGTGGGCCCGTGCGGAGGCACTGCTGGCGGAAGGCCGCGCCCAGGCGCCGAACGACCCGCGCATGACCCTGCTGGAGGCCCGGCTCGCACGCGCCAGCGGCGACACGCGCCGCGCCCGCGCGGCCCTGCAACTCGCGGCGGAGCAGCGGCGCAGCCAGCTCGGCGTCGAGCGCGGCCTGGGCAGCTTCCCGGGTGCGCCGGCGGCATCCGCGACGGCGGAGAACCCTTTCCGCCGCGTCTCGCTGGCTGGTCAGGGCCTGGCGGCGGGTGCCTATGCCGCCACTGCCCCGGCGGATCCGATGCTGACCGAGATCAGCCGCGAATACGCCGCCATGCAGGACCAGTCGGCCTCCTACGTCACGCCCGGCGTCAGCTTCCGGAGCCGTTCGGGCGAGGGCGGGCTGGATCAGCTCGTCGAGGTCGGGGGCGGGGCGGAGGTTTCCACCAGCATGCCCGGAATCGGCGGACGGATCGCGCTACGGGCCCAGGCGGTCAGCATCGATTCCGGCAGCATGGAGCAGAATGCCGCCACGCTGCGCCGCTTCGGCTCCAACGCGCTCTACCTGCCGGGGCCGCAGGCGAGCATCAACTCCAGCCAGGCGCAGGCGCTCACTCCGCGCGACAGCTCGGCCGCCGGCATGTCCTTCGGCCTGGGCTATACGCGGGACAACTTCTCGCTGGATATCGGCACCACGCCGCTCGGCTTCCGCCGGCAGAACCTGGTGGGCGGGATCGAGGTGGCGCCGGCGCTGTCGGACAACCTGCGGCTGCGCGTGACCGGCGAGCGGCGGGCCATGACCGACACGCTGCTGTCCTGGGCCGGCCAGCGCGATCCCGCCACGGGGCAGGTCTGGGGCGGCGTGGTGCGCAACACCGCGCGCGGCCAGTTCGAGTATGGTGTCGGCAACACCAACTTCTATGCCGGTGGCGGCTACTCCACGCTGGAAGGCGATGGGGTGGCCGACAACACGCGGATCGAGGCGGGCATCGGCCTCAGCCACGCGATCTTCCGCAACCAGAATGACGAGCTCGTCGCTGGGCTGGACCTGTTCTACCAGTCCTACGACAAGAACCTGCGCCTCTTCACCCTCGGCCATGGCGGCTACTACAGCCCGCAATCCTATGTCTCGGCCACGGTGCCCGTGGATTACCGGGCGCGCGCCGGCAACCTGGCCTATCGCGTCGGCGCGAGTGTCGGCGTCGCCTCCTGGCGGGAGGACCGGGCGCCCTACTTCCCGACCGATGGCGCGCGCCAGACGCAGCTCGAAGCCCAGGCCGCGGCCGATTCGACCATCCAGGCCTTCTATCCCGGGCAGACGCAGACCGGCTTCATCGGCGGCCTGCGCGGCGACCTGGAATATTCGCTGACCCCGGCGCTGCGGCTTGGTGCCGCGCTCCGCTACGACAAATCGGCCGACTGGAGTGAGGCGCGGGGCCTGCTCTATGCGCGTTACCGGCTCGATCAATGATGCCCGGTGCCCTGGATTCGCGCACCCGGCAGGAACGGATATGGCAGGAGCACAAAACGCATGACTGAGGCAGACCAGGCGGCGCTTTCCTATCTGGCACGCCGGGATGTCAGCGCGCAGTGGCGTGGCTTCGTGCGGGCCCTGCTCGAGACGCTGGGCACCCATCTGGACGAGGCGAGCCGCAGCGGGCTGCTCCGCTCCATCGGTGGACAGATGGCGGCCGGGATGCCGCTCCAGGCAGCCAGCACGCTGGCAGAGCTGGAGGCGCGCATGAATGATGCGCTGGCCACGATCGCCTGGGGCTATGTCAGCGTCACTCTGGACGGAACCGACCGCAGCCTGAAGCTGACCCACCATGCCGCACCCGCGATCGGCGCCGCTGGAGATGGGGCCGGCGGGTGGATCTCGGCAGTGCTTGAAGGCCTGTATGGTGCTTGGCTTGGGGCGCAGCAGGGCGGCACCGGGAGTGGTGCCGGCCTGCGCACCGTGCAGTGCGAGCCGGGCCTGATCGTGCTGCGCTACGGCCAATGAGGCGCGGCGGGCGCTCCGGCCAGGGTGCCCGCGCAGGCTGCGCCTAGCCATTGGCGACTTGCGGCGCCCCCACGCCATCGGCATCCTCCGGAACGATTGCCGTTTGAAATGAGGGGGAAGCCGGATGCGCCTTGCGGTGCTCAGGGAAAGGCGGGCAGGGGAAACCCGTGTCGCCGCCACGCCGGAGACGGTGAAGAAACTGGCGGCCCTCGGCCTCAGTATAACAGTTGAGAGCGGCGCGGGCCTCGCTGCGGGTTTCCCCGATTCCGCCTATCGCGAGGCGGGGGCGGAGATCGCCTCTGACGCCGCCGGGGCTCTGGCGGGCGCCAAAATCGTCCTGAAGGTGCGTGCGCCGCTCGGGCGCGGAGAGGGGGCAGTCGATGAACTCGGCCTGATTCCCCGCGGCGCCCTGCTGATCGGCACGCTGGAGGCGGTGGGGAATCCCTCCCGCGCGCAGGCCTATGCCGAGGCGGGGCTGGAGGCCTGCAGCATGGAGCTGCTGCCGCGCATCACCCGCGCCCAGAGCATGGATGTGCTCTCCTCCCAGGCCAATCTCGCCGGCTACCGGGCCGTGGTGGAGGCGGCGACTGCTTTCGACAAGGGCTTCCCCATGCTGATGACCGCCGCGGGGACTATCCCGGCGGCCAATGTCTTCATCATGGGGGCGGGCGTTGCGGGGCTGCAGGCCATCGCCACGGCGCGACGGCTCGGCGGGCGGGTTTCCGCCACCGATGTGCGCCCCGCCGCCAAGGAGGAGATCAAGTCGCTCGGCGCCAGCTTCGTCGGCGTCGAGAACGAGGAGATGGCGCAGGCGCAGACCTCCGGCGGCTATGCCAAGGAGATGAGCGAGGATTACCGCCGCAAGCAGGCCGAGGTGATCGCCGCCGCCGTGGCGCGGGCCGACGTGGTCATCTGCACCGCGCTGGTGCAGGGCCGCAAGGCGCCGACGCTGCTCACCGCCGAGATGGTTGGCAGCATGAAGCCTGGCAGTGTGGTGGTGGACATCGCCGCGGATGCCGGCGGCAACTGCGCGCTGACCGTGCCGGGCGAGGCGATCACCACGGAGGGTGGCGTCAAGATCCTGGGCTGGCGCAACTGGCCCGGCCGCATCCCCGCTGCCGCCAGCGCGCTCTATGCCCGCAACCTGCTCACCTTCCTCTCAACCTTCTGGGACAAGGAGGCCAGCGCGCCGAAGCTGCCGCAGGAGGACGAGATCGTCCGCGGCGTCACGCTGACGCGCGGCGGGGCGGTGGTGCACCCGATGCTGGCCCAGGCCCCGGCGGCCTGAAGGGGAGGAACAACGCGAATGAACCCGACCGATCTCGCCAACCAGGCGAGCGCCACGGCCGAGCGTGCCCTGGCCCTGGCCGCCGAGGCGCGCCGCATGGCCGAGGCCGTTGCGCCGGTGGCGCAGCAGGCCGAGCCCTTCCTGCTACTGCTCACCATTTTCCTGCTCGCCTGCTTCGTCGGCTATTACGTCGTCTGGAACGTGACCCCGGCGCTGCACTCTCCGCTGATGGGCGTCACCAACGCCATTTCCTCGGTGATCGTGGTGGGCGCCATCCTGGCGACCGGCCTCGGCGACTCCTGGGCCGCCAAGTTCTTCGGCTTCCTGGCCGTGACGCTGGCCTCGGTGAACATCTTCGGCGGCTTCCTGGTGACGCGCCGAATGCTCAGCATGTTCCGGAAGAAGGGCTGAGCCGGTGGCGCATACGCTCTCGACCCTCGCCTATCTCGTTGCCGCCGTCCTCTTCATCCTGGCGCTGCGCGGCCTTTCCCACCCCGAGACCAGCCGGCGGGGCAACCTCTTCGGCATGATCGGCATGGGCATCGCCATCGTGGCGACGCTCTTCCGGCCGGGGATCGAGTTCTCGGGCCTTCTGCTGGTGCTGGCTGGGGTGGTCATCGGCGGCGGCATCGGCTCGGTTGTCGCCAACCGCATCCAGATGACGGCATTGCCGCAACTCGTCGCCGCCTTCCACTCGCTGGTTGGCCTGGCGGCGGTCTTCGTCGCGGCGGCCGCCTTCTACAATCCGGAGAGCTTCGGCATCGGCACGCCGGGGCACATCCACGGCGGCAGCCTGGTGGAGATGTCCCTCGGCCTGGCCATCGGCGCCATCACCTTCTCCGGTTCGCTGATCGCCTTCGCCAAGCTGCAGGCGCTGATGTCGGGCGCACCGATCCTCTTCCGCTTTCAGCACTGGCTGAACCTCGCCCTTGGCATCCTGCTGCTGGTGCTGGTCATCAGCTTCGTCGCCACCGGCTCCGGCGTGCTGTTCTGGCTGATTGCGCTGCTCGCCTTCGCGCTCGGCTTCCTGCTGATCATCCCGATCGGCGGCGCCGACATGCCCGTCGTCGTCTCCATGCTGAACAGCTACTCCGGCTGGGCGGCGGCGGGGATCGGCTTCACCGTCGGCAACCTGCTGCTGATCGTCACCGGTGCGCTGGTGGGCGCCTCGGGTGCCATCCTCTCCTACATCATGTGCAAGGGAATGAACCGCAGCATCATCAATGTGCTGCTCGGCGGCTTCGGCAGCGATGCCGGCGCGGCGGCGGGTGCCGCCGGCGGCGGCGGTGGTCCGGCGCGGCCGGTGAAGTCCGGCAGCCCGGAGGATGCCGCCTACATCATGAAGAACGCCGGCAAGATCATCATCGTGCCCGGCTATGGCATGGCGGTGGCGCAGGCCCAGCAGGTGCTGCGCGAAATGGCGGAACTGCTGAAGAAGGAAGGCGCCGAGATCTCCTACGCCATCCACCCCGTCGCGGGACGCATGCCCGGGCACATGAACGTGCTGCTGGCCGAGGCGAACGTGCCCTATGACGAGGTGCACGAGCTGGAGGAGATCAACCCGGAGTTCGCGGAGGCGGACGTGGCCTATGTCATCGGCGCCAACGACGTCACCAATCCGGCGGCGAAGACCGACAAGTCCTCGCCCATCTACGGCATGCCAATTCTCGATGTGGAACGCGCCAAGACTGTCTTCTTCGTCAAGCGCGGCATGTCCTCCGGCTATGCCGGCGTGGAGAACGAACTGTTCTTCCGCGACAACACCATGATGCTCTTCGGCGACGCCAAGAAGGTGACGCAGCAGATCGTCCAGGCGCTGCAGAAGTAAGACAGGGCAGGGGGCGCTGCCCCCTAAACCCCCGCCGGGGGGACAGTGTCCCCCCGGAGCCCGCCATCAGTTGTCGCTGAGCGGATAGAGCGTCGGCGGCGCGTGGCGGAAGCGGAGGGTACGGATTTCCAGCGCCGCCGGGCCGGGCGCGTCCACGTCGATCATCCGCGGCAGCAGCGGCGCGAAGGCGGCGCGGAAATGGTTCTTCGCCTTCACGCAGAGCAGGCCGGGCTGCGTCACATCCACCTCGTGCAGGTCGAAGAAGCCGGGATCGCTCGGCGAGATGCAGCGCGAGGTGACGATCACCCGAACCTGGCCGATGGTCATCACCGCCGTCGGTCCCAGATCCACCGCCATGCCGCCCAGCACCGGGCCGCGATTGTGGAAGCGCCCATCCGTCAGCAGTGAAACGGTGCCGGAGAAAGGTACGGGATCGCCATAGTCGCGCGTCAGCCGGCCGCCCAACGTGCCGGAAAGCGCGCCGCCGATCCCCGCTTCCCGCGCGCGCCGCACCAATTCGGGGTCGCAGTAGAAGGCCACCACCGTGGGCACCGAAGGCGCCAGCGCCAGCACGGCACGGATCAGCTCCGGCGTGTCGCCGATGCCGCCGGAATAGGGATTGTCTCCGGCATCCACGATGGCGGCGGGCAGGGGGCCGCCATCCAGCGCCTGCCGCAGCCCGTCCTCAACGCGGGGCAGATGGATGAAGAAGCGGTCCCGCCGCGCAGCATAGTCGCCGATCAGGGAGGCTGCCGCCCGGCCAGCCACCGCCGCGTCACCATCGGCGAAGACCATCACGCTCGCCCCGGCGGAGGGTGTGTCGCCATAGGTGAAGCCGCCGAAGATGCTGGCATCCAGCACGCCGGGCAGCGCCTCGGCGGCACGGGCTGCCGCCTCCATCTCCGCCATCGGTCCGGCGGCGCTGCGCATGTTGATGCTGGGCAGGATGGCGCCAAGCTTGGCAATGATGCCGACGGGCCGGTTGCGGCCTTCCACCGCGTCCCGCAGCAGTTCCAGCGCGCGGCGGCCGGTAGGGCGCATGTCCACATGCGGGTAGGTGCGGTAGGCCGTGCCGACATCGAGCAGCCGGGCGATCTCCGGGTGCATGTTGGCGTGCAGGTCGAAGCTGGCGGCCAGCTTCACGCCGGGCCCGATGGCGTTGCGCACGCGCCAGATCAGTTCCAGGTCGGCGAGCGGCAGGTCCTCCACCACCATGGCGCCGTGCAGCGAGAGATAGACGGCATCGAAATTGCCGCCCGACAGCCCCTCCAGCACCTCCGCGCAGAACTGCTCGAAGACATCGCGCTTCAGGATGCCGCCCGGCATGGCGGCGGCCTGCCGCAGGAACACCGCCTCCCAGTCCGGATGCGCCTCAAGGAAGTCCAGCGCGCCGCCGATCTCCGTCTCCGTGTCCCGGTAGACCTCGCGCGCCGCTTCGCCCGCCACCCATTCGGAGGCGTGGAAGTCTTCCATGCCCGTGGGCACCGGGCTGAAGGAATTGCCCTCATGCCAGAGCCGGGCGATGGCGAGCCGCGTCATGCCCGCGCCTCCTGCCGGAGCGGAGCCATGACGGCCTTCACCGCCGCCGCCAGGCGCTCGACGATCAGGTCGATCTCGGCCTCGGATGCGGTGTAGGGCGGCGCGAGCAGGATGTGGTCGCCCGCCCGGCCATCCGCCGTGCCGCCGCCGGGATAGCAGGCGAGCCCGTTCGCCAGCGCCGTGTCGCGAATGCGGAGGTTCGCCTGCAGGGCAGGCTCGAAGGGCGCCTTGCTATCGCGATCAGCCACCAGCTCGATGGCCTGGAACAGCCCACGCCCGCGGATATCGCCGACATACGGGTGCTGGCCGAGGCGCGCCTCCAGCCCTTGCCGCAGCCGCTGGCCGAGCGCCTGAACCCGCTCCAGCAGCGCGTCCTCCCGGATCACCCGCTGCACTTCCAGGGCGGCGGCGCAGGCGACGGGATGCGCGACATAGGTATGCCCGTGCTTAAAGCTGCCGGAGCCGTCGCGGATGGCATCCAGGATCCTGCCCTGGATCAACAAGGCGCCGATCGGCTGGAAGCCGCCGCCCAACCCCTTCGCCACAGCCTGGATGTCGGGCGCGATACCCTCCTGCTCCCAGGCGTGCAGCGTGCCGGTGCGGCCCATTCCGCACATGACCTCGTCCAGGATCAGCAGCGCGCCGTGGCGGTCGCAGACCTCGCGCACGGCGCGGAAATAGCCGGCCGGCGCCGGCACGCAGCCGAGCGTGGCGCCGACCACCGGCTCGGCGACGAAGGCGGCCACCGTGTCCGGCCCCAGGCGCTGGAACTCGGCTTCCAGCTCCTCGGCGAGGCGGCGCGCGAAGGTCTCCTCGCTCTCGCCGGCCTGCTGGCCGCGATAGGCATAGGCTGGCGAGACATGGCTGAAGGCGTCGGCGAGCAGCGGCGCATAGGGCGCACGGCGCAGCGCGTTGCCACCGGCCGCCAGCGCCCCCAGCGTGTTGCCGTGATAGCTCTGCCGCCGTGCGATGAAGCGCTGCCGCCGCTCCTGCCCGACTTCCAGGAAATACTGCCGCGCCAGCTTCAGTGCGGTTTCGATCGCCTCCGAGCCGCTGGAGACGAAGTAGGCGCCGGCCAGCCCGCCCGGCTCATGCCCGACCAGCATCTCCGCCAGCGCCTCGGCCGGCTCGTTTGAAAAGAAGCCGGAATGCACATAGTCCAGTTCCCCGACCTGGCGGCGGATCGCCTCCACCACGCGGGGATGCCCGTGCCCGAGGCAGGAGACCGCTGCGCCGCCGGAGGCGTCGAGCACGCGCCGCCCGTCGGCCGCGGTGATCCAGCTTCCCGCCGCGCGCACCGCGATGGGCGGCGCGCTGCGCGAGCTGCGATGCAGGATGCGGGTCATGCCGGAAGATCCTTGCTGGGAAGGTATTGGGACAGGGCGGCCAGCCGCTCTTCCGCCGCGCGCAGCCGCGCCATCGCGGCTTTGCCGCCCAGCAGGAAGGAGGCAGCGACAAGGGCCTGCGCGGTGGCGAGCGCGCCGGTCAGGCTGGGGAAGAAGCCCGGCGCGGCGGCGGCCTCGAAGGGCAGCAGGTGATCAGCACCTTCCACCACCGGCGCATCCGCATGGTCGGCCAGGGCGATGATGACGCAGCCGGCATCCCGCGCCGCCTGGGCCGCGAGGAGACTGGCGCGGGAATAGGGCGCGAAGGTCACCAGCAGCACCGCATCCCCCGGCTCGAAGGCGCCGAGGTCGAGATCCTCCGGCCGGCCATCGCCGACCAGCCGCACCGCGTGCGGGCGGAACAGGCTGAGCTGGTAGTGCAGCAGTTGCGCCACGGCGCGGCAGGAGCGGAAGCCCACCGCCCAGACGCGCGGCGCCTGATGCAGCGCCTCCGCCGCTTGGCCGATCCGTCCGGCATCCAGCCGCGCAAGCCCGGCGCTGTCCGCGGCCAGCATCTCGCCGGCGAGGTGGGTGGCGGCCGAGGTAGGGCTTTCCGCCTCGGCCGGCACACGGCGAATGCGCGCGGAGAAGGGGCGGCCGTGGGACTGGGCCGCCTGGCGTTGCGCCTCGATCAATGCCTCGCGCAGCGCGTCCCAGCCGGTGTAGCCCAGCGCCTGGGCGAGGCGGGTGAAGCTGGCGGGCTGGGCGCCGGCCGCCGCCGCCAGTTCGCGCATCGAGCGGGTGGCGGCGTCGAAGTCGTGGCGGGCGACGAAGCGCGCCACCTCCTGCAGTCGGGGTGGCAGGTCGGGAAGGGCGCGTCGCAGCCGGTCGAGGGGAGCGGCGATGGACATGAAATATTCGTTGCATGAAACCTGTAGTGTTGCAACGATTGGATCATCGGATCACCCAAGGATGAGGAACGCCACGAGATGACAGGCCGCCGCGCCTTCCTGGCCACGCCCCTTGCCATTGGCCTCGCCAGCCTGAGCGCTCCAACCCCGGTGCGGGCGCAGGATGCCTTCCCGGACCACCCCCTTCGCCTCGTCGTGCCCTTCACGCCGGGCGGCGCGGTGGACCTGACCGGGCGCCTCCTGGCGGAAATGCTGCCCTCCATCCTCGGCCAGAACCTGGTGGTCGAGAATCGCGGGGGCGCCGGCGGCAACCTGGGCGGCGATGCGGTCGCGAAGGCGCCAAAGGACGGCTACACGCTGCTGCTGGGCACCGCGACCATCCTGGCGGCCAACAAGTTCCTGTTCCGCAAGTCCATGCCCTTCGACCCGGCGGCCGACCTCGCGCCTGTCACCCGCGTGGCAACGGGCACCGTGCTACTGGTGGTGAATGCCGACCGTCCCTGGAAAACCTTTGCCGAGCTGATCGCGGCGGCGAAGAAGAACCCCGGCAAGATCACCATGGGCTCGTCGGGCACGGGCTCGGTGAGCCACCTGACGCTGGCTGCGCTGAAGCGCGCGGCGGGGGTGGACATCACCCATGTGCCCTATCGCGGCGGCGCGCCAGCCATCCAGGACCTGCTGGCTGGCAACATCGACATGATGTTCGACGTCATTCCCGCGCTGATGCCGCATGTGCGGGAAGGGCGGTTCCGCGCCCTGGCCGTGGGCAGCGCGGAGCGCGTGACCTATGTGCCAGAACTGCGGGAAGTGCCGGGCATGGCCGAGCTGCTGCCGGCTTCCGGCATCGACGCGCAATCCTGGTACGCCATCATGGCGCCCGCCGGCACGCCGCAGGACCGCGTGGCCGTGTTGCACCGCGCGATCCGGCAGGTGGCGCAGTCCGACGCCTTCCGTGCCAAGATGGAGCCGCTGGGCTTCGCCCCCGTCTCCGACGCCTCGCCCACCGCCTTCGGCGACTACCTGCGCGCACAGGAGAAGGTCTGGCAGGGCCTGGTGGAGGCCTCCGGCGCGACGCTGGACTGAGGGTTCGCGCCGGAAGGCGTAGCGGTTCAGGCGACCAGCAACGGGGAACCCGTGGTGCGGCGCGCCTCCAGCGCCCGATGCGCCTCCGCGGCGTCGCGCAGCGGGAACCCGGCGCCGATCGGCCAGGAAAGCCTCCGCCGCGATGCGGTCGGCGACAGGATCGGCGGCATAGGCAAGGATGCTGGGCCGCGCCAGCGCCAGCGAACGGCGCGGTCCCAGCTCGGCCACGCTGAGCGCGGGAACCGGGCCGCCGGCCTGCCCGACGCTCGCCACGGTGCCGAAGGGGCGGACGCAATCCAGCGTGCGCAGCAGGGTTTCGCCGCCGATGCCACGCTTCCTGGGCGATGGCGACCCCGCCCTGGTGCGCCTGCTCGCCGCCGGCACGGGCGCGCGCCGTCATGGACCACGTGGAGGCCGTCATCCGCGCCGGGCGCGGCCTGCTGGCAGGGGAGGGGCAGGCGGCGTGAGGCACCGCCGGCTCAGCACTCCGTCACGTTCACCGCCAGCCCGCCGAGCGAGGTCTCCTTGTACTTCGACTGCATGTCGAGCCCGGTCTGCCGCATGGTGCGCATGACGTCGTCCAGCGAGACGTGATGCGCGCCGTCGCCACGCAGCGCCAGCCGCGCGGCGATGATCGCCTTGTTGGCGCCCACCGCGTTGCGTTCGATGCAGGGGATCTGCACCAGCCCGCCGATCGGGTCGCAGGTCAGGCCGAGATTGTGCTCCATGCCGATCTCGGCCGCGTTCTCCACCTGCGCGGGCGTGCCGCCCATCGCCGCCGCCAGCCCCGCCGCCGCCATCGAGCAGGCGACGCCGACCTCGCCCTGGCAGCCCACCTCGGCACCCGAGATCGAGGCGTTGCGCTTGTAGAGCACGCCGATGGCACCAGCGGTCAGCAGCAGGTCGTGCATTCCCTCGGATGTCGCGCCCGGCACGAACCGCTCGTAGTAGTGCATCACCGCAGGCACGATGCCGGCGGCGCCGTTGGTCGGCGCGGTGACGACGCGGCCGCCCGCCGCGTTCTCCTCATTGACGGCGATGGCGAAGAGGCTGACCCAGTCGGAGACCGTCATCGGGTCGGCCTCGCGCGGGCGGGCCAGCAGGTCACGGTGCAGGGCGGCGGCGCGACGGCGCAGGTGAGTGCGGCCCGGCAGGTGGCCTTCGCCGCGCATGCCGCGGGCGATGCAGTCGCGCATGGCCTCGGCGATGCGGCGCAGCCCGGCCTCGATCGCCTGCGTGCCGAGGCCGCGCGCCTGCTCGTTGGCGCGCATCATGTCCGCGATGGAGAGGCCGCTGCGCGCAGCCATGGTCAGCATCTCGGCGCCCGAGGCGAAGGGATAGGGAAGGGCGACCGCCGGCGCCGGGCCGATCTCCCGCGCCAGCTCCTCCTCGGTCGCGACGAAGCCGCCGCCGATCGAGTAGCAGATCAGCTCCTCCAGCACGGCGCCCTCCGCTGCCAGGGCGGTGAAGCGCATGCCGTTGGTGTGGCCGGGCAGCGTCTCCCGCTGGTGCAGCAGCAGGTCCTCATCCTCCACGAAGGGGATGGGGTGGCGGCCGTCCAGCCGCAGCATCCCCTCAGCCCGGATGGCAGCGACCGTGCGGGTGGCATCGTCGGGGTTCAGCCGCTCCGGCCACTCGCCGGATAGGCCAAGCAGCACGGCGATGTCCGTGGCGTGGCCGCGCCCGGTCAGCGCGAGGGAGCCGAACATCTCCGCCCGGACGCGCGCGACCTGCGGCAGCAGGCCCTTCTTGCCCAGTTCGCGGACGAACCCGGCCGCCGCCCGCATCGGACCCACCGTGTGCGAGCTGGAAGGGCCGATGCCGATACGGAAGATGTCGAAAACGCCGAACTCCACGCCCGCCTCCCCTTTTCACCCGGAGCCTAGCGACACCCGCGGCCGCCGCAACATCCCCCTGCCGGTGCGGGCGAGGAAAGTGCGGCCGCAGAGCGGGCGAGGCGGTCAAGGAAGCGGGAAGCGCCGCCGGGGACTACCCGCCCTGGCCGCTGCCGGGTTGACCGGGCGTGTTGCCCTGCCCGGGCGCTTCACCGAAGGTCTGATACTGCTCCGGCGACATGCTGGGCAGTTGCTTGACGAAGCCAACGATGCCCCAGATCTCCTGGTCACTCACGTGCGGCCCGAAGGCGGGCATGGCTGACATCTTGATGCCGTTCTTCACGATCCAGAACAGCTGGGCATCACTCCATTCGCCCACGACATCGGGCAGGTAGGGCGGCTCCGGCAGGATTCCCGTGGCCCAGTCGGCTGGATCCTGCCCGGGAGCACCGTGGCAATAGACGCAGCTCTCCCGATACCGCGCCGCGCCGAGGCGGGCCTGCTCCTCGCTGAACCGGGCCGGCGCGACGATTCCGACGGCCCGGCGGGCCACGGAATTCTCCATCGTGGTTCCGAGCACCCAACGCCCCAGCGCCGTGTGCGGCGATGTCGCGGCCACGTCGTAGGCGCCGGTGAACATAACGGCGAAGCCCGCGGCCGCAGCCACGGCGACGGCCACAAGAACACCAAGGAAGAAACGGACCATCGATCCAACACCCATTTCGGTCACCCAAAGGATGGATGCGACTTCTCCAAAACGGACATCTGACGTTCGAACAATTTGGACTGGCGACTTCGGTCACGCCGTGGAGCCTCCTCCGGCTCGGCCTCGGCCACCTCTGGTCCGGGTACCAGGGCCTGGGCAGGGCTCCGCGCCATGCCCCGCCTTAGGCCGAGTGCCAGCGCCGCCTGGAGGCAACCCGCTCGGTCACTTCGGCAGCGCGTAGACTGCCACCTGATCCCCAACCTGATCCTTCAGGATCGAGTTTCCGCCTGCGACGAACGCAACATACTGCCGCCCTTGATACTCGTAGACGGCGGGGTTGGCGACAGCAGGAGCCTCGACGATATCTTGCCAGAGTTCTTCACCTGTCGCGAGCGAGAAGGCCCTGACCTTGGCGTCCATCGTCGCTCCGATGAACACGACGCCGCCAGCCGTGATGGCCGGTCCGCCGATCGTGGGCGAGCCAAGCGATTCCGGCATGTAGAAGCCGTATTTCTGTGACGAGCCGAGAGGTTTGCGCCACTTGACGTCGCCGGTGTGCATGTCGATCGCGACGAGCTCGCCGAAGGGGGGCGCCCAGCAGGGCATCCCCAGCCAGTTCATCGCAACCCTGAGCGACATGCCGTAGGGAGCACCGGCCTGCGGATAGTAACCGGCCTCGTTGCCGGAGCCGCTGGCGACCTTCTCATAGGTCTGCCGATCGTAGAGCTGGATGTACTGGAGAATGTGCGACGTGTTCACGACCGCCACCTGGCTGACCGGGTCGAAGGCGACGCCACCCCATTGAACGCCTCCCGACGAATCCGGATAGGCTGCGACGCCGTTGCCTTCCGTCGTCGGGGGCGAATACATGCCGCCATAGGCAAGGGATTCGATCAGCTTCGAGCACTGGCCGAAGCTCACCGCGTCAGCGGGCCACCAGACTTCCGGCTTCTTGGATTGGTCGAGCAGCGGCGCTGGCTTGGTCGGGAAGGGCTGGGTCGGGGCATAGACCTCCCCCGGCACATTCCCCGCCGGCACCGGCCGTTCCTCGATCGGCCAGACATCCTCGCCGGTCTCACGGTTCACGACGAACAGGAACCCCTGTTTCGTCGCCTGGATGAGGGCGGGGATGTCCTTGCCGTCCACCGTGATGTCCATCAGGGTGGGCGCCGAGTTGATGTCGTAGTCCCAGATGTCGTGATGCACCCACTGGCGCGACCAGCGGACCTTGCCCGTGTTGATGTCGACCGCCGTGGTGGAGGTCGCCAAGGGGATCTCCTCGGTGCGGTTGCCCCCCCAGTAGTTCGGGGAGGGGGAGGAGACCGGCAGATAAAGCAGGCCGAGATTCTCGTCGGCGCTCATGGCCGTCCACACGTTTGCCGTGCCTGTCCTCTTGCGGACGGCTTCAGGAAGGATGTCGAGCGTCCATTCCATCTTGCCGGTGCGGGCATTGACGGAGAACACCGTTCCCGGAGGCGCTTTCTCGAAAGCCCAGTCCTTCCCCGCCCAGCCGATGACGAGATGATCGCCGACAACCGTCGGGGGCTGCAGGAGCGACAGCGGCCAGCGGCTGTTGGTCGTGTTCCACTGGTTGACGTCGAGAACACCATCGTCGGCGAAGTCCTTGCATGGCTTGCCGCTGTCGGCGTCCACTGCGAAGAGCTGCGCGTCCATGGTGCCGATGTAGACGATCTTCTGGCAGGCCTCTCCCGCCACCGGGTTCTTCGCCTCCCAATAGGCAACGCCGCGGTTCTTGAGCGCTGGCTGCGTCAGTCCAGCGAGGGTGGATTCAGTGTTGAAGGTCCACTTCACCTTGCCTGTCGCAGGGTCAAGCGCGACGATGCGGTAGAATGGGGTACCGATATAGAGGGTGTTGTTGGCGAAGATGGGCGTTGCCGACCAGACCGTCTCCGGAAGTTTGCCCGTCCCGTCGGACACGTCGCCGGTGTGGTACTCCCAGACCTTCGTCAACCGGCCTACGTTCTCGGTGGTGATCTGCTTCAGCGGCGAGTACTTCTGCGCGTTGAGCTGGCCGTGGAAGGTGTTCCAGGTGGGTGTGGTCGGCACCAGCGGTGTGGGTGCGGCCGCCGATGCGACGGGCGCCGCCCGTCCGCCGGGCGTGTCCTGCGGCGTTGCCTGATCGGTCGTCTTGGTCTGACCCTGGCCGCCCCCGTGCGACGAGTCGGAATTCGCCGGACCACCGCTGCCACCCCCACCGAGATAGCCGCCCGCGTTACCGGAGCCGGAGGCGTTGCCTGACTGCCCCGCCTTGGACCCGCCGCCGGTCGGAGGGGCGCCGTTGGGAGAGCCGCCGGTCTGCTGAGCCGGATTCGTCTGTGCCGATGAACCGCCGCCTTCGGCGTTCTGGGCCTGGGCTGGCAAGGCACCGGCAGCCAGCAAGAAGGACAAGCTGGTTGAGACCCAGAGTCGGCGAACAGTTCGTGACATGCTGGAGTGAACGGGATCGGTCACGCGGTCGCCTCCGTCGAAGAACGATGACTGGGGCTTGCGGCGCAGATCAGCAGTCCGAAGAATACGACAGCCATAGCAACCATCAAGAACCAGGCGTGAAGGAAATACGCCGCCGCGAAAGTGCAGATCGCGCCCAGAAATCCGAGCAAGAGCCAGAAGACGCGTGCGCCGCGGCGCCGAAGGAGCCACAGAAGCAGGCCGTCCAAAATCAGGGCAGCGGAGGCGATGCATACCAGCAGAGCCCCAAACGACCCGGTTATGCCCGTAAGCGGCGTCAGATAGCCGTGGAGCGAGAGGCCGAGGCCCACGAGGGCAGCCAGCGCGACGAGCAGCGCAGCCCACCTACCCGCCGGAGGCGCGTGCGTTGCTGAACCACCTGATCTTGCCATGGGCCGCAAAATCTCCTTGAGGACGGTTGGACGCAGTGCGTCGCATGCCGCATCCAACAAGCCAGATGGCAATGGGCGCTAATGAACGCAGAATGGACAAGCGTTCTGCAGAAAGCGAACTCAATGCATGCGCGTGGCCTACACGCTCTTCAGCTCCCTAACGATTACCTGGTTCTGCTGGTTTCATAGGCACTGGAGAACTGGCCGTGGGCTTCATGCCAGCGTCAGCAGGAGCGCCCCGGCGGCCAACGCGCCCAGTAGAAAGGCGCAGAAGCGGCTCTTCCGCTCCTCCGGCAACTCCTCCTTCATGATGTTCAGCACCACGCCGCCCCGAATGCCAAGCCGGAAGCGACTGGCCTCGCCGATGGTTTCGGCGGCGGCAGAACGCCGAGCGCGGGGCCGGACCGGCCGCATCCGCAGCCGCACGGCACCGCCGTGGCCGGATTGCCGGGACTGTCCTCAGAAGCCTTGGCAGAAGAGACCCCAGCGAGGTGGTGATCACCCGGGTGGGCCGCAGCCGGAACCTGCCCGGCGGCGGGACAAGGCTGAACCAGGGCTGCGAAGCCCAGCGCCATGCGAGCCAGCGGGAACACGCCAGCCAGCAGCACCCGGATTGAACTGGCCGCCTTGCCCGTGCTCAGTCTCTCCGTGCGCCCATATAAAACTCCGGCAGGCGGTAGTTTCGCGGCAGGCGGCAGGCGGCAGGTCCGCGGCTGCGTTCGTGATCCTCGTCCCTGCCTCGGTTGCGGGAGTCGGCACTCGTTCCGCCTCTTTGGCAGCGACGGCTCCAAGTCGCTTGCCACGCAGAAGCAACCGTCTGCTCCCAGTCAGCTTAGATCGATGTCGTGGCGCCTGCTTCGAATCAAGGTCGCGCCATCCACCGCGCCCGACGACGGGTACGGTCCCGCCTTGAACCTGCCGTGCTATTTCGACCTGGCAGACGTTAACCATCGCGCTTTGCCGGTGTCCGGTCGGGAGGACGCTCGCGCGAAGGACGATCCTGATGTGTCCAAGAGGAACACGAATTGGCCTCGATCCTCGACATTGCCGCGCTTCTGCTCACGCTTTCGGCTCTCTTCGGCTGGCTTAACCGCCGCATCGTGAGGATGCCGCATTCCATCGGACTGCTGGTGATGGGGCTGGCCGCCTCCCTGCTGCTGATCCTGCTCGACCTCGCCGTGCCAGATCAGCACATCTACGAGGATCTCACCGCAGCCCTGCGGCAGGTCGACTTCACCGGCGTGGTGATGGACGGCATGCTGGCATTCCTGCTCTTCGCGGGCGCCCTTGGGCTCGATCTCGGCGCCCTGCGGAACCGCGCCTGGCCGGTGGTGACCCTCGCGCTGGCCGGCACCGCGATCTCGACCGCAGTTGTCGGTCTGGCCTTCTGGGCAGCTATGCAGGCCATCGGACAGCCGCTGTCGCTAGCCTGGGCGCTGGTCTTCGGCGCCCTGATCAGCCCTACGGACCCGGTGGCCGTGCTGGCAACGCTCAAGAACGTCAAGGTACCGCCTCACCTTGAGATCGAAGTGCAGGGCGAAGCTTTGTTCAATGACGGCGTTGGGCTGGTGCTGTTCACGCTACTGCTCGGCTACGCCGCGGGATCGGGTGCCGAGGTCAGCGTCGGCTCGATCGCGCACCATCTGGTGTGGGAGGCAGGCGGTGGCCTGGCCTTGGGCGCCTGCACGGGCTTCGTGGCCTACCGGGCCATGCGCGCCATCGACGACTTTCCAGTGGAGGTGCTGATCACCCTGGCGCTGGTCACGGGCACATACGCCCTGGCGGAGAGGTTCGGCACCAGCGGTCCCCTCTCGGTTGTCGCGGCGGGCATGCTCATCGGCGACCGGGGGATGCGCTACGCCATGAGCGACCTCACGCAGTCCTACGTCTCGGCCTTGTGGACGCTGATCGACGAGGTCCTGAATTCGGTGCTGTTCCTGTTGATCGGCCTCGAGGTACTCGTGCTGCGCTTCGAGCCCACCGCACTGATGGTCGCGGCGGCCGCGGTGCCGATTGCCCTCCTTGCCCGCCTCGTCGCCGTCTCCGCCCCGCTCCTGCTGTTTCGCTGGACCGAGCGGCTATCGACGCGAAACATTCCTTTCCTGACCTGGGCCGGGGTCCACGGGGGCATTTCTGTCGCCCTCGCACTGTCGCTGCCGGACGTTCCGGAGAAGGCCACGCTTCTCACCGCGACCTACGCGGTGGTGCTCTTCTCCATCATCGTGCAAGGCTCGACCCTCGGCCTGGTCGCACGCCATACCCTGCTCGGCGAGAAAGCCACCTCTCCGCGTCAGGACGGTCCAGCGCCAGACGCTTAGCGTCCAAGGTGCTGATACCCCGTCGCGGACACAGCGACAGCGTCCGGTGGAGGTGCGCCCGCCGCGCCGTGCCGTCGGTCTCCAGAACCACGGCGGCCGCGCCTTCGGGGCTCGCGACGTCGGAGGACCGTAGCGTGGAAAGCACCTTGTCCCGCGTTACACGCTGCTCCCGCATCATGCCCTTCGCATGTGCCGCTCGTGGAGCAGCAGGGTAGGTTCGGACTTGACGAGATCATCGAACCGATCAGACCGCGCCGATAGCCAGGCCACGACGTACTGCAATCCCGCCAGCAGCACGAACGCCAGAACACCTCCGGTCAGGGCAGCGGACTTGTTCAGCAGCACCGTCGCGGGGGTGGAGCCAAGCGCCACGGTGACGATCAGGTCGAAGGCATTAAGCTTGGCCAAGGTTCGCTTGCCGGAGATCCGCAGCATCAGCACCAAAACGGCATAGGCCAAGGTGTCGACCCCCCAAGACCCGCAGCAAGCCGAACCAGGAGTCAAAAAACATCTGTTCCAACTCTGTCTGAAGGTCGGAAGGAACGTTGCTGCCCCTGCCGTTGGATTGGGACGTAAACGTGGCGGAAGGGCGCTTTTTCCGCCTTATCCGGGCGCGGCTGATCTGTTGCTCGGTGCTTGAGGAACACTGCCAGGCAGTCGCCATGGCCATGGCCATGGCCATGGCAAGGTCGCAGCACACCCATCACTGCTGGAGCAGCGATGGGTGTGCTGGGCATCTTGTTTGGGAGCTAGATTTTGGACGGCTCTACAACAACTTACCGGCCCGCCTGCCGCGCGGCGGTGGCGAGCTGGTCGGCGCGCTCGTTCATCGCGTCGCCGGCGTGGCCGCGCACCCAGCGCCATTCCACCTTGTGCGGCTTGGCGGCCGCCAGCAGGCGTTGCCACAGCTCCATGTTCGCCACCGGGTCCTTCGCGGCGTTGCGCCAGTTGTTGCGCACCCAGCCATTGATCCAGCGGCTGATGCCGTTGCGGACGTATTCGCTGTCGGTATGCAGCACCACGGTGCAGGGACGCTTCAGCGTCTCCAGCGCCATGATGGCGGCGGTCAGCTCCATGCGGTTGTTGGTGGTGGCGGGATCGAAGCCAGAAAGCTCCTTCTCCGCCGCGCCATAGCGCAGGATGGCGGCCCAGCCGCCCGGTCCGGGATTGGGCTTGCAGCCGCCATCGGTCCAGATCTCGACCAGCCGCTCCGCTGCTTCCGGGGCGGCCTCGGTGAAGGCATCAGAGGCCATAGGCGGCAACACCCTTTGCCTCGGCGTGGAAGCGCAGGCGGCGCAGGTATTCCAGCGGGTCCTTGCGAGTCACCAGCGCGCCGGGCGGCGTGTGGGTCCAGTCATAGAGGCGCGTGAGCAGGAAGCGGATGGCGGCGCCACGGCACAGCACCGGTAGCGCCTCCAGCTCCTCAGGCGTCAGCGGCCGCAGCGCCTGGTAGGCGCCGATCAGCGCCCGCGCCTTGGTGACGTTGAAGGAAAGATCCGGCTCGAAGCACCAGGCGTTCAGACAGACCGCGAGGTCATAGGCCAGGAAGTCGGTGCAGGCGAAGTAGAAGTCGATGAGCCCGGAGACCCGTGGCGTGCCGCGCTCCTCCTCCAGGAAGAAGACATTGTCCGGGAAGAGGTCGGCATGGATGTGGCCGCGCGGCAACCCCCTTGGCCAGTCGCTCAAGATGCCGGCGAGGTGCCCGTCCAGCTCGGCGATCAGTCCGGGCTGCACGGCATCGCCACCGGCCCGGCAGCGGTCGAGCAGCGGGCTCCAGGCGCGCGGGCCGAGAGCGTTCGGGCGCTCGGCGCGGAAGCCTTCGCCGGCGCCGTGCAGTTGCGCCAGCGCCGCGCCCACCGGTGCGCAATGCGCCTGCCGCACCCGCCGCGGCCAGACGCCGGGCAGGAAGGTGCAGATCGCCGCCGGGCGGCCGCAGAGGCTGTGCAGCGCGCTGCCATCACGCCCCGCCACCGGCAGCGGGCAGGAGAGGCCATGCGCCGCCAAGTGCCGCATCAGGCCGAGGAACCAGGGTAGTTCCGCCGGGTCCACCCGCTTCTCGTAGAGGGTGAGGATGAAGTCGCCCCCACTGGTCTTGAGGGCGAAGTTGCTGTTCTCCACGCCCTCGGCGATGCCGCGGAAAGCCAGCAGCTCGCCCAGTTCGTATTCGGCCAGGAAGGCGCGCAGCGCCTCGTCCGAGACCTCGGTATAGACCGCCATGGGCGCCCCGTCGTTGCAGTTTACTTCGCCAGCGCCGCCGGCAGCTTGAACGTCACAGTTTCCTGCGCCACGACCACTTCCTCAAGGGTCAGCGTGAAGCGCTCGCGCAGCCGGGCGAGGATTTCCTCCACCAGCACCTCCGGGGCGCTGGCACCGGCGGTGATGCCGATGGTGCCAAGCCCGTCCACCACCGACGGGTCAAGGTCGCTGCCGCGCTGGACCATGATGGCGCGCGGGCAACCGACGCGCTCCGCCACCTCGCGCAGCCGCACGCTGTTGGAGGAGTTCGGTGCGCCGACGACGACAACCATCTCGGCCCGTCCGGCGATCGCCTTCACCGCCGCCTGCCGGTTGGTGGTGGCGTAGCAGATGCTCTCCTTCGAGGGCTCGGCCATCTCCGGGAAGCGGCGGCGCAGCGCGGTGACAATGCCGGCCGTGTCCTCCACCGAGAGGGTGGTCTGCGTGGTGTAGGTCAGCGGCAGGTCGGGCACCGGCTTGCTCTCGGCATCCTCCACCGTCTCGATCAGGGTGAAGGAGCCGGGCGGCAACTGGCCCAGCGTGCCCACCACCTCCGGATGCCCCTCATGCCCGATCAGCAGAATATGCCGCCCGGCGGCCGCCTGGTGCTCGGCGGCGCGGTGCACCTTGGAGACGAGCGGGCAGGTGGCATCCAGATAGATCATGTTGCGCCGCTTCGCCTCGACCGGCACGGCCTTGGGCACGCCATGGGCGCTGAACACCACCGGCGCATCCTCCGGCACCTCGTCCAGCTCCTCGACGAAGACGGCGCCCTTGGCCTGCAGGCTGTTCACCACGAAACGGTTGTGGACGATCTCGTGCCGTACATAGACGGGAGGGCCGAAACGGCGCAGCGTCTCCTCCACAATCTTGATGGCGCGGTCCACGCCGGCGCAGAAGCCCCGGGGGCCGGCGAGCAGCACATGCAGGGTGGGCTTGACGGTCATGCTGGCCTGTCCGATGGGGGCTTGGTCGTTCATGCGGCGATGCCCGGCAAGATGGCCGGAGCATCAAGACGCGGCACTAAGGGGAAGAGTGGCAGCATGGTCAAGGCGCGGAACCTCCGGAACGGCGGGATGGCGGCAATTGGCGGGGCAGTTCTGCTGCTCGGGGCCTGCAGTGGCGGTAGCGGAACGCCGAATCTCCTGCAGAACGCCACGGCACCTTGCCCGCGCATCGCCATCCTCGCCGATGCCGCGGACCTGACCCGCTTCCGCCCGGGCGGCGGGCAGGACCTGACGGCCATGGAGTTGAACGCCTCCCTCTCGGGCTTCCAGGCGAAATGCGACTACGCACCCCGCCAGGCCGGGCTGGACGTCACCCTCACCCCCAACTTCAAGGCTGAGCGTGGCCCTGCCGCCCAGGGCCGCACCGCCGAGATCCCTTATATGGTAGCGGTGGTGGACGACGGGAACCACGTTCTGTCCCGCGCGACTTATAACATGCAGGTTGAATTTCCGCCCAATGTTTCGCGCACCAGGAACGAGGGCGAGGAGCTGAGCATCCGCATCGCTGGGCAGCCACAGCAAGCGGCGCAGAAGCGCATCCTGCTCGGCTTCGTGCTCAGCCCCGAGGAGCTGGCGATGAACCGCCGTCGCGGCCCCCGCTGACGAGCGGCAAAGCAGACAGAGGGGAAGGAGAGGGAGCCGGGGGAGGCCGCTTCTCCCCCGGTTGCATCGCTTGCCAGCCGCTGGGCAGGGCTGCTCTTAGCAGCCGGTCTGCCGGGGCAGGCGCTCCACCTCCAGCCCGAAGAGCGGACGGAGGCGGGTGCCGAGGACGTTGCCGGTGAAGGCCGCCGCCATCCAGACCCAGCCATGCAGGCTGCTGGAGGCGATGCCGGAGAAGTAGGCGCCGATATTGCAGCCATAGGCCAGGCGGGCGCCGTAGCCGAGCATGACGCCGCCGACCACCGCCGCGATGGCGGAACGCAGCGGAATCCGCAGCGAGGGCGAGAAGCGGCCCGCCAGCGCCGCAGCCAACATGGCCCCGACGATGATGCCGATATCCATCACCGAGGTGACGTCGTTCAGCACGCTGCCATGCAGCGCCGCCTGCTGTGCCGCCGAGGACCAGTAGGGCCAGCTGTTCACGTCGAAGCCCAGGGCCAGGGCGGCCTTGGACCCCCAGAGTGCGAAGGCCGAGGTGATGCCCCAGGGGCGGCCGGCCAGCGCCAGGGTCGCGAAGTTCAGCACGGCCAGCGCCACGGCACCCGCCACGATCGGCCAGGGACCACGCAGGAAGCGGCCCATTCCGGTGCGTGGCGAGGCCCCCCGCTTCACAAGCCGGCCATGCCGCCGCCGCTCCACGACCACCGTCACGCCCGCGATCAGGGCGAAGATGGCGAGGTTGGCGGCCAGGGCGGGCACGACGCCCCAGCTCTCGACGAGGGAGATGGGCGGCAGATGGGGCAGCGCCGCCCACCAGTGCAGATGCGCCGCGCCCAGCGCGGAGCCGGCGACGAAGGCGGCGAGCGTCAGCACCATCCGCGTCGAGCCGCCACCGGCCGTGTAGAGCGTGCCGGAGGCGCAGCCGCCGCCGAGCTGCATGCCGATGCCGAAGAGGAAGGCACCGACCACCACCGAGACGCCGACGGGTGAGACGAGCCCCTGCACGGGCTGGCCGAAGAGTGTTCCGGCGGAGAGCACAGGAAAGAACAGCAGCACGGCGAGGGCGAGCATCACCATCTGCGCCCGCAGCCCTTCGCCACGGCGGTCAGCGATGAAGACGCGCCAAGCGGACGTGAAGCCGAAGGCCGCGTGGTAGAGAACCAGCCCGAGTGCGGCACCCAGCAGGTAGAGCACTGCCTGGCGGGGGCTGACGAGCTGTCCCACGGTCGCCATGCCGGCCAGCAGCACGGCCAGCGCGCCCAGGGCGATAGGGATGTTGATGCCAGCCAGACGCCGCTCGGGCGCCGGGGCGGCAAGGGTCGAAGCGGACATGGTGGACAGATCTCCGAGGCGCACCGGCCTGGTGGCTGGCGCAATTGAGCCGTGAAATAGGTCGTTAAACGCCTTATTCCACCATTCCCGTTCGCGCAAAAATCGGATTGCCGTTACCATCTGGCGGTATGGCGGACTCTAGCGTGGCGGTGATTTCGTGCGCGGTGCCGTGTCCGCCCTTGCAAGCGGCGCGGCACTCGGGCACCTAGGGGGCACCCGCAGATCCCGCGCGGGAGAGAACGGCAGCCGCTCGCGGCGGCCGTCGCCGAAGGCGCAACCGGCCCCCGGAAACGCTCAGGCAGAAGGGCCGCGTGGGGAAGGGAACTCTGGAAAGCCCAAAGCCCGGAAACGGGGGCTGGCACCGACGGAGTAAGGCGCGCCGAAAACCGCGCTGAATCTCTCAGGTCTCGGGACAGAGGGGGGCCACGAACCCTGACCCGCCGCCATCGCGCGGCGTTGGAGGCTGCGTGGCCGAGACCCTGCTTGAAACGCCCCTGGCATCCCTGCACCGCGAGCTGGGTGGCAAGATGGTGCCCTTCGCCGGCTATTCCATGCCGGTGCAGTACCCGGCCGGCATCCTGGCCGAGCACCTGGCCTGCCGCAGCGGCGCTGCGCTGTTCGACGTCTCGCACATGGGTCAGGCCGAGCTGGTGGGTGAGGGCGCGGCCGAGGCGCTGGAGCGCCTGACCCCCGCCGACGTGAAGATCCTGAAGCCCGGCCGGCAGAAATACGGCCTGCTGACCACCGAATCGGGCGGCATCCTGGACGACTTCATGGTCGCCAACCTTGGCGACCGGCTCTTCCTGGTGGTGAATGCCAGCCGCAAGAACGTGGACCTGCCAGCCATCGAGGCGGTGCTGCCCGCGGGCGTCCGGCTGAACCGGCTGGAGGACCGCGCGCTGATCGCGCTGCAGGGCCCGGCCGCCGTTCCCGCCGTGGCTGCGCTGGCGCCGGCCATCGCCTCGCTCGGCTTCATGGGTGTCGCCGCCACCGAGATCCAGGGTATCCCCGTGCTGGTCAGCCGCAGCGGCTACACCGGTGAGGACGGCGTGGAGATCAGCGTGCCGGCCGGGCAGGCCGAGGCGCTGGCCCGTGCCCTGCTGGCGCTGCCGGGCGTCTCGCCCGCCGGCCTCGGCGCGCGCGACTCGCTACGGCTGGAAGCCGGCCTCTGCCTCTACGGCAACGACATCGACGAGACGACCAGCCCGGTCGAGGCCAACCTGGTCTGGACCATCGGCAAGCGCCGCCGCACCGAGTGGAACTTCCCCGGCGCCGAGCGCGTTCGCGAGGAACTGGACAACGGCCCGAAGCGCCTGCGCGTCGGCCTCTTGCCGGAGGGCCGCCAGCCCGCCCGCGCCCATACCCCGATCGTGGCCGGCGGCGCGGCAGCGGGGGAGACAGTGGGCGAGGTGACCAGCGGCACCTTCGGACCCTCCCTGAACGGCCCCTGCGCCATGGGCTACGTGGCGCGCGAGCACGCCGCCGACGGCACGGCGCTTGACCTGATGGTGCGCGGCAAGCCGCTCGCGGCCCGCGTCGCGCCCACCCCCTTCGTTCCTCACCGTTACGCCCGATAAGGACCTGCCCGATGGCCGATCTGAAGTTCTCCAAGGATCATGAGTGGGTGCGGCTGGAGGGTGGCGTCGCCACCGTCGGCATCACCGACCACGCGCAGACCGCCCTCGGCGACGTGGTCTTCGTGGACCTGCCCGAAGTCGGGCGTGAGGTGGCCGCCGGCGATTCCGTCGCGGTGGTCGAGAGCGTGAAGGCCGCCTCGGACGTCTATGCGCCGATCGCCGGCAAGATCACCGAGGTGAACACCGCGCTGCCGGACGACCCGGCCCAGGTGAACAGCGATCCCACCGGCACCGGCTGGTTCTTCAAGATCGAGCCGGCCGACACCGCCGAGATCGACGCCCTGATGGACGCCGACGCCTATCAGACCTTTGTGGACAGTCAGGCATGAGCGACGCGCTCAGCGAACTGAAGGCGCTGGAGGACCACGCCGCCTTCGCCGCCCGCCATATCGGCCCCTCGGAGGCCGAGGTGGCGGAGATGCTGGAGGCGCTCGGGCTGGAGAGCCTGGACGCGCTGGCCGACCGCACCGTGCCGGCTGCCATCCGCGGGCAGGACTTCTCCGCGCTTCCCGCCCCGGTGAACGAGGCCGAGGCGATCGCCGAGCTGCGCGCCCTTTCCGAGCTGAACCAGCGGGTGCGCTCGCTGATCGGCATGGGCTATCACGGCACCCATGTGCCGCCGGTGATCCTGCGCAACGTGCTGGAGAATCCGGGCTGGTACACGGCCTACACGCCCTATCAGGCCGAGATCGCCCAGGGCCGGCTTGAGGCGCTGGTCAACTTCCAGACCATGGTGACCGACCTCACCGGCCTGCCGGTGGCGAATGCCTCGCTGCTCGACGAGGCGACCGCCGCCGCCGAGGCGATGGCCCTGGCGCTGGCGGCCACCAAGGCGAAGTCGCACACCCTGCTGGTGGCGGAGGACGTGCATCCGCAGACGATCGCCGTCATCCGCACCCGCGCCGAGCCGCTGGGCCTGACGGTCAGCCTCGTCGCGCCCGCCAGGGTGGCCGAGGCCTGCGCGGCGCAGAAGCCCTTCGCCCTGGTGCTGCAATATCCCGGCACGACCGGCGCGGTGCGGGACATCGCGCCGGAGATCGCCGCGGTGCAGGCGGTGGGTGGACTCGCCATCGTTGCGGCCGACCCGCTCTCCCTGGTGTTGATGACGCCGCCGGGCGAGATGGGCGCGGATGTGGTGATCGGCTCCTCGCAGCGCTTCGGCGTGCCGATGGGCTATGGCGGCCCGCATGCCGCCTTCATGGCGGTAAAGGACGCCTACAAGCGCCTGATGCCGGGCCGCCTCGTCGGCGTCTCGGTGGATGCCGCCGGGCGCCCCGCGATGCGCCTCGCGTTGCAGACGCGCGAGCAGCATATCCGCCGCGAGAAGGCCACCTCCAATATCTGCACGGCGCAGGTGCTGCTGGCTGTCATGGCCGGGATGTACGCCGTCTGGCACGGGCCGGAGGGGCTGAAGCGCATCGCGCGCCGCGTGGCGTTGCAGGCCCGGCTGCTGGCCGGCGCTGCCAAGGCCGCCGGTTTCACGCTGCGGCACGACGCCTTCTTCGACACCCTGGCCATCGAGGCGGGCGACAAGGCCGAGGCGCTGATGCACGCGGCGGTGGCCACCGGCTTCAACCTGCGCCGCATCGACGCGACCGGCGTCGGCATCGCGCTGGATGAGACCGTCTCCCGCGCCGACCTGGAAACCCTGGTCGCCGTGCTGGCCGAGGTCGGCGGCGCGAAGCTGGCGTTGGTCTCGCTGGCGCCCACGGGCGGCCTTCCGGCGGCGCTGGAGCGGAAGTCCACCTTCCTCACCGCCGGCGTGTTCAACAGCCACCATGCGGAGCACAGCATGCTCCGCTACCTGAAGGTGCTGGAGGACAAGGACGTCGCGTTGAACCGCAGCATGATCCCGCTCGGTTCCTGCACGATGAAGCTGAATGCCACGGCGGAGATGATCCCGGTCACCTTCCCGGGCTTTGGTGAGATCCATCCCTTTGCCCCGGTGGACCAGGCGGCCGGCTATCTCGCGCTGATCCGCCGGCTGGAGGGGTGGCTGGCGGCCATCACCGGCTTCGCCGCCGTCTCGCTGCAGCCGAATGCGGGCAGCCAGGGCGAGTATGCCGGCCTGCTCTCCATCCGTGCCTACCATCAGGCGCAGGGGCAGGGGCAGCGTGACATCTGCCTGATCCCCTCCTCGGCGCATGGCACCAACCCTGCCTCGGCCGTGATGGCGGGGATGCGCGTGGTGGTGGTTGGCTGCGACCGTGACGGCAACGTGGATCTCGCGGACCTCGAAGCCAAGATCGCCCAGCACGCCGAGAAGCTCTCGGCGCTGATGATCACCTATCCCTCGACGCATGGCGTGTTCGAGGAAGAGATCATCCGCATCTGCGACGCGGTCCATAAGGCTGGCGGGCAGGTCTACATGGACGGCGCCAACATGAACGCGCAGGTGGGCCTGACCGCCCCCGGCCGGATCGGTGCCGATGTCTGCCACCTGAACCTGCACAAGACCTTCTGCATCCCGCATGGCGGCGGCGGGCCGGGCATCGGCCCGATCGGCGTGGCCAAGCACCTGGTGCCGCACCTGCCGAACCATCCGCTGCTCAAGGAAGCCGGTCCGGCGACGGGCTACGGCCCGGTCTCGGCGGCGCCCTTCGGCAGCGCCTCCATCCTGCCGATCTCCTACGCCTATATCCGCATGATGGGTGGCGCGGCGCTCAAGCGGGCGACGCAGGTGGCCATCCTCAACGCCAACTACATCGCGCGGCGGCTCGAAGGGCACTTCCCCGTGCTCTACAAGGGCGCGCGCGGCATGGTGGCGCATGAGTGCATCCTGGACTGCCGCGGCTTCCAGCAGGGCGGCGGCGTGCTGGTCGAGGATATCGCCAAGCGCCTGCAGGACTACGGCTTCCACGCGCCGACCATGTCCTGGCCGGTGGCCGGCACGCTGATGGTGGAGCCCACCGAGAGCGAGCCGAAGGCCGAGCTGGACCGCTTCTGCGACGCCATGATCGCCATCCGCAATGAGATCCGCGCGGTGGAGCAGGGCCGCATGGACAAGGCCGACAACCCGCTGAAGAACGCGCCCCACACCGCGGCGGAAGTCACCGCCGAGGAGTGGACGCATCCCTACAGCCGGGCCGAGGCCGCCTTCCCGCTGCCCTTTGTCGCCGCGCACAAGTATTGGCCGCCGGTGAAGCGCGTGGACAACGTCTACGGCGACCGCAACCTGGTCTGCACCTGCGCGCCGCTGGAAGAGTACGCCCAGGCGGCGGAGTGATGACGCGCCGGGGGAGGGGCCACTCTCCCCCGGCCTTCTTTCCTGGCGGTGAGGGAGGTTCAGGCCTCCCCGCCCTCCGGCGCGAGCACGGCGAAGCTGGCCAGCCAGTGTTCGCCCATATAGTCACCCGCCACATGCGGCAGGCCGGCGGCGAGATGCAGGTCGGCCACGCGGTCCATCAGCACGCGGCGCGGATCCTCCGCCGGAAGCGCCCTGGCCAATGCGCGCCAGCACCAGGCACGGCTGAGATTGAGCCCGTCGAGATGCGCGATCTTGCCGTCCGAGCGGTCGCTCACCTCTGCCGGGCGGAACAGCGGCATCGGCTGGGCGGTGGCAAGGCGCGGCAGGAAGCGGTCGAACCAGTAGCTGAATTGCTCAGGCGGCAGCAGGCGACGCATGCACTCGGCCTCGATCAGCGCCGGGGAGAGGAAATCGTCGCCGCTCGGCTCACCCCAGGCCGGACAGTCCTCGTCGTTGCCATACCAGCGTTCCGCCGTTTCGCGCAGCAGGGAGCGGAGGGTGGCGTCCTCGGTGGCTTCGGCATAGTCGGCCGCCAGCCGCAGGCTGAAAGCGGTGTTGAAATGGGTGCCAACCCGCACCGGGTAGGTCGCCTTGGGCAGGAAATCGCGGAAGCGCTGCGCGAAGGCCTCGGCCAATGGCGCCAGATGGTCTGACCAGGGCATGTCGGGGAAGTCCTTCAGCTCTGCCGCCAGCTTCAGCAGCCAGGCCCAGCCATAGGGGCGTTCAAAGCCGCGCGCCGTGGGCTGGGCGAGATAGGCGCACTCGCCCGCGATCTTTTCGGGCGTGAGCTGCCGGTCGAACAGGTCGCGCACCTCGCCGGCCGGCGCCATGTCGGGAAAGCGCCGCAGCAGATGGGCCAGCATCCAGTAGGCATGCACGCAGGAGTGCCAGTCGAAGCTGCCATAGAAGACCGGGTGCAGCGCACTGGGGGTGCGGGCATCCTCCGGACCGGCCAGGCCATGCATGAGCTTGTTGGGATACTCGCGCGTGACATGGCCCAGGGCGATGCCGGCGAAGCGGCCGGCCATGTCCTCGTTCAGTGTCGCTCGCATGCGGGTTCCTCGTCCTGTTGGGCCTGGATCGACCTTCACCCCGGAACCGCCGCGAGAAAAGCCCGGGAGCCGCATTTCCGGACGGGATCGCCGAGCTTCGCGGCAGAGAGGCGATGGACCAGGGGCCGCCGGCGCCGCATCCTGGGGGCATGAGCGAAACCCCTCCCTGGCAGGTTCTGTCCAGCCGCACTGTGGTGCGGGACCGCTGGATCGACGTCACCGCCGATGCCTGCCGCGACGCCCGCGGCAATATCCTGGACCCCTATTACACCTTCAACTACCCGGACTGGGTTCATGTGGTCGCCATCACCCCGGCCGATGAGCTGGTGATGGTGCGCCAATACCGGCATGGCGCACGCAGCTCGCAGTTGGAACTGCCGGCGGGCCGCCTGGACCCCTTGGATACCAGCCCGCTGGAGGGCGCCGCGCGCGAGCTGCGCGAAGAGACCGGCTATGCCGCGCCGGAGCTGCGCCTGGTCTCCAGCCTCAGCCCCAACACCGTGACGCACCGCAACCGCGTCCACACCGTGCTGGCGCTGGACGCCGTACCCTCTGGCCCGACCGCTCATGAGGCAGGCGAGGACATCACGGTCGAGCTGTGGCCGCTGCGGGAGGTGCTGTCCGGCATTCCCAAGGGGCTGATGCTGCAGGCGCTGGACCTGCCCGGCCTGTTCCTGGCTCTGCACGCCATTGGCCGCCTCAGCCTGGAACTACGGCCTCGCTGAAAGATGAGGCGGCCGTCAGTGGGCCGCCTCCGCTTCTGCCTTCGCCTGAGCGGCGCTCAGGCGCTTGCGAAGGAAGGCGAGCACCGCCGCCTCCTCTGGCTTCAGCGCTGACAACTCCTCCCGCAACTCGGCTTCCACCTCGCGCTGGACCTGCACGAGAAGCTCGCCCTCCAGGTAGCTGCCCAGCACCTCCGGATGGACGTAGCACTGGCGGCAGATGGTTGGCGTGTTGCCGAGGCGCGCGGCGGTGCGCTCGATCGCCGCCTTCACGTTGCGCTTCGCCGCCGCCTTGGTGTCGAAGCGCTCGAACTCGGAGAGCGCCATCGCGGCCAGCACCGTGCCCGCCCAGGTACGGAAGTCCTTGGCGGTGATGTCGCGCCCCGTGGCCTCGCGGAGGTATTCGTTCACGTCCGCCGAGTCTATGGCCTGGCGCTCGCCCTCGTCGTCGAGGTACTGGAACAGGGCCTGGCCCGGCAGGTCCTGGCAGGCGCGCACGACCTTGGCCACGCGCCGGTCCCGGATGGAAAGCCGCCACTCCTTGCCGCTCTTGGCGCGGAAGGCGAAGCGCAACGCGCTGCCCTCGATCGCGACGTGCCGGTCGCGCAGGGTGGTCAGGCCGTAGCTCTTGTTGGCCTGGGCGTAGTCCTCGTTGCCCACGCGGATGAGCGTGGTGTCCAGCAGGTGGACGACCGTGGCGAGCACCTTCTCGCGTCCCAGGCCGCGCTTCGCCATGTCCTCCCGCACGCGGGCGCGCAGGGCCGGCAGGCCACGGGCGAAGTCCATGATGTGCTGGAACTTCGTGGCGTCCCGTGCGGCGCGCCAGTCCGGGTGGTAGCGGTACTGCTTGCGCCCCTTGGCGTCGCGCCCTGTGGCCTGGATATGGCCGTCGGCGAAGGGGCAGATCCACACATCCGCATAGGCGGGCGGAATGGCCAGGCTGCGGATCCGTTGCAGCACCGCCTTGTCCCGCAGCGTCCGGCCGTCGGGGTCGCGGTAGGTGAAGCCGGTGCCGTTGCGCCGCCGGGTGATGCCGGGCATCTCGTCGGAGACGTAGCGCAGCCCGGCAGCGGCTGCCTCCGCCTTCGCCTCGGGGTCCGGGGCAGGGGGGGCGTGGCGCCGGGAATTCTCGACCGCCGTGGCGGCTTCGGTAAGCATGATCGAGGTTCTCGCTCTGTGTCGCCCAGGTTGCATGCCTTGAACGCAGCAGAGTTCCAGGCGGTTCCCTCAGGCTGCGAAGACCGTTCCATGCCGCCCTGGCCAGGGAACCTCCTCCCCGTCCGCCGGTAGTGAAGGGAAGGGCTGCGCCTGCGGCCTGCCTGTACCCGCCCCCGGCCAGGAGAAAGCTTTGCCCATGTCCGATCGCCCCGCTGCGTCCCGCCCCGTGCTCGCCATCACCGGGGGCTCCTCCGGCATCGGCCGCTGTACCGCCGAGCTCTTTGCGCGGCGGGGCTGGAATGTCGGGCTGATCGCGCGCGGTGAGGCGGGGCTAGAGGCCGCGCTTGCTGATGTGCGCCGCGCCGGGGGCGCCGGCTGCACGGCTGCCGCGGATGTCTCGGACGCCGCGGCGCTGGAGCGGGCCGCCGCCGAGATCGAGGAGAAGCTGGGGCCGATCGAGGCCTGGGTGAACGATGCGGGCGTGAGCGCCTATGGCCGCTTCATGGATCTTTCGGAGGAGGATTATCTCCGTGTCACCCAGGTCACCTATCTCGGCGTGGTGAATGGCACCCGGGTGGCCTTGCGTCGGATGCAGCCGCGCAACCGCGGCACCATCATCAATGTCGGTTCCGCCGTGGCGATGCGGGCGATCCCGCTGCAATCCGCCTATTCTGCGGCGAAGTACGCGGTGGCGGGCTTCACCGAGGCGGTGCGGGCCGAGCTGCTGCACGACAACAGCGCGGTGCATCTCGGCATCGTGCACCCGCCCTCCACCAACACGCCCTTCTTCAACCACGCCGCCTCGCGCCTGAAGGACCGGGATGGCGTGCCGCGCCCGCCGCCGCCGGTCTATGAGCCAGAGATCGTGGCCGAGGCCATCCACCTGGCCGTCACCCAGAAGCGGCGGGAGGTGAAGGTGGGTGGTCAGACCGTCGCCTTCGGCCTTGCCAACACCGTGATGCCGGGCGTTCTGGATTGGGCACTCGGCCAGTTTGGGCCGGGTATGCAGGTCTCGCATTCCGCCCCGGCGAAGGCCCAGCGCGAGGACACGCTGTTCCGCCCCTCGGCCGTCCCGTCGCCGGTGCATGGTGCCTTTGGGCAGGAGGCGATGCGCCACAGCGCGCAGATGGCGCTGAACCGCTCACCGGGGCTGGCGACGATGCTGCTTGGACTGGGCGCGCTGGGCGTGCTGGCCTGCCTCGCCGGGCCGTCACGGCGGCCCTGACGGACGGGGAGCGGCTTCAGGCCTTCACAGTGATCAAGGGGGCCTCGGCCGGTGCGGTGGACCAGCCGGCCAACTCCTCCATCTCCGCACGGTCGAGGATCTCCAGCCGGCCCTTCTGAAGGGAGGCCACGGATTCCCGCCGCAGCAGGGCCAGGGCGCGGTTGGCGTGCTCCACCGAGAGGCCCAGCGCATCGGCCAGGTGGGCCTGCTTCAGCGGCAGCGGTGCACCCGTGCGGTCGGCGCCGCCGCGGCGCAGCAGGCGGGCATGCAGTTCCAACAGCAGATGGGCCACGCGCCCCACGGCGTCACGCCGGCCAAGGCTGGTCAGGCGCTCGCGCAGCCGTGCCCGATCGCGCGAGAGGCTCTCGGCATAGGAAAGGGCGAGCCCCGGGTCACGTCCCATGAACTCGCAGAGCCGGTCCCGCGACAAGGCGCAGAAGCTGGCATCGGTCATGGCGGAAACCTCAGCGCCATCCTCGCTGCGTTCGACCAGATCGCCGGGCAAGTGAAAGTCGAGGATCTGCCGGCGCCCGTCGGGCGTGGTGGTCCAGGAAAACGCCCAGCCGGCATAGAGGGTGAAGACGGAGTCCCGGATCGCCTCATTGGCTCGCACCAGCCGCACCGCCGAGCGGACGCGCGCGATCTCGCTCACCCGCGCCTGGGGCACCACCCGGAACAGGGCGAAGGGCCTGACCGTGCAGGCCGAACAGGCGCCAGGCAGGGGTGTCAAGTTGGGCTTGGCCGACATGACGCTGTTTTTAGGCTGCTTCCCCCGCCAGTGCCAGCATTCAAATCGTCGATGGAACAGTCGCCACAACCGGAGCGCCGCAGCCTCATGACGTTTCGGCCGCATGATCCACACCGGCAACGAAATCGCGCATCCGGTGCGCCGCAGGGCCAAAGGAAGCGACCAAGGGAAACAAGAAGTGCCGCAGGCCCCCCATCAGTTCTGGCCGGCCGCGTGCCAGACGGGTCAGCAGCGCCATCCGGCGAACGACCTGCGCATGGACGGGACTGCGCAGGCGCGCATAGTCGGCGAGGCGGGCGAGCTTTCCTTCCAGGGCGTCGGCAGCACAGGCAGCGAAGACGAAGGCGTCCTCAATGCCCAGGTTCATGCCGCGGGCGCCGACGGGGGAGTGGATATGCGCCGCATCTCCCGCCAGGGCCACGTTGCCGGCGAGCACCCGCTCCGCCAGGCGATGGGAGATGTGGAAGGTGGAGGTCCAGCTTGTCGCGCCGGCCTGCGCTCCAGGCGGCAGATGGGTCAAAGGCGCCTCGACATTGCCGAAGACGCGCCACAGCCCGGGGCGAAGGCCGAGCAGAAAGATCAGGCCGCCCGGGACGAGGCCGACATGTGCGTGGTCGAGATCCAGCGGGTCGTTCAGTGCGATATCGTAGAGGGGCCAGGATTCGGGAAAGCTGGAGCCCTTGAAGTGGAGCCCGAGCGCCTTCCGCACCGCGCTATGGGCACCGTCGGCCCCCAGCAGGAGGCGGCTGCGCTGCGTCTCGCGCCGCCCCGCGGTGTCGGCCAGCACCGTCAGCACGCCGTCCTGCTCCTGGCGGAGTTCCTCGAAGCGGAGGCCACGCTCCGGCGTGAGGCCGTGCCGCCCCAGCGCTTCCGTCAGCAGTGCCTCCGTGCGGGCCTGTGGCAGAACCGACATGGCATAGCGTGAGGGGAGACCGGTGAAGTCCACCTCGCCGATCCGCCGCCAGCTCTCGTAGAAGCGCACGCCCCGGATCGGCCGCGCCTCCCGCAGGACGGCTGTGGTCACGCCAGTCGGCTCCAGCAACTGCAGCGAGCGCGGGTTGATCACCTGGGCGCGGGAGGTGGTGGCTGCCGCCTCGGCCTGGTCCACCAGCCGCACCCGGCGGCCGCGCCGCGCCAGGAACAACGCGGCCGCGAGACCGGTCGGGCCGGCGCCGGCGATCAGGACCTCGGTTGGCGGAAGCTCGGACATGGGCGCTCCAAGGCGGCTCTTCCGCGTCTTACCACGCCGGGGAGAACACCTGGCATTGCTCCGATTTGCCGCCGCCAGGGGAACTCCGCCGGGGTGGACAGCGCGCCACCCCGGCCTTCGCCGGGTTCTTACTCGGCCAGCGTCGCCTCCGCCCGCTCGCCGCGCGTCTTCCACAGCGAAAGGGCGATGGAGCCGGCGATGATGCCGCCTGTCACCATCAGCGCGTACTCCACCGGCACCGCCTTGCCGCCCGCGTACCAGTTGGCCAGCATCTTCGCGCCGACGATCATCAGCACGATCGAGAGCCCGTGCTTCAGGTACTTGAAGCGGTGGATGACGCCCGCCAGCGCGAAATACATCGCCCGCAGGCCGAGGATCGCGAAGACATTCGCCGTATAGACGATGAACGGGTCGGTCGAGACGGCGAAGATGGCCGGGATGCTGTCCAGCGCGAAGAACAGGTCGGTCAGTTCGATCAGCACCAGCACCAGCAGCAGCGGCGTGACCATCAGCCGGCCCGCCTCGCGCACGGTGAAGGCATTGCCGCGGAACCCGTCAGTTACCGGGAGATGGCGGCGCAGCCAGCGCAGCACGGGACTGTTGGAGGGGTCCGGCTCCTCCTCGGCGGCGCGCAGCATCTTCCAGCCCGACCAGACCAGGAAGAGGCCGAAGACCACCATCAGCCAGTCGAACTCCCGCAGCAGCGCGGTCCCGACCAAGATCATCACGCCGCGCATCAGCAGCGCGCCCAGGATGCCCCAGAACAGCACGCGGTGCTGATAGGCGGCAGGCACCCCGAACTTGGCGAAGAGCAGGACGAAGACGAAGATGTTGTCGACCGAGAGCGACCACTCGATCAGATAGCCGGTGAGGAATTCCAGGCTCTTCGCGCCGCGCTCCTCCGGCGTGGCGCCGTAGCTCAGGCGCAACCAGACGAAGAAGGCGAGGGCCAGGCCGATATAGGCGGCCGACTTGATGAGGGCGGTGCGCACCGGAACCGGGGCGGGCTCGCCCTTGGCGTCCTTCCTGGCAAAGACGCCGAGGTCCAGCAACAACAGGGCGAGAACGGCCGCATTGAATGCAAGCCAGAAAAGGGGGGAGGCTTCCATGCCGAACGGTGTCTCCTCTCTGAGGCCCGGCCGGACGAGAAACCACATCTCCAGAGTGGAAGCGCGCCGGGCCCGATTGCGCGATCAGTCGATCCGACATCGCGACGGCGGGAGGCAGCGGCTGCGCCGGAACACCCGCCGGGTCGCCAGAGGGGCCCGGATCAGGGGGAAGATGGACAAATTGTCACGGAATGACAAGAGGCGGTTGTTTCCTTCCGCGATTCACGCCATCTGCTCATTTGCGTGATGGCGGTCGGGACACTACTGTCCTCCATCGAGGCGAGGAGACGCGGTCAGGCCGGCGGGGCCATTCCTTCCAGGCCGCTGGCCGCCCAACTGGATCGAGGCGTGGCTATGGGTTCCTTCAGCATCTGGCACTGGCTTGTTGTGCTGCTGGTCGTTCTGCTGCTGTTCGGCGGCGGCAAGATCAGCGGCTTGATGGGTGATCTCGCCAAAGGCATCAAGTCCTTCAAGCAGAACATGAAGGAGGACGACGAGAAGGATGCCTCCATGGCGGCGGAAGCCAACCAGCCGCCGGCCGGCAACCTGCCTGGCCCGGCACCGACCCGCCCCACCGGGACCACCCAGCCGAACACCTCCAACTCCTCCCACCCCGCGGCCTGAGCCGCGGCCGGGGACGACTGGACCACGAGGCCCAAGCACGGCCAGGGCGGCGAGAGCCTCCTGGCCGTCGCCGTTTTCGCTTCGGGGGCCACCAGCGCCGCCGGGGCCCTGGCCCTCCCCTGGCGTAACCGGCCGGGGCTGCGCTATCAGCACGGCGACCGAACGTCGCCGTTCCGGAGCGCCAGCATGACCCTGCCCATCCCCCAGCACGCCATCGACGCCATCATCGGCGCCGGCCGCCGGATGGACCGCCGCAACTGGGTGCCGGCCACGGCCGGGAACTTCTCGGTGCGGCTTCCGGCGGGGCGGGTCGCCGTCACGCGCTCCGGCTTCCACAAGGGCTACCTGACGACCGAATCCGTCATGGTGGTGGACCTCGACGGCAGGCCCGAGGACCCCGCGCTGCGCCCCTCGGCCGAGACGCTGCTGCACTGCGGGATCTACCGCCGTTTCCCCGAGGCGGGCGCGGCGCTGCATGGGCACTCCATCGCCAATACCGTGCTCTCCCGCCGGGCGGGGGAGAGCCTGGAACTGTCCGGCTATGAGCTGCTGAAGGCCTTCCCCGGCCTCGCCACCCACGAGGCCCGCGTAACGGTGCCGGTCTTCGACAACGACCAGGACATCGCCCGCCTGCAGGCGGCGGTGGAGGCCCGCTGGGCGGCGATGGATGTCATTCCTCCGGGCTATTTAATCCGCGGCCATGGCGTCTATGTATGGGCGCGCGAGATGGAAGCGGCTCTGGCCCGGCTAGAGGCGCTCGAATTCATGCTGGAATGTGAACTTCTGCAGGGGAGGATCGGATGAGCCTTCTGACCGTCAGGGATGCCGGGACCGGCGCCGAGCTGCTCCGCAGCAGCGATGCGGCGGAGATCGCCGCGGCGCTTGCCCCCATCAATGTCCGCTTTGAACGCTGGGAGGTGGCGCCGCTGCCCGCCGGCGCCTCCGCCGAGGATGTGCTGGAAGCCTACCGCCCTCAGCTCAACGCCTTCATGGCCGGCACCGGTGCCGGCACGGCGGATGTGATCAAGCTGTCGCCCGACCATCCGCAGAAGGAGGCGATGCGGCAGAAGTTCCTCGCCGAGCATACCCATACCGAGGACGAGGTCCGCTTCTTTCACGAGGGCGCGGGCAACTTCATCATCCATGCCGATGGCAAGGTGTTCGACGCGCACTGCACCCGGGGCGACCTGATCAGCGTGCCGGCCAATGCGCAGCATTGGTTCGATGCCGGCGCCGAGCCGTCCTTCACCGTGCTGCGCGTCTTCACCGACACCACCGGCTGGACCCCGCACTATACCGGCACCGACATCTCCGAGCGCTTCCCGGCGGTGACGGAGTGACGGCGGCGCCGGTCAGCGCCGTCCTGACGGATATCGAGGGCACCACCAGCGCCATCGCCTTCGTGAAGGAGACCCTGTTTCCCTTCGCGGAGCGGGCGCTGGACGCCTTCCTGGACGCGCATGGCACGGAACCCGAGGTGGCGGCCTGCCTGGAGGCGGTCCGCCAAGCCGCGCAGCCGGGGGAGGAGCCCCGCGTCGCACTCCACCGCTGGATGGCGGAGGACGCCAAGATCGGCCCGCTCAAGACCTTGCAGGGTCTGATCTGGCGGAACGGCTATCTTAGCGGTGAGGTGCAGGGGCATCTCTGGCCGGATGTCGCGCCCTGCCTGCGCGCCTGGTCACGCGCGGGAATCGGCCTCTACGTCTATTCCTCCGGTTCGGTGGCGGCGCAGAAGCTGCTCTTCGGCCATTCCGTGGCCGGCGACCTCAGCGGCCTGTTCAGCGGCTTCTTCGACACCGGGGTGGGCGGCAAGCGGGAGACGGCCAGCTACGTGGCCATCGCCCGGGGACTGCACCGGCCGGCGGGGGAAATCCTGTTCCTCTCCGATATAGGGGAGGAGCTGGACGCTGCCGCCGCTGCCGGTTTCCAGACCTGCCAGCTCCTGCGGCCGCAGGATGGTACGCTGCCCTGCCCGCGCCATCCTCAGGCATCGGACTTCCCGGGCGTCGCCACGCGCTTCGGGCTTCCTGCCTCCTCCCTTTCGGCCGGCGAGGCCGCCTGAGACTGCCTAGCCCCGGAGGCCGCACCGCATGATGACCATTTACTCGGTGCGACAGGGCCGAACCGTCCGGGGTGAAGGCATCCCCAGCGCAGAGGACCTGCGCGCCGCCATCTGGATCGACCTGTTGGCGCCGACCCGCGAGGAGGAGCGGGCCGTCCAGGAGGCGCTGAACCTGGAGATCCCGACCAGGGAGGAGATGCAGGAGATCGAAAGCTCCTCGCGTCTCTACAAGGAGGAGGTGGCGCTCTTCCTGACGGCCAACTTCCTCTACGGCGTGGATGAGGGGGAATACGGCTCCACCGCCATCACCTTCGTGCTTGCGGAGAGTAACCTCGTCACCGTGCGCTATGCGACGCCCAAGGCCTTCGCGGTCTTCGCCAACCGGGCGCTGCGAACGCCGACGCTGTTGCAAAGCCCGGACGGCGTGATGCTCGGCCTGTTCGAGCAGGTGGTGGACCGGTTGGCCGACGTGCTGGAGCGCGTGGGTGCCGACATGGATCGCGCCAGCCGGGCAGCCTTCCGCAACGCCCGCAGCCACTCCAAGGTGAAGGTCAAGGCACGGGACGCCGAGATGAAGGACGTGCTGATCGCGCTCGGGGAGGTCGGCGAGGTGACCAGCCGCGCCAATGAGACGCTGCTCGGCCTTTCGCGCATTCTCACCTTCATTGGCGCCGAGAAGTCCACCGCAGTGCGTAAAGAGAACAAGACGAGTATCAAGACGCTGATGCGCGACGTTCGCTCCCTGGTCGAGCATGCGGCCTTTCTAAACAATAAGGCGAACTTTCTGCTCGATGCGGTGCTCGGAATCATCAACATCGACCAGAACGGCATCATCAAGACCTTCACGGTCGCGAGCGTGGCGCTGATGCCGCCGACCCTGGTGGCCAGCATCTACGGCATGAACTTCGCCCATATGCCGGAGCTGGCGTGGCATCTCGGCTATCCGCTGGCGCTGGTCGTGATGGTGGTAAGCGGCGTGCTGCCGGTCTTCTATTTCAAGCGGAAGGGCTGGCTGTAAAGCTCCAGCTCCAGATCCACGGCAGCGGAGCCGATACCGGGCCGGGTCGGAAATCTTACGGCACTGTAATCCCTTGACTTTGCTCGCGTTTTCGTTCCTGAACCGCATCTTGACCATTGCCGTCTCAAAGTGGAGACGAAAGGGAAGGTGTGGCGGCTTCCATGAGATTCGCCTCGCTGGATGCCAGGTCAGAGCGGGAAGGCACGGTCGTGAGAGTGCAAGGCTGCGGTGCGGGCCTCGTTTCCTGGCGGCATCTGTCTATCGCGGGCGCTGGTCCTGGCGCTTGCGCTGCAATGGCCATACGGCCGCCCGAGAGGAAACCTTCGCGTGACCGCTTCCCCTGCGCCCACCAACCTCACGCTCCAGAGCTGGCAGAGCGCCAGCCTGACGGGCGACTACGCCAACTATGCGGGCCTGACGCTGCTTGGCACCAGCTGGGCCACGGCCACCGGCAATGCCTATGACAACACCATCACCGGCAATGAGAGCCCGAACTACCTCGACGGTGGCGCGGGTGACGACATCCTGTATGGCGGGGGCAGCATTCCCCATGAAGCCGGCCATGTCATCCCGCGCGGCGACACCTTCATCATCCACGCCGGTGAAGGCAACGACACGATCATGGACTTCAAGCCGGGAGTGGCCGGTGGCGACGTGATCAGCCTGCCAGGCTTCGACTTCCGCAGCTTCAACCAGGTGATGGCCACAGCCGCGCAGCTGGAGGCGGGCGGGGTGGCGTTCCATCTATCGGCCGACCAGACGCTGACGGTGCATGGCACAGTTCAGGACGTCACCGGCACGCGGGACCTGCGGATCAGCGATTTCGTTCCTGAGGCTGCGGACTTCGACTATACCGCGTCCATCACCAACATCGCGCTCCAGCCGGATGGCAATGGCGGCACGGTCGCCGTGCTGACTGGCACGGCAGAAGTTAATTCATACGTCTACATCACGGACCCCAGCGCCCAGGATCCGAACGACTCGAGCCTCATCATAAATCCGCAGATCAAGGCGGATGCCTCGGGTATCTGGCACTACACCACCGGGCCGCTGACGGCCGGAGCGCATAGCTTCGCCGCCATCTCCGTGCAGTCAGCCTACAGCGAAGCCGCCCAGGAGTGGCATTACTTCGAGTTCAGTGCCTCGGAGACCAAGGTGGTGACGGTGAGCGTGGGCGAACCGGACGACACCACCCCGCCTGCGGCGCCCACGCTGCTGCTCGACGCCGCCAGCGACACCGGCCAGGTTGGTGATGGCATCACGGGCGACACCACGCCGACGCTCACCGGCACTGCCGAGGCCGGTGCCACCGTCAAGGTCTACGATACCGATGGCACCACGGTGCTCGGCACCGCCACGGCGCCCGATGGCATCTGGAGCCTGACCGTCGGCGAGCTTTCCGGCGGCCTGCATCACCTGACCGCCACCGCCATCGACGCGGCGAACAATGTCTCCGCCGCCGCCACGCTGGATCTGACCATCAACCTGCCGCGGAATGCGGCCGATTTCCCGGTCGCGGGCTTCGACCGCGCCTACTACCTTGCGCATAATCCCGACATCGCGCAGGCGGGCATCGACCCCCTGCAGCACTATGAGCAGTTCGGCTGGCGCGAGGGGCGTGACCCCAACGCGGTGTTCCATGTCGCGTACTACCTGAACCAGAACCCCGACATTGTCGCCGGCGGCATCGAGCCGCTGCAGCACTACGAGCAGCATGGCTGGCTTGAGGGGCGCGATCCCTCCGCGAACTTCAGCGCCGCCAAGTATCTGGCCGCCAATCCGGATGTCGCGGCCTCCGGCATGGAGCCGCTGGCGCACTACCTCCTGGTCGGCGAGGCACAGGGGCGGGAGA
>DATMFR010000020.1:0-2126 GCA_035556695.1 Roseomonas sp.
GCTGGTCAGGTCGAGGACGAACTGACCCTCACCTCCATCCCAGGGGGCGTAGTAGCCGAGCAGGTAGACCACGGTCTGATCGAGCGCGTTCACCGTGTCACGGGCGCGCAGGCCCACCATCGTTCGCTCGGCCGGCGGCAGCGCATAGGCCTGCGCCTGGTCGCGTGCGCCCTCCGCCTGGCCGCGCGCATCCTGAGCCGCTTGGGCGTGCTCGGCGGCGTTCTGCTGCGAGGTATCTGCCGCCGCCCGCGCCGTCTCCGCATCCGCCGCGCGCTGGTCGGCGAGGGTGGCGCTGGTGCCGGCCTTCCCTGCCTCCTCAGTCGCGGTCTGCGCGGCAGTCTGGACCTGCTCCAGCGGCTCGGCGATGGCATCGAGGGCAGCTTCGGCGCCGCTCTCGCCGCCCGCCCGCTGGGCAACTTCCTCGCTTCTCTCGGTTGCCGCCTGGACAGCGCGGGGGAGGACGTACTCGGCCGCAGCGGTGTTGGCCTGATCCTGGATGTCACCAAGAGTTGTGCTGAGGGTGTCGAGCGGCGCCCCGGGATCAGCGGTGGTCCGGCTCACGATCGGGAGCACTGCGTCACGGTCGAGCGCCGGGGCGCGCGGGAGCTCCGCAATCCGGACAGCGGAGACCAGCCCGCCATTGCCCGCGGTCAGGGCGCGGTCCGTCTGGGACACCCAGATAGACGCCGGCGGCGGAGGGGCGTCGGTTGGCGCGGCGACGGAATCGAAGACCTGCCACGCGGTCTGGCGCTGGGGCGAGAGGCTCCGAAGGCGTACCGCACCCGTACCTTCCCAATCCAGCTCATAGGCGCAGCGCCAGGTCAGCGCCGCCTCATCCCAGATGCCGGCCAGTTCGATCTGGACACCGTCCGGACGGCGCCAGAGGAAGGTCACGCCCTGCCCCTGTATCGCAGTGCCATCGTCGGTCAGCACTTGGCCGCGCGCATTGACGGTGCTGCCGACCCAGAAGCGCGGATATGCGACGTCTTCCGGCCCCACACCAAGGGAGGCGGTTACGGGGCTCACGACGCTCATGCGTGATCTCCAAAAAGCAACCGCCGCGACACCAGGAGGCTCGCGGCGATTTCGGATCAGAATTGTCAGTGCGGGGCAGAGCCCCGGAGGTCAGGCGGAGGGCGCCAGCAGTTCGGCCGCACGATCTTTGCCGAAGGCGCCAATGGCGGCTTGGCGCACGAAGTCGAAGTCAGGATCGGCCACGTCGAGATAGGTGCTGTCGTTCCAGAGGCCCTGCTGCTTGGCCGACGCCCCGTTGATCAGGGCGCGCAGCGTCTCAGCCTCGGCCTCAGTGCACCGACGCCAGACGTCGGCCTTGTAGGTGATCACCGGGGCCGCAGGGTCAGCCGATGGCGCGGGCGGGGGCGCCGGCGAGAACACGCCGTCGGCATAGAGGTCGCCGACCTGCACGCTTTCGATCTGGTCCGCCGTTAGCTCGAAGCAGGCGGCGACGAACGAAGGATGGTAGCGGTCAGACAGCGGCGGACCATCCTCGGGGATGGCGATGATCTCGGCAACGGCGCCGTTCTCGATGCGAGCATAGGTCAGCATGTCGGTCACCACTCAATGATCACGAGGCCATTGGCCCCAGCGGCCAGGCCGGAGCCGGTGCAGCCGGAGCTGCCACCGCCGGGGAAAATGCCGGGCGAGCCGGTGATGCCGGCCGCCGGGCTCCCGGCGGCGCGCACCGGCTGGCCGCCGAAGGCCGCACCGCCATTCCCGCCTTCGACCACGGTGCTGGAGTAGACGATGCCGGGGGAGGCGGAGCTTCCGGGGATGGCAATCTGCGCGCCCGACACACCGCCACCCGACCCGCCTGCCCCGGTTGCACCAGCGGTGCCCGCGCCGCCAGCCGAGCCACCATTGGCGGTCAGATAGGCCCCGAATGAACTGGAGCCGCCGGGGCCATTGAGCCCTCCGGCCCCCACCGTCACCGGAATAGAGGGGATGCCGGAAACATCGATGACGCTCTCGCCGTAACCCCCGCCCCCGCCACCACCGCCGGGATACTGTCCGTCCGACGTCGAGCGGCCACTGCCACCACCGCCCCAGGCGCGGACTTTGACTTTGGTCACCCCAGCGGGAACGGTGAAGGTTCCGGAGGACGTGAA
>DATMFR010000021.1:0-19743 GCA_035556695.1 Roseomonas sp.
AAGGCAGCATGATGCCGTCATGCCGCATTTCAGCCAGAGCGACCTCGTCGCGCTCGCCAGCAGCATCCGCAGCAGCGCGCAGAATGCGCCGCTGGCGCAGCCTGCCCTGGCGCTCGCTCTCGACCTCAGCCGCATGGTCGAACCGCTGGGAACACTATCCACAATCTGCCATAGCCGTGTCAGACTTCTATCGGCGATGCCCAACTGCTTCATGGCTGGAGCGTCAGCGTCCCTCCTCTTCCTGGCCTTGTCCCTCCCTGCCTATATCCAACTCGCCCATTGCGAACCGGCTACCCCGATAAGATATCTTTTATAAGATCTCAGGGGGAAGGGCCGGTGCGGCAGCGTACTCAGGTCGCCATCATTGGCGCAGGGCCAGCGGGCCTACTTCTCTCTCAATTGCTACATGTCGCCGGCATCGCGAGCGTGGTGCTGGAGCGTCGCAGCCAAGCTCATGTCGAGAGCCGCATCCGTGCCGGCGTTCTCGAGCAGGGCACCGTTGCCTTGCTGGATCAGGCCGGCGTCTCCACTCGGTTACATGGTCGCGGCCTAACCCACCGCGGCTTCCGCATAGCCTTTGATGGCGAGCATTTCCGTGTGGACATGCACCGCCTCACGGGCGGCAAGTCCGTCATGGTTTACGGACAGACCGAGGTCACCCGAGATCTCATCGAGGCTCATCAAACGCGCGGTGCTCCCCTTCTCTTCGAAGCAGAGCAGGTGGCCCTTCACGATCTCACCAACGGAAAGCCCTTCGTTACTTACCGCAGGGCTGGCGCGCTGCACCACCTGGAATGCGACTACATCGCGGGTTGCGACGGCTATCACGGTGTCAGCCGCGGCAGCATTCCCCCTGCGGTGCTGCAGAGCTACGAGCGGGTCTACCCCTTCGGCTGGCTCGGCATTCTGGCCGACGTGCCGCCTTGCGACCATGAACTGGTCTACTCGAACCATCCGCATGGCTTTGCCCTGGCCAGCATGCGCTCCCTCACGCGCAGTCGCTACTATGTCCAGGTTCCCCTTGGGGACGATTTGAAGGACTGGTCCGACAGCCGCATTTGGGACGAGCTGGCCGTCCGCCTGGGCGCTCAGGTCGCCGCTCATATGGTGCGGGGTCCTTCCATCGAGAAAAGCATCGCTCCGCTGCGCTCCTTCGTGGCTGAACCCATGCGATATGGTCGCCTCTTTCTGGCCGGAGATGCCGCTCATATCGTCCCACCGACCGGCGCCAAGGGCCTGAACCTAGCGGCCTCCGACGTGGGCCTCCTGGCGGAAGCTCTGGTGAGCCACTACCAGGACCAGGTTGAAGACCTGCTGGAAACCTATTCCGCCCGCGCGCTGGACCGTGTCTGGAAGGCAGAACGCTTCTCCTGGTGGTTCACCGGTCTGACCCATCGGTGTCCCGAGATGGATGGCTTTGCTCGCCGCATGCAGCTCGCCGAGCTGCGCTACATCTCGGAGTCGCCTGCCGCACAGCGGGTTCTCGCCGAGAATTATGTCGGCCTGCCACTGCATTCCGCCACCAGGGCGGCATCAAAGCAGAAGGCTCGGGCGATGCCCGAATCTCGCATCGTCACACCACAGGAATGATCAGGGGGGGGCGGTCATGTTCGTGAGGGCAGGAGATCTCGACATCCATGTGCAGGTTGATGGCCCACCTGGCGCACCAACGCTGCTGCTGCTGCATTCCCTCGGTGCCACCGGCGAGATTTGGGAAGCCCAGGCCAGGGCTCTGGCGCATTCCTGGCGCGTCGTCCGCCCCGACCTACGCGGGCATGGGCTGACCACCGTCAGTGCCGGGCCCTACAGGATCGAAAGCCTGGCTCAGGACGCGCTTGCGCTGTTGAACGCACTGGGCGCGAGGGAATTCCATCTTGCCGGCATCTCCATTGGCGGCATGATCGCGCAGGCGGTTGCCGCGCGCGCTCCGGAGCGGGTGCGCAGTCTGGTCTTGCTCGACACAGCCATGGTTCTTCCACCGCCGGACATCTGGCGTGACCGTGCGGCCCTGGTACGGACGCAAGGGATGGCACCGCTGGTCGAGCAGGTGGTTTCGCGCTGGGTCACGCCTGCCGCTCTCCAGGCGCCTTTTGCCCAGGGCCTGCGTGCCATGCTCCGGCGCACCGATCCGGAAGGCTATGCCGGCGCCGCCGAGGCGATCGCCGCGGCCGATCTCACCAGTTCTACCCGCCGCCTGCGCTTACCCACCCTGGTGCTGGTGGGGGATGGTGACCAATCCGCTCCGCCAGGAAGCGCCGAAGCCCTGCGGGACGCCATCCCTGGGGCAGGGTTCGAGGTCATCGCCGATGCCGCGCATATCCCCATCGTGGAACGGCCTGAAGCCGTGACGGCGGCCCTCCACAACTTCCTTTCCGCGCAGGAGCCGGACCCGATCGCCGACCCGCTTGCCGCCGGTCTTGCCATCCGCAAGGCAGTGCTGGGCGAGGGGCACGTGGCGCGTGCGAGTGCCGCCATCACCGCGCTGGACGAACCCTTCCAGGACTACATCACCCGCAGCGTCTGGGGCGGTATATGGACCCGACCGGGGCTGCCGCGGCACACCCGCTCCCTGCTGACACTGGCGCTGATGGCCGCGCTGGGGCGGGAAGGGGAGTTTGTGCTGCATGTCCGCGCCACCCGCAACACGGGCGTGACGCCGGAGGAGATCGCCGAGGTGCTGCTGCAAGTCGCGGCTTATGCCGGCGTCCCTGCGGCCAATCACGCCCTCAAGCTGGCCAAGCAGACGCTGAAGGACATGGAGGAAACGCCGTGAGCGGCATCATCCCGGGCTATCGCCGGCCGACACTGCTGACGCAGCCGCCCTATGACGCACCGGCCTACGGCAGCACCCGCCTCCGCCATCCGCAGCAGAAACTGCTGCGCCTGCCGCATACCGTGACGGAGACCAGCGCGCCGCGCTTCTCGCCGCAGCGTTATCCCGTGCGCGCCGACCTCACTGTCCAGGCGGATGGCTCGACCGCCATGGGCGAGCGCATCATCATCGGCGGCCATGTGCTGGACGAGGAGGGTCGTCCCGTGCGCAACACCATGGTCGAGGTCTGGCAGGCCAATGCCGCCGGCCGCTACAACCATCCCGGCGACGACCATGACGCCCCCCTTGATCCGAGCTTCCAGGGCATGGGCCGTGTCTTCACCGACGAGGATGGCTTCTACCGCTTCGTCACCATCCGTCCCGGCGCGTATCCCTGGCGCAATCATAAGAACGCCTGGCGGCCGAACCACATCCACTATTCCGTCTTCGGCGCCGGCTTCGCGCAGCGCATGATCACCCAGATGTACTTCCCGGGCGACCCGCTGCTGGCGCTGGACCCGATTTTCCATGCCATCCCCAACGAGGCCGCGCGCAACCGTCTCGTTGCGAAGTTCGACCTGGAACTGACCCAGCCGGAATGGGCGCTCGGCTATCGGTTCGACATCGTGCTGCGCGGCCGCGACGCCACCCCGATGGAGGACCACCACTGATGCCGGCCCCGACCCCCGGGGCCGCGCCGACGCAGGGCCTCATCGCCTCCGCCCATCAGACTGCCGGCCCGTATTGGCACCTGGTGGACTTCCCGGAATGGGCCGACACCACCCGCCACTTCGGCAGCGATCTGCCGCCGGGGGAGCGAATCGTGCTGACCGGCCGCATCACCGATGGCGCGGGCGCGCCGGTGGCCGACGCCATGGTGGAGATCTGGCACGCCGACCCCAAGGGCGAGTACCCCGACCCGAACGGCCCTGCAGAGGAGTTCCAGGGCTACGGCCGCTGCGCCACCCGATCTGACGGCGGCTTTCGCTTCGTCACACTGAAGCCTGGCCCGGCGCGGGTGGGCGGCCCTGCGCGCGCGAATGCCCGGCAGGCACCGCATGTGGCGCTGGCCATCTTCGCGCGCGGCCTGCTGACGCATCTCTGCACCCGCCTCTATTTCGAGGGCGAGCCGCTCAACGAAACCGATCCCGTGCTGAGCGCCGTCCCGCCGGAGCGGCGCGGCACGCTGGTGGCGCGGCAGGTGGAGCCCGGCACCTGGAACCTCGACCTGCGCCTGCAAGGCGAGGGCGAGACCGTCTGGATGGCGGTCTGACGCCATGGCGGTGAACCCCGCCGACGGTGCCGTCTTCGGTGCGCTCTATGGCACCGACGCGATGCGCGCAGCGTTGGATGAACGCGCCATTCTCCAGCGCATGCTGGACGTCGAGGCGGCCCTGGCGCGCGCCGAGGCCCGGCTCGGCATCGTGCCGCAGGCCGCCGCCGAGGCGATCACCGCCGCCGCCCGCGCCGAGCATCTGGACCTGCCCGCCCTGGCTGCGGCCACCCGCAACACCGGCTATCCCGTGGTCGGCCTGGTGAAGCAGCTCTCGGCGGCGGCGGGACCTGAGGCGGGACGCTGGACTCATTGGGGTGCCACCACCCAGGACATCGTGGACAGCGCCACGGTGCTGGTGCTTCGCGATGCGCTGGACCTGCTCGGCGCCGAACTGGACCGCCTCTGCGCCGCCCTCGCCGCGCGCGCGGAGGAGCACCGCGCCACCGTGATGGCCGGCCGCACCCATCTGCAGCACGCGCTGCCCATCACCTTCGGCTACAAATGCGCCGTCTGGCTGGCCCCGCTGCTGGCGATGCGCGAGCGGCTGGCACAGCTCCGTCCGCGCGTGCTGCGCGTGCAGTTCGGCGGCGCGGTCGGCACGCTGGCTTCGCTGGGCGGGCAGGGGCTCGATGTACTGCGCGAGTTGGCGCGGGAGCTTTCCCTCGGGGAGCCCAGCATCCCCTGGCATGTCGCGCATGATGCGTTGGCCGAGGCGGTGTGCTGGTGCGGCCTGCTCTGCGGTCCGCTTTCCAAGTTCGCCACCGACGTCGTGCTGCTGATGCAGACCGAGGTCGCCGAGGTGGCCGAGCCGCATGCCCCCGGCCGGGGCGGCTCCTCCACCATGCCGCAGAAGCGCAACCCGATCGCCTGCGAGTACGTGCTGGCCCAGGCGCGCGGCGTCCATGCGCTGGTGCCGCAGATGCTCGCCGCGCTGCCGCACGACCAGGAGCGCGGCACCGGTCCCTGGCAGGCCGAGCCGCTGGCGCTGTTCCAGGCACTCCTGCTGACGCACGGCGCGTTGCGCCAGGCCGTGCTGGTCGCGGAAGGCATGACGGTGGATACCGCCCGGATGCGCCGCAACCTCGACAGCACCGGCGGGCTGATCGTCGCCGAGGCGGTGATGATGGGCCTTGCGCCGCTCCTGGGGCGCGAGGCGGCGCATCATGCCGTCCACCACGCCTGCGATATCGCCCTGGCCGAGGGCATCCCGCTGGCCGAGGCGCTGGGCCGGGACGAGGACGTCTCGTCGGTGTTGGATACGGCCGAGATCGCCCGCCTGACGGACCCCGTCGGCTATCTCGGCTGCGCCGATGCCTTCGTGGATCGCGTGCTGGCGGATTTCCGCGCCGAATAGAGGGGAGGCAGGTGCCGGCAGTCCGGCCGCCATCTGCGGTGAAGAAGAAGAGGCGGACGGATGGCGCGCGCCACCCCGCGCCGGCCCCGCAAAGGAAACCGATATGAAAGCCGAACGCAGCCTGGATGTGCAGGCCTTCCTCGACGAGCAACCATTCTCGCCCCTGCAATGGACCATCTTCGCCCTCTGCTTCTTCATTGTCCTGCTGGATGGGTTCGATACCGCCGCGATCGGCTACATCGCCCCGTCGCTGATCACCGAATGGGGCGTTGCGCGGCCGGACCTCGCTCCCGTGTTGAGCGCGGCGCTGTTCGGACTGGCGGCCGGGGCACTCTCCTCGGGCCCGCTGGCTGACCGCGCCGGGCGCAAGGTGGTGCTGGTCGGGGCCGTCGTCGTCTTTGGTCTCGCCTGCCTCGCCTCCGCCTTCGCGGCTAGCCTGGACCAGCTTGTCGTCTGGCGCTTCATCACCGGCCTCGGCCTGGGTGCCGCCATGCCGAACGCGGTGACGCTGACCAGCGAGTATTGCCCGGAGAGCCGCCGCGCCCTCCTGGTCAACGCCATGTTCTGTGGCTTTCCGCTCGGCGCGGCCCTCGGAGGCTTTCTGGCGGCCTGGATGATTCCGCAATGGGGCTGGCGCAGCGTCCTGCTGCTCGGCGGCGTCGCCCCCCTGGTGCTGGCACTGCTGTTGCTGCTGCTCCTGCCGGAATCGGTGCGTTACATGATCGCGCGCGGGCAGCCCGCCGAGCGCATCCGTCGCGTGCTGGCGCGCATCTCCGCCACGGCGGCGGACGCGGCCCGCTTCACCCTTGGCGAGGGCGCGCCCGCTGGAGCTGCGCGCAGCGGTGCGGCTGTGGTCCTCTCACGCCCTTATGCCGTGGGCTCGGTGATGCTGTGGATCGCCTATTTCATGGGCCTGGTGATCTTCTACGCGCTGATCAACTGGATGCCGCTGCTGTTCAACGATGCCGGGCTCGCGCCGCGCACGGCAGCGCTGATCGCCGCGCTGTTCCCACTCGGTGGCATCGGCGCCATCTTCTTCGGCTGGCTGATGGACCGCTTCAACGGCAACAAGGTCATCGCCGCCGGCTTCCTGCTCACCTCGGCTTCCGTCTGCGCCATTGGCCTTGCGGCGGGGCAGCTCGGCTCGCTGGTGGCCGCGGTGTTCATCGCTGGCGTGCTCATGAACACGGCGCAGTCCTCCCTGCCTGCGCTGGCCGCCAGCTTCTATCCGACTGAGGGGCGCGCGACGGGCGTGGGCTGGATGCTCGGTCTCGGCCGCTTCGGCGGCATTGCCGGCTCCTTCCTCGTGGCTGAACTGGCGCGGCGGCAGCTCTCCTTCGCGCAGATCTTCATGGTCGTGGCCACTCCCGGACTGATTTCGGCCGCCGCGCTCGTCATCAAGCAGATGGCGCATCCGTTGCGCCTCCCGGCTCGTGCCGGCCAGCCGGACACGGTGCTGGGCCACTGAGCCCAGCCACCAGACTTCCGGGCCGGATGCGGCGCAACCGCGTGTCGGCCCCGCCTTCCCTCCGGCAACTGCCTGCTCTCCCCAGATGTTCGGGAAGGGTTAGGCTGTGGCGTAGCTGCAAGAGAGGGACGCATATGACCAACGACCGCGACGAGGCGCTGACGGCCTGGCAGCACGCGCCGCTGGACAGCACGCTTGAGATCCACTGCCACGATGTCCCCCCGCCGGTGCCGCCGGACCTGCAGCCCGTGCTGGAAGCGCATTGGGCGGCAGCGCAGGAGAAGGCCGGCGGGCGCCTCTTCGATGGACCTGTGTTCACCCTCACCAGCGTTTCGCCCGCGCGCCTGGAAGGTGCATTCGTGCGCTACAAGGCGCTGCTGGCACAAACGCGGGAGCCGGCGCTTTACGCCCGGCTGGGCCTGCGGGCGCTTTCGGTCTGTGGCGTCCTGGAATGTGCCGACGGGATCGTGTTGGGGCGGCGCAGCGAGACGGCCACTTACCAGCCCGGCATGTGGCAACTGCCGCCGGCCGGCAGCGTGGATGCCAGCGCGCGGCGCGGCACGCTGATCGACGCTCGCGCGCAGATTCTTTCGGAACTCGAGGAGGAGCTGGGCCTGTCGGCGGCGGAGGTGGAAGCCGCCATCCCCTTCTGCCTGGTCGTGCATCCCGGGACGCGTTACCACGACCTTGGCATCCGCCTGAGCACAAGCCTGCGCGGGGAAGAGATCCTGGCTCGGCAGCAGAAAGTCAGTCACCGCGAATACTTGGAACTCCGAATTGTGCCGCGGCAAGATTTACCGGAATTTCTGAGTGCGGCGTTGCGTGAGGTTGTGCCGACGACCCGCATCCTGCTCCGACGGCTTCAGCTTCTCACCTGACGCGTTTGCGGCAGCCGCGGCCGCCGATTTTCCAGCAGACAACGAATTGGGCAAATCTGTGGCATTTTGCTGGCCTTTTTACGAGGAGGGTGGCGCGGAATCGGCCGTAAGCCTCCTCGCCGACGGCTTCTATGCCGAGAAAAAATCAATCTTAGGTTGATTTCTCTATATCAGAAAAATACTTATTAGTTTTCGATCCCTACGATCACCTGAAAGGATTGGTGAGAAACGCGCGATTTTCATCAGTCCATTTTTTTGTTCAAAGCGAAAAGCTTCAGGTTATCGCAAGCAACTTCTGGTTTCATGAAGCGAAGTACAAAAAACCGGCATGACGCAGTGCGTCATTCGCTCGACTTTCCGTGAGCTGTCAGCTAGGGCTTTGGCGCTTCCTCCGTCGGTCAGGATCAAAGTCCCGGGCCGATTTAGACGCAAACTACGCGGGATTTTTCTTGCTCGTCACTGCGGGGTGCAGAGACGAATGGGACGTTCTGCGCCCGTTGCATAGGATTTACTATGGCCCTTCTTGGAGTCTATGTCGGCAACAGTACGCAGGATCTGTCGCAGTTCGAGAACTGGCTCGGACGCGACGTTGACGGTGTGCATGGCGTGGTCGGTAATGCCAACTGGGACGATTACGTTCAGAGCGCGAGCTGGGCGGCAGATCGCCTTTGGGGCCCGACCGGACGTGACGTCTTCTGGTCCGTTCCCTTGCTGGCCGGTGACGCCGATCTCCATTCCGCGGCGAACGGTGACTACAACCGATATTACCGCTCGGTGGCCGAGGATCTGCTGAGCGGCCACAGCGGCGGCGATCCGATTTACGTGCGCACCGGCTGGGAATTCAACGGCGACTGGTTCTCCTGGTCGGCCGGCGGTCATGAGAACGACTTCATCAACGCCTTCCGCCAGTTCGTGGATACGTTCCGCTCGGTGTCGGACGCTTTCAAGTTCGAGTGGACGCCGAACGAGGCCTATGGCGGCATGGACCCTGCCAGCGCCTATCCTGGCGACGACTATGTCGACATCGTCGGCATGGACTTCTACTACAAGCCCGAATACCAGGGCTGGGATCCGGCCAAGGCCTTTGACCTCCTCAAGAACGAGGAATATGGCCTGCAATGGCACCAGGATTTTGCTGCGGAGCACGGCAAGCCCACCGCCTTCTCCGAGTGGGGTGTTACCACCGATAATGCACGCCCCTTCCTGGAGGCGGTGAAGCAGTGGTTCGACAGCCACGACGTGGTCTACCACTCCCTCTGGGATTCCGATGTCCAGTATCCCGGCCGCATCTCCGATGGAGGTGGCGGGGACACCGCCGCGGCCTTCAAGGATCTGTTCGGTTCTGACTCCGGCTATACTTGGACGGACAACGGCGGCTCTTCCGGCAACAACAGCGACAACGGCACCCCCAGCGACGATTCGTCCAGCGGGGATTCCTCCGACTGGGACTCCTCCGGCGGGACGGATGGCAATGGCAGCGGCGGGAGCGGTCATCAGGCCGGCAATGAGCTGGCGCTCTCCGGCGACCCGCAGCACCAGAGCTGGGGCACCGACGCCACCGAGACCTGGTACGGCACCGACGGCAATGACCAGCACCAGTCCAATGGCGGCGGCGACACCATGTATGGCGGCGCCGGCGACGACACCTACGTCGTGTTCTCCTCGAACGACATGCCGGTGGAGAAGCCTGGGGAGGGTGTGGACACCGTCACCACCTGGATCAAGGACTACACGCTGCCGGACAACGTGGAGAACCTGGTCTTTTTCGGCTGGGGCTGGACCAAGGGGACCGGCAACGGCCTGAACAACATCATCACCGGCACCAGCGGTGTGAACGTGCTGGACGGCAAGGGCGGCGACGACCGGCTGACCGGCGGCGACGGCGCCGACATCTTCGTGATCGGGAAGGGGGAAGGTCACGACACCATCACCGACTTCTCCTCCTGGCAAGGGGACAAGCTGGAGTTCCACGGCTTCGGCGACAACGCGCAGCTGAGCCATGACGGCGATGTCTGGACGATCACGGCGCAGGACGGCTCGACGACGAGCTTCACCCTCTCCGACGTGACGTACCTGAACAACTGGGACTACCACTTCGCCTGAGCCGGTCCGCCGCGCTCCGCCAGACCGGCGGAGCGCGGCAAACGGCTGCTGTTCCATGGGTTTACGGAAAATTTCACGTGAGCGTGAGATTGTCGTTTCCCTGGAGCGGAGTTTTCCCGCATCGTCGGGCCGCACGGACGCCGAATGGGGGGAAGCGTGGCCGAGTTCTGGGCAGAGTGGGGTAAACTGGCTTATCTGGCGGCCGCCGTCTGGGCCTTTTTCGAAGGCGAAACTTTCGTCCTGCTTGCGGCCGCGGCCGGCAAGGCCACCAACCTGATCAATCCCTGGATCCTGATGGTCTCCGTCTGGATCGGCTCCTTTCTGGGTGACCAGCTCTGGTTCACCCTGGGGCAGCGCTACGGTGTACGCGCCTTGCGCCGCATTCCCGGCGGGGAGAAGCGCATCGGCGCCGCGCTGCGCTTCCTGGACCGCTATGGCACGCTCTTCGTGCTGTCCTTCCGTTTCGTCTATGGCGTGCGCAACGTTGCCTCGGCCGCCTGCGGCATCGCGGGCATGCCTCGCCCCCGCTTCGCCTTCCTCAACTTCATCGCCGCCGGGCTATGGGCGGCCGCCTTCACAAGCGCGGGCTGGTTCGCGGTCGCCTGGCTTGGCGAGAAGGGCACTTCTTACGCTCTTGGTGGCATCGGCGCGGCGGTGGTGCTCTACCTCGTGGTCCGCTTGGTGCAGTTCTGGCGCCGTCCCCCTGCCCGGCGGGAGGAGGAGCGGCCGCCCGTTGTCCGCACCTCGGAACTGCCGCCCCCACCGGAGCGCAAGCCGAGCTTGAACCGCATGGCTGTGTAAGCGTCGCGTACTGTTCGCGCGTCGCGTGACCTCCCGTCGCTTCCTGCGTTGCTCCCCTGCGATAGCAGGGGAGTGGGCGGCGGATGCGATCCTGGTGGAGTACAGGCATTCTTCTCGTGGTGCTGTCCTGCGCCGCGCCTCCTGCACCGGACCCGACCGCGCTCGCCCAGGAAAACACTTGGCGCGGGCGGCTTGTCGGTCAGGCCCTGGCGGAGTGGCAGGCCTGGGGCCGCCTGACAGTGGATGGCTGGCCTGAAGCCCTGGCGGAGCCCGCCGATCCCAGCCTCTTCGAACGCGTGCTGACCTACTGGGACAGCGAACCGGGAGAGGGGCCAAGGGTGATCCGCAACCACCGGGAGACGCACGAAGCTCTGGTGACCGGGTTGGCGGAGAGTGGCACGCCGGCGGCGCTGCCGGCCATCTCGCTCTGGGCCTATCCCGCTTGGTCGGCCGCCTTCATCAGCCATGTCATGGCGGGCGCCGGCATACCCAGCTTCGTCTTCCCGCCTGCGGCCGCCCACGCGACCTATATCGACGTCCTGCTTTCCCAGGCGACGTGGCATCCTGACACCGCGGCCTTCCTTCCCCATGACCCGGCAGATTATGCTCCGCGGCCCGGCGACCTGCTCTGCGCCGACCGCTCCCGGGTGCCGCTGCTGCACTGGCAGGAGCGTCTCGCCGAATCCGGACAGTTCCGCGCGATGCATTGCGACGTGGTGGTGGCTGGCGCGGCCGGCCGGGTGCAGGCAGTGGGCGGCAACGTGCTCGACGCGGTGGTGCTCCGCCGCTTTCCCGCCGATGCGCAGGGCCGCGTCCTGCCGGCGCCACCGGACAAGCCGCCCTTCCTCCTGGTGTTCGAGAACCGTCTCGATGCAGCTTCAGCGCAGTGATGGCTCTGGGAAGGCGCGGTGGCGCTCCAGCCAGGCGGCCGCGCCGCGTCCCGCAACGCGGCCGGTGGCGAAGCAGGCCTGCAGGAGGTAGCCGCCAGTCGGCGCTTCCCAGTCCAGCATCTCGCCCGCCGCGAAATGGCCGGGGTGCCGGCGCAGCATGAGGCTTCCGTCCAGCTCGGTGAGGGCGATGCCACCTGCCGAGGAGATGGCGCGTTCCAGCCCGAGCGGAGCGAGCAGGCGCAGCGGCAGCGCCTTGACCAACGCCGGTAGTCGTTCGGCTGGCGTGCCGCCGTGAAGCGCTTCCTGCAGCAGGCCGATCGAGACCGGCGGCAGTGCCAGAACCTTGCGCAAGAAAGTGGAGAGTGACTGCCCCCGGCGCGGTGAGGCCAGCCTGCGGGCCACTTCTGCGGATTCGAGATCGGGGCGCAGGTCGAGCATCACGAAGGCCTCGCCCTGCGCTGCGATGGCATCGCGCAACGGGCCGGAGAGGGCATAGACCGCGCCGCCCTCGATCCCTTCCGCCGAGATCACCGCTTCGCCCCGTACCGTCCGCTCCTGGAAGGTCAAGGCAATGCGCTTCAGCGGCGCCCCCGCGAAGCGGGCCCGGAACACCGCCGACCAGGCGATCTGGAAGCCGCCATTGCTCGGCCGGAAGGGCGCGATGCTCAAGCCGGGCAGGGCACCCGTCCAGGTACCGTCGGCGCCCAGGCGTGGCCAGGAGGCGCCGCCCAGCGCCAGCACCACCGCTCCGGGCCGGTGGGTGGCCTCGCCTTGCGGCGTGGTGAAGCGCAAAGCTCCCGCAGCGTCGAAGCCCCGCCATTCATGCCGGGTGCGGATCTCCACGCCCAGCCCGCTCAGCCGTTCCAGCCAGGCACGCAAGAGCGGCGAAGCCTTCATGGCTTTCGGAAAGATGCGACCTGAGCTTCCGGTGAAGGTCTCCTGGCCCAGCGCCTCGCACCATTGCCGCAGCGCTTCGGGCGGGAAGGCGCCGACATGCGGCGCCAGCGCCACCTCGGCGCCGCCGTAGCGGCGCATGAAATCGGGCAACGGCTCGGAATGGGTGAGGTTCAGCCCGCCACGTCCGGCCATGAGGAACTTCCGCCCGGGCGAGGGCATGCGCTCGAAGACCACCACGCGATAGCCCGCGGCGGCGATCGTCTCGGCAGCCATGAGGCCGGCAGGTCCGCCGCCGAGAACGGCGACCCAGTCGGGAGAGGAAGGCTCAGGGGAGGAGGATACGTACGACACAGCCGGCCTTATAGCCTGCGCCGCCTGCCGCAGACATGCGCCTCACTCCAGCCGGACCGGCGGGGTGCTCGCACGGCGCAGCAGGTCGGAGGCCCAAAACAGCAGAGAGCGCCAGAAGCCATGCAGCGCAAGCTGGTGCCGGCGGTAGAGGGAATTGTAGCTGAGCTGCGCCAGCCGCCCCTGGATGAAGGTACCGCCGCCCAGAAGGCCAAGGCGCCCTAGACTGCCAAAAGCGTTGTAGTGGCCGAGCGCTACCAGGGCGCCCTTATGCTCGTAGGTGAACTGCGGCAGCGGCCTGCCCTCCAGCAGCGCCGGAATGGCCTGTGCCAGATGCCGAGCCTGTTGCTGCGCCACCTGCGCTGTGGCGCCGAGTGGTCGCTCCTGGCCGGCGGGAACGAACCAGGCGCAGTCGCCAATGGCGAAGACGTGGTCGTCGCGCGTCGTCTGCAGCGTCGGCCGCACCACGAGCTGGCCGCTGCGGGCGCTTTCAAGCCCGCCGACCTCGCGCAGAAAGGCGGGCGCCGCCACGCCGGCTGCCCAAACCTTCAGCTTCGCTGGAATGCTGCGCCCGTCCTTCAGGTGCAAGGCCGCCGCATCCACGGAGACCACCTGTGCGCCGGTGAGAACCGTGACGCCCTGCCGCTCCAGCTCCCGCCGCGAGGCCTCGGCCACCCTTTCAGGCAAGGCGCCGAGGATGCGCGGCGCGGTCTCGATCAGGGTCAGCCGCAGCCGGTCGCGCAGGCCGGGGAAACCGTAGCCGGCGGCAAGGTCGAGCGCGGTGCTGATCTCGGCGCTCAGCTCCACCCCTGTGGCACCGGCGCCGACAATGGCGATGTCCAGCGTGGCGCTGTCCGGCGCGGCGAGGCAGCGGATCGTCTCGTTGCGCAGCGCGGTGTTGAAGTCCTCCGCCTGATCGCGGCTGTCGATGAAGTGGCAGTGCTCGCGCACGCCGGGGATGCCGAAATCATTCGCGCGGCTGCCGACGGCCAGCACCAGCACGTCGTATTCCACCGTGCGGGGGCCGAGCACCTCGGCGCCCGCGCGGTCGCGCAGCGGACCGAGCTGAACGCGTTTTGCCTCCCGGTCCAGTCCCACCATCTCGCCCGGTATAAAGCGGAAGCGGTGCCGATGCGCGTGGACGACGAAGCCGAGCTGCTCCTGCCCGGTGTCCAGCGTGCCCGCGGCCACCTCATGCAGGCGCGGCTTCCAGATATGCGTTGAGTCGCGGTCGATCAGCAGGATCTCGGCCTGCTTCCGTCGCCCGAGGTTGCCTCCAAGGCGTGTGGCGAGATGCACGCCGCCGGCACCGCCGCCGATGATGACGATCCGCGGCAGGCGAGAGAGGGCGGAGGGCTGGACCATGCGGCGTCCTCGATGCGGAACGGGGCGCCGCCTGCCGGCGACGCCCCGCATTCTCGCATCAGGAACCGCTTCACGCCCGGCGAGTTGCCGGGGTGCGGCGACTCACTTGGCCGCGCTGTGCTCCCGCTCCCGGTGCGCATGGTGGCTGCGGCGGCGGAAGCGGCGATGCGTTGCCTCCCGCATCCGCTGGAACACCACGTAGAGCATCGGGATCAGGAAGATGCCAATGGTCGAGGCCGCGATCATGCCGGCGAAGACCGGCGTGGAGACCGCGCGCCGCGCCAGCATGGCCGCGCCCGAGGCCCAGACCAGCGGCACCAGGCCGAGGATGAAGGCGATCGAGGTCATCATCACCGCGCGGAACCGCAGCTTGGCGCCCATCGCCGCCGCCTCGGCGATGGGGCGGCCGGCCTCGCGCTGCTCCTTGGCGAACTCGACGATCAGGATGCCGTTCTTCGCCGCCAGCGCGATCAGCACGACGAGGCCGATCTGCGCGTAGAGGTCCATCGACATCCCGGCCAGCATCAGCGCGCCGACCGATCCCAGCACGCCGACGACCACCGAGAGCAGCACCGGGATCGGGATCACCCAGCTCTCGTAGAGCGCCACCAGGAAGAGGAAGGCGAAGAGCACGGCGAGGCCGAGGATGGCGCCCGTCTGCCCGGAGGCCCGCTGCTCCTGGAAGGAGGTGCCGGTCCACTCGTAGGTGTAGCCGGCGGGCAGGGTGTTGCGCGAGATCTCGGCCATCGCCGCGATGGCGTCGCCGGAGGAGACACCCGGCGCCGGGCTGCCGTTGATGGTGATGGAGCGATAGTTGTTGTAGCGGGTGATGGTCTGCGGCCCGACCACCGTCTTGGCGGTGGCGATCGAGCGCAGCGGCACCATGACGCCGCGGCTGTTGCGGATCTGGATGTTCCAGAGATCCTCGGTGTCGCGGCGATCGGACGCCTCGCCCTGCACCAGCACCTGCCAGGTGCGGCCGTACAGGTTGAAGTTGTTCACGAAGCTACTGCCAAGCGTCGCCTGCAGCGCCGAGAACACGTCGCTCATGGTCAGGCCGAGGGCCTGCGCCTTGTCGCGGTCGATATCCAGGTAGATCGAAGGCACGCGGGCGCTGAAGGTCGAGAAGACCTGGGTCAGGCGCGGGTCCTGGTTGGCCGCGCCGACCAGCGCCTGCATGACGCTGCCGATCTCCGTCGGGTCGCCGCCGGTCAGCGATTCGAGCTGGTACTCGAAGCCGCCGCCGGTGGAGAGGCCGATGATGGGCGGCAGGTTGATCGGGATGATCTGCGCGTTCCGGATCTGCTGGCTCTCCGCGAAGATCCGGCCGATCAGCGCCTGCACCGTATCGCCCGGCCCCGTGCGCTCGCTGAACTCCTTGAGCTGCACGAACATGGTGGCCGAGCTGGAGCTGGCGCCGCCGTCGAGCAGCGAGAAGCCGACGATGGCGACGGCGTCCCGCACCTGCGGCAGCTCCTTCAGCCGCCGCTCCATATCGGCGACGACGCGGCTGGTACGGGGCAGGGCGGCCCCGTCCGGCAACTGGAAGGCGATGATGAAAGCGCCCTGGTCCTCCTGCGGCAGGAAGCCCGCGGGGACGCGACTGGCGATGGTGTAGGCGCCGAAGCCGAAGGCGCCCACCAGCACCACCGAGACGATGGCCAGCCGCAGCAGGCGGCGCACGATGGCGGCATAGCCGTCCCGCACGTTGTCGATGCGGCGGCCCACCCAGGCCATGATGCCGCGTCGCGGGCCGCTGTGCCGCAGGAACACGGCGCAGAGCGCGGGCGAGAGGGTCAGCGCGTTGATGGCGGAGATGAACATCGCCGCGCTGATGGTCACCGCGAACTGGCGGAACAGCACGCCGGACAGGCCGGGGATGAAGCCGATCGGCACGAAGACCGAGAGCAGCACCAGGGTGATGGCGATGATCGGCCCGGTGATCTGGGCCATTGCCTTCTTGGTGGCCTGCGCCGGCGTGAGCTCCGGCTCCTCCTCCATCACCCGCTCGACGTTCTCGACCACCACGATGGCGTCGTCCACCACGATGCCGATGGCCAGAACCATGGCCAGCAGCGAGACCGTGTTGGCGGAGTAGCCGAGCATCAGCAGCACCGCGAAGGTGGTGATGAGGCTGACCGGGACGGCAATGATCGGAATGAAGGTGGCGCGGATGTTGCCGAGGAAGAGGAACACCACCACTGCGACCAACACGAAGGCCTCAAGCAGGGTCTTGAGAACCTCGTGGATGGTGTCACTGACGAAGATGGTCGTGTCGAAGACCGGCCGCAGGGTCATGCCCTGCGGCATGCGCTCGCGCACGCGGCTGATCGTCTGTTCCACGGCGGTGGCAGTCTGCACCGCATTGGCGCCGGGAGCGAGATAGAGGCCGATGCCGACGCCGTCCTGCCCGTTCAGACGGGTGCTGACGTCCTGGTTCTGCGCCCCGATCTCAACGCGCGCGACGTCGCGCACGCGCAGCACGGAGCCGTCCGGGTTGGCGCGCAGCACAATGGCGCCGAACTGCTCCGGCGTGGTGAGTCGGCCCTGCGTGCGGACGTTGAGCTGCACCTGCTGGTCACTGGGCACCGGCTCGGCACCGATGCGGCCGGTCGGCGCCTGCACGTTCTGCGAACGGATGGCGGTGATGACGTCGGAGGGCGCCAGGTTCAGGCTCGTCAGGCGCTGCGTGTCGAACCAAATCCGCATCGCGTAGTTCTGGCGGCTGAACAGCGTGGCGGAACCGACGCCCTGCGTCCGGGACAGCTCGTCCAGGATGTTCAGCGTGACGTAGTTGGTCAGGTAGAGGGGATCGTACTGTCCCTGCTTGTCGGCGTAGAGGAAGAGCACCTGCAGGATCGAGGAGGAGCGCTTCTCGACCCTGATGCCCTGGGCCTGCACCTCGGCCGGCATCAGCGCCATTGCCGCCTGGACGCGGTTATTGACGTTAACGGTGTTGATATTGGGGTCGGTGCCCAGCTCGAAGCTGACGTTGAGCGAGTAGCTGCCGTCGTTGCCGCTGTTGCTCTTCATGTAGATCGAGCGGTCGACGCCGACGATCTGCGCCTCAAGCGGCTGGGCCACCGCCGCCTCGACCACTTCGGCCGAGGCGCCGGGATAGGTGGCGCTGACCTGCACCTGCGGTGGCACGATGTCAGGAAACTGCGAGACCGGAATGCGCGTGAGCGACAGCGCGCCGGCGATGGTCATCACGATGGCGATGACGATCGCGAGGCGCGGCCGGTCGACGAAGACCGAGGAAATCATGCGCTCAGCCTCCCTGGCGCGGCGTGTCAGCGCCCGAGGCGTTCGCATCGGCGGGGGCGGGCATCACCGGGCTGCCCGGCCGCACGCGCTGCAGGCCATCCACCACCACGCGCTCGCCCTCGCGCAGGCCGTCGGCGATCACCGCCAGCTCCGGCGTGGACTGCGGGCTCATCTTCACGCCGCGCCGCTCGGCCGTATTGTTGTCGCCGACGACATAGACAAAGTCGCCGCGGGCGTCGCTGAGCAGGGCAGCGCGCGGCACGGTGAGCATCTCCACCGGCTGCACCGCCTCGACGATGACGTTGACGAACTGATTGGCCGTCAGCTCGCGATAGCCCTCGGGGGTCTGGGGATTGGGAATGCGGCCGCGCAGCAGCACGCTGTCCGTGTCGCGGCCGACATCGATGTCCATGAAGTCCAGATGGCCGACCTGGTCATAGGTCCGGCCGTCCGGAAGCTGCACCCGCAGCTGCACGGCAGCGAGCCCTCCGCGCGATGCGTAGCGCTGGCGCACCTCGGTCATCGTGCGGACCGGCACGGTGAAGGTGACGTACATCGGGTCCTGGCTGACGATGCTCGTCAGGACGCCGGAGCTGGGCGTGACGACGTTGCCCTCCGTCACGCTGGTCCGGCCGATGCGCCCGGCGATCGGCGAGCGGATCTCGGTATAGTCCAGGTTGATCTGCGCCTGGCGCACCTGCGCCTGGGCAGAGAGCAGCTGCGCCTGGGCGGTGCGCTGCGCCGCCACGGCCGTATCTACCGTCGAGCGCTGCCCCGCGGGCGTGTTCAGAAGCGACTGGGCGCGGTTGAGGGTGATGTTGGCGTTCTGAAGCTGCGCCTCAGCTTCTGCCACAGCGGCCTTGGCGATCTGCAGCTGCGCCTCGAAGGGGCCGCGCTCCAGGCGGAACAGCAGGTCGCCCTGCTTCACCTCGGCGCCTTCCTCGAACGCCACCTTCTCCAGGAAGGCCGTCACGCGCGGCACGATATCCACGCGATCGACCGCCTCGATGCGCCCGATGAAGGTGTTGGTTTCGGTGACAGCCCGCCGGGCGACCTGTGAGACCCCCACCGCCGGAGGGCCGCCGCCGGGCTGCTGCGCCATCGCGGGAGCAGCGAGCAAGAAAAGGCCGAGGGCGGCGAGCCCACGGCGGAACAGGAGCGCCATGAAACCTCCAGTAAGAGGGCTGCGGTAGCGGGCTGAGGCTTGTAAAGATACCTTCGTGTATGTATATAAACAGACGATCTCAACTCGCAAGGTCGGAAATGGCGCGCCGCACAAAACAGGAAGCCGATGAGACGCGCGAGGCCCTGCTGGATGCCGCGGAGCATGTTTTCCTTGAGCGTGGCGTAGCTCGGGCCTCCCTTGATGAGATAGCGCGTTTCGCGGGCTGCACGAGAGGGGCGGTGCACTGGCATTTCGGTGACAAGCTCGGCCTGTTCCTGGCGCTTGACGAAAGATTGGTCCTGCTGCAGGACGAAATGAAGCGCCGGCTTTGCAGTGACGAGGCCGCGCCTCCGCTTGAGCACATGGCCTGTTCCATCACCACGGCGCTGTCCGAGCTCGAGAATGATTCGCGCCGGCGGCGCCTGTTGACCATTATGCTCCAACGCTGCGAGTACGTGGCTGATATGGCTCCCGCGTTGCTTCGCCGCCGGCAGGCAGATGCCGCCATCCGCGCCACCTTGCATGACAGCTTCCGCCGCGCCTCGGAGCGTGGTGAATTGTCCGCGGACTGGCCACCTGAGCGCGCGGCGCTGGTCCTCCAGGCCTTGATCGGCGGCTTCCTCAACGAGTGGCTGCGCGGCGAGGCGGATTTCACCCTGTCGGGCGAGGTCTGCGCCGCAGTCCGTGGCTTTCTGAGCTGCACGGCGGCAAAGCCCGCTTCCTGAGGAGAACGAACCCATGCGTATTTTGGTGCGCTTGGCCGGGCTGGCCCTGCCGGTCCTGATGGCCGCCTGCTCCAGCGGCGGCTCCGCGCCGGATGTTGGTGGCGGCACCACCATGCGGAGCATCGAGGGCACGCCCTCCGGCGCGGCGCCGCTGCGGCCGGAGCCCGGCAACATCTGGAGCGACGGGCTGGTGGCGCCCACCGCCCCGGCCCGATGATCCCTTTCTTTCTGCCGCCAGAGGACATGCGCCGATGATCACCGCGGGAATGCGAGTTGTGTTGGGAACGGTGGTGCTGATGGCGCCTGTGGTGTGGGGGGGCGTGGCGCGGGGTCAGACGCTGCAGGAGGCGCTGTCGCAGGCCTATGCGAACAACCCGACGCTGCAGGCGGCGCG
>DATMFR010000022.1:0-294571 GCA_035556695.1 Roseomonas sp.
GGGCTGACCGGCGCCAAGAAGGGTTGCGACCACGGCCAGTGCGGCGCCTGCACCGTGCTGGTGGATGGCCGGCGCGAATTGTCCTGCCTGATTCTCGCCGCCTCCGCCGAGGGGCGCGAGATCACCACGATCGAAGGGCTGGCCGCTGCCGACGGCGTGCTGCACCCGATGCAGCAGGCCTTCATCGACCAGGATGCCTTCCAGTGCGGTTACTGCACGCCGGGGCAGATCGTCTCCGCCGTGTCTTGCGTGCAGGAAGGGCACGCCGGCAGCGATGCCGAGATCCGCGAATACATGAGCGGCAATCTCTGCCGTTGCGCGGCCTATCCCAAGATCGTCGCCGCCATCCGCCAGGCGCGGCCGCAGATGGAGCAAGGCTGAGCGATGCGCCCCTTCACCTATGAGCGCGCCGCGGATCTCGGCGCCGCCCTCGCCGCGGGCACGGTGCCGGAGGCGGCGCGCCAGCACATCCGCCCGGAGGTGCAGTACCTGGCCGGCGGCACCACCCTGCTCGACCTGATGAAGATCGACGTGATGCACCCGGAGCGGGTGCTGGACATCCGCCCAGACGCCGCAGCGCAGCCGGTGATCCGCAGCGAGGAGGGCGGGCTTTGGCTCAGCGCCGTGGCGAGCATGGCGCAGGCGGCCGAGCATCCCGCCGTACGGCGAGACTATCCCGTCCTCGCCCAGGCGCTGCAGCAGGCGGCCAGCGCGCAGCTCCGCAACATGGCGACGCTTGGCGGCAACGTGCTGCAGCGAACCCGCTGCCACTACTTCCGCGACACCGCCTTTCCCTGCAACAAGCGCCAGCCCGGCTCCGGTTGCTCGGCGATCGGCGGGGTGACGCGGCTGCTCGCGGTGCTCGGCGTCAGTGAGCATTGCATCGCCAGCTATCCCGGCGACTTCGCCCAGGCGCTGATCGCGCTCGATGCCGAGGTGGAGGCGCTGGCGCCGGAGGGGCCGCGCCGCTTCCCCTTCTCGCAACTCCATCGCCTGCCCGGCGATACGCCAGAGATCGAGACCACGCTGCGGCCGGGCGAGCTGATCACCGGCTTCCATGTCCCCACCCTGCCCTGGGCGCGCCGTTCGCTCTACCTCAAGGTGCGGGACCGGGAGTCCTACGCCTTTGCCCTCGCCTCAGCCGCGGTGGCGCTGGACCTGCGCGATGGCGTTGTGCATGAGGCGCGGATCGGCCTGGGCGGTGTCGCCGCCGCGCCCTGGCGGGCGCACGAGGCGGAGATGGTTCTGCAAGGCCAGGAACTGACCGAGGCCTGTGCAGGCCAGGCCGCCGAAGCCGCATTCGCTGGCGCCGTGGCCCATGATGACAACGCCTTCAAGCCCGAGCTGGGCCGGCGCACCCTGGTGCGCGCCCTGATGCAGGCCGCGGCGATGGAGCCCTGACATGTCCGAGATGATCATTCCGAGCGGCGTTATCGGCCGCGACACGGTGCGTCAGGAAGCACGGGCCAAGGTGACGGGCGCGGCGCACTATCCCTCCGACATGCCGGTGCCGAACGCCGCCCATGCCTTCCTCGTTACCAGCGGCATCGCGCGTGGCCGCATCACGCGCTGGCGCCTGGAGGCGGCGCAGGCCGTGCCGGGCGTGCTGGACATCCTGACGCACGAGAACACCGGCCAGGAGTCGAAGCCTATCCCGCCGACCAAGGGCGGCGGCGGCAGCACCACCACGCTGCAATCGGACCGCATCTGGCATGACGGCCAGATCATCGCGGTCGTCCTGGCCGAGAGCTTCGAGGCGGCCCGCGAGGCGGCACACAAGGTCCGCGTGGACTATGCCGAGGAAGCCCCTGCCGCCACCTTCGACAGCCCGGGCGTCGAAGTGCAGGTGCTGGAGGAAACCCTGGAAGCGCATGAGGACCCCAGGGTTGGCGACGCCGAGGCCGCCTTTGCCGCCGGCGCGGTGACCGTGGACGCCACCTACGGCACGCCCACCCAGCACCACAACCCTATCGAGCTGTTCACCACCACCTGCTTCTGGGAGGGCGACAGGCTCACCATCCTGGAGCCGAGCCAATTCGTGCAGGGCTTGGCAACCACGGTCGCGAAGCAACTCGACATCGCGCCGAACAAGGTGCAGGTGATCTCGCCGCTAGTCGGGGGCGCCTTCGGCTCGAAGGGGGGCGCCACGGCACGCACAGCCTGGATCGCGGTGGCCGCCCGCCGGCTCGGCCGGCCTGTCAAGCTGGTGGCCAGCCGCAGCCAGGGCTTCACCATCGCCACCTACCGCGCCGAGACGCGCCAGCGCGTGCGCCTCGCCGCCGGGCGGGACGGCAGGCTGCAGGCGCTGCTGCACGAGGGCTGGGAGGTCAGTTCCCGCCCCTCGAACTACAACGTCCAGGGCACGGAGACGACCTCGCGCATCTATGCCTGCCCGAATGTCTGGACGCGGGTGAACGTGGTGCATGCTGACCGCAACACGCCGGGCTTCATGCGCGCCCCGCCCGACCTGCCCTATGGCTTCGGCCTGGAAAGCGCGATGGACGAGCTGGCCATCGCGCTCGACATGGACCCGGTCGAGCTGCGGCGGATCAACGATACGCGGAGGGAGCCCATCAAGGGCCTGCCCTACACCAGCCGCAGCCTGCTGGAATGCTTCGACGCCGCCGCGGAGGCCTTCGGCTGGTCCTGCCGCGACAAGCGGCCAGGCAGCCTGCGCGAGGGCGACTGGCGCATCGGCTGGGGCTGCGCCGCCTCCTACTATCCCGCCAAGATCAGTGCCGCCTGCGCGCGCGTCGCGCTTTCGGCGCAGGGCGCGCGGGTGGATATCGCGGCGCATGAGATCGGCACCGGCGCCTGGACGGTGCTCGCCATGACCGCCGCGGACCAGCTTGGCATCGAGCCGGAACAAGTGGAGGTGCATCTCGGCGACAGCACCCTGCCGGCGGCAGGGCTGGCGGCCGGCTCCAGCCACACCGCCGGCATCTGCAACGCCGTGGCCATGGCCTGCCGCGAGTTGCGCGAGCGCCTGACCCATGCGGCCGTGACAGCGAATGCCGGGCCACTCGCGGGGCAGGACCCGGCGGCGTTGCGCTTCGAGGGCGGCGCGCTGCGTGGCGAGAAGGGCGCGGCGGAAACGCTGGCGGCACTGCTCGGCCGCACCGGTCCGATGGATGCCTATGCCGAGCACGTGCCGCACGGCAACCCGCCGGACGCGCCCGAGAAGGTGAAGCAAGGCACGCCCATGACCACCGGCGGTGCGCAGCTCCCGGACCGCATCCAGTACGGTTTCGGCGCACAGTTCGTGGAGGTGCGCGTGCATGCCCGCACCGGTGAGGTGCGCGTGCCGCGCATCACCGGCGCCTTCGCGGCAGGCCGTATCATTAATCCACGCACCGCCCATAGCCAGCTGATGGGGGGGATGATCTGGGGCATCGGCTCGGCCCTGCTGGAGATTACCGAAATCGACCGGCGCAATGCGCACTACGTCAATGACAACATCTCGGAATACCTGATCGCGGTGAACGCCGACGTGCCCTCGGTCGAGGTCATCTTGGTGCCGGAGGAGGACAGGCTGGTGAATCCGCTCGGCATCAAGGGCGTCGGCGAACTGGGCTGCGTCGGCACCAATGCTGCCATCGCCAATGCGGTGCACCACGCCACCGGACGGCGCCTGCGGCAGTTGCCGATCCGGCCGGAGCATCTGCTGTAGGCAAGAAAGTCCGGGGGAAGGAATTCCCTCGGCCCCCCATCTTCATTCTGTCAGTTTGGCGATGCGCGCGCGGCCGGCGCGGAGAACTCAAAGAAAGAAGAAGGGGGTTTGGGGGAATTCCTTCCCCCAGCCTTCACTCCCCGCCCAGTTCGAAGCCGATGCGCTGCCGCTGGCCGGGCCGTTGCTGCTTCAGGCTGGAGCGGAGCTGTTCATAGTCGTGCTCCATCTCCGGCGTGACCGAGGCACGCGCCTCCGAGAGCGCCTTCTCGAACTCCGCGCTTCCGATCGCCGGTACGCTGAGGTCGCGCCGCAGGGCGAGCAGCCCGGCCCGGCGAACCACATCGCCCAGATCGGCGCCGGTATAGCCATGCGTACGATGCGCGATCGCGGCCAGGTCCACATCCTCGGCGAGCGGCGTGCCCTTGGTCTGGATGCGCAGGATGTGCAGCCGGGCCTGCTCGTCCGGCACGGGCACATAGACCAGCTCGTCGAAGCGGCCGGGGCGCAGCAAGGCGGGGTCGAGCAGGTTTGGGCGGTTGGTGGCGCCGATCACAACGACCCCCTGCAATTCCTCCAGCCCGTCCATCTCGGCCAGGATGGTGTTGACCACCCGCTCCGTCGCCTGCGGCTCGCCGAGGCCACCGCCGCGCGCGGGCACGAGGCTGTCGATCTCGTCGATGAAGATGACGGTCGGCGCCACCTGCCGCGCGCGGGCGAAGAGGCGGCTCACCTGCTGCTCGGACTCGCCATACCACTTGGAAAGCAGGTCGGCCGACTTGGTGGCGATGAAGTTGGCATTCGCCTCCCGCGCCACCGCCTTGGCCATCAGCGTCTTGCCGGTGCCCGGCGGGCCGAAGAGGAGAAAGCCCTTGGCCGGGCGGATACCGATGCGCCGGAAGGCCTCGGGATGCTTCAGCGGCAGCTCGATGCCCTCGCGCAGCTGCTCGCGCGCTGTCTCGACACCGCCGACATCCTCCCAGGTGACGTTCGGCACCTGGATCATGATCTCGCGCAGTGCGGAGGGCTGGATGCGCTTCAGCGCGCTCTCGAAATCTCCGCGGCAGACGCGCATGCCGGCCAGGATCTCGGGCGGGATGCCCTCGCGCAGGTTGACCTGCGGCAGCACGCGGCGCACCGCGTCCATCGCCGCCTCGCGCGCCAGGGCGGAGACATCGGCACCGACGAACCCGTAGGTCATGCGCGCCAGGGCGTCGAGATCGACGTCATCGGCCAGCGGCATGCCGCGGGTGTGGATGGCGAGCACCTGCCGGCGCCCATCCTGATCCGGCACGCCGATGACGATCTCGCGGTCGAAGCGGCCGGGGCGGCGCAGCGCCTCGTCAATGGCATCGACACGGTTGGTGGCGGCGATCACCACCACGTTCTGCCGCGGCTCAAGCCCGTCCATCAGCGTGAGCAACTGTGCGACGATGCGGCGCTCCACCTCGCCCCGCGCCTCCTCGCGCTTGGGCGCGATGCTGTCGATCTCGTCGATGAAGATGATCGAGGGCGAGCGCTTGCCGGCCTCCTGGAAGATGTCGCGCAGCCGCTGCTCGGACTCGCCGTAATGGCTGCCCATAATCTCGGGCCCGGCGATGCTGAAGAAGGAGGCCTCGGATTCGTTCGCCACCGCCTTGGCCAGCAGCGTCTTGCCGGTGCCCGGCGGGCCATGGAGGATCACGCCCTTCGGCGGGTCGATGCCCAGGCGCTGGAACAGCTCGGGGTGCCGTAGCGGCAGCTCGACCATCTCCCGCACCTGGTCCACCGCATCGCCCAGACCGCCGATATCGTCATAGGTGACGTCGGCGCGGCGGGTCTCCTTCGGCTCGACATATTGCGGCAGCAGCTCGATCTCGGTCTCGTTGTCGATCCGCACGATGCCCTTCGGCATGGTGCTGACGACGGTGAGCCGGATCTCCTGCAACGCATAGGCCTGCCGCTCGGCGAACTGCCGGAAGAACTCATCGGGAAAGCCGTCCGCATTGCCACCCGCCCGCTGGTAGACGGAGGTGGAGATCACGTCCCCGGCGACCAGCGGCCGCCCCATGAAGGTGCGTCGCAGGGCCTCGCCGGAGCCGGTGAGCCGCAGGTTCTTCTGCGCCGGCGCCACCGTGACGCGGCTGGCGGTCCGTGCCTGGGCGCGTTTCACCTCGATGCGCTCGCCGGCCGTGACGCCGGCATTGGCGCGCTGCAACCCGTCGAGGCGGATGATCTCCAGGTCCTCGTCCTCGGGATAGGGGGGCGCGGCGATGACAGCGGTGTGCCGCTGCCCGGCCAGTTCCAGCACGTCGCCAGACCGCATGCCGAGAGCCTGAACCGCCTTGCGGCTGACACGGGCGAAGCCTCTGCCAACGTCTTCCGGGCGGGCGTTGGCCACCTGGACCTGCACGCCCTTGGGATCCGAATCGCTCATGGGCGTGTCGTCTCCTGCTTGCCGTCTGTTTCAACGTTTGTCGCGGGCATGTGGGGCGGCAACGCGGCGCACCCAACAGGGCGCCGTCCTCCGTGATCAGTCCGCGGAAGCGCTGCCCATGTCTGGGGAAACGGCTGGCAAACGGATGGGATGCAGCAGGTTGGAGGAATGAATTCCCCCGAACCCCCTTCTTTTTTCTGTCAGTTGCGGCGCTCGCGGCAAAGCTGTGCTGCAAACTCGAAGAAAGAAGAAGGGGGTCTGGGGGAATTCATTCCCCCAGAACGTCAGAGCGCCACCGCATAGGCCGGCCGGCGCGGGTCGGCGCCCGCCAGCCGCAGCCCGGTGGCCGGGTCGCTGCACACGGCCTCGACGCTGCCGGCCAGCCAGGTCCAGTCCGGCCAGTCCTTCACCTCGTGCCCGCGCGCGCGGAGGGCGTCGCGCGTGACACTGTCGATCCGGCCTTCCACCGCCAGCCGGGCGGGGAAATAGTCATAGGGCGCGAAGGAGGAGGGGAAGGAGTAGGAGGCGACGCGCGGCGCCTCGATCGCCTCCTGCAGGTCCATGCCGAAATGCAGGTGGTTCAGCAGCACCTGGAGCATGGCCTGGATCTGCACGTCGCCGCCCGGCGTGCCGAAGGGCATCACGCCCCCGTCGCGCGTCACCACCATGGCCGGGTTGGGCGTCAGCCGCGGCCGCCGCCCCGGCCCCACGCCGCAGGGATGCGACGGGTCGGGCCGCGACTGCGTCCCGCGCCCCGAGGCGATGATGCCAAGCCCCGGGATGATCGGGCCGTTGTAGGTGCCGTCCGAGGGTGTGGCGGAGAAGGCGTTGCCCTCGGCATCCACCACCGCGACATAGGAGGTATCGGGCTCGATGGCCGGCATCGGACGCTTGCTGGGAGGCGGCAGTTCCGTCCCCTGCCCCAGCAGCGCCTCGGGCATGCCGGGATGCGCCCGCGCCTGGTCGATGCCGGCCAGCCGGGCGGCGAGATGCGCCTCGCCGAGCAGCGCGTCGATCGGCACCTCGGCGAAGGCCGGGTCGGCGAAGTGGTACTCGCGGTCGGCCATCGCCACCTTCAGGCACTCGGCCATCAGGTGCAGGTAGTCCGGGCTGTTGTGCGCCATGCCGTGGAAGCCGGCCCGCTCCATCAGCAGCAATGCCTCCAGCAGCGCCGGGCCCTGGCACCAGGGGCCGCAGGTGGTGACCTGGTGGCCGCGCCAGCCGCGGGTGACGACAGGCTCCAGGCGCGAATGGAACCCGGCCATGTCCTCGTCCGAGAGATAGCCGCCCTCGGACTGGATGAACCGCACGATCGTCCGGGCGATGTCGCCGCGGTAGAAGGCGTGGTGCGCGGCGGCCAGCCCGGCCAGCCGGCCCTTCGCCGCCGCCGCGCGCCGGTCCTCATCCGCCATGTGGCGGAGCATGGCGGCCAATTCGGTCTGGCGGAACAGCGCGCCCTCCGGCGGCGGCGCGCCACCGGGCAGGAAGACTGCGGCGTTACTCGGCCAGCGGGCATAGTCCTTCACATGCTCGGCGATGCTGTCGGCCAGCAGCTTGTAGACCTGGAAGCCCTCCTCGGCGCAGCGGATGGCGGGCTCCGCCACCTGTGCGAAGCCGAGCCGGCCATGCCGCTCCAGCGCGGTGATCCAGGCATCCGGCGCGGCCGGCACCACGGTGCGCAGCACGCCCTGCGGCATCTTGCCGCCATGCTCGCGCATGAAGAGGTCGGGCGGCAGGGAGCGCGGCCAGTGGCCAAGGCCGGCGATGCTCTCCATCGTGCCGTCGGCGCGGCGGATCAGGATCGGCGCCACGCCGCCGATATTGACGATGTCCGGCTGCACCACGCCGAGCACCAGCCCGGCGGCCACGCCGGCATCGATGGCGTTGCCGCCGGCCTCCAGGATGGCGAAGCCGGCGCTGGCGGCGAGGTAGTGCCCGGCGCTGACCGCGTGCCGGGCACCGGCGATGAGGGGGCGCGTCGCCATCAGCGGGCGGCCTGCGCGGGGTGGGCGTGATAGGCGACCATCTGCTCGTCCATGCGGGGTGTGTACACGACGGTAGGCCGACCGGCGGCGATGGTCACCTGGTTGTAGAGCGGGATGATGGGGAAGCGCTCGATGGCCGCGCGCATGGCGCTGCGCAGCGCCACCTCCCGGCCATCATCCATGCGGATGATGGCGGCGTCGATGATGCGGTCCATCTCCGGGTCGCTGAAGGCCCCGCGGTTGCCCTGGCCGAAGGCCTGGGCGACGTTGCGGGTATGGACCGAGGTGGAGAGGATATAGCTCGGGTCCCGCGAGGAGGAGAGCGAGAGACCATAGAGCATCAGCGGCAGGTCGTTCTTGCCGGGGAAGGTGCGGGGAAAGAAGACGCTGCCCGGCAGCGTCTCCACCTTGGCCTGCAGCCCCAGGCGGGCGAGCATCTGCCCCACGACCTGGCAGACCCGCGCGTCGTTGACGAAGCGGTTGTTGGAGCAACCCACCGTCAGGCCGAAGCCGTCCGGGTAGCCCGCTTCGGCGAGCAGGCGCCGCGCCTCCGCGAGATCCGCCTTGGGCGCCGGGAGGTCCGGGTCGTAGCCGGCGAACTGCTGCGGCACCATCTGGCCGGTGGGAAGCGCCTGGCCATCCATGGCGCGCTCGGCCAGGGCGTGGCGGTCCATCGCCAGAGAGAGCGCCCTGCGTACCCGCACGTCGCGCAGCGGGTTCTCCTTCAGCGGCTGCCCCTGGGCATCGGTCAGCAGCGGCAGCGTCTCGGCACCCACATGCGGGATCAGGAACATGATGCGGTCCGAGTTGCGCTTGAAGACGCGCACCTGCCCCTCACGCTCCAGCCGCGCCGCATCGGTGGGCGCGACATCCTCGATCAGGTCCACATCGCCGGAGAGCAGCGCGGCGATGCGCGCGGCGTCATTGCCGATGACGCGCAGGTTGACATGCGCATAGGCCGCCTTCTCGCCCCAGTAGGTCTCGTTGCGGGTGAGCGACATGCCCTCGGCGCCGCGGAAATTCTCCAGCCGGAAGGGACCGGTGCCGATCGCCGCCTTGCCGGAGGTGAAGTCCGCCGTGCTGGCATCCTCGGCCGCGCGCTTCGAGACGACGAAGATGTTGGTGAGCTGTCCCATCAGCGTCGGGTTCGGCCGGTCGGTGGTCAGCCGCACCGTATAGGGGTCCACCACCTGCACGTCCTGGATGGTCCGCAGGTTGGAGGTATAGGGGCCGGGGTTGTTCGGCACCTTCGGCACCCGCGCCAGGGTGAAGGCGACGTCCTCGGCGGTGAAGGGGCTGCCGTCGTGGAAGGTGACGCCGTGGCGCAGCTTCAGCTCCCAGGTGGTCTCGTCCACCGCCCGCCAGGCCTCGACGATGCCCGGCACCATGCGGCTTTCCGGGTCCCGGTTGATCAGGCTGTCATAGATGTGCCGCGCCGCCGCCATGTTCGGGCCCACGAAGAGGAAATGCGGATCGATGCCGAAGGGCGCCTGCACGCCGACAGTGAGCTGCTGCGCCCCTGCCGGCGCGGCGAGGCCGAGCGCCATACCGAGCAGGGTGAAAGACGTGGTGAAACGGGGAAGCCTGAGACGGGGCAAGGCGGTGCTCCTCTGCTGCCGGGGCGGGGCCGCCGATCCTTCCCCAGGCGCGCCATGGCCTGCTGCCTGGCGCGGCTGAAGGGGGCAAGCGGAGTGCCACGCAAACATCACGTAACTATCGAAGCATATTCCGGGAGTGGTGCAACTCTTCCGCCCGGCCGCGCTTATGCTTGCCAAGCCTCTTTAGCACCTCACCCGCCGGCAGCAGGCTTCCGCTTCGTTCCGCCCGGAATTTCGGAAGCGATCACGTTTCCGGCGCGTGAAATCTGCCGGGGAGGTGAACGCGCTTCAGCTTGATGTGGGTCACGGCGTCGCCCAGAGTTACCGCTTCAGGCTTGGGACTTCAGGCTTACTTGGGCGCGGGTTGAACAATCGGCGACCTACCGGCGCCGGTGGCTCTGCCCGCTCCGCTGTCGGAGAAACGGACATCCATGAGGGTGCTCTTCGTCACCAGCGAGTTTGCAGGGCTCGCCAAGGCAGGGGGGCTCGGGGATGTCTCTGCCGCCCTGCCCCGCGCCCTGATCAGGCAAGGCGTCGATATTCGCGTGGTGATGCCGGCCTATCCGGAGGTGCTGGCACGCGCCTCCGGCGTCGAGGTGGTTGGCGAGTTGCCCGGACGGGCCGAGATTCCTCCTTGCAGCATCGGCCGGGTGCGGCTGGAGGATGGGCTGACCCTCTACCTGCTCATCGCACCCTCGCTCTATGACCGGCCGGGCAATCCCTATTGCGCGCCGAACGGCGAGGAATGGCCGGACCAGGATCTGCGCTTCGGCCGCCTCTCCCTGGCTGCGGCCGACATCGCGCGCGGCATCGGCGGCCTGAACTGGGTGCCAGACCTGCTGCATGTGAATGACTGGCCCGGCAGCCTCGCCCCCGCCTACCTGCACTGGGACGGCGCCAAGGTGCCGAGCCTGCTGACGGCGCACAACGTGGCGCATCAGGGCATCTTCCCCGCCAGCCGCCGCGCCGCGCTCGCCATTCCGGAGAATGCCTTCGCGATGGAGGGGGTGGAGTTCTACGGCAACATCGCCTTCCTGAAGGCCGGGCTGTTCTATGCCAGCCATGCCTGCGCGGTCAGCCAGACCTATGCGCGGGAGATCACCACGCCGGAATTCGGCGGCGGCCTGCACGGGCTGCTCGCCGGGCTGGCCGGGCAGGGCCGCCTCTCCGGCATCGTCAACGGCATCGACGAAAGCTGGGACCCGGCGCGCGACCCCTATCTGCCCTACCACTTCCAGGCCGAGGACCTGCACGGCAAGCGGATGCTGGGCGAGCTGGTGCGCACAAGCCTCTGCCTGGAGCATTCGGAGGGGCCGCTCTTCGCCATCGTTTCGCGCCTCGTCCACCAGAAGGGGCTGGACCTGGTGGCGGAGGCGGCGCCGGAAATCGTCCGCATGGGCGGGCAGATCGCCATCCTCGGCATGGGGCAGCCCGCGGTCGAGCAGCTGCTGCACCGCGTCTCCCGCGCCCATCGCGACCAGATCGGCCTGCTGGTCGGCTTCAACGAGCCGATGGCGCACCGGATCATCGCCGGCAGCGACTTCCTGCTGATGCCCTCCCGCTTCGAGCCCTGCGGGCTGACGCAGTTGCAGGCGCAGCATTGCGGCACCCTGCCCATCGCGCATGCCACCGGCGGGCTGGTGGACACCATCGAGGATGGTGGCACCGGCCTGCTGTTCGGCGAGGCCACCGTGGAGGGCCTGCTCAGCGCCTGCCGCCGCGCCTTCGAGGTGTTCTCCCGCCCGGCGGAGCTGCTGCGGATGCGCCGCCGCGCCATGGCGCGCGCCTTCAGCTGGAGCCGCTCGGCGGAGCAGTACCGGGAGCTCTACAGCCTGCTGCTGAACGGCTCGGCGCCTTCCTCCCGGCAACAGCTGCGCCCCAAGCGACTGATGCGGCGCTCCGGCCTGGACCGCGCTGCCTAGCCTGGCCCGCGCCGGGTACGGCTTCCTGGCCGGGCGGTGAACCGACCGCCACCTGGCCGGGAGGAGATTTGCAGGAAGGGGATGACCGCAGCAGAGCCAGCCGGGTCATTCTCGCCCCTTCGAAGGCCCACCGGGAAGCCTCACGATCGCACCCGGCGCGCACCTCACCCATCCGGCAGCGCTTCCAAACGGCCCCCGAGTTGGCTTGGTTAGGCCCGGGGGCGGCGCACCGGAGCGGGACGGCGTGGGGAACCTGCCGGACTGCGTAATCGCGGAAGACGGCGCCGCGCCCGCCGCGCTGTGCATGCTGTTCAATGTCAGCCCGAGTCGCAGCACCACCTTCCATTTGCCGCCGCCACCGGCCGAGGCCGGCGTATCGACATCGACACCGCCTTAGGGCCTCCCGATGATGTGACCTGCCCCGGAGCCGAGCCACAAGCCGGTGATAGCCGGCGAATGCCGCCGGGGTCTTTACTCGTCCCAGTACCCCGCTGACGGAGGTCGCCTGTGACGTCCCTCGACCGCTTCCTGCCGCACACTTGCATCGCCTATCTCTCCATGGAGATCGCGCTGGAACCGGGGATACCGACCTATTCGGGCGGTCTCGGCGTGCTGGCGGGAGACACGGTGCGCTCCTGCGCAGACCTCGAACTGCCGATGGTCTTCGTCACGCTGGTCAGCCGGAAGGGCTATCTGCGGCAGAGCATCGCGCCGGATGGCAGCCAGCAGGAGACCATCGATCCCTGGAAGCCGGCGGAGCATGCCGAGCCGATGGACGCGGCGGTGGCGGTGCGCATCGAAGGGCGCCCGGTCTGGATCCTGCCCTGGCTCTACATGCATGAATGCCCGCATGGCGGCTGCGCGCCGGTCATCCTGCTCGACACCCATCTGGAGGTGAACGACCCCGCCGACCGCGGCATCACCGACCGCCTCTATGGCGACGGCGAGGACCTGCGCCTCAAGCAGGAGATGGTGCTCGGCATCGGCGGCGAGCGCATCCTGCGGGCGCTGGGCTTCGAGATCACCACTTGGCATCTCAACGAAGGCCATGCGGCGCTGCTGCCCCTCGCGCTGCTGCGGCGCCATCCGCTGGGCAAGGACGAGCCGCTCACCACCGCGCTGCGCTACGACGTGGAGCCGGTGCGCGAGCGCTGCGTCTTCACCACCCATACGCCGGTGGAGGCGGGACACGACCGCTTCTCCTACGAGCTGGTCCGGCGGATGATGGGCGACTTCTTCGAGATCAGCCAACTCCGACAGCTCGCCGGCGCGCAGGAGCTGAACATGACGCGCCTGGCCCTGAATCTCAGCGGCTGGGTCAACGGCGTCGCCGCGCGGCATGCGGAGACGGCGCAGCGCATGTTTCCGGGCTATCACATCCATGCCGTCACCAACGGCGTGCATGTGCCGACCTGGACACATCCCGCCTTTGCCGCGCTGTTCCAGAGCGTGGCGCCGGAATGGGCGCACGACCCCGGCGCGCTGCGCGCCGCCGACCACCTCCCGGACGATCCGGTATGGGCGGCCCATGTCCAGGCCAAGGGCGAGTTGCTGGAGGAAGTGCGGCACCGCTGTGGCACCGCGCTCGATCCCAACCTGCCCGTGATCGTCTTCGCGCGGCGCATGACCGGCTACAAGCGCGCCGACCTGCTGTTCTCCGATCTCGCGCAGCTTCGCCGGATCGCGCGCGAGTTCCCCTTCCAGGTGGTGATGGCCGGCAAGGCGCACCCGCGCGACGAAGGCGGCAAGGCGTTGATCCGGCAGGTGCATGAGCATGCCCGCGAGCTGGCGGACGCGCTGCCCGTCGTCTTCGTGCCGAACTACGAGATGGGGCTGGCGAAGAAGATGGTCGCCGGCGCCGATATCTGGCTGAACACACCCCTGCCACCGATGGAGGCCTCCGGCACCAGCGGCATGAAGGCGGCGCTCAACGGCGTGCCGCATCTCAGCGTACTCGACGGCTGGTGGGCGGAGGCCTGCGAGGAAGGCACCAACGGATGGGCCATCGGCAGCGACGGCGGCCCGCCCGCACAGCATGCCGAGGAACTTTACGACAAGCTCTGGAGCACCGTCCTGCCTCTCTGGCACCGTGACCGCGTGGGCTGGATCGCGCTGATGAAGCAGGTCATCTCCCGCACCGGCTCCCGCTTCCACAGCCAGCGCATGATGCGGCGCTACGCGGCGGAAGCCTATCTGCGCTGAAAGGTCGGGGGAATGATTTCCCCCGAACCCCCTTCTTTTTTCTGCGAGTTTTTGGTTCCGCCCGCGGCAATGGCTCCACGAGGCGATGGGCCGGCCGCAATCGCCGGAACTGAAAAGCCGATAGAGAAAAGAAGAGGGGGTCCGGGGGGAGAATTCATTCTCCTCCGATTCGGTCGGCCCGCCGGATTGCGGAACGATTCTACCGCGCAATGGCTGGCCAAGCCGGGCCAACCGCGTCCAACCTCCTGCACCGCACCCTGCGCGAGGAGCCGGAACTCGCCATCCGCGGCGAGGGCATCATGCTCACCCTGGGCGAGGGGCGGCAGATCAATGGATGCCGCCAGTGGGTCCGCCTTGGCCTGAAGCGGACCGGGGGGTGGCCGTAATGATCCCCCCAGGCTCACCCCGATGGAAGGCCAGGAGAGGGCGGCGCCCCCTCCTGGCCTTCGCTCAGGTCTCCTGCCGGATCGCTGAGGCGTTGCGCGCGATGTTGCGCAGCAGGTCGTCGATGCCCGCCGTCAGGAATTTCAGCGTCGCCTCGTCCGCCAGCCGGCCGTCACGGACCTTCTCATGGGCGGAGGCGACCACCGCCTGCGGCCGCAGCACCAGCTGCGCGGAGACCGCGACCAGCACCTCGTTGAGCTGCGCCTGCGCGCGCGCGCCGCCGGTGAAGGCGGGGGATGCCGTCAGCGTCAGCACAGGCTTCCCGGTGATCGTCGCCTTCCCGTAGGGGCGGGAGGCCCAGTCGAGCGCGTTCTTAAGCACGCCGGGCATGCCGTAGTTGTACTCCGGCGACGCGATCACCAGACCGTCCGCCTCGCCGATGGCGCGGCGGAGCGCGGCGACGCCTTCAGGCGGATTCTCAGTGTCCAGGTCGCCGTCATAGGGCGGCACCGCGTTCAGCGTGAACACCGTCAGCGTGGCGCGATCCGCGACCGCCTCGGCAAGGCTGTGCAGAATGGCGGTGTTGAAGGAGGCTTTCCGGAGACTGCCGGAAATGCCGAGCAGGCGTGGCTTGGAGTCGGGCATGAGCGGGTCCCGCTGCTATGGAAGGCCGGTCCAGGCATCCGGCCCGGTTGCGAGCGTGATCGCACCCTCCCCGGACGGTCGCAAGCGGTCACGGCCGGCGGCGCCCCGCACCTGTCCGTGCGCACGTGGCAGGCGGCGGGCCTAATCCGCCGCGGCGGCGCCTTGCGCAGCGGCATGGCGGTTGGGCGGCCGGCGCAGGCCGAGATGCTCGCGCAGGGTCCGCCCCTCGTAGCGCGTCCGCATCAGTCCGCGCCGCTGCAGTTCCGGCACCACCTTCTCCACGAAGGCGGCGAGCCCACCAGGCAGCAGGCTGAAGGTCAGCATGAAGCCGTCGCAGGCGCCGCCGGTGAACCATTCCTCCAGCCGGTCGGCCACCTGCACGGGAGTGCCGCGCAGCGTCTGCCGGCCGCGCTCATAGCGAAGATAGAGCTGGCGCAGTGTCAGCTTCTCGGTGCGGATGAGGTGCAGGATGTGGTCGAAGAAGGTCTTGTGGAAGTTGGCGCTCTTCGGGATGCGATCCGCGGGGATGGGCTCGTCCAGCGGCAGGTCGGAGAGGTCGGTCTCCAGGTCCATACCGAGATACATGCGGCCGACATCAGGGTGGATGAGGTGCTGCAGCGTCTGGTGCAGGTCCTCGGCCTCCTGCGCGCTGTCGGCGATCAGCAGCGGCATGCCGGCCAGCACCTTGAGCTCCTCCGGCTGGCGCCCGTACTTGGCCATGCGGCCCTTGAGGTCGCGGTAAAAGGCTTGGCTGCCTTCCAGCGTGCTGTCGGAGGAGAAGACCACCTCCGCCGTCTCGGCCGCCAACTCCTTGCCCGTCTCGGAGGCGCCGGCCTGGATGATCACCGGCTGCCCCTGCGGCGTGCGTTCGATGTTCAGCGCGCCGTGGACGCGGAAATGCTTGCCCTCGTGATGGACCGGGTGCTGCTTGGCGGGGTCGAAGAACAGGCCGGACGCGCGGTCGCGGATGAAGGCGTCGTCCTCCCATGTATCCCATAGCGCCTGCACGAGCTGGACGAACTCGCGCGCCCGCTCGTAGCGCTCGGCATGCGGCGGCAGGCGGTCGAGGCCGAAATTGCGCGCGGCGAAGTCATTGGCCGAGGTGACGACATTCCAGGCGGCGCGGCCATGGCTGATATGGTCGAGCGAGGCGAACTGCCGGGCGATGTTGTAGGGCTCGCTGAAGCTGGTGCTGGCGGTGCCGCCGAGGCCAATATGCCGCGTGCTGCCGGCCAGTGCGGAAAGCAGGGTGAGCGGCTCCAGCACGTTCATGTAGAGCGGCATGCGGCTGAAGCCGGCGAGATTGCTGGTGCGCGCCGCCGGCGTGTCCGCGATGAAGAAGAGGTCGAACAACCCGCGTTCGGCGAGCTGCGCCGTCTCGCGGTGCCATTCGATGCTGGTGGAGGCATCCGCCCGGGTTTCCGGATGGAGCCAGGAAGCGATGTGCGAGCCCGTGGCGCCCACCAGGATGGCGAGCGCCATCCGCCGGTCTTCCGACATTCCTGACCTCCTCTCCTCAGCCGCCGTCAGGCACGCGCCGCCGGCGTGGGCAGGGTGAAGAGCGAGCCCCAGCGCGCCATCGGCGCCATGTCGGTGCCCGTGATGTGCAGCGCCTTCCACAGCACGGTGGCGATCGTGTCATAGATCGGCAGGCCGATCTCCCGCTCCAGCGGCGCAACCTGCAGCGCGCCGCGCAGGTTGGTGCAGACCACGGCGACCGCCTGCGGGCGCGCGGCCGCCACCTCCCGCACCATGCCTTCCACCGTCGCCTCATCCACCCCGGCGAAGCTGAAATTCTCCTGCAGGCCGAGATGCCGCTCCGCCCTGCAATCCACGCCGATCCCCGCATAGTTGGCGACGATCTTGGCCTGCAGATCGTCGCGATAGGGCGTCACCAGGCCCATTCGCGTCACGCCGGTGGCGGCCAGGATCTCGTTCAGCGCCAGCATCGAGGTGGTGGCGGGGATGCCCGTCGCCTCGGTGATGCGCCGGCAGAGGCGCGTGTCGGCCTCGAAGCCCAGCCAGCCGCCGGAGGTGCCGCTCCAGCCGATCACGTCCACCCGCGCATCGGCCAGCAGTTCGGCGGCGCGCAGGATGGTGCTGTCGTCGAACTGGGCCAGGGCGGCGGGAGAGAGCGCGATCTCGGTGACGCGGAAGCGCGCGAAATGCGCGGAGACGCCGGGCAGCACGGCCAGCATCGCCTGCGTCAGCGGCTCCAGCACGGTGTTGGAGGATGGCGTCAGGATGCCCAGGCGAATGCGACGCTCGCTCATTGCAGCCGCTCCTTGAAGGGGCGGCGCGCTCCCCTGCCCTGCCGGACGAGGCGCTGCGCCACCCGATGATCGGGACGTCGGCGCAGCGTCGCACGGGGCCCGGGGCGCGCACTAGCCCCATCCTGAAGGCCGCGCTGCCGCCATCGCCGGCCTCCACCCTGCGGGATAGAATGCCGGCCAACTGCTTTCGGGGGAGAACCTGCCATGAGCCTTGCCGCGCGGTGCGATGCGGTGTTGCGCGATGCCACCCAGGAAGGCCTGGTGCCGGGGGTGGTGGCGATGGCGGCCGGGCCGCAGGGCCTCCTCTACCGCGGCGCCGCCGGGCTGCGCGACGCCGCGGCCGGCCTCCCGATGCAGGAGGATACGGTGTTCCGCATCGCCTCCCTCACCAAGGCCGTCACCTCCGTCGCCGCGCTGCAACTGGTCGAGTGCGGCGCCCTCTCCCTGGATGCGCCCCTCGCCGAGATGCTGCCCGAATTGGGCCGGCTGCAGGTGCTGGAAGGCTTCGCCGCGGATGGCGCGCCCCGGCTGCGCTCACCTACCCGGCCGGTGACGCTGCGCCATCTCCTCACCCACACCGCCGGCTTCGGTTACGACATGTGGAACCCGGAGATCCTGCGCTACCAGGAGGTGACCGGGCATCCCTCCACCCGCACGGCGCGCAAGTCCGCGCTGATGGCACCCCTGCTCTTCGATCCCGGCGAGCGCTGGAACTACAGCATCGCCACCGACTGGGCCGGGCTGGTGGTGGAGGCCGCCAGCGGGATGGATCTTGAGGTCTATATCCAGCGGCACATCCTTGGCCCGCTCGGGATGCGCGACAGCGGCTTCCTGCTGCCGCCGGAGCGGCAGGCACGGCTGGCAGCCCTGCACCGGCGCCAGGAAGCCGGCGGCTGGGCCGTGCAGCCCGCCAACCCCACCGCCGCGCCGCCCGAATTCCATCGCGGCGGCGGCGCGATGTATGCCACCGCGCCGGACTACCTCACCTTCCTGCGGATGCTGCTGGCCGGTGGCAGGCTGGGCGAGGCGCGCATCCTCGCCCCGGAAAGCATGCCGCTGGTGGCACGGAACCAGATCGGCGCGCTGCCCGTCACCCCGATGCGCAGCGCCATCCCCGCTCTCACCTGCGATGTGGACCTCTTTCCCGGCACGCCCCTGCGCTGGAGCCTGGCCTTCCTGGTCAATGAGGCGGATGTGCCGGGGCGCCGCCGCGCCGGCAGCTTTGGATGGGCCGGACTCACCAACTGCTATGGCTGGGTGGACCCGACGCGCCAGCTTGCGGCCATCATCATGATGCAGTTCCACCCCTTCGCCGATCCTGCCGCGCTGCGCGTGCTGGAAGGCTTTGAGCGGGCGCTCTACGAAAGGCTGGGGGAATGAATTCCCCCCGGCCCCCTTCTGTTCTCTTCGAGTTTCCTGCGCAGGCGGACAGCGCGCGCCCCAACTGACAACAAGAAGATGGGGGTTCGGGGGAATTCCTTCCCCCGATCCTTCTTACTTCGCCGGCTCCATGCCGAAGTAAGCTGCCTCCAGCTTCTGCGCCAAGCCTTCCGTGCCGGTCGGCGCCGCCAGCGCCACCTGGCCCTGCACCAGTGCATAGACACGGTCGGAGACGGCCAGCGCCTTCTCGATCAACTGCTCGACCAGCAGCACCGAGACGCCGCGCCCCCGCAGCGCCGAGACGACCGAAAGCACCCGGTCCACCAGCACGGGTGAGAGGCCAGCGGAGGGTTCATCCAGCATCAGCAGCTTCGGGCGGCGCACCAATCCCTGCGCCACCGCGAGCATCTGCTGCTGTCCGCCGCTCAGCGCGCCGCCGCGCTCGTGCCGCTTGGCAGCGATTTCAGGAAAGAACTCCAGCGCCTCCTCGACACGCTGGTTCCGTTCGGCGCGCGGCAGGCCGTATCCGGCGAGCAGCAGGTTGTCGAGCACCGTCACCTGGGTGAAGACGCGGTGCCCCTCGATCACATGCACCAATCCTGCAGCGGCCGTCTCACGCGGCCCGGCGCCGGTGACGTCGCGCCCGGCGAAGCGGATGCTGCCGGACTCCCGTGGCAGCAGGCCGGAAATGGCCGAGAGGAGCGTGGTCTTGCCGGCGCCGTTCGGCCCCAGCAGCGCCACCACCTCGCCGGGACGCACCACCAGATCCACGCCGTGCAACACGCGAATGCGGCCATGCCCGGCATGCAGGCCCTGCACGGAAAGAAGCGCCTCAGGCTCCGAGATAGGCACTGATCACCTCCTTATGCGCGCGAACCTCAGCCGGCTTGCCCTCCGCCAGCACGCGCCCGAGGTTGAGCACCGTGACATGGCCGCAGATGTCGAAGATCAGGTCGGCATGGTGCTCCACCAGCAGCACACCCGTGCCATGCGTGCTGATCTCGCGGATGAGCTGGCCGAGGCGGCGGATTTCCTCGGTGGAAAGGCCCGCCGCCGGCTCGTCCAGCAGCAGATAGGCGGGGCGCAGCATCAGCGCGCGGGCGATCTCGACGAAGCGCAATTCGCTGTGCTGCAGCCGGTCGGCGCGGAAATCGGCCAGCGCCTCCAGGCCCACGGCCTGCAGGGCCAGGCGCGCATCAGCCTCCAGCCGGGCCTCGTCGGCCGCCTGGCGCGGCAGCCAAAGCATCGCCTCGGCGAAGCTGGCATGGCCGGAGACAGTGCCGCCGATCATCACGTTCTGCAGCACCGTCGCCTCGCCGATGATGCGCGGCGTCTGGAAGGTGCGGGCGATGCCCTGTCCGGCGCGGCTCTCCGGCCGGCCTGTCGCCATCGGCGCATCGCCCAATGCGAGGCTGCCCTGCTGCGGCCGATAGTAGCCAGAAATGACGTTCAGCGTGGTGGTCTTGCCGCTGCCGTTCGGGCCGATCAGCCCGTGCACCTCGCCCGGGCGCAGCACGAGGTCGAGCCCGTCAATGGCGCGCAGCCCGCCGAAATGCAGCTCGATGCCGTGCAGTTGCAACGGCGGCGCGGGCGGGCGCTGGCCGAGCAGCGCCCCGAGCGCCGCGGGGCGCGGCAGGATGGCGCGATCCGCCGGCAAGCGGCGCCGGCGGCCGAGGTCGATCAGCGCTGCGATGCCGCCGGGAATGGCCAGCACGATGGCCAGCAGCATCACCGCGTAGAGCAGCGTGGACCAGGCGGCCAGCGGCGCGGCGATCTCCGGCAGCAGCGTCAGCAGCAGCGTGCCGAGCATTGGCCCCAGCACCGAGCCGCGCCCGCCGATCAGCACGGCGATGAAGAACAGCAGCGACAGCTCGAAGGTGAAGGCCTCGGGCGTGATGTAGGTCTGCAGGCCCGCGAAAAGGCCCCCCGCCACCGCCGCCATGGCGCCAGCGAAGAGAAAGACGCAAGCCAGCAGGGCGGGCTTGGAGATGCCCGCCGCCTCCGCCGCCACCTCGGCGTCGCGGATGGCGATCAGCGCGCGGCCAAAGCGGCTGCGCCCGACATTGCCGGCCAAAACCGTGGCGAGGACGGCGAAGCCCAGGCAGAGATAGTAGAAGCCCCAGGCACTGTCGAACGGCGCCGGGAAAGCGGGGCCGGCGATGCCGATGCCGCCGCCCGTCACGTCCTGCCAGGCCAGCGCCACCTGCGTCACGATGGTGGCGAAGCCGAGCGTGGTCATCGCGAAGTAGAAGGTGCGCAGCCGCAGCGCCGGCAGGCCGACCACCAGCCCCGCCACCGCGCCGACCACCGCGGCGCAGCCCAGCGCCAGGAAGGGCGAGATCTCCGGCAGCACGGTGCCGGCAGCCAGCACGCTGGTGGTATAGGCGCCGAGCGTCAGCAGCGCGACATAGCCGATGGCAAGCTGCCCGGCGAAGCCGACGATGAGGTTCAGTCCGGCCACCAGCACCCAGTAGATGGCGGCCCGCGTGGCGATCATCGCCCAATAGTCGTTGCCCGTCAGCGGCAGTGCGATGGCGAGCGCAAGCAGCACGAGGAAGGGCAGCAGTGTGCCGGGCAGTCCTGGGCGGCGCACGGCAGGGGCGGCGGGGATCGCGGCGGCGCCGTGTTCTGCGCTGGCCATGTCAGACCCTCCGACTGGCGGCGGCGCCGAACAGGCCTTGCGGCGCCGCCAGCAGCACGACGATGAACAGGGTGAAGACGGCGACCGAGGAGAAGATGCCGCCGACGGTGAAGTTGGCGGCCTGCTGGAAAAGCCCCAGCGCCAGCCCGCCGATGACGGCGCCGCGGTTGTTGCCAAGCCCGCCCAGCGCCACGGGAATGAAGCCATAGAAGTTCAGCAGCGGCCCGTTGGCGAAAAAGGCGAGCAGAAGCTGCCCGCCGGAAAAGCCGGCCAGCGCGCCGATCGCGCCCGCCAGCGCGTAGCTGCCGATGCGCAGGTTGCGCTCCGGCAGGCCGAGCGCGCGGGCGGCATAGTTGTCCTCCGCCACGGCGATGAAGGCATGGCCCAGCAGTGTGCGGCGGTAGAGGTATTCCAGCCCGCCGATGGTGACGGCGCAGGCGGCGACCGGCAGCCAGTATTTCTCATGCCAGATGCCTTCACCGAGGCCGAGCAGATGCGGGAAAGGTGCCGGCTCGGTGCCCCATTCGATGGCGGTGACCTGCTGCACGATCAGCGCCAACGCCAGGGTGGTCAGCACGTAGAGGTGCTGGTCCAGGCTCTTCAGCACCGGCCGCACCGCAACGAACTCGGTGACGACGCCGAGCAATGCGCAGGCCGCCAGCGTCAGCGGCAGGGCGAGCGCCAGCGGCAACCCCCATCGCAGCATGAAGAGCGAGCCGAACACGCCGCCCAGCATCCCAAGTTGCCCGGCGGTGAAGCTCATCACCCGCGAGGTGGCGAACATGGTGTTGTAGGTAATGCCGATGAGCGCATAGACCGCGCCCATCGCCAAGCCGGTCGCAAGGATGGAAGCCAGCATGGTGCCGCGTCCACCCGCCTCAGCCGTAGCCTGGCGCGAGGGCGAAGGTGCCGCTGCGGGCAGAGCTGGCGTCGGACATCACAACCTCCTCGGTCGGGTAGCCGTTGTGGTTATCCGGCGAGAAAGTGTAGGTGCCGAAATAGCCGGGATACTTCTTGAGCGAGTTCCAGTAGCCGATGATGTCAGCGCTGGCTGAGGATCCCGTTGCCTTCACCGCTCCGGCCACGAGATGCACCGCGTCGTAGCCCGCGGCGACCCACCAGAGCAGCGTGTCGTCGAGCGAGACCTTTCCCTTCAGCCGATCCACCAGCTCCTGGCTATGGGCAGGCAGTTTGCCTTGCTCGTCATAGCTGCAGCTGCGGTAGCCGACGGCATAAACCTTCTTCCAGTTTTCCGGCTTGGTCAGGAGCCCGGCGATCTCGCCCGAGGCCATCGAGGGATGGCCAACGAAGGGCACGTCCCAGCCCATGCCGGCACGGGTGTTGAACAGCCGCGCATCCATGCCGGTGGAGACGCTCCAGACCACGATGGCCTCGGCGCCGGCATTGCGGGCGCGCAGCATGTCCGGCGTCATGTCGGGCTGGGTGGAGTCGATATTGGCCTGATAGACGACCTCGGCGCCGTCCTTCTGGAACGCCGCCGCCGAGGCCTTCGCGGCGCTGACGCCATAGCCCGTGGTGTCGCCGATCACGGCGACCTTCTTCACCTTGAGGACGTTCAGGCAATAGCCGCGCACCGCGTCATCCCACTGCGTATTGGAGGGCGCGGTACGGAAGGCGTTGGGGTAGCGCTTCTCGTCGATCAGGCTGTCCACCACGCAGGGATGCACGTTGGGCATCTTGGCGCGCGCGAGGATCGCCGTGACCGCCAGGGATTCACCGGAATTGGTCGGCCCCCAGATGGCGTGCGTCTTGGCCTGGCTGATCATCTCCTGCGTCGCGTTGACGCATTTGGTGGGGTCGCCCTGGGTGTCGCGGGTGATGACGTCGATCTTGCGCCCCTTCACCCCGCCTTCCGCGTTGATGGCCGCGGCCGCGAACTCCACACCGCGGTTGAAGCCGACGGCCGGCGCCGAGCTGGGCCCGGTCATGGCGGCCAGCCAGCCGAAGCGGATGGCCTCGTTCTGCGCCAGGGCCGGGCGGGCGAGGCCGATGGAAAGGCCGGTGGCGCCGGCGGCCGCGGCGCCGAGGCCGAGCTGGCCGAACTGGCGGCGGGTCAGGGTCATGGATGGTTCCTCCGTTATGGCGTCATGCTAGCGGGCGGCCCGTCTTGGCGCGGGCGCGCGCCGCCTCAGCGGTCGAGATGGGCGATGTAGTCCTCGTCGAAGGTGAAGCCCCAGCCGGGCCGCTCGGGCAGCAGCGCGCAGCCATCGGCGAAGTCCAGCCGCTCGCGGTAGAGGGGCGAGAACCAGGGCATGTATTCCAGGAAGATCGCGTTGCTCAGCGCACCGAGCAGCGAGAGGCTGGTTTCCGGAAAGAGATGGCTGGAGACAGGAATGTCATGGCTCTCGGCGAGGTGGCCGACGCGCATGAATTCGCTGACGCCGCCGACGCGCTGCAGGTCGGGCATCAGGATGTCCGCGGCGCGCAGGCCGATCATCTGGCGGAAGCCGTAGCGGGTGTATTCCGTTTCGCCACTGGCGATCGGCGTGTCGAGCGCGGCGGCGACGCGCGCCAGCCCCTCGATGTCCCAGGCCGGCAACGGCTCCTCGAACCAGGTGAGATCGTGCTCCTCCAGGCCGCGCCCGAGGCGGATGGCCTCGTTCTCCGTCAGGCCCTGGTTGGCATCGGCCATCAGGCGGATCTTCGGCCCGATGGCGCGGCGCACGGCGGCGACGCGCGCCAGGTCCTCCTCCGCGCCGAGGCCGAGGCGCATCTTCATCGCGGTGAAGCCCTGCGCGGCGAAGGACTCCGCCTCCGCCACCAGCTCGGCGGTCGAGCGCGAGAGCCAGAGCCCGCCACTGTGATAGGCGGGCACCCGGTTCTGCGCGCCGCCGAGCATGCGGTAAAGCGGCATCTTCGCGGCCTTGCCCAGCGCATCCCACAGCGCACCGTCGATGGCGGAGATGCCCATGACGGGCACCCCCTTGTGGCCGAGGAAGTTGTTGTCCTTCCAGGCACGCGCCCAGAAACGGCCGATATGCCCGGCATCCTGGCCGATGGCGAGTTCGCCCAGCTCCTCCACCATCTGCCGCAGCACGGCGGTGCGGCGGTTGTTCAGGGTGAAGACGATGTTCTCGCCGGTGATGCCGTCCGACGTGCGCAGCGTGACCAGCACGCAGCCGAAGCCGCCGATCTGGCCGAGCGCGCTGCCGATCGGCGGGTCGAGCGGCAGGTGGACGGTGCGGGTGGCGATGCTCTCGACCTTCATGCCTTCAGCTCCTGCCGGTTCGGGGTGCCCTTGCCGTAGCGGGCCAGGATCTCGGGATCGGGGTCGCAGCCCAGGCCCGGCCCCGGCGGCAGGCGCACCATGCCACCCTCGGTCCGCACCCAGGGGTCAAAGGGATTGGCCTCCATGTCGAGCCAGAGGATCTCGATCAGCGGCTTCTCGATCAGCGCGGCGGCGATCTGCATGGTCGCGATCAGGCCCGGCCCGAAATAGGGGCTGTGCGGCGCCACCTCGATCCCCGCCGCCTGGCAGAGATGGATGGTGCGGACCATCTCGGCCACGCCGCCGATCTTGGTGACGCTGGGCTGGGCGATGTCGATGGCGCCCGCCTCGATCAGCCGCTGGAAGCCGTGCAGCCCGGCGACGTTCTCCCCCGCCGAGAGCGGCACGCCGATCCCGCGCAGGCTGGCCAGCCCGGTGGTGTCCTCTGGCGGCCAGACCGGCTCCTCCAGCCAGCGCAGTCCCTCTCCCGCCAGCGCGCGCGCCATGGCGCGCGCCTCGACCGGCGACCAGGCGCAGTTGACGTCCAGCATGATCTCGGCGTCCGGCGCCGCGCGGGCGGCGGCCCGCACCGCCTCCACCGTGGTCTCGTGCAGCTTGAGGGAGCGGTAGCCCCGCGCCGCCGCCTCGGCGCAGTTGCGCGCCACCAGCTCCGGGTCGCCGTAGTTCAGCAGGCTGGCATAGGCCGGCATCGGCCCCGGGTCGCGCCCACCGAGCAGGCGGTGCAGCGGCTGCCCGGCGCGCTTCCCCGCGAGGTCCCACAACGCGATCTCGAGGCCGGAGAAGCCGTAGACGAAGGGGCCGTTTCGCCCGAGCAGGTGCACCGCATGCGGGATCTTCCGCCACAGCCCTTCGATGTCGGTCGCATCGCGCCCCAGCAGCAACGGTGCCAGCACGGTATCGATGGCCGCGCGCGTGGCGGGGATGGCGACATGGCCGAAGGCCTCGCCCCAGCCCACCAGGCCGTCCTCCGTCTCGACACGCACGAGCAGGATGTCGAGATGGTCCCAGGCCTGCCCGGCGAAGCTGGAATATGGTCCGCCCATGGTGAAGGGCAGCGACACGACCGCGGTTTCGATGGCGGTGATCTTCAAGCCTTGTCCTCCCGGCGGCGCCCCTTCCGGTTGGTCCCGGCTTTGCGGACGATGCGGCACCGCTCTCCTCAAGAAGGCTAGGCCGCGGGTGGAATAGCTTCAATTGTGTGCTGCTTAAAACATTATAAGCTTGCCTTATGGCACTCAGCTTCCGCCAACTTGAGGTGGTGCGCGCGGTCAGCCGCCATGGCTCGGTCACCATGGCCGCCATAGCGCTCGGCATCTCGCAACCCGCCGTCAGCATGATGCTGCGTGAATGCGCGGCGCAGGCGGGCTTCCCGCTGTTCCGCCGTCAGCAGGGCCGGCTGCAGCCCACCGCCGAGACCGGCGCCTTGCTTACGGATTTGGAGCGCGTCTTCGAAGGCGTCGAGCGCATCAACCGCCTGGTCGAGGAGATGCGCGACATCAGCGTCGGCTCCGTGCATGTGGCGGTGACGCCGGCACTGACCGAAAGCCTGTTGCCGCGCGCCGTGGCACGCCTGTCGCGCAGCCGGCCGGGCATCCAGATCGCCATCGACAGCGTGGACATCCTCGGCGTGACGGAAATGGTGACGCAGGAGCGGGTGGATTTCGGGCTGGTGCTGGCGCCGATCGGCCATGCCGATGCGCGGCTGCTGCCGCTTTACGGGGGCACGCTGGTGGCGGTGGTGGCGCCGGACCATCCGCTGGCCGGGCGGCCGCATGTCACTCCGGCCGATTTGGCCGCCCATCCGCTGATTTCCTTCAGCCGCGTCCACCCGCTGGGGGAGCTGATCGAGGGCTGCTTCCAGGCGGCGGGGGTGAAGCGCCGCATCGCCATCGAGGTGAACCAGTCCTCCGTCGCCTGTGCCATGGTGCGCGCCGGCGCGGGTGTCACGGTCATCGACCCCTTTTTGCTGAGCGAGCCGCGCGACCATGGCCTGGTGTGCCTGCCGCTGCGCCCGGCCGTGCCGGTGAATGCGCTGGCGCTGGTGCCGCGGCAGCGCCGCCTCTCCCGCCCCGCCCAGCTCCTGCTGGCCACCATGCGGCGCCTGGCCGCGGTGCGGCAGGATGCGCCCGCCAATGCTGGCGACGACAAGGGTTGACAGCGCCGGGAGCCGGCGCGCCTCGCGGCGCCCGGCTCCTCATGCTTCAGAGGGACGGCGTCTACCGGGCATTCTGCCCGGGACGCGCCGCTTCCGCTTAGCGGGCGGCCATCAGGCCGTGGACGGCCGGGGCAGGCAGATAGGCCACGTCACCCTCCGAGCCACCCCGGAAGACGGGGAGACCAGCCGGGCGCCGCGCGAACTGCGCATCGTCATAGATGATCCGCAGGTTGCGGCTGTTGCCCTCGGTGCGGACTGTGCCGCCACCCACGATATTGCCGGTATAGTCGTCGGCGTAGGTGACAGCGAAGTTCTCGCCCTGGTTGGTAACCACCAGCGGGGCGGCCAGGGCACTGGCGCCGGAGAGGCCCAGTAGGGCAGCGGCGGCCAGGAGCGTACGAGAACGGGTCATTGTTGAGGTCCTTTCGGAACGTTCGGTGCCTCGTCGGCATCCGGTGTGGCGTTCATGTAGCTCACCATTAGATCGTGCGCGATGTTATTGTCCGCATGACTGCTATGCAGATAGGGCGTCCGCGCCTATATCGTACGCGATACAATATTCGGGTCCTTGCCTGAATCCTGCCCTGGGAGCCGCCATGTCCGAACAGCACCTCGACCTCGACAACTTTCTCTGCTTCGCCATCCATTCCACGGCGCATGCCATCCAGCGCGCCAACAAACCGCAGTTGGAGGCGCTCGGCCTCACCTATCCCCAGTACCTCGTGATGGTCGTGCTCTGGATGCAGGATGACCAGACGGTCGGCAGTATTGGCGAGCGGCTGTTCCTGGAGAGCAGCACCCTCACCCCGCTTCTGAAGCGCCTGGAAACCACCGGCTATGTCCGCCGCGTGCGTGATGCCGCCGATGAGCGGCAGGTGCGCGTCCGCCTCACCGAGGCGGGGCGTGCCCTGCGGGAGAAGGCGTGCCACACTCCAGGCTGGCTCAAGCAGGCCTTCGGCGACGACACGGAGGAGGCGAAGGCCCTGCGCGAGAGCGTTATCCGCCTGCGTGACCGGCTGATGCAAGGCCAGCGCTGAAGGCGGCGCGGGCTTTGGTAGCGCGTCGGACGCAGGGTTTTCCCGCGGGCCGGAATGCCACGGATGCCGCTGCCGCCGCCCTCCACCGGGCGCGCCCCCGCTCGCCGAGTGAGTGGCCTTTCCGGCTCGCGCATCAAGCGTAATCCTCTCCGCTCATACATCCGCCAGCCCCATCCCCCGGGGGTAATGCGTCGTGGCGCTTGTGGCCTGACCATCCAGAGGTCGATGTAGGCGTGGTGCAACTTGCAACCTCAAGTTTGCACTTCGGCGCAAGCCCATCAGGGAGTCGACAAGATGCCCATGGTTTTCGGCACAAGCGGGAATGATGGAATTTCGCCTGCGATGACATCGCCGGGCGTGAGCGGCATCCCTTCGGATCAACAGCTCAACGTCATCTATGGCGGCAATGGGAATGACACGATCTACGGCGGCGATGCCGAGGACTGGATATTCGGCGGCAATGGCGACGACACTCTATCAGGCAGCAGCAGAAGCGTAAGTCTCAGCCCGAATCATCTGTTCGGGGGGAACGGCAATGATCTTCTGTTCGGCTCGACCGGTGATGACGTCCTCGTCGGCGGACGCGGCAACGATACCCTGCTCGGCGGCGACCTCGAGTATGAACACGGGAAGGACCTCCTGTTCGGCGGCGCAGGCGACGACGTGCTGGACGGCCGCAAGGGCAGCGACACGCTTCTCGGCGGCCGAGGGCACGACATCTTCCAGTTCTCGATCGGCATCACCGGCCCGGCCCCGGCCCCGACGACCAGCCCCGGTGCGGGCAACCGGGACGTCATCCTCGACTTCCACCAAGGCGAGGACGTGATCGATCTCTCCAGTTATCAGAACTTCTACAACAGCTCGGGACATCCACTCTTCCTCGGCACCGACCCCTTCGGCAGCAGCAATGATCTGCAGGTCCGCTACGACATCGTCGGCGACCACACCATTGTGCAGTTCCGCAGCGCGGTGGACGAGGTCTGGTTCCTTCCGCTCGACGGCGAGATCGATCTGCTCGGAGTCGTCCATCTCGCCGCCAGCGACTTCCATCTGGCCTGATCGGCGGTACCGCTCAATCCTTCCCTCACCCCGGCCAGGAGTAGGCAGCCGGTGTCAGCGGTTCTGCCGCATCACTGTGCGTCCAGTGCCCGGCGAACTTGCGGCGACCTCCTGGCACGGAAGACGTTCGGGGGAAGGAATTCCCCTCGAACCCCCATCTTTTCTCCGTCAGCTTTCGCGCCTGCTCGCAGCGCGCGCAGGATACCCAAGGAAAGAAGGAGGCTTGGGGAACTCCTTCCTCCAAGCCTCGCCTTTGCACTTTTCGTCCGCCACCGCCTTCGGTCTCAGCCTGAAAAAGCCGCAATCCGCCGAAACAGCTTCGTCCCCCTCGCGTTCGGTTTGCCAGAAGCGGAGCGAATCCAGCCGCCCTCGGCGGCTGAGCAGGAGGACGAGGGATGGCGGGAACCGTCGGCGACTTTTTCTGGAAGCGGCTCCATGACTGGGGGGTGCGGCGCGTCTTCGGATATCCGGGCGACGGCATCAACGGGCTGATCGGCGCACTCGACCGCGCCCAGGACAAGATCGACTTCGTCCAGGCGCGCCATGAGGAAATGGCCGCGTTCATGGCGGGGGCACATGCCAAGTTCACTGGCGAGGTGGGCGTCTGCCTCGCCACCTCCGGCCCTGGCGCCATCCACCTGCTCAACGGACTCTATGATGCGCGGCTCGACCACATGCCGGTGCTCGCCATCGTCGGGCAGCAGGCGCGCAGCGCGCTCGGCGGCCATTACCAGCAGGAAGTGGACCTGCAGACCTTGTTCAAGGATGTCGCCGGCGCCTTCGTGCAGCAGGCCTCCGTCCCAGGCCAGGTGCGCCACCTGATCGACCGCGCCATGCGCATCGCCAAGGCGGAGCGCAAGGTCACCTGCATCATCGTCCCGAACGACTTGCAAGAGCTTCCCGCGGTCGAGACGCCGCCGCACAAGCATGGCACCATCCACTCCGGCATCGGCTATTCACGCCCCGTCGTCATGCCGACGCAGCAGCAGTTGCAGCAGGCGGCGGAGGTGCTCAACGCCGGCAAGAAGGTCGCCATGCTGGTTGGCGCCGGCGCGCTGCAGGCGACCGACGAGGTGATCGCCGTGGCGGAGCGGCTCGGCGCTGGCGTGGCCAAGGCGCTCCTCGGCAAGGCGGCGGTGCCGGACGACCTCTCCTTCGTCACCGGCTCCATCGGCCTGCTCGGCACAAAGCCGAGCTGGGACATGATGCAGGAGTGCGACACGCTGCTGATGGTCGGCAGCGGCTTCCCCTACTCCGAGTTCCTGCCCAAGGAAGGCCAGGCGCGCGGCGTGCAGATCGACCTGTCGCCTGCCATGCTGAGCCTGCGCTACCCGATGGAGGTGGCCCTGGAAGGCGACAGCCGCACCACGCTGGAGGCGCTGCTGCCGCTGCTGAAGCCGAAATCCGACCATGCCTGGCGCGCGCGGATCGAGAAGAACGTTGCGAGCTGGTGGAAGACGCTGGAGGCGCGTGCCATGCATGCCGCCGATCCGGTCAACCCGCAGCGCATCTTCTGGGAGCTTTCGCCACGCCTGCCGGAGCGCTGCATCATCGCCGGCGACAGCGGCTCGCACACCAACTGGTACGCGCGCGACGTGAAGCTGCGGCGCGGTATGATGGCCTCGCTCTCCGGCGGGCTGGCCACCATGGGCTCCGGCATGCCCTATGCGATCGGCGCCAAGTTCGCCCATCCCGACCGGCCGGTGCTGGCGATCTGCGGTGATGGCGCCATGCAGATGAACGGCATGGCCGAGTTGATCACCGTCTCGAAATACTGGCAGAAGTGGCGCGACCCGCGGCTCGTCGTGCTGGTGCTCAACAACCGCGACCTGAACCAGGTGACCTGGGAGCAGCGCGTGATGGCCGGCGACCCAAAGTTCCTGGGCTCGCAGAGCCTGCCTGACGTGCCCTACCACCGCTTTGCCGAGCTGGTGGGCCTGCGCGGCATCTATGTGGACGACCCCGAGCGCCTCGCCGGCGCCTGGGAGGAAGCCTTCGCCGCCGACCGGCCCACCGTGGTCGAGGTCAAGGCCGATCCGAACGTGCCGCCGCTGCCGCCGCACATCACGCTGCAACAGATGCAGAAATTCGCTTCCACCCTGCTCAGCCCGGATCCCGAGGAAGGCAGCGTGCTGGTCAACACGGCGCGCGAGGTGCTGAGCGGAGTGCTGCCGGGCAAAGGCCGCTGACCATGCCCGGCACGGAGAGCACTGCGCCTGTGCAGGCCGTCCGTGCGCAGGCCTATGTGATCCCGACCGACGCCCCCGAGGCGGACGGAACCATGCACTGGGATTCCACCACGCTCATCGTGGTGGAGGTGGATGGCGGCGGCCGGACCGGGCTCGGCTACACCTATACCGATGCCTCGGCCGTGCCGCTTATCCGCGGCATGCTGGCCGAGGTGGTGAAGGGCCAGGACGGGTTGGACGTGCCGGCACTCTGGCAGGAGATGCAGCGCCGCGTGCGCAATGTCGGTCGCCAGGGGCTCGCCGCCACCGCCATCTCGGCGGTGGACGCGGCCCTCTGGGACCTAAAGGCGAAGCTGCTCGACCTGCCGCTGGCTCTGCTGCTGGGCCGCGCACGGGAGACCGTGCCGGTCTATGGTAGCGGCGGCTTCACCACCTACTCAGACGCCCAGTTGCATGACCAGCTCGCCGGCTGGGTGGAACGCGACGGCTGCCAGTGGGTGAAAATGAAGATCAGCACCCACCCCGCGCAGGACACGCACCGCGTGGCGGTGGCACGGAAGGCCATCGGCGAGAACGGCCTCTTCGTGGACAGCAACGGTGCGCTCAACACCAAGCAGGCGCTGGCCACCGCCGCCTGGCTGGCGCAGGATTTCGGCGTGCTCTGGTACGAGGAGCCGGTCTCCTCAGACAATCTCGAAGGGCTGCGGCTGCTGCGGCAGCGCGCCCCCGCCACGCTGGAGATCGCCGCCGGCGAGTATGGCTACGAGCTCGACTATTTCCGCCGGATGCTCAATGCCGGCGCGGTGGACGTGCAGCAGGCCGATGCCTCGCGCTGCGGCGGCATCACCGGCTTCCTGCGCGCGGCGGTGCTGTGCGAGGCGCATCATGTGGACCTCTCCGGCCACTGCGCGCCGACGCTGCACCTGCACGCCGCCTGCGCCGCGCCGCGCTTCCGCCACCTTGAATGGTTCCACGACCATGTCCGCATCGAGCAGATGCTGTTCGATGGCGCGCCCGTCGCGCATGCGGGCATGATCCGCCCCGATCTGTCCCGGCCCGGCCTCGGCATCGCCTTCAGGCAGCAGGACGCGGAGCGCTACGCCGCCTGAGGAGACGCATGGGATGAGGACGAAGCAAGCGGGGATGGGGCTGCTCGGCTCCCTCGCCCTGGGGGCCATTGGCGTGGCGCTGTTCGGGCGCGGCCGTCAGGCCCCTCCGGCGCGGCGACGGCTGCTGGAGGCGCTCGCCCTTCCGCCCCCTGTCACCCAGCCCGTGGAACGGCTGCGCAGCCTCCGCCTTGGCGACACGCCGCGCGGTCCGTTGCAGCGCTGGCTCGGGATTCCTTCCTCGCCGGCCGTGGGCCGCACTGCGCGCATCCGGGCGGCGCGGCGGCTGGACCGCTCCGCCGGCCTGCTGGCCACCTCCGTGCTGCTGGACAGCGCCCTGGAGCACTACCGCGGCTCCTTCCGCAATCCGGCGATGTACACGCCGCTCGGCGTCTCGGCGCTCAGCCTGGCCGCCAGCCTGCATGGCACCGGTGACCCGCGTTCGGGCCGCCATCCCTTCCGCAGCACCATCTACGCCGCCGCCGCCCTCACCGGCATCGTCGGCACCGGCTTCCACCTCTACAACGTCACCCGCCGCCCTGGCGGCTTCGTCTGGCAGAACCTGTTCTACGGCGCGCCGCTCGGCGCCCCGATGGCGATCTCGCTGGCCGGCCTGATGGGCAGCGCGGCCGAGCATGTCCGCGACGACCGGCCCGGCACGGCGCCCCGCATCTTCGGCCTGCCCGCTGGCCGCATGCTGGCGGCGATGAGCGGCGCCGGCATCCTCGGCACGGTGGGCGAGGCCGGATTGCTGCATTTTCGCGGTGCCTACCACAACCCCGCGATGTTCCTGCCCGTCACCATGCCGCCCGCCGCCGCCGCGCTGCTGCTCAACACGGCCGCTGGCCCGGCGCGGCGCGACCGTTGGATCACCCGCTGGTGGCTGCGCCTCACCGCCCTGCTCGGCTTCGTGGGCGTCGGCTTCCACGCCTATGGCGTGCAGCGGAACATGGGCGGCTGGCGCAACTGGCGGCAGAACCTGCTGAACGGCCCGCCACTGCCGGCACCACCCTCCTTCACCGGCCTGGCGCTCGCCGGCCTCGCTGCCCTCGACCTGCTGGAGGATGAGCCCGATGCCTGATCCCAGCCGCTATCCCGGTTATGACGTGCTGCGCAAGCGCCACACGCCCTCCTGGAATGACAAGACGCGTCAGGTGATCGACGCCCGCCTGGCGGTGCCGCGCGAGCCGCGCTTCTTCGACGCGCACGAGCTGGCCACCATCACGGCCGTCGCCGATCGGCTGGTGCCGCAGCCGCGCAACCGCCCGCCCATCCCCGTGGCGGCGCTGATCGACGACAAGCTGCACAAGGGCCAGGAGGACGGCTTTCGACATGAGGGGATGCCGCGCGAGCGGGAGGCGTGGCAGCGCGGCCTGGCCGCGCTCGACGCCGAGGCGCAGGCGCAGCATGGCGCCCCCTTCCTCCACCTCTCCGGGCCGCAGCAGGATGCCCTGCTGAAGCAGATGGAGCAGGGCGCGCTGAACGGTCCCGCCTGGGGCGGCATGCCCAGCCAGACCTTCTTCAAGCAGCGCATGGCGAAGGACATCGTCTTCGCCTACTACGCGCACCCCACCGCCTGGAGCGAGATCGGCTTCGGCGGCCCCGCCAGCCCGCGCGGCTATGTCCGCCTCGGCTATGACCAGCGCGACCCCTGGGAAGCCGCCGAGAGCAAGGATGGCGATACGGAATCCGCCCTCCGGAAGAACCGCCATGTCGGATGATCCGCGCCAGACGCCGCGCGCGAAGGACGGCCGCGCGCCCGACGTGTTCCGCCCCGGCGCCTGGGTGCCGATGCGAGAATACAGCGAGGATGACGCGGTGGACTTCGTCATCGTTGGCACCGGCGCGGGCGGCGGCACCCTCGCCTGCAAGCTGGCCGAGCACGGCTTCTCCGTCGTCGCCATGGATGCCGGCCCCTACTTCCGCCCGCTGGACGATTTCGCTTCCGACGAGGCCGAGCAGAGCAAGCTCTACTGGACCGATGATCGCATCAGCGCGGGCGAGAACCCGGTGCAGCTCGGCAGCAACAACAGCGGCAAGGCGGTGGGCGGCAGCACCGTGCATTTCGCCATGGTGTCGCTGCGCTTCCGGCCCGAATGGTTCAAGTCCCGCACGCTGCTGGGCTACGGCTTCGACTGGCCGCTCGACTGGCGGGAGATGTGGCACTACTACCGCGAGGTCGAGGATGCCCTGAAGATCGCCGGCCCCATCACCTATCCCTGGGGTCCGCCGCGGCCGCGCTATCCCTATCGGGCACATCCGCTGAACGCCGCCGCCATGGCGCTCGCCCAGGGCTGCGAGGCCATGGGCATCGCGTGGACGGAAACGCCGATCGCCACCCTCTCCGCGCCACGCGGCCTGGCACACCCCTGCGTCTATCGCGGCTTCTGCGTCACCGGCTGCTCCACCAACGCCAAGCAGAGCGCGCTGGTCACCTGGATTCCGCGCGCCATCGCCGCCGGCGCCGAGATCCGTGACCTCGCCATGGTCGGACGCGTGGAGACCGGGCCGGATGGCCTCGCCACCGGCGTGCACTACCACCGCGAGGGGCGCTGGCACTTCCAGAAGGCGCGCAATGTCGTTGTCGCCGGCTATGCGATCGAGACGCCGCGCCTGCTGCTGAACTCCGCCAATGCGCGCTATCCGCAGGGCCTCGCCAACAGTTCCGGGCTGGTCGGCAAGTACCTGATGGTGCAGGCCAACCAGGCCGTCTGGGGCAAGATGGACGCGGAAATACGCTCCTACAAGGCGCCGCCCTCCCTCGCCATCACTGAGCACTGGAACTACGACGACAACAAGGATTTCTTCGGCGGATACTGCTACATGAGCCAGGGTCCGCTGCCGCAGCTCTGGGCCAACACGCAGCTCAACGCCCATGGCCTCTGGGGCGAGCCGCTGATCACCGAGATGCAGGACTACAACCATCAGGTCGGGCTCAAGATCGTCGGCGAAATGCTACCGCAGGAGCGCAACGGCGTCACGCTGGCGGAGGACAAGGACCAGTACGGCCTGCCGATCCCGCGCGTCAGCTATTCCTGGTGCGATAACGACAAGGCGCTAATCGCCCACTCGCTCGACTTCATGGAGAAGGCCCTGCGGGCGGTCGACGCCAAGAATATCTGGCGCCAGGAGGACGACACCTGCCACCTGAACGGCGGCGCGCGCATGGGCGACGATCCGCGCGGCAGCGTCGTGGACGCGGATTGCCGGAGTTGGGACATCCGCAACCTCTGGATCTGCGATGGCTCGGTTTTCCCGACCGTCGGCGGGGTGAACCCGTCGCTGACCATTCAGGCGATCGCCTGCCGGACGGGGGACCGCATCAAGCAGATGGCAGTGCGCGGCGAACTGTAAGCCAGCAGAAGAGCCAGGGGAGAATGAGGGGGTGTCCTCAGATTCCTGATGGAAGCAGAAGGTTGGGGGAGCGAACTCCCCCAAACCCCCTCCTTTTTCTGTCAGCTTTCAGCTCCGCCTGCGGCGAAGGCAGCCCCATCCGCCCTGGCGGCGGCAATTGCCGGGGCGACTTCCGCCACGGCGTGAGCGCCGGCGGCTCGCGCGACCCAAACTGACAGAAGAAAGAAGAAGGGGTTCCGGGGGAGAATTCATTCTCCCCCGCTCCTGCCCTTTGGCGGATTTGAGGACAGACCCGGGTTCTCCCCCGCCCCCTCTTCTTTTTTCTGTCCGCTTGGCCACTCTGGCGGAGCGCGCCCGCGCCAGGGCTGAAGCAGCCCTGGCGACTGCGGCCGGAGCGGCCCAGGCCACGAGAGTCAGCCAGACAGCGTCAGACAAACGCCTTATGCGCGCTCCGGCAGCAGTTCCAGCAGCTCGTCCACGCTGTGGCTGACCTGCTCCCAGGCGAAGGAAAGGCCGAAGCTGCGTTCCGCCTCCAGCCGCGTCAGCCCATCCTCGGCGAGCAGCCGGTCCATGGCGGCGGTGATCGCGCCAATGCAAGCGTGGAACCGCTCCGAGGGCGGTGGCGGCTGCATCCGCGCCAGCGCCGCGCCCGTCTCGCGCAGGAAGCACTCGGCCTCCTGTGCGGCGTCACAGACCGGCTCCGTCAGGAAGGCGCGCACCCGCTCCGGAAGGGGCTGCCCGCTGAGGCGATCCACGATGGCCAGCGTGTACCACAGCCGCTCGACCATGCGGAGCAACTCGGCCGGTCGGTATCGCGACGAGCCCCGGCGCAGCCGCAGGCGGCTCTGCCGCGCCATCTTCTCCGCAAGCGCCAGCGCGTCCGAGATGCGGGCATGGGCGGCGCTGAGGTCAGGCGCGTCGCGGGCCAGCATCTTCGCCATGCAGGCGGAGAGCAGCACCCCACATCCCTCCACGGCGTGGCCAAGCTGCTCCTCGGCGGCCAGATGCGCCCGCCGGGGCAGCACCAGCAGGCTGGCCAGGGCACCGGCGGCCGAGCCCAGGGTGATGGCGCCCATCTTGAGCAAGGCGTCCTCCACCACCGCCGTGCCCGGCGCCAGGATCAGGATCGCCACCGGCACCAGCCCATAGCTGAACCGTGGCCGGGCTCCGGCGATGAGCCCCATGATGCTGATGCCCGTCACCAGGGAGAGCACCGTCCGCCACTCGCCGAGACCGATCACGAAGATGCAGGCCAAGGCCAGCAGCGCCCCGATCAACGCCCCGATGACGCGGTCTGTCGCCGCAGTGACGGTCCCGCCGATGCTGCTCTGGATGACAAAGAGTGCTGAGAAGACGGCCCAGGAAGGATCCGGCAGTCCCAGCAAGGTGGCGAGCCCGTAGGAAGCCAGCACCGCGGTCACGGTCTGGAGGGTGAAGCGCAGAGTGGGCCAGAGGTCGAAGCGGGTTAGATCGCGAGGGAATTTCACGGCAGTCGGCATCATGGAGGGCCCAACCGGGCCGGCCGCCGCACGTTGCGCGAGGCCGTGACCGGCCCGCGCGTGGCCTCGAAGAAAAAGATGGGGGTCTGGGGGAATTCCTTCCCCCAGCCTTCTACCTGCCCTCAGGCCGCGTGCAGCAGCAGCCGGTCGAGCGCCTCGGCGACCTCCTCGGTACCGGCGAAGGCCGCGCGTTCCAACACCTTGGAGATGCTGGGCGAGGCCTCGCCGCCGGTGACGCGCTGCACGGGCTGATCAAGCCAGTCGAAGAGCCGGCGCTGGATCTCGTCGGCCAGCCAGGTGCCATAGGCAGTGCCCTGCGCGCCCTGCTCGACGATCAGCACGTTGTTGGTCTTGCGCACGCTGGCGGCGATGGTTTCCCAGTCCAGGCTGGCGCGGTCGAGCCAGCGCAGGTCGATGATGTCCGCATCGGCGTTGCGCTGCTCCGCCGCCTCCAGCACGCGGTGCACCATGGACAGATAGGTGATGACGGTGGCGCGCCGTCCTTCGCGCCGCAGCGCCGCGCGGCCGGGCGGGATGATGTAGTCGAGATCACCGGCGGGGGCGGGCATGCTGCGCTGGTAGAGATCGACGTGCTCGATGACCAGCACTGGATCGTTGCAGGCCAGCGCAGCGTTCATCAGGCCGACATAGTCCACCGGGTTGGAGGGCGCGACGATGCGCCAGCCCGGCGCGGTGGCGAAGATGCCCGCGGGGTCCATGGAATGCTGCGAGCCATAGCCGGTGCCCATGGCCACCTTGGTGCGCAGCACGAAGGGCATGTCGATGTCGCCACCGAACATGTGGCGCGCCTTGCCGATCTGGTTGAAGACCTGATCCGCGGCGACCCACATGAAGTCCGGATACATGAACTCGACGACGGGCCGGAAGCGCCCGTCCATGGCGATGCCCCCGCCGAGCCCGCAGAAACCCGCCTCACTGATCGGCGTGCCGAGCACGCGGCCGGGGAAGCGGTCGGCGAGGCCGCGCGTGGCGCCGTTGGTGCCGCCCTTCAGGCGATGGATATCCTCGCCCATGAGCACGATGCGCGGATCCTGCTCCATGCGGCGGCCCATGACATCGGCGACCACGTCCACGAACTTCTGCTCCGTCAGCCCGCCGCGTGGGGCTTCATTCTCCAGAGCACGCAGGCCCTTCAGCTCGGAGAGATCGCCACGGATGCCGACATCGCGGAAGTCCGGCGAGGGCCAGAGCGAGGGGCGCACGGCACGACGGTTGCCCTGCATCTCCGTCAACTCGCCGGCGATGGCGGCCATGGTGCCCACCGCACGCTGGCGCAGCGCGGCAACCTCCTCGGCGTGGATCAGGCCACGCCGCTGCATCTCGGCGGCCACGCGGTCGAGCGGGTCGCGCGCGCGCCAGGCGGCCTCCTCCTGCTTGCTGCGATAGCCGAAGGCGCTGCCGGGCAACGGGCCGTTCTGGTGGAAATAGCGGTACAGCTCGGCCTCGATGATGGCCGGCCCCTCCCCCGCCCGCGCCCGTGCCAGCGCCTGCTGCATGGCCAGGGAGACCGCCACCGGGTCCATGCCATCCACCCGCCAGGAGGGGATGCCGAAGCCGAGGCCGCGCGCGGAGAGGCGCGGCTCCGCCGTCACTTCCTCCACCGAGGTGGCGACGGCGTAGCGATTGTTCTCGATGAAGAAGACCAGCGGCAGCTTCCAGGCGGCTGCCAGGTTCATCGTCTCCAGCACTGAGCCGATATTGGTGGCACCGTCACCAAAGAAGGTGACAGCGACATCGCCTGTGCCAGCCTGCTTGTGTGCCCAGGCGGCGCCGGCGGCCAGCGGCACGCCGCCACCGACGATGGCATTGGTGCCGAGCACCCCCGCCTCGCGCCAGCGCAGGTGCATGGAGCCGCCACGGCCACGGCAGAAGCCCGGCGTCAGCCCCATGATCTCGGCCAGCGCGCCGTGCAGCGTGCGGTGGATACCGCCATCGAAGGGCGCATCGGGCAGCAGGGGCTGCGCCGCCGCCACGTGCAGCAGCGCCTTGGCGAGGAAGTGGTGATGGCCGCGATGCGAGCCGTTCACCTGATCGCTGCCGCGCAGGGGCAGGATGGCGCCCATCGCGCCGCCTTCCTGGCCGATGGAAGAATGCGCGGGGCCATGCACCAGCCCCTCACCGGCCAGTTGCAGCACCTCCTCCTCGAAGGCGCGGATCAGGTGCAGGCCGGTCAGCAGGCGTCCGAGTTCACCGGCAGGCACAGCGTCCCAGTCACCCTCGGTGGCATGCAGTTCGACCCATGGCTGGGCGGGCGAGAGGTGCCGCAACTCAGGCATGACGGCCTCCGCGCGGGGCGCAGGATGGCTGGCGCGGGGCGGCTGGATGCATGGTGGACCTCTCCCTGGCCCGCGCGCGACACGGCGGGCCTTCTGCTCTTGCCTCGCATTCTGACGAGGATCGTATCCAATCGCAAGCGAAGCGCGGGGCAGGGCCACTAAATGCCGTGCACCCATTGATGGATTGCGCCATGATTGTATCCAATTAGGCCAAGTGGGGGGGGGCAGCATGGATGGCGGCGAGTCGCTGAGCAGCGGGCGGGTGGCCGAGGCGCTGCGCCAGGCGATCCTGACGGGCAGCCTCGCCCCGGGCAGCCGCATCCGGCAGGAAGAGGTGGCGGCGCGCTTCGCCACCAGCCGCATTCCCGTGCGCGAGGCGCTGCGACAGCTCGAAGCCGAGGGGTTGGTGACGCTGGTGCCGCATAGCGGCGCCTGGGTGGCGCGGCTGGACCGCGCCGAATGCGTCGAGATGTACCGCATCCGCGAAAGGCTGGAGCCGATGGCGCTGGGAGAGAGCGTCGGCGCCCTCACGCCGGAGGACATCGCCGAGCTGGCATCGCTCGCCGAGGCCATCGAGAGCACGCCCGACGTGGACGACTTCCTGCGGCTCGACCGCGAGTTCCACCTGCGCAGTTACCGCCGCGCCAACATGCCGCGACTCATGTCGATGATCGAGCGCTTCTGGAACACCATGCAGCAGTATCGCCGCGCCTATACCGTGCTGATCGGCACGGAAGGACGCTGGGCCGTGCATCATGAGCACCGGCTGCTGATGGAGGCCATCCAGCGCCGCGACCGCTACGGCGCGGAGGAGCTGCTCCGCCTGCATATCCGCCGCACCCGTCGCGAGCTGGCCACGCGGACCGACATCTTCTGAACGACAGGACCGGAGGGAACCCCATGCTGACCACCGACTTCACCGGCCGCTGCCTGCTGCTCACCGGCGCCGGCGGCGGCATCGCGCGCGAGACGGCGAAGCTGTTCCATGCCGCCGGCGCCGCGCTGGTGCTGGCCGACCTCCAGATGGCACCACTCGAGGCTCTGGCGAAGGAGCTCGGCGGCGACCGCATCGCCACCCTGCGCTACGACGCCACCCGCCCCGCCGATGCCGCTGCCGCCGTGGCGCTGGCGAAGGAGCGCTTCGGCGGGGTGGACTTCCTGGTGCCCGCCGCCGGCATCTATCCCGGACAGCGCTTCGAGCTGATGGACGAGGCCGCCTGGCGGCAGGTGATGGCGGTGAACCTGGATGGCGTCTTCCATCTCTGCCGCGCCGTGCTGCCGGCGCTGCGCGAGAAGGCCTCCATCGTGCTGCTCGCCTCACTGGCCGCGCATCGTGGCAGCCACAGCCACGCGCACTATTCCGCCAGCAAGAGCGCGCTGCTCGGCCTGACCCGCAGCCTGGCGCTGGAGCTGGCGCCGCGCACGCGGGTGAACGCCGTCTCGCCCGGCATCATCGACACGCCCATGATCAACGAGCTGATGGCGACGCGCGGCGAGGCCATCCTGGCGCAGACGCCGCTGGCCCGGCTCGGTCAGCCGGAGGAGATCGCCTCCGTCATCGCCTTCCTCTGCTCCGAGGCCGCCAGCTTCATCACCGGCGAGGTGATGCAGGTGAATGGCGGCCTCTACATGGCCGGCTGAGACGGGAGGGAACCATGGCCGTTCTTCAGGACCGCACGGCGGTCGTCACCGGCGGCGGCGCCGGCATTGGCCGCGCCACCTGCCTGGCGCTGGGGCGCGCGGGGGCCCATGTCGCGGTGTGGGACGTGGACGCCGCCGCGGCGGAGGAAACCGCCACGCTGCTGCGCGCGGAGGGTGCGCAGGCCATGACCGTCATTGCCTCGGTGGCCGATCCGGATGCGGTGCGCGGCGCCTTCGCCACGCTGGACGCGCAACTTGGCCGGCTGGACATCCTCATCAACAATGCCGGCATCAGCGCCAACCGCCCCACGCTGGAGGTGACGGACGAGGAGTGGCGCCGCGGCATGAGCATCAACCTCGATGGTGTGTTCTACTGCGCGCGCGAGGCGGGGCGCCGGATGCAGGCGCAGAACAGCGGCTGCATCGTCAACATGGCCTCGATGTACGGCGTGGTCGCCGCGCCGAACCGGATCGCCTACACTGCCTCCAAGGCGGCCGTGGTGATGATGACCAAGTCCCTCGCCGTGGAATGGGCGGGCTTCGGCATTCGTGTCAACGCGGTCGCGCCGGGCTATATCCGCACAGCGCTGCTGGAGGATCTGGCGGCCGTCGGCAAGGTGGATCTGGCCGCGCTGACGCGTCGCACGCCGCAGGGACGGCTTGGCACCGCCGAGGAGATCGCCGATTCTGTGCTCTATCTCTGCGAGCCCCGCAGCGCCTTCATCACCGGGCAAGTGCTGGGCGTGGATGGCGGCTGGACCGCCTACGGTTATGTCTGAAAAAGATCGGGGGAACGAATTCCCCCGAATCCCCATCTTCTTTTTGTCAGTTTGGGGCTGCGCTTCCCGCCAGCACTGGAAACTGAGAGAAAAAAGAAGGGGGCCTGGGGGAATTCATTCCCCCGGCCTTTCCCCGTTGCCGGAGAGATAGATCGCCAGCCGCTTCGCCGCCTGCACCAGGTGGTTCTCCGCCGCCTTGCGCGCGGCGACCGGATCGCCCGCCGCGATCGCCTCAAAGATGGCCTCGTGCTCGCGCTGCACCACCTGCGTCAGCCCGTGCCGGCGTGCCGTGTTGGCGCGGGCGGCGCGGATGAAGGCGCGCACGCGGCGGTCGAGGAACTCCGAGAGATCACGGAAGAAGGGATTGCCGCTGGCCTCGATGATGGCGCGGTGGAAGGCCACATCCTCGTCCACGCCCGGCTCGCCGCGGTCGATGACGGCCTGCATGGCGCGGAGCCGCCCCCCGATGGCCTCCAGTTCGGCGGCGCTGCGGCGCGTCGCGGCATGGCCGGTCGCCGCCGCCTCCACTGCCATCAGCAGCTCGACGATATTGCGGATTTCATCCGCGTTGCCGAAGTCGGTGACATCCAGCCGGAAGCTGACGAGTTCCCGCTGCTCGGCGACGAAGGCCCCGGCGCCCTGGCGGGTGGTGACCAGCCCGTCATGCTTCAGGCGGCCGATGGCCTCGCGCACGATGGGCCGGCTGACGCCGTAGCTGGCAGCCATGCTCTGCTCGGTCGGCAACTTGTCGCCGACAGCGAAGCGGCCGGAGAGGATCTCCTCCCGCAGGCGCTGCGCCAGGGTGGCGGCGAGTGAGGGCGCGCGGTCGAGCAGGCCGGGAGGATCAACCTCCCGCGCGGACCGGGGCCGTGCCGCGCCACCCCGGGCGTTGCTCAGGTCAGCAGCCATCCGCCCGCCACATCGCAGACCTGGCCGGTGACGAAGGCGCCGGCCGTGGATGTCAGGAAGAGGCAGGCCGCCGCCACATCCTCCGGCGTGCCGAGACGGCGCAGCGGCGTGGCCATGCGCGCCGCCTCGTTGGCCTCGGGCGCCGAGCCGCGCATCAGCGGCGTGTCGATGCGGCCGGGCGCGATGGCGTTGACGGAGATGCCGTAGGGGCCCTGCTCGCCCGCCAGATGCTTGGTCATGCCGATCAGCGCCGCCTTGGTGGCGGCATAGTGCACGGCGACGATGTCGCAATAGGTGCGCCCCGCCACCGAGGCCATGTTGACGATCTGGCCGCGCCCGAGCTTCTGCATGCCCGGCAGCACGGCGCGGGTGCAGAGGAAGGCGCCGGTCAGGTTGACGTCGAGCACGCGGCGCCATTCGTCGAGGCCAACCGCATCGGCCTCGGCGCGACGGCCATCGGCGCCGCTCTTGGGCGAGATGCCGGCATTGTTCACCAGCACATCCACCGGGCCGAAGGCGGCTTCCACCGCGGCGAAGGCGGCGCCAACCGCCGCCTCGTCGGCGACGTCCATGGTCTGCGCCATGGCGGCCAGACCACGTTCCTTCGCGGCAGCCGCGGCGGCTTCGGCCAGGGCAGGATCGGTGTCGAGATAGGCAGTGGCGGCGCCCGCCGCGGCCAGCGCATCGGCGATCGCACGGCCGATCCCGCGCCCGGCGCCGGTGACGACGGCGACCCGTCCGGCGTGGCTGCTCATCGGCAGCCCTCCTGGCTCGAGCGGAGGCGAGGGTGGTGGCGGCTTGCAAGCATCGGGCGTTTTCCTCATGGCGCGGCGCTGCATGATGGCGCCTTACCGGAGTCGTAGCGAAGTCGGACTTGTCAGGCAACTTGGTTGCCTGCATTCTTGCCGCAATGACGGCGCCCCGCCCGGGGCGGACGCCGCATGTCCACGGAAGCAACCAACGCCCCAGCAACGGGGGCGCGAGGAGGAATGATGACGGGCATCACCCGGCGCGGCGCGCTGGCCAGCGGCATGGCCCTGGCAGCAACCCCCTTTGCCATCTCCCGCAGCTTCGCGCAGTCCGGCCCCATCAAGGTCGGCGCGCTCTATCCCTTCTCCGGCGGCCTTGCGCTGCTGGGCGACGAGAGCTTCCGTGGCCTCGAAATCGCTATCGAGGAGCGCAATGCCGCCGGCGGCGTGAAGGGCCGCCAGCTCCAGATCGTGCGCGGCGACGCGGTGGACCCGAACCAGGCGGTCGGCGAGGCGCGGCGCCTCACCTCCGTCGAGCGCGTCACCTGCGTCTTCGGCACCTATTCCTCCTCGCTCTGCCTCGCCGCCTCGCAGGTGACGGAGCTGGCGCAAGTTCCCTATTTCGAGCTGGGCGCGATCTCCGATCCGATCACCGAGCGCGGCTTCAAGTACATCTTCCGCACGAATGCGACCGCGGCCGGCTTCGCCCGCGCCATGGTGGACGCGGTGCGCGATGCCGTCGCCCCCGCCTTCAAGGCCGACCCCAAGAGCCTGAAGATCGGCATCATCCACGAGGATTCGCTCTACGGGCAGACCGTCGCCGGCTACCAGAAGAAGCGCATCCAGGAGATCGGGCTCAACCTGGTCGAGACGCTGCCCTACTCGGCGAAGTCGGTGGACCTGACGCCGGTGGTGCTGCGCCTGAAGTCGGCCGGCGCGGATGTCGTGCTGCAGACCTCCTACCAGAACGACACGGTGCTGTTCTTCCGCCAGATGCGCGAGCAGGGCTACAAGCCGAAGGCGGCGATCGGCGCCGGCGGCGGCTACTCGCTGCGCGACACCATGCAGGCGATCGGCGCCGAGAACATGGAAGGCGCGCTCGACGTCGATTTCACGCAGTTCCAGACCAACCCGGAAGCGGCGCCCGGCATGCCGGACTTCCTGAAGAAGTACCAGGCGAAGTACGGCACCGCGCCGCGCTCGGGCCACAGCCTCTGCAACTACATGGGCAGCCAGGTCTTCTTCGACGCCATGGACGCGGCGAAGGACCTCAGCGCCGCCGCCATCCGCACCGCGGTGCTCGCCGTGGACAAGCCGGTGGGCAGCACCGCGACCGGCTGGGGCGTCAAGTTCAACGAGGCCGGGCAGAACGAGCGGGCCGATCCCTTCCTGATGCAGTGGCAGGGCGGCGAGCTGGTCACCGTCTTCCCGAAGAAGGCGGCGGTGAAGGAGCTGAAGGCAGTGCTCGGCACCTGAGCCCGGCGCGCGGGTGCCCGGTCCCCCTCGCGGGGGCGCGGGCACCCGCCGCGGCCGGCCGCGCCGCCACTTTCCTCCCCCGGCCCCCGACCGCCTGAAGGACCCCGCGCATGGACATCCTCGTCCAGCTCATCATCAACGGCATCCTGCTGGGCAGCATGTACGCCATCATCAGCGTCGGCCTGACGCTGATCTTCGGCATCGTCCGCGTCGTCAACTTCGCGCATGGCGAGCTGCTGATGGTGGGCATGTACGCCACCTACCTGCTCGGTGCCCATTTCGGCCTGCACCCCTATGTCGCGGCGGTCCCGGTGACCGTGCTGCTCTTCGTCATTGGCGCCCTGATCCAGCGCTTCGTCATCCAGCCGCTGCTGGGCGCCGAGGAGCATATCCAGATCTTCGCCACCGTCGGCCTCTCCATCGCGCTGATCAACCTGGCGCTGCTGGTCTTCGGTGCCGACCTCTACTCGCTGCAGGTGCCTTCGGTGCACCATTCGCTGCGCTTCGGCGGCTACTCGCTGCTGATCGGGCAGGCGGTGATGCTGTTCTGCGCCATCGCGCTGGTCGGCGGACTGCACCTTTTCATGCAGACCACGCCGCTCGGCCGCGCCGTGCGCGCCACGGCGCAGAACCGCAACGCGGCGCTGCTGATGGGCGTGCCGGTGCAGCGCATCTACGTCTTCGCCTTCGGCCTCGGCGCGGCCTGCGTCGGCCTCGCGAGCGCGCTGATCATGCCGCTGATCCCCGTGACGCCGAGCATCGGCAGCTACTTCGTGCTGACCGCCTTCGTCGTCGTGGTTCTGGGCGGCATGCGCAGCCTCTATGGCGCCTTCCTGGGCGCCATGATCATCGGCCTGGTGGACAGCCTCTCCGGCTACTACATCGCGCCTGACCTGAAGGAGGTGGTCTACTTCGCCATCTTCATCGCCATCCTGATCTTCAAGCCGACCGGCCTGTTCGGCCTCGGCCGTGGCACGGAGTGAGGAGCATGGACGCCTCCGCCATCGCGACCGCCAGCCCCTCGCCGCGCAAGCCCGGCCTCGCCGCGCGCCTGCTGCACCCGCGCTTCTACTGCGCCGTGCTGGGCCTCGCGCTGATGCTGGTCGTGCCGCTCGCCATCAACTCGCCCTTCCTGACCCATGTGGCGGTGACCATCTGCGTCTTCGCCGCGCTCTCCTCCGCCTGGAACATCATGGGCGGCTATGCCGGCCAGCTCTCGCTGGGCCATGCCGTGTTCTACGGCATCGGCGGCTACGGCACCGCGTTGCTGATCCAGCATTTCGGCATTTCACCCTGGATCGGCATGTGGCCGGCGGCGGCGCTGGCGGCCCTGGTCGGGGCGGCCATCGGCTATCCCTGCTTCCGCCTGCGCGGCCCGTTCTTCTCGCTGGCCACCATCGCCTTCCTGGAAGTGACGCGGCTGCTCGCCATCCATTTCGACTGGATCACCGGTGGCTCGGCGGGGCTGATCGTGCCGCTCAATCCGGGCTGGGCCTGGATGATCTTCTACGACAAGACGAACTACCTCTACATCGCCTTCGGCCTGATGATCTTCGTCCTGCTGGTCGCCTGGTGGATCCGCGGCAACCGGCTCGGCTACGCGCTGACGGCAGTGCGCGAGCGTGAGGACGCGGCACTGGCCGCCGGCATCGACAACACCGGCGTCAAGCTGCGCGCCGTTATGATTTCGGCGGGGCTGACCGCCGTCGTCGGCGCCTTCCATGCGATGTACCTGACCTTCCTCGAGCCGGCGACGATGTTTTCGCTGCCGACCTCGATCGAGATCGCGATGTATGCGCTGATCGGCGGCCTCGGCACCGTCGCCGGCCCCATCTTCGGCGCCCTGCTGGTGGTGCCGCTGGCCGAGGCGGCGCGCGTCTGGCTCGGCGCCAGCGCCAACGGCCTGCACGGCTTCGTCTATGGCACGGCGCTGGTGGTCATCACCCTGACCATGCCGGCCGGCCTCGTCGGCACCTTCGGCAAGCGCGTTTCCGGCTGGCTGGACCGGCTGCCGGGCGGCGGCAATGTCGCGCCCGCCCTGGCGCCTCCGCCGGTGGCCAGGCCGGAAGGCACGCCGGGCGAGACCATGCTGGAAGGGCGGGATCTGGTGCGCCGCTTCGGCGGCCTGATCGCCACCAACAACGTCTCCATCACGCTGAAGCGCGGCGAGATCCTCGGCGTCATCGGCCCCAACGGCGCCGGCAAGACGACGCTCTTCAACCAGCTCTCCGGCTTCCTGGAACCCTCCTCCGGCACGGTGACGGTGCGCGGGCCGGACGGCAAGCTGGTGGAGCCGCGCGCGCCGGATGCGTTCGCCCGCCTCGGTGTCGGCCGCACCTTCCAGATCGTGCAGCCCTTTGGCAAGCTGACGGTGCTGGAGAACATCATGATCGGCGCCTTCATGCGCCATTCCGACGTCGCCGAGGCGCGCGCCCTGGCGCTGCGCACCGCGAAGCTGGTCGGGCTGGACGACGTGGCCGAGGTCGAGGCGCGCAACCTGCCGATCGGCGGCCTGAAGCGGCTGGAGGTCGCCCGCACCCTGGCCACCGAGCCTTCCATCCTGCTGCTCGACGAGGTGATGGCCGGGCAGAGCCAGGCCGATACCCAGCGCATGGTGCAGCTGATCCGCACCATCCGCGACAGCGGCGTCAGCATCATCGCCATCGAGCACAACATGCACGCCATCATGAGCATCTCGGACCGCATCGTGGTGGTGGATTCCGGCCGCGTCATCGCCGAGGGCGAGCCGCGCAAGGTGGTGCAGGAACGCGCCGTCATCGAGGCCTATCTCGGGGAGGACTTCGTCGATGCTCAGGGTGTCTGATGTCGCTGCGGGCTATGGCCGCACCACCATCCTCCAGGGCCTGTCGCTGCATGTGGAGGCGGGCGAGATCGTCACCATCATCGGCGCCAACGGGGCCGGCAAGACGACGCTGCTGCGCGCCATCTCCGGCCTGATCCGCCCCACCGCAGGCAAGATCGAGCTGAACGGTGAGCGGGTGGACGGGCTCAGCCCGGCGGAGATCGTCGGCCGCGGGCTGATCATGGTGCCGGAGGCGCGCCAGCTCTTTCCCGTGATGACCGTGCGCGACAACGTGCTGATGGGCTGCTACCACCCCGCCGCGCGCGAGGGCGCGGCGCAGCGGCTGGAGGAGGTGCTCGACCTCTTTCCCCGCGTGCGCGAGCGGCTCTCGCAGATGGCCGGCTCCCTCTCCGGCGGCGAGCAGCAGATGGTGGCGATCGCCCGCGGGCTGATGGCCAACCCGAAGCTGCTGATGCTCGACGAGCCCTCGCTCGGCCTCGCGCCGATCATCGTGCAGCAGATGTTCGGCATCGTCGAACGCATCGCGGCCATGGGCACCACGGTGCTGCTGGTCGAGCAGAAGGCCTTCCACGCGCTGAAGATCGCCGCCCGTGCCTATGTCATCGAGAACGGCCAGATCTCGATCGAGAATACCGGGCCCGGCCTGCTGGCCGACCCGCACGTCAAGACCGCCTATCTGGGCCTGTGAGGGAGCGCGCGCGAGCATGACGGAAATCACCGGGCGGACGCGGATCTGGGGCATCCTCGCCGACCCCATCCACCACGTGAAGACGCCGCAGGCGCTGAACGCCATGATGCGCGAGCGCGGCGTGGACGGCGTGATGGTGCCGATGCACGTCTCCCCCGCCGATCTTGCCGCGCTGGTCGCCGGCCTCCGGCACATGCGCAACCTGCACGGGCTGATCGTCACCGTGCCGCACAAGACCGCCATGCTCGACCTCTGTGATGAGACCACGGCGGCCGCGAAGCAGAGCGGCGCGGTGAACGCGGTGCGGGTCGCCGGCGGTCGGCTCTCCGGCACCATGCTGGACGGCGCCGGCTTCGTCGGCGGGCTGCGCGCGGAGGGCATCGAGCCGAAGGGGATGCGCGCCTATCTGGCGGGGGCCGGCGGCGCGGCCAATGCCATCGCCTTCGCGCTGGCCGAGGCGGGGGTGGCGCGGCTGACGCTCGCCAACCGCACCCGCGCCAAGGCCCAGGCGCTGCGCGACCGCGTGGCGCAGGCCTATCCTGGCCTCCAGGTGGAGGTCGGCGGCGCCGACCCGGCGGGGCATGACCTGCTGGTGAACGGCACCTCGCTCGGCCTCGCCGCTGGCGACGCCCTGCCCTTCTCGGTCGAGGGCATCGGCCCCGGCCAGATCGTTGCCGAGGTCATCATGCAGCCCGCGGTGACGCCGCTGCTGGCGGAGGCCGCAAAGCGCGGCTGCCGCACCCATGCCGGCATGCCCATGCTGACCAGCCAGCTCAACCTGATGGCCGAGTATCTCGGCATGACCGCCTGACCGCAAGAAGGCTCGCGGCTCCCGGGCCGCGGTGATCGGACCCCTGCCCATGGAAAGCTTCGACTACGTCATCGTCGGCGGCGGCACCGCCGGCTGCGTGCTGGCCAACCGCCTCTCCGAGGACCCGCGCAACAGCGTGCTGCTGATGGAGGCGGGCGGCCAGGACAAGGGCTTCTGGATCCCAATCCCCGCCGGCTTCAGCAAGCTGCTGGTGAACGAGCGCTTCAACTGGCGCTTCGAGACCGACCCCGAGCCCGGCACGCTCAACCGCCGCATCGTCGTGCCGCGCGGCAAGGGCCTCGGCGGCTCCACGCTGATCAACGGCATGATCTTCGTGCGTGGCCAGGCGATGGACTTCGACGGCTGGGCGCAGCTCGGCAACCGCGGCTGGAGCTATGCCGACGTCCTGCCCTATTTCCGCAAGCTGGAGCGCTTCGAGGACGGCGCCAGTGAATGGCGCGGGGGCGACGGGCCGATGAGCGTCGTCCGCGTCGCCGAGCGCAACCCGCTGGCGGAGGCGTTCATCGGGGCCGGCGAGCAGGCGGGCTTCCCGCGCAACCCGGACTACAACGGCGCCGACCAGGAAGGCTTCGGCTACTACCAGGTCAACCAGAAGAACGGCCGGCGCTGGAGCGCGGCCGAGGCCTATCTGCGCCCCGTCCTCTCCCGCCCCAACCTCACCGTCTGGACCGAGGTGCACGCCACCCGCCTGATGCTGGAGGGCCGCCGCGTCACCGGGGTGGTCTATCGCCAGGGCGACGCCGAGAAGCAGGTCGCGGCGCGCGGCGAGGTGATCCTGGCGGCGGGCGCGGTGCAGTCGCCGCACCTGATGGAACTGTCCGGCATCGGCAATCCCGAGGTGCTGGCGGCGGCTGGCGTGCCGGTGGCGCACGCGCTGCCCGGCGTCGGCCGCAACTACCGCGACCATTTCTGCACCCGCATGAACTGGCGCGTGACGCAGCCGATCACGCTGAACGAGATGACGCGCGGTTGGCGCCTAGCCAAGGCCGTGGCGCAGTACTTCCTGACGCGCAAGGGCATCCTGACGCTGGGCACCGGCCTGGCGCATGGCTTCGTCCGCACCCGGCCGGAGCTCGCCACGCCGGACGTGCAGTACTTCTTCATGCATGCCAGCTACGCCAACGCCGCCGACCGCGTGCTCGACAAGCTGCCCGGCATGACCATCGGCGTGACGCAGCTTCGCCCGGAATCGCGCGGCACCATCCACCTGCGCTCGCCCGACCCGCGCCAGCCGCCGGCCATCCGCCCCAACTTCCTGGCCAGCCCGCTGGACCAGGAAACCATGGTGCGCGGCATGCAGGTCGCCCGCCGCATCATGGCGCAACCGGCCATCGCACCCTTCGTCGAGCAGGAGCTGAGCCCCGGCGGCGAGGTGCAGACCGACGCCCAGTGGCTCGACTTCGCGCGGCGCAACGGCCAGACCATCTACCATCCCGTCGGCACCTGCAGCATGGGCCAGGGGCCGGAGGCCGTGGTGGACGACCAGCTCCGCGTACACGGCCTGCAGGGGCTGCGCGTGGTGGACGCCTCGGTGATGCCGACCGAGGTTTCCGGCAATACCCAGGCCGCCGTGCTGATGATCGCGGAGAAGGGCGCCGACCTGATCCGGGCACGCTGACGCCGCGGCGGAACCCCGCGATGGCCCTGGCGGTTACGCCAGGGCACAACCGGGAGAAGCCAGATGACGGCCTCGAAACATGCCAAGGGCGGCAAGGACCGTGAGCAGGGCCTGATGCAGGACACGCCCCGCCCGCCGGGCGACCTGGAACGCGACCCCGGCATCAACGCCTCCAAGGGCACCTTCGGGCGCGGCACCGACCCCGCCGTCCTGCGCGGCGAGAACACGGATGAAGGCGACACGATGAACGACGTCACGCCGCAGGGCGGCGTCGATCCCGGCCAGACCGGCCGGCACAACAAGTAGCCAGCTCCCTGGCACGGCGGCTCAGGCTGTGCCTTGGAAGGCCGCCTCGAACTCCTGCCGAAGCCCCTCCTCCCGCCCGAGATAGCGCGAGGAGAAGTGCATCGGCCGGGCATGCACCACTCCCGCCGCGCGCGCGATGCCGCCGGCCTGCGCGGCGGTGAGGTGGTTCTTGCGCGCCGCCATGGCGGCGTCCTCCGCCAGGAAGCCGGCCTCGATGAACAACATGTCCGACCCCCGGGCGAGGCTCACCAGCGCCTCCACATTGGCGGGCGAGGCGCCGAGATCGGTGGCATAGGTGATGCGCTGGCCCGGGCCGGCCTGCAGCACACCCCGCTCCCGCAGCCAGCCGAGCGTCACGCTCCGCCCCGCATCGACGGGGATCTCCGTCCCGCCCGGATCGCCGCGCCGCATCGCCTGCTTGGCGACCGTCAGCCAGGGGCCGACCGGCAGCCCGACCGCTTCCAGGGCGGGCCGATGGACGTTCACCCGCAGCGTCTCCTGCAAGGCGAAGGCCAAGCAAGGAATGCCGTGGTCGAGCGGCACCGCCTCCACGGTGAAGTCGCTCTCCTCCAGCAGCATGCGGCCGGACGGCTCGCACGGCGCCAGTTCCTGCCGCCGGAAGGCTGCCTGCGCGGCGAAGAGGCTGCGGCACCCCGCCAGGCCCGGCAGCCACTCCTGCGCCACGAGCCGGAAATCGGCTGAATGCGGCCCGAGAAGGTTCCAGGTATAGGCGGCGAGCTTGGCGGCCACGGCGTCACACAACCCTGGCGGTCCGACCAGATGCACGGTGCGGGACTGGTAGAGATTGAGCCGCAGCAGGCGGTCGAACCCGCTGAAATGGTCCATGTGCATGTGCGAGACGAAGACATGCGTCGTCCGGACGATCTCGCGCGCCGAAAGGGCGGCAAGATCGCCAAGGTCGAACAGCAGGGCCCGGCGCGCGAAGGCGAAGTCGAGCAGGAGGGTCGGGTCGGAATAGGGTTCGTTGACGAGCCGGGGCTGCACCAGCCAGGCCATGTTGCCGTCCTTCGGAATGGGTGCGCCGCTACCGGGATCTTTGGCAGCCTTGCCGGAAACGCCTGTCTCTGCCGCCGGTTCTCCCGACAGGCAAGGAGGAACCGATGATCGGCAAGACCGTATGGGCCATCCCCGAAGGCTACATTCCCAGCCAGAGCACCGGCGAGGGCCGCGCGCTGGAGAGCCACGAGACCATTTCTGTCCTGAATCCGAACGACCAGGACGCCAGGATGGAGTTGACCATCTTCTTCGCCGACCGCGAGCCGGTCGGCCCCTATGCGCTGACCGTCCCGGCGCGGCGTACGCGCCATTTCCGCTTCAACGACCTCTCCAACCCCGAACCGGTGCCGCGCGACACCGACTACGCCAGCGTGCTGCGCTCCGACGTACCCGTGGTCGCGCAGCACACGCGCCTGGACTCCCGTCAGCCGGCACTGGCGCTGCTGAGCACCATCGCCTTCTCGGAGTGAGCACAGGAGAACACGCATGAAGAGCAAGCTGATCCACGAGGCGCACGGCCAGCGGACCTTCGTGGTGGTCCTGAGCACCGGCGACGAGGTGCGCGCCAGCCTGGAAGCCTTCGCCGCGCAGAACGCCCTCGCCGCCGCCCAGGTCTCGGCGATCGGCGCCTTCCAGCGCGCGACGGTTCGCTTCTTCGACTGGGAAAGCAAGCGCTACGAGCCGATCCCCATCGAGGAACAGGTCGAGGTCGTCTCGCTGAACGGCGACATCGCGCTCGGGCAGGACGGCAAGCCGATGCTGCACCTCCACACCGTGCTGGCGCGGCGCGACGGCACCGCCATGGGCGGCGACCTCAAGGAAGGCTATGTTCGGCCCACTCTGGAGGTGATCATCACCGAATCGCCCGCACACCTGCAACGCGTGCAGGACAAGGAAACCGGTCTGCCGCTGATTCGGCTCGACACGTAGCAACGAGGTCGGGGGAAAGAATTCCCCCGAACCCCCTTCTTCTTTTTGTCAGTTTAGCCTCGCGCTTTCCGCCCGCGCGGACAACTCGAAGAAAGAAGATGGAGGCCTGGGGGAATTCCTTCCCCCAGACTTTCCCTCAGACCGCGTGAACCATCGCCTCGCGATCCCAGAAGCGCACCGCGCGGCAGGCTTCCACGAAGGTCTTGGCGTCGTCCGCCGCCTTCAGGGCGATGAAGCCGCCATCCATCCCCGGTACGCCGGCCTTGTCGAACAGCGGCTTCGCTGCCTCGCAGTAGCCGATGAACTTGGCATGGGCGAAGGCGTCGGCCACGAAGTCATGCGCGGTGGCCTCCTTGCCCAGCAGCGCCGCACCCTCAGCTGAGGGCAGCAGCACGACCGCGTCGTAGAGCACCGACGGGCCGCCGTTGATCTTCTGCTTCGCCGGCCGCTCCGTGCCGTCGCTCAGCGTCACGCCGCCAACGCGGGGCGCCACCAGCTCGACCATTGCGCCCTCCGCCTTCGCCGCCTTCTCCACCGCGGAGAGCAGCTTGGCGTCGGTCCCGTCGGTGACGAGAATGCCGATCTTGCGGCCGGCGAAATCCTTCGGCCCGTTCTGGATGATGCTGAGCGCGGGCGAGACCGGCAGGTCCTTCAGCACCGGCCGGGCAGGCTCCGCTGCCTCCGGCATGGCCTTCAGGCCCAGCCCGTCGGCCACGGCCTTGGCAAGGGCCTCATCCACGTTGCGCAGGTGCGAAACCATCCGGGCGCGGATGGCCGGCGTCTCCACCTTGCTCAGTTCGAAGGTGAAGGCGCGCTGGATATGCGCCCGCTCCGTCGGCGTCTGGCTGAGATAGAATTGTCGCGCCTGGCTGTAATGATCGGCGAAAAGCTCAGCGCGGATGCGGCGCTTCGGCCCGCTCTCCATGGCGGGGTAGCTGCGGAAGCCGCGCTGCGGCGCCTCGCGCGGGCCGCCCATCGCGCCGCCCCAGGAGTTCGGCTCGTAGTTGGCCCGCCCCTTCGGGTTGCGCATGGCCATGTGGCCATCCTGCTGGAAGTTGCAGACATCGGTCTTCGGCGCATTGATCGGGATATGCGTGAAGTTGGGGCTGCCCAGCCGCTTCAGCTGCGTGTCGAGATAGGAGAAGTTGCGCCCCTGCAGCAGCGGGTCGTTGGTGAAGTCGATGCCCGGCACGATGTTCTGCGTGCAGAAGGCCACCTGCTCCGTCTCGGCGAAGAAGTTGTCCACCGTGCGGTCCAGCACCAGCCGGCCGATGCGGCGCACCGGGATGAGCTCTTCCGGGATGATCTTGGTGGCGTCCAGCACGTCGAACTCGAACTTGTCGGCGAAGTCTTCGTCGAAGAGCTGCAGGCCCAGCTCCCATTCCGGGTAGTCGCCGGCCTGGATGGCGTCCCACAGGTCGCGGCGGTGGAAGTCGGGATCGGCGCCGTTGATCTTCAGGGCCTCGTTCCAGACCACCGACTGCATGCCGAGCTTCGGTTTCCAGTGGAACTTGACGAAGGTCGCCTTCCCCTCCGCGTTGACGAAGCGGAAGGTGTGCACGCCGAAGCCCTCCATGAAGCGGAAGGAGCGCGGGATCGTCCGGTCGGACATGATCCACAGCGCCATGTTCATCGCCTCGGGCGAGAGCGAGATGAAGTCCCAGAAGTTGTCATGCGCCGTCTGCGCCTGCGGGAAGCCGCGGTCGGGCTCCTGCTTGGCGGCATGGATCAGGTCGGGGAACTTGATGGCGTCCTGGATGAAGAAGACCGGGATGTTGTTGCCGACGAGGTCCCAGTTGCCCTCCTTGGTGTAGAGCTTCACCGCGAAGCCGCGCACGTCCCGCGCCAGGTCGGGCGAGCCCTTGTTGCCGGCTACGGTCGAGAAGCGCACGAAGGCCGGCGTCCGCTCGCCCTTGCGCTGGAATAGGTCGGCGCTGGTGATGTCGGAGAGCGACTCGTAGGTCTCGAAGAAGCCGTGCACACCGAAGCCGCGCGCATGCACCACGCGCTCAGGGATGCGCTCGTGGTCGAAATGGAACAGCTTCTCACGGAAGTGAAAGTCCTCCAGCAGGGCGGGGCCTCGCGGGCCGACCTTCAGCGTGTTCTGGTCGTCGGCAACCGGGATACCCTGCTGGGTGGTCAGTACCGGCACCTCACCACCGGCCGTCTGGTGGGTCTCGCCGCCCTGCCCCCGGAGGATGCTGTCCCCGCCGATGCGGGCCTGCTGCAGGTCCTCGGCTTGCGTCTTGTCAGCCATCAGAGGTCTCCGTCCATGCTCATGCGCAGCCTTCGCCGAAGGGGCGGCGGGGCGGCTCTGGCGGGACAACGCGGCGGCCGGAGTTCCGTTGTGAGGATTAGGGCCGCCGTGACAATTCTTGCGGCTTGAGCGCAACAGGGCCGCTCCCATGGCGTTTCTCTCGCCACATGAATGCGCTGCGGCCCCACCCCCTGCCCTTCCTACCCGCCCAGGGCAGCCTGGCCGTGGTGGCCATTCCCGTGCGCAACGAAGCGGAGCGCATCGGCGCCTGCCTGGAAGCCCTGGCGGCGCAGCGGGAGGCCGGCCCCTTCACCGTGCTGCTGCTGCTGAACGGCTGCACCGACGGCACCGAGGCGGCGGTAAGCGCCCGTGCCGGCGCGCTGCCCTTTCGCCTCGTGCTGCGGCGCGCGCGGCTGCCTGCCGCTCATGCGCATGCCGGCGAGGCGCGCGCCCGCGCCATGGAGGCGGCCGCGGCGCTGCTGGAGCGCGCCGGCCAGCCCGAGGGCCTCCTGCTGACCACCGACGCCGACAGCCGGGTGGCCCCTGACTGGCTGGCCGCCACCCGCGCCGAGATGGATGCCGGCGCGGAGGCGGTGGCCGGATGGGTGGAGCACGACCCGATGGAGGCGGCGCTGCTGCCAGCTGCCCTGGCGCGGCGGATCGCGCGGGAGAATGCCTATGAGGCGCTGCTGGCCGAGCTGGAGGCCCGCCTCGACCCTTTGGCCGCCGATCCCTGGCCGCGCCACCGCATGGCCTCCGGCGCCAGCCTGGCGGTCCGGCTTCCCGCCTTCCGCCGCGTGGGCGGGCTGCCTCGGGTGCCGGTCGGCGAGGATCGCGCCTTCTGCGCCGCGCTGGCGGCGGCGGATATCCGCCTGCGCCATTCCCGCACCGTGCGCGTGCTGACCACCTGCCGCACCGAGGGCCGTGCAACCGGCGGCGCGGCCGACACGCTGCGGCGGTGGCTGGCGGAACCCGGCCTGGCCTGCGATCCGATGCTGGAACCGGTCGCCCTGGCCAGCCGGCGCTGGCGCGCGCGGGCAGCGCTGCGGCGCCGGCATGCGGCGAGGGATGCCCTGGGCCTGCTGCGCGAGGCGGCGCGCCTGCGTCTGCCATGGCGCGAGCCCGATGCCTGGATGAACCTGCCCTTCGGCAGCCTGTGGCAAGCGGCGGAAAGCGCCAGCCCCCTGCTGGGGCGATGCCGGCTGCATCCGTTGCAGCTGCCCAGCCAGATCCTGCGCGCCCGCGCCCTGCTCGCGGGCGTGCTCAGGCGAGGCGCAGCAGATCCAGCCGGTATCGTTCGGCGCGTTCCTGCCGCACCACCCGGAGCCCTGGCGCCGTGGCCCTGATGAAGCCTTCCACCGCCGCGTCGCCGGACAGCGGATAGTCGGTGGTGCCGGTCCAGTGCACCAGCAGCACCTCGCCGCCCGGGCGCAGGGAGCGCAGCGCCAGCGCCGCGACCTGCGCCAGGTCGGGCTCGTCCCAGTAATAGACCACCTCGGAGAGCAGGATCAGGTCGTGCTGCCCGCGCGGCCATTGCCGCGGCACCTCGCGCTGCAGCAGTTCCACCTGCGGCAGGTCCGCGCAGTGCCGACGGGCGGCGGCGATGGCGCGGGCGGAGCCGTCCAGCGCCAGCAGCCGCCCGCAGCGCGGCGCCAGCATCCGCGTCAGCACGCCAATGGAGCAGCCGATCTCCAATGCGCTGCCGTAGTGCTCACGCGGCAGCGCGGCGATGGTGGCGGCGTATTTCTCGGCTTCGTAGGGGCTGGTGCGGAACTTCCAGGGATCGGGGTCGCCGGCATAGAGGGCCTCGAAATAGGAGGCCGGGAGGGACTGCACGGCGCGGTTCATGCGGTGGGCTCCAGGAACAGCTCGAAGGGCCGGTCGAAGCGGGCAAGCATCGCGGCGTCCAGGCAGAAGCCCTCCGGGTCATCGTCGATCAGGGGCGTGGTCTGCGAGCGGTGCGCCGCGATCGCCCGGCGCTTGGCGGGAAGCTGCGCGGCGATGTCGAGCCGTGCGCCGCGCGGCGCTCCATCGGGGATCATTGTCCCCGGCGGCAGCGTGTGGCCCCAGACCGGATAGGCCAGATGCCGCAGGCCGGGGCATTGCCGCGCCACCGCCGCCGCCATGGCATGGACGGCCTGATGGTCGCAATGGGGATCGTGGCCCCAGGTGGCGAGCAGCACGCTGGCCCTCACCGCCCGGACGAGGCCGAGGATGGCCGCCACCGCGGCTTCGAAGACCGGCCCCCGGTCGGGCACGGCGGCGTCGGGCAGATCAAGGAAGCGCGCCGTGCCCTCCGGCAGCCCAAGCGCGGCCAGTGCCGCCCGGCCCTCTGCGGCGCGCAGTTCCCGCAGCGCCGGCGGCGGATAGCGGCGCGAGTTGCGGTGCGAGGCGCCGCCGTCGCTGACGAAAATCACCGCCACCGCCCGGCCCGTCCCCCGCGCTGCCGCCAGGAGCCCGCCGCAGCCCAGGCTCTCGTCATCCGGGTGCGGCGCCAGAACCACCACGCCGCCTTCGCCGATGATCTCCGGCAGCGGCGCGAAGGGCAGCGCCTCGGCCAGTTCCAGGAACCGACGGGCCTCGATCACCATGGCCAGCCCTCCCGCCCCAGCAGATGGGCCGCAGCCAGGTCGAGCGCCCGGTCCGGCGCGGGCTGGCGCAGATAGGTGGCGAGGTCGCGTGCGACGCGCTCGATCGGGTGCGGCCGCATGAAGGCCGCCAGCCCGACGCTGCGCTGCGCCAGCGTGAGGATGTCCAGCGCCGCCTGCTCCACCGCCCGCCGGGCGAGGTTGACATAGGCGACCGTGGCCTCCGCCACAGCCTCCTCCTCCGCCAGCCGCCGCGCCGCCCGCTCCACCCAGAGCCGGGCGGTCTCCAGCGCCACCGCCGCCTCGCCAACGCGGGCGCGCTGGTGCGGATCGCCGTCGCGGCCGAGTTCGCGCAGGTGACGGCAAAGCAGGTCGAACAGCTCGGCCGCGCCGCCCGTCTGTACCGCCAGGAAGCGCCAGGCGCCGCCGGAGAAGAGCGGCTCGCGATGGTAGTCGCCGGGGACGCCGATGCGCTCCGCCGGGCCGGCGGGCAGCCCGTCCAGCACCACGGCCCCGGTGGCGGAGGCGCGCATCCCCTGGGCACGCCAGCCGGAGAGATCCGCGCGCTCGCCGCGCGGCAGAGCCGGCACCAGCATCTGCGGCCCTTCCGTCGTGGCGGCGGTGACGAGGGGCCGCTCCACCCATCCGGCTCCCGAAGCCAGCACCTTGCGGCCGCGCAGCACCGGCCCCGTGGCGCCGTCCTCCAGCCGCAGCGGGTCAGCGCGGTCATCGGTGTTCCAGACGCCGAACAGGCACCCGGCGCGCGCATCCGCCGCTGCCCGCGCCTGCTGCGCTGGCGTGCCATAGGCCAGGACCAGGCCCAGCGCATTGACATGGCCCTCATAAAGCCGCCCAAGCGGCAGGCTGCCGGCCCCGATCTGCATCAGCACCGCGGCGAGCGCCGCCGCGCCTTCACATCCGCGGCCGAGATCCGCCCCGCCCAGCGTGGGCGGCAGCGGCGCGCGCAGCAGGCCGGCCTCGGCCAGGGCCATCAGCTCGACTTCGGGGAAGGCGTCATCCGTATCGAGCAGGGCGCCACGCGCGCGGGCCAGACAGGCGACCTCGGCCGCGGCCTCGGTTGGCGACGGCAGGGAGGAGGCGGGGCCGCCACGCAGCGGCCGGAGGGGCTGGATGTCCACGCCAAGCCAACACAGCGTCACGCTCGCGGTTGCAACGCTCCTGTGCCGAACCCGGGCCGCACGGCGAAGTTAGCATCCGAGGTCCGCCCACGCCGCCGCGTCCGGGCAGCGGAAAAGGTTGGGGGGGGGAAATATCATTCCCTCGGCCTTTTGGCGCCCCCCGTCATGCCCGCTCCTCGCGCGCCAGCCGGGTATCGAACCATTCCGCCGCCAGCCGCGTCACCGTCTCCAGCGTGCCCGGCTCCTCGAAGAGGTGGCTGGCGCCCTCGACCACGGCCAGCTGGTGCTCGCCAGCGAGATCGGCGGCGGCGGCGCGGTTGAGCGCCAGCACCTCCTGATCCAGCCTGCCCACGATCAGCAGCGTCGGCATGGTGACGCGGCGCAGGGCCTCGGGCCGGGCGAGATCAGGCCGCCCGCCGCGCGAGACGACCGCCTGCACCGCATCCGCCCGCTCCCCGGCGGCGACCAGCGCGGCCGCGCTCCCCGTGCTGGCGCCGAAATAGCCGACCGGCACCGCGCCTCCCAGCCCGGCCGGGGAAAGCAGCCAGTCCGTCGCCTGCACCAGCCGCTGCGCGAGCAGGCCGATGTCGAAGACCTTGCTCCGGTCCTCGCCTTCCTGCGGCAGCAGCAGATCGAACAACAGCGTGCCGAGGCCGGCCTGCCATAGCGCGGCGGCCACGGCCGTGTTGCGCGGGCTGAGCCGGCTGCTGCCGCTGCCATGCGCGAAGATGACGACGCCCCGCCCGGCTTCCGGCGGCATGAGGATGCCGCGCAGTTCCAGCGGCGGGATCATCACGATTCGGGATGTCCGGTCCATCCTGGCCGCGCCTCCGGGCGCTCAACTGCCGTGCTGCGGAATGGGAGGGGCGGACGCGCCAGAGGGTCCGCCCCACACCGGCTCAGCGGCGCGGGCCGCCTGTCTGGGATCGGGCGCCGCCCGGCCGCGAGATGCCGGCGAGCGCGGCCGCGGCAGGCAGCGGCGCCTCGCCCATGGCGATGTCGCCGAGCGACAGGATGCCGACCAGGTGCTTCTCGCGGTTCAGCACGGGCAGGCGGCGCAGTTGCTGCTCGCCCATGTTGCGCGCCACGTGGTCGAGATCCTCGTCCTCGAAGCAGTACTTCACCTCCGGTGTCATCACCTCGCGCAGCCGGGTGTCGGGGCCTTTGCCTTCCGCCACCGCGCGCAGCACGATGTCGCGGTCGGTCACCATGCCGAGCAGCCGCCGGCCATCCGTCACCGGCAATGCACCGGCGTTGCATTCGGCCATGCTGCGGGCCGCCTGCTGCAGCGTATCGTCCGGACGGGCGAGCCGGACGGTGCGTGTCATCTTGTCACTCACCTTCATCGCCTGTCTCCCTGCTTGCTGTCATGGCGCCGCCTCAGCTGGCCACCGCGGCACTGTCATGCCACAGCGCGCGCACCTCCTCCGGCAGTGCCTCCACCACCTTCGCCACCTGCCCGGGATCAACATGATGCGTCACGGTATAGAACACGGCCCGCGCCGCCTCGCGCGCATCCAGCTGCGGCGTGCCGTTCAGGCCCGCTTCGACGCGCGCCAGGAACGCCTGCAGCGTGCGCGAGCGTTCCGGCTGCGCGGAGGGGTGCCACTGGTCGTAGTAGGTGCCGCGCACCAGCAGCGGCAGCTGCGCCCCGAGATGCACCGCCAGCTCCAGCGGAATGCGGTCCCGCACCGTGCGCAGCACGGCGCCCAGCGCATGCCAGGCGGCCTGGCGGTCGGCGCCAATGCGCTCCATCACCTCGCCCAGCCAGGTGTTGGTCGTCTGCAGCGTCTTGTCGAAGACGTCCAGCCCTGTCGTGCTCATGATGCTCTCCCTCTCTGCGGACCAGGAGGTCGGAAGCAAAGGGGCGGCGCACCGCAGCACGCAGGCCGCCTCGCCGGGAAATAACAGATGGCCCCGGAGCGGGGTTCCCCTGGCCAGGGCGCGAAAAGAAAAGGTCGGGGGAAGGAATTCCCCCGACCCCCCCGTCTTTTCTCTGTCAGTTCATGCGGGGCGTTCAGGCTGTGCCGGCGGCCGGAAGGCGCGTGCCGATATGCCCCGCCACAACCCGCGTCACCTCGGCCGTTCCGGCGCGGCCGCCGATGTCGGGGGTGCGCAGGCCCGAGGCGAAAGCCGCATCCACCGCCGCTTCCAGCTCCGCCGCCGCCTCGCACCACGCCTCCCCCGCCCCGCGCGCGCCAAGCCAGTCCAGCATCATCGCGGCCGAGAGCAGCATCGCCGTCGGGTTGGCGACACCCTTGCCGGCGATGTCCGGCGCGGTGCCATGGCTTGGCTGGAACACCGCATGGCCATCGCCGATATCGGCCGAGGGCGCGAAGCCCATGCCGCCGATCAGCCCGGCGCCAAGGTCGGAGAGGATGTCGCCGAACATGTTCTCGGTCGGCAGCACGTCGAATTCCCAGGGGCGGCGGACCATGTCGAGCGCCATGGCGTCGATGTAGTGGTGCGCCGCCGTCACGTCCTGGTGCCGTGCCGCGACCTCGTGGAACACCTTCCGCATGAAGGCGAAGCCGGTGAAGACATTGGCCTTGTCCACCAGCGTGACGAGGCCGCGCCGGCCGCGCCGTGCCGCGCGCCGCCGCGCCAGGTCGAAGGCGAAGTGGGAAAGACGCTCGGTGGTGGCGCGGGTGATCACCATCGTGTCCCGCGCCTCGCGGTCCTCGATCACCTCGCCCTTGCCGCGTGCGGCGAAAAGCCCCTCGGTGCTCTCGCGCAGGATCACCATGTCGATGCCCGTGGCGCGCGGATCGGCCAGCGCCACCGGCACGCCCGGCAGCGCGCGGATCGGCCGCACCCCGGCATAGAGGCCGAGCCGGAAGCGCAGGTCGAGCTGCGGCGCGATCTCGGTGCCATCGGGGTAGCGGATGCCGGGCCAGCCCATGGCGCCGAGCAAGATGGCGTCGGCGACGCGGGCGCGTTCGAAGGTGGCCTCATCCATGGCCGTGCCGGTGTCGCGATAGGCCATGGCGCCAGCACGCAGGTTTTCGAAGTCGAGCCCCAGCCCGTGCCGCCGCGCCAGCGGCTGCAGCACCGCGACGCAGGCCTCGGTGACTTCCGTGCCGATGCCGTCACCGGGCATCAGGGCGATATGCACTGCGTTGCGGCTCACAGCCATGCCACGCCACTCCGTTCGATGAGGGAGACGAGTTCCGCACCGCTGCGATGGCGGTGCCGGCGGTAGAGGTCGCGCGCGCGCTCCGGCTCGCCGGCGGCGATCGCATCGAGCACACGGCGATGCTCGGCGGTGCTGCGCGCCGGCAACGGGCGCTGGTGCAGCGTGAACATGCGGGCGCGGTGCGACTGGTCCCAGACCTGCATCACCATGCCCGCCAGCCGCCGGTTGCCGCAGAGTTCGACCAGGCCGAGATGGAAGGCCTCGTCGGCGGCGGCCCAGGCGCGGCGGTCCTGCGCAGCGAGCGCCTGCTCCATGGCGGTGCAGGCCGCGTCCAGCCGCTCCAGCCCGGCGGCGGGATCGGCGCGGCGCGCCAGCAGCTCCGCCGCCGTCGGCTCCAGGCTGTTCAGCACCTCGTAGATCTCGCGCATATCGGCGGCCGCAATCGGCTGCACGCGCATGCCATGGCGCGGCGTGATCTCCACCAGCCCCTCCTGCTGCAGCCGCACCAGCGCCTCGCGCACCGGCGTCCGCGAAAGGCCGAGTTGCAGCGCCAGCTCGCTTTCCAACCGCTGCGCACCGGGGGGCAAAGCATTGTCCAGGATCAGCGCCTTAAGCCGCCCATGTGCCTGTTCGGCAGCGCTGGGCGCGCGCGAAGTCTCGGCATGGCGGGATGTCGGAGCGGGGTTCACGGCGCCTCCCTGGTCCAGGTGGCAGACCGGAGCGAAGGTCATGCGTACGCCTGGAAATTCGTTTGCGTATGCATTGTTGGCGGTGCCAGGATGCGCCCGTCAAGAGGGAACGCGGCCGGAAGCGCCGCGCCACACGGGAGGAGAACGCAGATGTGGAAAGGAGCAACCCGGCGCGGCCTGCTCGGCGCCGCCGCCATGGCGGGGCTGGCGCCGCGGCTGGCCCGGGCGCAGCCGGAACCCGCCAACTATCCCGACCGCCCCGTGCGCTTCATCGTGCCCTTCCCCCCCGGCCAGGCGGCCGACCTGTTCGGCCGGCTCATGGCCGACGAGCTTTCGAAGCGCTGGCCGCAGCGCGTCGTCGTCGAGAACAGGGCCGGCGGCGCCGGTGCGGTGGGCATGGAGGCGGGTGCCCGCGCCACGCCGGATGGCTATACGCTGGTGGTCGGCACCTCCGGCACGCTCGGCATCAATCCCTCCGTCATGCCCAGCCTACCCTATGATGCGGAGCACGACTTCGCTGCCATCACCAACATCTTCACCCTGCCGCTTGTGGTGGTCGCGCATCCCGGCGCCGGGCTGGACAGCCTCGCCACCATGCTGGCGCGCGCGAAGGAGGCGCCGGGGCGGCTGAACTACGCCTCTGCCGGGCCGGGCACGGCGCAGCACCTGGCGATGGAGATGCTGGCGCACCGCGCGGGGGTGCGCATGACGCATGTGCCCTATCGCGGCAGCGGTCCCGCCATGGCCGACCTCATCGCCGGCAACGTGCCCCTGATGATGGACAGTCTGGCCAGCGCCCTGCCGCATGTGCAGTCCGGCCGGGCGCTTGCCCTGGCGATCACGGGGCGCGAGCGGGTGAAGCAACTGCCCGATACGCCCACCGTCGCGGAGAGCGGCCTCGCCGGCTACGAGGCGCTGGGCTGGTCCGGCCTGGTGGCGCCGGCCGCGACGCCGGCTGCCATCATCCGCCGCGTCAATGCCGATGCGGTCGCCATCCTTCGCGACCCCGCCGTTGCCAGGCGCATGGTGGAGATGGGCGGCTTCCCGGCACCGGGCACACCGGAGGAATTCGGCAACTTTATCCGCGGCGAGATCGCCAAATGGCGCGAAGTGGCGCGCGACGCGAATGTCCGGCTGGAAGGATAGGAGAGGCGCGCCCTCAAGTCTCTGAAGGGAGCAAGCTTGGGGGAGTGAACTCCCCCAAACCCCCTCCTTTCTCTGCCAGTTCTGCAGCACTGGCGGCGCGCGCCCGCGTCGGGATCAAAGCAGACCAGGTGAAAGGGAAGCCAAAAGGCTGATAAAGAGAAGATGGGGGTTCGGGGGAATTCCTTTCCCCGACCTTGTTCTTATGCCGGCATCTGCGCCCGATGCGGGCAGCCGCCACGCCGGCGCCGGCGCGCCTCGGCGGCGTAAGTGCCTGGGCGATGCGCCGGGTCCTGGTTCGGCACCACGATGGAGCGGTGATAGTCGGCCCAGTCAGCCTGGGTGAGGGCCGCCAGTGCGGATGTCATTCCGGCGCCGCCCAGCACCGTCTCGGAATAGGCCATCTGCGGCACCGGCTGGGCCTGCAGCAGTGGCTCGACGCGGCGGAACTCGATCGGCGTGCCAGTCCGGGTCAGGCGCAGATTGGTGAAGAGCGGACCGAACCAGTGGTCGGCCTCCACCAGCCCCTCATAGGGTTCGTAGCAGGGATGGCGCGGCACATTGGCCAGGGGGCGCAGCAACAGGCTCCAGCCCGGCGCGGTGCGCGCGGCCAGCCCGGTCCAGAGTTGCACGACGCCCGGCTCCTGCAGCGCCGTCAGGAAGGGCGGCGCATACCCGCGCACGGCCCCGGGCGCGGCGATGTCGAACTGCGCGGCGAAATGCGGGAACTGCGCCGCGCCGAGCGGCAGCCATTCCTCCAGCCCTTCGCAATGCCACCAGATCTGCGCCCCATCCCAGAGCAGGCGGAGATCCATCGGCGCGTAGAGGTGCCAACCGTAGCCGGAGGCGCTGGCAAGGGCGTCGCAGTGGCGCATGGCACGGATGGGCAGGCTGCCCAGGCCGGAACGGTCGGCCCGCACCGGCAGGGGCGCGTCGTCGATCATGCGGTGGAAGGTGACGCACGGGGTGGCGAAGGTCATGGCAATGGGCCCTGCGGCGAAGCGGCGCAAAGGGTCGGGAGAGGTCACTCCCGGCCCGGCGGGGTCACGCGAGGTTCAGCCGCGGCGCATCCCGGCGCCGAAGCGCATTCGGCCGCTATCCATCACCGAGGCCGGCGCCAGCCGCGGGGCAGGACAGCCCGGCCGTTGCGCCGGAAGGGGCGGGACAGACTGGGAAAGACCCGCGGGCTGTGCGGCAGGGGTGCGCATCCCGGCGCCGAAGCGCACCGAGCCAGCGTCGCGAAGGTCGGTGGTGGAGAGTTTCTGCATCGGGGTTCTTCCGTGATCATGCCCGAACGGCCCCTGGCCGCCCTGCAGGGGGTGCAGGGCGGCTGGGGGAGCGTCGGGAGAGAGGAGAATTGCTTAGGGCGCAATTCGCCCTTGGCGATACGGACTTTATGCACAAAACTGGCGAATGCAAGGATTTTTTTCTTACACATCGCCATCAATATCGCCTGCCGCCGATTTGACGCCGCTTTGACGATGGCTGCGTAGGAATGACGCGCCCGCGCCCGTGGCACGGCATAGCTTGCCCTCCCCATCGAGCCGAGCGGAACCCGCCACCGTGACCGAGAACATGACCCACCCTGCCGCCCTCCAGAGCCTGAGCAGCCTGCGGGCCATCTATGCGCTGGCCCGCCATTACGTGCTCTGCCGCGAGCGGGCGCGGGCCCTGCAGCTGCGTGCCGAGGAGGTCCCCGGAAGCCTTGCCGAGGCGATCGAGCGCGACTTCCTGGCCTTCGAGCTGGAGGATGCGGAGCGTGCCCTGTGCGCCGCCGTCCATGCGGCGGAGTTGCCTCAGAAGGACCAAAAGTCTTTCAGGTGCCGCCTTCCGTACTGAGCCGGCGAAGTTTCCCGGCGTGACAGGAGGCCCCCATCCGCTACTTTCACGTGCATGGTTTCCAGCACGTTGGTTGAGGAAGGGTATGGCGGGGCTCCGCTGCCGGCAGGGCCGGGTGCCGCGCCATGTCTGGCCGCTCCGCTCCTACGGCTGGGGCTGATCGGCCCGATGGAAGCCTGGACCCTGTCCAGCCGCGCCGTGCTGCCGCGCTCACGCAAGGCGCGCGCCCTGCTCGCCGTGCTCGGCATGGCGCTGGGCCAGCCGGTGCCGCGCGCCCATCTGGCCGAGTTGCTCTGGTCCCGGCGCGGCGAGGAGCAGCAGCGCGGCTCGCTGCGCCAGGCGCTGCACGAGCTGCAAGCGGCGCTGTCCGGTCTTGGCACGCCGGCGGGAGGCCCGCTGCTGCAATCCGGGCGGGAATCGCTGACCCTGCGGGGCAGGCAGGTCTGGGTGGATGCCCTGGCCGTGCTGCACGCCGATGCCGCCCCGGCGGCGCTCGACCTGCTCTCCGGCACCTTGCTGCCCGACCTCGATGGGCTCGACCCTGCCTTCGATGCCTGGCTGGCGCAGCAGCGCGCCGCTCTACAGGAGACGGCCGCCACCCGTGCCGCCGCCCTGCTGGCCGCAGCGCGTTGCCCGGAGGCGGAGTTGGAGGCCGCCGAGCGCCTGCTGCGCATCGATCCGACGCGGGAGGCCGGTTGGCAGGCTCTGATCCGCCTGCGGCTCGCGCAGGGAGACCGTGGCGCCGCCCTCACCGCCTATGAGGCCTGCCGTGCGCTGCTGATCAGCCGCTTCGGCGCGCCGCCCTCGCCGCAGACCGAGGCGCTGGCCCGCGCGCTGCGCGCCGAAGCCGGCCCGCCCCTCGCCGCCCCGCCCACTCCGCGCCAGCCGGCGCAGCGCGGCGCCCGGCTCGGCGTGGCGCCGCTGGCGCTGCTGGGCGAAGGCGTCGCTGCCCATCTCGGCATCGGCCTGGCAGAGGAGATCAGCGCCGCCCTGGCCCGCTTCCGCTGGGTCTTCGTGGCGGACAGTGCCTCCCTGGCCGGGCAGGCGGCGCGTGAGGGCGCCGAGGCCGCCGCACGCGCCCTGCGGCTGGATTACCTGCTCAGCGGCACGGTGCAGCGCGGTGGCGACACGCTGCGCGTGGCGTTGCGCCTGACCGAGTTGCGCGATCCGCCCGCCCTGGTCTGGAGCCAGCGCTTCGACCGCCCCGCCGGCGACCTGCTGGCGCTGCAGGACGACGTGGCCGCTGCGGTGGTGGCGCGGATCGACCCCGAGATCCTGCTCATCGAAGCCAACCGCGCCGCCACCCGCCCGGCCAGCAGCGGCGCCTACGACCTGCTGCTGCGCGCCATCCCGGCGATCCACCGCCTCGACCGCGCGGGCTTCCTGGCAGCCGGGCAATGGCTCGCCGAGGCGACGGCGATGGAGCCGGACTATGCGCAGGCGCATGCCTGGCACGCCTACTGGCACCTCTTCCTGGTCGGCCAGGGCTGGGCGGCGGACGAGGCGGCCAGCATGCAGGCGGCGGAGCGGCTGGCGCGCCGTGCCAGCGCGCTCGACCCGCTGGATGCGCAGGCCCTGACCATCCATGGCCATGTGCGTGCCTTCCTGCACCACGAGGTGCAGGAAGCGGCGGAACTGCATGCCCGCGCCCTGGCGCTGAACCCCAACCTCGCCATGGCCTGGGTCTTCTCCGGCATGGCGGAGAGCTATCTCGGCCGGCACGCGGCGGCGCTGGCGCAGCTCGACCGCTATGCGGCGCTCTCCCCCTGCCACCCGCACGCCTTCTTCTTCGACGCGGCGCGCGGCATCCCGCTGCTGCTGCTGGGGCGTCATGCCGAGGCGGCGGCGGTGGGCCGCGCCTGCGTCGCGCTGCGGCCGGAGTTCAGCTACCCCTACAAGACCTACCTTTCCGCCCTTGGCCATCTTGGCGAGCAGGAGGAAGCCACGGCCCTGCGTGCCCGGCTGCTGGCGATCGAGCCGGACTTCACCGTGGCCAAGGCGCTGCGGCGCACGCCGGTCCGCAACGAGGCCGATCGCGCCCACTACGCCCACGGGCTCCGCCTGGCCGGGCTGTCGTAAAGCAGCCGAGGGGGCGAAAGGAGGGCTGGTCCTCAAGCTTCCGGCTAAAGCAAAGGTTGGGGAAGCGAACTCCCCCAAACCCCCTCCTTCCTGTTTCCGGCAGTTTTCGGCTCCGCCTGCGGCGAAGGCAGGTCCACCCGTCCTTGCGGCAGCAATCGCCTGCGACGCACGCGGCCCAAACTGACAGAAAGAAAGAAGAGGGGGTTCCGGGGGAGAATTCATTCTCCCCCGCCACTGCCCTTTGGGGATTTGAGGACGCCCTCTCATCCCTCCGCCTTCGTGGTGGCACCCTCCCCCAATGCTCCCGCGGGAGACGCATGACTACCATTCCCCAGCCGAAGGAAGGCGGTTACGGTCGAGCAGCCGACAACCAGCGACCGGGTCATGCGGCTTGGGCTTCGGGCGCCGACGAGGGGGATGCAACGAAGATGACGGCTCAGTGGCTGCGAAAGCCCCTTTCCCTGACACTCGCGCTTTCTCTTTCGCTCGCCACCACCGGCTGCGGCGTCACCATCGAGCGGACCGCCACCGTCAATGCGCGGGAGCAGGCCCTGGTGACGGCGGAGCGCCGCGTCGCCACGCTGGAGAAGCAGGTGGCCGAGATGGAGGCCACGCTGGCGGCGCAGCGGCAGGCGGCGCAGGATCTCGACGCGCTGAACGCCCAGTTGGCCGAGGCCCGTTCCGCCCGCAGCGCCACCGAGCGCGCCCGCGGCGACGCGGCCCGGCGGGTCGCCTCCCTCCGCGCCGAGATCGCGGCCACGGAGCAGCGCCTCAGCACCCTCTCGCAGGGCACCGAGAGCGAGCAGGGCCGCCTGCAGCGCCTGGGCGACGACCGCGCGCGCGCCGAGTCGGAGCTGACCGGCCGCCGCGAGGAACTGGCGCAGATCGAGGCGCGGCTGAAGCAGGCGCAGCAGTCGGCGGAGGCCGCGCAGGCGGATCTGGGCCGCCGCACCGCCGCAGTCGGCGAGGCGCAGGGCAAGCTGCAGCAGGCAACGCAGCAGATCGAGCAGTCCACCACCCGGCTGCAGGCGCTGGAGCGCCGCTGGACCGAGCTGATCGGCCAGTCCTCGCAGCAGGAGCAGCGGCTGAACGAGCTGCGCCAGCGCGCGGATGGCGTGCGGGAGAACCTGACCCGCGAGGAAGCCACGCTGGCCCAGCGCCGGCAGGAGCTGCAGCAGCTCCAGGCCGACATCGCCCGCCAGACCGCCGCGCGCAAGGAGGTGGCGGACGCCGTGGCCGCCGCCACCAGCCGCCGCAGCGAGCTGGACAATGCGATCCGCGGCGCCGAGACGCGGCTCGCCGGGCTGCAGCAGCAGGCCGAGGCCGCCCAGCGCAACCTGGACGGCATCCGCAGCAGCGCCGAGGAGGCGCAGCGCACCGCCGAGCAGCGGCAGCAGCAGCGCGAAGAGGCCGAGCGTCGCCTGAGCGCCGTGCAGGAGGAGTTGCAGAAGGCCGAGGCCAGCCTGGCCGAGCGCAACAAGGCCCTCGCCGAGGCGGAGGCGCGGCTGGCGAAGGCGCGTAGCGAGGCCGAGCAGGCCAATGCCGCCGTGCAGAACCTCCGCCAGGAGGCCGACCGCATCACCACCGCCAACCAGGCCCTGCAACGGGAGAATGGCGAACTCGACCAGCGGCGGCAGCGGCTGGCGTCGCAGGTGCAGTCGGCCGAGCAGCGGCTGGCCGCCCTGGAGGCATCGACGAGGGCCAGCGGGACCACCGCGCCGGGTGGCGCTCCCGCCCCTGCTCCGGCCTCCGGCGGCGGCACGCTCCCGGCGGAAAGCGGGACCGAGGCGCCCTCCAACGTTCCCTCCTCCGCCGCCCCCGCCGAGGGGACCCCGTCGCGATAGGGCCGCACCGGCGGCCTTGCCCGGCCGGGCTGGCGAGGGCATAGCTCCGGCACCCCTGGGGGCGGCGGCGTGACGCCACTCCCGCCCATGGCCATGGGAACCGCCTTGCCCCGCACGCTCCAGCACCCGGCCCGGCTGGTGCCGCTCGCCTTCCTCCTTGTCATCCTTGCGGGCACGGCCTTGCTGATGCTGCCGGCGGCACGGGCCGATGGCGGCGGGGTTCCGCTCCTGACGGCGCTGTTCACCGCCACCTCCGCTGTCTGCGTCACCGGGCTGGCGGTGCAGGACACGCCGACCTACTGGTCCGGCTTCGGCCAGGCGGTGATCCTTGCCCTGTTCCAGATCGGCGGCTTCGGCATCATGAGCGGGGCCACCCTGCTCGGCCTGCTGGTCACCAAGCGGCTGCGGCTCGGCACCCGGCTGGTCGCACAGGCAGAGACCCGCAGCCTCGCGCTCGGCGACGTTATCGGCGTGCTGCGGCTGGTCCTGGCGGTGACGCTCGGCATGGAGCTGGCCACCGCCGCCGCCCTCGCCGCGCGGCTGCACCTCACGCATGGCGAGCCCTGGGCGGATGCCGCCTGGCACGGGTTGTTCCTCGCCGTCTCCGCCTTCAACAATGCCGGCTTCTCCGTCTATTCCGACAGCGTCATGCGCTTCGCGCTCGACCCGCTGATCCTCGGCCCGATCATGGCGGCGGTGATCCTGGGCGGCATCGGCTTCCCCGTCCTGTACGAGCTGCGGCGTGAGCCGCTCCGGCCGTCCCGCTGGTCCATGCACAGCAAGCTCACGCTCTGGGGCACGGCCGTGCTGCTGCTCGGCGGCACGGCGGCGGTCCTGGCCTATGAGTGGAGCAATCCGGCCACCCTCGGCGCCCTCGGTCCGGCGGGGCGGCTGCTCAACGCCGCCTTCTATGCCACCATGTTGCGCTCGTCCGGATTCAACAGCCTGGAGGTGGGCGCCATGCGGCCGGAGACCTTCCTCGTCAGCTATGTCCTGATGCTGATCGGGGGCGGCAGCGCCAGCACGGCCGGCGGCGTGCGGGTGACCACCGTCCTGGTGCTCGCCCTGGTCGCCTGGGCGGAGATCCGCGGCGACCCGGACGCCACCGCCTTCGGCCGCCGGATCTCCCGCGAGGTCCAGCGCCAGGCCCTGACGGTCGTGCTGCTGGCGATCGCCCTGGTCGGCACCGCCACCCTGGCGCTGTTGAGCGTGAGTTCCTTTCCGCCGCGCGACGTGCTGTTCGAGATCATCTCCGCCTCGGCCACGGTCGGCCTCTCCACCGGCATCACCGGCGAGCTGCCGCCCGCAGGCCAGCTGATCGTCATAGCGCTGATGTTCCTCGGCCGCGTCGGCACCACCACCGTCGCCGCCGGCTTGGCCCTGCGCAGCCTTCAGCGGCCCTACCGCTACCCAGAGGAGCGCCCCATCGTTGGCTAGTTCCGCCCTCTCCGACGACGGCGTCGTCGTCATCGGCCTCGGACGCTTCGGCGGCGCGGTGGCCGAATCCCTGGTCCAGCTCGGCCATGAGGTCCTCGCCATCGACGAGGATGCGGAGCTGGTGCAGTCCTGGGCCAACCGCCTCACCCATGTGGTGCAGGCCGACACCACCGAGGGCGACACGCTGCGCCGCCTCGGCGTGCACGAGTTCGGCCGCGCGGTGGTCGGCATCGGCACGAATATCGAGGCCAGCGTGCTCACCGTGCTCGCGCTCAGCGAGCTGGGCGTGCGGGACATCTGGGCCAAGGCGCTCGGCCCCAAGCACGGGCGCATCCTGGAGCGCACCGGGGCGCACCACGTCATCTACCCCGAGGCGGCGATGGGCGAACGGGTCGCCCATCTCGTCACCGGCAAGATGATCGACTTCATCGAGTTCGACGACGGATTCGCCATCGTCAAGACGCGTGCCCCACGCGAGGCCTTCGGCAAGACCCTGGCCGACTGCGCCCTGCGCAGCCGCTACGGCGTCACGGTGGTCGGGGTGAAGCGGCCGCGCGAGGACTTCACCTATGCCCGGCCGGAGACCGTGGTCCAGCCCGGCGACCTGCTGATCGTCTCCGGACCGACCAAGCGCTGCGAGACCTTCGCCGCCATCACCTGAGCGGCAGGCGGCGGAAGGGCCGCCGCCCGCCGCTCTTCTCACTCCGGCAGGAAGTCGGGCACCGAGAGGTAGCGCTCGCCGGTGTCGTAGTTGAAGCCGAGCACCCGCGCCCCGGCCGGCAGGTCCGGCAGCTTGCGGGCGATCGCCGCCAGCGTCGCGCCGGAGGAAATGCCGACCAGCAGCCCCTCCTCCCGCGCCGAACGGCGGGCATAGTCCTTCGCCTCGTCCCCCTCGACCTGGATGACGCCGTCCAGCAGGTCCGTGTGCAGGTTGGCCGGCACGAAGCCGGCGCCGATGCCCTGGATCGGGTGCGGCGCGGGCGCGCCGCCGGAGATCACCGGCGAGGCCTTCGGCTCCACCGCGAAGACCTTCAGGCCAGGCCACTTCGCCTTCAGCACCTGGGCGCAGCCGGTGATGTGCCCGCCGGTGCCGACGCCGGTGATCAGCACGTCCAGCCCCTCCGGGAAGTCGGCCAGGATCTCCTGGGCGGTGGTGCGGGCATGCACCTCGATATTCGCCGGATTCTCGAACTGCTGCGGGATCCAGGCGCCCGGCGTTTGCGACGCCAGCTCCTGCGCGCGGGCGATGGCGCCCTTCATGCCCTGCTCGCGCGGCGTCAGGTCGAACTTCGCGCCATAGGCCTGCATCAGCCGGCGGCGCTCCACCGACATGCTCTCCGGCATGACGAGGATCAGCGTATAGCCCTTCACCGCCGCCGCCATGGCCAGGCCGATGCCGGTATTGCCCGAGGTCGGCTCGATGATGGTGCCGCCGGGCTTCAGCCTGCCATCCGCCTCGGCCGCCTCGATCATCGCCAGGCCGATGCGGTCCTTGATCGAGCCGCCGGGATTGGCGCGCTCCGACTTGACCCAGACCTCGGCGCCTGGGAACAGCCGGCCGAGGCGGATATGCGGGGTATTGCCGATGGTGGCGAGAACGTTCGCGGCCTTCATCTGGTGTCTCCCTGATGCTGCGGGGATGGGACACACGGCCAGCCCGCCAATGCAAGCCCCGGCGCCGCTCACCGCTCCGGAACCCAGCGGCCATCCCACTTGTGGAAGCTGCGCTTCACTGCGCCTTAGGCAATGCGGGGCGCGGCAGATGTCCCGTGCATGCTCCGGCAGGACGCGGCGCAGGTTCTCCGCAGGTCATCATTGCTGCGGCAGGGCATGCTCCACGCCGCTCAAGCACCTGACGGGTCGGCGGGGCCGGCCTCCCCCGCAGCAGGCGGCCCGCTGGCGGCCTGCCCCTCGCCCCCGGAGGCTCCGCACTCCGCTTCGCGGCCCCGCACGACGCGCTGCCCCGGGCGGGTGCCCCAGCCCTCGGTAACGACGGTGCGCCGCTCCTCCGGCAGGCCCTCACGGTGGAAGTAGATGACCACCCAATCCCGATCCCGGCCCAGCCGGTGCGCGAGCGCGCTGTTCGAATAGAGGGCGGTGAAGTGCCACTCGCCGCGCCGCGTGTGCAGCACCGGCAGCAAGGCCACGCCGGAAGGGTTGAAGCGCTTCGGCGCGATGCGCGGCAGGTCGCCGCAGGCGGCGCGCTTCCGGTACTCCTGGTCCACGTCGAGCAGCAGCGTGACCGGTGGCTCCCCCAGACTGCGGAGCGGCGCCATCGGCCGCAGGCGGCCGAGCAACCCCGCCAGTGCGCCGCTCACCACCGCGGCACGGCGCGGACCGAAGCCGGCCAGATTGGCGAGGCGCCCGTCATGCGCCGCCATCTCCAGCGCCTCCAGCGTCTCGATATGCAGCGTCTCGTGGATGCGCCGCGCCAGCGCCGGGCCGATGCCGGGCACCAGGCAGAACAGCTGCTCCGGCTCCGCTGCGCCGCGCAGCCGCTCCAGATAAGCCCACCGCCCCGTCGTCAGCATCTCCGCGACGGCGCCGGCGATGGAGGGACCGATGCCGGGAATTGCTTCCAGCGTTGCCCGCCCGCCCTGCACGGCGATGGTGCTGAGCTCGTCGGGCAGCGCGAGGACGGCATCCGCCGCCCGGCGATAGGCTCCCGCCCGGAGGGGACTGTCTCCCTGAGCCAGCAGGAGGTCGGCCGCCTCGCGCAGCCGCTCCGCGATGGCGGCATTGCAGGTGGCAGCGGGCGGCACTCCCTTTGGAGAGGGCGTCAGGGCGGGCGACGGTTCCGCGTCGCGCCTGGCGGCATCGCTCTGCGGCATGGCCATCTTGCGTCCTACCGGCTCCAGGCGCCGCAGCCTGTCCGCGGAGCAAGGAGCACTCCTTGCGTTGCCTCAGCCTCTCGCGGCACGGAGGCTGCCGCGGCGTGAACATCTTCGTGACTCTGCGCTTCAGAGCACCGGATGATGCTGACCGGCCAGCGCCAGCCGGACCGTCTCGCCACTCCGAAGATGGCCGAAGCCGCCCCCCGTCACGCTGCCGCGCCGGGAATGGGCCTCCAGCCTGTAGCTGGCCTCGATGAAGCTGCAATCCTCATCGGCGACAAATTCGCGACGCGGCTGCGCAGCAGCGGCGCCTCGTGCCGCTTCACCTGCCCAGCCAGTCGGCGGACATGATCCTCAAGCTGGCGAAAGGTGGCGTTGAAGGCACCCCGCACGGCCCGATCGGAGCCCTCATGCGCTTGATCCCGCGGCCTCATGCGCACCTCCAGCGCCGGGGAGGGCTCCATGTTCTTGAAGGTCGTCTGCGGCGGGACGCTCATGACCGCCGCTCCTCCTGGATGAAGACCCGCACCTGCGCCCGACTGCGCTCCGGATCGCGCCGCATGGCCGCCATTTCCAGCCGCCCGGCCAGGCCGGCGGGCGTGTCGTCATGGTGGTGCCGCGGGACATGGCCGAACACCGCATCCCCGCCATAGGTGGCGAAGCCGATATCCTCGTCATGGCCGGTATAGCCCTGCTGGCCCGGCCCTTCGTTCGCCGAAGCCGCCTGTCGCCTGTCGAGATCAGTCGCGCCACAGGTCTCGAACACGCCCAGCGCCCGCTCGACATGGCGGTCCGCCATCCAGGCGGCGAGCACGACGCCTCCCTGCCTTACGCCCTCCTGGAAGAGGAGATCATCCTCCGTCGGCAGCCCAAGACGGCCCAGGGCGACGGCCGCCTTCCCCGAACCCGCCGCATCCGGGCCGGACTGGGTGTCGTAGAGTTCCACCGCCTGAAGATCGTTGCCGACGACACGGAGCAGGCTGGCCACCGCCCGGTCCGCATCCGTGCCACGGTCGAAAAGGCCGATCAGAATGCATGTCATGACGCATGGCCCCCTTCTGTGCAGCAGGCAGCCTAGGCGCAGGAAAGGCGGCAACACTGATCGGCATCAGGCTCGCGCCGCTTTGCAACGCCCTGGGAGGCGCTGCCTCCCAGACCCTCCGCCGGGGTGGCAACGGCCACCCCGGACCCCGCGATCAGTCGGCGGCCAGCGTCGCCGGCGCCGAAACCCGCACCGCGCAGAACTTGAACTCCGGGATCTTGCCGAAGGGGTCGAGCGCCGGGTTGGTCAGCAGGTTGGCGGCCGCCTCCGCATAGCAGAAGGGCAGGAAGACCATGCCCGGCGGCACGTCCCGGTCGGCGCGTGCCTTCAGCTCCACCGCGCCCCGCCGCGTCTCCAGCCGCACCCGCGCGCCGGGCGGCAGTCCGAGGCGCCGCAGCTCGGCGGGGGAGAGCAGCGCCACCGCCTCCGGCTCCAGCAGGTCCAGCACGTCCGAGCGGCGGGTCATCGAGCCGGTGTGCCAGTGCTCCAGCACGCGGCCGGTGGAGAGCACCATCGGGTAGTCGGCATCCGGCACCTCGTCCGGTGGCTCGACCTGCGCCGGTACCAGGCGCGCCCGGCCATCGGCCGTCGGGAAGCCGCGCGCGAAGATGATCTCGTTGCCCGGCTTGTCGGGCGCATCCACCGGATAGGTCACCGCCCCTTCCCGCTCCAGCCGCTCCCAGGTGATATTGGCGAAGGACGGCATCACCGCCGCCATTTCGGCGAAGACCTCGCACGGGCCGGCATAGTCCCAGCCCAGCCCGATCCGCCGCGCGATTTCCTGGATGATCCACCAGTCCTGCCGGGCCTCGCCGGGCAGTGGCAGGACGGGGCGCGCCATCTGCACGCGGCGGTCGGTGTTGGTGAAGGTGCCAGCCTTCTCGGCGAAGGCGGAGGCGGGCAGAACGACATCGGCGTGGAAGGCGGTCTCGGTCAGGAAGAGATCCTGCACCACCAGGTGCTCCAGCTTCGCCAGGGCGCTGCGCGCATGGTGCAGGTCGGGGTCCGACATGGCCGGGTTCTCGCCCTCGATATACATCCCGCGGATGCTGCCGGCCTGGATGGCGTTCATGATCTCCACGACCGTCAGCCCAGGCTGCGGGTCCAGCGCCGTGCCCCAGTAGCGCTCGAAGGCCGTGCGGATCTCCGGTTTCGCCACCGGCTGGTAGTCCGGCAGCACCATCGGGATCAGCCCGGCATCCGAGGCACCCTGCACGTTGTTCTGGCCGCGCAGCGGGTGCAGCCCGGTGCCGGGCCGGCCGATCTGCCCGGTGACCAGCGCCAGCGCGATCAGGCAGCGGGCGTTGTCCGTGCCGTGCACGTGCTGGCTGATGCCCATGCCCCAGAAGATGATGGACGCCCGCGAGCCCGCATAAAGCCGCGCCACCTCGCGCAGCGTGGCGGCGGGAATGCCGCAGACCGCCTCCATCCGCTCCGGAGGGAAGTCGCGGATGCGCTCGCGCAGTTCCTCGAAGTTGTCGGTGTAGGCGCGGATGTACTGCTCATCCGTCAGCCCTTCCTCGATGATGGTGTGCAGCAGCGCGTTCAGCAGCGCGACGTCGCTGCCGGGCTTGAAGGCGAGGCTGTGGGTGGCCAGCCGCGAAAGGCTCTGCCCGCGCGGGTCCATCACCACCAGCTTGGCACCGCGCTGCTTCACCGCGTTCTTGATGAAGGTGGCGGCGACGGGGTGGTTCACCGCCGGGTTGGCGCCGATCACCACAATCACCTCGGCATCGAGCGCCGCCGCGAAGGGCGCCGTCACCGCCGCCGAGTTCAGCCCCTCCATCAGCGCTGCGACGGAGGAGGCGTGACAGAGCCGCGTGCAGTGATCGACGTTGTTGCTGCCGAAGCCGGTGCGCACCAGCTTCTGAAAGAGATAGGCTTCCTCGTTCGAGCCCTTGGCGGAGCCGAAGCCGGCCAGCGCCTTCGGCCCGTGTTCGTCGCGCAGCCGGCGCAGCCCGCCGGCCGCGGCGTCCAGCGCCTCCTCCCAGCTCGCGGTGCGGAAATGCGTCCAGGGATTGGCGGGATCGACACGGTCGTCCGCATGCTTCGGTACGCCGGGCAGGCGGATCAGCGGCTGCGTCAGCCGGTGCGGGTGGCGCGTGTAGTCGAAGCCGAAGCGCCCCTTCACGCAGAGGCGCTGGTGGTTGGCCGGGCCGTCGCGCCCCTCCGCATAGACGATCCGGTCGTCCTTCACCTGGTAGGTGACCTGGCAGCCGACGCCGCAATAGGGGCAGAGCGAATCCACGCTGCGATCCGGCCAGACGGCGCGTTTCTGCGCCTCGTCCAGATAGGCGGCGGGCATCAGCGCGCCGGTCGGGCAGGCCTGCACGCATTCGCCGCAGGCCACGCAGGTGGAGGCGCCCATCGGGTCGTCGAAGTCGAACACCACCTTGGCCGCCGCATTGCGATAGGCCATGCCGATGACGTCGTTCACCTGCACCTCGCGGCAGGCGCGGACGCAGAGATTGCACTGGATGCAGGCGTCGAGGTTGACGCGCATCGCCGGATGGCTGGCATCTGTCTCCCAGCGCTCCGCCGCAGGGAAGCGGCTTTCCTGCACGCCCGTTTTGTCCGCCCAGGCCCAGAAGCGGGAATCCGGGTCATGCGCCGTCGCACGCGGCGGCTGGTCGGCCACCAGCAGCTCCATCACCATGCGCTGCGCGCGGGCGGCGCGCTCGCTGGCGCTGCGCACCTTCATCCCCGGGCTGGGCTGCCGCATGCAGGAGGCGGCGAGCACGCGCTCGCCCTCGATCTCCACCATGCAGGCGCGGCAATTGCCGTCCGGCCGATAGCCCGGCTCGGGCGCGTGGCAGAGATGCGGGATCTCGGTGCCGAGGCGCCGCGCCGCCTCCCAGAGGCTCTCGCCCGGCAGCGCCTCGACGGCGACGCCGTCCAGCTCGAAGGCGATGCGGTCGCTCATCGCGCGCCCTCCACCACCTCGGGAAAGTGCCGCATCAGGCTGGCGAGCGGGTTGCTCGCCGCCTGGCCGAGGCCGCAGATCGAGGCGTCGCGCATCACCGCGGAAAGCTCGGCGAGCAGCTCGCCATCCCAGTGCGGCCGCTCCATCAGCATGCGCGCCTTCTGCGTGCCCACCCGGCAGGGCGTGCACTGGCCGCAGCTCTCATCCTCGAAGAAGCGCATCAGGTTCAGCGCGGCGGCGCGCAGGTCGTCATGGTCGGAGAGCACGATCACCGCCGCCGAACCGATGAAGCAGCCGTGCTTCTCCAGCGTGCCGAAATCCAGCGGCAGGTCGGCCAGGGCGGCGGGCAGGATGCCGCCCGAGGCGCCGCCGGGCAGATAGGCGGCGAGGCGATGCCCCTCCGCCATGCCGCCGCAGAATTCCTCGACCAGCTCGCGCAGGGTGATACCGGCGGGGGCGAGCTTCACCCCCGGCTCGCGCACCCGGCCGGAGACGGAGAAGGAGCGCAGCCCCTTGCCGCCATGCCGCCCCTGCTCGGCCCACCAGTCCGGCCCGCGCTCCAGGATGTCGCGCACCCAGTAGAGCGTCTCGATGTTGTTGATCAGCGTCGGGCGGCCGAACAGCCCGTGCTGGAAGGGATAGGGCGGCTTGTGGCGCGGCAGGCCGCGCTTGCCCTCCAGGCTTTCCAGCAGGGCGGATTCCTCGCCGCAGATATAGGCCCCGGCGCCGCGCCGGAGATGCAGGCGCGGCCCGCCCGGCGGCAGCTTCGCGATCTCGCGCCGCAGGATCTCGCGCGCCAGCGGGTATTCGTCGCGGATGTAGAGGTAGACATCCTCCGCCTCGACGACATGCGCGCCGATCAGCGTGCCTTCGAGGAAGCGGTGCGGGTCGGTGTTGAGGTAGTGGCGGTCCTTGAAGGTGCCAGGCTCGCCCTCGTCGCCGTTCACCGCCATCAGGCGCGGTCCGGGCTCGCCGCGCACCGCGCGCCACTTCCGCCCGGCGGGGAAGCCCGCTCCGCCCAGGCCGCGCAGCCCGCTCTGCTCCAGCGCGGAGATGATCGCCTCGGCGTCCGGCGTGCCGGCGCGCACCCGCTCCAGCAACGCATAGCCGCCGGCGGCGCGGTAGCGGTCGTAACCGACGTATTCGGCCATGTGCGGATGGATGTCACTGGCGTGGATCGCCGCCAGCACGGCGGGTGGCTCCGCCTGGTGCAGGAAGTGATGCCCGACCTCCACCACCGGCGCCCCGTCGCAGAGGCCGAGGCAGGGCGCGCGCACCACCCGTGCCTCCGGCCCCACCTGCGCCCGCAGCTCCTCCAGCAGCGCTTCCGAACCATGCATCGCACAGGTCAGGCTGTCGCAGACGCGCACGGTGAGCGGCGGCAGGAGCGGCGTGCCCTCCTTCACCACGTCGAAATGCGCGTAGAAGGTGGCGACCTCATAGACCTCGGCCTGGGAGAGGCGCATCAGCTCGGCCAGCGCCGCCAGATGCGCCGCAGGGATCTGCCCCAAGTGGTCCTGGATCAGGTGCAGGTGTTCGACCAGCAGGTCGCGGCGGCGCGGGCGCCCGCCGAGCAGCGCCTCCACCTCGGCGAGCACCTGAGGGTCGAGCTGCCGGCCTTTCGGCGTGTCGGCGGCGCGGCGGCGGCCGGAGCCCGGATGGCCTGCGGCGCTCGCCGGCCCTGCGGACGGTTGATCTCCGGCAGCCCTGGCTTGCATGGCGCCCTTCCTCCCTGGTCGTTGCATTCAGCCTAGCGCCTGCCTGCCCTGGCGGCAGCACCCAATCGAAGCGCGAGGAAGGGCGGAGCCAGGGGGCGGCGCCCCCTGGCCTCAGACCCCGATGCGCTCCGCCGCCCCCCGCAGGAAGCCGCCGAGCGCCGCGTGGAACTCCGGCTCGTGCAGCAGGAAGGCGTCGTGCCCCTTGTCGGAGGCGATCTCGACGAAGGAGACGTTGGCGGCGGCGGCGTTCAACGCCCGCACCAGGGCGCGGCTCTCGCTGGTCGGGAAGAGCCAGTCGGAGCTGAAGCTGGCGACGAAGAAGCGCGTGCGCGTGCCGCGGAAGGCCGCCGCGAGGTCGCCGCCATGCTCCTCGGCCAGGTCGAAATAGTCCATCGCGCGGGTGATGGTCAGGTAGGCGTTGGCATCGAAGCGGCGGACGAAGGTGCTGCCCTGGTGGCGGAGATAGCTCTCCACCTCGAAGACATCCTCCAGGAAGGTCAGCGCCGAGGCGCCGCGCAGCCGGCGGCCGAACTTGCGCGCCAGCGCCTCCTCCGAGAGGTAGGTGATATGCGCGATCATGCGCGCCACCGAGAGGCCCTTGGCCGGCACCAGCCCCGGCACCTCCCAATACCGCCCGCCGCGCCAGTCCGGGTCGGCATGGATGGCGGCGCGGCCGACCTCGTCGAAGGCGATGTTCTGCGCGCTGTGGTAGCTGGCGGTGGCGATCGGCGCCGCCGCATGGACCATGTCCGGATAGGTGGCGGCCCATTCCAGCACCTGCATGCCGCCCATCGAGCCGCCGACCACGGCGAGCAGCCGGGCAATGCCGAAATGCTCCACCAGCTTGCACTGCGCCCGCACCATGTCGCGGATGGTGATGCTGGGGAAGTCGGTGCCCCAGGGGCGGGTCTCGCCGGCGCTGTCGGTCATCAGCGAGCGCGGGCCGGTGGAGCCCATGCAGCCGCCCAGCACATTGGCGCAGATGACGAAGAAGCGGTCGGTGTCGATCGGCTTGCCCGGGCCGACGATGGCCTCCCACCAGCCCGGCCGGCCGGTGACGGGGTGGCGCTCGGCCAGGTACTGGTCGCCCGTGAGGGCGTGGCAGACCAGCACGGCATTGCTGCGGGTGGCGTTCAGCCGGCCATAGGTGCGGTAGGCGACGTCGAGCGGCGCCACCACGGCGCCGCAGTCCAGCGCCAGCCCCTCGGAGAAACGGACATGCTGGTGCTCGATCTCCGCCTGGAGGTCGGGGGCGGTGGGCACGGTCTGGGGGGGCGTGGCCTCGGTCATCGCGCCCCGATCAATAGGAGCCATGGGCTCCCAGGTCCACAGATTGGCGGGTGGCTTGGCGTAATGGCTGACCCGCTCTATTGCTGACCTGCCGCCATGCCCGACCAGAACCCACCCGACCTGGCCTCCCTGCGCGTCGAGATCGACCGGATCGACGACGCCTTGCACGACCTGCTGATGCGCCGCGCCGATATCGTGGCGCATATGGCCGCCAGCCGGGTGAAGGCCGGCGCACCCAGCTTCCGCCCGGGGCGGGAGGCGCAGATCCTGCGCCGCCTGCTCAGCCGCAACCAGGGCGCCCTGGCGCGCGCCACCGTGGTGCGGCTCTGGCGCGAGATCATCGCCTCCTCTCTGGCGCAGCAGGGTGCCTTCAGCGTGGCCGTGCCGGCGGAGGCGGGAGCCGACTCGCCGCTGGTCCGGCTGGCGCGGGCACATTTCGGCCTCCCCACGCCCCTGAAGCTGCATGCCACCCCCTCCCGCGCCCTGGCCAGCGTCGCCAATGGCGAGGCCGCCGTGGCCGTGCTGCCCGCCCCGCAGGAGGGCGAGCGCCCCGATTCCGCCTGGTGGACGCAGATGGAGCCCTCGCGCCTGCGCGTGGTGCTGGCCCTGCCCTTCCTGGCGCCGAACGGCAATGGCGGCGCACCGGCCTATGCGGTGGCGCCGCTGGCGCCGGAGCCGACCGGGCGCGACCGCAGCCTGCTGCGCCTGGAGCCGGGGCCGGAGCATTCCCGCGCCCGCATCCAGGCGGCGCTGACCGCCGCCGGCCTGACGCCCCGCTGGCTGCTGCGCCAGGAGGCACCCACGCCGATGGCCCTGGCCGAGCTGGACGGCTTCCTCACCGAGCAGGACCCGCGCCTCGCCGCCCTGCCCTTCCCCCGCATGCAGATCCTCGGCGCCTATGCCGAGCCCGAGCCGGAAGAATAAGCCGATGACCGTGCAGCCGCGCCCCTCCATCCTCTCGATCGAGCCCTATGTCGGCGGCGAGTCGAAGATCCCGGGGGTGAACCGGATCATCAAGCTCTCCTCCAACGAGGGCGCCTTCGGCCCGCCGCCCGCGGCCATCGCGGCGATCACCGAGGCGGCGCGGGAAGCCCACCGCTACCCCGACGGCGGCGCCACCGCCCTGCGCGAGGCCCTCGGCAAGCGCTGGGGCCTGGACCCGGCGCGCATCGTCTGCGGCAACGGCTCGGACGAGCTGATCTCCCATCTCTGCCTCGCCTATGGCGGCGAGGGGACGGAGATCATCATGTCCGCCTACGGCTTCCTGATGTACGACATCGCCGGCCGCTATGCCGGCAGCCGCGTCATCAAGGTGCCGGAGAAGAACATGCTGGCCGATATCGACGGCATGCTCGCCGCCGTCGGACCGCGCACCCGCATCGTCTTCCTGGCCAACCCGAACAACCCGACCGGCGCCCTGCTGCCCACCGCCGAGGTGGAGCGCCTGCGCGCCGGCCTGCGGGACGACATCCTGCTGGTGCTGGACAGCGCCTATGCCGAATACGTCACCGAGCCCGGCTACGATGCCGGCGCGCAGCTGGTGGACGCCGCCCCCAGCACCATCATGCTGCGCACCTTCAGCAAGATCTTCGGCCTGGGCGGCATGCGCATCGGCTGGGGCTATGGCGCGCCCGAGATCATCGAGACGCTGAACCGCGTGCGCGGCCCCTTCAACGTCGCCGCCGCCTCCCAGGCGGCCGCCACCGCCGCCCTCTCCGAAGCGGGCTGGGTGGAGAAGTGCGTCGCCCACAACAGCGCGTGGCGCAGCCGCATGGTGGCCGCGCTGGAGAAGGCCGGCCTCAAGGTCTGGCCCAGCCACACCAACTTCCTGCTGGTGGATTTCGGCACCCCCGAAGGCGCCAAGACCGCCGACGCCAAGCTGAAGTCGCGCGGGCTGATCGTGCGCGCCATGGCCGGCTACGGCCTGCCGGCCTGCCTGCGCATCACCATCGGCACCGCCGAGGAGTGCCAGATGGTGCTCGATGCGCTGACCGCCCCTGTGTCATCCCCTGCGGCACATGGCTGAGCCGATCTTCAACCGGCTCTGCCTGATCGGGCTGGGGCTGATCGGCTCCTCCATCGCCCGCGTGGCGCGGGAGCGCGGCGACATCGCCCGCACTCTCGTCGCCTGCGACACCGGCGTGGGCGTAGCGGCGCGCGTGAAGCAGCTTGACCTCGCCGACGTGGTGGAGGTGGAGGCCACCCGCGCCGTCGAGGGCTGCGACGGCGTCATCCTCTGCACCCCCGTCGGGACCTTCGGCCGTGTCATGGCGCAGATCGCGCCGCATCTGGCGCCGGGCGCGGTGCTGAGCGATGTCGGCTCCACCAAGGGTTCGGTGCTGCGCGACATCCTGCCGTTGCTGCCGGAAGGCGTGCACCTCGTGCCCGGCCATCCGATGGCGGGCACCGAGCATTCCGGCCCCGATGCGGGCTTCGCAGCCCTGTTCCAGGGCCGCTACACCATCCTGACCCCGCCGGAAGGCACCGATCCGGCGGCGGTCGAGAAGGTCGCCGAGCTCTGGCGACGCGCCGGGGCGATGATCGAGACGATGGACGCGGTCACCCACGACAAGGTGGTGGCCATCGTCTCCCACCTGCCGCACCTCATCGCCTTCACCATCTGCTCGACCGCCGACGACCTGGCGCAGGAAACCCGCGAGCAGGTGCTGAAATTCGCCGCCTCCGGCTTCCGCGACTTCACCCGCATCGCCGCCAGCGACGTGGACATGTGGCGCGACGTCTTCCTCAACAACCGCGAGGCGCTGCTGGAAATGCTGGCGCGCTTCTCGGAAGACGCCCACGCCCTCGGCCGCGCCGTACGCTGGGGACAGGCGGAGTTCATCGAGGACCGCATCCGCCGTGGCCGCAAGATCCGCCACGGGCTGATCGAGCGGAAGCAGGCCTGAAAGCTTCCAAAGGGGGCTCCGCCCCCTCTGGACACCCCCGCCGGGGTGGCAGTGCCACCCCGGACCCCGCCAATCCCTTGCCGCAGGCCTCAGGCAGGAATTCCCGGCGCGCCGATCCATTCCAGGGAAGCGCCATGGGGATCGGTGAAGCCAACCGGCTTGCCGTTCAGTGAAAGCAGGAATGCACCGGTCGGCCCCGCCTCCGTGGTGCGGCGGGCAATCTCAGGAAACACGCGCGGCGCCTCGTTGCTGATCCAGTAGGGCGCCAGGGCCGAGGCGCGGCTGGCGAAGGCCCGGCGCGCCGCCCCGTCGGCCACATAGGCCAGCACGGCCGTGTGGAAGATCACGAGCGTCGCATCCTTTGGCGCCTGCCGGCAGAGCGCCGGCAATTCCTCCCCCAGGAGGTCGCCCCTCACCAGGCGGGGCCTCGCCTTCGCTGCGATCCCCAGCGCGATCCTCAGATTCCTGCGGCGCGCCTCCTGCTCCGGCCAGACGAGCGTCTCCAGCCAAGAGGCTTGCGACGGATCGGCGGCGTCCAGCGGGTTCAGGTCCAGCCCCGCGCGCCAGACGATCCGCGGAAGGTTCCGCGGCAACGGCGCCGCCTCGTTGACCGCGCAGCGGAACACGGGAGGCTCGGCATCACCGCCCCGAGGCTGCAGCCTGGCCCGGCCATAATCATAGCCGTAGTGGTCGGGCAGGAGGCACAGCCCGGCCGAGGCGCCGACCTCGATGAGTGCGAGCGGCTGCGGCAGTTGCGCCAGCACCGGAAGCAGGACGGCGCAGCGCCCTGGCTCGTTGGTCTGCGTGGAGCGCGCTTCCATGACGGCGCGAACGGCGTCCGGGTCACCGAGAAGCTGCCTCCGCAGCGCCGCCATATTGCCCGGGGTGCCGAACAGATGGCGCAGGGCCGCCAGGAACAGGTTCGGCTGCTGCTTCGCTTCCGGCAGTGTCGAGAGGAAGGCCAGAACGTCGCGGTCCTCGGCGATGCCATGGGCGAGTGCCTCGTAGAGGGACGAACGTCCTGCCGCCTCCTCCCGCGCGAACCGGTGGTACCGCTCGGCCAGTCCGGCGAAGGTCTCGCGGTCCAAGATCACCTCTCCCTGACAGGTCTCTCGTGGATTCTGCCGTAGGCGCAAGCTGCGGCCAAGCACAGCTGATGGCGGGCTCCGGGGGGGGACACTGTCCACCCCGGCGGGAGGGGCAGGGGGAGGGCGGCGCCCTCCCTCCCTCTCAGTTCCTGAGATGCGCGAGAAGAGAGCGCGCCTGCGGCGTCAGCGTGGCGCCCACCCGCGTGCAGAGCAGCAGCCGGCGTACCGCCCAAGGTTCCGCCAGCCGGCGGATGGCGAGGCTGCGCCGATGCCGACGGGCGGCAATCTCTGGCAGGATGGCCACGCCCACCCCGGCCGCCACCATGCGGCAGGCGGCGTCGAAGCCCGGCGCCTGCGTCCTCAGCCGCAGCGCCCCGCCCAGGCGCGCCGCCTGCGCCAGCAGATGGACCTGCAGCGCGCTCCCTGCGCCAAGCCCCACGAACTCCGCTGCGAGCGCCTCCCCGAGCCGCAGCGCCGGCCCGCTGGCGAGCGGATGCCCGCGGGGCGCCACCAGCACCAGGCGATCGGTCCGGAACGGGCTGCCGAGCAGGTCGGAACGCCCCTCCAGCGCCCAGGCCGCGGCGATGCCGAGCTCGGCCGCGCCGGTCGCCACGGCGTCCAGCACGGCATGGCTCGGCTTCTCCTCCGGCTCGACGTCGATCAGCGGATGCGCGGCCAGGAAGGCAGGCAGCACCTCGGGAAGGAACTCGGCGCAGGCGGCGCCATTGGCCGGCAGGCGCACCAGCCCCCGCGCGCCGCCGGCATGGTCCTTCAGCTCCGCCTCAAGCCGCGCGACCTGCGCCTGCACCGCCCGCGCATGGTGCAGCAGCGCCAGTCCTGCCGGGGTCGGCCGCACGCCGCGCCGCCCGCGCTCCAGCAGCGTCACGCCCGCCCGCGCCTCCAGCATGCGGATGCGCGTGCTGGCCGCCGCCAGCGCCAGGTTCACCCGCGCCGCACCGGCGGTGATGCTGCCCGCTTCCAGGATCGCCAGGAACAGCCGCAGGTCGGTCAGCTCCAGATGCATGGGCTTGTGCCTTCGTCGCAGGCGAAGCCTGCCTCGCCGAATGCCGCATTGTGCGCGCCGCGCCGCCGCCGGCAAGGTGCCGGGCATGACGAGCAACCTTTCCATCGTGCTGGCAGTGGCCGGCGTGTTCTTCCTGGCCGGGTTAGTGAAAGGAGTGATTGGCCTCGGCCTGCCCAGCGTCGCCATCGGCCTGCTCGGCCTCTTCCTGCCGCCGGCCGAGGCAGCGGCGCTGCTGCTCTTGCCTTCGCTGCTGACGAATCTCTGGCAGGCCGCCTGGGGCGGTGCGGCGCTCCCCCTGCTGCGCCGCCTCGCGCCGCTGCTGCTCGGCATCCTCGCGGGCGCGGCGATGGCGGCCTTCGGCGGGGTGGGGCTGGGCGCGAGCGGCGCGCAGGTGGCGCGGCAGGCGCTCGGCATTGCCCTGTTGCTCTACGGGCTGCTCGGCCTCAGCGAGCGGCGCCTCAGCCTGCCCTCCCGCGCCGCCGGCTGGGCGGGCGCGGTCAGTGGCGCCGCAACCGGGCTCCTCACCGCCGCCACGGGGGTCTTTGTATTGCCGGCGGTGCCCTATCTCCAGGCGCTGGGTCTGGAGCGGCAGGCGCTGCTCCAGGGCATGGGCCTCTCCTTCAGCGTCTCGACCCTGGCCCTGGGCTTGACCCTCTCCGGCCATGCAGCCCTGGGCGGGGCGGAACTGGGCGCCTCGGCGCTGACCCTCGCACCGACGCTGCTCGGCATGGCCCTGGGGCAGCGGCTGCGCCTGCCGCCCCTGCTGTTCCGGCGGTTGTTCTTCTTGTCGCTGCTTCTGCTGGGCGCTCATCTGGCGCTGGCCACGGGCCAGTGAAAAAAGTCCGGGGGAAGGAACTCCCCCGGACCCCCATCTTTTTTCTGCCGGTTAGGGTCGCGCCTGTGGAGAGGGCGGCTTCAGGCCACCAGGCGGATATGACGGCCTTCCATCGCCTCCACGCGCAGCACGCCGATGATCTGGCCGAGGTTGCCGGCCACCAGATGCAGCATCTCGACGGGCATGGCATCGAGCGCGATCTCGGTGCGCAGCAGCGTGCCCTCGCGCTGCGAGCGGACGCGGTCAGGCGTCAGGTCGCGCTTGGCGAAGGGTTCCAGCACGCGGGAAAGCAGGCCGGGCGACGCCTCGGCGACCACGGTGAAGCGGGCAGCCGTCAGGGCAGCGGAGCAGTCGGACATCGGAAAAGGTTCCGGATCGAGCGGTTGGGAGAGGCTGCGCGGGGTCATCCCGGCCGCTGCCCCCCGCAGGGCGCTCAGGCGGCCGGGCCGCTAATGATGATCCGGAAGGTCCGAATGCGGTCCATGACGGAAGGATAGGCGCTCCCCTGCCCCCAGGCAACCCTCTCCCGTGGATCAGGTCTGCGGCGCAGGCGCCGTGCCGGCGGGCGGCCCCCCGGCCGGCGTGAAGAGCACCTGCTGCCGGTGTGCCGGAATCTCGATGCCCAGCTCGTCGAAGCGCTGCCGGATGCGGCGGTTCATCTCGCGCTTCACCTCCCAGCGCTTGATCGGCTCGGTCTTGATCCGCACCCGCACCACCGGGCCGTTGGTGTGCAGGCTGTCCACCCCCAGCACCTCCAGCTCGTCCCGGATGGCCATGCTCCAGCGCGACTCGGCGCGCATCTCCTGGCAGAGCGCCTGCAACACCTCCACCACCCGGTCGGTGCTTTCGAGATAGCTTACCTGCACGTCGAGCACCGCGAAGGAGAAGTCGCGCGTCATGTTGGTGACGCTGGTGACGGTGCTGAACGGGATGATGTGCACGCTGCCATCCAGGTCGCGCAGCTTGATGGAGCGGATGGAGAGTTGCTCCACCACCCCCGCCTTGCCGCCCAGGTTGACCACGTCGCCCACCGCCATGGCATCCTCGAACAGCAGGAAGATGCCGGTGATGACGTCCTGCACCAGCTTCTGCGAGCCGAAGCCGAGGGCCAGGCCGACCACGCCGGCGCCGGCCAGCAGCGGCGCCACGTTCACGCCGATCTGCGTCAGCAGGTTGAAGCCGACGAAGAGCAGGATCACCACCAGCAGGCTGGTGCGCAGCATCGGCAGCAGGGTGCGGACGCGGGCGCTGCGCGCCGCCTCGGCATCGCGCGAGAGCCGCTCCAGGTGCCGGCGCAGCGCGGCGTTGGCCACTTCCCAGACCAGCACGGCGGCCAGCACCGTCAGCGCGAAGGAGATGCCGGAACTGACCACCCGGCTGCCCAGCTCGCCGGGCGCGAACCAGGCGAAGGAGCCGATCCCCCAGACCTCCAGCAGGACCAGCATGGTCAGGCCGGTCAGCATGACCGAGATGCCGCCCTTCAGCAGCGGCAGGTAGTGGTTGGCGCGCGCCTCCAGGCCGGGATAGCGGTGCGCCAGGTCGGGCGCGACGCGGAAGCTGCCGGCCAGCAACCGCCGCAACCCCATGTCCAGCCCCTTGGCGGCGCCCAGCACCATGAGCGTGAACAGGCTGGCGCGCAGCAGCCGGGTGAAGCCCTCCTCGATCTGCAGCGCCCAGACGGCCCAGAGCGCCAGCAGGTAGAGGATGGCCAGCACGTGCCAGACCTCGGCCAGCCAGTCGCGGAAGCGGCGCAGGCCGGCGCGCGCGCGGTGCGGCGCCTCGCCCGGCTTCAGCGGCGGCGCGCGCAGGACTTGCGCCACCGCCACCCGGTTCTGCAGCACGATGATGACGCAGAAGAAGGAAACGATCAGCAGCACCAGCCGGAGGATGGCATCGTAGGCACCCCAGGGCAGGCCCAGCAGCAGGCCGGCCTCGGCGATGCCATAGCCCCCCACCAGCACCACGATCATCCGGCCCAGCCAGAGCGTGACATAGGCGGCCGTCAGGTCGGAGCAGGGCAGCAGCCGCAGCGGGCGCGAGGCAGGCGAGAGCAGCATCCGGCTCAGCGCCAGCACCAGCCGGCAGGCCAGGTAGGCGTTGTTCGCCGTCAGCAGTACGAGTTCGGTGGTTGGCAGCGGCCGCACCGCCCCGATCAGCCCATAGGAGACGAGGCCGAAGGCGGCGACCGGCAGCAGGTCGAGCACCAGCCGGCCGAGCACCAGCGGCACCCGCCGCAGCCAGCCCCAGCCATGCACGGCGCGTGGCGCCATACGGTCCAGCCGCGCCCGCTGGCGGGCCAGAACGCGCTGCACCCCCCACTCCGCCCAGACACCGAGGCCGAACAGCAGCGCCAGCTTCCAGGAGGCGTCGATCACCCGCGCCTGCGTCACCGGATCGCGCGCCAGGGAGGAGAACCAGGAGAGCAGGCCCGGCAGGTCGGTGACGGCCTGGGCGGCGGCGACGGCCTGCTCCGAAAGCCAGGCGAGCCGCTGCGAGGCGCCAATCAGGATCTGCCCGCCCAGGGTGTTAGGCGCGAGCAGCGGCGCGTCGGTCGCGGGCGGGACGGTGGCCTCGGGCGTCGCGGCGGGCGCGGCCGGGGGGGAGCCGGTGGCGGGGTTGGCCGCGGCGGGGGCAATCCGCGCTTCGGCCGCGGCCAACGCCTCCAGGGTGCGGGTCAGCTCGGCCCGGCGGGTCTCATCGCGCAGCAGGCCGAGCAGGCGTTGCGCCTCGCCGGGTTGCAGGCCGGCTGCCGGGGCGACGGCGGCAGGGGCGGAGGAAGCGACCGGGGCCTGGGCCAGGGCCGGCAGCGCGATGCCGCAGAGCAGCAGCAGAACGGGCAGGAGGCGCATGGAGGAGGGGCGAAGCCGATACGCCGGGCAAGGTCAAGCCTTGTCAAAAGGAGCCGCGGTACCGTGTTGCCCGTTCATCCCCCGGCGGCGCTTGCACGGTAGCGAAACGGCGCTATGTGCCGGGGATGCAGACACTCCTCTCCATCCTGCTCGGCCTCGCCATGCTCGCCACCTTCGGCGTCATGATGGCCGGCGTGCTGGGCGCGGTGCGCGGCGGGGCGGACGGCGCCCGCTCCAACCGGCTGATGCGCTGGCGCGTCGGGCTGCAGGGGCTTTCCATCCTGCTGTTCCTGGCGCTGATGCTCAGCATGGGGCGCTGAACCCCACGGCTTCGTTGCCGCCCTCACCTTGCCTCGGGTGAGGCTGGCGCATAGGCTTCGCGCCGCAACAGCGCCAAGACCGCTCCGCAAGGGGCGGCGGCATGCCCGTCGCGTCCGCCCGGCCCCGGGCGGCGCCGGTGGTGCATGACCTTCGGAAACCCAGGTTGGAACAGCAGGACACGGCCCGGCGATGAAGCTCCTCGTACCCATCAAGCGGGTGGTCGATTACAACGTGAAGGTCCGCGTGAAGGCGGACGGCACGGGCGTCGAGACGGCGAACGTGAAGATGTCGATGAACCCCTTCGACGAGATCGCCGTCGAGGAAGCGGTGCGGCTGAAGGAGAAGGGCGTGGCGACCGAAATCGTCGCCGTCTCCATCGGCCCGGCCCAGGCGCAGGAGCAGATCCGCACCGCGCTCGCCATGGGCGCCGACCGCGGCATCCTGGTCGAGGCCGAGGGCACCGAGCCGCTGGGCGTCGCCAAGATCCTGAAGTCGCTGGTCGAGCGCGAGCAGCCCGGCCTCGTCATCATGGGCAAGCAGGCGATCGACGACGACATGAACGCCACCGGCCAGATGCTGGCCGCGCTGCTCGGCTGGAGCCAGGGCACCTTCGCCAGCAAGGTCGAGATGGCCGAGGGCGAGGCGAAGGTGACGCGCGAGGTGGATGGCGGCCTGGAGACGGTCAGCCTGAAGCTGCCGGCCATCGTCACCACCGACCTGCGCCTGAACGAGCCGCGCTACGCCTCGCTGCCCAACATCATGAAGGCGCGCAAGAAGCCGATCGAGACGCTGAAGCCGGCCGACCTCGGCGTCGACGTCACGCCGCGCCTGACCACGATCAAGGTCGAGGAGCCGCCGAAGCGGCAGGCCGGCGTGAAGGTGGCCTCGGCCGCCGAGCTGGTGGACAAGCTGCGCAACGAAGCGAAGGTGATCTGAGCCATGGCCGTTCTCGTTCTCGCCGACCGCAGCGGCACCACCGTCAGCAACCCGACCCGCTCCGCCGTGGCGGCCGCCTCGCAGATCGACGGCGACGTGCATGTCCTGGTGCTCGGCAATGCCGAGGCGGCCCAGGCCGCGGCCAAGCTGCCCGGCGTGGCCAAGGTGATCCAGGCCGACGGCCCGGCCTATGAGCATGGCCTGGCCGAGCCGGCCGCCGCCCTGCTGGTGGCGCTGGCGCCGAACTACACGCACCTGCTGGCACCCGGCAGCGCCATGGGCAAGAATATCATGCCCCGCGTCGCCGCCCTGCTCGACGTGCAGATCCTCTCCGACATCTCCGGCGTCGAGAGCCCCGATACCTTCCGCCGCTTCATCTATGCCGGCAACGCGCTGGCCACGGTGAAGACCTCGGACGCCAAGAAGGTGCTGACCGTCCGCGCCGCCTCCTTCGACCCCGTCCCGGCCGAGGGTGGCAGCGCCGCCGTCGAGCCGGCGCCGGGCGCTGATGACCCGGCCCTCTCGTCCTTCGTCGGCGCGCAGATCGCGCAGAGCGAGCGGCCCGAGCTGACCGCCGCCCGCGTCGTCATCTCCGGTGGCCGCGCGCTCGGCTCCGCGGAGAACTTCGCCATCCTCGACAAGGTGGCCGACAAGCTCGGCGCCGCCGTCGGCGCCTCCCGCGCGGCGGTGGACGCGGGCTACGCGCCGAACGACCATCAGGTCGGCCAGACCGGCAAGATCGTCGCGCCGGAGCTCTACATCGCCGTCGGCATCTCGGGCGCCATCCAGCACCTGGCCGGCATGAAGGACAGCAAGGTGATCGTCGCCATCAACAAGGACGACGAGGCGCCGATCTTCCAGGTGGCCGACTACGGCCTGGTGGGCGACCTGTTCACCCTCATCCCCGAGCTGGAAAAGGAGCTGGGCTGAACCATGGCGGGCACGGGTATCCCTGAGATCGCGTCGGTCGGCGTGATCGGCGCCGGCCAGATGGGCAACGGCATCGCCCATGTGGCGGCGCTGGCCGGGCTGCCCGTCGTGCTGGTCGACGTGAAGGCCGAGGCGCTGGAGAAGGCGCGCGCCACCATGGCGAAGAACATGGACCGCCAGGTGGCCAAGGGCGCCCTCACCGCCGAGGCGAAGGAGGCGGCCCTCGGCCGCATCCGCGCCGGTACCGAGATGGCGATGCTCGGCGAGAGCGACATCGTCATCGAGGCGGCCACCGAGCGCGAGGAGCTCAAGCTCTCCATCTTCAAGGCGGTCTGCCCGCTGCTGAAGAAGGAGGCCATCCTCGCCTCCAACACCTCCTCCATCCCGATCACCCGCCTCGCCGCCGCCACCGACCGGCCGGAGCGCGTCATCGGCATGCACTTCATGAACCCGGTGCCGGTCATGAAGCTGGTGGAGATCATCCGCGGCATCGCCACCGACGAGCCGACCTTCGCCGCCGTGCTGGCGCTGGCCGGCAAGCTCGGCAAGGTCACGGCCGTCGCGCAGGACTACCCGGCCTTCATCGTCAACCGCGTCCTGATCCCGATGATCAACGAGGCGGTGCAGACGCTGCAGGAAGGGGTGGGCGACGTCCGCTCGATCGACACCGCCCTGAAGCTCGGCGCCAACCACCCGATGGGGCCGCTGGAACTGGCCGACTTCATCGGGCTCGACACCTGCCTCGCCATCATGCGCGTGCTGCACGAGGGCATGGGCGACAGCAAGTACCGCCCCTCCCCGCTGCTGGTGAAGTATGTCGAGGCCGGCTGGCTCGGCCGGAAGACGGGCCGCGGCTTCTACGACTACTCGCAGGACCCGCCGAAGGCGACCCGCTGAAGGCATCGGCCAGGGGCATCGCCCCTGGCCCCCGGCCCTGGGACGCGGGGAAACGCACCTTCCCCGCCCCACCCTACCCCCCGGCGCCGCATGACCGTCGCGCCGGCGCGCGCAGCTCAGCACCCGGCAGCCATGTGCCGGGCCTTCCCGCGACATGGCGAGGCGGCGAGCCGCGGAACCATCCCTTGATGCCCATGTTACCCCCACCAGGGGCTTCGTGGTCCCTGGCAGCCTGCGGCTGCGCGGCAGCCCGCCGGGCCGGAGAGCCAGGCGGTCGTCTTTCGGCACGGCAAGGGAGCGCGCGATGAAGGCTCTGGTTTGGCATGGCAAGCAGGACATCCGGTGCGACAGGGTGTCGGACCCGGAGATCGAGGACCCTCGCGACGCCATCATCAGGGTGACCAGCTGCGCCATCTGCGGCTCGGACCTCCACCTCTTCCACAACTTCATTCCCGCGATGCTGCCCGGCGACATCATGGGCCACGAGATGATGGGCGAGGTCGTCGAGGTCGGCTCGGCCGCGAAAGGCAAGCTCAAGAAGGGCGACCGGATCGTCGTGCCCTTCACCATCATCTGCGGCGAGTGCGACCAGTGCAGGCGGGGCAACTTCTCCGTCTGCGAGCGGACGAACCGCAAGAAGGAGATGGCCGAGAAGGTGTTCGGCCATCCCACGGCCGGCCTCTTCGGCTACACGCACCTGACGGGCGGCTACCCCGGAGGCCAGGCCGAGTATCTGCGCGTCCCCTTCGCGGATGCCACCCACATCAAGGTGCCGGACAGCCTGACGGATGAGCAGGTGCTCTTCCTCGGCGACATCTTCCCCACGGGCTGGCAGGCGGCGGCGCAGTGCGACATCGAGCCGACCGACACGGTGGCGGTCTGGGGTTGCGGCCCGGTCGGCCAGATGGCGATCCGCAGCGCCGTTTTGCTGGGCGCGAAGCAGGTGGTCGCGATCGACTGCGTCCCCGAGCGGCTCTCCATGGCCGAGGCGGGCGGCGCCATCGCCATCAATTTCGAGGAGGAGAGCGTCGTCGCGCGCCTGAACGACCTGACGGACGGAAAAGGTCCGGAGAAGTGCATCGACGCCGTCGGGCTGGAGGCGCATGTCACGCCCAGCCTGCCGGATACGCTGCTGGACCGCGCCAAGCAGGCGATGCTGCTGGAGAACGACCGGCCACATGTCCTGCGGGAGATGATCTATGTCTGCCGGCCGGCGGGCATCATCTCAATCCCCGGCGTCTATAGCGGGCTCATCGACAAGGTTCCGATGGGCATGGCCATGAACAAGGGCCTGACCTTCCGCATGGGCCAGACGCATGTGAACCGCTGGACCGATGACCTGCTCCGCCGCATCGAGGAAGGGCAGATCGACCCCTCCTTCGTCATCACCCACACGGCGAGCCTCGAGGAGGGGCCTGAAATGTACAAGGTGTTCCGCGACAAGCAGGACAGCTGCGTCAAGGTCGTCCTGAAGCCCTGAGGTGATGACATGAGCATGCTGACGAGAACGGCCGACATCACCCGCTCGCCGGGCGATCCGAAGGTGCAGTCCACCGGGCCCAGCTCGCTGGGCGCCTCCGACCGCCTGGCCCGCACCCTGGGCTGGCTCAGCCTCGGGCTCGGCGCGGTCCAGCTTCTCGGCGCCGATCGCCTCGCGCGCGGCCTCGGCCTGGAGGGCTACGAGTGGCTGATCCGGGGCTATGGCGCGCGCGAGATCGGCTCCGGTGTGGCCTGCCTTTCGGCGAACCCGCTTCCCGGCGTGGCCAGCCGGATCGCGGGCGACGGGCTGGATGTCCTGTCGCTGCTCCCTGCCCTGCGCCATGACAATCCGCAGCGGGGCAATGCCGAGGCCGCGCTGCTGGCCGTGGCCGGCATCACCCTGCTGGACGTGTTCTGCTACCAGCAGCTGCATGCGCGGCATGGGCGCCCCAGCGGCCCAGGGCGTAGCTACCGGGATCGCTCCGGCTTTCCGAAGGGCCTTGCCGCCGCCCGGGAAGCCGCGCGAGCGTCGCGGGAGACCCCTCGCGCCCTGCCGGCAGGCCAGTAACCCCTTTGCCGATGTCGGGGTCCGGGGTGGTTCAACCACCCCGGCGGGAGGGTCCCAGGGAGGGCCGCGCCCTCCCTAGAGCGGTTTCCGTTCGCTTTGGCTCACTTCAGCCGCTCTAGCCGTTTGTTTTGTCGAGCATCTTCACCCGATCAGGTGATTCCACTGACCGGGTGGAGATGCTCTGGCCGGCTCACAGCAGCCCTTCCCTCCGGAAGCTGAAATACCGCCCGTTGCCGACGATCAGGTGGTCATGCACGACCACCGTGAAGAAGGTCGCGGCCTGCTTGATCTCCTGCGTCATCTCCACATCGGCGCGGCTGGGCGTCGGATCACCGCTCGGATGGTTGTGGACCAGGATCAGCGCCGTCGCGTGCAGTTCCAGCGCCCGCTTGATCACCTCGCGCGGATAGACCGGCGTATGGTTCACGGTGCCCCGAGCCTGCGGCTCGTCGGCGATCAGGCGGTTCTTGCTGTCGAGGAAGAGGATGCGGAACTGCTCGATCTTCTCGCGCGAGATGGCGGCGTTCAGATAGGTGATCAGCCGCTCCCAGTTGTTGAGGACCGGCGCTTCCATCACCTCCGCCTTGGCCAGGCGCAGTGCGGCGGCCTGCACCAGCTTGATGGCGGCGACACTGTGCGGCCCGAGCCCCCGGGTCTCCAGCAGCACCTTCTGCGGCGCGGCCAGGACGCCGGCGAAGCTCCCGAAGCGGTTGATGAGGGCCTTCGCGAGCGGCTTGGTGTCGCCCTGCTTGAAGGCGAAGAAGAGCAGCATCTCCAGCAGCTCGTAGTCGGCCAGGGCGTCCGGCCCACGCTCCAGCAGCTTCTCCCGCATGCGGCCGCGATGGCCATAGGGTCCGGTGCTGGAAAAGGGCAGCGGCGCGGCCTCCGGCGCTTCCGGAAGCCGCGCCGGATCAGCCGGCGGCGTGACCGGCGTTGTGCCGGCGAGCGCCTCGAAATCGGCGCGGAGCGGACCCTCCGCGAAGCCTGGAGGAGCGGCGGGCCGCGCCGGCGTTTCCGATGGCATGGGCTCGGGATACGGCCGCGGGCCGGACCGTGCTTTCCCCTGCATATCGAACATTCTGGAGAGCCACGCCGCCATGGTACTCACCCGCCCCGAGCACCACCCTTCTGGTGGCAGTAATTAACCTCTCATCAATTTTTTGGTTCATCAAGTGGAATTGATGTAAGCTCCGTCCTAGCCGCCAAAGCGGACCTTCGCGTTCTCGCTGCTGTCCGGCTTGCCGCTCACCAGGGCCTGGGCATAGCCATAGGCATAGCGCAGGCTGGAGGAGATGCCATCCCAGTACTCGGCGCCTTCCACCGCCACGGCGATCAGCGCCACCTCGTCGCTCTCCGGCCCCTGCGGCAGCCAGCTGCGCAGGCCCTCGGTCCAGAGTTCCTTCTTCTTGGCCACGTCGGTGACCACCCGGCCGCGCCCGAAGAGCGAGACGTAGTCCTGGCTGTGGGTGTCGGCATAGCCGAGCAGCACACGCGAATCATGCGCCAACTCGGCGATCTTCGGGCTGTCCGTGCGGGTGAAGAACCAGAGGGTATGGCCGTCCGCGTCCGGCTTCTGGGTGCGCATCGGGCGGCCGCGCAGGCGGCCCTGCTCATCGAGGGTCACGAAGGTCGCGGTGGCGATGCCGGAGATCATCTCCCGCACCTTCATCCGCATCTCGTCCTCGTTGCGATCGGTCGGCATGGTTCGCTCCCTGGCTGTCTGCCGGGATGAACCCCCCGCCTCCGCCGGGGTTGCCCGCTACCTGGAGCGGGAAGGGCGGCGGAGGCGGCACGCTGCCTCCGGCCCCTTGTGATCAGTTGCCAGCGAAGAGGTAGGTCGGCATGGGCGTGGTCTTGTCCACCACGCCCTTCACGCCTGGCACCTGCTCCGCCAGCACCTTCAGGGCGCGCTGCACGGAAGGGCTGCGGCTGAAGCCATGCAGCTCCACCACTCCCTCATGCACGTCCACCAGGGTGTAGAAGGTGTCGGCCCAGGGCTCGCGCTTCATCGCCGCCAGCACGGCGCGGCGCAGCCGCTCGTCGGAGTAGCTGCCCGCGTCGGCCGGCGGTGCCACCAGGGCCCGCAGCAGGTCGGCGCGGCTGACCACGCCCCGCAGCTTGCCCTCCTCCACCACCAGCACGCGACGGATATTGTGCGTCTCCATCGTCTCGGCGACGGCACTGACCTTCGTCTCGGGCGTGACGGTGATGACGTCGGTGGTCATCACCTCCGCCGCGGTGGTGCCGTGGCTGCAGGCATAGCGGTCGGCCAGCTGGTCCATGTTGGCGAAGAGCTGGCGCAGCAGCCCGATCGGCGGCTTGTCGGCGCCTGCCAATCGGCGGATGAGGTCCGCCTCGGTCACGATCCCGAGCAGCGCGCCGTTCGGCCCCACGACCGGCACGGCGGAGATGCCACGCTCCGCCAGCAGATGGGCAACGGCCAGGAACGGCGTCTCCGGCGGCACGGTGACGACGTCGGGTGTCATGATGTCCTTGGCGGTCGGCATGGTCATGGGTCCGGCTCCTCTCTGATGGCGAGGAGGATGCGCCGCGCTGGAGGTCGCCGCCTTGATCCGGATCAAACCGGGACGGCCCGGCCGGCACAAAGCAGGTGCTCACAGGCACGTGATGATCTAGGTTGCGGTCATGCGCGCTGCCCTGCTTGGCCTTCTCCTCCTGCTGCCCGGCTGCATCGGCCTTCCCGCCCTGCCGGATCTCTCGGCCCTCGATATCTCCGCCCTTTGGAAGGAGGGACCGCCCGAGGCAGAGCCCGACCCGCCTCAGACGGCGATGCGGCCGCCAGAGGGCACGCCCTCAATCCGGCTCTCCTGGGGCGGCAGCCGGGCACTGGCGCTGCTGATCCAGCAGAACGGCGAGAACCGGCTCTGGCGCAGCGCCGGTGGACTGGCGGTGGCGACCGACGGTGCCCGCATCGTGGCCACCGCCGGGCTGCGGGAATGGATTGCCAGCACCCGCCTGGACGGTCCCGATCCGCTGGACGAGCCGCTGGCGCTGGTCGGGCAGTCCACCCCCCTCCGGCGGCAGGTGGACCTGATGCGGGGTGACCGATCGCCCGACAACATGCGCTTCGGCCTGGCGCTGACCTGCCGCCTGACGGCCAGCGCCGAGGGAGCCGCGGTCCTGGTGCAGGAACACTGCCGCCGCCGCGGCGGCAGCAGCTTCACCAACCGCTACTGGGCCGACCCGCAGACGGGCGGCATCTACCGCTCCGAGCAATGGGTGGGCGAGGCCGGGATGATGCGACTGGAGGTGGTCACCCCACCCAGCTGAGCCCCCTGCGCCGCACCCGCGCCGCCACATAGGCCAGCCAGAGCAGTTGCACCGCCAGCGGCGGCAGGATGATCAGCGGCTTCACGTCTGGTGCGAGCCGCAGGAACAGCAGGGCCAGCGCGGCATGGAAAGTGGCGAAGCCCCAGTGCACCGCGGCCACCGCGCCGGTCGGCACGCCGCTGCGCTGCGCCATCTGGTAGAGGTGGGTGCGGTGCGGCGCGCTCAGCGCCTCCCCCATGGCGGCGCGACGCAGCAGGGTGAAGCCGGTGTCGAACAGCAGCGCGAAGAGTAGCAGCGGCACCAGCAGGAAGGAGAGCTGCGCCGCATCCAGCCGCGCCGCCGCCACCCCCAGCACCGCCAGGATGAAGCCCAGGAACTGACTGCCGACGTCCCCCATGAAGATTCGCGCGGGGCTCAGGTTGAAGGGCAGGAAGCCGAGGACGCCGGCGGCCAGGATCAGGCAGGCGGCATAGATGAACCAGCCGCCCTGGGTCTCCGCCACGATGCCCAGGCCGACGCAGGCGATCAGCACCGTGCCGCCGATCAGCCCGTCCAGCCCGTCCATGAAGTTCACCGCGTTGGTGCAGGCGACGATCCAGAACACCGTCAGCACCGCGCCGAGCGGGCCAAGTTCGAGGATGCCGTACCAGGGCAGCGCCAGGCGATCCACCACCAGCCCGCTGCCCACCGCCACCAGGGCGGCCAGGGCCTGTGCGCTCAGCTTCACCACGAAGCGGAAGTCACGGATATCGTCCAGCAGCGCCACCAGCGCGATGGCCACCGCCGCCAGGATGACGCCAATGAAGCGGCGGTCCGCCATGCGCGCAAACTCGGCCACCTGGTAGAGCACCAGCATACCCAGGATGAAGGCGCAGACGATGCCGACGCCGCCGCCCTTCGGCGTGGGCCGGCTGTGCGCCTTGCGGTGGTCGGGATGGTCGAGGATCGGAAAGGCGATCATCAGCCGCACAAGCGCGGCGGAAAGCACCGCCAGGCCCGCCGCGAAGGTCAGGTGCTGCAGGAAGGCGTAGGACGTCATCGGGAAAGGCCCAGGCAAAAGAATGAGGGGGGCTTTGCCCCCTCAAGCTCCCCCACCAGGAAACCGAGCTTCCTGGACCTTCCATCCGGGGAAGGTGCAGGAACCTCAGGTTCCTGCCGGGAGGTGTCCAGAGGGGGGCGGCGCCCCCCTTTGGCCGCGCTACGTCACCCGCGCCTCCTCCAGGCTGGCATAGATGTCGCCTGAATTGGCCGTATCGGGCAGCGCCTCCAGCCAGCGCGCCATGGTGCCGGGATGGACGGGGCTCTCCAGCGCGAAGCGCATCTCCTCGCCCAGGCAGGCATTGAAGCTGTACTCGCCCAGCTCCTCCAGCGCATCCAGGCAGTCCAGCGCGACCTGCCGCTGGAGGGTGGTGAACTCGAAGGACAGGCTGCGCACCGGCTTCGACAGCCCCGCCAGCGCGGCCGCCTCGAAACCCTCGATGTCGAGCTTGATGAAGGCGGGCCGCCCATGCTCCTCGATCAGCATGTCGAGCGTGGTGACGGGCGCGGCGATGGCCCCGTCCCAGACCTGCCCTTCCCATCCCGGCGCCTTCTCCGCCGCCGCCATGAAGGCCTTCGAGGCGGTGGCGACGGTCGGGTTGGCGCTGTTCAGGTGCAGCCGCCCCTGCCCCTGCTGGCTGCCGATCAGGCTGCTGAGGACCGCCACCTGCTCATCCCGGCCGAACAACCGCTGGAGCAGCCGGACCAGCCGTGGCTGCGGCTCCACCGCCACCACCCGTGCGCCGAGCCGTCGCAGGCTGGCCGTCCGGTCGCCAACATGGGCGCCGACGTCGAAGGCCAGTTCCTCCGCCGCCACGAAGCGGCCGAGGAAGGCATCCAGCATCTCGGCCCGGCCAGGGGCGTAGTAGGTGCGCAGCGAGCGGCCGATGGCGCGCGCGTTCGGGGCGAGGGTCATGGGCGGAACACCAGCGCGGCGCCGCCCGCCAGCTCCGGCGGCACCATCAGCCCCTCCGGCGCCGCGCGCAGCGGCAGGTCGGCGAGCAGGCGGCGCACGGCGGCATTGCCATCCTCCGTCCGCACCGTGAAGCCGGCGAGGAAAGGCAGGCTGGGCGCGCTGACGCCGGGCAGCACCTTGCCGAGTGCCTCGGCCGGCAGGATGCGCACCCGCCCGCGTGGCAGGGGCAGCGCATAGCCGCCCGCCGGGTCCGGCTCCAGCGGATGCCCGGTCAGGCACGAGAGCGCCGCCGCGCTGACGGCCGGCTCCGGCGCCGCCAGCACCACGCTCTCCAGCGCCACGGCGCGGTTGGGGTGCTCCATCCAGCGCTCCTGCCAGAGCAGCTCCGGCGTGTGGTGCTGGATCAGTTGCAGCCGCCCCTCCGGCGCGTCCGGCAGCGGCAGGCGGGAGAAGCGGGCGCGCGGCCCGTCCGGCGCATCCACCGGCCGCTCCAGATGCGCGACGCCCGGAATGTCCAGTCCCGCGCGATGCAGCCGGGCCAGCTCCGCCTCCGCATCGGCGATGCCGAAGGCGATGATGTGCATCCCGACATAGCGGTCGAGGAAGCCGCCCAGCCCGTTGTCAAACCGCTCCGGCTCCAGGATGGCCAGCAGTTCCAGATAGCCCTCGCGCAGCATGGCGCAGCGGTTGCCGGTGGCCAGCACCTCCACCGGCGCGCCTGGGGCCCGCCGCCCGGATTGCCGCGCCACCGGCGTCAGCCGGAAGCCCAGCCGTTCATAGGCGGCCCAGAGGCCTGGCCCGTCCCGCGTCCCGAGCCCGACATGGTCCAGGCTGGCGGCGCCGCTCACGGGCTGGACTCGTATTTCGGCAGGCGCCATTCCGCCGGCTCCGCCGCCGCCTCGTCGAACCAGCGCCGCATCAGCGGATGCGCGCGCACCGCCTCCACATAGCCGCGGCTGGCTTCGGAGATCTCCGGCTCCCAGGTCAGGAAGCGGCACGCCACCGGCGCGAACATCGCATCCGCCGCGCCGAAATTCGCTCCGAACAGGAAGGGTCCACCGGATTCCAGCAGCGCCTCGCGCCAGATCGCCTCGATGCGGGCGATGTCGGCCAGCGCCTCCGGCGTTCGGCCCTGGCCGGGGAAGCGGTTCAGGATGGTCATCGGCATGGCCATGCGCAGGCCGCGGAAGCCGGCATGCATTTCCGCCGCGATGCTGCGCGCATGGGCCCGCGCCACCGGGTCCGCCGGCCAGAGGGAAGGCGCGATCTCGGCGCAGTACTCGATGATCGCCAGGCTCTCCCACACGCGGGCGCCGCGATGCTCCAGATAGGGCACCGTGCCGGAGGGCGTGGCCTCCTTCACCGCCGCGGTGGCGCCGCCGGCCAGCGGGATCACCACCTCCTCCACGTCCAGCCCGGCCAGGCGCACGGCCAGCCAGCCGCGCAGCGACCAGGAGGAATACATCTTGGTCCCGATGAAAAGGCGGCCCTCGGCCATCGGCGCTTCTCCTTCCGCGTTGGCCAGAGGGAGCACTGCCCCCTCCGGAACTTCCTCAGCCCAGCGGCACGCCCTTCGAGGTGCTGTACTCGAAATGCAGCGCTTCTCCCGGGAAGATCCGCGGATGAATGGCATGCGCCGCCATCGCCGCCTCCGAGAAGCCCTGCAGGATCAGCTTCAACTTGCCGGGATAGGTGGCGATATCGCCAATGGCGTGCACGCCCGGGATGTTGGTCGCGCAGGTGGAGGGCTCCACCGTCACATGGCTGCGCTCCAGCCCCAGCCCCCATTCCGCGATCGGGCCAAGCTCCATCGAGAGCCCAAAGAAGGCCAGCAGGTGGTCGGCCGGCACCGCCTTCTCCTCGCCCTTCAGCGTCGCCAGCACCACATGGTCCAGCTTGCCCTCGCCGCCGCGCAGCCCGTGCAATTGGTAGGGGATGGCCAGCTCGATCTCGCCGCGCTCGGCGGCGGCCTCCATCTGCGCCACGCTCTCGGGGGCGGCGCGGAACTTCGGGCGGCGATGCACCACCGTCACCCGCGCCGCGATGTCCTTCAGGCTCAGCGCCCAGTCCACCGCCGAATCGCCGCCGCCGGCGATCACCACGCGCTTGTTCCGGAACTCCTCGCGCCGCGCCACCATGTAGCGCACCGCCCCCGTCGCCTCGTAGGTGGCCAGGTCATTGAGCGGCGGGCGGTTGGGGCCGAAAGCGCCGGCCCCGGCGGCCAGGATCACCGCCTTGGCCCGCACGAGCTCGCCCTTGCTGGTACGCAGCTCGAACAGCCCGCCCGGCTGCTCCTTCAGCGCCTCCACCCGGCGGCCGAGCAGGTAGACCGGCGCGAAGGGCGCCGCCTGCGCCTCCAGTCGCTCGATCAGCTCGCCGCCGGCGATCGCGGGATGGGCGGGGATGTCGTAGATCGGCTTCTCCGGATAGAGCGCGGCGCATTGTCCGCCGATCGCCTCCAGCGTGTCGATCACCACGCATTTCATCCGCAGCATGCCGCATTCGAACACCGCGAACAGGCCGGTAGGGCCAGCGCCGATGATGGCGACATCGGCTTCCACCGCGATATGCGCCGCCGCCTCGGGGGAATGATCGAGCATGGGGAACAGTACCTCCGCGTCCGGCTGCCGTGCATAGAGGCTTTGCCCGGCGGCGGCAAAGGGCGGGGGGCCGCCCCTCCCTCCAGGCGCCGCTCAGGGCCAGCCGACCCCGCCGGTCTGGCCGTAGATCTGCCCCGTGGTGTAGCTGGAACTGGCCGCCGCCAGCTCGACATAGACCGAGGCCAGTTCCGCCGGCTGCCCGGGCCGCTTCATCGGCGTGGTGCTGCCGAAGGTCTTCAGCCCGTCGGCCGTCTGCCCCCCGCCAACCTGCAGGGGGGTCCAGAAGGGGCCGGGCGCCACGCCGTTCACGCGGATGCCCTTGTCGATCACCTGCTTGGCCAGCCCCTTCACGAAGGCCTCGCCCGCCGCCTTGGTGCAGGCGTAGTCCAGGATGTATTGCGAGGGCCGGTCGGCATTGATCGAGGTGGTCACGATGACCGCGCTGCCGGCGGGCAGATGCGGCAGGGCCGCCTTGGTGATCCAGAACATGGCGTAGACATTCGTCTTCATGGTCTGGTCGAGCTGTTCGGTGGAGATCTCGGCCAGCGCATGCTGCGCATGCTGGTAGGCGGCGTTGCTGACCAGGATGTCGAGGCCGCCGAGCTGCTCGCGGGCCTCGTTCACCAGGCGCGCGCAGAAGGCTTCCTCGCGGAGGTCGCCGGGGATCAGCACCGCCTTGCGGCCAGCCTCGCGGATATGGCGCGCGACATCCTCGGCGTCTGACTGTTCAGCGGGCAGGTAGTTGATGGCGACATCGGCGCCCTCGCGCGCATAGGCGATGGCCGCCGCCCGGCCGATGCCGGAATCGCCGCCGGTGATCAGCGCCTTGCGGCCGGCCAGGCGGCCCGAGCCCCTGTAGCTCTGCTCGCCGCAATCCGGCACCGGCGTCATCTTCGATTGCAGTGCCGGCCAGGGTTGCGACTGCATCTCGAAGGGCGGCTTGGGGAAGCGGTCCTGCGGGTTGGCCAGCGCCGGCGGCGTGCCGCTCTGCCCCTGGCTTGCCTGCCCCTGGGTGGTCTGCGCTTGGGTGGTCTGCGCTTGGCCCGGTTGCGCCACGGCCGGCGCGGCGACCATGGAGGCGATCCCTCCGGCAGCCATGCCGCGGAAGACGTCACGGCGGGAGGGGGGAGTGTCGTCGGTCATGTCGCGCTGCCTCGTGGTTGGGATATCCCGACCTGAACAGCGGAGGCGGCCGGGGGTTCGCCCAAGGGGCTCCGGCGGCGCCTGCCGGTCCGACACGGCCTTGAAAGCCGTGGCGTCCCGGAGGCAGATTGGCCGCACGCCATGCCCGAAACCCTGCATCTCCTTCTGCCCGACCTGGCCGCCACCGAGGCGCTCGCCGCACGCACCGCCGCCCTCGCGCACCCGGGCGACGCGATCCTGCTGGACGGGCCGCTCGGCGCCGGGAAGTCCGCCTTCTGCCGCGCCTTCCTGCGCGCCGCCGCCCACAAGCCGGCGCTGGAGGTGCCCTCCCCCAGCTTCACCCTGGTGCAGGGCTACGACCTGCCGCGCGGCCCGGCGCACCATTTCGACCTCTACCGCCTCGCCGGCCCGGAGGAGCTGGAGGAACTCGGCTGGGAGGAGGCGCGCGAGGGCATCGTGCTGGTCGAATGGCCGGACCGGCTCGGCTGGCTGACCCCGCCCGACGCCCTGCGCCTGACCCTCCGCCCCGACGTGGATAGCGAAGCCCGCCATGCCACGCTGCAGGGCTGGGATGCGCGGCTTGCAGCCCTGGCCGGGCTTTGAAGCCACCCGCGCATTCCGCACTTGGCAATCGCCTCCGCCTGCGGCACCTCCTGGCCGCAGCATGACCCCCACGGACTCCTTTCTGGCTGCCCATGGCTATGCGGAGGCGGCACGCACGCCCCTGCCCCAGGATGCCGGCCACCGCCGCTACACCCGCCTGACCGGCGGGCCGCGCCCCGCCCTGCTGATGGATTGTACCGACGCGCCCAGGGTCGGGCTGACGCCGGAGGAGGACCTCCTCCCCTTCCTGAAGCTGGCGCGGCATATCGCCGGCATCGGCCTCTCCGCCCCCGCCATCCTGGCCGAGGACGCGCCGCACGGCCTGCTGCTGGTGGAGGACCTGGGCCACGAGACCCATGCCATGCTGCTGGACGCCGGCGCCCCGCCGCAGCCGCTCTACGAGGCGGCGGCCGAGGCGCTCGCCGCCCTGCACGCCGCCCCGCCGCCGCCCGGCCTGCCGCAATGGGAAGCGCCGCGCATGGCCGCCACCGCGGCGCAGACCTTCCTGGACTGGTGGTGGCCGGCCACCTTCGGCACCGCCCCCGCCGAAGCCCAGCGGGCCGAGTTCATGGCGGCGATGCACGCCATGCTGGCGCCCTACGCCGGCGCCGGCTGCCTGGTGCACCGCGACTACTTCCCGGCCAACCTGATGCACCTGCCGGACCGCGCGGGCCCGCGCCGCGTCGGCATCCTCGACTTCCAGGACGCCGCCCTCGGCCATCCCGCCTATGACATGGTCAGCCTGACCGAGGACGCCCGCCGCGACGTGGCCCCGGAGGTGCGCGAGGCCGCCCTTGCCCGCTACCTCGCCGCCCGGCCGGAGCTGGAGCCTGCCGCCTTCCGCGCCGCCATGGCGGCGATGGCGGCGCAGCGGCACCTGCGTGTCGCGGCCCTCTGGGTGCGGCTGGACCGGCGCGACGGCAAGCCGCACTACCTCCGCCATGGTCCGCGCTGCTGGGCGCTGCTCGCGGAGGCGCTGCGCCACCCCGCCGCCGCGCCGCTCGCCGCCTTCCTCGACCGCCACGTGCCCGCCGAGTTGCGGCGCAACCCCGACAGCCCCGCCCCTGCCAGCCCCACCAAGGACGACGCCGCGTGACCACCCTCAACTCCGCCATGGTGCTGGCCGCCGGCCTCGGCACCCGCATGCGGCCGCTGACCGAGGCGAAGCCCAAGCCCTTGCTGCCGCTGGCCGGGCGCAGCCTGCTCGACCACGCGCTGGACCGCATCGACGCCGCCGGCATCGGGAGGGTGGTGGTGAACGCCCACTGGTTCCCCGAGCAGGTGGAGGCGGTCGCCCGGGCGCGCCCCAGCCCGCCCGCCGTGCTGCGCGAGGAGCCGGTGCAGGAGACCGGCGGCGGCGTGCGGGACGCCCTGCCGCATCTCGGCCCCGACCCCTTCCTGGTGGTGAACGGCGACGCCTATTGGCTGGACGGCCCCACCCCCACCATCGAGCGCCTCGCCCATCGCTTCGAGAGCGAGGCGATGGACGCGCTGCTGCTGGTGGTGCGCGCCACCGCGGTGGAAGGCGAGGTCGGCCGCGGCGACTTCCTGCTCGATCCGCTCGGCCGCGTGCGTCGCCCGAAGGAGCGCGAGATCGCCCCCTATTTCTATGCCGGGCTGCAGGTGGTGCACCCCCGTCTCTTCGAGGGCGCGCCGGAAGGCTCCTTCAGCATGAACCTGCTCTGGAACCGCGCCATCGAGGCCGGGCGGCTCTTCGGCCTAGTGCATGACGGGGCTTGGTTCCACCTCTCCACGCCCGTCGATCTGCGGCGGGCCGAGGCGGCGCTCGCCACCGGGCTGACGCGCCCGCTGTTCTGAGCGACGGGGGGCGCTTGCCCCCTGCCCTCCCGCTGTCAGAGGGGCTTCACCTCCAGGTGGCGGAACTGCACCGCGGAGCCTTCATGGTGGTTTTGCAAGGCGATGTGGCCACGCGGCTCCCGTGTCGCCGGGGAGAGATGCGCCACCGCCGTGCCGTTCAGCCAGACCGCCAGGCTGTCCCCCTTGGCGCGGATGACGAATTCGTTCCAGTCGCCGCAGGGATGCGAGAGGTGCCCGCTGGCCGGCGCCAGCCGGTAGATGGCGCCGGTCAGGTGCAAGGGGCTGTCCAGCCGCTTCGCCTGCGGGTCGTAGCCACGGTCGTCGATCTGGATCTCGTAGCCGCGCTCGATCGCCGGGCCGGGGCTGTCCTGCAAGGGCGGGCAGCGGATGAAGACGCCGGAATTGTCGTCCGGCCGCTGGATGCGCCACTCCACCTTGAGCACGAAATCCTCGAAGGCGGCATCGGCGAACCAGAACAGGCCGGAACCGCCGAAGCTCTCCAGCACCCCTGGCTCCGCCCAGCGGAAGCCGCCCTTCCCCGCCATGCGCCAGCCCGAGAGATCGGCATTCAGCAACGGCCTGAACTCTTCCATTCCCCGCAATTTCCTCCACGCGTGGTCATGGCGCCATCCTCGCCCGGACGGCCCGAGGCGCCGACTGACAAGCCGTTCATCGCCACCTTCAGGCGATATCGGGGCGCCGCATGCCCTCCGCCGCGTCGATCGCGGCCAGGATGGCGCGCCACTGCGTGTCCTCCAGCCCGGCGGCATGCTCGCCACCCGCCAGGAAACAGGCCCTGAAGGCCTCCAGCTCCTCCGGCGCCAGCGCGATGGCGCGGTCGCCTCGCCCGCCGCCCTCCACCGCTCGCTCCAGCGCGGCGCGCACCGCGCTGATCGCCGCCGGCGCCAGCGGCATCGTCCGGGGCGCCGAGGCGGCGCCGCACTCGAAGGCGCTCTGCGCCGCCTCCAGGAGTTCGCCGGGCAGTCGCAGTTCGGGCATTTTCGCTCTCCATCGGTTGCGCAACCGGGCCATGGCGAGGCTCAGTCCGGCGCCTCATGGCAACGCCGCCCGCGCCCTTCCGTTCCGCGCCGATGCCGCCACCGCGCGGCCGCAGATTGGCCTGCTCGCGAGCCGCCAGGGAAGTTGACGGCCACGGGGGCAGCCCGCTGCTAAGATCGGCCTCGGTGGCAGGAAGGCATCCTGCGCGAGACCATGCGGCGCGGCGCGCCCGCCCGAGGCGTGCCCAGCCCTCCAGCAGGAGCCCGCACCGGGAGGACCAAACCCATGCTCGACATCGAGACCCTGAAGCGCGCGATCGAGGGGCGCGACGACCGGACCCTGTCGGATTTCTACGCCGAGGACGCCATCCTGATCGTCATGAGCAAGGACAGCCCGCCGCGCAGCCCACGGACCATCGCCGGGCGCCCGGCGATCAGCGCCTATTACGGCGATGTCTGCGGCCGCGACATGCAGCATGAGCTGGTCGCCGGCGTGGCGGACGATTCCCATCTCGCCTTCACCGAGGCCTGCGCCTATCCCGACGGGACCCGGGTCTTCTGCTCCGCCATGGCCGAACTGTCGGAGGGCAAGATCAAGCGGCAGACCAATGTGCAGGTCTGGGATGCCTGAGCGGGCCAGGGCGAAGCGGCGCAGCACCAATCAAGCCTGACGGTGCGCCCTCGCGCTCCGGCGCCTGAGCCTCGCCTTCCGCCAGCAGCGCTGCAGCCGGTGGTGCGCGGGCAAGGGCCCGCCCTTCCCTCGGGCGCGCAGGTGATCCCGGATATCGGCCGCCTGCGAGGGGGGTGGCGCCGGCTTCAGCCCTCCTCCGGCCGCTGCTCCCGCTCGTGCAGCGCCCGCTTCACCGGGTCCTCGCGCTGTTCCGCCCATTCCAGGCGCAGCCCATTGACCTCGGCGCCCGCCAGCAGCGCCAGGGCCGTCAGGTAGAACCACAGCATCAGCACCACGGCGCCGCCGAGCGAGCCGTAGAAGACGCCGAAGCTCTGCGCGTGCGAGACATAGACGGAAAGCCCGGCCGAGGCCGCGACCCAGAGCAGCGTGGCGGCGGCGGTGCCCCAGGAGGCCCAGTCGCACTGCGGCCGCGCGCGGCTGGGCGCATAGGTGTAGAGCGCGCCGACGGCCAGGGCGAAGAGCAGCACCAGCGCCGGCCAGCGGGCGAGGCTGAGGATGTCCAGCAGGCCGCTCTCCACATGGCCGGCGAGCAGCGGCGGCAGGGCCAGCAGCAGCAGGGCGACGGTCAGCAGCAGGAAGACGACCAGCGCGATGACGACGGCGACGCCCTCGCGCTGCAGCCAGCTGCGCCGCTCCCTCTGGTCATAGACGATGTTGAGGGCCGTCAGCAGGCCGCTGGCGGCCCGCTGCGCCGCCCAGAGCGCCACCACCAGGTTCAGCGTCAGCCCGAGGCCAAGGCCGAAGCCCTCGGGCACCGTGGTGACGAACTCGACCAGCACGGAGACAGCCGCCCTGTCGCCCAGCAGATGCTCGGCACCGGCCTGCACCGGCCCGCGCAGCACCGCCGGGCCGGCCACCTTGCCCAGCAGCGCCGCCGCGCCGGCCAGGGCCGGCAGCACGCCGAACATCGCGTGGAAGGCGAGGGCAGCCGCGGCGGTCTGCGTGTAGTCGCTCATCACCTCCGCGATGAAGCTGCGCAAGGGATGCCGCGAGGGTGCCTCGCGGGGCTTGCGGTGCGGGTGGACCATGCTTGCTCCTCCGCCGGGCAGGCCAAGGCGGCACGTTCCTCATCATCCCTGCCATGGTCCCGCCGCAGGTCAGCAATCCCTCAAGAAGGCGGGAGTTTCCGCGCGATCCACTCTGCCATGCCCCGAGGGCGGCTGCCGATGCCTTGTCCTGGCCTCCACGAAGACGAATCATCAGGATCGGCACGGAAGATGCCGGAACAGAGGGAAACACCATGACCGCGACCGACAACCTGCGCGTCCTGCGGCAGCAAGCCTATGCGGCGCGCCGCACCCACATCGCCGGAACCCTGGGCAAGACGCATGAATGGTCCGCCGCGGCGCGGCTTCCGGGGCTGCAGCGGATGATCGCCAGCCTCGACGAGGCGCTGGAGCTGAACGGCCGCCACAAGGCCGAGGCGCGGCGCGAAGACCGCGTCTGACGGTCCGGCGGGCCACGGCCGCACAAGGACAGCGGCCGGACCGGAGGGATGACCTCCGGCCCGGCCGTTTTGATTTGGCAGCAGGTGGGCTTCGCGCATAATGCGCCTGAACCGCCGCCCCTTGAATGGGAAGCCCTCCCCGCATGACGCCTCTCCGGCAGATCCATGGCACGGCCCGCCGGTGCCGCCGCGCATGACGGGGATCGGCCATAACGGTGGTCCGCCGCTCGATCCGGAACCAGACCTTTCCTGGAATGCCTGGTGCTGGCGCCGCGCGCACAAGCGCGCCTGGAGGACGCCGCCCCGCGAGATCGCCCTGCGCCGGCTGGCGCGCGCCGAGGCCAATGGTATGACCTACCGCGAATATACCCTGGAAATCCTGGAGCGGGGCCGCCACCCGTGAACCGCATGGCAGGTCTTGCGGAGGGCGCCGCCGACGGCCCACGCTCTGGCTCCTGGCGGCCCGACCCTGGCGGGTTGTTCGGGCGTCCGGGCGCTCCCCCGGTGACGGAGACCACTCTCGGCCTGACGCTGGCCTTCGTTGCGGGCGCGGTGAATGCCGGCGGCTTTATGCTGGCCGGGCGCTACACCTCGCATATGTCCGGCATCGTCTCGGCGGTGGCGGACGACTTGGTGCTGGGCGCCACCGGCCTGGTTCTGGCCGGTCTGGTGGCACTGGCAGCCTTCATGGGCGGCGCAGCCTGCTCGGCCGTGCTCATCAACTGGGGCCGGCGCAACCGGCGGCACAACCCTTACACCCTGCCGCTGCGGCTGGAGGCTGCGCTGCTGCTGGCGGCCGGGCTTGCGGGCGGGGCGCTGCCGCCTGCCGCTCCTGCCACCCTGGCCGTCCCGCTGCTCTGCTTCCTGATGGGCCTGCAGAACGCCACCATCACCAAGATCTCCAACGCACGCATCCGCACCACCCATGTAACGGGGCTGGTCACGGATATCGGCATCGAACTGGGCAAGCTGTTCTACTGGAACACTCCTCTCCCCGACCCGCAGCCATCCCGGGTCCGCGCCGATCGTGGCAAGCTGCGGCTGCTCGCTGCGCTGCTCGGCAGCTTCACCATCGGGGGCGTGGCGGGCGCGCTGGCCTTCGGGCATGCCGGCTTTCCGGCCTGCCTGCCGCTCGCCCTGGCGCTGTTCCTGCTGGGGCGGGCGAACGTGCTTTCCTCGCCATTCCTGGCCGCTCCCGCGCCTTCACTCCCGGAGGCGGAGCAGCCCCTCGCCACCGCCGTGCGCCCCTTCTCGCGGGCACCACGGCCCGCGATGCGGCACCGCAGCAACGCTCGCATAAGAAGATGAAGCTCATCCTCTCAGGTTCTTGATTCCCCCTTTCAGCGCGCGACATCCTGGCGCCGCGCGATGCTCCCGCGCGCCTTCCTGCCTCCAGGATCCTCCATGTTCCCCGGCTCCGGCCAGTTCCGCCTCCTGACCCTGCATTTCGGCCTCTACCAACTCGCGGTCGCACTCGCGGGGGGTTTTGTCGGCGCCTATCTGCTGAAGCTCGGCTTCAGCCTGCCGGCCGCCCTCGCCGCCTATGCGGGGTTGCTCATGCTGCGCTTCGGCCTGCGCTTCGCCGCGCTCGGCATCACCCGCCGCTTCGGCTTCAAGGGCGCGCTGACCGGCGGGGTGGTGCTCAGTGCCGCGCAGTTCCTGCCGCTGCTGCATGCCGACACCCCCTTCTGGTTCGCCGCTTGGGTGGCGATCGTGGCGGCGGCGGAGTCGCTCTACTGGCCGGTCTACCACGCCGCCATGGCCGTCACCGGCGAAGCCAGCCGGCGCGGGCGGGAGCTGGGTCTGCGCACCGCGGTCGCCGCCATGGTCAACGTGCTGGGCCCGCTCGGCGGAGGACTGCTGCTGGAGCATGCCGGCCCCGCCGCCGACTTCGCCATCGCCGGCACGCTGGCGCTGCTTTCCATCCCGCCCTTCCTGCGAATGGCCGATTTGCCAGCCGGCCCCATCCCCGCCCTGCGCGAGTCGATGCGCGGCATCGACCGCCTCGGTCTCGCCGCCTTCGCCGCCGACGGCTGGATTGCCTCGGGCCTGTTGCTGGCCTGGCCGATGGTGCTCTTCGCCGCGCTCGGCGCCCGCTTCGAAGCCTTCGGCCTGGCCAATGCCGCGGCGGGGCTGGTGGGCGCCATCGGTGGCCTGCTGTGCGGCCGGGCGATCGACCGCGGCCATCGCGAGCGCTACCTCGTCGGCGTCTGCCTGGCGCTGGGCGGCGGTTTCCTGCTGCGCGCCGGATCGAGTTGGTCGCCGCTCGCCGCCACCCTGGCCAATGCCTCGGGCGCAGCCATCATGAGCCTCTACGTGCCGGTGCTGATGAGCGTGATCTACGACCGCGCCAAGCAGTCCGGCGCTGCCTACCGCTTCCACTTCGCCACCGAGGCGGGCTGGGACATCGGGGCGGCCTCGGGGTGCCTCGCCGCAGCGGCCGTGGCCTGGCTGGCCATGGCGCCCTCGCTCGCCGTGCTGCCGGGGATGCTCGGCGTGGCGGCACTCTACCTCTGTGTCCGCCCGCGCCGCGCTCCGGCGCCACTGCCGGTCGTGGCCTGAGAACTGCCCTCTGTTCCGGCGGGGGAGGATGAGGATGTGTCCTCGACTTTCTGGCTGGAGCAAGCGTGGGGAGATGAACTCCCCCAAATCCCCTCCTGTTTCTATCAGCTGTCGGCTCGGCTGGTGGCAACTGGCCCCCGGGCCATCTTGCCGTCGCTGAGGCGGCTTCCGCCCCGGCGATTGCCCTTCAGCCTTGGCACGCGCTGCCCGCCGGCGCGGAAAACGCGGAGAAAAAAGAAGGGGGCCTGGGGGAATTCTTTCCCCCCAGCCTTGGCTACGGTGCCTCCGGCAGTGCGCCCGCCGGCACCGCCAACCCGCGAGCCGCATCCTTCGCGCTGGCCACGGCAATGCCGATGACGGACCACGCCCCCGCTGCATCCCGCGCCAGCACGGGCGCTCCGCTGGCGCCGCGCGTTCCGGCGCAGTCATGCGCTAGCAACGGCGCTCCATCATGGCGCACGACCCCGAGCAGATGACAGCCACGGTCGGCCAGGATCAGTTCCGGGCGGTCCTGCTGGTAGCCCCCCAGCATCAGTGGCGTGCCCGGTGGTGGCAGCTTCTGCTGCAAAGGAAGCGGCGGCACGCCCTCTGCCACCTCCTGGTCGAGCGTCAGCAAGGCCCAGTCCGCCTCGGGCGGCCCGCGGTGCCGCGGATCGAAGCCAGGTCCGGTCCGCAGGCGCACGGCGCGCCCCGCCGCCGCCCAGTGCCCGAGATGATAGCCGCGCAAGAAATGCACGGATTGCGGCTGCACGAAACGGCCGGTGCGCGGCGTCACCAGGCAGTGCGCCGCCGTCAGTACCGTGCGCGGCCCGACCAGCACACCGGTGCAGCGACCGCCCAACTCGGTCTGCACCCGCCCGAGCGCATGCCAGGGCGTCGCCGCCGTCTCAACCACCTCCCGTGTGTCGTTCGAAGCCAAGCCTGGCAGCCGCAGGGACTGCGCGGTGCACGCCGAAGTAGCAGCCCACGCGGCAAACACGAGCATGGCCGGACACAACGCCGCGAAAACCCACATTCTGCCTCGTCTGAACCACTGGCGGTGTCGCATTAATGATGCATTAAGTGTTGTCGAGGAAAACAGGCTCTCCAACCGCAACGCCGCGTGCCCTTATGCCGAAATCGAAGATGTCTTCCCTGCATGCCCTGCCAGCATGTGGCCGTCGAGTTCTGCGCCAGCTCTGGCGCTGGTTGCGGGGCGAACAGTATCGCCCAGAGCGCCACTATATGCGCGGCTCGTCCCGGCGCTGAGCCGGGCGGAAGCCATCCTCAGACCAGCGTGACGCGCGTCGCCTCCGCTTCCAGGGTGACAGCAAGGCCAGCGGCCTTCAGCGCCGCCTCCGCTCCTTCCGGCGCGGCCCAGTTCACGGTGATGACGTCGCCCTCCAGCGTCAGGCGGGGCGTGCCGGGCGGCATTTCGCGGGCGCCGACGATCAGGTCCAACAGCGCCAGATCCACTTCCGGCCGCGGCGGGCTGATCGTGGTGGTGGAGAGCACCTCCACCTTCAGCGGCTTACCCACCGCGAGCGCCAGCACCGGCCGCACCGCCTCCAAGAAGCGGCCGGAATCGACCGGGCTCTTCTCGGCGGGGCGGCCCAGGCGGAAATAGGCGCGCAGCAGCGCCTCCAGGTCCTTCGCGCCCTGCAGGGCGCGCTTCACCCGCAAGGTGCTGCGGTCCTCCGGCGGCAGGCTGCCCGCCACCGAGTCGAGATTCGCGTTCAGCACCATGAACAGGTTGTTCACCGCGTGCTGCATCGGCCGGGCCAGGCCGGCCATCCTGTCGGGCGCGTCGGTCAAGGCGTGATGTCCTCCAGGATCTCGTGGAACAACCGTGCCGGCAGAGTGCCGCCACTGACTTCTTCCATCGGGCTGGCGTCGTCATTACCCAGCCAGACACCGATGACCAGGGGCTCGGCGACGCCGATGAACCAGGCATCGCGGGAATCCTGCGTGGTGCCGGTCTTGCCGCCCACCGCACGGCCCGGCACGGCGGCGGCGCGGCCGGTGCCGCCCTGCACCACCGCCGCCAGCATCTGGCGCATCGCCGCGGCCTCCCCGGCGGGAATCACCCGCTGCGGCGCGGTGCGCGGCACGGCCAGCAGGTGCGCGGCCGACTCGGCCCGCTCAACCCCATAGGGCGTAACGCGGGAACCGCCATTGGCGAAGGGCGCATAGCCCGCCGTCAGGTCGAGCAGCGTCACTTCCGCCGTACCCAGCGCCAGCGAGGCATCCTTCGGAAAGCGCCCCTGCACGCCGAGTCGGCGCGCCACCTGCGCCACCGCCTCCGGCCCGCCGGCCTGCAACAGCAGCCGCACGGCGGCGGTGTTGATGCTGTGCGCCAGCGCCTCCTGCAGCGTGATGGCGCCGCGCGAGCGCCAATGGCCATTGCCAGGCGACCAGCGGCCGAGGGTCAGCGGCGTGTCGGAAACCATGTCGCCAGGGCTGGCGCCCTTCTCCAGGGCCGCCAGCCATACGAAGGGCTTGAAGGCCGAGCCTGGCTGCCGCCGCGCCATGGTGGCACGGTTGAAGGGGCTCTGCCGGTAGGAGCGGCCGCCAGCCATGGCGCGCACCGCGCCGTCCCGCGCATCCAGCACCACCACCGCGCCCTGGCCGACATGCGCCGCGAGGCCCGGCCCGGTCAGCATCGCCTCCAGGCGGCGCTCCACCGCCGCCTGTGCCTTGCGGTCGAGCGTGGTGCGCAGCGTCAGGTCCGCCCCGGTGGCCGTGGGGTAGTCCTCCGCCAGATCGCCCTGCACCCATTCGGCGAACCAGCCGGCATCGCCGGTGGGGCGCGGCGGCAGCACCATGCGCTCCGCCTCCAGCGTGGCGCGTTGCGGGGTGATCAGGCCGACATCCGCCATCGCCGCCAGCACGTCCGTGGCGCGCCGCATCGCCGCCTCAGGCGCCGCGCGCGGGTTCAGGCGGGAGGGCGCCTTGGGCAGCCCGGCCAGGATCGCCGCCTGCCAGAGCGTGACGCGCTTCGCCGGCACGCCGAAATAGAGCCGCGCCGCCGCGTCCACGCCATAGGCGCCGCTGCCGAGATAGACGCGGTTGAGATAGATCTCCAGTAGTTGATCCTTGGTGAAGCGGTGCTCCAGCCAGAGCGCCAGCAGCGCCTCCTGCACCTTGCGGCGCAGGCTGCGCTCAGGCGTCAGGAACAGGTTCTTGGCCAACTGCTGCGTCAGCGTCGAGCCGCCCTGCACCACCCCGCCGGCACGCAGGTTGCTCATCGCCGCGCGCAACAGGCCCACCGGGTCCACGCCGAAATGCGAGCGGAAGCGACGGTCCTCCACCGCGATCAGCGCGCCTGGAAGGTAGGGCGGCAGTTCGGAAAGGCGCACCCGCTCGCCATAGAGGTCGCCGCTGGTGGCGAGCAGGTGGCCGTCGGAGGTCTCCAGCGTCACCGAGGGGCGGCGCGTCGCGAGCAGCGCATTGCCGGGGCGCGGCAGGTCCCAGGCGAACCAGAGCAGCAGCACACCGAGCGTGACGCCTCCCCAGATGCCGAGCAGCAGCGTCCAGCGCAGCAGCAGGCCGAACAGCCCGCGTCGGCGCGGCGCAGGGACAACGGCCGGCCGGGCGGGGCCAGCGCGGCTGGAGGTGGGCGGCGCAGCGCGACCTGCGCGCACCGATGAACGAGGCATGCGCAGGGCTTTACCATGAGGAGCGCGTGCAGCGGCAAACGATCCGCAACCATCACGACAAGACGATGGTCCGGCGCAAAGAAGCTGGGAGAACGAATTCCCCCATACTCCCTTCTTTTTCCTTCGGGTTCCCGCGTTTGCGGAAAGCACCTATCAAACTGACAGAAAGAAGATGGGGGGTTCGGGAGGAATTCCTTGCCCCCGATCTTTCCTCAGCCGCGGATCAGCGCATCCAGGCAGCGTGCCAGGGAGTCCCGCCAGTCGGCCGGCGCGATGCCATGCACGGCGGTGATGCGGCTGCAATCCAGCCGGCCATCGGCCGGGCGCTGCGCCCGCGTCGGGTACTCGCTCGTGGCGATGGCCTTGAGCTGCGGCACCCGCTGGCCGCGCGCCGCCGCCTGGCGGAAGATCTCCGCCGCGAAGCCGTGCCAAGTGGTCCAGGGCTGGCCGGTGAGGTGGAAAACCCCGAAGGCCTCGCTGCCAGCCGGTTCGGCCTGCAGGCGCGGCAGCATCCGGGCGATGGCATCGGCCAGGTCGGCGGCGAAGGTGGGCGCCCCATGCTGGTCGGCCACCACCGAGAGGCTCTCGCGCTCCGCGCCGAGCCGCAGCATCGTCTTGAGGAAGTTGTTGCCGTGCGGGCTGCAGACCCAGGCCGTGCGCAGCACCGCCGAGCGTGGATTGGCCGCCATCACCGCCTGCTCGCCCGCAAGCTTGGAGCGGCCATAGACGCCGAGCGGCGATGGCGTGTCGCTCTCCCCATAGGGGCTGCCCTTGCGGCCATCGAAGACATAGTCGGTCGAGACATGCACGAAGGGGATGCCGCGCCCGGCCGCCGCGGCGGCGAGTAGCCCCGCGCCGGTGGCGTTGATCGCCTGGGCCAGTTCCGGCTGGTCCTCCGCACGGTCCACCGCCGTATAGGCGGCGGCGTTGATGATGGCCTCGGGCGCCGCCTCCCGCACGGCCCGCGCGATGCTGGCGGGCTGGGTCAGATCAAGCTCCGGCGCCTCGAGCGCGGTGACGGCGTGGCCGTCGCGCGGCAGGCGGTCGGCCAGTTCAAGAGCGAGCTGGCCGGTGCGGCCGGCGACCAGGATGCGCATGGGCCGGTCTCCTCTCAGGCTGCGCCATCGGCGAGGCGCAGCAGGCGCTGGCCATAGCCGGTCTTGGCGAAGAGCTTGCCGCGCACGCGCAGCTGCTCGGCATCGATGAAGCCGTTGAGGAAGGCGATTTCCTCCAGGCAGGCGATTGGCAGGCCCTGGCGCTGTTGCAGCGTGCGCACGAACTCGCCGGCATCGAGCAGCGAGTCGTGGGTGCCAGTGTCAAGCCAGGCATAGCCGCGCCCCATCTGCTCGACATGCAGCGAGCCGGTCTCCAGGTAGTGCCGGTTGACGTCGGTGATCTCCAGTTCACCGCGCGCGGAAGGCTGCACCGCCGCGGCGACGTCGAGCACCGTGTTGTCGTAGAAGTAGAGCCCCGTCACCGCCCAATGCGAGCGCGGCTGCGGCGGCTTCTCGACGATCGACAGCGCGCGGCCGCGGGCATCGAACTCCACCACGCCGTAGCGCTCCGGGTCCTCGACGTAATAGGCGAAGATCGTCGCGCCTGTCTCACGTGCAGCGGCTTGCCGCAGCATGTCGGAGAGATGCGCGCCGTAGAAGATGTTGTCGCCCAGCACCAGCGCCACCCGCTCGTCGCCGACGAACTCCCGCCCGATGATGAAGGCCTGCGCCAGCCCCTCCGGCTTGGGCTGCACCGCATAGGTGAAGGAAACGCCGTACTGGCTGCCATCGCCCAGCAGGCGCTTGTAGAGGTCCAGGAACTCCGGCGAGGAGATCACCAGGATCTCGCGGATGCCGGCCAGCATCAGCACCGAGATCGGGTAGTAGATCATCGGCTTGTCGTAGACCGGCAACAGCTGCTTATTGACCGCCAACGTCGCCGGATGGAGCCTGGTGCCGGAGCCGCCGGCGAGCACGATACCTTTCATCGTCGCCCCCTCAGCCCGCCAGCCCGAGGCGCTCGCCGCCGTAGTTTCGCTCCAGCAGCGGTCTCCACCAGCCCTCGTTGTCGAGGTACCAGCGGATGGTCTTCTCCAGCCCGCTCTCGAAGCTCTCCTGGGGCTGCCAGCCCAGCGTGTCGCGCAGCTTGGTCGCATCGATGGCGTAGCGCAGATCGTGCCCAGGACGATCGGTGACGAAGCTGATCTGCTCGGCATAGGACTTGCCGTCGCTGCGCGGGCGCAACCGGTCGAGCACGGCGCAGATCTGCCGGACCACCTCGATGTTCTGCCGCTCGGCATTGCCACCGACATTGTAGGTCTCGCCCGGCGTGCCGCGTTCGAACACCGTCTGCAGCGCGCGCGCATGGTCCTCGACGAAGAGCCAGTCGCGCACGTTCTCGCCCTTGCCGTAGACCGGCAGCGCCTCGCCCTGCAGCGCCTTGATGGTGACGAGCGGGATCAGCTTCTCCGGGAAGTGGTAGGGGCCGTAGTTGTTCGAGCAGTTGGTGATCAGCACCGGCAGGCCATAGGTGTGGTGCCAGGCGCTGACCAGGTGGTCGGAGGCCGCCTTGCTGGCCGAGTAGGGCGAGCGTGGGTCGTAGGGCGTGGTCTCGGTGAACAGCCCCTCCGCGCCGAGCGAGCCATACACCTCGTCGGTGGAGACGTGGTGGAAGCGGAACGCCGCCTTGCGCGGCTCCGCCAGCCCGCGCCAGTGGCGCAGCGCCGCCTGCAGCAAGGTGAAGGTGCCGACGACATTGGTCTGGATGAAGGCGCCAGGCCCGTCGATCGAGCGATCAACATGGCTCTCGGCGGCGAGGTGCACCACCACGTCCGGGTCAAAGCTGGCGAACAGCTTCTCCAGCAGCGCAGCATCGGCGATGTCGCCCTGCACGAAGCGGTAGTTCGGCGCCTGCGCGATTGGCGCGAGCGAGGTCAGCGTCCCGGCATAGGTCAGCTTGTCCAGGTTCAGCACCTGGTGCCGTTCCTCGGCCACCAGGCGGCGAACCAGGGCGGAGCCGATGAAGCCGGCACCGCCGGTGACCAGGACGTTCAGCGAGCAGGGTTGCAAGGACGGGCCATCCTTCTGCGGGCGGGCGGAGCGATGCGGGACTGTATCAGGGAACCAGAGCCTCGCCGAGCGGCTGGAGCGGCCGCCCGTCATAGGCAAAAGGAGTATCGAAGCTGGCCAGCGCAGGCTGCCGCTGATCCTTGGCGGACAGGACCGGACCACCGGCCGGCAACGGCCAAGCCACGCCAATCGTCGGATCGTCCCAGCGGATGCCGGCGTCGCAGTCGGGAGCGTAGGCGGCGGAGGTCTTGTAGGCGACCTCGGTATCGGGCTCGAGCGTCACGAAGCCGTGGGCGAACCCGATGGGCACGAAGAGCTGCTCGCCGCCCTCCGCCGTCAGCGTGGCTCCCACCCAGTGGCCGTAGGTCGGTGAGCCCTTCCGCAGGTCCACCGCGACGTCGAAGATCCGTCCGCGCAGGCAGCGCACCAGCTTGTCCTGCGCATGCGGCGGCCGCTGGAAGTGCAATCCGCGCAGCGTGCCCGGTGCGGCAGACATCGAGTGGTTGTCCTGCACGAATTCGCAGTCGATGCCGGCCGCGGCGAAGCGGCCGCGGCTCCAGGACTCGACAAACCATCCACGGTCATCACCGAAGCGTCGGGGGCGGATCAGTCGCACAGGGTTGGAACTCATCGTGATGCTCGTCTCTCCCCCGCGGATGAAAGCTTCCGCGGGCACCAGATATCGAAAGAAGGAAGAATGACCGTGCGGTGCGGATAGACAGTCAGCATGGCCGGATGAAGGCAGGGGCAACCATGGCGCGGTCGTATAGACGCAAAGGGTTCCCCCGGCCAGCAAAGGGGCGGCTGGCTAAAGGCCCAGCAGGTCCAGCGTCCGCCCGACCACGCGGGCCTCGTCGAACCGCTCCAGCGCGCGCGCGCGGCCAGCCGCGCCCATCCGCGCGCGCAAGGCCGGGTCGCCCGCGAGGCGGTTGAGCGCGGCGGCCAGCGGCTCCACCGTGCCGGGCGGCACCAGGAATCCCGTCTCCCCCTCCCGCACCTGCTCACGCGGGCCGCGGGTGTCGGTTGCCACCACCGGAAGCCCGGTCAGCATCGCCTCGATCACCGACATTGGCAGCCCCTCGAAATGGCTCGGCAGGCAGAAGACATCCGCCGCCGCCAGGATGCGCGCCACATCCTCGCGGTAGCCGAGCCGCTTCAGGCGCGGGCCGAACAGCCGCTCCGCGCGGGCGAAATCCTCCGCCATGTCGGGGCCGTGATCGGTAGGCAGGCGCTCGCCCACCACCCACAGCGTGGCGCCCGGCACCTGTTCCATCGCCCGCAGCAACTCGGGATGCCCCTTGTGCCGCACCAGGCGCGAGACGATCAGCACCACGCAATCCGCCTCGCCCGCGCCCAGCTCGGCGCGCAGCGCGGCGCGCGCCGCCGGGTCGGGGTGGAAGCGCGCCGGGTCGCGCCCGTTGCCGATGCCCACCGCCCCGCGTGCGATGCCGAGGCGCCGCGCATCCACCGCCTCCTCCTCACTGACCGTCAGGAAGACGTCGGTCGCCCGGCCGCCGATCCATTCCAGGCCAAGTGACAGGCCGCGCCGCCAGGGCGGGCCGGGCTGGTTGAAGAGGAAGCCATGCCCGGTATAGGCGATACGCGGCACGCCGACCGCCTTCGCCGCAGCCCGCGCCAGCAGTCCGGAAATCGGCATATGGGCGTGCACCAAGTCGAACTTCTCCGTCCGGAACACGTCCAGCAGCGCACGGAAGGCACGCGCCTGCGCGACCGGGTTCAGGCTGCGCGCCATCGGCACGGGGATGATGCGGAAGCCCTCGGCACGCGGAAGGTCGAGCAGCGGCCCCTCGGCGCAGATGCCCACCACCTCATGCCCCCGCGCCCGCGCGCCGCGCATCAGCGGCAACACGAAGTGGCGCAGCGAGAAATCGACGTTGCAGACTTCGGCGATCTTCATCCGGTGATCAGAGAAAGGCCGGGGGGAACGAATTCCCCCGGACCCCCATCTTTCTTCTCCGAGGTCCCGGCACCTGCGGCCCGCGCAGCACCAAGCTGACAAGAAGAAGATGGGGGTCCGGGGGAATTCCTTCCCCCGGCCTCTCACTCTTCTCCCTTGACCGGGTTCGGCAGGTTCACCCGGCTGAGCGCCCACTGCACCGAAGGCGTGCCCGCCTCGGCGGTCAGCACCACCTGCGAGGTGCGGCGCGGCTCGCCGGCCATGAACACGCTCTCCTCCACCGAGAGCTTCGCCCGGCTCGCCCGCAGCCGCCAGCTTGCTCCGGAGGGCAGCCGCAGCAGCACGGCGTTGTCCTCCTCCTGCAGGCTGGCCACCACGCCGGGATGTAGGTGGAACCGCACCGCGTAGCCCGGCAGGTTCTCGCCATCCACCGCATCCTCGCCGCGCAGGTCGTCGCCGGATTCGGAGAGGTAGAGCCGGCGGCGATGCACCGCGCCGAAGCCACGGCGATAGCCGTCATGGCTGGCATCCAGCCATTGCGCGCCATTCGCCTCCTGCCGCTCGGCCTCCACCGTCTCCGGGCGGCGGCCGAGGCCGTCCTCGCGCAACTCGCTGCTATTGGTATCGGCGAGCGTCAGGGTGGAATGCGCGGCGGTGGCGCGCAGCGCGTCGCGCCAGGGCCCCTCGGCTGCGGTGGCGGCGCCGCAGTTCACGATCAGCCGGTCCCGCCCGACGGACATCTCGAAGGAGAGCGTGCCGGCATGGTGGAAGCGGTCGGCCTGGCGCGACAGGCCGGAAGGGCCGGGCGAGACCTTGCCTTCGGGCGGCGGGCCGCAGTCGATGATCACCAGGGTGCGGCCAGCCTGCAGCCGCTGGAAGCCGGCCTCGGCCAGGATCAGCGGCGCCCGGCCGCGCGCCTGGCCCTGGGTCAGCACCAGGTCCACCAGCGCCGCGCCCTCGTCCCGCGTGCCGTTGAACAGCGCCAGCCCGCCATCGCCGTGGCGGAACAGCCGCAGCGCCGGCGCCGCGCGGTCCAGCGCCAGGGCGAGATGCGGCGGCGCCTCCAGCCCGGCGCCATGAATCAGGTTGCGGATCTCGATGAGATCCTGCACGGCCAGCAAAAGCTGGCCCGGGCTGCGCTCGATATGCGCGCCATCGGGCAGGATCTGCCGCTCGATCTCCTGCGGCAGCACGCGCAGGCAGCGGGAGATCCAGCCGTCGTCGCTCAGCGCGATGGCGGCGGCCAGCGCGCCCTTCAGCGCCGCCAGGGCGCCGCGGTGGCGGCTTTCCGCCGGCAGGGAGGCGACCAGCCCGCGCGCATCCTGCGCCATGCGCACCATCAGCCCGTGGCGGAAGCCGTCCTCGGCGGTGGCGGCCAGGAAGTCCCAGTGGCCGAGCCAAGCGGAAAGCCGCGCGCCCGTCACCTCCGGGGCGGCGGCAATCGGCTCGGCCGCGCCATGCGTCAGCCAGTCGGCGGCCAGGTCGCGCGCGCGCAGCCGGGCGCCGTCAGTCCCCAGCGCCCGCAGATCGCGCAGCCAGGCGAAGCCATGCACGGCGGCGCGCCAGGTCGGCGAACCGGCGCCCTCGCCCCAGCCCTGCCCCCCTTCCTCGGCGGTGGTCAGCGGCCGGACGGTGCCGGCCACCTCGCACTCGCCGCGCAGCAGGCGATGGCCGCGGGTGGCATCGCCCGGCCAGAGGTCACGGAAAGCGCGTGCAGGTGCCTCGGGCACCTTCACCGGCTTCAGCCCGGCCACCATGCGGCGGGCACCGCGCAGCCAATCCGACATCAGGCGCTGTCCCCGCGCAGGGCGGCGATCGCCGCGGCGTAATCGGGCGCACCGAAGACGGCGGTGCCGGCCACCAGCACGTCGGCGCCCGCCTCGATGCAGAGCGGCGCCGTCTTGGCGGTCACGCCGCCATCCACCTGCAGGGCAATCTCCCGGCCCGTCGCCTCGATCATCCGCCGCAGCGTGGCGATCTTGGGCAACTGGCTGTGGATGAAGCCCTGCCCACCGAAGCCGGGGTTCACCGTCATCACCAGGATCAGGTCCAGCATGTCCATCACATGCTCGATGGCGGAAACCGGCGTCGCCGGGTTCAGCACCACGCCTGGCGAGCAGCCCAGCGCGCGGATGCTCTGCAGCGAGCGGTGCAGGTGCGGCCCTGCCTCCGGGTGGAGGCTGATGCGCTGCGCCCCCGCCTCGGCGAAGGCCGGCAGGTAGGGGTCCACGGGCGCGATCATCAGATGCACGTCGAAGGGCATGCGCGTGTGCTTGCGCAGGGCCTTCAGCACGGCGGGGCCGTAGCTGATATTGGGCACGAAATGCCCGTCCATGATGTCGAGGTGCAGCCAGTCGGCACCGGCGGCCTCGACGGCGGCAACTTCCTCGCCAAGCCGCGCGAAATCGGCGGCCAGCAGGGACGGGGCGATTTTCACCGGACGTGTCACAGGAAACGTTATGCCTTCAGGGCCGGGAGGGGACAAGGCGCGAGAGGAAGAAGTCCAGGGGTTTAACCCCGGCGCCCTCCGGGAAGAAGCCGCCTTGTCCCGAACCCCCTGCACCGGCGGAAGAGGCCAGATCATCACAGAACAGCGATCCCTGTCGCTTCCGGGAGGGCCGCAGCTCTCCAGCGTGGGGCGGCCACCGATGGCGGGGTCTGGGGTGACACGGTCACCCCAGCGGGGATCCCAAGGGGGCGCCGCCCCCTTGACCTGCCTTCAGGCGGCGCGGAACCGTGCCACGAAGAACCCATCCATGCCGCCCTGCTCCGTCCAGAGATCGGGCCGGGTGCGCAGCCAGCCCTCGGGCGAGAGCGCGGTTTCCAGCCCCGGCACTTCCTCCGGCCGGATCGGGTCGGGCACCAGCCCGGGGATACCGGCCGCCGCCTGGGCCTCCCCCTCTTCCCGCTGCAGCGAGCAGGTGGCGAAGACCAGCCTTCCCCCTGGCGCCAGCAGCCGCGCGGAGGCTTCCAGCAGCCGCCGCTGCAGCCCCGCCAGGGTCGGGATGTCGCCGGGGCGCTTCAGGTGCGGCACGTCGGGGTGGCGGCGGATGGTGCCGGTGGCGCTGCAGGGCGCGTCCAGCAGAACGGCGTCGAAACGCGTGCCGGGATTCCATTCGGCGGCGTCGGCCTGCACCAGCTCGGCCTCCAGATGCAGCCGGGAGAGGTTCTCGCGCAGCCGGCCCATGCGGTTGCCGTCGCGCTCCACCGCCACCACCCGGGCGCCGCTGGCGGCAAGCTGCGCCGTCTTGCCGCCCGGCGCGGCGCAGAGATCGGCCACCGTCATCCCCGGCGCGGCGGCCAGCAGCCGCGCCGGCAGGGCAGCGGCGGCATCCTGCGCCCAGGCGCGGCCGGCGATGAACTCGGGCAGCTCGGTGATGCGTGTGCCGGCCGGCAGGCGCGCGGTGCCGGTGGGCAGGCGCTCCGCCCCGGTGGGCGGCTCGGTGCCAGGCAGTAACGAGAGGTCGAGGGGCGCCGGGGCGCGGTGCGCGCGGGCGATGGCGCGCACCGCCGGGCCATAGGCGGCGTGCCAGGCCGACCAGAGCCAGCCCGGCGTGTCCAGCCGCTCGCCGTCCAGCTCCTCCAGCGTGGCGCGGCCCTGCTCGGCCACCCGGCGCAGCACGGCGTTCACCAGCCCGGCGAAGGGGCGCGGCACCAGGTCCACGGCGCTCGCCACCGCCGCATGGGGCGGCGTATCGAGCAGCAGGAGCTCGGCGGCGCCGATGCGCAGGGCCTGGCGCACCTCGGGCGGCGGCTCGCGGCGTAGCAGCGGCTCCAGCACGGCGTCCAGGCTGCCCAGGCGGCGCAGCACGGCGGCCGCGATGCGGTGGGCGGCGGCGCGGTCGCGCGCCTCGGCCGGCGGAAGGGCGTCCAGCGCCTCCTCCAGGCCGCGATGGCGGAGCAGTACGGCGTTCAGCAGCGCCAGCGCCGCGCTGCGCGTGGGATTGCGCGGGCGCTGGGGGGCGGCACGGGAGGCGTCGGGACGGGGGCGGCGGGCGGGTGGCTTCATCGCAGGGTGCTATGAGCCGGAAAGCGCGGCGCTGTCGAGGGTTGCGCGCCGGAGGGCAGCCCCATCCGGCCGCCTTAGCCCAGCAGCAGCGCGAAGATCACCCCGCCGGCGCCCAGCAGCAGGAAGGGGCTGACCCGGGTGAACATCAGCAGGGCCGTGGAGGCGGCCGCCACCGCCCAGGCCAGCACCCCGCCCTCGGCGGCCTGCAGCAGGGTGGCGCCGGCGGCCAGGATCATGCCCGCCGCCACCGGCGCCAGCCCGGCCTCCACCGCCTTCGTCCAGGCTGCCCCGCGGGAGCGCCGCCAGAGATGCGCCAGCCCGAAGACCAGCACCGAGGAGGGCGCGAAGAGGCCGAAGGAGGCCACAATGGCGCCTGCCCAGCCCGCCACCTGCCAGCCGACCATCGAGGAGAGCAGCGCGCCCGGCCCCGGCGTCATGCGCGAGAGGGCGAAGAGGTTCAGGAACTCGGCATCCGACATCCAGCCCTGCACCGGGACAACCTGGCGGTGCAGCTCGGAGATGATGCTCTGGCCGCCGCCCACGGTCAGGAAGGAAAGCGGCAGGTGGATCAGCAGCAGGCGCAGCAGCGGGCTCTCGTTCATCACGCCCCCCGCCGCAGGCGCCAGGCGGACCAGGCGATGCTGACCGGCGCCATCGCCGCCACCACCCAGACCAGCGGCAACCCGGCCTTGAAGATGGCCAGGAAAGTGACCGCCATCACCACCACCGGCACCACCCCCTGCGCGGCGCGCCGCGCCGCGCGCAGGCCCATCTGCAGCGAGAGGCCGAGCGCCGCCGCCGCCACGCCGGCCAGCACCTTGTAGGCCAGCGGGCTCTGTAGCAGCGTGCCGGAGAGTGCCACCAGCGCAACGGCCACCACCATTGGCGGCACGATCATGCCGAGCGCGCCCATCAGGGCGCCCAGCCCGCCGCGCAACCGGAAGCCGATCCAGATCGAGAGGTTCACCACGTTCACGCCGGGCAGCGCCTGTGCCAAGGCGAGGCCGCTGAGGAACTCGCCCTCGTCCATCCAGCGGCGGCGCTGGACGAATTCGCGCATCATCCAGCCGCTCAGCCCGCCCCCGAAGCTGGTCAGCCCGACGCGCGTGAAGGCCAGGAAGATCTCCAGGGCGGAGGGAGGCCGCACCTCCACCTCGATCGCCAAAGCCTCGCCATCCGCCATTCGCCGCCCCTCTCCCGCCGGGCCACCGCGCCGGGGCGGCCGCCCCATGACCCTTTTTGTTGCTATACACCGCGGCCCAAAAGGCTTTACAGCCCGCCCGACATGCTGCCTGCCCTGCGCGACACACTTGACCGGCTGCCGGAGACCCGCTGGCCGCGTCTGTGGCTGACCCTGCTCTGCCTGGCGCTCTGGCTGCCGGGCTTCTTCACCCTTCCTCCAGGCGACCGCGACGAGAGCCGCTTCGCCCAGGCCAGCCGCCAGATGGTGGACAGCGGCGACTATGTCCGCATCCGCTTCGGGCAGGAGGAGCGCAACAAGAAGCCCGCCGGCATCTACTGGGCCCAGGCTGCGTCAGTGCACGCGGTGGAGGCGCTCGGAATCGGCCATCGCGGCGAGATCTGGCCCTATCGCCTGCCCTCCCTGCTCGGCGCCTGGCTGGCGGTGCTGGCCACCTTCCAGTGGGGGCGGGCGCTGGTGGGGCGGCGTGCCGCCTTCCTGGCCGCGGCGCTGCTCGCCTCCTCCATGGTGCTGGTGGTGGAGACGCATATCGCCAAGACCGACGCCGCACTGCTCGCAACCGTGGCGGTGGCGATGGGGCTGCTCGGCCGCGCCTATCTGGCCCCGGCGACCTTCACCGCCGTCCAGGCGGCGGGGTTCTGGGCGGTGCTCGGCGTCTCCATCCTGCTGAAAGGGCCGATCGGGCCGCTGGTGGCGCTGCTGACCGTCGTCACCCTGGCGGCGGCCGACCGTGGCGCCTCCTGGCTGGCCCGGCTGCGCCCGCTCTGGGGCCTGCCGCTGATGCTGGCGGTCGCGGCGCCCTGGTTCATCGCCATCGGCATCGCCACCGAGGGACGCTTCTTCAGCGAATCGGTGGGCGGCGACATGCTGTCCAAGGTTTCCTCGGGCGAGGAGGCGCATGGCGGGCCGCCCGGCTATTACCTGCTGCTCTTCCCGCTCACCGCATTCCCGGCCGCCTTCCTGGCGCTGCGGGCGCTGCCCGCCGCCTGGCGCGACCGGCTGAACCCGGGAACGCGCTTCCTGCTGGCCTGGGCCGCCCCCTCCTGGCTGATGTTCGAGGCGGTGGCGACCAAGCTGCCGCACTACGTGCTGCCCGCCTTCCCGGCGCTGATGCTGCTTGGCGCCGCCTGGGCGATGGACCCGCTGCGCCGCCCCGCGCCCCGCTGGCTGGCGGCCCTGGGCATCGGCCTGCTTGTCCTGGTGGCGGTGGCGCTCGGCGTGGCCGCGGCGCTGCTGCCCTGGCTGGCCGACCACCGCATCGACCCGGTGGCGCTGCTCGCCCTGCCCGCCGCCGGCCTGCTCCTCTGGGGCACCCTTGCCATCCTGCGCCGGCGCGGCATCGCCCAGGCGGGGCTGGCGGCCGCCATCCTGGCGGTGCCGCTCTATGCGGTGGTGCTCGGCGGTGTACTGCCGCGACTGACGGCGCCCTGGATCGGCCCGCGCCTGGCCGAGCTGCTGACCGAGGCTGCCCCCTCCGGCCAGGTGCAGGGCCAGTTCGGCATCGTCGGCTATCACGAGCCTTCGCTGGTCTTCGCCACCGGCGCCGATACCGTGCTGCTGCGCGACGGCGCGGCGGCGGCGGAATTCCTGGCCGGCGCGCCTGGCCGCATCGTCGCCGTCGGGGATCGCGACATAGCGCCCTTCCGCGCCGCGCTGGAGCAGCGAGCGCTGGCGGTGCGCGATCTCGGCACCGTCGAGGGCTACAACTACACGCGCGGTCGGCGATTAACGCTGCACGTATTCCAGGGGGCGACATGATCGAGTGGATCACCCAGACCGTCGGCAGTGCCGGGGCCGCCGGCGTTTTCTTCCTGATGTTTCTGGAGAACCTGTTCCCACCCATCCCCTCCGAGCTGATCATGCCGCTGGCCGGCTTCGCCGCCGCCGAGGGTCAGATGTCGCTGCTGGCGGCAGTTCTCGCGGGCACGGCCGGCTCGGTGGCCGGCAACGGGCTCTGGTACGAGGTGGCGCGGGCCGTCGGCAGCCGCCGCATCCGCCCGCTGGTGGCCCGGCATGGCCGCTGGTTCGGGGTCTCGGCGGAGGACATGGACCGGGCGGAGCGCACCCTGCGGCGCTACGGGCCGGTGGCGCTGTTCTTCGGCCGCATGCTGCCGGCCATCCGCACCCTGATTTCGATCCCCGCAGGGCTGGTCGAGATCCCGCGGCCCGTCTTCTATCTCTGGACCTGCATTGGCAGCGCACTCTGGGTCATGCTTCTGACCAGCGCCGGCTATCTGCTGCGCGAGCAGTACCGCAAGGTCGAGGCAGCGATCGAGCCGTTGAGCTATGTGGTGCTGGCGGGCATCGTGGGTGCCTATCTCTGGCACCTCTGGCGCAGCCGCAAGGCCGCCCGCTGCTGAGCGCGATTAACCGGCCCCATATGGGGCCGGCCACCTCAGATCACGTTGAAGATGAGCAGCAGGATGATGATCGGGATGGGAATGCCCAGCAGCCAGAGCAGGATGGAACGCATTCTCTAACTTCCCTCGGTCGGTTTCAGGGGCAATTCCTGATGCCGCCATGAACGTCCGGATTGCCGTTCCGGTTGCATGCTCTCGCCTTTCCGCGAACTTAGCGGAAATCCCCCACCAGGATGGAACTCAAGCTGAAGCATGGCGTTGGAGCACCTGCCCCTCCTGCTTCTGCTTGCGGGGCGACAAGAAAGAAGGAGCTTTCGAATGCGCCGGCACACCATCCTTCCCGCTCTCGCGGCTTCCGTCGCCCTGCTGGGTCTTGCTGCCTGCAACTCGCCGTCGCGCCACGCCGCCGGCGACCCGCCCGGCACCGAGGCCACCCGCGCCCTGGACCGCGCCGCCGGCACCAACACCTCTGGCGCCTATCCCCTGCAGTCCAACGGCATGCCCGGCAACCCGCCCGGCACCGAGGCCACCCGCGCCCTGGACCGCGCCGCCGGCACCAACACCTCCGGCGCCTATCCCCTGCAGTCCAACGGCATGCCCGGCAACCCGCCTGGCACCAAGGCCACCCGCGCCCTGGACCGTGCCGCCGGCACCAACACCTCCGGCGCCTATCCGCAGAACTCGTCCCGCTGAGACATGGCAGGCGGGGGCCTTGATCCGGCCTCCGCCTCTGACAGGGAAAGGGCCGGAAGAATGAGGAGCCGCCCTCAGATTTCTGGCTAAAGCAAGGTCGGGGGGGTCCGGAGGCGCTGCCTCAGCCACTCCCCCGAACCGCCAGTTCTTATCCGTTATTGGCGCCGCCGGTGCGAGGGTCCTGGCGGTCGCCCTTGCGAGGGCCGTCGCCAGGGCGGCTTCTGTCCCGGCGTGAGCGCCGGCGGCCAGCGCCGCGAGATTGATTGCAAAAGACGAGAGAGGAACCCGCGGGAGAATTCATTATCCCCGCGTCCACCTTTCGGCGGATTGGAGGATAGGCCCGAATTCTTCCCTGGCCCTCCTCCCCTCATCGTCTTTCCTGTCGGCTTTCCCGCATGGGTGAAGCGTGCCCGCGTCAGTCCTGAGAACAGCGCCGGTCTGACAGCCGGCGAATCTTTGCGGGGTCATCGCGACGGGAGCAGCAGCAAAGGCGCTTGCCGCGGATCGCAACCGGTGGGCGCTCGCTTTCTCCAGCTTCTCTCCACCTCCGTGTCCGCACGCAGGCCGAGCGGTTGTGTTTCACGGGAATCAGCGGCTCCGCCGGCCGGTCCGTGGCCCGGCCGGCATCGGAGACTCAGGCCCAGCCGCGTCCGGCGATCAGCGAGACCAGGAACAGCACCAGGAAGATGACGAAGAGGATCTTGGCGATGCCGCTGGCGGCGGAGGCAACGCCGGTGAAGCCGAGCACGCCGGCCACCAGCGCGATGACGAGGAAGATGATGGTCCAGTAGAGCATGGAGAACGGTCCCTTCCAATCAGGCTGCGGGGAGAGAAGCCGGCATCAGGCCGCGAAAGGGCCCCGCAAGGCGCCATCACGGCTCATGGCTGCCTGACGGGTTCGGCCTGGACCGAAAGGCCGCGATGACGGCAGCCCGCGCTGCCCGGCTCTCCGTCCCCAGGCCGACGGGGCGCGGGCAGAAGGCGGGGGAGCGGGTCATGACGTCCTTTCCCTTCGGTCAGGCCGGCCGGGAGGCCCGGAGCCGGCATCGCCGAAGGAACGCCGTGCTTCAGCCGCCGGTTTCAGCCGATCGGCACGGTGGAGGAGACCGCCTGATAGGTGGCAATGGCGAGCGCCAGTGGCTCGAAGGGCTTGCTGATGACAAAGGCCGGCTCGACCTGTTCGGCGGTCAGCAGCCGCTCGGGATAGGCGGTGACGAAGATCACCGGCACCTTCAACTGCTCCTGGATACGGTTGACCGCGATGATGCCATCCCCTCCCATGCCAAGGTTCACATCAGCCAGGATCAGCCCGGGATGACGCTCCTGCGCCAGCCGCACCGCCTGCGCTTCCGAGGCGGCCACGCCGATTACCCGATGGCCGCACGCCTCGACGAGCTGGCGCACGTCCATGGCGATGATGGGCTCATCCTCGATCACCAGGATATCGGCCGCCGCGGCGCTGCGCAGAGCCTCGCGCGCCTCGGCCAGCTCCGTCTCCGCCACGTCCAGCGGCACGCCCACGATGATGGCGGCATCCTGGATCGCCAGTTCCTCCAGCGCGGTCAGCAGCAGGAGCTGCCGGTGGCGCGCGGAGAGGTTGCTTCCGTTGGCCGGGATGGCGGGTGGGGGCGCCAAGCGCGTGACGCCGGCATAGAGCGCAAGGCGCGGTGGCAGTGCCGGCAGCCCCTCTCGCAGTGCCGCAGCCACCAGGCCGTCGCCGGCAGCTTGGCTGCCGGTCAGCGCGCGGGCATAGCGGCGGGCGTGCGGCAGGCATCGAAGCAGCTCGGCTTGCGTTACGGCGTTCATGTCGTGGCCCTCATCTCGGTCCTGTGATGCAGGAAGACCGCTATTGGAAGCTGATGGCAAATCACACTGACCCGATCCGCCCACGCTTGGCCGGGCTGCTGCCAGACCTGCGCGCCTTCGCCCGCTTCCTGGCGCGCGACGCCACCGTGGCGGACGATCTCGTCCAGGAGACCGTGTTGCGGGCCCTGCGTGCGGAATCGCAATGGGATCCGGAAACCAGTCTGCGGGCCTGGTTGTTTCGAATCCTGCGCAACGCCTTTCTCGAACAGATCCGGCGTCATGGCACGGAGCGCCGCGCGCTGGCCCGGATGCCGGCGTCCGATACCCCGCAACCCGCTGCCCAGGAGGCGCAGCACGCGGTCTCGGACTTGGCGCGGGCATTGGAGACGCTGCCCCTGCCCCAACGGGAGGCACTGATTCTGGTTGGTGCGCATGGCCTCTCACATGAGGAGGCTGCGGCGGTCTGCAATGTGCCAGTCGGCACTGTGAAGGCACGGGTGGCACGGGCTCGCGCGGCCCTGGCCCGCGGCATGGCACCGGCGGAGCAGGAGGGAAGCGCGGCCCATGCCGGAGCATGATCCGCGTATGGATAAGGTACAGGCATGGATTGCGCCGGTCACAAAGTATGGTCCGGCAAAAGGTTCCATGCTCCATTCAGATGCCAGAATTGCGTTTTTCGAATAGGTCCGATGCAACCGGCTTCTTCGCTCGTGCATTGGTGGGTCATGCAAGGCGAGCACAGCACGATGAACGACATGACCATCACCGAGGCGAGCCCCGCCGCCACCAGCACCGGCCCGAGCTTCCATGACCAGCTCGTCGCCATCCTGCCGCGCCTGCGGGTGCAGGCCGTGTCGATGACGCGCAACCGCGCCGATGCGGATGACCTGGTGCAGGCTGCGGTGAGCAATGCCCTCGCCGCGCAGCACAGCTTCACCCCGGGGACGAATTTCGGCGCCTGGATGTTCCGCATCCTGCGCAACCGCTTCCTCTCCGACATCCGCCGCCGCCGTGACACCTGCGACATGGACAACGCGCCGGCCGAGGCGCTGGCCCGTCCGGCGGCCCAGGAGGACAACCTGGCGCTGCGCGAACTGCGCCGCCGCCTGGGCGATCTGCCGCCTGATCATCGCACCGCGCTGATGCTCGTCACCGTCCAGGGCATGTCCTACGAGGAGGCTGCCGAGGTGATGGGTTGCGCCGTCGGCACCGCCAAGTGCCGCGTCTTCCGGGCCCGCCGCCAGCTCGAGGCGTGGCTGACGGGCGAGCCGCAGGGCAGCAAGCGTGGCACGGCACAGGCCCAGGCTGGCGAGAGCCGCCGGCGCGGTGGTACGCTGCGCAACGGAAACTCGGCAAACGTGGCGCGGGCGCTACATGCGGGAAGCTGATGGACGAGCGAGCAGACAAGCGCATGTTGGCGGAACCGGCCGTAGAGGCGACCCGTTCGCGTCCCGCGCGTGCCCGTAAGGGCACGCCTGATGCGGCTTTTGACCTATGGCTCCAGCGTGGGCTGCACGCGATGTACGATGACGTCGCGCGCGAACCCATCCCCGAGGAACTCCTTCGGCTGATCGAGCAGGATCGGACGCAGGACCCCAAGAAATGATTCCAGCGGCGCGGCCGCACAGGCCCGCCTTTCGCCAGATGCTCCGCGGCGTCCGTGGCCGCATGTTTCTTCTTCTGCTGGTCGCCAGTGTGCCGGTGGTCGGCATCGCCAGCGCCAATGCGATCCTCGGCTACGAATCCGAACTGGCCTCCGGGCGGCGCACCGCCACCATTCTCGGCGACGTCGCCGCCGCCCGCCATGGCGCCACCATCGAGACCCTGCAGCAGACGCTGGCCGGACTTGCGCGCAAGCCGGAAATCCTCCTTGCCGGCAACGCTCCCGGCTGTCCGCCGATCGTGCAGGCGCTGCTTGCCCTCTATCCAGAGCGTTATGCGAACTTCTGGGTACTCGACGCCAGTGGCCGGCTACTGTGCAGCGCGCAGCCTGTTCCGCCCGGACACTCCGTGCCGCAAGCCGACTATCTCCAGATGGTCACAGCCGAGCGAAAATTCGTCCTGACCCCTTTCCGGCGCAACGCGGCTGGCGAATCCGTCATAACCGGTGCCGTGCCTCTGATCGTGGACGGCGCCGTACAGGGCGTGGTCGCCGGCAGCCTGCTGCTGGATCATTTCGTCCATGAGGAGGGGCGCGGCCAAGAACGCGCGGCACAGCGCATCTGGCTGGTGGACCGTGGTGCCGTCCCGCTGCCGCTGACCCGCGCCCCCCCCCTCGATCTGCCGCCTTCCGCCGTTCTGCAGCGGCTGATCCGGCAGCCCGGCGCGATGACGCTGGAAGCCCGCGCCCAGGGTGGCGCCGAGTTCGCCTATGCCAGCACCCCCCTGGCGCCCGGCCTGCGTCTGCTGGTCGGCTTGCCCACCGGTGAGATCCGCACCGCCGCCAATGTCGTGCTGCTGCGCCGCGCCTTCGAGCTGGCGGTCTTCCTGCTGGCCTGCCTGGTGGTCATCGTGCTGGGGGCGGACCTCGCCATCGCCCGGCCACTGCGCCTGCTGGCCGCACGGGTGCGGCAGTGGCGCCCCGGCGCGCCCTTCCGGAGCCAGCCAGTCCCGGGTGAGCCGGACGAGGTGCGCGCGCTGGAACAGGCGGTGAGCGATGCGGCACAGGCGATCAGCGGGCGCCAGGAGGAACTGCGCAGTGCCCTGCGGCAGCGCGACCTGCTGATGGCCGAGATCCATCACCGCGTGAAGAACAACCTGCAGATTGTCGCCTCGCTGCTGAACCTGCAGGCCGGCCGCCTGCGCGATCCGCGCGCCCGGGCGGAGTTCGTCACCGCGCGCGACCGCGTGCAGGCGCTGGCGACGCTGCATCGTCACCTCTATACCAATCAGACCTTTGAGATGATCGCCCTGCGGCCCTTCCTGGAGGAGCTGGGGCAGCAGCTCTTCGCCGCGCTGGGCGAACGACCGGGGCAGCGCATTGCCCTGGTGGTGGAGGCGGACGAGCTGGAGATCGTCACCGACCAGGCGGTCTCCCTGGCGCTGCTGGTGACGGAGACAGTCACCAACGCCATCAAGCACGGCTTCCCCGACGCGCGCAGCGGTACCGTGACGGTGACAGTGCATGCGGAGGGCGATGACGTGACCCTGACCGTGCGCGACGATGGCCTCGGCATGAAGCTGGACGAGGAGGAAGGAAGCCAGGGCATCGGCCTGACGCTGATCCGTGGCTTCGCGCAGCATCTCGGTGGCGAGATCGAGATCCGCGGCGAGGGCGGCACTGAGCTGGTGCTGCGCTTCACCCTGCGCCGGCGCGAAACGGAGGCCGAAGGTGCCGGAAGCTTGGCGGCGGAAGGCGATGAGGCTGCCTAGGCTCCTCCGCATAGCATCCGGGACTTGGGCGCAACCCCAACCTTGACCTTGCGTTGACGGGACAGAGCGAGAAGGAACTGTTGATGCGCAAGCTGTTCATGGCCACCCTCCCCGTCTTGGCGCTGCTCGGCCCATTGGCTGCCTGCAGCCAGGGACCAGCCGAGCGGACCGGTGAGAAGATCGACCATGCCGGCCAAAACCTGCGCGACGCCGTGGATCCGCCGAAGGGTCCGGGGGAGCGGATGGGGCGCAGCATTGACCGCGCCCTGAACTGACCGGAGCATCCGGCGCACCCCGCTGAGAGGCGTTGGCCTCACAGGTGGGGTGCCCGAGACGACTCAGGGCCGTGGTCCATTCCCGTGCCGTCGCGCACCGGAGAGGCAGGCCCGGGCCAAACGTCCCGCCTGGCCCAAGGACCTGCGCGGGACGGCTTTCAAGGCCGCACCGCACGAGTGCAGGAGGATCCACATGAGCCGCCATTCATCCGTTGACCTGGGCTCCATCGAGGAGCGCATCGCCGACTTGCGCCGCAAGGTCGAGACGCTGATGAGCGAGCAGGTTACCCCCGCCGTCTCGCGGGCCTCCGGCCGTGCCCAGCATCTGGCGCAGGAGGTGAGCGCCACCACGCGCCGCGAGGCCGAGCAGGCGCTTGGCGTCGTGCGCGAGCGGCCGATCGCCACCATCCTGGTCGCCATGGGAGTGGGCTACCTGCTCTCCCGCCTGCTGCGGCGCTAAGGGGCAATGCGCGCCTTCCGTCTGGCCGCCGCCGCCCTAGAGGCGGAGCGCGTCCTGCTGGGCCTGCAGGCGCGCCGCATGGCCGGGCGCGCCCTGCTCGGCGCCATCGCGGCCGTCCTGCTCTGCGCCGCCTTCACCATGGCGCATGTGCTGGTCTGGTTCGCCCTGGATGGCTGGAGCTCGCTCGCACGCGCCGCCTGGCTGACCAGCGGCGATCTGGTGCTGGCGCTCATTCTTCTCATGCTGGCCCTGCGCGAACGTCCCAGCGTGCAGGAGATCGAGGCGCGGCTTCTGCGTGATACCGCCATGGCGCAGGCACGGGCCAGCATCGGGCTTCTGCCACTGCTCGGTGGCGTCGCCCGTTCCTCCTGGGTCGGCCTCCTGGTGGGCATGCTGCGCCGCCGTCGTGCGCCGCGCTGAAGAGCTGCCCTGGAGACGGCTTCGCCTGATCAGGCGGAATCACCTGATCAGGCGAGAATGCTCGTCAAAGCGAAACGTCAGTCTGGCTGACGCGGGCCAGAGCGCCTGGGGGCTGCTCTAATCGAGCAGGCGTCGCAGCAATCGTACCAGCATCGCCCGCTCATCCCGCGATAGCGGCGCCAGGAGTTGCTCGTTCGCGCGGCGACCCTGTCCGATGGCGTCCGCCAGCACCACCTCCCCGGCTGCCGCGAGGGAAAGCACCACCGTGCGGCGGTCCAGCGGGTCGCGGCCAACCTCGACGAGGCCACGGTCGCGCAGCCGCGCGACCACGCCCTGGATGGTGGCCGGGTCCAGCGCCACAGCGCGGCCCAGCGCGTTCTGCGTTGCTTGGCCCAGCTCTGCGAGCTTCAGCAGCGTAGCGAACTGTGTGGAGGTGAGGCCACCGACCGCACCGCGGTCCTGGAACAGCGAGGCATGGCGTTGATGCGCCCGCCGCAACAGGTGACCCACGGATTCATCGAGGCGATAGGCCGGCGGGCTGGGAACAATGGATTCCTGACTCCGCACTGCATCGACCAAAAGTGCCAGATCATGATCAGTGATGGCTCTGCACCTCCGCGGGAAGAGTGACCACGGCCACCTTCAGGCCAGGGGGCAGGCTCGTCAACCTTATCCCGCAGCAGGGGCGCGGTGGCTCACTCCTGCAGCAGCAGGCGGTACCCGGAACAGGCCAGCGCCAGGCTGCCCAGCGCGGCCGCTGCCAGGGCGGCGCGGTCGGCATGCCACATCAGGCGCTCGGCCAGGATGGCGGCCAGCTGCTGCCGCCCGCGTGCTCCACGGAGCCGCTGAGCCCCCTCGCCGGCGAGCACGGAAAGCTGCCGCCACAGGGTGGTACGGCGCAGATCCTGCCGCGGCACCTGCAGTGCGGCACCCCAGAGGCCAAGCCAGGTCGCCGCCGTGAGCAGGGCGCCACTCTGCAGGGCCAGCATGGGCCGGCTGGCAAGCGCGGCCATGACCAGTGCGATGCCCAGCGCGATGCAGCCGAGAACACGGCGGATCGAGTGGTCAGCCAGAGTGCGGAGCGTATCCATCCAGGCCCCCTTCCCTCCGCATGCTGACGCCCCGCACGCGAAGATGCCAGTTGCTTTTGCGTCGCCCCATGCCTCGGAGCAGCTTTCGCGGCGGGTTCACCCGTCGTCCAGTGTTGCCCGGCGGTGCCGCGCCAGATCGTCAGGAGCGGTGCTGCGGCGCTACCTCCCAGGATATGGGGGGAACATCGCTCCCCGGAAAGCGTTGCAGGCCTGCTGCATGGCAGCACTGCCCGGAAAGGCGAAGCTGAGCGCGACCGGGCGCGGAGCCGCGAAATCTGTTGCGCTCCCGGAGAGAGGTCTGATGAATAATGTGCCTGCCATCGCAGCGATGCCGCCCGGCCTGCCATCTCCGCACCCCTTCCGGATCAGGGCGTGGAGGGGGGCAGGACAGGGCGGCCAGCGCAGGGCGGCCCAACGAGAAGAGCCTTCAACGGAAAGGCCGGCGCGCGCGCGGCGCGCAGCCGGAAACGGGTAGGGGGATAGTTCACAGATGCGCGCCACCATTCCCAAGACAGACGCCGCGCTCCGGCCGATGACGCGCGAGGAGAAGAAGGTCATCCTCGCCTCCTCGCTCGGCACGGTCTTCGAGTGGTACGACTTCTATCTCTACGGCTCGCTGGCTGCCTTCGTCGCCGCCAAGTTCTTCACTGTGCTGGGCGATGACGGTCGCCCGATCTTCGACGAGACCACCCGCAACATCTTCGCCCTGCTGGCCTTCGCCGCTGGCTTCCTGGTCCGCCCCTTCGGCGCGCTGGTCTTCGGCCGGCTGGGCGATCTGGTGGGGCGCAAATACACTTTCCTCGTCACCATCCTGATCATGGGCGCCTCCACCTTCCTGGTCGGCATCCTGCCGACGGCGGCGCAGATCGGCATCGCCGCCCCCATCATCCTGCTGGTGCTGCGCTGCCTGCAGGGCCTGGCGCTGGGCGGCGAGTATGGCGGCGCCGCCACCTATGTGGCGGAGCATGCGCCGCATGGCCGGCGCGGCTTCTACACCAGCTTCATCCAGGTCACCGCCACCGGCGGCCTCTTCCTCTCGCTCTTCGTCATCCTGGGCACCCAGGCGTTGACGGGCGCGGAGGGCTTCCGCGAATGGGGCTGGCGCGTTCCCTTCCTCGTCTCCGTCGTGCTGCTCGGCATCTCCGTCTGGATCCGCATGCAGATGCAGGAGAGCCCGGCCTTCAAGAAGATGAAGGAGGAGGGCACCCAGTCCAAGGCGCCGCTGACCGAGGCCTTCGGGCAGTGGAAGAACGCCAAGATCGCCATCCTGGCCCTGTTCGGTCTCGTCGCCGGCCAGGCGGTGGTCTGGTACACGGGCCAGTTCTATGCCCTGTTCTTCCTCGGCTCCGTGCTGAAGGTGGACAGCTACACCACCAACATGCTGATCGCCTGGGCGCTGCTGCTCGGCTCCGGCGGCTTCGTCCTCTTCGGCTGGCTGTCGGACAAGATCGGTCGCAAGCCGATCATCCTGGGCGGCTGCCTGCTGGCGGCGCTGACCTATTTCCCGCTGTTCAAGCTGCTCAGCGCCGAGGCCAACCCGGCCCTCTACGCCGCCCACACCAACATCCCGGTGGTGGTGCAGGCCGATCCGGCCAACTGCTCCTTCCAGTTCAACCCGACCGGTACGGCACGCTTCAGCAACTCCTGCGACATCGCCAAGGCCGCGCTCGCCAGGCTGTCGGTGAACTACCATGTCGAGGAGGCGCCGGCCGGCACCGCCGCCACCGTGCGGGTGGGCGAGACGGCCATCTCCACCACCGATCCGAACTTCGCCACCACACTGGGCACGGTGATCACCGCGGCCGGCTATCCGGCGGCCAACAACCCGACCGTGGTGAAGATCGCCCACCCGCTGGACATCTTCCGCGAGCAGCCGGCGATGCTGATCGGGGTGCTGACCTTGCTGGTGATCTACGTCACCATGGTCTACGGCCCGATCGCGGCGGCGCTGGTCGAGCTTTTCCCGACCCGGATCCGCTACACCTCCATGTCGCTGCCCTACCACATCGGCAATGGCTGGTTCGGCGGCCTGCTGCCGGCCACCGCCTTCGCCATGATCGCGCAGACCGGCGACGTCTATTACGGCCTCTGGTACCCGGTGGTGATTGCGCTCGTCACGGTGGTGATCGGCACCTTCTTCGTGCCCGAGACCAAGGACCGCGACATCTTCGCGGAGGACCTGGCGGAAACCACGCCCCGCACCGCGGCGCGCGCCCGCATCTGACCGGCCGGCCGGGAGCGCAGGCGCCTCCCGGCCATCCCTTCCACCCCTGGCGCAGGGATGCTCCGCTCCAGCCTGCGCCGCCCCGACCTTGGATCACGTCATCGCGGTCGGCATGGCGAGAGCCAGACCGGCTCACCCTGCACATGAGCGCGCCCTCTTGCGCCGCCCATGAAGCACATCCTACTCCTTGCTGCCCCGCAGCAGCGCAGCATGGCAGTGTCCAAAGAGAGCACCACCCCCTCGGCGAGTCGTCCCCTCACCCCTGCACTCCTGCTCGGCGTGCTGGGCGTGGTCTATGGGGACATCGGCACCAGCCCGCTCTACGCGCTCCGCGCCTCCCTCCTGCACTTCGCCGCCGACGGGCTGGAACGCTGGGAGATCCTCGGCGTGCTGAGCCTGATCTTCTGGTCGCTCGTGCTGGTGGTCACGGTGAAGTACGTGCTGCTGGTGATGCGCGCCGACAACCGCGGCGAAGGCGGCATCCTGGCGCTGATGGCGCTCGCCCAGCGAGTCGGCCGTGGCGAGCGCGGGCGCAAGCTGATCATGCTGGTCGGCATCGCCGGCGCCGCGCTGTTCTTCGGCGACGGCACCATCACCCCCGCCATCTCCGTGCTCTCGGCGGTGGAGGGGCTGAAGGTGATCTCCCCCGCCTTCGCCGACCTGGTGATCCCGATCTCCCTCGGCGTGCTGCTGGCGCTGTTCCTGGTGCAATACAAGGGCACCCACAGCATCGGCCGGGTCTTCGGCCCGGTCACCGCGCTGTGGTTCATCAGCCTTGCCGTGCTGGGGCTGGTCGAGATCGTGCGCGAGCCGGTGGTGCTGCTGGCCCTCTCGCCGCACTACGCCATCGAGTTCTGCGTCCGCTACCACCTCGCCGCCTTCGTGGCGCTCGGCTCGGTAGTGCTGGCGGTGACCGGCGCCGAGGCGCTCTACGCCGATATGGGCCATTTCGGCCGCCGGCCGATCCAGCTCGTCTGGATGTTCGCCGTGCTGCCGGCGCTGACGCTGAACTATTTCGGCCAGGGCGCGCTGATGCTGGCCGACCGCGCCGCGCTGGAGAACCCCTTCTACCTGCTGGCGCCCCACTGGTTCCGCCTGCCCCTGGTGGTGCTGGCCACCTGCGCCACCATCATCGCCAGCCAGGCGATGATCTCGGGCGCCTTCTCGATCGCCCGGCAATGCGTGCAGCTCGGCTTCCTGCCGCGCCTCGTGGTCTGCCACACCTCGGAGACCGAGGAGGGGCAGATCTACATGCCGCAGATCAACTTCGCCCTGCTGGCCGGCGTCATCATCCTGGTGCTCTCCTTCCACGACTCGGACAGCCTGGCCGCTGCCTACGGCCTCGCCGTCACCGGCACCTTCCTCTGCACCTCCACCTTGGCCGGGCTGATCTTCCGCCGCCAGTTCGGCTGGTCCCGCATCGCCGTGGCGGCGGTGGTGGTGCCGCTCTTCCTGTTGGACGCGGCCTTCTTCATCTCCAACGTGCTGAAGGTGCCGGATGGCGGCTGGGTGCCGCTGCTGCTCGGCTCCGTCATGTTCGTGCTGATGCTCACCTGGCGGCGCGGGCGCGAGCTGCTCTTCGCGCGCTTCCGGCAGGACAGCCTGCCGCTGAAGTCCTTCCTGGCCCGGCTGCCGCAGTCCCGTACCATCCGCGTGCCCGGCATCGCCGTCTTCATGACCGGCCAGGCCGACTACGTGCCCAACGCCCTGCTGCACAACCTCAAGCACAACAAGGTGCTGCACGAGCGCGTGCTGTTCGTCACGGTGGAAAACGTGGACGTGCCGCTGGCCCCCCAGCGGCGCGAGGTGACCGAGCTGGCGCCGGGCATCCACCGCGTCATGCTGCGCTACGGCTTCCAGGAGAGCCCGAACATCCCGCGCGAGCTGGAGGCGCTGCGCGAATACGGCGTCGAGTTCGAGCCGATGCAGGCCAGCTACTTCCTGGGCCGGGAGACGCTGGTGGCCGCCGCCGCGCCGAAGATGGCCACATGGCGCCAGTGGCTGTTCTCCGCCATGAGCCGCAACGCCATGCCGGCCACCGAGTTCTTCCGTATCCCGAGCGACCGCGTGGTGGAGCTCGGCGTCCGCGTCGCCATCTGAATGGCACCGCGCCTGCTGCTGGTGGGCGCGGGCGGCCATGGCCGCGCCGTGCTCGCCACCCTGCGCGACGCCGGCTGGCCCCTCCCCGCCGGCGTGCTGGACGACAATCCGGCCTGCCCCGGCCTTCCCGGCGTGCCTTGGCTCGGCCCGGTCGCACGTGCGGCGGCGCTGCGGGCGGAAGGGCTTGCCGCAGCGCATGTCGCGCTCGGCGGCAACGCGCTGCGGCGACGGTTGGGGGAGCAGCTCCTGGAACTCGGCTTCGACCTGCCGCCGGTCGTCCACCCCTCAGCGGTGCTCGCGGGGGATTCCAGCCTCGGCGCGGGCAGCGTGGCCCTGCCGCGCGTGGTGCTCGGCGCGGCCGCCAGGGTCGGGCGCCACGTCATCCTCAACACCGGCTGCATCGTCGAGCATGACTGCGAGGTCGGCACGGCCTGCCACGTCGCCCCCGGCGCCGTCCTGGGCGGCGGCGTGCGGGTCGGGGAGGAAGCCCTGGTCGGAATCCTCGCCGGCGTCAGGCCGGGCATCAGGATCGGAGCACGCGCCATCATCGGCGTCGGCGCGGCGGTGGTGGCGGAGGTCATGCCACACAGCACGGTCTGCGGCGTGCCGGCCCGGACAGTGCGACAGGGGGCGCTGCCCCCTGTACCCCCGCCGGGAGAATAGTACTCCCCGGCCCTCGCCTTCCGTCAGTGGGCCGGCATCACGTCCGCGGGCATGATGCTCATCGCCATGGCAAGGTAACCGGCACGGTTGGGGTGCAGCTTGTCGCCCGCGCCGCCCGTCGTCGACTCGGGCACCATCTCCGGCTTCAGGCCGCCGCTCGCCGGGTCCCGCGTCGCGGTGTCGAAGTCCACCACCGCGTCGAACAGGCCGGAGCTGCGGATGAATTCGTTCAGCCCGCGCCGCTTCTCGTCCTGCTCGGCATGGCCATGCGCGGGGCTGGTGCTGCCCAGCGCCGGCGTCACCGTGGCGCCCACCAGCCGCACGCCCGGGATCGCCTCGCGCAGCCGCTGCACGCCCTGCCGCATCCCGTCCCGCACCGCCTCCAGCGAGGCGTTGCCGTTGCGGCTGAAGTCGTTCGTGCCCTCCAGCCAGATCACGGTGCGGATACCCGAAAGGCTGGTGATGTCCCGCTCCAGGCGGGAGATCGCCGAGGGGCCACCGGGAAAGGGCTTGTCCGGCCCGTACTCGGCGGGGCCGATCACCTGATTGCCGCCGATCCCCGCATTGATCACCGCCACACGGTTGCCCAGGGTCGCCTTGAGCCGGCGCTCCAGCACGTCGGGCCAGCGGTCATCGCCGTTCAGCGTCGAGGCCGTGCCGTCGGTGATCGAGTCGCCGAAGCAGAGGATCACCGGCGTGCCGGCCGGGGCCATCATGTCCACGGCGTCCAGGAAGAACCAGGAGGTGGTGGAGAAGGGGAAGGCTTCCTCCCCCTCATCCTGCCCGTGTGCGCCGGCACCGGGCGCGGTGAGATAGGAGGTCTGGAGCGCCTTGGCATGCCAGGTCATCGGCCCGGAGCGGTCGGCGACATGGAAGGAGACGGCCAGCTTGCGGCCCATCAGCAGCGGGCTGTCGGGGTCGGCGGCGAAGGGCAGTTCCACCGGGTCCGACCAGACCTGTCCGCCCGCCGGAATGGTGACCGCCTCCTGCCCGCCGAAGCGCACCGGCCGGTTGCTGCCAGGCACCAGCGCCGCCCCGCCGAACTGCAGCCCGGCATGCACGCCGTCGATCCGCAGCGGCTGCGTGCCGAAGGCATTGGTGAAGCGCAGCCGCGCCGCCCGCCCCCAGAGACTTGGGCGGAGCACCAGGCGGAAGGTCTGGTCGCGCGCGCCGTCCTGCGGCTGGGGGAAGGTAAAGGACTGGTTCGGCTGGGCCGAGGGATTGCCGACGGGATAAGGCCCATGGGCCGAGGCGGTCCATGCCGTTGCCCAGGCGGTGGCGCCTGCCCCGGCGGGCTGGGCGGAAGCCGTTCCGGCAAGGCCGAAGATGGTTGTGAGCATCATGCCCTGGGCAAGTTCTCTGCGCTTCATGACGGTCCTCCTGACCGGCAGCTGGGCCGGCGGAAGAACATTCCACCTTTTCATCGATCCAGGAAGCGGCCGGCCGCTGGGCTTCCAGAGATCATGGATCAAGCGCGCCCCCGGAAGGGCGGGAACAAGGGCCTGCGGCCCCTTTCCCTCGCCCCGCCATCCAGGCTGGCGCATGTCGATCTGACCACCGCCCCCACAACTTGGCCTCCCAGCATGTGATCCTGGCCTGCGGCGGCGTGCGGGTGGAGCGCTCTTCCGCAAGCCCGCCGCCCATGGCGGGGCGAAGGCGCTCCGCTTGCCTTGCTTTGACGTCGGCTCAGCGGCCGACCATGGCCTTGTTCTCCAGCCGCGAGATCAGCCGCACCAGCGGCCACAGCAGCAGGAAATAGGCCACTGCCGCCGCGACGATGGGTGTCGCGTTGTAGGTCACGCTCTGTGCCTGCCGGGCCTGGAACAGCAGTTCCGGCAGCGCCACCACGCTGGCGATGGAGGTCAGCTTCACCACCTCCAGCGTGTTGCTGATGAGGTCCGGCATCACGTTCCGCACCGCCTGGGGCAGCACCACATGGGCCAGCGCCTGGCCGCGCGTCAGGCCCGTCGAGCGGGCGGCCTCCATCTGGCCGCGCGGCACGCTCTCGATGCCAGCGCGCAGCACCTCGCCGTAGTAGGCGCCTGTGTTGAGGAAGAAGCCGATGGCCACCGCCCCCCAGGCGCTGATGTCGAAGCCGGCGAAGGGCAGGCCGGCATAGAGGAAGACCAGCAGCACCAGTGGCGGGATGGCCCGGAACAGATCGGTCCAGGCCGCCGCCGCCAGCCGGACGGCCCAGGGTCCGGACGTGGCGAGCAGCGCCAGGGTCACCCCGCCCACCATCCCGAGCGGCACGGTGAGGAGGGAAAGCGCGATCGTGTAGAGGAAACCGCTCCAGAGGATGGGCCAGGCCTCGCGGACGATCTCCAGGTTGAGGAAGGCGAAGGTGAAGTCCTGCATGGTGGCGCTCCCTCACCGCTTCCAGGCGAAGCGGGTCTCGACCCAGCGGCCGAACGCCACCACCGGGATGAACAGGATCAGGTAGGCGATGGCGCCCAGCGTCAGCGCCGAGGGGTTGGCCGAGAAGGACATGGCGCTCTGCGAGGCGCCGAGGATCTCCGCCACGCCCACCACCGAACCGAGCGCCGTGCCCTTGGTGATGGCGATGGTGCGGTTGGTCAGCGGCGGGATGGTGATGCGCAACGCCTGCGGCAGCACGACAAGGCGCAGCGTCTGCAGGAAGGTCAGGCCGGTGGAGCGCGCCGCCTCCCACTGCCCTTTCGGCACGGCGGTGATGCCGGCCCAGTAGATCTCCTCGGCGAAGGCCATCAGCACCAGGGTCAGCGAGAGCCAGGTGGCGGCGAAGCCGGAGACGGTGATGCCCGCCGCCGGCAGGCCGAAGAACAGCAGCACGATGATGACCAGCGGCGGCAGAGCGCGGAACAGGTCCACCACGAAGATGATGCCCCAGTTCAGCACCCGCACCCCGAAGCTGCGCAGCACCGCCAGCGCCAGCCCCAGCGCCAGCCCGCAGAGCACGATCAGCAGCGCCAGCAGCACCGTCAGCCCGAAGCCCTTGGCGACCAGCGGCAGGTAGGTCGCCATGACCTTCAGGTTGAAAAAGGAGAAAAGAAAACTTTCAAAGCCACCCATGGGATCAGTGCCCCGCCTTCAGTGCCGGTCGATCTGGCGGATGAAGGCGCGGGTGCGCTCGTGCTGCGGCTCGCCGAAGATCTGCGCGGGCGGCCCTTCCTCCAGCTTCTCGCCATCGGCCATGAAGACCACGCGGTCGGCGGCCGCCTTGGCGAAGGCCATCTCATGGCTGACCACCACCATGGTCATGCCGTCCTGCCGCAGCTCGCGCATGACGTTGAGCACGCCGCCCACCAGCTCGGGGTCGAGTGCGCTGGTCGGCTCGTCGAACAGCATCACCCGCGGCTCCAGGGCGATGGCGCGGGCGATGGCGACGCGCTGCTGCTGCCCGCCCGAGAGCTGCGCGGGGTAGTGCTCCATCCGCTCGCCCAGGCCGACGCGGTCGAGCGCGCGGGCGGCGATCTCGCTGGCTTCCGCCTTGCCCTTCCCCAGCACCTTGCGCAGCGCCAGCATCACGTTCTGCCGCGCCGTCATGTGCGGGTAGAGGTTGAAGCTCTGGAACACCATGCCGATGCGCTGGCGGACGGCATTGATGTCGGTCTTCGGGTCCAGCAACTCGATGCCGTCCACCTGGATCGAGCCGTCATCCGGCTCCTCCAGCCGGTTGAGGCAGCGCAGCAGCGTGGACTTGCCGGAGCCGGATGGGCCGATGATGAAGACCAGTTCCCGCTCGGCCACGCTGAGGTCCACCCCCTTCAGCACCGCCAGGTTGCCGAAACGCTTCCAGAGGCCGCGCGCATCGATGATCGGGGGCGGAGTGGTCGGCATTAGGGCTCCTCGGCGGGACAATGGCAGGCGCCACCCTATGCAAGTGCCGCGCCGACGCAAGAAAGGCCGGGGGAAAGAATTCCCCCGGACCCCCTTCTTTTTTCTTCGAGCTTCCCGCGTGGGTTAAGGGGAAGTTTTCAGACTGAAAGTCCCGTCGAATCTGACCGGAAGCGGCGGACGCCGCGCTTGTTTCGATTTCCGTAGCTTCACCTTGAAGACGACTGGTACAAATCCATAAGTGTGAATAATGGGTCATAAAATGCGCGGAAAAGTTTCAACGATATTACTGTTGATCAGTGGCATTCTGGCTGCCAGCGGAACTGGCACTAACGCCTCTCAGAGCCCTGTCCGCTCATTGCCCGAGGTGACGGCCATGACGACCGACCTCGTCATGCGCATCTTTCTCAATCTCTGCATCGCCAATCCAACCGATGAAGGCGCGAGGAGAAGCTGGCTGCAATCGAACGGCTTCGTGCTTGCTTCTCCCCAGTTCGCAGCGGTCCATCTCACCTCCGGTCCTGGAAGTGTATGGCTAAGGCCCGATCCACCCTCGGTCGGCTTTCCCATCATCGTCGTCACCCGCCCATCCGGGATGCAGTGCGAAATCCGCTCTCCCTTGGCCGCGCCGGAGCTGGCAGCACAGAAATTCAATGCCACGGTTCAGAGCCTTGCAATGCCAAGCTTGGTCATCCGCAAGGATGCCGACGAGCAAACTCATCCCAGTGGCGGCCCTGGACGCTATGTGTCATTCCGCGTTGGCGCGGCTCCCATTGAAAAAGGGGGCTTCTTCTTCACGATGTCCGCGCGCCCGCCATCGCCAGGAGGGCTGGCTCTGTTAGTCACGGCCGCTCCCGCGGCGCCGGAATGACCTCAGGGATCTTCTGTGCCCAGGACTGTCTGAGGTCGCGAACCGCCCGCCCCGCCCACACCCCACCAACTGACAAGAAAAAGATGGGGGTTCGGGGGAATTCCTTCCCCCGACCTTCTTTTCTTCATTCGCGGCTGATGCGTCCGTCCAGCCGTGTGCGGAAGGCGCCATCGGCGGCGATATAGGCGGCCGCCACGTCTTCCAGCGGCGGGCCGTTGTCGTAGGCATCCAGCGCCTTGTCGCGGAACGGCGTGTAGCCGTCGCCGCCGCGCCGGGTGAAGTTGTTGGTGACGACGCGATAGGCCCGCTCCGGGTCCAGCGGCCGGAAGTGGTCCCCTTCCCTCACGCCGGCCTCGCGCACCCGCTGCCCCACCGGCGCATCGGGGTCGAAGCGGTAGCGCAGGCCCGCCACCTGCGGGAAGCCGCCGCCATTCTCCTGGTAACGCGAGAGGCCGATCTCCAGCGCCTCGCGGAGGTCGCCGCCGCGGATGGTCAGCGTTGCCAGCGTATTGCCGAAGGGCAGCACCTCCAGCACGTTGCCGAGCGTCACCGGCCCGTCCGGCAGGCCGGCGCGCAGGCCGCCACCATTGGTCACGGCGATTTCGGCATGTGGCACCGCCGCCAGCATCGCCTCGGCGATGACGTTGCCGAGCGCGCATTCGCCCTTGCGGCAATCATTGTTGGAGAGCGCCTCCGCGCTGCGGCCCACCGGCCGGGCGCGCCACTCGGCCAGCGGCCTGCCATAGTCGGCGACGATCGCCGCCACCTGCGCATCCTCGGCCAGGCCGGGCGCGATGGGCAGCACGCGGCCGCCATGCGCCAGGATCGTCCCCTCGGGCGCGAGATCGAGGTCGAGCCGGCCGAGCCAGCGGCCGTAGCTGCCCACCTGCACGATGCGCACCGGCCGGTCCGGCCCATCGATCACGGTCGGGCTTGGCCCCTCGCGCTCCGGCAGGTCGTTGGCCAATAGGGTGTGCGAATGCGCGCCGACGATCAGGTCCACCCCCGGCACAGCCGCGGCGAGTTCCTGATCCGGCAGGTAGCCGAGATGCGAGAGCAGCACGATGGTGGCCGGCCCCTCGGCGCGGATCGCCGCGATGGCGCGCAGCGCCGCCTCCCGCGCATCGGTGAAGGCGACGGTCGGGCCGGGGCTGGAGGCTTCCGGCGTGGTCTCGGTGGTCAGGCCGATCAGGCCGATGCGCGCGCCACCATGGCGGAACACGACGTGGCTGCGGATCTTGCCGGCGAGGCGTGGCTCGTTGCGGGTGTCGAGATTGGCGGAGAGCAGCGGGAAATCCACCCACTCCGCATAGGCGGCCAGCCGTCCCGGCCCGCCGTCGAACTCGTGGTTGCCGAGCGCCATGGCCTGGCAGCCGGTGGCGCGCTGCACCGCCGCCTCGGCCTTCCCATGATGGGCGGTGTGGAACAGGCTGCCGGTGAACTGGTCGCCCGCGTCGAGTCGCAGCACCGGGCGGCGCTCCGCACGGGCCTCGGCGTCGAGGATGCTCCAGCCGGTGGCCAGGCGCGCGCTGCCGCCCAGGCAGGGCCGGTCCGTCCGGCAGGCGGCGCCGCTGCTCTGCTGGCCCTCGTGCTTGGCGTGGAAATCATTGATGTGCAGCAGGCTGATGCGGGCGGCGGCATCGGCCGCCCGGGCGCCGCGCAGCGCCGGCGCGGCGAGCGGCGTCGCCAGCGTTGTGGCCAGCAGGGCACGGCGCGAGAGGAAGGCGGGCATAGGCACGATTCCCGGTTGCTGCGGCGGAACTCTCCCGACACTTATGCTTTAGCCCAAGACTTGCCGCATTCGGAATCTCCCTTGCGCAAATCGGGCAACGGGCTCGAATCGCCAGCCCTTCCTTCGGGGCGTGAAGAGTGGGGACGCGATGCTGGTCTATCTGCCGATCGCCGAGATGTCGGTGGATGCGCTGCTGCTTCTGGGCATCGGCTTCGGCATCGGCTGGCTGTCCGGCCTGTTCGGCGTCGGCGGCGGCTTCCTGCTGACCCCGATCCTGATCCTGATCGGCATCCCGGCCCCCGTGGCCGTCGCCTGCGGCGCCAACCAGACGCTCGGCGCCTCCGTCTCCGGCCTGCTGGCGCAGTGGCGGCGCGGCAATGTGGACGTGCGGATGGGGCTGGTGCTGCTGGCCGGCGGCTTCAGCGGCTCGGCGCTCGGCGTGCAGCTCTTCGACTGGATGCGCCATCTCGGCCAGTTCGACCTGGCGGTGTCCATCCTCTACATCGTCGTGCTCGGCAGCGTGGGCCTGCTGATGGTGCGGGAGAGCGTGCGCGCCATCATCCGCCGCCGCCGGCAGGTCGGGCCGGCGCGGCTGCATCCGCATTTCTGGATGCACGGGCTGCCGCTGAAGCTGCGGTTCCGCAAGTCGCGCCTCTACATCTCCGTCATCCCGCCGCTGCTGGTCGGCTTCGGCATCGGCGCGCTCTCCGCCACCATGGGCGTCGGCGGCGGCTTCATGCTGGTCCCGGCGATGATCTATTTGCTGGGGATGCCGACGGCGGTGGTGATCGGCACCTCGCTGTTCCAGGTGGTCTTCGTCTCCGCCAACGTGACGCTGCTGCTGGCCGCGCAGACCGGCAGCGTGGACATCGTGCTGACCCTGCTGCTGCTGCTCGGCGGCGTGGCCGGGGCGCAGTTCGGCGCCGCCATGGGCACACGGCTACGCGGCGAGGAGACCCGCGCGCTGCTCGGCCTGCTCGTGCTCGCGGTGGCCGCCAGCCTGCTCTGGGGGTTGGTCACCACGCCGGCCAGCCAGTTCGCCATCGGCCCCATCCCGACATGAGGCCATCGGCATGAAAGCCCTGCGGCCGCTGCTGGCGCTCGGTCTTGCTCTTTGCCTCACCACCCCGGCGACGGCGCAGCCGGCGTTGCCGATGCCGCCGCCGCCCGCCCCCGTTGCTCCCGCTTTGGGTGCACCGGTCGCCGCGCGCCCGCCGCTCGTGGCGGAGCTGTCGCAGCCGCGCGTCGAGATCACCACGGGCTTCAGCGGCACTGACGTGCTGGTCTTCGGCGCCACCGAGCGGCTGCTCGGGCCGAGCGGCGACGACGTGCTGGTCGTCGTGCAGAGTTCGCCCGAGCCGATGGTGGTGCGCCGCAAGACAAGGGTGCTGGGCTTCTGGATCAACGGCGCTTCCGCCCGCTTCCGCCAGGTCCCCGGCTTCTACCTGGTGGCCGGCACCCGGTCCCTGCGGACGATGCTGCCGCCGGAGGAGCGCCAGGCCAAGCGGCTCGGCCTCGACAACCTGCCGCTGCAGGCCAGCGGCACCCAGGACCCGGCCTTCCGCGAGGCCCTGCTGCGGCTGAAGCAGGATGCGCGCCTGTGGTACGAGGACGAGGCGCTGATGCAGGTCTCGGGCGCGCGCCTGTTCCGCGCCCGCATCCCGCTCCCCGCCACCACCGACACCGGCGACTACCAGGTCTCGGTCCTGCTGGTGCGCGATGGCCGCGTGGTGGCGCGGCAGGAGCTGGTCTTCCGCGTGGTGCGCGTTGGCGCTGCCGCCCGCATCGCCGATGTCGCCACTGAGCAGCCGGTGCTATACGGGTTGATCTGCGTCCTGCTCGCGGCCTTCGCCGGCTGGCTGGGCAGCGTGCTGTTCCGGAGGGGTTGATGCCTGAAGCCGCCCGCCGCGACCGCGTCTTCCTGGTGGTCGTCGATGACAGCCCGGAGCGCCGGATCGCCCTGCGCTATGCCTGCCTGCGCGCCAAGAACGGCGGCGGCCGCGTCGCCCTGCTTCGGGTGATCGAGGAGGAAGGCACGGTCGAATGGGCCGGCGTCGGCGCCATGCTGCAGGAGGAGCGGCGGGAGGAGGCGGAGAAGCTGCTCTCCGCCCTCGCCACCGAGGTGCAGGAGATCACCGGCGGCCTGCCGATCCTGCTGATCCGCGAGGGCGAGCCGCGTGACGAGTTGCTGGCGCTGCTCGAAGAAGATCCGCGCCTCTCCATCCTGATCCTGGCTACGGCGGCGACCGGCGGCGCGCCGGGGCCGCTGATCACCGCGCTCACCGGCCGCTACGCCCCCCGCCTGCACGTGCCGATGACTATCGTGCCCGGCAATCTGAGTGACGAGGACCTCGAACGCGTCACCTGAAGGACGCCGCAGGGCTGCCTCGCCCCTGGCCCGCCTGCGGCGAATGGCTGCGCGGGTTGCGGGAGCGGCCCGGATCGCCCAAATCCTGGGCAGCGAGAGCCCGACCCCTACGCACGGAAAAGCCAGAGCCATGTTCATCGAGACGGAAGCCACGCCGAACCCCGCCACCCTGAAGTTCCTGCCCGGCCAGGACGTGATGGGGCTGCGCGGCACCGCCGACTTCACCAGCGCCGAGTCCGCCGGCCGCAGCCCGCTGGCCGAGCGCCTGTTCGGGCTGGAAGGCGTGGCCCGCGTCTTCCTCGGCGGCGATTTCGTCACCATCACCAAGACCGACGAGGCCGACTGGCAGGCGCTGAAGCCGCAGGTGCTCGGCGCCATCATGGAGCACTACATGGCCGGCCGGCCGGTGATGCTGCAGGCCGAGGGCGAGTCGGCGCTGGAGGAGGACGAGACCGACCCGGCCGATGCCGAGATCGTCGCGCAGATCAAGGAGCTGCTCGACACCCGCGTGCGCCCGGCGGTGGCCGGCGATGGCGGCGACATTGTCTTCCGCGGCTATCGCGACGGCATCGTGCGGCTGCACCTGCAGGGCGCCTGCTCTGGCTGCCCCTCCTCCCGCGCCACGCTGAAGCACGGGGTGGAGAATATGCTCCGCCACTACGTGCCGGAGGTGGTCGCCGTGGAGCAGGTCGAGGTCTGAGGCCGGACGGGGCGGTTCGCCGCCCCTTCTGCTCTCTTCATTCAGCGGATGAATGACGCCCATTCCCGGGCAGGATTGGCACGCGGCGCCGCTGCCCTCATTCTTGTGTGCACCGCACTGGAGTGATCGATATGGCTGAACCCCTCGACGGCGCTGCCCTGGACCAGCTCTTCCGCACCGCCCGCACCCACAACAAGTGGCAGGACCGCCCCGTCTCCGAGGAGACCCTGCGCGAGCTGTACGAGCTGGTGAAGATGGGCCCCACCAGCGCCAACTGCGAGCCGGCCCGCTTCGTCTTCATCCGCACCCAGGAGGGCAAGGAGAAGCTGCGCCCCGCCCTCAGCTCCGGCAACCTGGAGAAGACGATGAGCGCCCCGGTGGTGGCGATCGTCGCGTGGGACGTGAAGTTCTACGACAAGCTGCCGGTGCTCTTCCCGCACGCCGACGCCAAGTCCTGGTTCACCAGCAGCCCGGCCTTCGCCGAGGCGACCGCCTTCCGCAACTCCTCGCTGCAGGCCGGCTACATGATCCTGGCGGCCCGGTCGCTCGGCCTCGACACCGGTCCGATGAGCGGCTTCGACAACGCCAAGGTGGATGCCGCCTTCTTCCCCGACGGCAGCTGCAAGTCCAACATGCTGATCAACCTGGGCTATGGCGAACCCTCGGGCCTGTTCGGCCGCCTGCCGCGCCTTGCCTTTGACGAAGCCGTGCAGCTCGCTTGAGCAAGCAAGGTCGGGGGAAGAAATTCCCCCGGACCCTCTCTTTTTTGCCGGTTTACGCGCCGGTGGCGGCGCGGTGGTCCGCCAGCCGCTGACGCAGCTTCTCCTCCTGTTCAGGGGAGAGCGAGGTGCGCAGCACGCGTCCATGCACGCCGGATAGCTGCGCCAGAACCTTCTCCGGCTGCACCTTGCGGATCAACACGAAGAGCGCTGAACTGTTGTTTGGGATCGTGTCCGCCAGCGAGCGGATGAAGTCGTCGTTGATGCCGTAATCCACCATCGTGCCGGAGAGCGCGCCGGTGCCGGCGCCCAGCGCGCCGCCGATGGCGAAGCCAGCCAGCGGGTTGAGGAACAGCATCCCCACCAGCGTGCCCCAGAGTGCGCCCGACAGCCCGCCCGAGGCCGCGCCGGCGGCCACGAGGTTCATGCTCTGCTTGAGGTGGACCTTGCCATCGGTGCCGCGGATGGCCACCACCGCATCCTCCAGGTCGATCAGGTATTCCTGACGAAGCTGCACCAACTTGGCGAGAACCTGGTCCGCTTGGTTCGGGTCGTCAAACCCGACAACCACGAGTTCGGACATAGAGCGCTCCTTTCTGGCTTTGCCAGGAGGTAACGCCTCGCCCTCACCACCGCTGCAGGCAGGCCGAAGGTTTCGACATCGCAATTTCCGGCGCTGCCACCGTGAAGGCGGGAGAGAATGGATTCTCCCTAGCGCCTCCTCTTTGTCTCTGCCGGTTTTGCTGCACGGGCGGCCGGCGCTCGCGCCGAGACGTCCGGGACTGCCCGCACCACAGGCGGCGCCGAAAACCGGCAGGAAAAGGATTGGGGGTGGGGCACTTCATTTCCCCACTCTTCCTTCAATCCGGGATTCAGCCGCGGAACCGGTCTTTTTTACCGGCTCGCCGCCAGCGCCTCCTCCGGCGTCAGGCGCCCGTCATAGAGCGCACGCCCGATGATGGTGCCGGCCACGCTGCCGTTGGCCTTCAGCGCCGTGATATCCGCCACGCCCGCGACGCCGCCCGAGGCGATCACGGGGGTGGAGAGGCGCCGCGCCAGCTCCGCCGTCGCCTCGACATTGACGCCACCCAGCATGCCGTCACGCTCGATATCGGTGTGGATGATGGCGGCCGCCCCGGCATCCTCGAAGGCCAGGGCCAGGTCGAGGGCGGAGACGCTGCTGACCTCGGCCCAGCCTTCGGTGGCCACCATGCCGTCCCGCGCGTCGATGCCGACGGCCACCTTGCCGGGGAAGGCGCGGCAGGCGGCCCGCGCGAAGTCCGGGTCCTTCACCGCCGCCGAGCCGAGGATGACACGGGCGATGCCGCGCGAGAGCCAGGCTTCCACCGTCGCCATGTCGCGGATGCCACCACCGAGCTGCACCGGGCGGGTGGTGGCGGCGAGGATGGCGGCCACCGCCTCGGCATTGGCCGGGCGGCCGGCGAAGGCGCCGTCCAGGTCCACCACGTGCAGCCATTCGAAGCCCGCCGCATCGAAGGCGCGGGCCTGGGTGGCGGGGTCGCCGTAGATGGTGGCCTGCGCCATGTCGCCGCGCTTGAGGCGCACCACCTGGCCGGCTTTGAGGTCGATGGCGGGGTAGAGCGTGAAGGGCATGGGCAGGGTCCGGTCGGAAGGATCAGGCGCCGGCGCGCAGGTCGAGCGCACGGCCGCGTGGCGGCTCCAGCAGCTTGTAGTAGTAGTGGCCGGCCACCGTGCGGCCGCGCACCCGCGCATAGGCCGGGTGGGTGCCCCAGCGGGTGTAGCCCATGCCCTCGAACAGCGCGATGGCGGTGGTCTGCGTCTCCCGGACGTCGAGGTTCAGCACGCGGTGGCCGAGCGCGGCGGCACGCTCCTCCACCCGGCGCACCATCAGCCGTGCCAGGCCATAGCCGCGCGCATAGGGCGCGACATAGGCATGGGTGAGCTGGGCGCTGAAAGCCTGCGCCTCGTTGTTGCGCGGCGGCCGGATGAGCTGCGCCGAGCCGACGGGCGCACCGTCCAGCCGGGCGATGAACAGCTCGATCGCCGGCACCAGCAGCACGCCACGGAAATGCCGCGCCAGCGCCTCGCGGCCCTGCGGCTCGACCCAGCCGAAGCCGCCGCCCTCGATGATGGCCGCGTCGGTCGCCTCGCAGAGATCGGCGAGTTCCGCCTCGTCCAGCGCCTCGGTGCGCTCGACGAGGAGTTCATGCTCAGTCGTGGTCATTCAGGGACGCCAGGAGAGAAAGTTCGTCAGCATGCGGAGCCCGGTGAACTGGCTCTTCTCGACATGGAACTGAGTGCCGAACAGGTTGTCACGGCCGATGATGGCGACCACCGGGCCGCCATAGTCGGTGGTCGCCAGGATCTCCTCCGGCCGGCCGCCGGCCAGCGCGTAGGAATGCACGAAATAGGCGTGGTCGCCCGGCGCCAGGCCCTCCAGCACGGGGTGCGCGCCGGGCGTGAAGTCCAGCGCGTTCCAGCCCATCTGCGGCAGCGGCAGGGGATGGCCCTCGGCATCGCGCGGGTCCATCGGCGCCATCTCGCCGCCGATCCAGCCGAGGCCCGGCGTCACGCCGTGCTCCAGCCCGCGCTCGACCATCAGCTGCATGCCGACGCAGATGCCGAGGAAGGGTACGGCGCGGCGGATCGCCGCCTCCTGCACCGCCTCGACCATGCCGGGCATGGCGTCCAGCCCGTGGCGGCAGGCGGCGAAGGCGCCCTGCCCCGGCAGCACGATCCGGTCGGCCTTGGCCACCGCCTCCGGTCGCGTCTCCACGGTGATCTCGGCGGCGTGCCCGCCATCGCGCGCGGCGCGATGCAGCGCCCGCAGTACCGAGGCGAGATTGCCCGAACCGGGATCGACGACCGCGACCTTCATGCCACCTTGCCTTCCATGCCGGCCTCCAGCCGTGCCCATTCGGGCCGGCCAGCCAACGCGCGCCGCAGCGCCGCATCCTCGTCCCGCCCCAGCACCACACCGGCGACGGGGCGGCCCTGCCGCGCCAGGGTCCAGCGCCGCAGGTCCTGGGCATGCAGCCCGACCAGCACCTGCGCCGCCAGCCCCACATAGAACCCGATGCCCGCCGGCAGCAGCACCGCCGCCAGGATGGCGAGCGCCAGGTAGATCACCAACACCAGCCACATCCGGTGCAGCAGGAACCACAACGGCGGCAGCAGCGCGGCCAGCAGCGAGAAGCGCTCGGGCACCAGCACCAGCCCGGCCTGCCGCCTGCGGCGCGGCGGCGCCTCGCCGGCCGCCGCCTGCCCGGTGGCGGGCACCGAGGCGCGGGGCGGCGCTGGCGGGGGATGAACGGTCCAGGCCCGCATCACCCCTCCAGCGTGCCCTTCGTGGAGGGGATGGCGCCGGCGGCGCGCGGGTCGTGCTCCACCGCCATTCGCAGCGCGCGCGCCACCGCCTTGAAGGCGCCCTCGGCGATGTGGTGGGCATTGGTGCCGGCGCGCTGGATGACGTGCAGGGTGATGCCGGCGTTCATCGCGAAGGCGCGGAAGAATTCCTCGAACAGCTCGGTGTCCATCGCGCCGACCTTGTCGCGCGGGAAGCTCACGCTCCAGGCCAGGAAGGGGCGGCCGGAGATATCGATAGCGGCCTCGGCCAGCGCCTCGTCCATCGGCACCACGGCATGGCCGTAGCGGCGGATGCCGCGCTTGTCGCCCAGCGCGCGCTTCACCGCCTGGCCGAGCACGATGCCCACATCCTCGGTGGTGTGGTGGAAGTCGATATGCAGGTCGCCCTTCGCCTCCACCTGCAGGTCCAGCATGCCGTGCCGCGCCAGGGCGGTCAGCATGTGGTCGAGGAAGCCGATGCCGGTGGAGATCTGGCTCGCGCCCGTGCCGTCGAGCCCGAGGGAGATGCGGATCTCGGTCTCGCTGGTGCTGCGGGCGATGTCGGCGGTGCGGGGCTTGGCGTCCATGGGGGCTTCCTAGACCGCCTGGAGGGCGCTTTCCAGGGGAGATGGAGATCGGAGCGTGAACATGCCAGGGGCGACGGGCCGATGGCCATTCCGTCGGCGCCGGGCAGCCCTGAACCGCCCCGGCTTCGCTCGCGCGCCCCACCGCTTGTGGCAGCCGGGGCGCGATGCCATCTGCCCTGCATGAACGCGACTTCGCAAACTCCGATCCACGATCCGATCGGCTGGCACGGCACCACCATCCTGTGCGTGCGCAAGGACGGCAAGGTGGCCATGGCCGGCGATGGCCAGGTCAGCCTCGGGCAAACCGTGGTCAAGGGCAATGCGCGCAAGGTGCGCCGCATCGCCAATGGCCGTGTGCTGGCAGGCTTCGCCGGCGCCACGGCTGATGCCTTCACGCTCCTGGAGCGCCTTGAGGCCAAGCTGGAGCGCTTCCCCGACCAGCTTGAGCGCGCCGCCGTCGAACTCGCCAAGGACTGGCGCACCGACCGCTACCTGCGCCGCCTGGAGGCGCTGCTGGCCGTGGCCGACAAGAGCCGCTCCCTGCTGATCACCGGCAATGGCGACGTGCTGGAGCCGGAGGACGAAATCATCGGCATCGGCTCGGGCGGCAACTACGCGCTGGCCGCCGCGCGCGCGCTGATCGACGTCGATGGCCTCACCGCCGAGGAGGTCGCGAAGAAGGCCATGACCATCGCCGCGGGCATCTGCGTCTACACCAATGGCCGCTTCGTGCTGGAAACCCTCTGAATGATGACCGAGACCGTCAACCTCTCCCCGCGCGAGATCGTCTCCGAACTGGACCGCTTCATCGTCGGCCAGCATGAGGCGAAGCGCGCCGTCGCCATCGCGTTGCGCAACCGCTGGCGCCGACAGCAGCTCCCCGAGGGCATGCGCGAGGAGGTGGTGCCGAAGAACATCCTGATGATCGGTCCGACGGGCTGCGGCAAGACCGAGATCGCCCGCCGCCTGGCCCGCCTGGCCGATGCCCCCTTCATCAAGGTCGAGGCGACCAAGTTCACCGAAGTCGGCTATGTCGGGCGGGACGTGGAGAGCATCGTCCGCGACCTGATCGAGGTCTCCATCACCCGCACGCGGCAGGCCGCGCGCAAGGAGGTGCAGGCCAAGGCCGAGCTGGCCGCCGAGGAGCGGCTGATCACCGCCCTGGTCGGCGAGGGCGCCTCGGGCGAGACGCGGATGAAGTTCCGCCGCATGCTGCGCGAGGGGCAGATCGAGCAGAAGGAGGTGGAGGTCCAGGTCTCCGAGCCGGCCAGCGGCACGCCGATCGGGATGATGGACATGCCGGGCATGCCGCCGGGACAGATGGCCAACATCCAGGAGATGATGGGCAAGATGTTCGGCAAGCCGGCCCGCAGCCGCAAGATGTCGGTAGCGGATGCCCGTGTCGCCCTGGTCCAGGACGAGGCCGACCGCTTGCTCGACCAGGAGAAGCTGAGCCGCGCCGCGGTGGAGAATGCCGAGAGTAACGGCATCGTCTTCATCGACGAGATCGACAAGGTCTGCGCCCGCACCAGCGAGGGCGGCTTCCGCGGCGGCGACGTCTCCCGCGAGGGCGTGCAGCGCGACCTGCTGCCGCTGATCGAGGGCACCACCATCACCACCAAGTACGGGCCGGTGAAGACGGACCACATCCTCTTCATCGCCTCGGGCGCCTTCCACGTGGCCAAGCCCTCCGACCTGCTGCCGGAGTTGCAGGGCCGCCTGCCGATCCGCGTCGAGCTGGGCGCGCTGACGCGGGAGGACTTCCGCCGCATCCTGACCGAGCCGGAGCACAGCCTGGCGCAGCAGTATGTCGCGCTGATGGGCACCGAGGGCCTCACCCTCGACCTGACGGAGGACGCCATCGAGGCCATCGCCGACCTCGCCGCCGAGATCAACGCGCGGGTCGAGAATATCGGCGCCCGCCGCCTGGCGACGGTGCTGGAGCGGCTGCTCGAGGAGGTCTCCTTCAGCGCCAGCGACCGCTCGGGTGAAACGGTGCGGGTGGATGCGGCCTATGTGCAGGAGAAGGTCGCGCCGCTGGCCGCGAACGCCGACCTCAGCCGCTTCATCCTGTAACGGGGACATCTGCGCATGAGCGATACCACCGGCGAGATCCAGGGCGCGGCCTTGCCCGCCCCCCTGCCCTTGCCTGCCGAGGCCGAGGCGCAACTCGCCGAAGCCCGGCGCGTGCTCGACGAGATGTCCCTCGCCGCGCGCCTCGCCGGCATGGCGGGCACGCCGGTGGAGGCGCTGCGCGCGCGGCTGCCCGCCGCCGCGCGGGGCATGGTGGACGCGGCGGTGCGCAAGGCGCTCTCCAAGGCGCTGGACACCGCCATGCGCAGCGAGCCCGGCCGCAGCCTGCCCGGCGTCAGCACGGAATGGCTGCATCGCGGCCTCGCCGCCGCCAGCGGCGCGGCCGGCGGCGCCTTCGGCCTGCCGGGCACGCTGGTGGAACTGCCGGTCTCGACCACGCTGCTGCTGCGGCAGATCGGCGCCGAGGCCGCCGCCGCCGGCGAGGACCCGAGCCAGCCGGAGACCAGCGCCGAGTGCCTGAAGGTCTTCGCCCTCGGCGGCCCCAATCCCGGGGACGACGCGACGGAGACGGGCTATTTCGCCACCCGCCTGGCGCTGGCGCAGTTCCTGCCGAATGTGGGCGCGGCGCTGATGCCGCGCTTCATCGCCGCCATCGCCGCGCGCTTCACCGGGCCGCTGATGTTCAAGCTCTCGGTGCAGGCGGCGCCGGTGCTGGGCGCGGCCGCGGGCGCGGCGGTAAACCTGGCCTTCCTGGAGCATTTCCGCGCCATCGCCCGGGCGCATTTCTGCGTGCGGCGGCTGGAGCGGGAATACGGCGCCGACGCCGTGCGTGCGGCCTATGACGTGCTGACGGCGCGGGCGAAACACCGCGCCGCCTGAGCCTCAGGCCACCAGCTTGATGCTGTCCTCGGGCGCCGCCTCGGCGGCGGCCGGGACGAGCGGCAGCGTGTCCATGCCGTTACCGGTGCCCGGGTCGAAGCGGGCGGCGACCTCCACCGCTTTCTCCGCGTCATGGCCGAGCGCCATCACCGCCATCGCATAGTCCCGCCCCGAACCGATAGCGACGAAGCCATCCTCCACCGGCCAGCGGCTGTCGCGGTTGTGCATCCAGCAGGTGCCATCCGGCATGACCTCCAGCGCGGAGGCCCAGCGGTCGCTGTCCTGACAGTTCGGACGCTCGCCGCCCGTCTCCAGCCAGTCCAGCATTTGCGTGCAGACACCGAAATCGCCCGTGGCGCCGATCAGGCGGCCATCACGCGTGCGGCGGATCTTGGTGGTGGAATAGGTCGTGGTGCCGCTGCTGATGCGGCGATCCGCAGCCAGCGTGGTCCCGTCCCAGGCGATTGTCGTCATCGGCCACCCTCGATTTTGGAGGAGAGCTTCGTTCTCTCATCACGGAGTCGTGAAATTCAAGTGGAATCCTTCAAGGAAGCGAGATTCTTCGCGGCGCCACTCCGCCTCGCGCCGCTTTGCGGTGCCCTGTGAAGCGGAGTGCCGCTCAACGTTGATTTTATGTTTCGATTACGTAATGCTTTAGCGTGCGACCAGGCCCCCGGGCCAGCAGATGCGAGGTGCCGGCCATGCCCTTTCCTTTGCTGCTTCCGCTCGCGGTCTCCGTCCTGCCCGAACTGGCGCGCCTCTTCGCGGGAGACCGTGCCGGCAAGGCTGCCGACCTGGCGGCGGAGGCGGTCCGCACCGTCACCGGCAGCGATGATCCCGCCGCCGCCGAGCAGAAGCTGCGCCAGGACCCTGAGGCACTCTCCGCCCTCCGCATCCGCCTCGCCGAGATCTCGCTGGAAGCCGCCCGCCTGCAGCAACAGGAGGAGGCAGCGCGCCGCCAGGCTGAGCTGGACGAGCTGGGCAAGCGGCTGGCGGACGTGCAGTCGGCGCGCGGCACCATGGTCGATCTGGTGCGCGGCGGCAGCGCCATCGGCTGGGGCGCGCCGGTGGTCTCGATCATCGTCACCCTCGGCTTCTTCGTCTGCCTGGGGCTGATGCTGGGCGGCCTCGGCAGGGACAGCCAGTTGCTCAACGTGGTGGTCGGCGCGCTGGTCGCTGCCTTTACGGCGGTGGTGAACTTCTGGATCGGCTCCTCGCGCGGGTCGCAGATCAAGGACGAGACGGCGCGGATCCGCAGCGCCGATGCGGCCGAGCAGTTCAGGACGGTGCTCGCCGCGCAGGCCGAGCAGAGCCGAACGGCGCTGGAAGGGGCGCAGCAGGTTGCGCTCAGCGCCACCTCCGCCGCCCAGCTCGCACCGCAGCTCACCGCGCTGCGCGTTCCCCTGCCCGGGCGTGCCCCCGAAAAGCTGAGCCGTTGCCTCAACATCGTCCTGGCCAAGGAAGGCGGGTTCAGCAACCACCCCGCCGATCCCGGCGGCATGACCAATTTCGGCGTCACCCGCCGCACCTATGCCGATTTCCTGGACATTCCCGAGGAGCAGGTCACGGAGGAGATGATGCGCAGCATCCCGCCGGACGAGGTGCGGGAAATCTACCGCTCGGGCTACTGGACCCCGGCGCGCTGCGACGAGTTGCCGCCCGGGCTGGACCTGATGGTCTTCGACTTCGCCGTGAATGCCGGGGTGCGCCGCGCGGTGCGCCTCCTGCAGGAGGAGCTGCACGTCAAGGTGGACGGCTCGATCGGTCCGATGACCCTGGCCGCCGCCGGCGCCTGCAACGCGATCGACCTCATCAACCGCTATGCCGAGCGCCGCCTGGCCTACTATCAGGGCCTCGACACCTTCTCCACCTTCGGCAAGGGCTGGACGGCGCGGGTCGCCGCGGTGCGGGAGGAGGCGCTGCGCATGGCCAACGACGCCCGCGTGATGGCCTAGGGCCGGCCCTCTCTCAAGCCGGCCGCCGCGCCTTCAGCGCCGCCGCCAGCGTGCCGTCGTCCATCACGTCCAGCGCCCCGCCCATCGGCACGCCCTGGGCGAGCTGGGTGATGGCCACGCCCGAGGGGCGCAGCCGGTCGGTCAGGTAATGCGCCGTGGTGGCACCATCCACGGTCGCGGGGAGCGCCAGGATGACCTCCCGCACCTCCCCCGCCGCCACGCACTCCAGCAGCGCGGCGACGCGCAGATCCTCGGGCCCGACGCCGGCGAGCGCCGAGAGCACGCCGCCCAGCACGTGGTAGAGGCCACGATGGACATGGGCGCGCTCCAGCGCCCAGAGGTCGGAGACGCCCTCGACCACGCAGAGCACCTCCTGCTCCCGGGCAGGATCGGTGCAGATGCGGCAGGGGTCCTGGGTATCGAGATTGCCGCAGATGCGGCAGGGGCGCACCGCCTCCGCCGTCTCGCGCAGGGACTGCGCCAGCGGCAGCATCAGCCCGCCCGGGTCCTGCAGCAGCTTCAGCGCCGCGCGACGGGCGCTGCGCCGGCCCATGCCGGGAAGCCGGGCGAGCATGGCCACCAGGCGCTCGACCTGATCCGGGCCACGCACACCCGACATGCTCAGAACGGCAGCTTGAAGCCGCCGAGGCCGCCGCCCATGCCCGGGATGTTCAGCCCGGCCGTGGCCTTCTGCATCTCCTCGGCCATCATCGCCTCGACCTTCTGCTTGGCGTCGGCATGCGCGGCGACGATCAGGTCCTCCAGCACCTCGCGCTCATCGGCCACCATCAGGCTGGGGTCGATGGTGAGGCGCTTCAGGTCGCCCTTGCCGCTCAGCGTCACCTTCACCATGCCGGCGCCGGCGGCGCCTTCCATGGTCATGGCTTCCAGCTTCGCCTGCATCTCCTGCATGCGGGTCTGCATCTGCTGCGCCTGCTTCAGCATCGCGCCAAGGTTCTTCATAGGGCCTCCCCAGGGAGATCGAGGGTTGGGATCAAGGGTCGAAATCGTCGAGATCGGCCGGCTCGGCATCGGGCGGCGCGAAATCGGGGCCGTCGTCCTCCGCCTCCGGGATGGGCGGCAGGCCGTATTCGTCCAGGCTGTCGTCGCGCAGCGCCTCCACCTGGGCGCCGGGGAAGGCGAGCAGGATGGACTGCACCAGCGGATGCGCCTTGGCGATCTCCAGCCGCTCGCTGGCGACGTGGCTGCGCTGCTCGGCGATGGTCGGCTCGCCCGGCGCGTTGGAGAGCGAGATGGTCCAGCGGGTGCCGGTCTGCTCCTGCAGCAGGCGCGAGAGCTGGGCGGCGAGGTCGCGCGGGGCGTTCTCGGTCTGGCGCAGCTCGATGCGGCCGGGAGCGAAGGAGACGAGATGCGTATGGTGCAGCAGGTGTGCATGCACCATCGGCGCCCGGCCGGAGGCCAGCGCCACCACCTCGCGGAAGTTGCGCGGCTGCGGCAGGGCGGCGGGCGCCGGCTCGGCGGCCATCACGGCACCGCCGCCGGCCATGGCGCGGCTGCCGCCGGAGCCGCCATGCGGCGCCATCCCTGGCTGCGCCCCGGGCTGAGCCATGCTGGCGCCGCCCTCGGTCAGCCGCTTCACCAGGTCGCCCGGCGTCGGCATGTCCGCCAGATGCGCGAGGCGGATCAGCACCATCTCGGCGGCGGCACGGCGGTCCGGCGCCTCGGCCACCTCGCTGATGCCCTTCAGCAGCACCTGCCAGGCGCGCCCCAGCACGGGCACCGAGAGCTTCTCGGCGAGGGCCACGCCGCGCACCCGCTCGGCCTCGGGCAGCGCGGGGTCCTGCCGCAGCGTGGGCACGGCGCGCAGGCGGGTCAGGGTGTGGGTGAGGTCCAGCAGGTCGGCCAGCACCACGCCGGGATCGGCGCCGCGCTCATGGCCGCGGTCCATGGCGGACAGCACGGCGGCGACGTCGCCCTGGAAGGTGGCCTCCAGCAGGTCGAAGAGCAGGCCGCGGTCGGCCAGGCCCAGCATGTCCCGCACCAGTTCGGCCTGCACGCCCTCCGGGCTGCCGGCGGCCTGGGCGATCGCCTGGTCGAGCAGGGAGAGCCCGTCGCGCACCGAGCCATCCGCCGCGCGGGCGACCATGGCCAGCGCCTCCTCGGAGGCGGGCACGGCCTCGGCCTCGGCGATGCGGGCGAAATGCGCGCGGAGCTGCTCCTGCGGCACGCGGCGCAGGTCGAAGCGCTGGCAGCGCGAGAGGATGGTGGTCGGAACCTTGCGGATCTCGGTCGTCGCGAAGAGGAACTTCACCTGCGGCGGCGGTTCCTCCAGCGTCTTCAGCAGCGCGTTGAACGCCGCCGTCGAGAGCATGTGGACCTCGTCCAGGATGTAGACCTTGAAGCGCGCGCGGGCCGGGCGGTAGCGCACCGCCTCGCGCAGCTCGCGGATATTGTCCACGCCGTTGTTGGAGGCGGCATCCAGCTCCAGCACGTCCGGGTGGCGGTCGGCCAGGATGGCCTGGCATTCCGGGCAGACGCCGCAGGGATCGGCGGTCGGGCCGCCATTCCCGTCCGGCCCGACGCAGTTCAGCGCGCGGGCGATGATGCGGGCCGTGGTGGTCTTGCCGACGCCGCGCACGCCGGTGAGCATGAAGGCATGCGCCACCCGGTTCTGCGCGAAGGCGTTGCGCAGGGTGCGCACCAGTGCCTCCTGGCCGATCAGGTCGGCGAAGGTCTGCGGGCGGTACTTGCGGGCAAGGACGCGATAGGGCGTGGCCGGCGCCCCATCGGGAGCCTCATTGGCGGCCGCAGGCGCGGTGGCCGGCGCCGCGGCGGGCGCGGGCTCCTCGCCGAACAGGCCAGGCCCCTCGGGCGGGGGCGGCTGGTCGAGGTCGTCGGGGAGCAGGTCGCTTGGCATGGCGCGCGGCGTGAATCCGGTGCTGGCCGCGGCGGGCCGTGGAGCGGGAGTTTGGAAGGCCGCCTGATGGGGGAGGCCTCCGGTGGAAGACCGGCGGAACGACCCAGACGGAAACTCGTTGCGGCTGCTTCCTTCCGGACCTGACCGGGTTGGCGAGGCGCCTGTCCGCCGCCGACCTTCCGATACCCAATATCGGGCCTGGCCCCCGCCGGGGCAAGGGGGGGCCGCGCAACTCCCAGTCGGCTGTTGGCGCCGGTTGCCGGGGCGGCCGCCGCGTGGCAGGGTCCGGAGCAGCATGCTGTCCATCCCGGCTTCCCGTCCCAATGCCTATACCGGCAGCCCCCTCGACCGCGCCTCCGGCCGGCGGGAGGAGGCCGACTTCATCAACGCCGCCCTGAGCTCGCCCGAGGCGCTCTATGTGCCGGTCTGGCGCAGCCGCTCGCTGATGCGCGGCGTCGAGGACGGCCACCCGGAGGCCGTCCTGCTCTCCCCCGCCGCCGCCGAGGCGGTGCGCATGGCCGGCGGCCCCTGGGCCTTCCTGGGCCTGTGGGAGGGCCGGCCGGTCTTCGCGGTGGATTGCTCCGCCGCCGAGGACCCGCTCCCCCTGCTGCCCGAGGGCTTCGGCGGCTTCACCGACCTGCGCGCCGTCGCCGGCCTGCTGCCACCGGGCGAGGCCAGCGTGCTCGCCCATGCCCGCGGCCTCATGCACTGGCGCGTGCGGCACCGCTTCTGCGGCGTCTGCGGCGGCGCCTGCGAGCCGCGCTCGGCCGGCAACGCCATGGCCTGCACCGCCTGCGGCGCGCAGCACTTCCCGCGCACCGACCCGGCGGTGATCATGCTGGTGACGGATGGCGAGCGCGCCTTGCTCGGCCATTCCACGCGCTTCCCCAACAGCGTGATGTACTCGACGCTGGCCGGCTTCGTGGAGCCGGGCGAAAGCCTGGAAGAGGCGGTGAGGCGCGAGGTGATGGAGGAGGTCGGCGTGAAGGTCGGCGCGGTGCACTACCACTCCTCGCAGCCCTGGCCCTTTCCTGCCTCGATCATGCTCGGCTTCCATGCCGAGGCGCTCTCCAGCGAGATCAGCATCGATCCCGAGGAGCTGCGCGACGCCCGCTGGTTCACCCGCGCCCAGATCCGCGCCCCGGAGCAGAACGGCTTCGCGCTGCCGCGCCTCGACTCGATCGCGCGGCGGCTGATCGAGGACTGGCTGGAGGCCGAGTGATGCGCGCCCTCCCCCTCCTCGCCCTGCTGCCGCTGCTCGCCGCCTGCGCCAGGGCGCCCAGCCCGATCCTGGCCGACGAGCCGCTCTCGCCCGTCCAGGCCGCCTGCCGCGACGAGGCGCGGAACGCCCAGTCGGTGGACGGTTTCGCCCGGCAGATGAACATGAACAACGTCAACAGCCGCGACCGGGTGGCGCATGACATGCGGGTGGCGGAACTGCGCTCCTATCGCGACTGCCTGCGCCGCAACGGCCTCGCCGCGCCGGGCGGCGTCGAGTCGCCCCGCCCGGCGCAGTAGTCAAAGGCCAGGGGCGCTGCCCCCTGGACCCCCGCCCGGGGGGATCGCATCCACCCGGACCCCGCCAGAAGCGGCCGCCGACTCGCTTCGCGCCGGAGGGCCATGCCCTCCGGCGACTGTCGGTGCCGCCCAGGTTGCCATCTGAATTTTCCTGCGTGCCGGCAGGCGTACGACCCGGCGCTTGAGCGTCAGAACGAGTGGCGGGGTCCGGGGGGACACTGTCCCCCCGGCGGGGTTCAGGGGGCAGCGCCCCCTGCACTTCCCCTTCAGCCCCCCGCGACGCCCTGCACCGTCAGCATGACGCTGTAGATCGAGCGCGAGGCCGCCATGAAGAGCCGGTTCCGGTGAAGGCCACCGAAGCAGACATTGGCGCAGCGTTCCGGCAGGTCGATATGGCCGAGCGGCTCGCCCTGGGGGCTGAACACGCGCACGCCGTCGAATTCCGGCCCGCCCATGCCCCAGCCGCACCAGAGGTTGCCCTCGGTGTCCAGGCGGAAGCCGTCCGGCGTGTCGCCCGGCTCGCCCTGCACGGCCACGCGGCGGTTCGAGATGCGCCCGCCCTCGGTCACGTCATAGGCGACGATGCGGCGCGGCTCGGCGCGGCTTTCCACCACGTAGAGGATGCGCTCGTCGGGGGAGAAGGCCAGGCCGTTGGGGCCGGCCAGCTCGTCGGTCAGCAGCGTCACGGCGCCGGTCTGGCCGTCGATGCGGTAGACGCCGTGCGGCAGTTCCGGCTCGGCCTTGTGGCCCTCGATATGGCCGGCGATGCCGAAGGGCGGGTCGGTGAACCAGATGCTGCCATCCGACTTCACCACGATGTCGTTCGGCGAGTTCAGCCGCTTGCCGTCGTAGCGGTCGGCGAGGACGGTGATGCGGCCGTCATACTCGGTGCGGGTGATGCGGCGGCCGCCATGCTCGCAGGTGACGAGCCGGCCCTGGCGGTCCCGCGTGTTGCCGTTGGCGAAGTTGGAGGACTGACGGAACACCGTGACCTGCCCGGTGACTTCGTCCCAGCGCAGGATGCGGTCGTTCGGGATGTCGGACCACAGCAGGGCGCGATGGTCGCCGAACCAGACCGGCCCCTCCGCCCAGCGGCAGCCGCCGGCCAGCTTCTCCACCGCGCCGTTCATCGCGCGGAAGCGGTGGAAGGACGGGTGGAAGGCGCGGAAGCGCGGGTCCGGGTAGCGCTGGCTCGGCTCCCAGGGCGTCTCGTTCTGGATCATCAGGCTTTTCTCCCCAACGGTGCGGCGCAGCCTGCCATGGGCGGCAGGGCGCGGCCAGGGAGGGGCCGCCGGTGATCTCCGTCAGGCCTCGCGCTTGCCGGCCTTTTCCGCGGCGGAGGGCTCGCCGGTCCACTCGTCGGTGATCAGGCCCTGATCCTTGCTGATCCGGTCGGTATCGCGCTTCGAGGGCGGCTTCGGAATGTAGCCCTCCGAAGCCTTCTCGGCGGGGTAGCGGGCCTTGGGGCCTTCCGGGGAATGGGTGGTCATGCGGGATCTCCCTTCTCGCGGTGTCTCCTTGGAGAACGCCAGGACGGGCGGAGCGTTCCAGGAGGCCGCCCGAAGCCTGTAGGCTTGGCGCATGTCCGCCGTCATCCTTCGCCCCGCCCGCCGCGCCGACGCGGCGGACCTGATTCGCGCCAATCGTGAAAGCCGCGCGCTGCACGCGCCCTGGGTACAGCCCTTCACCGACCCGGCGGGCTTCGAGGAATGGTTCGGCGGCCTGGCGACGGGCGCGCAGGTCGGGCTGGTGGCGCGGGAAGCGCGTTCCGGCGAGGTGGTGGGCGTGGTGAACCTCAGCCAGATCTTCCTGAAGGGCTTCCGCAGCGCCTATCTCGGCTACTACGGCCGCTCCGGCTTCGCAGGCCGCGGACTGATGGCGGAGGCGGTGCGGCTGGCCCTCCGCCATGCCTTCGAGGAGATCGGGCTGCACCGGCTGGAGGCCAACATCCAGCCCGGCAACGCCGCCTCGCTTGCCCTGGTCCGGCGGCTGGGCTTCCGGCTGGAGGGGTTTTCCCCGCGTTACCTTCAGGTCGGCGGCGAATGGCGGGACCATGAGCGCTGGGCCATCCTGGCGGAGGAGTTCGCCGCCGGAGGCTCCTAGCCACGCCGGCGCCGCAGCCTTTCCCAGCCGGCCAGCACCGCGTCATAGGGCAGCGCCAGCGCTTCCCGCCCGCGCCACCACCAGCGCTCCTGCCAGTCATGCGCCGCGTCCGGCGGGGGGGCGGCGCGGGCCGGCAGGCCGAAGGCGCGCAGCAGCATCACGCAGCGCGGCAGGTGATAGCCGCTGCTGACGGCGAAGACCGGGCCTTCGTGGCCCCGCAGCATCCGCGCGCAGGCCCGGGCGGAGCTGAGCGTGTCGGTGGCGGTGAGCTCCGGGCGGATGGCCTCGGCCGGGACCCCGAGATCCTGCAGCAGGCGCGCCATCACCTCGGCCTCGGGCGGACCATGGCGGCCCTGCCCGCCGGTTGGGATGTAGAGCGGCTTGTCCAGCGTGGTGCCGAAGGTGGCGGCGGCCATCACCCGGCGCCGCATGGTCAGGCTGGGACCGCCATCGGCCCGCACCGCCGCGCCGAAGATGATGATGACCGGACGTGTCATCCGGGCGGGGCGGCCAGCAGGAGGCGGTTCAGCGGCTCCATGGCGCCGCGCAGGGCGGCGAGGTCGCGCGCATAGGCTTCGCGGGAGATGCCGCGCGCGGCCAGCACGTCGCCGATCTCGCCCAGGCTGCGCCGCCCGTCCACCTGGCCCAGGATGGCCGCCGCCAGGCGCGGGATGGGCACGCCGACCCGCAGCCCGTCGAAGGTGACGCGCAGCACGCCATCTGCAGACAGGCCCTTGGCCAGGCTGGGGCCGTCCAGCTCGCGCAGGACAGGGATGGCGGCGGGGTTCTCCCAGCCCGGCAGGGGCGCCGGGCCGCGCGTGCAGTAGGCGATGTGGATGCCCATGTTGCCGGTGATGGCCTCGGCCAGCGCGGCGCGCGCCACCGGGTCCAGCCGCGCGGTGCGGGCGCGCAGCTTCGGGTCGTTCAGGTAGCGGTCGGGGTCGTAGCGCAGCGGCTCGACGAAGCAGCGCAGCGCGAGCCCGGCGCCCTCGATCAGCCGCGCCAGGGCCGGCACGGTGAAGGCGACGTCCCGCGGGTTCAGCAGCAGGTCGTAGAGGCCCGCATCGCCGCCATCGAGATGGTCGGTGATCCAGGGGTTGCGGCGCAGCCAGGCGGTCTCGGGCGCCTGCTTCCAGAGGCGCTTCGCAGCCTCGACGCGTTCGGACGGCGACTCGGAATCCGGGGCGAGCAGGCGCAGCGCGTCCTGCAGCATGTAGACGCCGGTGCGACCGTGCGGCGCATAGACCATCAGGCCCAGGCCGCCGCCCGGCGCCAGCGCCCCCGCCAGGGCGGCCAGCCCCGCCGCCGGGTCGGGCAGGTGGTGCAGCACGCCGCAGCAGTCGATGTAGTCGAACTCGCCGAGGCCGAGCTGCGGCAGGTCCAGCAGCGAGCCGCTGACGAAGCGGATGTTGGTCAGGCCGCGCATCTTCGCCCGCGCCTCCGCCACCTCGCGCGCCGCCGCCGAGCGGTCGAGCCAGACCACCTCGCCCGGACGGTTCGTCCAGGCCATCTGCTGCGCCAGCATCATGGTGCCGTCGCCGCTGCCGCCGCCCGCCATCAGCGCCCGCAGGGGCTGGCCCGCCGGGCGACGGGCGCTGAAGATCCAGTGGTCGATCTCGCGCAGGTGGCTGGGGCTGCCGACGATCAGCCGCTTCGCCTCCTCGCGCGGGTCGCGCTGCGGGTAGGGAAAGGCTTCGTACTGCGCGGCGAGGCGGGCATCGGTGGCGTCCATGGCCCGCTGGGATAGGCGATGCGCGACGGGCGCGCCAGCGGGCTTCCCGCCCGGGCTCAGCATGCCCATCTCAGCGCCATGCCACCCATCGCCACCCTTTCTCGTATCGTCCTCGTGCTGCTGGTGGTGAGCGCGCTCATCCGCATCGCCGTCTACGCTTTCGGCTAGCGCTGCCAGGAAGGGCACCTCCTCAATCCGCCAGTGGATCGTGCCCCCAGTTCATCAGCGACCTGCGCCAGCGCGTATCGCTGACATTGCCCTCCGGCCGCTGCGCCATGTGGCGATGGACGTAGCCGATGACCTTGCGCATATCGGCCCAGTCGGCCTCGGTCAGCGCGTCCTGCTTGCGGGCTTTGATCTCCAGGATGCGCTCGCCCATGTGGTGACCGACGGCTTCGTGCTGCCCAGGTTCCGTCACCTTCTCCCCGCCCGGGGCCATGCCGACCGAGCGGCTTTCCTCGCTTTCCAGCCACTGGCGCAGCTTCGCGGGCGGCATGTTCACCACCCGGCGGAACTCGGCGAGGATTTCCTTCTGACCTTCCGTCACGCCGCGCGCCCCAGCGCCCTGGCCAGTTCGCCCTTGCTCATGCGCGAGCGGCCGGGAATGTCGCGCCTGCGCGCCTCGGCCATCAGTGTGGCCTTGGTGGTGCCTTCCCCATTGGCGGCGCGGCGGGCGCTGGCGGCCTTGCGCGCCACGCCCTCCGGCTGGGCGCTGAACTGACGCCCCTTGCGGCTGTCGGCGCGCTTCTTGGCGGTCGTGCGGCGGTATTCCTCGTCGGAGAGCGATTCGCGGGCCTTGCGCGGCAGGTAGCGCTCGCCGGTGGTGCCACTCTTGCGGCCGGACTTGGTGCCCCAGTCCTCGCGCTGCCACTGCTCCAGGTGGTTGTCGGCCGACTTGCGGCCGCGATAGCCGCCGCCCTCCGCCTTGTATTCGTTGACCGCGAGCTGCGCCTTGCGGGCCGACCACTGGCCGGGCTTGCCACCCTTGCCGCCGCGCGTGACCTCCCGCTTCACCTTGTCCCAGAGCGCGGGGTCGGTCTTCTCCGCCGTTCCTGCCATCCTGCCATCTCCGCTGCGCTCCCCTGAAACGTAAGGGGCTGCGGGCCAGTTGCCCCCGCTCCCTCAGCCGAGTCGCAGCACCGGACGGAAGGCGTTCAGCGTCTCGAAGGCGCAGAGGGCGGGCGCGGGGAAGTGCAGCGCCGGGTAGCGGCTGGCGAAAGCCTGCCCCAGGCGGCGCTGCGCCGCCACGAGACCGGCCGCCCGGGTCGGCTCCAGCCAGGCCAGGGAATAGTTCAGCGTGAGGTGGAAGCCGTAGCGATGACGGTTCGCCCGCCGCAGACCGAGCGCCTGCGACAGGGCCTCCCGCAGGCCGGCGAGCCGCTGCGCGGTCGCGGCATCCCACGGCTCCAGCCACAGCACGGTGCCCCCGCCGGAGGTCGGACCCAGCCCGGCCGGGCGCATGGCGAAGCCATCCGGCGCGCGGAGCCCGTGCAGGCGCTCCGCGAAGGCGTGCGTCACCGCCGCGACCGGCGCGTCGAGCGGCAGGCCATCGGGCCAGTCCTGCGGCCGGCGGGCGCGGTCATGCACGCCGTTGAACACCGTCATGTGAAAGCTTGGGGGGTCCAGCGCGGCAAGCTTCGCGCCCCAGGCGGGTGCCGTGGCCAGTTCCGCGGCGATCGCCGCCAAGGCGGCATGCTCCGGCGCAGCCTCGGGCAGGAGGCAGAGCACCGTGTTGCCCGGAAAGGGCAGCGGCGTGCCATCGGCGGCGAACTTCACCCCGGGCACGGGATGCGGCTGGCCGGGCCTGCCGGTCAGGCGGGCGATGGCGGCGTCGGGCGACATGCAGAGTCCCTCGGCGATGGCGCTGCGCATCAACGGGCATCTGCGCGCCGCTGAAAAGGGGGGCGCCTTGGCAGCCGCCACGCCCGGCGCCACCCTGCGCCGGAGGAATGGGAGGAGACGGCCATGCAGGTTGGCGTCATTGGCTTGGGCAGCATGGGGATGGGCGCGGCGCTGTCGCTGCTGCGGGCCGGGCTGAAGGTGACGGGTTGCGACCCCCGCGCGGCCGCCCGGGAGGAGTTCATCGCCGCCGGCGGGGCGGCCGTGGCCAGCGCCGCCGAGCTGCCGCAGGGCACCGAGGCGCTGGTGGTGCTGGTGGTGAACGCCGCGCAGACCGAGGCGGCACTGTTCGGGCCGGAGGGTGCCCTGCCCCGCCTGGCGCCGGGCGCGGTGGTGCTCTCCTGCGCCACCATGGCGCCGGACGCGGCGCGCGCCATCGCCACGAAGCTGGAGCAGGCGGGAATGCTGCCGCTGGATGCGCCGGTTTCCGGGGGGGCGGCCAAGGCGCGCGAGGGCGCGATGACGGTGATGGCGGCCGGACATGCCTTGGCCTTCGACAAGGCGGGGCCGGTGCTGGAGGCCATCGCCACCAAGGTCTGGCGGCTGGGCGAGGCGCCGGGCATCGGCGCCACCGTGAAGGTGGTGCACCAGCTCCTGGCCGGGGTGCATATCGCGGTGGCGGCGGAGGCCATGGCGCTCGGCATCCGCGCCGGCGCGGACCCGAAGGCGCTCTACGACGTCGTCACCTCGGCCGCCGGCAATTCCTGGATGTTCGAGAACCGCATGGCGCGGGTGCTGGCCGGCGATGACGCACCGCGCTCGGCGGTCGACATCTTCGTCAAGGATCTGGGGCTGGTGACGGACATGGCCCGCTCGCTGGCCTTCCCGGTGCCCCTGGCGGCGCAGGCGCAGCAGCTCTTCACGGCGGCCCATGCCATGGGAGAGGGGCAGAAGGACGACGGGTTCGTCATTCGCGTCTGGCAGGCGATGACCGGGATCGCACTGCCTGGGGAAGAGCAGAAAAAGGCATGAAGGTTGGGGGCGTGAACTCCCCCAAGCCCCCTCCTTTTTCTGGCAGTTTCCAGTCGGGCCGGTGGTGAAGGCCGTTCTTGCTTTCAGCCGCCGGGGCTGTTTTCAGCCTTGCAGCGGGTGCTTTCCACAAGCGCCGGAAAGCTGACAGAAAAGAAAGAAGAGGGGGTCCGGGGGAGAATTCATTCTCCCCCGCTTCCGTCGCTCACCCGATTCGACGGCCAGAGCGGCTTAGCTCTCTTCCTCGCGGTCGGTCTCGACCTCGATATCGGTGTCGAGATCGTCCTCGGCGTCCTCGAGGTCCTCCGCGTCGTCCAGCGACTCGTCGGTGTCCACGTCCTCCAGGTCGACATCGTCGGAGTCAGCTTCGGGGACAGGGCGCTTCTTGACCTTCTCCTCCACCGGCGCCGCGGCGCGGCGCAGGCGGGGCTGCTCGGCCGGCTGCTCGGTGCCGCACTTCGGGCAGACCGCGGGCTGGCGGGCAAGGTCGTAGAACTTGGCGCCGCAGGCGACGCAGGTGCGTTTCAGACCCAGTTCGGGCTTGGCCATCAGCGTGAGTATCCCGGGAAAGAGGGGCCAGGCGCGGGCCGGCCGCGAAACAGGGGCGCGCATTGCCACGCCCCCCGGCTCCATGTCAAACCCTCGCTCTGTGGAACACGAAGCGAATGCACGGCCGTTGCGCGCCACCCGGCCGCAAAAGGGCCTCTCCGGCCGCCTCACGGTCGCCGGCGACAAGTCGATCAGCCATCGCGCGCTGATGTTCGGCGCCCTGGCCGTTGGCCGCACCGAGATCACCGGGCTGCTGGAGGGCGAGGACGTGCTGCGCACCGCGGCCGCCATGCGCGCCCTGGGCGCCACGGTGGAGCGGCTGGGACCGGGCCACTGGCAGGTGGCCGGGCGTGGCGTCGGCGGCCTCACCGAGCCAGCCGACGTGCTGGACATGGGCAATTCCGGCACCGCCGCGCGGCTGATCTGCGGCCTGATCGCCGGCCACCCGATCTTTGCCGTGCTGACCGGCGACGCCTCACTGCGCAAACGGCCGATGAAGCGCGTGACCGACCCGCTGGCCGCCTGCGGCGCCCGCTTCACCAGCCGCCAGGGCGGGCGACTGCCGCTGGCCATCGAGGGCGCCGCCGAGCCGCTGCCGCTGGACTATACCCTTCCGATGGCCTCGGCGCAGGTGAAGTCGGCCGTGCTATTGGCGGGACTGGGCGCGCGCGGCGTGACCCGCGTGGTCGAGCCCGAGGCAAGCCGCGACCACACCGAGAACATGCTGCGCCATTTCGGCGCCACCGTGCGGGTGGAGCCGCAGGGGCATGGCCGCGTCATCGAGTTGGAGGGCCAGCCGGAGCTGACCGCCGCGCCAGTGGCGGTGCCGGGTGATCCCTCCTCCGCCGCCTTCCCGCTGGTGGCGGCCCTGCTGGTGCCGGGCTCCGAGCTGACGGTGGAAGGCGTCGGGCTGAACCCGCTGCGCACCGGGCTCTTCACCACCCTGCGCGAGATGGGCGCCGAGCTCACGGTCAGCAACGCCCGCACCGAGGGCGGCGAGCCGATGGGCGACCTCACGGCCCGCCACGGCATGTTGCGCGCGGTGGACGTGCCGGCCGAGCGCGTGCCCTCCATGGTGGACGAATATCCGATCCTGGCCGTGGCGGCCGCCTGCGCCCAGGGTGTCAGCCGCTTCCGCGGCCTGGCCGAGCTGCGGGTGAAGGAGAGCGACCGCGTCGCCGCCACCGCCGCCTTGCTCGCCACCAACGGGGTGAAGGTGGAGATCGAGGGCGACGACATGCTGGTTCACGGCGCTGGCGCGCCACCGCCGGGCGGCGGCCAGGTCGTCACGCATATGGACCACCGCATCGCCATGAGCGCGCTGGTGCTCGGGCTGGCCACCGCGGCGCCGGTGGCGGTGGACGATGCCAGCTTCATCGATACCTCCTTCCCCGGCTTCGCCGACCTCATCAACCGGGTGGCGGGGGGCGACGCCCTGCAGCGCCTGAACCATCCGGGCCGGGCATGAGCGCCATGCCGGGCGCCGCCAACCCTGGCCTCGCCGGCGTGGTGATCGCCGTGGACGGGCCGGCGGCGGCCGGCAAGGGTACGCTGGCCCGGCGCCTCGCCGCCGAGCTGGGGCTGCCTTATCTCGACACCGGGCTGCTCTACCGCGCCGCCGGCCGCCGGCTGCTCGATGCCGGCGCCGACCCGCGCGACCCCGCCGCCGCCGAGGCCGCCGCGCGCGTGCTACTGCCTGTTGACCTAGAGCGCCCGGACCTGCGCGGCCCCGAGGCGGACAAGGCGGCCAGCGCCGTCGCCGCCATCCCGGCGGTGCGCGCCGCGCTGCTGGACTGGCAGCGCGACTTCGGCCGCACCCATGGGGCGGTACTGGACGGGCGGGACATCGGCACCGTGGTCTTCCCCGAGGCGCCGGTGAAGCTGTTCGTCACCGCCAGTGACGAGGAGCGCGCCCGCCGCCGCTGGCTGGAGTTGCGAGGGCGCGGCGTCGCGGCTGAGTTGCCGGCCGTGTTGGCCGACCTCCGCGCACGGGACGCGCAGGACGCCAGCCGCGCGGTGGCGCCGCTAAAGCCGGCGGCAGACGCGCTGCTGCTGGACACCACGACCCTCGATGCCGAAAGCGCATTCCAGGCCGCTCGCAGCCTGGTGGCGGAGCGCCTCGGCCTCTGAGGCCCGCCTGTGCGGGCGGAACCAGGAGAGAAGGAGGACGCGCCCTCAGAATCCTGGCTGAAGCAGGAGGTTTGGGGGAGTTGTCCGAGGCAGTGCCTCGCCCCCTCAAATCCGCCCCTTGCCCTGTCAGTTTCGGCTCCGCCGGTGACAAGCGGCAGTCCGGCCGTCTTACGAGGGCAGTCGCCGGGGCGGCTTGCGCCCCGGCGCGGGCGCGTGCCGTTGGCGGCAGGCAGCTGATAAAAAAGAAGAAGAAGAGGGGGGGGCGAGGGAGAGTCCATTCTCCCCCGCCTCTGCCCTTTGGCCGATTCGAGAACAGCCCCGGATTTCTTCTACCAGACGTAAACCTTCGATCTCCCTCTTCGTTCTTCTCGATCAGTTTTCGGTCGCGCCCGAGGAGGGCGCCCACGCCCGGACGGTTCATCCGCCCCGCCGGAGGCGGCGAAACGTTGCGCTTCTGTCCGATTCCCCTTGACGCAAAGGGGCGGACTGGCCTAGGCGAACCTGAACCCTGTCACCATATCGGTGCCGGGGTGTCCGGCTCTCCACGGCGCGCTGAACAGGCGCCCGCGCCCGCCGGACCGGAACGGGCGGGCCGCAACTCCGCTTATCGCAACAGGGCCGAACGGCGCCGCCTGCAGGGGCAGGCGCCCGGTCAAGTCGTGCCCGCGCAGGCGGGGGCGCAAGAATCCTTCCGGGGCCTCCCGGGTGGATCAGGAACACACTGCTACATGGCACATGCCGACAGCCTTTCCACGACCCCGGCCGGTGGCGAGGATTTTGCCGCCCTGCTCGACGCCACCCTTGGCGCCGACACTGGCTTCGCCGGCTCGGTCGTCACCGGCAAGGTGGTCCGGGTCGACGACGATTACGCGGTCGTGGATGTCGGGCTGAAGAGCGAGGGGCGCGTTCCCCTCAAGGAATTCGCGCCGCAGGGCCAGAAGGCCGAGGTGCAGCCCGGCGACGTGGTCGAGCTGTTCGTTGAGCGCTACGAGGACAAGGACGGTTCCATCGTCCTGTCCCGCGAAAAGGCGCGCCGCGAGGAAGCCTGGACCAACCTGGAGAAGGCGTTCAACGCGCAGCAGCGTGTGAACGGCGTCATCTTCGGGCGCGTGAAGGGTGGCTTCACCGTCGATCTCGGCGGCGCCGTGGCCTTCCTTCCGGGTTCCCAGGTGGATATCCGCCCGGTGCGCGACGTCGGGCCGCTGATGGGCTCCCCGCAGCCCTTCCAGATCCTGAAGATGGACCGCGCCCGCGGCAACATCGTCGTCAGCCGCCGCGCGGTGCTGGAAGAGACCCGCGCCGAGCAGCGCAGCGAGCTGATCCAGGGCCTCAAGGAAGGCATGATCCTGGACGGCGTGGTGAAGAACATCACCGACTACGGCGCCTTCGTGGATCTGGGCGGTGTGGACGGCCTGCTGCATGTCACCGACATCGCCTGGCGCCGCATCAACCACCCCTCCGAGGCGCTGAGCATCGGCCAGCAGGTCCGCGTGCAGGTCATCCGCTTCAACCCCGAGACGCAGCGCATCTCGCTGGGCATGAAGCAGCTGATGTCCGATCCGTGGGAGGGCGTGTCGATCAAGTACCCGGTCGGCGCGAAGTTCTCCGGCCGCGTGACCAACATCACCGACTACGGCGCCTTCGTGGAGCTGGAGCCGGGCGTCGAGGGTCTGGTCCACGTCTCCGAGATGAGCTGGACCAAGAAGAACGTCCATCCGGGCAAGATCGTCGCCACCTCGCAGGAGGTCGACGTGATGATCCTGGACGTGGACGAGCCGAAGCGCCGCATCAGCCTCGGCCTCAAGCAGGCCCAGGGCAACCCCTGGGAGCTGTTCCTCGAGGCGCATGGCCCCGGCTCGATCGTCGAGGGCGAGATCCGCAACATCACCGAGTTCGGTCTGTTCGTGGGTCTGGCTCCCGAGATCGACGGCATGGTGCACATGTCCGACCTTTCCTGGGACGTCCCTGGCGAGCAGGCCATGGCCGACTACAAGAAGGGCGACATGGTCAAGGCCAAGGTGCTGGACGTTGACGTCGAGAAGGAGCGCATCTCCCTCGGCATCAAGCAGCTGGCCGCCGACCCCGCCGCCGAGGTGCTGGACCGCGTTCGCAAGAACGACATCGTCACCTGCGTGGTGACCAAGGTCGAGCAGAACGGCATCGAGGTGAAGGTCGAGGACGTGCTCACCGGCTTCATCCGCCGCGCCGAGCTGGCCCGCGACCGTGGCGACCAGCGCCCCGACAAGTTCGCCATTGGCGAGAAGGTCGATGCGAAGGTCACCGCCGTGGATCGCGCTGCCCGCCGCCTGGCCCTGACCATCAAGGGCAAGGAAGTGGAGGAGGAGCGCGAGGCGATGAAGGAGTACGGCACCGCCGACTCCGGCGCCTCCCTGGGCGACATCCTCGGCGCGGCCATCCGCCGCCGCAACCAGATGGCGGGCGACGAGTAAGTCTTCGCCCTCCCTTCTGGAGGAACTGCAGCGCCCCGGGTGGTCCGCCACCCGGGGCGTTTGCTTTTGCGGCGGCGCCGGCGAGCCTTGACCGCGCCACCTTCCCGCCGCCATTGATGCGCGCAGCATGAGCGCCCCCCTGGAACACGACCTGCTGGTCGATCGCCGCCGCCTCAAGCGCCGCCTGCTGGGCTGGCGCGTGGCCGCCGTGCTGCTGGCTGTGGTGGCGCTCTTTGCCGCCTTCGGCACGGAGCTGGAGACGCGGGCGCATCTGGTGCGCTTCAGCGTCGAGGGTACCATCGGCGACGACCATCGCATCACCGAGGCCATCGCCAAGGCGGCGCGCGACCCCGCGGTGCGCGGCATGATCCTCTCCATCGACAGCCCCGGCGGCACGGTGGCGGGCGGCGAGGGGCTGCACGCCGCGCTCAGTCATTTCCGCGAGCGCAAGCCGCTGGTGGCCGTGATGCGCGGCACCGCCGCCTCCGCCGCCTACATGATCGCCATGCCGGCCGAGCGGATCTTCGCCCGCGACTCCACTGTCACCGGCTCGATCGGCGTGATCCTGCAGTCCTTCAACGTGAAGGGGCTGCTGGACATGCTGGGCGTCCAGCCGGAGATGCTGACCTCCGGTCCGCTGAAGGGCGTCCCAAGCCCCTTCCGCCCGCTCACCCCGGAAGGTGAGGCCGTGCTGCAGGGGGTGCTGCGCGACCTGCACGGACAGTTCGTCAGCATGGTGGCGGCGGGGCGCAAGCTGCCGCGCGAGCAGGTGGAGGCGCTGGCGGACGGCCGCATCTACACCGGCAAGCAGGCGCTGGACCTGAAGCTGGTAGATGCCATCGGCGGCGAGCCGGAGGCGCGCGCCTGGCTGGCCAGCGCGCATGACATCCCCGCCGACCTGCGCGTGCGTGACCTCGATCCGCGGGACAGGGTGGAGCGCGTGCTCGGCGTCTCCGTGCATATGCTGATGAAAAGCCTGATTTCAGAATGGCTTGCGATTGACGGCCCGCAGGCCGTTTGGCAGCTTCCGCGATGAGGGGCCGCGGGCGCGCTTGCGGCCCGGCGGCGGGGTGGCAATCTTCCGGCCGGGGTTCCGGCGCAGGGCAGGAGGCAGGCGGGCCATGACCAAATCCGAACTGATCGCGCAGCTGGCTGCGGCCAACCCGCATCTGCGCCAGCCGGACGTGGAGCTGATCGTCAGCACCATCTTCGACGAGATCACCACCGCCCTGGCGCGGGGGGACCGGGTGGAGTTGCGCGGCTTCGGCGCCTTCTCCGCCAAGCAGCGCGATCCGCGCACCGGCCGCAACCCGCGCACCGGCGAATCGGTGCCGGTCGCCGGCAAGTCCGTTCCCTATTTCAAGCCCGGCAAGGAACTGCGCGAGCGCGTCAATGGCGGCCCGCTGCAGGCGCCGAAGCGCAGCCCCCGCACCACGGTGACCACTCCATGACCATCATCGGCCTCCTGCTCACCGCCCTGCTGCTGCTGGTGCTGGTGCTCTTCGCCGTCTCCAACACCATGCCGGTCGCACTGCAGCTCTGGCCCTTCGATGTGAGCTGGGAGGTGCCGCTGGCCGGCGCCGTGCTCGGCGCCGCGGCGCTCGCCTTCCTGCTCGGCGCGCTGCTGGCCTGGGGCAGCGCCCTGCACTACCGCCGCCGCGCCCGCCGGATGCAGCGCGCCGCGCAGCTCCTGGAAGCCGAGCTGGCCGAGATCCGCGCGCGGCAGGACGCCGCCAACCCGGTTCCCTCCACCGCGCCGACCACCTCCACGGCACTGGCCGCGACCCACTGAGATGCGCGGGAAGCCCAATGGCACCGGGTTGATCGCCGCGCTCGACACGCCCGATGCCGCGCGCGCCGAGGGCTGGGCGCGCGCGGTGGCACCGCATGTGGGGCTGGTAAAGGTGGGCCTGGAACTGTTCTGCGCCGCCGGCCCCACGGTGATGTCGCGGATCGCCGCGCAGCGGCCGGTCTTCCTGGACCTGAAGTTCCACGACATCCCGAACACCGTGGCCGGCGCCGTGCGCTCGGTCTGCGCCACCCACCCGGCCATGCTGACCCTGCACGGCGGCGGCGGCGGCGCCATGATCGAGGCCGCCCGCCGCGCCGCGGAGGACAGCCTTGGCGAGGCACGCCCCGCCATCCTGGCCGTGACGGTGCTGACCAGCTTCACCGCCGCCGGCCTGGCCGAGACGGGCGTCTCCGGCGGCCCGACGCAGCAGGTTCTGCGGCTGGCACGGCTGGCGCTGGAGGCGGGCGCGGACGGTCTGGTCTGCTCGCCGCAGGAGATCTCCCGCCTGCGCGACGCCTTCGGCGAGGCGCCGTTGCTGGTGGTGCCCGGCGTGCGCCCGGCCGGCAGCGACAAGGGCGATCAGGCGCGGGTCGCCACCCCCGAGGAGGCCGCCGCCGCCGGGGCGGACTGGCTGGTGGTGGGGCGCCCCATCACCAGCGCGCCCGATCCCGCCGCCGCGGCGGCCGCCATCGCCGGCAGCCTGCCTCGCTGAAATGACCGCCCCCCTTCCCAAGGTGCAGGTCAAGATCTGCGGCATCAACGACGCGGCGGCCTATGATGCGGCCTGCCGCGCCGGGGCCGACTGGGTTGGTTTCGTCTTCTACCCGCCCTCCCCGCGTGCGGTGACGCCGGAGCAGGCCGGCGAGCTGGCGGCGCGCGGCGGCACCGGGCGGCGCCCGCTCTGCGTCGGCCTGTTCGTGGACGCGACCGATGCCGAGATCGGCGAGGTGCTGGAGGCCGCTCCTCTCAGCCTGCTGCAACTGCACGGCATGGAGAGCCCGGAGCGCTGCGCGGCCATCCGGGCGCGCTTCGGCCTGCCGGTCATGAAGGCGCTGGGCATCGCCAAGCCGGAGGACCTGGCGCTGCTGGAGGCCTATGCGCCAGCCGTGGACCGCTTCCTGCTGGATGCCAAGCCGCCGCGCGGTGCCACCCTGCCGGGCGGGAACGCGGCCAGCTTCGACTGGTCCTTGCTGGCGGGCCACCCGGTCCCCCGGCCCTGGATGCTGGCAGGCGGGCTGACCCCGGCCAATGTCGCTTCCGCCATCCGGGTCACCGGCGCGCCGGCGGTGGATGTCTCCTCCGGTGTCGAGCGGATGCGCGGCGTGAAGGACCCGGTGCTGATCGCGGCCTTCGTCGCGGCCGCGCACGCGGAACAGGAGTAGAAAGGCTGGGGGAAGGAATTCCCCCAGACCCCCAACTTTTTTCTTCGAGTTCCCTCGCAGGTGGCCCGCGCGCCGGAAGCTGACAACGGAAGACGACCGGAGATGGGCTTCCCCCGGTTCTGCCGCCGCCGGCCGTGACGAAAGGCGCTTCTGCGCCCTCGCTTTCCCCCTCCTCTCGAAGCCGCCCCTATCCCCATATGGCAGGGCGCGCTAACACTCAGCGCAGCTTGGAGGGACGCGTGAACCAGCCTCTGCCCAATTCCCTGCGCCAGGGTCCCGATGCACGGGGCCGTTTCGGTCAGTTCGGTGGACGTTACGTCGCCGAGACGCTGATGCCGGTCATTCAGGAGGTCGAGCAGGCCTACAATGCCGCGCGGCAGGACCCGGCCTTCATGAAGGAATGGCGACGGCTGCTGAAGGACTATGTCGGCCGCCCCAGCCCGCTCTGGCTCTGCGAGCGGCTGACCGAGCATCTCGGCGGCGCGAAGGTCTACTTCAAGCGCGAAGAGCTGAACCACACCGGCGCGCACAAGATCAACGCCGTGCTCGGCCAGATCCTGCTGGCCAAGCGCATGGGCAAGCCGCGCATCATCGCCGAGACCGGCGCCGGGCAGCATGGCGTGGCCACCGCCACCGCCTGCGCCCTCTTCGGCCTGAAATGCATCGTCTACATGGGCGCCACCGACGTCGAGCGGCAGCAGCCCAACGTCTTCCGCATGAAGCTGCTGGGGGCGGAGGTGATCCCCGTCACCTCCGGCGCCGGCACGCTGAAGGACGCGATGAACGAGGCGATGCGCGACTGGGTCGCCAATGTCGCCGACACCTACTACTGCATCGGCACCGTCGCCGGCCCCGCGCCCTTCCCGCAGATGGTGCGCGACTTCCAGTGCGTGATCGGCGAGGAGACCAAGCAGCAGATCCTGGCCGCCGAGGGGCGCCTGCCGGATGCGCTGGTCTGCGCCGTCGGCGGCGGGTCCTCCGCCATGGGGCTGTTCCACCCCTTCCTCGACGACACCGACGTCGCGATCTACGGCGTCGAGGCCGCCGGGCGCGGCATGGAGACGGGCGAGCACGCGGCTGCCATTGCCGGTGGGCGCCCGGGCGTGCTGCATGGCAACAAGACCTATCTGCTGCAGGACGACCACGGCCAGATCCACGAGGCGCACTCGATCTCCGCCGGGCTGGACTATCCCGGCATCGGCCCGGAGCACTCCTGGCTGCATGAGATCGGCCGCGTGCAATACGTCGCGGTGACGGACCAGGAGGCACTGGAGGCCTTCCAGCTCTGCTCGCGGCTGGAAGGCATCATCCCCGCGCTGGAATCGGCGCATGGGCTGGCCTACGTGATGAAGCTCGCGCCGACCATGGCCCAGGACAAGATCATCGTCCTCAACCTGTCCGGCCGGGGCGACAAGGACATCTTCACCGTCGCCAAGCACCTGGGAGAGTCGCTGTGAGCCGCATCGCCGCCCGCTTCGCGCAGCTCAAGGCGGAGGGCCGCGGCGCGCTGATGCCCTTCCTGGAGGCCTACGACCCCGATCCGGCGACCTCCATGGCGTTGCTGCGGGGCCTGCCCGGCGCGGGGGCGGACCTGATCGAGATCGGCGTGCCCTTCACCGACCCGATGGCCGACGGACCGACCGTGCAGCGCGCCGGACAGCGGGCGCTGAAGGCCGGCGGCACGCTGGGCGGGGCGCTCGCCATGGTGCGCGACTTCCGCCGCGAGGACGACGAGACCCCGATCGTGCTGATGGGCTATCTGAACCCCATCCTCTCCTACGGCATCGAGAGCTTCTGCACCGAGGCGGCCGAGTCCGGAGTGGACGGGCTGATCGTGGTGGACATGCCGCCGGAGGAGGCCGACGAATTGGCCGGGCCCGCGCGCGAGCAGGGGCTGGATCTGATCCGCCTCGTCGCCCCCACCACCCATGACGAGCGGCTGCCCAAGGTGCTCGAAGGCACCAGCGGCTTCATCTACTACGTGGCCATCACGGGGATCACCGGCACGCGCAGCGCCACGCAGGAGGCGCTGGCCGCGGCCATCCCGCGCCTGCGCCGCCATACCGACCTGCCGATCGCCATCGGCTTCGGCGTGCGCACGCCGCAGCAGGCCGCTGAGGCGGTGCAGGTGGCGGATGGCGCCGTCGTCGCCTCGGCGCTGATCGACACCCTGGCCGCCAGCCTGGACGAGAAGGGCCGCGCCCGGCCGGACACGCTGCGCAAGGTTCTGGACCAGGTGCGCGGCCTTGCCGAGGCCGTGCGCGGAGCACGCGTTTCGGCCTGAGCCGGGCCGGAAGGAAGGAGGGCCCCCTCGTCCTCGGGTGAAGCGGCTTTTGGGGGGGGTGAGCTCCCCCGACCTTCTCCTTCTGCAAGTCTTCGGTTCAGCGGCGGGCGCTCGCGCTGGGCCAGAGACTGCGGCGCCGAGCCTCCTGGCCTTGGGCGCGGCAACTTCCGGAGGCCATGGCGGGTTCAGCCGGCATCGATCGGAAGGAGGCCCGCATGAGTCGCTGGCAATGGCTCTGGCGGCGGCTGACGCGTCGCCTGTGGTTCCGCGCGGCGCTCTTCACGCTGCTCGCCGTGGCGACCGCCCTGGTCGCCGCGGTGGCGGAGCCGTTCATTCCATACAAGATCACCGTCCGCATCGGCGCCAAGGCGGTGGACAACATCCTCGGCATCCTGGCTTCCAGCATGCTGGCGGTGACCACCTTCTCCCTCACCACCATGGTTTCGGCCTATTCGGCCGCCACCAGCAACACCACGCCCCGTGCGACGCGGCTGGTGATCGAGGATCGCACGGCGCAGAACGCCATCGCCACCTTCCTCGGCAGCTTCCTGTTCAGCGTCGCCGGCATCGTCGCGCTGAGCACGGGCATCTATGGCGAGAACGGGCGGGTCATCCTGTTCGTCGTTACCATCCTGGTGATCGCCGGGATCGTGGTCACCCTGCTCCGCTGGATCGAGCGGCTCTCCGGGCTGGGGCGGGTGGAGGAGACGGTCGCGCGCGTGAAGGAAGCGACTCGCCAGGCAATGCAGCAATGGATGGAACGGCCCCACCTGGGAGCCCGTCCCCCCGTGCCCCGGCCGGCGAGCGCGCACCAGGTCTTCCCGGAGGAGCGGGGATACCTGCAGCACGTCGATCTTGGCCGGCTCTCCGCACTGGGCGAGGAGATGGGACAGGCTGTGCATCTGCTGGCGCTTCCCGGCACCTACCTGCACCCGCACCGGCCGCTGCTCTGGATGGAAAGCCCTTGCGGGACCGATGCGGCCAAGCGCCTGCGCGCGGCCTTCATCCTGGGCAGCAACCGCTCCTACGACCAAGACCCCCGCTTCGGACTGATCGTGCTCTCGGAGATCGCCTCCCGCGCCCTTTCGCCGGCGGTGAACGACCCCGGCACGGCGATCGGCGTGCTCGCTGCCGGCGGGCATCTGCTCGCCGAATGGGCGGAGGGCCAGGCCCGCGTCCCGCCGGAAGCCCCGCTGCCGCATGTCCACGCACCCGGCCTTTCGGTGGAGGATATGTTCGACGACTTCTTCCGGCCCATCGCGCGCGATGGGGCGGGCATGCTGGAGGTGGGCATCCGGCTACAGAAGACGCTACGGATGCTGGCGCCGCTTGGTGGGTTCCGGTTCGCGGCACGGCGGCACTCGCAGACGGCCCTGGAACATTCGGAGAAGGCGCTTGGCATCGCCTCCGAGCGCCAGATCCTGCGCGAACTGGCGCTCACGGAGCCATGGCCCGCCGCGTGAACTGACAAAGAAGGGGTCCGGGGAAATTCCTTCCCCCCGGCTCTTCCTCACTCCGCTGGCACGTTGTTCCGCAACTCGGCGAGCCAGGCATTGGCATTGCCGTCCGAGGGCGCCCGCCAATCCCCGCGCGGCGAGAGCGAGCCGCCCGCCACCACCTTCGGCCCGTTCGGCAAGGCGGAGCGCTTGAACTGGGCAAAGCCGAAGAAGCGTTGCAGGAAGACTTCCAGCCAGTGCCGGATGATCGGCAGGTCGTAGGCGTTGCGGCTGGCCTCCGGGAAGCCGGGCGGCCAGGTGCCGCGCGCCGCGTCGCCCCAGGCCTGGAGCGCCAGGAAGGCGATCTTCGAGGGGCGGAAGCCGTAGCGCAGCGTGTAGAACAGGTTGAAGTCCTGCAGGGCATAGGGGCCGATCTTGGCCTCGGTGCTCTGGATCTGCTGCGTCTCGCCATCGGCCGGGATCAGCTCGGGCGAGATCTCGGTCTCCAGCACCGATTGCAGGGTTTCGTTGACCTCCGCCTCGAACTGGCCAGAAGCGATGACCCAGCGGATCAGGTGCTGGATCAGCGTCTTGGGCACACCGCCATTGACGTTGTAGTGCGACATCTGGTCGCCCACGCCATAGGTGCACCAGCCCAGCGCCAGCTCGGAGAGGTCGCCGGTGCCGAGCACCATGCCGCCATGCCGGTTGGCGGCGCGGAACAGGTAGTCAGTGCGCAGCCCGGCCTGGACGTTCTCGAAGGTCACGTCATAGACCGGCTCGCCCTTGGCGAAGGGATGGCCGAGATCGGCCAGCATCTGCCGGGCGGCCGGACGGATGTCCAGCTCGTGTGCGGTGACGCCAAGGGAGGCCATCAGCCGGTGCGCGTTGGTCTTGGTGCCGGCGGAGGTACCGAAGCCAGGCATCGTGTAGGCGATGATGTCGCTGCGGGGCCGGCCCATGCGGTCCAGCGCCTTCGCGGCGACGATCAGCGCCTGGGTGGAGTCGAGGCCGCCCGAGACGCCGATGATGATCTTGCGGTTGTTGGTGGCCTGGCAGCGCTGGACGAGGCCGGAGACCTGGATGTTGTAGGCCTCGTAGCAGTCCTGGCTCAGCCGCTCCGGGTTGGCGGGAACGAAGGGGAAGCGCTCCAGCGCGCGCTCAAAGCCGATATCCTCCATCGGCGGGTCGAGCCGGAAGGTCACGGTGCGGAAGCTGCGGGTGTGCAGGCGCTGGTTGTCGTCAAAGGTGCCCTGGCGGGCGCGCTCCTGGCGCAGCATGTCGAGATCGACATCGGCGATGACGACCTGGTCCGCCTCGGGGAAGCGGTCGCTTTCCTTCAGGATGGCGCCGTTCTCGAAGATGGAGACCTGGCCGTCCCAGGCGAGATCGGTGGTGGATTCACCCACTCCGGCGGCAGCGTAGAGATAGGCGGCGAGGCAGCGGGCGGACTGCGACTGGCAGAGCAGCCGGCGCGTATCCGCCTTGCCCACGGTGATGTTGCTGGCCGAGAGGTTGGCGAGCACGGTGGCGCCGGCCAGGGCGGCCCCGGCGCTGGGCGGCACCGGCACCCAGAAGTCCTCGCAGATCTCGGCATGCAGCACGAGGCCGGCGATGTCCTCGGCAGCGAAGAGCAGGTCCGGCCCGAAGGGGGCGCGCTGGCCGGCGACGGTGATCTCGCTGCCCTCCGTACCGGCGCCGGAGGCGAACCAGCGGTGCTCATAGAACTCGCGGTAGTTCGGCAGGTGGATCTTCGGCACCACGCCGAGCAGCCGTCCGCGCTGGATCGCCACGGCGGTGTTGTAGACCCGCTGGCCGTGGCGCAGGGGAGCACCCACCAGCAGCACCGGGCGCAGCGAGGCGGAGGCCGTCAGCAGCGTGCCAATCGCCTGCTCCACCGCGTCCAGCAGCGTGTCCTGCAGGTGGAGGTCGTCAATCGCATAGCCGGAGAGCGACAGTTCGGGGAAGACCGCGAGCGCGGCGCCCTTGGCATCGCACTGGCGCGTGGCCTCCAGGATGGCGGCGGCGTTGGCGGCTGGGTCGGCCAAGGTGCAGCGCGTGGTACAGGCGGCGACGCGGGCGAAACCGTGGCGGTAAATGGCGTGGAAGCTCATGCGCGCAGCCTGCCCTTGCAGCGGGCCTTCCGTCCAGTCACCTGCCCGCGCAGGGGAAACGCGGCGGTGGCGCCCGAGGTTCCCTACCCTGCCGCGAAAAGGGCGCCGCCCGGGCGCTCCAGCCCGAGATGGCCCCGCAGGATGCAGCCGCGGTACTCGCACCGGTGAAGCCCGCGCCGCAGCAGTTCCGGCGGCCGCAACCGCCAGACTTTCGGAAAGAAGATGGGTCAAATCCATGGATTTGACCGGAGGAATTCTTCCCCCCGATCGTTTTCACCCGCGCCGGAAGGTCAGCACCCGGCTGCGCTGGGAGACGAGGCGCAACTCGTCCGACCCCGCCAGCCAGAGCGCAAAACGGCTGCGCGAAGGCGGCGAGGCACGTTCCGCCAGCGCCTTGCCCGGCCCGAGGGGGCGCAGCATGGCCCATTGCAGGGGCTGGCCGGGCAGGCGGATGCGCCCTCCCTCGGCGATGGTGAGGCGAGCCTCACAGTTCAGTCCCTCGCCCACCCAGTCCCCGACCAGATGGGGATCGAGCGCGGCATCCTCCGGCACCGGCAGCAGGCGGCAGTCCTGGTGGCCGAGGCCGCCTTCCAGGGCGCCGTCAGGGGCCACCCGCAGCGCGAAGGCCAGATGTGCCTGGAGGCCGTGCGCCAGCCCGTCAGCGCCCCGGGAAAGGGCCTCCTGCGCGCCGAGCAGGAAGAGGGAATCGCCGGTGGATTCCACCCAGCGCGGGCCCTCCGCCTCGGCGAAGAGGCCCGCGGGCAACTGGCCGGGCGGCGGCAGGGCCAAGCCGGCCAGCGCCGCCATGACTGCGAGGGACATGCGGTAGGCGCCGGTTTCCTCGCGGTTGCTCAGGACGATGACGCCGGCGCCCAGTTCCGGCGCCAGCAGCAGGTGGTTCTTGTAGCCGGGCAGCGAGCCGCCATGGCCCCAGAGCACCGGCCCCTCCAGCGGCACACGGGAGAGGCCGAGGCCATAGCCGGTCTCGCGCCCGTCCAGCAGCGTGCCGGAGCGGGTGAGCGCCTGCCAGAGGCCAGCCGTGCCGCCCTCCCCGGCCATCAGCCGCAGGGACCAGCGCATCAGCGCCTCGGCCGAGCAGGCGAGGCCACCGGAGGCCGAGTAGTTCAGCCCGTAGCGGCCACGCCGCCAGCCGCGCTCGGCGTCGCGCCAGTAGCCGGTGGCGAGGTTGGGCACCGGCGCCGTCTCGTCCTCCGGATAGAAGAAGCCGAGCCCGGGGAAATGCCGCTCCAGCAGCGCGCCGAAGGGGGCGGAGAGCGCCGACTCGGCGAGGCGGTAGCCGGTGTTGGTGTAGGAGATGCTGCTGCCGGGCGCGAAGTTCAGCCCGGGCAGGTTGTGCGCCATCTCCAGCAGGGTAGCGCGGCCGAAATCCGCGCTGGCGGGGACGCCGAGCAGCCCGAAGCTCTCCACCAGGTCCGGCAGGCCACCGGTCATGCCGAGCGCGCGGCCGAGCGGCGCGGCGGCCACCGCCTCGGGCAGGCCGGGCACCAGTGCGCCGAGCGGCGCCGCCATGTCCATCCCCTCGCGCAGCGCGACGGCGCAGAAGACATGCTTGGTGATGGAGGCGAGCCGCGTCGGCGTCGCGAGGCCGAAGGGCAGGCCGTGCTCGATGCTGGCGAGGCCGCGCGCCTCGACGAAGCGCGGGCCGGAGGCGTCGAAGCCAAGCACGATGCCGCCCGGCTCGTCCTCCGCCCAGCCGGAGATCAACGAGGCCGCGCAGGACGCCGCCTGCTGCCAGGAGAGAGACATCTTCGCACCTTCCCGGTTCGTTGCGGGCGGACCATAGTCGCCCCATGTCGCTCGACCTGATCCTGTCCGAATTGTCAACCGATGCGGTGCGCGCGCATGTCGAGCACATCGCCAACAACATCCCTTCCCGCCTCGCCGGATCGCCCAACGGCGCCCGCATGGCGGAGTACAGCGCGACGGCGCTGCGCGAAGCCGGGCTTGAGGCCAGGATCGAGGAGGGCGAAGGGCTCGTCAGCTTTCCCAAACCGGGCGCGCTGCGCGTGTTGGCGCCGCGTGAAGTCGCCATCGAGGCCTTCACGCTGGGACACAGCGTCTCGACGCCGCCGGAAGGGATCACCGCCACGCTGATCGATGTCGGCGGCGGCGGCTTCGGCGACTACGAGGGGCGCGACGCGCGCGGCTGCATCACGCTCTCGGAGCTGTCCTACTCGCCGGCGCGGCACGAGAAGCAGCGCATCGCCGCGCTGCAGGGCGCCCTGGGCTGCGTGATGTTCAACTGGGGACCGCCGGAGAGCACGGCCATTCCCTTCGGCTCGGTGAAGCCCGCCTGGGGCAACCCGACGCGCCGTGGCATGGCCGAGGAGATGGCCACCCTGCCCTGCATCGGCATCGCCCGCAGCACCGGGCTGATGCTGCGGGCGATGCTGGCGGAAGGGCCAGTGCGCGTGCAGCTGGTGGCGCGCGCCGAGAACCGCTGGGCGCCGGTGCATGTCACCGTGGGCGAGCTGGCCGTGCCGGGTGCTGCGGATTTCGTGCTGCTTGGCGGCCACCAGGATTCCTGGTTCGGCCCGCAGCCGACCGACAACGCCACCGGCAATGCCTGCGTGCTGGAACTCGCCCGCGTCTTCGCGCGGCACCGGGACGAGCTGCGCCGCGGGCTGGTCTGCGGCTTCTGGGCCGGGCACGAGACGGGCACGATGATCGGCTCCTCCCGCTTCGCCGACCGGCACTGGGACCGGTTGCGCGCCCATGCCGTGGCCTATCTGCAGATCGACCAGCCGGCCTGCCTCGGCGTCTCCGAGTGGTCCGCCTCCTCCAATGCCGAGTTGCGCCGCTTTCACGAGGGCGTCGAGGCGCGGATGCTGCCGGACTGGCCACGCCGCTGGCACCGGGCCGGGAAAATGGGAGACGCTTCCTTCTTCGGCCTCGGCATCCCCATGTTCGGCGGCCAGGGCGGCTATACCCGCGCCCAGCTGGCCGCCACGGCGGGCGCCTCCATCGGCTGGTGGCACCATTCGCTGGAGAACACGCTGGACAAGGTGGATTGGGCGAGCATGCCGGCCCATCTGCGCGTCTATGCCGGCTATCTCTGGGCGCTCTGCACCGAAGCCGTGCTGCCCTTCGACTATACCGAGGTGGCGGCCCAGTTCGTCACACGGCTGGAGGAGCTGGCGCCCCTCGCACCCGATCTGGGGCTGGAAAGCGTGCTGGACCGTGCCCGCGCGCTGGAAGCCGAAGCCGCCGCGCTGGAGCGCCTCGCCGCCACCTGGCGCGCCCGATACGCCGCGGAGCCGGAGCTGGACCCCGCTCCGGCCGAGCGGCTGAACGCCTGTTTCCGCGCCCTCTCGCGCCGGCTGATCCCGCTCGCCAGCACGGCCTGCGGCCCCTATGGCCAGGACATGTATGGCTATACGCCGCAAGGGAGCATGATTCCGGGTCTGTTCGACGTGCCGCGTTACGCCAGGGCTGAAGGCGTGGAGGCGCGCCTGCTGGAGGTGGAGTTGCGCCGTGCCCGCAACAGCGTCGCGGATGCTCTGGAGGACTGCACGGCACTGATCGCCGCGACACGCGCGGCGCTTTGAAAAGGTCGGGGGGAATGAATTCCCTCGAACCCCCTTCTTTTTTCTTCGGACTTTTTCCGCGACTGCCACCCACACGGCAAAACTGCCAAACAGAAAGGAGAGGGGTGCAAGGAAGGATTTATTCTCCCCCGTTCGCTTGAGAACGGGCGAAGCCCCCCGAGAATTCGCTCACCTCCAAGGCATTCGGGGCAGGAAGCAGGCAGTGCCCTCTCCCCCGGGCAGAATACGCCCGCAGGTAGAGCAACCCTCAGGTGGTTCGACTGCCATTTTGCCAGCCAAGGCGGAATGACGCAGATGGCGCGTGGAGCCTCGCGCCGCAGCACGCTACTTTGCCCCTCCGTCTGATCCCCGAGGAGCGGCAGCATGGCCCGATTTCTCCCCGTAGCGTCTTTCGATTGCGTCGTCTTCGGCGCGACGGGCGACCTGACGATGCGCAAGCTCCTGCCCGCCCTCTACGATCGCTTCCGGGACCGGCAGTTCTCCTCCACCAGCCGTATCATCGCCGTTGCCCGTACCGCGATGGATACCGACGAGTACCGCCAGAAGGCGGAGGCCGCGCTGCGCCAGTTCGTCGTTCCGGCCAGCCTTGATGCCGAGACGCTGCAAAGCTTCCTCGCCCTGCTCAGTTATCAGACCGTGGACGCGCTCTCCGACGAGGGATGGAGTGCCCTCGTCGCCATGCTGAACGAACGGCCGGAGCAGGTGCGGCCCTTCTATCTCGCCACTTCGCCGGAGCTTTACGGACCGATCTGCCAGAAGCTGGCGCGCCATGGCGGGCTTCACCCGCTCTCCCGCGTGGTGCTGGAGAAGCCGATCGGCCATGACCTCGCCTCGGCCCGCGCCATCAACAACGCGGTCGGCGAGGTGATGCCGGAGTCGCAGATCTTCCGCATCGACCACTATCTCGGCAAGGAGACGGTGCAGAACCTGATGGCGCTGCGCTTCGCCAACCCGATCTTCGAGCGGCTGTGGAATGCCGACATGATCGACCACGTGCAGATCACCGTGGCCGAGACGGTCGGCGTCGAGGGTCGCGGCGGATACTACGACCGCTCCGGCGCGCTGCGCGACATGGTTCAGAACCACATGCTCCAGCTGCTTTGCCTGCTGGCCATGGAGAGCCCGATCTCGCTCGATGCCGATGCGGTGCGCGACGAGAAGCTGAAGGTGCTGCGCGCCCTGCGGCGGGTGGAGCCGCACGAGGTGAACAGCTTCACCGTGCGCGGCCAGTACACGGCGGGGGCGGCCAATGGCCATGCCGTGCCGGGCTATCTCGCCGACATCGGCAGCACCGAGCGCAGCCTGACCGAGACCTTCGTAGCGCTGAAGGTCCAGGTGAACTCCTGGCGCTGGGCCGGCGTGCCCTTCTACCTGCGCACCGGCAAGCGGCTGCCGCGCAAGGTTTCGGAGATCGTGATTCAGTTCCGCACGCCGCCCTTCAGCATCTTCCCGCGCGAGCAGCACGACCTCCAGCCGAACCGCCTGCTGATTCGCCTGCAGCCCGAGGAAGGCATGCGGCTGGAGATGATGACCAAGGAGCCTGGCCCCGGCGGCCTGCATCTGCGCCCGACCGGCCTCGACATCAGCTTCGAGAAGACCTTCGGCATCCGCTATCCCGATGCCTATGAGCGGCTGCTGATGGATGTGGTGCGCGGCAACGCCACCCTCTTTATGCGGCGCGACGAGGTGGAGGCGGCCTGGGGCTGGGTCGAGCCGCTGCTGAAAACCTGGGCCGAGCGCCCCGAAGCGCCGCGCCCCTATGTCGCGGGGACCTGGGGACCGACGGCCGCCATCGCCATGATCGAACGCGACGGGCGGACCTGGTACGAAAGCGAAGACTGAAAAAGGAAGGTCGGGGGAATGACTTCCCCCAAACCCCCTTCTTCTTTTTGTTAGTTTGAGGTTGCGCTTTCCGCCCGCGCGCAAACCTCGAAGAAAAAAGATGGAGGTCTGGGGGAATTCCTTCCCCCAGCCTTTTCTACGCCTCCGGCAGCGCCGCCTGATGATCGTCCTTCAGCCCGATCCCGGTCAGCTTCAGGCGCAGTGCCTCGGCCATCAGCCAGGCGAGCTTGTCGGCGGCCGCCTCATAGGAGAGGCCACCGGACTGGTGGATGTTGGAGATGCAGTTGCGCTCCGAATCCCGCCGTCCCGGCTGTGGGGCATGGGTCAGATAGACACCCAGACTATCGGCCACCGAAAGCCCGGGCCGCTCGCCGATCAGCATGGCGCAGAGCCGCGCCCCGAGGGAGGCGCCGATCTCGTCGCCAAGCGCCACCCGCGCCTGAGTCGCCATGACAACCGGAGCGATGCGCCAGCCCGGCAGGCGCGCCAGGGTAGCCTTCAGCAACGGAACGGCATGCCGCTGCACCGCCGTGGCGGAAAGCCCATCGGCCAGGACGAAGACCGCGTCCCAGTCGCCATGCGGAAGGTCGGGCAGGCAGAGGGGATCGAGCCGGCGCCCAAGGTCCGGGCGGCGGAGATAGGTGCCGCGCTCCGCTGCTTGACTGCGGACGGCGGCATGCGGCCGCCCCTCCAATGCGGCGGCAAGGGCTTCCACATCCAGCCCGGCGTGGACGGCATCGCGCGCGCGGGCATGGGCGAGTTGGAAGTCGAGCACAGCCTCCAGCGGCGGCGCGTCGCCGCGGCGGCCGAGGCCGATGCGCGCCGGCGTCATCCGCCGCAGCGGCATCCAAGGATCAGCGGCGGGAGTGTCGTGCTCAGGCGGCATCGGCGATGCCTCCGCCCGCCAGCAACCGGCGCATCGGAGCCTCCGGCAGAGGGCGGATGCGGCCGGCGCCATCCATCATGCCCATCGCCTCCAGCCAGGCCTCGAACTCCGGCGCGGCACGCAGGCCGAGCGTGGAGCGGAGGTAGAGCGCGTCATGGAAGGAGGTGCTCTGGTAGTTGAGCATGACGTCGTCGGCGCCCGGCACGGTGATGATGAAGTTGCAGCCGGCGACGGCGAGCAGCGTCATCAGCGTGTCCATGTCGTCCTGGTCGGCCTCGGCATGGTTGGTGTAGCAGACGTCCACGCCCATCGGCACGCCGAGCAGCTTGGCGCAGAAATGGTCCTCCAGCCCGGCGCGGATGATCTGCTTGCCGTCGTAGAGGTATTCCGGCCCGATGAAGCCGACCACGGTGTTCACCAGCAGCGGGCGGAAGGCGCGCGCGACGGCGTAGCTGCGCGCCTCCACAGTCTGCTGGTCGATGCCGTGATGCGCGTCGCCCGAAAGCGCTGCGCCCTGGCCGGTCTCGAAATACATCACATTGTCGCCCGCCGTGCCGCGCTTCAGGGCCAGCGCCGCCTCCTGCGCCTCGCGGAGCACCGAGAGGGAAACGCCGAAGCCGGCATTGGCCGCCTCGGTGCCGGCGATGGACTGGAACACCAGGTCCACCGGCGCACCCCGCTCGACGAGGCGGATGGCGTTGGTCACATGCGTCAGCACGCAGGTCTGGGTCGGGATGGCGTGGCGGGCGCGCAGCCCGTCCAGCATCTCCAGCAGGGCCAAGCCGTTGGACAGGCTGTCGGTGGCCGGGTTGACGCCGATCACCGCATCGCCCGCGCCGAGCAGCAGCCCGTCCAGCGTGGCGGCGGCGATGCCGCGCAGGTCGTCCGCAGGGTGGTTGGGCTGCAGGCGCGTGGCGAGCCGCCCGGGCAGGCCGATGGTGCTGCGGAAGGCCGTGACGACCCGGCAGCGCCGTGCCACCGCGATCAGGTCCTGGTTGCGCATCAGCTTGGAGGCGGCGGCGACCATCTCGGGCGTCAGGCCCGGCGCCAGGGTGGCCAAGGCCTCGGTCGTGGCCTCGTCGGAGAGCAGCCAGTCCCGCAACCCGCCCACCGTCAGGTGGCGGACGGCGGCGAAGGCCGTTATGTCCTGGGTGTCCTGGATGAGGCGCGTGACCTCGTCCCGCTCATAGGGGACCAGCGGCTCCTCCAGGAAACGCGTCAGCGGCAGGTCGGCCAGCACGGCGCGGGCGGCGATGCGCTGCGCGTCGCTCTCGGCCGCCAGCCCGGCCAATTCGTCGCCCGAGCGGCGGGGGGAAGCCTTGGCCAGCACCGCCCGCAGGTCGTCGAAGCGGTGCCGCTCGCCCCGGAAGTCGCTGACATAGCGGCCCATCGTCCCCTCCTTCCGCAGAGGCGCCGAGCCTAGCATCCCCCCTCCCCCCGCCAACACCGGATTGCGCGGAAGCCGCTGGCTTGACGGGGTTTCCGGGCGATCCTAACCCATTCGGGCAACCGCTTGGACCGGCCCGGCAGCGGGCCAGGGGAGGACCTGCCTTGCAGTACGTCATCGAGGCCCCGCAGCCGGCCACCGTGCCGGTCGAGGGCGAGACCGCCGTCTTCCCGGTGCGCCGCATCTGGTGCGTCGGGCGCAACTACGCCGACCATGCCCGCGAAATGGGCCACGACCCCGACCGCGAGCCGCCCTTCTTCTTCGCCAAGCCGGCGACGGCGGTGGTGCCGGGCGGCGGCAGCCTGCCCTTCCCCGTGCAGACCAAGGACCTGCACCACGAGATCGAGCTTGTCGTCGCCATTGGCAAGGGCGGCAAGAACATCGCCGTCGAGGACGCGCTCTCGCACGTCTACGGCTATGCCGTCGGCTTGGACATGACCCGGCGCGACATCCAGGCCGAAGCCAAGAAGCTCGGCCGCCCCTGGGAGCTGTCGAAGGGCTTCGACCAGTCCTGCCCGATCAGCGCCATCGTGCCGGCTTCCAAGATCGGCCACCCGGCCAAGGGCAAGATCGAGGTCAGCGTGAACGGCAAGGTGCAGCAGACCGGCGACATGAACCAGATGATCTGGTCCGTGCCGGAGAGCATCGCCTACCTCTCGCGCTATGTGGAACTGCTGCCGGGCGACCTGCTGATGACTGGCACGCCCGCCGGCGTCAGCGCCGTGAAGCCCGGCGACAGCCTGCACGGCAGCTGCGAGGGTGTCGGCGAGGTGCGCGTCACCTACGCGGGTTGAGAGAAAGTTCGGGGGGAAGGAATTCCCCCCGAACCCCCCATCTTTTTTCTGCGAGTCCCAGCGCGCATGGCGCGGGCGCGCTTCGTCAGCGCAATAAAACGGGCCAAAAAGAAGAAGAGGGGGTCCGGGGAAGAATTCATTCTCCCCCGGCTCTGCTGCCTTACCCGAGCAGCAGCGACGGCACGATGCTGACGATGCCCGGCACCAGCACCAGCAGGAAGACGAAGGCCACCATGATCAGCAGGTAGGGCAAGGTGACGCGGGCAATGGTGCTGAGGGATTCGCCCGTCAGCCCCTGGATGACGAAGAGGTTGAACCCCACCGGCGGGGTGATCTGCGCCATTTCCACGGCGATGACGAGATAGACGCCGAACCAGAGCTTGTCGAAGCCCGCGGCCGTGACCAGCGGCAGCACCACCGGCAGCGTCATCACGATCATCGAGAAGCCGTCGAGAAAGCAGCCGAGGATCAGGTAGAGCACCGTCAGCGCCACGATCAGCATCAGCGGCGAGAGGCCCCAGCCGGTGACGATCTCCGCCACCTGGCGCGGCACGCCGAGGATGGCCGCGACATTGCCGAGGATCGAGGCACCGAGCACGATCAGCCCGATCATGCCGCAGGTCTGTGCCGCGCCGATGCCGATGGCGCGCAGCGTCGGCCAGTTCAGCTCGCCCTGGAACCAACTCACCAGCACGGCGCCCAGCACACCCACCGCCGCCGCCTCGGAGGGCGTGGCGATGCCGGCATACATCGAGCCGAGCACGCAGAGGATCAGGAACAGCGTCGGCGCCAGCTCGCGCAGCGCGGCGAAGCGCTGGCCCCAGCTCATGCCCCGCTCCTCGGCGCTCTGCGGCGGCAGCAGCTCGGGCTGCAGCTTGCTGTGCAGCATCACCCAGGCCATGAAGCAGGCGGCCAGCAGGATGCCGGGCAGGAAGCCCGCGGTGAACAGCCGCAGCACGGATTCGTCGGCCAGCACGCCGTAGATGATCATCACGCTGGAGGGCGGGATGAGGAAGCCGAGCGTGCCCGCCCCCGCCAGGCTGCCGATGGCGATGCGGCGGTCATAGCCGCGCGACTTCAGCTCGTTCAGCGCGATTCGGCCCACCACCTGCGTCGTCGCCGCCGAGGAGCCGGAAATGGCGGCGAAGATCGTGCAGCCCACCACGTTGACATGCAGCAGCCGCCCCGGCAGGAGCGCTGCCCAGGGGGCGAGGCCGTTGAACAGCGAGCGGGAGAGCCGCGTGCGGAACAGGAACTCGCCCATCAGGATGAAGAGCGGCAGCGCCACCAGCTCGGAAGTGGTCAGGATGTTGAAGGTGTACTGCGCCAGCAGCCGGTCCACCGGCAGGTTGCGGAACCCCCAGAGCAGCACCATCGAGGTTGCCATCAGGGCGATGCCGACCCAGGCGCCGACCGCGAGCATGCCGAACAGCGCGGCGAAGAGCGCGCCCATCACCCCCGTCATTCGCCGACGCTCCCGGCCTTCAGGCTCTCATCCTCGGTGGGCAGGCCGAGCAGCACGCGCAGCAGCCGCGTCGCCATCTGCAGGGCCAGCAGCGCGGCGCCAAGCGCCAGCACGGCATCGGGAATCCAGAGCGGCGTGAGGCTGCCGCTGGAAAGGCGGCCGCCATTCCAGTCGCGCAGCATGAATTGCAGCAATGCCCAGGCCAGGAAGCCGGTGACGAAGAGGCCAATCAGCGTCGCCACCAGCTCCAACACCAGGGTGAAGCCGCGGCCAGCGCGGGCGAGCAGGATGGAGACGCGGACATGGGTGCCGGCGCGCAGCCCCGCCGCCGCGCCGAACAGGAAGACGGCCCCCATCAGATAGGCGCCGTATTCCCAGGCGACGGTGATCTCGCCGCCGACGCCCGGGAAAAACTTGCCAAGCAGACCAATCCCAACCTCGGCCAGGATCAGCAGCAGCAGCGCCACCAGGCAGAGCGTAGCAAAGACGCCGCTGGCCGTGGCGACGCCATCCGAAAAGCGCAGCACCGCCGGCGCCATCCCGGAGGATGACGCCGCCCGTGCCGGATGCAGCACGGGAGAAGCCAAATCAGGCCCTCCCGAGCTCGGCCAGGTAAGCCTCGATGATCGGCTTGGCGGAGGGGACGCGCTTGATGAAGTCGTCCTTCATGAAGGCGGTGCGCTTGCGCATCTCGGCCAGCAGGGCGGGCTCGACGTCCACCACCTGCATGCCCTCCTTGGTCAGACGCGCCACGCTGGTGGTGTCGTCCTTGGCGGCAACGTCCCAGAACTCCGGCTGCAGCTTCTTGCCCAGCGCCTCGATCTTCTCGCGGTTGGCGGCGGAGAGCTCGTTCCAGGTATCGAGATTGATGGTGACGAGCTGGGAGGAGAAGGTGTGGTTGGTGCGGTAGGCGATCTTCATGAACTCCCAGAACCGCCCGTCCACGCCCGAGGTCGCCGAGGTGCAGACGCCGTCGATGCGGCCGGAGGCCAGCGCGGGCACCACCTCGCCCCAGGGCATCATGGTGCCGGCGGCGCCGAGCGCGGTGCACATGTCGGCCACGCCCTTGTCGGAGGCGCGGATGCGCACGCCCCGCAGTCCGTCGAGCGAGGAGATCGGCGCCTTGAGGTGGGTGTACTGCGTCGGCCAGGGCACCGTGTAGAGCATCTTCTGGTTGTTGGCCTTCGCCACGCGCTCGTATTCCGGCACGAGGTACTTATCCAGCACCTTCAGCTCGTCGAGCGAGCCGATCAGGAAGGGCACCGATTCAATGCCCATGATCGGCGCATCGCCGATCTGCTGGTTGTTCAGGATGTCGGCCATCGGCACCAGCCCGTCGCGCACCGAGCGCAGCAGCTCCGGCCCCTTGAAGCCGAGCGCGCCACCGGCATGGACGGTGATCTGCACCGCGTTGTCGGTCGCCTTCGCCACCTCGGCGGCGAAGCGCTTGGCGTTCTGGGTGTGGTAGTTGCCGTCGGGCCAGACGGTGGCGAGGTCGAGCTGGGTGGCCGCCCGGGCGGAGCGAATCAGGGCGGGCGCGGCGAGCGTGCCGAGGGCCGCCGTCATCAGGAAGCGACGCGTAGTCATCGTAAGTCTCCCGTGAAGCTCTGTGCCGGGCTCTGCGGCCCGGCTTTTTTCCTGTAGTCCTGAGACGATCTTATTCGGCGGCCTGCGCCGCGCCATAGAGCCGCGCCGCCGCCTCCGGCGTCACCAGCCCATTGCGCAGGTCGGCCGCGAGTTGTGCCGCCGGGCGCGCCTTCGGGTCGCCGAGGCCGCCACCGCCGGGGGTCAGCACCACCATCCGGTCGCCGGGCGGGATGACCTGCAGCCCCTTGCCCCGCAACGTGGCGCCCGAGGCCAGGCCGACATGGCCCGGCGCGCCGCCCGCGCCGCCCGCCGCACCGCGCGGCGGGTGGGTGATGCGGTCAAAGGCGGCCAGCAGCTCGAAGGGCGCATCCTCGTTGTTGGCGATCTCCAGGACCTGCCCGAGGCCGCCGCGATGTGCGCCGGCGCCGCCGCTGTCCGGACGCAGTTCCTTGCGCCAGAAGATCAGCGGCGTCTGGAGCTCGACGATCTCGACCGGGGTGCCCTGCACGCCGCTGGGGAAGGCGGTGGCCGAGAGCCCGTCCTGCGCCGGACGGCCGCCGGTGCCGCCATTGGTGGTGATGGTCAGCGCGTAGCCGTGGTTCGGCCCGCGGCTCTCCTGCCGCTCGCCGCGCACGGTGATGTTCCAGAGGCAGGAGGTGCCTTCCGCCGGCACCCGATCGGGGATCGCCTGCCGCAGGCAGCCGAAGACCATGTCCGGCAACATCTGGCCGAGGATGTGGCGCGAGGAGACCGGCGCCGGCTTCGGTGCGTTCAGCACCGTGCCGCGCGGCGCCGAGACGGTGAGCGGCGCCAGCGATCCGGCATTGTTCGGGATGTTGGCGGCCACGACGCAGCCCAGGCCGAACACGGTATAGGCCGTGGTATAGGCCAGCGGCACGTTGATGCCGCGCCGCACCTGCTCCGAGGTGCCGGTATAGTCCACATGGATGCCGCTCTCGGAGATGGTGAGTTCGGCTTCCAGGGTCAGCGGGTGGTCGTAGCCGTCCACCGTCATGCTGTAGCGCCAGGTGCCCCGGGGCAGCTTCGCCACCTCGGCCAGCACCGCCTCGCGCGAGCGCTCGATGATGTACTCGGCGAGCGGCGCCAGCGTGTCGATGCCGAACTCCTCCATCATGGCGGAGAGGGCGCGCGCGCCGACATCGTTGCAGGCGGCGAGGGAGTAGGTGTCGCCCTCGGTGTCCACCGGCAGCCGGGTATTGGCGCGGATCATCGCCATCAGCGTCTCATTGACCTTGCCCTGGTCGATGAGCTTCAGCATCGGGATGTAGAGGCCCTCCATGAAGACGTCGGAGGCCTCGGGGCCGTTGCCCAGCCCGCCGATGTCCATCAGGTGGCTGGTGCAGGAGAAGAGCCCGACCAGCTTGCCGCGGTGGAAGGCGGGCGTGGTGATGACGAAGTCGTTCAGGTGGCCCGTGCCCATCCACGGGTCGTTGGTGATGTAGGCGTCGCCTTCCTTCATCGTCTCGATGGGGAAGTGGCGGAGGAAGTGCTTCACCGACTCCGCCATCGAGTTGACATGGCCCGGCGTGCCGGTGACGGCCTGCGCCAGCATCCGCCCCTCAAGGTCGAAGATGCCGGCGGAGATATCGCCACATTCGCGCACGATCGGGCTGAAGGCGGTGCGGATCAGCACCTGCGCCTGCTCGCCGACCACGGCGATCAGGCGGTTCCACATGATCTGCAGGTCGATCAGGCTCGCCTGCGGGCGGGTCTCGGTGCTCATGCCGCCTTCTGCTCCATCACGATGCAGCCGCTGCCGTCCACATGGGCATCGAAGCTGCCGGAAACGTAGGTGGTGGTCTCATCCTCGGCGATCAGCGCCGGGCCGGGGACCACGGCGCCGGGCGCCATGGCGGTGCGGTGGTAGATCGGCACCTCCACGGCCTTCTCGGCGCGGCCGTCGAAGACCAGCCGCAGCCCGGCGGGCTTCGGCGCGGGGGCGGGCGCGACGGGCGGCGTCACCGCCGGCGGCTCGGCCACCGTGGAGACCAGCACCGACCAGTTCAGCACCTCGATTGCCGCCGCCGGAATGGCGCGGGCAAACTGCGCCGCGTATTCCGCCTCGAAGATGCGGCGCAACTCGGCGACATCCCCCGCACCCAGCTCGTGGTTCGGCAGGGTCACGGTGATCTCGTGGCCCTGGCCGACATAGCGCATGAAGGCGGTGCGGCGCTCGAAGAGGGGGGCGCCGCGCGCGCCCGGCTCGACCAGCGCGCGGGCCGAGGCCGCCATCTCCTGGAACAGTGCCGAGATGGCCGGGCCGTCGAAGCTCTCGTCCAGCAGCGCATGGCGGCTGCGCACGATCTCATAGGCGACTGGCGCGGCCAGGAAGCCCACCGCCGAGCCGACGCCGGCATTCGGCGGCACCACCACGCGCGGCACGCCGACCTTCTCGGCCACCCGCGCGGCATGCAGCGGCGCGGCGCCCCCAAAGGCGATCATGGTGTGCTGGCCGATCACCGCGCCACGCTCGGCCGCATGCACGCGGGCGGCGCTGGCCATGTTCTCGCAGACCATCTCATAGACGGCATAGGCCGCCATCTCCGGCGAGAGGCCGAGCTTCTCGCCCACCTCGGCGCCGAGCGCCTGCAGGGAGAGCTTCGGCTGCAGCGTCATGCTGCCGCCGGCAAAGCCCTCCGGCTCGATCAGGCCGAGCGCGACATCGGCATCGGTCACCGCGGGGCGGGTGCCGCCGCGGCCGTAGCAGGCCGGGCCAGGCACGGAGGAGGCGCTCTCCGGCCCCACCGTGACGCGCTGCAGCGCGTCCACCTGGGCGATCGAGCCGCCACCGGCGCCGATCTCCACCATCTCGATGACGGGGATGCGCAGCGGCAGGCCGGAACCCTTCAGGAAGCGGGCCGTGCGGTCCACCTCGAAGAAGCGGGAGGTGGCCGGCTCGCCCTTCTCGATCAGGCAGATCTTGGCCGTCGTGCCGCCCATGTCGAAGGAGAGCACCTTCTGCTCGCCGGCCCGCAGCGCCATCTGCGCGGCGAAGATGGCGCCGCCGGCCGGGCCGGATTCCACCAGCCGCACCGGGAACTTCTGCGCCGTCTCCAGCGCGGTCAGGCCACCGCCGGAAGTCACCAGATAGGTGGCGCCGCGGTACTGGCGCTCGCGCAGGGCGGCGGCCATGCGGCCGAGATAGCCTTCCATCAGCGGCTGCACATAGGCATTGGCCACCGCCGTCGAGGTGCGCTCGTACTCACGCACCTCCGGGCAGACCTCGTGCGAGAGGGTGATGGACAGGCCGGGCATGGCAGCCTTCAGCCGGGCCCCGGCGGCCACCTCATGCGCCGGATTGGCATAGGCATGCAGGAAGGCGAAGGCGACGCTCTGCACCCCGGCCTCGCGCAGCGCCGGCACCAGCGCATCCAGCGCCGCCTCGTCGAGCGGCAGGCGCACGCGGCCCTCGGCATCCATCCGCTCCGGCACGGTGAAGCGCAGCTCGCGCGGCACCAGCGGCACCGGCTTCTCCAGCGTCAGGTCGTACTGGTCGTAGCGGCTCTCGGTGCCGATCTCGATCACGTCGCGGAAGCCCGCCGTGGCGATCAGCGCCGTCTTTGCGCCGCGCCGCTCGATGATGGCGTTGGTGGCCAGCGTCGTGCCGTGCACGAAGACGTCGATATCGGAAAAGCGCAGCCCGGCGTCCTGCAGGACCAGGGAGATACCCTGCAGCACGCCCTCCTCGGGGGCGGCGGGCGTGGTCAGCACCTTGCGGGTGCGGCGCGTGCCGTCCGCGTCGAGGACAATGTCGGTGAAAGTGCCGCCGATATCCGCTGCCAGCCGCACGTTTGAACTCGAACTCAAGCTTCTGTCTCCCTGCGTTCACTGGACCTGCCTGCCCCGGAGCTTCCCCATGGCCGGCCAATCCGCGCCCGTCCCCGCCGCGCGCGACGAAGCCCGAGCAACCCCCGTGCCAGCATGCCCATTCCGGCGCCGCTTGGCGAGGGCGGGCGGCCCGCACGCCCGATTGGTTTGAATGGCGGCACCAATGCCGGTATGGCTTGCAGGTCCGCCGCGCCGCGCGCGATGCGGGGGCGGGCAGGGCCGCCCGGCACCTGCGGGGCCGCCCGCTCTCCAGAAGGGAAAGCCGCCATGCCCACCGCCCCGGCCCGTTCCGACAGCTTCGTGCCCTATCGCCCCAGCCGCAGCGGCGGCTCCCGCCTGGTCCTGCGCGGCGCCTCGATCCTTTTCTGGGGGCTGGTGACCTTCGGCCTGACCTTCGTGGAGTTGGTGGCGGAATTGGCCGGGCCGCTGCTGCTGGTGGTGGGCGCCCTCTGGTGGCTGGGGCTGCAGGCCCTGGGCAGCCTGACGCTCGAACCCGAACTGCAGCAGTTCCTGCACTACGTTCCCCGCCAGTTGCAGGCGGGCGGATACCTGTTCACCCCGGGCGGGCTGATCCGGCAGGGCCTGCTGCTGCTCGCCCTGGTGGCAGCCTGCCGCACGGTGAACGGCATCATCGCCCGCGAGAGCTGAGCCCCGCCCCCAGGCTCCATTTGGCAGGGCGGTGCCGCTTGGCTATCACCCGCCCCTCATCGCCGCCCGAGGAAGAGCCATCCGATGACCGACACCCCGCCCGATCGCCTGTCGAGCAACCCGCGCAGCCCCTATTACGACGCCGCCCTGCTGGAACGCGGCATCGGCGTGCGGTTCAAGGGCGTCGAGAAGAACAACGTCGAAGAGTACTGCGTCAGCGAAGGCTGGGTCCGGCTGACCGTGGGCACCACCATGGACCGCAAGGGCAACCCGATGACCGTCAAGCTGCAGGGCACCGTCGAGCCCTATTTCCGCACCGAGTCCTGATGGCGGGGTCCGGGGGGACACTGTCCCCCCGGCGCGGTTCCAGGGGCGGCGCCCCTGGCCCCGGCTTGTCGCTGCGGAATCAACGGCCGCTCAGGCCGTGGCCTCCAGCACCAGCCGGCTTTCGCGGCCCGACCCGGCCAGCACCGTCCGGCCCAGCGGCAGGGTGATGCGGCAGGCCAGGCCGGAGCCCTCCCAGCGGCGCTCCAGTTGCCCGCGCAACTGGCTGCGCAGCGTGGTCTCAATGACGCGGGAGCCGAAGCCGCTGCGAGCCGGCGGTCCCTGCAGGGATGGGCCGCCGGATTCCAGCCAGTCCAGCACCAGCAGGTCCGCCTCCGGCTCGACCCTCCAGCGCAAGGTCAGGATGCCGTCCGGGTGGGAGAGGGCGCCATACTTGGCGGCATTGGTGGCCAGCTCGTGCAGCACCATGGCCAGCGGCTGCACCGTTGAGGCGGCCAGCGGCAGCGGCGGCCCTTCCAGCCGGATGCTGCTGCTGGCATGGCAGCGCACGGTCGCATAGGGGGCGAACTCCCGCTCGGCGATGGCGCGCAGATCGGCCCCGGACCAGCCCTCCTGCGCCAGCAGCGTATGCGCGCGGGCCAGCGCGGCGATGCGCGCCTCCACGGCGGCCACGAAGGCGCCCGGCTCCTCCGTCCGGGTCAGCCGCACGACGGACTGCACGATGGAGAGCACGTTCTTGGCGCGGTGATCCACCTCGCGCGCCAGCAGCCGCTGCAACTCGGCGGCGCGGCGCTGGGCATCCGTGTCCTCGACCACGCCGGCCCATTCCAACAGCCGGCCGCCGGGGCCGAGCACGGGCACGCCGCGGCTGCGGACCCAAAGCCAGGCGCCGTCACGCCGCCGCACGCGGAACTGCAGGTTGACCGGGCGGCGCTCGGTGAAGGCGGTCCGCCAGCCGGCCAGGGCAGCGGCGGCGTCCTCCGGATGGAGGGCGGCGGTCCAGCCGGTGCCCTGGACCTGCTCGAGCGTCTGCCCCGTCAGCAGCTCCCAGCCCCGGCATTCCAGGATGTTGCCCAGCGCATCCGCCTGCCAGAGCGCCACGGCGCCGGCTTCCGCCAGGGCCCGGCAACGGCGCTCGCTGGCCAGCAGGGCGCCCACCGCATGCCGCTCGGCCTCCATCCGCTGCCGCAGCGTGGCGGCGGCGGCCGCCAGGGCGCGGTGCAGGGCGGCGAACTCCTCGATGTCCGCCGTCTCCGGAAGGGGTGCCAGCAGCTGCAGGTCCCTGCCCTGCGCGACCGCCTCGGCCTGTCGCTGCAACGCCGCGACCGGCGCGAGCACCCGCCGCGCAAGCAGGCGCACCGCGGCGAGTGCCAGCAGCATCGCGGCCAGCCCGCCGCCAGCCAATGCCAGCAGGGGCTGGTTCCAGATGGCCCGCGAGGCGGCGAGCGGGGTGGCGACGATGATGGTCCAGCCGGGCAGCCCCTCGATGGCGCGGAAGGCGTAGCGGGCCTCCTCCCCATCCAGCGTCTGCCCCTCGCCGCTACCCATGCGCCGGCCCTGCATCGCCCCCGCCAGGCGGGCGGGGATGATCGTGCCGGAGAAGCGCTCGCCGTCCCGCGAGCGCGCAACCAGGACTTGGCGGCTGTCGATCAGTGCCGCGAAGGTGTCGCCCGTCAGGTCCGGCGCGGCGAGCAGGCTGGAGAGGCTGGCGGGCTCGACCCGCGTGCTGACCACGGCGAGAACGCGCCCCGCCCGCGTGACCGGGCTGCTCACCAGAATGCTGGGCTGGCCGGACACCACACTGATCATCAGGTCGCTGACTGCGGGCTGGCCGGTTTCCAAGACCTGGCGCGTCGTGGCGATCGCCTGCGTGGCCGGGAGGGCGGTGCCGAAGGGACGGTGTGTGTCCAGCCGGATGCGCAGGTCCGGCCCGATCAGCGCGACTGGCGCCCCGACCGCTTCAGCGGCCCGCTTCGCATGCTGGTAGAAGGGCGCAAGCTCGGCCTCGGGCCCGCCATCCAGCGCCGGCGAGGCGGCAAGCCCGGCGAGGATGGCGAAGTGCTGCTCCATCTCGCGCTCGACGAGGAGGCCCAATACGCGGGCCTTGTCCTGCAGATGGTCCTGTAGCGCCCGATCGTGGGCGGAAAGGGCCAGCCAGGCACCGGCCACGCCAACCGACAGCGCCGGCACCAGCCCGATAAGGGCCAGAACAAGGAGGCGTCGCCAGAGTCCGCCCCGGCGCCTCGGCCGCTTCCCCACTCCCTGCCTCATGCGAATGCCTCGCCCCGCTCTGCACCCGCTCCGGCAGCCTGCACATCCTGGAGTTCGGCCGGTAAGTGCACATCGCTTTTGATTACAACCCTAGGTATCGTCAACACAAGAGAGTGAACAAGGTCTTTGCAGGAGTTCGCCTGGGAGGCGCATCGAATTTTCAACCATAGGTAGATAAGTTGGTCTCCGACTTCTGATCTGCCCGCCTCGACTGGAACCGCGTATGTCCGCTGCACGGGCACCCCGCCGGCCCGACAGGAGGTTCCGTTCATGGACGATATCGACCGCCGGCTGCTGGCCCTGCTGCAGGAGGACGCCACCCTCTCCGTCGCCCAGCTCGCCGACCGGGTGGGGCTTTCCCCCACCCCCTGCTGGAAGCGGGTGCAGAAGCTGGAGGCCGCCGGCGTCATCACCCGGCGCGTGGCGCTGGTCGCGCCCGAGGCGGTGGGACTCGGCCTGCATGTCTTCGTCGCCATCGAGGCGGGAGAGCACAGCCCGGCCTGGATGGCTCGCTTCCGCGAGGCGGTCGCCGCCATGCCGGAGGTGATGGAGGTCTACCGGATGGCCGGCGAGGTCGATTACATGCTGCGCGTCGCGGTGGCCGACATGGCAGCCTACGATGCTTTCTACCGCCGGCTGGTCGAGGCGGTGCCGATGCGCGACGTCACCTCGCGATTCGCCATGGAGCGGATCAAGCACACCACCGCTTATCCGCTGGGCGGCAGCGCCTTCCGCAACCGCGCCGCGCCAGAGTCGGCCAAGGAATAGATTTCCCCGTCGGCGCCTCCTGACGACAAGGCCATGCTGCGGCGCGCCGGAAGTTTGGAAAACACCTCTCTTTCGCCAATGCCCTGCAATCCTTAGCTTTTCTGGCAATGCACCATCCCGCCCACTCGCCGGAGTCCCGGCTGGCGCGCGGCAGGGCCAGCCTTGTGACGCGCTGTCGGCGCTGACCCGTCCGCCTCCGCCTCAGCCTCCGAACCTGCCCTGAACGCGGCCGCGGCCGCGAAGGAGCCTGCATGCCCGATACCCAAGTGGCGGCCGCCCCGCGCCAGCTCGCGCCCCACGCCTCTGCCACCACCCTGCCCGCCCGCTCCGCGGCCACCGCGCGCAAGCCCGCGCACAAATCCCTCGGCAGCCGCTGGCGCCGCTTCGTCTCGCCGCTGGTGCTGGTGCTGCTCTGGCAGGCTGCCTCGATGGCCGGGCTGATCTCACCGCGCACCCTGGCCGCCCCCACCACGGTGCTGGCCAGCACCTGGGAGCTGATCGAGACCGGCGAGCTGCCCTATCACCTGCTCGTCTCCCTCGGCCGCGTGCTGACCGGCTTCACCATCGGCGTCACCACGGGCGCGGCGCTGGCGCTGGCCGCCGGCCTCTCCCGCCTGGGCGAGGAGGTGGTGGATGCACCGATGCAGATGCTGCGCACCATGCCCTTCCTGGCGCTGGTGCCGCTCTTCATCCTGTGGTTCGGCATCGGCGAGACGCCCAAGATCGCCCTGGTCGCGCTCGGCGCCACCTTCCCGGTCTATCTCACCCTCTTCGCCGGCATCCGCGGCACCGACCCGAAGCTGGCCGAGGCGGCCAAGGTCTTCGGCCTCGACCGGCGCGGGCTGATCCGCCACGTCATCCTGCCCGGCGCCCTGCCCTCCGCCCTGGTCGGGCTGCGCTACGCCCTCGGCAGCGCCTGGCTCTCCCTGGTCATCGCCGAGCAGATCAACGCCACCGCCGGCATCGGTTTCCTGATCAACGACGCGCGCGAGTTCCTGCGCACCGACGTCATCGTGGTCGGCCTGGTCGTCTATGCGCTGCTCGGCCTGGGCGCGGACGCGCTGGTCCGCCTCGTCGAGCGCCGCGCCCTGGCCTGGCGCCCCGGCCTGCTGAAGGCATGAGACCCATGGACATCCACGCCCCCGCCTTCGCCACCCACGACGCGCTGCGCGTCCGCAACCTGACCCGCCGCTTCGGCGAGAACACGGTGCTGGACGCGCTGAACCTCGACCTCGCGCCCGGCAGCTTCACCGCCCTGCTCGGCCGCAGCGGCTCGGGCAAGACCACCCTGCTGCGCACCCTGGCCGGGCTGGACGAGGCCCCGCCCGAGGCGCGGCTCGACCTACCCCGCCCGGCGGCGGTGGTGTTCCAGGAGCCGCGCCTGCTGCCCTGGAAGAAGGTCTGGCAGAACGTCATGCTCGGCCTACCCTCCTCCGGGGCGCGGCGCCGCGCCGAGCAGGCGCTGACCGAGGTGGGCCTCGGCCACCGCCAGGATGTCTGGCCCGTCACCCTCTCCGGCGGCGAGGCGCAGCGGGCCGCCCTGGCGCGCGCCCTGGTGCGCGAGCCGCGCCTGCTGCTGCTCGACGAGCCCTTCGCCGCGCTGGACGCGCTCACCCGCATCCGCATGCATGCCCTGGTGCTGGACCTCTGGCGCCATCACGGCCCGACCACGCTGATCGTCACGCATGACGTGGACGAGGCGGTGCTGCTGGCCGACCGCGTGCTGGTGCTGGATGGCGGGCGGATCGCCGCCGACATCCCGGTGGACCTGCCGCGCCCGCGCGCCCATGCCGATGCCGGCTTCGCGGCGCTGCGCCGCCGGCTGCTGACCGAGCTGGGCGTGGACCAGAAGGAAGCGGCGTGATGGACGGCCTCCTGCTGCGCCCGCCCTCCTTCCAGACCCTGGCGCGGGACTTCGCCGCCACCGCCGCGCGGCACGACCGCGAGGGCAGCTTCCCGCACCAGAATTTCCGCGCCTTGCACGCGGCCGGGCTGCTCGGCCTGACCGTGCCGCGCGAGCATGGCGGTGGCGGCGCGGGGCTGGCGCAGAGCGCCGCCGTGGTCGGCGCCATCGCCGAGGGCTGCCCGGCCACCGCCCTGGTGCTGGCCATGCAACTCATCCAGCACCGGATGATCGGCCGCGAGGCGGCCTGGGCGGCACTCAGCGCCCGGCTCGGCGAAGGCGCGGTGCAGCGGGGCGAGCTGGTCAACGCGCTGCGGGTGGAGCCCGAGCTCGGCACCCCGGCGCGCGGCGGCCTGCCGGCCACCCGGCTGCGCCGGAATGGCGAGGGCTGGGTGCTCTCCGGCCGCAAGATCTACTCGACCGGCGCGCCGGGACTGCACTGGATGCTGGTCTTCGCCGCCACCGAGGAGGAGTCGCCCCGCACTGGCCTCGTGCTGGTGCCGGCCAGTGCCCGCGGCGTGCGCATCGAGGAAAGCTGGGACCAGGCCGGGCTGCGCGCCTCGGGCAGCCATGACGTGGTCTTCGAGGGCGTCGCCCTGCCGTTGGAGAACGCACCCGACCTGCGCCCGCCGGCCGCATGGGGCCGGCCGGACGCCAGCCATGCCGCCTGGAACACGCTGCTGATCGCGGCGCTCTACACCGGCGTGGCGCGCGCCGCGCGGGACTGGCTGGTGCAGTTCCTGAACGCGCGCAAGCCCGCCAATCTCGGCGCCGCGCTGGCCACCCTGCCGCGCATGCAGGAGGCGGTCGGCCGCATCGAGGCGCGACTGCTGGCCAATGACCGGCTGATCGCCGATGCCGCCACCGCGGAGGATCGCGGCGAGGGCCTCTCCGCCGCGCAGACCGGGCTGATCAAGACCCTTGCCGCCGAGAACGCCATCGAGGTCGTGCAGCAGGCCATCGCGCTCTGCGGCAACCACGGCCTGGCGCGCGGCAACCCGCTGGAGCGCCACCTGCGCGACGTGCTCTGCGCCCGCATCCACACCCCGCAACCCGATGCTGCTTATCTCGCGGCCGGGCGCCTCGCGCTCGGCCAGGGCTGAAGGAAGAAACCATGACGAAGTCCCAGGACATCGAATTCATCGGCATGGTGCAGCCGCGCCAGCAATCCGAGATCCATCCGGCTCAGGGCCCGGCGATCGACCCCGGCTATTTCCGTGCCTCCGTCGAGGCGCATGACCAGGGCGGCTTCGACCGCATCCTGATCGGCTGGTACAGCAACGGGCCGGATGGGCTGCTGCTCGCCTCGCACGCGGCGGCCTACAGCGAGAAGGTCGGCTTCCTTGTGGCGCACCGGCCGGGCTTCCAGTCGCCCACCACCGCCGCCCGCGCCTTCGCCACCCTCGACCAGCTCAGCAATGGGCGCGCCGCCATCCACGTCATCTCCGGTGGCGACGACACCGACCAGGCACGCGACGGCGACTGGCTCGGCAAGGACGACCGCTACGCCCGCACGGACGAATACGTCTCCATCCTGAAGTCCGTCTGGACCGGCAGCGGCCCGGTGGACCACGAGGGCACCTACTACCGCATCAAGGGCGCCTCGCCCGATGTGCGCACGGTGCAGCAGCCGCGCATCCCGATCTATTTCGGCGGCGCCTCCGAGGCGGCGCTGCGCGTTTCCGGCAAGCATGCCGACGTCTATGCGCTCTGGGGCGAGACCCATGCGCAGGTGCGCGAGATCGTCACCCGCGTGCGCGCCGAGGCAGCGAAGCACGGGCGCGAGGTGCGCTTCAGCCTTTCCTTCCGCCCGATCCTGGCGGAGACCGAGGAGGAGGCCTGGGCCAAGGCCGAGAGCATCCTCCAACGCGTGCGCGCGGTGCGCGGGCAGGCGGCGCTGGGCCGTGGCCCCTCGCCGCAGAATGCCGGCTCGCAGCGCCTGCTCGCCGCCGCCGCGCTGGGCGACCGGCCGGAGGGGCGGCTCTACACCGCCATCGCCCGCGAAACCGGCGCGCGCGGCAACACCACCGCACTGGTCGGCACGCCGCAGCAGGTGGCGGAGGCCTTCCTCGAATACTACGACCTTGGCGTCACCACCTTCCTGATCCGCGGCTTCGACCCGCTGGAGGACGCCGTGGAATACGGGCGGTCGCTGCTGCCCATCACCAAGCGCCTGGTGGCCGAGCGCCTCGCCCGCCGCAACAGCAGCCTGCAGGCGGCGGAGTGACCATGCTGCACCGACGCACCCTCTTCACCGCCGGCGCCGCCGGCCTGCTGACCCTCGCCGCGCCGCGCATCCTGCGCGCCGAGACGCCGCTGCGCGTCGGCGACCAGCGCGGCAATGCCCGCGCGGTGATGCAGGCGGCCGGCGTGCTGAAGGACATCGAGGGCCGCATCGCCTGGAGCGAGTTCGCCGCCGCCGCGCCGCTGGTGGAGGCACTGAACGCCGATGCCATCGACACTGGCCTGGTGGGCGACGCGCCCTTCACCTTCGGCGCCGCCGCCGGCGTGCCGATCAAGGCCATCGCCGCCACGCGTGAGGGCGGGGACGGCCTCGCCATCCTGGTGCCGAAGGACAGCCCGGTGAAAAGCTTCGCCGAGCTGAAGGGCAAGCGCATCGCCACCGGGCGCGGCTCGATCGGGCACCAGCTCATCCTGGCGGCGCTGGAGCATGAGGGCTGGCCGCAGGATGCCGTGCAGTTCGTCTTCCTGCTGCCCTCCGACGCCAAGGCGGCCTATAGCAGCGGCGCGGTGGATGCCTGGTCCACCTGGGAGCCCTATGTCTCGCAGGAGGAGGTGCTCGCCGGCTCGCGCGCCGTGGTGGACAGCGGCGCGCTGAAGATGGCGCGGATGAGCTTCCAGGCGGCGCGCGAGGATGCCATCAAGGCCCGCCGGCCGGAGTTGGCCGACTTCGTCCGCCGGCTGGCCGCCGCCCGCGCCTGGGCCAACGACAACATCCCCTCCTACGCCAGCACCTGGGCCGGGCTGATGAACATCCCGGAGCCGGTGGCGCAACGCTGGTTCGAGCGCGCCCGCACCCGCGTCGTGCCGATCGACGACAGCGTGGTGCGGGACGAGCAGTGGAACATCGACCTCTACACCCGTGCGAAGCTGGTGCGCCGGCCAGTGAAGGCCGCCGACATCCTGGACCGCAGCTTCAACGACGCGGTCCAGGCGGGGCTGAAGGCGAGCTGAGAAACAAGGTCGGGGGAAGGAATTCCCCCGAACCCCCATCTTCTCTTTGTCAGTTTGGCGCCGCGCTTTCGGCCCGCGCGGGGAGCTCGAAGAAAAAAGATGGGGGTCTGGGGGAATTCATTCCCCCAGCCTTTTTGTTCAGTGCTGGATGGGCTTGCCGTCTTCCAGCCGCAGCAGGTGCAGCGGGCTGTCGTCGCGCAGTTCCTCCGGCAGCAGCCCGGCCGGGAAATCCTGGTAGCAGACCGGCCGCAGGAAGCGGCGGATCGCCAGCGTGCCGACCGAGGTGCTGCGGCCATCCGCCGTGGAGGGATAGGGTCCGCCATGCACCATGGCGTGGCTGACCTCGACGCCCGTCGGATAGCCATTCACCAGGATACGGCCGACACGGCGCTCCAGCACCGGCAGCAGCTTCCGCGCTTCCTCCAGGTCCTCCTTCTCCATCTGCAGGGTGGCGGTGAGCTGGCCTTCCAGCTTCTCCGCCAGATCCCGCATGGTGCCGGTGTCCTGGCAGCGGATGATGAGGGAGGCTGCGCCGAAGACCTCCTCCTCCAGGCTCGGATCGGCGGCGAAGCTGGCGGCATCGGTCATGAACAGCGCCGCCTGACCCTGCGTCGGGCCGTTGTGCAGCAGGCCCTCGGCCACCTTTTGCACCTTCGGCGCGCTGGAGAGGCGCGCGACGCCTTCCTGGTAGGCCTTGAGGATGCCCGGCGTCAGCATGGTGGCGGCGGGGGCAGTGCCGAGCGCCTCGGCGGCGGCGGAGACGAAGCGGTCCAGCTCGGGGCCTTCCACCGCCAGCACCAGGCCGGGATTGGTGCAGAACTGCCCGGCGCCCAGCGTCAGCGAGCCGACGAAGGCCTTGCCGATCGCCTCCGCCCGGGCCTTCATCGCGGCAGGCAGCAGGAAGACCGGGTTGATGCTGCTCATCTCGGCATAGACCGGGATCGGCTCGGGGCGGGCGGCGGCGGTCTTCATCAGCGCGGTGCCGCCGGCGCGCGAGCCGGTGAAGCCCACGGCCTTGATGCGCGGATCGGCGACCAGCCCCTGGCCGACGACGTTGCCGGCACCGAAGAGCATCGAGAAGACGCCCTCCGCCAGGCCACACTTCTTCACCGCCGCCTGCACCGCGCGGCCGGCCAGCTCGGAGGTGCCGGGATGCGCGGAATGCGCCTTCACCACCACGGGGCAGCCGGCGGCGAGGGCCGAGGCCGTGTCACCTCCTGCCACCGAGAAGGCGAGCGGGAAGTTGCTGGCACCGAACACGGCGACGGGGCCGAGCGGAATCTGCCGCTGGCGCAGGTCGGGGCGCGGCAGCGGCTTACGGTCAGGCATGGCGGGATCGATGCGCGCGTCGAGCCAGAGCCCGTCCCGCACCACCTGGGCGAAGAGGCGGAGCTGGCCGACGGTGCGGGCGCGCTCGCCCTCGATGCGGCCGCGCGGCAGGCCGCTCTCCGCCACCGCGCGCTCGACCAGTTCGTCGCCGAGGTCCATCAGTTCCTGGGCAATCGTCTCCAGGAAGGTGGCACGCTGCTCAAGGCTGGTGGAACGGTAGGCATCGAAGGCCGCCCAGGCCAGGGCGCAGGCGCGCTCGACATCCGCCGCCGTGCCGCCGCCATAGGGCGGCTCCATTGTCTCGCCCGTGGTGGGATTGGTAGCGCGCACCGGGCGCTCCGTCCCGCGCAGGCGCGTGGCGCCGATCAGCATTTCGCCGGTCAGGGACATGCGGTCGTTCCTCATCGCTGGGGCGGCGAGTCATTCCTGGCCTCGCCGCACTTGTCTGACGTCATAGGACAAGCTTTCGGCGGACGCGGCAAGAGAGGCTGGCGGCCGCGTGCTGGGCGAAGCCTCGGGCATACTCTCCCAGCGCTCAACCGGCATGGTGCTCCGTGGCGGAGGAGCAGCGACACATGGCGGTGAGGCTGGCGGACAAAAAAAGCGCTGACCTCCTCCGGACGGAGAAGATCAGCGCCTCAGCGCAGAGCGGATGGCGGATCGCCGATCAGACGGCCATGGCCAGGCCGCTGCCAGCCCCAATGCCGGAATGCGCGCGGTGGCTGCGCGGGGCCGTGGCCTGATGGCGCTGCCGCGCCAGCTCCAACGCGGCGGGAGCCGGCTCCTCAAGAACATAGCCGCGCCCCCAGATGGTGCGCACGATCTCGGCGGAGCCGGCGGCCGCCAGCTTGCGGCGCAGCTTGCAGACGAACACGTCCAGGATGCGCTGGTCCGGCCCATCCTCAGCGCCATAGGAGCGCGCCATGAAATGCTCCTTGGTGAGCAACGTGCCGCGCCGGAGCATCAGCATCTCCAGCACATCGAATTCGCGGCAGGTGACGCGGACCGGGCGGTCATCGACCGTGACGGTGCGGCGGGTCTGGTCCAGCATCACATTGCCGCAGCGCAGCTGGGCGCTGGCATGGCCGCAACCGCGGCGCAGCACCGCCTGCATCCGCGCATGCAGCAACGCGGGCGGAATGCTGCGGCTCATCACGCCATCGGCACCGAGTTCCAGGGCCGCCAACTCCTCGTCCTGCGTGGGGGCGGTTCCCAGGACAAGGACAGGCGCCTGCACGCCGCGACGGCGGATATCGCGCAGGATGGCCAGGGCCTGCAGGCGGATCTCGTCCACCTCAAGCAGGATGACGTCGTAGGGCCCACTGTGCTGGGCAATCGCGGCGGCCTCTCCGAAGGGGAGAGCGAGATCGCAGCCATGTCCCTTTTGGACCAGGCTGCCCTGCAACCGCGAGTTATCCTCGAAGAGGCTGGCGAGGAGAATATACATGGCCCGTCCTTGCGATTTTCGCTGGCGGTGAACGTCAGAGCCTCTCGGCTCCAGCAACCAGAAGTTAACTCACGAATCCGTGATACTCAAGCCATTCTTCTGTTGGTTGAAAGAACAAAAGAGTCTCCGCGTGAATGGCGCTCTCTTTTTGCTGGCGCCATCTTCAAAGTCTTCACGTCATGCGGCCGGATTGAGAAAGTATCTCCTGTAACGAATTTTTATAGAAAATTAGACAAACTTCAAAGGTGCCGCCTTGTTTCCAAACTGCATCGCAAGGCGCGAGCCCTCGGCTGAAGTTCCTCCCTCTCCGCGACGATTGCGCAGGAGCACCGGAAGCGAAGAGAAGCCGAGGAACCTCAACCATGAGAAGGCGATAGGCGGCCTTGCCGGTAGCAAGGCCAAGCGCCGCCGAAGGGTGGAACGGCTGTTCCTCTTTATGTTCGGGAGCAAAGGAGAGCGTAACCATTTTTCCGCCCACGTCATCTCAATCTCTAGATGTCGTCTCTTCTGGCGATCGCCCTGCCGAATTCCAATACATCTCCGCAGCAAGTCTTATTGTCAGGCATTGCCACGCGCGACATACAAACGACCGATTATCGCCACTGGATTATATCTGGGAAGATATCTTTCAACCATAGATTGTTCTTCTTGATAGCACCGCAATGGAGGGCCGCCTCTTCCTCCCTCGGGCGCGGAAAAAAGGAGAGCGCTGAAGCGTGAGGGGAGCGTGCGCCTTCCTTCGCCTTGCCCTCGGCGCCTCCTCCCGCGCGACTCACTTGGCCCGTACGCTCACGGGTCACTGCCAAGCGCCAGCATAGCTGGCACGCTCCAGGCCATTTCCGGGTCCAGTGGCCAGATGGGGCGTGGCACATGGCGGAACGGCACCCGCGTCAGCACTGGCGTCACCAGCCCCGGCCCATCCACCTCCAGGATCTGCGAATCCGCGAAGAGATCGTCGAATCCGGCCCGGAAGTGTCCGCGCGACTTCACCACCAGCCCGCGCAGGCGGCGGAGATCAATGCCCAGGTGCTCCAGCATCGCCGGGTCGTGGCACTGGTGGCGGATCGAGACGAAAACGACGTCGATCCGCCCTTCCAGCCGCAGCCAGGCGGTGGGCCCGAGGGCAAAGGGGCGGCCGGCGATGGTGCCGCGGCGGCCAATGATATGGCCGTCGCTCAGCGCCATCACCTCCGCCTCAGCCTCCAGCCGCCGGCTGTCGGCATGCGTCTCGGCGCGGTTCAGCACGGCCCGGAAGCGGGCGCCCTGCCCCCTTGCATGGGCCTCGACCGCCAGCTCCGGGTCGTAGTGGATGGCGAAGGCGGTGTCGGTGACGCCGGCTTCCAGGAAGGCGCGCAGGATGTCGGTGGTATTGCCGCGCGCGCCGCCGCCCGGATTGTCGGCCACATCGGCGAAGAGCAGCGCTGGCGAGGCGGCATCATCGCAGGCCGCCTTGAGGTACTGGGCAGCCGCCTCGATCGGCAGCAGCCGCGCCCGCAGTTCCTCGCGCCGGGACCAGAGCAGCCCGGCCAGCTCGCGCGCCACCGCGTCGGCCGCCGCCTGGTCGCCGCGCGAGCTGACGATCACGCTCATGCCGTTCTTCGGCGAATCGCCCAGGCTGAAGTTGGCCAGCACGGAGACGTTCAGGATGCTGCCCCGGCACAGCTCCTGCCCACGCGCGATGGCGGCGCCATAGGGTCCCCGGTCCGAGAGCAGCGAGACCGAGGGCGGCAGCAGCGGCAGCTTGATGAAGGCCTTCGCGGTCTTCACCCCGTCCAGCAGCTCCAGCATCGCCCGCCCCGCCTCCTGGCCGCGCTCGCGCATGTCCACATGCGGGTTGGTCAGGAAGGCGATCAGCAGGTCGGTGTGGCGAACCATGGCGGGGCTGACATTGGCGTGCAGGTCCAGCGTCGAGACGATCGGCACCTCCGGCCCGACGATGCCGCGCACCATGGCATAGAGCGCCCCCTCCGGGTCCGGCTCCTCCGTGGCGGAGGCGGCGCCATGCGCCTCGATGAAGACTCCGTCCAGCGGCAGCGCCGCCTTCAGCCCCTCGGCGAGGCGGGTGAAGTAGCGGTCGAGGAAGCCCTGCTCGGCCGGGCCGCTGGCGCCGGCCGAGGTGATGGCGAGAGGCACCGGCTGCCACGGCCCGGCGGCGTCCAGCACCTCCACGAAACCCTTGATGCCGCCTGGATCGCGTGACTGGGGAGCGCGCGCGTCGTCGAGCAGCGCCTGCCCTTCGAGCCAGAGCTTCTGCCGGAACTCCGCCTCCTCGGCGGGCGGCGCGAAGCCGTTCGCCTCCAGCATGAAGCCGAGCAGGGCGATGCGGGGATTGTTGCGCATGAGGGATTCGCTTCCAGGGGAAGGCGGTTCAGGGGGCGGCGGCCAGCAGGTGCCGCAGCAGGCGGCCGAAGCGGGCATAGGAGACGGAAGGGCCGGGCTGGTCGGTATCGACGCGGTGCACGATGACCGCCTGCAGGGCAGGCAGCACCAGCAGCACATGGCCGCGGGTGCCGAGCCCGGCATAGCTGCCTTCCGGCACCACGACGTTGGGGAACATCACCCCCTGCCGCCCGACCCACCACATGTAGCCATAGGCGCCGTGGTGCCCGGCCTCGGAGACCGGCAGCACGCTCATCCGCACCCAGTTCTCCGGCACCACCTGCCGCCCGTTGGCGCGCCCGCCATCGAGGAAGAGCTGGCCGAAGCGGGCGAGGTCGCGCGCCGTCATGCGGAAGGGATAGGCGGGGTGGCGTGACTCCGGCAGCGGCACATAGCTGCCGTCCTGCTCCGGGCGGAAGTCCTCCATGCCGCAGGGCGCGGCGATGCGGGCCGCGAAGTCCTGGAAGATGTCGGCCCCGGTGCATTGCCGGAAGATCGTGCCGAGCGCGTTGAAGTCCCAGTTGTTGTAGCACCAGACCGTGCCCGGCCCGGCGCTGTGCCGCGCCGGCTTGATGGAGAGCATCCAGGGCGATTCATAGCCGCTCGGGTGATAGACGCCGGAGCGGGCGCAGAGCAGGTCGAGCACCGTGGCCAGCTTCTCGCGCGGTGTCAGCCCGAGCTGGTCGTCGATGCCGAGGCTCTCGAGCCTGGCCTCAAGATCGATGCCCCCCGCCTCCGCATGGATGCCGATCAACGCCGAAAGCAGGCTCTTGCGGATCGAATGGATGTTGAACCGCGTCCCGACGCGCCCGGCGGAGAGCAGCACGCGCCCGCGCACCACCACCATCAGCGCCGCGGTGTCGATGCTGGCGGCGTCCTCCAGCGCGGTGCGCAGGCCGGCTGTGGACCAGCCGGCATCCTCCGGGCTGTTCCAGCATGGCCAGGAGCCGGCATCGGCCTCCGCCGCACCACCATCGCCGAGAGCTGTCTGCACGGGTTTTGTTCCTTTTGACCATTTTACAGGCGCGCCGACCGATGCAAGGATGGCGCCAGGGAAAACAGACTGGAAAAGTCTGGCACATGGTTTGCTGGCCGAACGGCCAAGCGCAAGCGCTTATGCCATGCGAGGTACACTCAGAATGACCGAACACCACTCCGGCCGCACCGCCATCCGGCGGCCCTGGCGCCGCCTCGCCCTCGCCCTGCTGGCCGGCACCGGCCTCGCCGGCGGCGCTCAGGCCGCGACGCCCGGCAATGCGATGGTGATGGCCTGGAACATCGACGCCATCAGCACCTTCGACCCGGCGCAGATCGGCGAGGTGGTGACCAGCGAACTGATGCAGAACACCTGCGATTCGCTGGCGGCCTTCGACCCGAAGGACGAGAAGAAGGTGATCCCCAGCCTCGCCGAGCGCTGGGAGGTCTCGCCGGACAAGCAGCAGATCACCTTCCATCTGCGCGACAACCTGGTCTTCCCCTCCGGCAGCAAGGCGACGGCGAAGGACCTCGCCTGGTCCATGCAGCGCGTGGTGAAGCTCGGCTTCGGCAACTCCGCGACGCTCACCGAATACGGCTTCACCAAGGACAGCGTCGCCGAGCGCATCACCGCGCCGGATGACCGCACGCTGGTGATGAAGCTGGACCAGCCCTATCCGGTGAACCTCGTGCTGCAGGCGATCGCCGCCAACCGCGTCGCCACCCTGCTCGACCGCCAGACCATCATGAAGAACGAGGTGAACGGCGACCTCGGCAACAAGTACCTCGCGACGCACACCGAATGCGTCGGCCCCTACCACCTGCGCCAGTGGAACGCCGGCGAGAGCGTGGTGCTGGAGGCCAACCCGAAATACTGGGGCCCCGCGCCGAAGCTGAAGCGCATCATCATCCGCCACGTCGCCGAGGCCGGCACGCAGCGCCTGCTGCTGGAGAAGGGCGACGTGGACGTGGCGCGCGACCTGACGCCGGAGGACATGCAGGCCATCGAGAAGATGCCGGGCATCACCCTCTCGCGCACGCTGAAGCCGCAGATCGTCTACTGGGGCTTCAACAACGCCAACCCGATCTTCGCCAAGGAGAAGGTGCGCCTCGCGATGCGCTACCTGATCGACTATGAGGGCTTGGGCAAGTCGGTGATGGCCTATAACGGCGTGCCGCGCGCCAGCTTCGCCCAGCTCGGCGCCTTCGGCGCGCTGGACGAGAAGGAGGGCCAGCCCTTCAGCCTCGACCTGGAAAAGGCGAAGCAGCTTCTCGCCGAGGCGGGCTATCCCAACGGCTTCGAGACGACGATGATCTTCGGCACCCTGCCCTATGCGGCGCCGATCGCGCAGCACATCCAGCAGAACGCCTCCAAGATCGGCGTGCGCATCAAGCTGGAGCAGATGGCCAATGCGCAGCTCTTCGCCCGCCACCGCGGCCGCGAGTTCGAGACGGCGATGCTGGCCTGGCAGACCGCCGTGCCCGACGCGCACGGCAATGCCTCCCGCCAGATCTACAACCCCGACAACCGCCCCGAGGCGAAGCTGACGCAGTACCCGTCCTGGCGCCACGCGTTCCAGGACGAGAAGGCCAACAAGATGGTCATGGCCGCCCTGCTGGAGCAGGACGAGGCCAAGCGCGAGGAGATGTACCACGAGCTGCAGCGCGACATGATGCAGCGCGGCCCGACGGCCATCATGTTCCAGTCCATCATGCTCGCCGGCGTGCGTGACACGCTGAAGAACTGGACCTGGAACGGCTTCGCCGCCTACTACGACCTCGCCTCCAAGGAGTAAGGCCCCGATGGCAGAGGCGGCGGCGACATCCGCCCGTCGGAGCGGGGGCGCCGCCGCCCCCGCTTTGCCCGCCTGGGCCGGCACGGCGCTGCGGCTGATCGTCTCGATCGCCGTCACGCTGTTCGGCCTGATGGCGCTCACCTTCCTGATCGGCCGGCTGCTGCCGCTCGATCCCGTCGCCGCCATCCTGGGCGACAACGCCACCCAGGAAGCCTATGAGGCGATGCGGGCGCAACTCGGCCTCGACCAGCCGATCTGGATCCAGTTCCTCCGCTATTGCGGCGATATCCTGCGGCTCGATTTCGGCACCGCGCTGACCACCGGCAAGCCGGTGCTGGAGGACATCGCCCGCGTCTTCCCGGCGACCATCGAACTGGCCACCCTGGCCATCGTCATCGCCACCGGCCTGGGGATTCCGCTCGGCGTCCTCGCCGCCGCCTATCGCGACACGCCGATCGACTACTTCGTCCGGGTCTTCGGCCTGCTCGGCTATTCCACGCCCAATTTCTGGCTCGGGCTGATGGGGCTGGTGCTCTTCTATGCCAATCTCGGCTGGGTCGGCGGGCCGGGCCGGATCGACACCGCCTACCAGTGGGACATCGAGCCGGTGACCGACCTGCTGCTGCTCGACACCGCCATGGCCGGGCAGTGGGAGATCTTCTGGAACGCCTTCAGCCACATCATCCTGCCGGCCTGCATCCTCGGCTTCGGCGGGCTGGCCTATATCAGCCGCATGACGCGCTCCTTCATGCTGGAGCAGCTCGCCCAGGAATACGTCATCGCCGCGCGGGTGAAGGGCCTCTCCTGGATGCGTACGGTCTGGGTGCACGCCTTCCGCAACGTGGTGGTGCAGGTCATCACCGTGGTGGCGCTGGCCTATGCCTTCCTGCTGGAGGGCGCGGTGCTGACCGAGACGGTCTTCGCCTGGCCAGGCTTCGGCCGCTACCTGACCAACGCCCTGCTGGCCGGCGACATGAACGCCGTGGTCGCCTGCACGCTGCTGGTCGGCGTCATCTTCGTCGGGCTGAACCTGCTGGCCGACCTGCTCTACCGCCTGCTCGATCCGCGGACCCACTGACATGTCCGACGCCTCCCTCCCCACCTCCTCGCTCGGCGCCTGGCTGCGGGCGCCGGTGCCCGCCTCGCCCTTCCAGGCGCGGATGCAGGCGCTCTGGCTCGGCTGGCGCCGGCTGCGCGGCAACCCGCCGGCGCTCGCCGGCGCGGCGATCCTGCTGCTGCTGATCGCGGTCGCGGCCCTCGCCCCGCTGCTCGCCACGCATGACATCTACGCGCAGAACCTGGCCGCGCGCCTGCAGGCCCCCTCGGCCGCGCATTGGTTCGGCACCGACGACCTCGGGCGCGACATCTTCAGCCGCCTTGTCTACGGCTCCCGCATCACGCTCTACATCGCCTTCCTGGCGGCGCTGATCGCGGCGCCGCTCGGGCTGATCATCGGCACCACCGCCGGCTATCTCGGCGGCTGGACCGACACCATCCTCATGCGGCTGGTGGACATTTTTCTCTCCTTCCCCAGCCTGATCCTGGCGCTGGCCTTCGTCGCCGCCCTCGGCCCGGGCATCGAGAACGCCATCATCGCCATCTCGCTCGCCGCCTGGCCGCCGATCGCGCGGCTGGCGCGGGCCGAGACGCTGACGGTGCGCAAGTCCGACTACATCGCCGCCGTGCGGCTGCAGGGCGCCTCCCGCCTGCGGATCATCCTGCACCATGTCGTGCCGATGTGCCTGCCCTCCGTCATCGTCCGCATCACGCTGAACATGGCGGGCATCATCCTCACCGCCGCCGGCCTTGGCTTCCTCGGCCTCGGCGCGCAGCCGCCCAGCCCGGAATGGGGCGCCATGCTCTCCACCGGGCGGCAATTCGTCATGACGAGCTGGTGGATCGCCGCCATCCCCGGCTGTGCCATCCTGCTCACCAGCCTCGCCTTCAACCTGTTCGGCGACGGGCTGCGCGACATCCTGGACCCGCGCCATGGCTGATCCCTTGCTCCGCGTGCGCGACCTGCGCGTCGGCTTCCCCTCCCCCACCGGCCCGGTCGAGGCGGTGCGCGGCGTCTCCTTCGACGTGGGCCGCGAGAAACTCGGCATCGTCGGCGAAAGCGGCTCCGGCAAGTCCATGACCGGGCGCGCGCTGCTGAAGCTCTCGCCCAAGGCCGCCCGCGTCACCGCCGGGCGGCTGGACTTCGCCGGCATCGACCTGATGGCCGCCTCCGAGCGGAAGATGCGCAGCCTGCGCGGCGCGCGCATCTCCATGATCCTGCAGGACCCGAAATACTCGCTGAACCCGCTGATGCGCGTCGGCCACCAGATCGCCGAGACCTGCCGCCTGCACCAGCGCGTCGGCCGCGCCGAGGCCCATGCCAAGGCGATGGCGATGCTGGACGCCGTGCATATCCGTGACCCGAAGCGGGTCTTCGACCTCTATCCGCACGAGGTCTCCGGCGGCATGGGCCAGCGCATCATGATCGCCATGATGCTGGTCACCGAGCCCGACCTGATCATCGCCGACGAGCCGACCTCAGCGCTCGACGTCACCATCCGCCGGCAGGTGCTCACCATCCTCGATGAGCTGGTGTCGCGGCGCGGGGTGGGCCTCATCTTCATCAGCCACGACCTCAACCTCGTCGCCGAATTCTGCGACCGGGTGCTGGTGATGTATGCCGGCCGCATCGTCGAGGAGCTGCGCGCGGCGGATCTGCACAGTGCGCGCCATCCCTACACCCAGGCGCTGCTGCGCAGCCTGCCGCGGCTTGATCAGCCAGTGGAGGAACTGGCCGTGCCGACGCGCGATCCGTCCTGGCGGGATGGGCCAACCTACCGGCTGGAGGAGCTGGCATGACGAAGAAAGATCGGGGGAATGAATTCCCCGAGACCCCCTTCTTTTTTCTGTCAGTTGTGGGGGGATTCTCTCCCCCGGCCTTTTTGACCAGGGTTCACGCGGCATGACGCCTCCCACCTCGCCGGCACTGGAGGTCATCGACCTCAACATCACCTTCGGCCACGGCGCCAAAGCCAACCATGCCGTGCAGAACGTCTCCTTCCGCGTGGCGCCGGGCGAAGCCTATGGGCTGATCGGCGAGTCCGGCTCCGGCAAGTCCACCGTGCTGCGCGCCCTCTCCGGGCTGAACACAGATTACCACGGTAGCATCCTGCTGCATGGGCGGGAGCTTCCTGCGGTGCGGGACAAGGCCTTCTTCCGGCAGACGCAGATGGTCTTCCAGGACCCCTACGGCTCGCTGCATCCCCGCAAGATGGTCAACCAGGTGCTGCTGGAGCCGTTGGTCATCCACGGGCTGGACCGGCCGCAGCAGCGGGTGGACGAGGTGCTGCAGGCCGTCGGCCTCGGCCCGGCCTTCCGCTTCCGCTACCCGCACCAGCTCTCGGGCGGCCAGCGGCAGCGCGTCGCCATCGCCCGCTGCCTGATCCTGGAGCCGAAGATCCTGCTGCTCGATGAGCCGACCAGCGCGCTCGACGTCTCCGTGCAGGCCGAGATCCTCAACCTGCTGCACCGGCTGCGCGCCGAGCGGGGCCTCACCTACGTCATGGTCAGCCATGACCTTGCCGTGGTGGCGCATCTTTGCGAGCGGCTGGCCATCATGAACGGCGGCCGCGTCGTCGAGGAGATGACGGCGGAGGCGCTGCGCGCCGGCCAGGCGACGGACCCGTACAGCCAGGCCCTCCTCGCCGCCAGCGCCGGCTATCGCCCCGCCCCCGTGCAGGACACTTTCGCGGAAGCGTGACCGCGGCGGGGGCGTCCCTCGCGACAGCCGGTCCGAGGGGGTGGCTGGTTGCCGCCCCTCGCTTCGCTCCGAAGACGAAGCCGGCGGGGCATGACCTCTGGCAGCCACAGGCTCCTCTCGAGTCCCGATCCAGCGTCTCCAGCCCGGCGCGCTTCGGACTGCGTCCGCCTGGTGCCCAGATGTCGAGCGGGCCGCTCCGGCGCAACCAAGCTCATTCTGGGGCGTAAGATAGGCCGCGCTCGCGTTTCTCTTAACCGTTGTCATTCAGAGGTGCCGTGGGATAGTTGCGGAGCAAGGGCACCCCCTGATGCGCAGCACGAAAGGCGCGAACCGCCCGGCACGGCCTTCCGCATGCCGGCAATGCCGCGACGGGCTTCCAGCCCCACCGGCCCTCCGAAGCTCCTGCGGGAGCGGCAGACGATCACGGCGGAGATTGCATCTCCGCCCCTGCCTGATGCCGACTTTGCCGTGCCTCTATGGACCACCCTTCGCCAGGATCTCAGCGCCGAATGCCCGCCGTCCAGCCCATTCCCACTCTGAAAACCGGAATTCCCGAGTTCGATGTTGTTCTCCGGGGCGGATTGCCGAAGGACAGGCTGCATCTGCTTGAAGGAAGGCCCGGCACGGGCAAGACCACGCTCGCACTCCGCTTCCTGTTGGAGGGCGTGGCCAAGGGCGAGCGCTGCCTCTACGTCACCTTCTCAGAGTCACGCGAGGAATTGATCAGCTCCGCGGGGGCGCATGGCTGGTCGCTGGACGAGATTGACCTCTTCGAGCTGACCCCCGCCGAGGCCGAGCCGGAGCACCAGCAGACCGTGCTCTACCCCGCGGAGGCGGCCTTCGATGAGACCATCCAGGCGGTGATCAAGCGGGTCGAGGCGACCCAGCCGACACGCATCGTGATCGACAGCCTGGCCGAGCTGCGGCTGCTGGCGCAGGACCCGTTGGCCTATCGGCGGCAGCTCCTCATCCTCAAGCGCTTCCTTCAGGGGCGCCGCATCACCACCCTGCTGCTGGACGACCTGACGACCAAGGGCGACGACGCCGACCTGCACAGCCTGGTGCATGGCGTGGTTTCGCTGGAGCAGATCGAGCGCGACTATGGCGCGGCACGGCGCCGGCTGCGCGTGGTGAAGATGCGCGGCAGCAACTACCAGAGCGGCTGGCATGATTTCGCCCTTGTGACCGGCGAGGTGCTGGTCTTTCCAAGCCTGATCGCCGAGGAGCACAGGACCCCTCTGACAGGCGACGCGATCACCAGCGGCGTTGCCGGCCTGGATGAGGTCCTGGGTGGCGGCCTCGATCGCGGCACGACAACGATGCTGGTCGGGCCTTCAGGAGCAGGCAAGTCGTCCATCGCACTGCGCTATGCGATGACCGCCGTCAATCAGGGCGAGCACGCCGCCTATTTCTCCTTCGACGAGACCTACGAGACGCTGACGCGACGTGCCGAGGCGCTGGGCCTGCCGGTGGCGGCGATGGTCGAGGCGGAGAAGATCAGCTGGAGCCGCGCCAATCCCTCCCGCCTCTCGCCCGGCGAGTTTGTCTGGCAGGTCCGGCGCGAGGTCGAGGATCGCCACGCACGCATCGTGATCATCGACAGCCTGAACTCCTATTTCGGCACCATGCCGGAGGAGCGCTCGCTGATGCTGCAGATGCACGAGCTGCTGACCTACCTGAACAACCAGGGCGTGGTGACCATCCTCATCCTGGCGCAGCAGGGTGTCGTGGGCGATGTGCAGAACCCGGTCGATCTCAGCTTCCTGAGCGACAGCGTGGTGTTGCTGCGGTTCTTCGAGGCAGCGGGCGAGCTGCGCAAAGCCATCTCGGTGATCAAGAAGCGCACGGGGGTGCATGCGCTGGCCATCCGCGAGTATCAGCTCTTCCCGAGGGGCATCCGCGTCGGTGCGCCCTTGCAGGAGTTGCAGGGGGTGCTGACCGGCGTTCCCCGCTACACCGGCCCGCACGAGGCGCTCATTGGCAGCGGCAGCGACGAGACCGGCTGAGAGTCCTGCCTTGGGCTCGTTCCTTGTCCTGGCGCCGATCGGCCGCGACGCGGCCATCATTGCGGGCATCCTGGGCAGGACTGGCGCGCAGGTCAGGATCATGACGAGCCTCGCGGCGCTCTGCGAGGCGCTGCACGGTCCGCGCCTCGTCGATGTGGCGGGCCTGTTCATCGCCGAGGAAACGCTCTCCAGCGCCACCGCGACGCTGGCGAAGTGCCTGGCGGACCAGCCGCCCTGGTCCGACCTGCCGGTGGTGGTGCTGACCACCGCTGGGGCGCGGCGGGGCACCGAGCGCCGCTGGTCGCTCTTTGAGCAGCTCGGCAACGTCACCCTGCTGGGCCGCCCGCTGCATTCCGAGGTGCTGCTCAGCGCCGGCCGTGCCGTTCTGCGGGCCCGCGAGCGACAGCATGAGGCGCGGCGCCACCTGGAGGCGCTGCAGCTCTCCGCCGAGACGCTGGAGGCACGGGTTGAGCAGCGGACGCGCGAGCTGATGGAGGCGGAGGAGGCGCTGCGCCAGGCGCAGAAGATGGAGGCGGTGGGCCAGCTCACCGGCGGCCTCGCGCACGACTTCAACAACATGCTCACCGGCGTCACGGGCAGCCTGGAGCTGCTGCGCATGCGCCTGGCACAAGGGCGCCATGAGGATCTCGACCGCCACGCCGTCAGCGCGCTGGCGGCGGCGGAGCGTGCGGCCACCCTGACGCATCGCCTGCTGGCCTTCTCGCGCCGGCAGACGCTCGACCCGCGGCCGATCTCGGCCAACCGCCTGATCGCCGGGATGGAGGAGCTGATCCGGCGCACGGTCGGGCCATCGATTGCCCTGCGGGTCGCCTTGGCGAGGGATGACTGCCGGACGATCTGCGATCCGCACCAGCTGGAGAGCGCGGTGCTGAACCTCTGCATCAACGCCCGCGATGCCATGCCCGAGGGCGGGCGGCTGGTCATCCGCACGGAGGAAACCTGGGTGGATGAGCACGCCGCGCGCCTGCGGGACATCGCGCCGGGCGGCTATATCGCGATCAGTGTCACCGACACCGGCAGCGGCATGCCCCCCGAGGTGGCGGCGCGCGCCTTCGATCCCTTCTTCACCACCAAGCCCATCGGCCAGGGCACTGGCCTCGGGCTCTCCATGACCTATGGCTTCGTCCGCCAGTCCGGCGGCGATGTGGGGATCCATTCCGCACCAGGTCGCGGCACCAGCGTGACGCTCTCGCTGCCCTGCCATGACGGGGAGGTCGCCGAGGCCATCCCGCCGGCCGAGGCACCGGAGGCAGAGCCCGTGGCGCGTGGGGTCACCGTGCTGGTCGTGGATGACGAGAAGCCGATCCGCGCGCTGCTGCGGGACCTGCTGCAGGAGGCGGGCTGCACAGTGATCGAGGCGGAGGAAGCCGGCACCGGGCTGCGAATCCTGCGCTCCGCGCAGCCGATCGAACTGCTCATCAGCGATGTCGGTCTGCCCGGCGGCATGAACGGCCGGCAGATGGTGGACGCGGCACGGCAGCTCCGCCCGGAGCTGAAGGTCATCTTCATCACCGGCTATGCGGAGCAGGCGGCCCTTGGCCCTGGCATCATGGAGCCCAACACCCAGCTCCTGACGAAGCCTTTCCGCCTCGATACGGTCATGGCACGGGTCAGGGCCATGCTCGCCTCTTCCTAAGGCGTCCTAAGGCGTCGCTGTTCCCATTTATCCCCAGGTTCGGTTCGACTTTTCCCCAGCTTGCTCCCACAAGCTGTGGATTCTGTGGATATTTGTGCCGGATCGGGTGCCCACAGCCTGGGGCCCCTCACTTCGTCGGCACGGAGGCGCAATCTCTGGCGCGATTTCATCCACCGTTTGAACATGCTGCCTACCTCCGGAGCGCTTCGGCCTTGCGTTCGCTTTCCCGATGGCCACGCTTCGCGGTTTCGGCGGCCCGAGCGCGTACGGGGCTCACAATCCCGAAGCCTTCATGCCGAGGGCGGGCTTGGCGGCGGTAACGCGGCGCATCGGACAGTCCGGCGTGAACCTCGTCCCTGGCCAGGCAAGAGCGCCTCTGTCCGGCGCCCCGAGGCTTGCAGGGACAAGATCGGGCCTGGTCCGCAATCCGGCAGGCTGCGGAAGCTGGGGAGAATGAATCCCCCCGGCCTTCGATGCTCAGGCCGCCATCCGTCCGCTTTCCAGAAAGCTCATCGCCGAGATGACGGCGCCCGGGCTGGCGGCCAGCGGCGTGTGCAGGGCGCGCACGCGAGTGAAGGCATCCTCCCAACCGGGAAGGCGGGTTTCCTCGACCGTGACGATGCCGTCGTTGTCGCCTGGCAGCAGCGGGTTGAAGCCACGCCTGCCCGTCCCGCCGGCGATCACCGCAATGCCCCGGCAGTCCGGCACCGGCACCGAGGCAGCGCCGGCCGGTGTCACCGTCTGGCCGCAGCTTCCGGTCAGCGCCCGGTAGGCGGCAACCTGCGCGGCGACCGCCGCGATGCTGGCACCCCGCGCCGGTGAGCCGATCAGCACCAGCCGGCCTGGGCGCCAGCCATCCTCCGCCGCCCGCGCCATGGCGGCCCGTGCCACCAGCCCGCCCAGGCTGTGGCCGACGAAGGCCACCTCGGCGGCGCCATCCTCCGCCAGCGCGGCGGCGACGCGGCTGGCGGCGCGGGCATGGTGCTCCAGCGGCTGCCGCAGACTGGCATAGCCGATATTCGCCACCGCCCAGCCGGTATCCGCCAGCGCCACCGCCATCCGTGCCATCCCGCCGGGATGATGGCCCAGCCCGTGCAGCACCACCGCCGCCCGGCGACAACGGGCCGACCGCGCGAGGCGCGCCGCATGCGCCACGCAGGCCTCCGCTGGCCCGGTCATGGCAATGCCGCCGAAGGGGTCCACGGCCCGGCCCAGGCCAGTCTTGCAATGCGTCTGCACCCGCCAGCCCGAGCGGGACCAGATGTCGGTCCAGGGCTGGAGCACACCCGCGAAGCGCCGCGTATGCATCGTCACGCGCATGGCCCGATGCCTCCGCGACGCCGGCAGGCACCGGACAGGAAGAGGACGGGCGGGCATGACGGGGTGCGCAAAGATCCTTCCTCTCGACCTGACCAGAACCGCATCAATATCGGGGCGCGGCCAGCGCTGCGTAAAGATGCGGTGACGCGGCGGTGAGGCAACTCGTCGCGCTTCGGCCGCCTCATGGCATGACACATCCCCGGCCCTACGCCATATGTCGGGGTCAGCAAGGAGTGCCGGCACGATGTCCTCATCCGTAGCGACCCTGACCTTGAACCCCACCATCGACCTCGCCAGCGAGGCGGAGACGGTGCATCCCATGCGCAAGATCCGCACCCAGGGGGAACGGCAGGACCCTGGCGGCGGGGGCGTCAACGTGGCGCGGGTGGTTCGGGAACTGGGCGGCGAGACGCTGGCCATCATCCTGGCCGGCGGCGTCACCGGGCGGTTCCTGGAGGAGCTGCTGGAGGAAGGCGGCGTGCCCCACCGCACCATTCCGATCGCCGGGCGCACCCGCATCAGCCACACGGTGCTGGAGCGCAAGACAGGGCTGGAATACCGCTTCGTCGCCGAGGGGCCGACCGTCTCCGGGCCCGAATGGGAGGCCGCCCTCGCCGCCGCCGCCGATCTGCGCGAGGGCTGGCTGGTGGCCAGCGGCAGCCTGCCGCCCGGCGTGCCGGCCGACTTCTACGCCCGGCTGGCAGCGCAGGCCTCGCGGCAGGGGCTGCGCTGCGTGCTCGACACTTCCGGCGAGGCGCTGAAACGGGCCTTGCAGCAGGGCGGGCTGGAGCTGGTGAAGCCGAGCCTCGGCGAGTTCGAGGCGCTGATGGGCCGCTCGCTGCGCGAGCCGGCAGCGCAGGAAGCGGCGGCGATGGAACTGGTCCGCGCCGGCGGCGCGCGGATGGTGGCGGTGACGCTGGGCGGTGACGGCGCCCTGCTGGCCACGGCGGACGGCACGCTGCGCCTCCCGGCGCTGGACGTGGTGGTGCGCGGCGCGGTGGGCGCGGGAGACAGTTTCCTCGCCGCCATGACGCTCGCCCTGGCGCGCGGCGACGCGCCCACCGATGCCTTCGCCTGGGGTGTCGCGGCCGGCGCGGCGGCGGTCTCAAATCCCGGCACGGCGCATCCTGGCCGGGCGGAGGTGGGCGCGCTGCGCGCCCGCATCACCTCGGTGCCGCAGATGGCCGGGGCGCTGCCGTGACCCGGCGGCTCCTGGCGGATCTCGGCGGCACCAATGCCCGCTTCGCGCTGAGCGAGAATGGCGGCCCGCCGCAGGAGGAACGCAAGCTGGCGGTGACCGACTATCCCGGCGTGGTCGCAGCCGCCCGCGCCTATCTGGGCGGCCGCCATGCGGAGGAGGCGGTCTTCGCCGTCGCCACGCCGGTGCGCGGCGATGCCGTCACCTTCACCAACAATAACTGGCACTTCTCCGTGCGGGAGGCGGAGCGGGAACTGGGCCTGGCGCGGCTGACGGTGATCAACGACTTCGTCGCCCAGGCGGCCTCCATCAGCCTGATGACGGCGGAGGACCTGCGGGTGCTCAAGCCCGGCCAGCCGCGCAAGGGCGCGCCGCGGGTGGTGCTGGGCCCGGGCACCGGGCTGGGCGTCGCCTTCGTGCTGCACGAGGGTGGCGTGCCCCACATCCTGCCCAGCGAGGGCGGCCATGCATCCTTCGCGCCGCAGGATGCGCTGCAGGCCGAGATCCTGCAGCGGATGCGCCCCCTCTATGGCGGGCATGTCTCCACCGAGCGGCTGCTCTCCGGCCCCGGCCTCCTGCAGATCGCCCGCAGCCTAGGCGAGATCCGCGGCGCCCTGGCACCGCTGGAGAACCCCGCGGATGTGTCACGGCTGGCGGCGTCGGGCGGCTGCCCCACCTGCGCCGAGGCGGTGCGGATGTTCTCCTCCATCCTCGGCGCTACTGCGGGCAACCTGGCGCTGACGCTGCTCGCGGAAGGCGGGGTCTATATCGCGGGCGGGCTGTCCAGGAACCTGGGGCCGCTGCTGGACCGGGAGGCCCTGCTGACAGCCTTCCATGCCAAGGGGCGCTTCGCCGGCCTGCTGGAGGCGATCCCGGTCGTGCAGGTGCTGCGGCCGCATACCGGGTTGCTGGGGGCCGCCGCCTACCGTCCGCGCCTGATGGCGAGGTGAGGGGGAAGGGCGTGTGCGGCGCCCCATTGGGGGGGGTGGCACGCATCCGTCCGGCACGCCGTGCGTTCTCCTCCCGGTGCAACCGGGGATCAGGACAACCACGATGACAGAGATGAGGATCGAGCTACCGGAGAGCCTTGCCGAGGAGATCGAGCGCCGTGCGAGTGAGCGGGGCACCACGCCCGACCGGCTGCTCTCGGAGGTCGTCTCGGAAGCGGTGACCGAACTGCCCAGCCGGGAGGACGAGAGCGACTGGGAGTGCCGCTAGGCTATCGCGTCCTGCGCTTGCGCCGGTGGATGTGACCCGCGGCGGCGTGACCGCCGCGCCACCTGCCGGTTGATCCCCGCACAGGCAGGAGAATCGCATGAAGCTGCAAGGCAGGATCGCCATCATCACTGGCGCGGATTCCGGCATTGGGCGGGCGACAGCTGAGCTGTTCGCGCAGGAAGGCGCCGATGTCTGCGTCAGCTATCATCGCGACCGCGAGGGCGCCGAAGAGACGGCGCGTCGCGTGCGCGCGGCGGGCCGCCGCGTGGCCGTGGCGCAGTGCGATGTGGGGGACCCCGCCTCGGTGGAGGCGCTGTTCAAGGCGGCGGCCGAGCTCGGCCCGGTGGATGTGCTGGTGAACAATGCCGGCATGGGCATGAGCGGCATGCCCGTGGCGGAGATGGACGACGAGATGTTCGAGCAGGTGATCCGCACCGACATGAAGGGACCGCTGTTCTGCTGCCGCGCCTTCATCCGGTTGCGCCGCCGGCATGGCGGCGGCGGGCGTATCGTCAACATCAGCTCGGTGGCGCAGTACCTGCCGACGCCGGACAGCGCGCCCTATGGCATGGCGAAGGCCGCGGTCGGCTCGCTGGCCCGAAGCCTGGCGCGGGAACTGGCGGAGGATAAGATCAACGTCAACAACGTCGCGCCCGGCATGATCCAGACGCCGATGACGCAGAAGCGCATCGACGACCCGAAGGAGCGCGAATCCTCCTTCGCCGCGATCCCCTGGCACCGCGCCGGCCAGCCTGAGGAAATCGCGCAGCTGGCGCTGTTCCTCGCCGCCGACACGGGCGACTACGTCACCGGCCAGACCTGGGTGATGGATGGTGGGCTGATGATGAACTGGGGCGGCGCCTGACGGCCCTGCCCCTTGACCCGGATCGCGGGCGGAAGCTGGCCAGGGAAGTCGCTTCCCCGGCCTTTCGGGTATGATCAGCGCGCGGCCACCAGCCGCAGCGGCGCCACATGCGAATGGCGCATCTCCTGCGCGATTGCCAGCAGGACCCCGGCTGTCAGCGCCAGGTCGCCGGGCAGCAGCTCCACGCTGCCCTCGATCGCCAGCCTGGCATGATCGGCAATCCAGCAAGCGACATGCTCGATGGCCTCCGGCGTGTTACGGGCTGCCGCGGCGGCGAGTGCGGCACTGAATTCAGCAGAAGGTTCGCGATAGACGTCTTGTTCCACGGCCGGATGCCATTTCAGGTTAGTTACGGCCGCAATGGTATGGCCATGCAATTAAGCGTTTCTTAACCACTCCTCCGCGTGCCATGCGGCGACCGCATTCCGGGAACGCTTGGCGCAGACCGGTGTTCATGCCGGCATGGAAGCCACACTGTTCCACAATCCCTCCGCCGGAGATGAAGAGCATTCGCCAGAGGCGCTGCTCACGCTGCTGCGGAGCGCCGGGCTGGCGGCACATTTCTGCAGCGCCAAGGGCGACCGATTTCACGAGGCGCTGGAAACCGCGCGCGGGCTGCTGATCATTGCCGGCGGCGACGGCACCGTGGGCAGGGTCGTGACCAATCTGCGGGCCCGTCAGCTGCCTCTGGCGATCCTGCCGCTGGGGACAGCGAACAATCTCGCCCGCGCCCTCGGCAGCTGGGAGACGCCGGAAGCCTTCGCCGCCGGCTGGCGCACCGCCCTGCGGCGCCCCCTGAACCTGGCATCCACCGAAGCCCCTTGGGGGCGCCGCCGCTTCGTCGAGGCGGCGGGCTTCGGCGCCTTCGCTCGCGCGGTCGAACGGGCCGACGAAAAGGGGCTGAAGGGCGTCGAGGCTGGCCGTGCCGCTTTCCGCGCCATCCTCTCGGCCGCCAAGCCGCTGCGCGCCTCCATGGCCATCGACGGCACGGGCCGGGAGGTGGAGACACTGTTCCTGGAGGTCATGAACATCGGCCTGTTCGGCCCCAACCTGCCGCTGGCACCAGAAGCGGCGCCGGGTGACGGCTGGCTGGACGTTGTTAGCCTGCCGCCTGCGCGGCGCGAGGCCATGCTGGCCTGGCTCAACACCCCGGAGGCCGGGCCGCCGCCGGTCGAGATCTGGCGTGGCCAACGGATCACCCTGGATTGGCCGCACGGCCCGATCCGTCTCGATGACGAGAGCCTGCCGTGGGAGCAGCCCTTCACCGTGACCATGGCGGTGGAGGCGGAGGCGCTGCAGGTCTTGGTTCCGCCTGCCGCAGAGGTTGCAGAAAGGAGTTCGCCATGAGGGACGCGCTGCCGCAGGACACCCTGGAGCGGATCGGAGCAATGGCGCTCGACCTCGCCCGGCTGGCGGGCCGGGAGATGGCCGCCGGGCTCCGCCGCACGCCGGAAGTCCGCTACAAGCCCGGCGGCCAGGGCGGAGAGAGCCTGAAGGACCCCGTCTCGGAGGTGGACCAGGCGGTGGAGACCATGATCCGCGCCCGGCTGGCCGAGCATTTCCCCGGGCATGACGTGCTGGGCGAGGAATCGGGCGAGCGCCCGGCGCGCGGCAGCCGCTTTCTCTGGGCGGTGGACCCGGTGGATGGCACTGCCAACTACATCAACGGCTTCCCGCTCTATGCGGGCTCGGTGGGCGTGCTGCTGGACGGCGAGCCGGTCGCGGGCGCGGTCTGGTGCGCCGCCAGCCACGCGCTGCGCGCCGGCGTCTATCACGCGGTGCGCGGCGGCGGGCTGTTCTTCGAGGAGGAGCCGGTGCAGCCGCTGTTCAATCCCGCGGTGCGGCGGCGGCTGGGCGGCTTCGTGGATGCCTCGCCGCGCTCGCCGGAAGCCTGGGAGCCGCGGCGGACCGGCTCGGCCGCCATCGAATGCGCCTTCATCGCCGCTGGCGTGATGGATGTGGCCCGCTTCGAGCGGCCGAATGCCTGGGACGTGGCCGGCGGCTTCGCGCTGGTCCGCGCCACCGGCGGCGAGATCCGCACCCTGGGGCCGGAGGGCTGGGCACCTTTTCAGGGCTTCGCCGCCGAGGCACCGGAGGGCGACCCCGGACAGTGGCGCCGCCCGGTGATCCTGGGACGTCCGGAGGCGGTCCGGCAGCTCTGCGAACTGGCCACCTAGCGCCCGCTGCGGCTCGCCTCGCGGCGCCGGTCCGGCTAGGCCTCCCGCAGACCCGCCCTCCCTCATGACAAGGTCTTTCCGATGCCCGCAAGCCCCGCCCGCCCCGCCCCGGCCCCGCACCGCCGCCTGAGCGCCGCCCTGGCCGACCTGCACCGCGCCCTGCTGAACGCCCAGGCCGCCGGCAGCCCGCTGGCCAGCAACCCCTACGCCCTGCTGCAGGCGGTGATGCACGACCCCGCCTTCGCCTGGCTGCGCGGCTTCAGCAACCTGATGCTGCGGATCGACGAGGCGGGCGCCAAGGGCGCCACCCCCTCCCCCGAGGCGATGCAGGGCTTCCTGGCCGATGCCCTGCACCTTGTGGAAGGCGGCGGCGACGCAGCCTCGGCGGAAACCCATACCCAGCTGCGCGGCTTCCTGTTGCGCCCGGAAGTGGCGGCGAAAACCGCGGCCTTGCGCAACACGGTCAGCGACCTGCGGCAGGCGCTCGCGCAATAGGGGCAGGCGCCAGGGGGCGCTGCCGCCACTCGCATTCCGTGCCACTGCCGACAGGGGAAGATGCGGCCCAGGCTCGCATCTTATCCCCAATTGGGGTGGACAGGCCTGTGGGAAAGCCGGTGGACAACCGGGAAAACCGGCTGGCGAGTCAGGCGGCTTCCACCCTTTGTTGCGCGTTCGTGACAGGCAGGGCGCCCGAGCCTATCAAAGATCTGGATATGCTTGGCGTCGCCTGACACAGTGCGGCGGATGAGCAGCCTTGCAAACCGAAGCTTCGTCATGGTCGTGGCCGAGGAGAACGGGGAGGCCGTCCGCAGCCTCGCCTCCCCCGTCCGCCTGCACATCCTGCGCCTGCTGCGCGAACGCGGGCCGCTGAACGTCAACGACATCGGCAAGGCGCTCGGCCTGCCGCAGTCTACCGTCGCCACCAACGTGCAGATCCTGGAGAAGAGCGCCCTGCTGCGCACCGAGACGGTGAAGGCCAGCAAGGGACAGCAGAAAATCTGCAGCACCCCTTTCGACGAGATCGTGATCCGCCTTGCGCGGCCGCCCGTCGAGCGGCGGCAGGACCTCATCGAGGTCGCCATGCCGCTCGGCCTCTACACGAGTTGCAGCGTCAGCGCGCCCTGCGGGCTCTGCTCCGAGGAAGGCGTGATCGGGCTGCTCGACGTGCCGGACTTCTTCCTCGATCCCGCGCGCATGCAGGCCATGCTGATCTGGTTCTCGCGCGGCTATGTCGAATACAAGTTCCCCAACAACGCCAAGCTGATGAAGGCGCAGATCGAGGCGCTGGAATTCAGCCTGGAGATGTCCTCCGAAGTGCCGGGAACGAACGCCAACTGGCCTTCCGACATCAGCCTCTGGGTAAACGGCGTGAAGATCGGCACCTGGACATCCCCTGGCGACTACGGCGACAAGCGCGGCACCTACACGCCGCGCTGGTGGAAGCTTGAGGGCTCGCAATACGGAAAGCTCACCAACTGGCGCATCACCGAGCGCGGCACCTATCTCGACGGGCTCAAGCTTTCCTCGGTCAACCTGGCGCAGCTCGACCTGCAGAGCCATCACTCGATCCGGCTCCGCATCGGGATCGAGGAGGGCGCGCGCCACCCGGGCGGCGTGAACATCTTCGGCCGTCACTTCGGCAACCACGACCAGGACATCATGATGCGAATGCATCTGCGGCATTAAGTCGCGCATGTTCATATCCGAAATTCGGATATGTACCGCCTTTTTCGTTGACCTGGCCGCGGAACGACTCCTAGCGTCCCCATCAAAGCCCCCCCGCAGAGGGGCCGGAAGGAGACGTCCGATGGAGATCTCACGCAGAGCCTTGCTTGCGACGCCGCTTGCCCTCGCGGCCGCCCCCGTCCTGGCGCAGGCGCCCGCCGCCAGCCCCGCACGGCGCGAGACGCTGATCCTGGAGAACCCGGAAGGCACCATCCGCAACCCCGGCTGGTTCAACATCTGGACCATCAATGCCGGCGGCCAGTACACCGGCCTGCACCAGCTCGCCCTGGACACGCTGTGGTTCATGGACCCCGAGCAGGGGCTGGAAGGCCCCTGGTACAACGCGCTCGCCGCCGAGAAGCCGATCTACGACGACGGCTTCAACGAGATGACGGTGAAGCTGCGGCAGGGCATCTTCTGGAGCGACGGCACTGAGTTCACCGCGGACGACCTCGTCTACACGGTCGAGACCCAGATGAAGCACACGGCGATGCGCTGGGGCGCGTTGCTGGCGCTGAACGTCGCCGAGGTGACGGCGCCCGACCGGTACACCGCGCATTTCAAGCTCAAGACAGCGAACTCGCGCTTCCACTCGCTCTTCACCGTGCGCTTCAACGGCATCTGGATGATGCCGAAGCATGTCTTCGAGAAGCAGCCGGACCCGATGCGGTTCGACTTCAACAAGCCCGTCAGCCTCGGCGCCTATGTGCTGCACAGCTACGATCCGGACGGCCGCCGTTTCACCTGGGAACGGCGCGAGGACTGGCAGCGCACCACGCTCGGCCTCTTCGGCCAGCCCGGCCCGCGCTATGTCAGCTACGTCGATCCCGGCCCGCCGGACAAGCGCGTCATCGCCCAGCTCAACCACGACCTGGACGTCATCCATGACGTGGCGCCGGAGGGGATGTTCACCATCGCCCGGCAGTCGAAGGTCTCGCATTCCTGGTTCCCGCGCTTCCCCTACGCACATCCCGACCCGACGCTGCCAGCGGTGCTGCTCAACAACCAGAACCCGCTGTTCCAGGACCGCCGCGTGCGCTGGGCGCTGGCGCTGCTGATCGACATCCGCGCCGTGGCCATGGCTTCCTACCGCGGCGCCGCCACCATCTCCGCCATCGGCGTGCCGCCGACAGGGACGCATCCGAAGGATTATCACGAGCCGCTGCAGGAATGGCTCACCGCTTTCGAGCTGGACACCGGCAAGCGCAAGGTCCGCCCCTATGACGCCACGCTCGGCAAGCAGATCGCCGACATGGTCCGGCGCTCCAACGACGACGTGCCGACCGACCCGGCGGAAGTCGCGAAATCCTTCGGCATGGGCTGGTGGAAGGCCGATCCGCAGGCGGCGCAGGAGCTGCTGGAGAGCGTCGGCTTCCGCAAGCAGGGCAACAACTGGCAGACGCCGGACGGCCAGCCCTTCACCATCCGCCTGCTGGTGGAGGGCGAGGCCCGGCCGGTGATGACGCGCGCGGGCACCATGATCGTGCAGAACTGGCGCCAGTTCGGCATCGATGCGCGCACGGAAGTCGCCCAGAGCGCCCTGGTGGACCGCCGCAACGCCGGCGACTACGAGGCCATGGTGTTCTGGAGCGTCGAGACCTATGGCGGCCATCCCGACCTTTCCTATTTCCTCGACAGCTGGCATTCGCAATACGTCTCCCCGCCGGGCAAGCCGCAGCCGCCGCGCAACTACCAGCGCTGGGCGAACAAGGAGCTGGACGCGATCATCGAGAAGGTCCGCCAGGTCGGATTCGAGGACCCGCGCACCGTCGAGCTGGGCCGCGACTATGTGAAGCTCGCCGTGCAGGAAATGCCGACCATCCCGCTGGTGGCCTACAACGTCTTCACCGCGATGGACGAGACCTACTGGACCGGCTTCCCCACTTCGGAGGAGCCCTATGCCAACCCGGTGCCGAACTGGTCGAACTCCCGCTACATGATGGTGCGGATCAAGCCGCGCCAGGCCTGAGCGGTCGCCCGCACGGCGCGCCCGCGCCGTGCGCCTCCCCGGATCGGACAGGGACGCCCGGCATGACGACCTACGGTTCCTATCTGCTGAAGCGGCTGGCGCAGTTCGTGCTCGTCGTCTTCATCGGCATCAACGTCACCTACTTCATCACCCATGCCACGCCGATCGACCCGGTGGAGCAGACCATCTCGGCCGCCACATCCTTCGGCCAGACCAGCCCGGCGGCGATCGAGACGATGCGCCAGTCCCTGCGGGAACTGTATGGCGTCGGCGGCAATGCGCTCGACCAGTACCTCACCTTCTGGAAGCGCATCCTGCTGGCCGATTTCGGCCCCTCGCTCTCCGCCTTCCCGACGCCGGTCTCCACGCTGATCGCGCGCGCCGTGCCCTGGACCGCCGGGCTGCTGACAGTCGCCACCCTGCTCGCCTGGGCGATCGGCAACCTGCTGGGCGGGCTGGCCGGATACTACCGGAACAGCCGCACGCTGAAGGCGGCGGGCGTCATCGCCATGGGCCTGCATCCCATCCCCTACTACATCATCGCCTTCGTGCTGCTGATCGTCTTCGGCTTCGTCTGGCCGATCCTGCCGATCACCGGCGCGCATGACCCGGGCGTGGAGCGCAGCCTCAGCCTGCCCTTCATCCTGAGCGTGCTGAAGCATGCCATCCTGCCGGCCATGTCGCTGATCCTGGTCGGCATCGGCACCTGGTTCATGGGCATGCGGGCGCTGGTCTCCAACACCGTCACCGAGGACTACACGGTCTATGCCGAACTGGCCGGGGTGAAGCGCTCGCGCATCATGCGCTCCTACGTCATGCGCAACGCCATCACGCCGCAGGTGACGGGGCTGGCCATGTCGCTCGGCGCCATCTTCAACGGCGCCATCATCACCGAGCAGGTCTTCGGCTATCCCGGACTCGGCACGCTGCTGATCTCGGCCGTGCATGCGGGCGACTACAGCCTGGTGATCGGCGTCACCTCCGTCTCCATCATCGCGGTCTCCGCCGCCGTACTTCTGGTGGACCTCGCCTATCCCCTGCTCGACCCTCGCGTGCGGGAGCGCTGAGCCATGCTGCGAATCCTGCGGGACCTGCTGCGCTACAATGTCGGCTTCGGCCTGGGCTGCCTCCTGCTGCTGCTGGTGGCGGGCATGGCGGCGCTCTCCGCCTTCTCGCCCTATCCGCCGCTCGACGTCTATGTCGTGCCGCCGGACATGCCGCCTTCCACCGAGTTCCTCCTCGGCACCACTTCGCGCGGACAGGACGTATTCTGGCAGCTCACCCTGGCCATGCGGAACACGCTGCTCTTCGGCATCACCGTCGCCGTGCTCAGCCGCATCATCTCGCTCGCCGTGGGGCTGCTCGCCGGCTATCTCGGCGGCACGGTGGACCGGGTGCTGATGTCGATCAACGACACCTTCATCATCATCCCGCTCTTCCCGATCCTGGTGCTGTTCTACTTCGTCATGCGCGACAACATGTCCTGGACCATGCTGGCGGTGATCACCGCCTGCCTCGGCTGGTCCTATGACGCGCGCCTGATCCGCTCGATGGCGATGAGCCTGCGCACGCGCGAGTTCACGCACCAGGCGGTGTTCTCCGGCATGCGCCCGCCCGAGGTCGTGCTGCGCGAGCACCTGCCCTACGTGCTGCCGATCGTCTTCTCCACCACCATGAACAACATGAACTGGTCGATCGGGCTGGAGGTGACGCTCTCCGTGCTCGGCTTCACCGACATCAACACGCCGACCATCGGTGGCATGATCTACTGGGCGAACCAGCATGCCGCACTGGTCTCGGGCATCTGGTGGTGGGTGGCCTTCCCGGTGGCGCTGGTGGTCTGCCTCTTTGTTGGCCTGTTCCTGCTCGCCGTCTCGATGAACGAGTACATCGACCCGCGCAGCCGCCTGGCGCGCACGGGAGGCGCCGGATGAGGGAGGACACCGTGATGCTCGCGCCGCCTCGCCCTGTGGCCTCCGTGCCGGCTCCCATCCTCGCGGTGGAGGACCTGCGCGCCTACTACCAGATGCGCTTCTTCGGCGTGACGCGCGAGGTGCGCGCGGTGGACGGCATCACGCTGCGGGTCGGCCGCAACGAGATCTACGGCATCGCCGGCGAATCCAGCTCAGGCAAGAGCAGCCTGATCAAGACCATCGCCCGCGCCATCCGGCCGCCCCTGAACGTGGTGGGCGGCAGCGTCCGCTTCGACTTCGGCAACGGCCCCACCGATATCTACAAGCTCGATGCACGTGCTTTGTCCGCCATCCGGTGGCGGAATCTGTCCTACATCATGCAGGGCTCGATGAACGTGCTGAACCCGGTGCGGCGCATCCGGCATTCCTTCGTGGACTTCGCCTTCAGCCATATGGACCTGGCCATGCCCGCCTTCCTGCAGGCGGTGGAGGCGCATCTGGCGCGGCTGAACCTGGAGCCCCGCGTGCTCGACAGCTATCCGCACGAGCTTTCGGGCGGCATGCGGCAGCGGGTGACGATCGCGCTGGCCACCGTCTGCCGGCCCAGCTTCATCATCGCCGACGAACCGACCACCGCGCTCGACGTCGTCGTGCAGAAGAACGTGCTGGCGATGATCCGCGGTATCCAGCGGGAGATAGGCTCCTCGGTCCTCTTCGTCACGCATGACATGGCGGTGCATGCCAACCTGACCGACCGGCTCGGCATCATGTATGCCGGCCGGCTCGTTGAGGAGGCGCCGACCCGCGCGCTGCTGCGCCAGCCGCTGCACCCCTATACGCGGCACCTGATCGCCAGCCTGCCGCGCATCGGGGACGACGCGCCCAAGGCTGGCCTGGGTGGCAAGCCGCCCAGCTTGGCGAGCCCGCCGCCCGGCTGCCGCTTCCATCCCCGCTGCCCCCTCGCCATGGACATCTGCCGGAGCGAGGTGCCGCCGATGGAGGAGTTGCGGCCGGGCCATCGCGTCGCCTGCCACGCCGTGCGCCAGGAGCTCGCGTCATGAGCCTGCCCCTCCTGGAGTTGCGCGGCATCGGCAAGAGCTATGGCGGCGGTTGGCTGCGGCAGCACACCCGCGCGGTGCACGATGTCAGCTTCACGCTGGAGGCCGGGCGCCCGGAGGTCTTCGCCATCATCGGGGAATCCGGCAGCGGCAAGTCCACCCTGGCACGGATGGTCCTGAACGCCACGGCACCCAGCGAGGGGCAGATCCTGTTCCGCGGGCGCGATCTCGCCACCATCCGCCGCAGCGCCGACCGCCGCGCCTTCATGCAGGCGGTGCAGCCGGTCTTCCAGAACCCCTTCGAGGCCTTCAATCCGCTGAAGCGGGTGGACCGCTATCTCTACGCCACGGCCCACCACTTCACCGAGGCGAAGGGTCGCGCGGCGCAGGAGGCGAAGGCGGATGAGGCGCTGCACAAGGTTGGCCTCTCCCTGGCCGAGATCCGCGGCCGCTTCCCGCACGAGCTCTCCGGCGGCCAGTTGCAGCGCGTCGCCATCGCCCGCGCGCTGATCCCCGGCCCAGCGCTGCTGGTCGCCGACGAGCCGGTCTCGATGATCGACGCCTCGCTGCGCATGACGGTGGTGAACCTGTTCCGCCGGCTGCGCGACGAGCTGGGCGTCTCGATCATCTACATCACGCACGACCTCGCCACCGCCTACTACATCAGCGACCGCATCATCATCATGCAGCGCGGCGAGGTGGTGGAGGCCGGCGATGCGCGGCGCGTGCTGATGGCGCCGCAAAACCCCTATTCCATCCTGCTCAGGGACTCCGTGCTCTCCATCGATCCTCCCGGGGACGCCAGTGAGCCGAACGATCCTGCGCGGCCATGGACTTCCGCCGGCGCGAGCCTGGCAGCAAGAAGCGGAGACGTCCCTTGAAAGCCAAAGCCCTGTTCGACCGAGACTTCGTGATCGGCGACACCGATCGGCGCCTGTTCGGCGCCTTCATCGAGCATCTCGGCCGTTGCGTCTATGGCGGCATCTACGAGCCCGGGCACCCGACGGCGAACGAGAAGGGCTTCCGCCGGGACGTGCTGGACCTGATCAAGGAACTGGCGCCGACCACCATGCGCTATCCCGGCGGCAACTTCGTCTCCGGCTATGACTGGGAGGACGGCGTCGGCCCTGTCGAGCAGCGGCCGCGCCGGCTCGACCTCGCCTGGATGAGCACGGAGCCCAATCTCTTCGGCACCAACGAGTTCATCGACTGGTGCCGCCACACCGGCATCGAGCCGATGCTGGCGGTCAATCTCGGCACGCGCGGCGCCGACGCGGCACGGCGCTATGTCGAGTATTGCAACCACCCCGGCGGCACCGCCCTCTCCGACCTGCGCAAGCAGCACGGCTGGGAGCAGCCGCACGACGTGAAGTTCTGGTGCCTGGGCAACGAGATGGACGGCCCCTGGCAGATGGAGACCAAAACGGCCACCGAGTATGGCCGCGTCGCCACCGAGGCGGCGAAGATGATGCGCTGGGTGGACCCGACGCTGACGCTCGCCGCCTGCGGCTCCTCGGCCCGCAACATGCCGACCTTCGGCGCCTGGGAGGAGGAGGTGCTGGAGCACACCTTCGACCATGTGGAGTTCATCTCGCTCCACACCTACCTGAACAACTACAAGGATGACCCGGAGGCCTTCCTCGCCTCGGCCGACCTGATGGACAGCTTCATCGAGGAGGTCGTCGCCATCGCCGACGCCGTGGCGGCGAAGCGGCGTTCATCCAAGCGGCTGATGCTGAGCTTTGACGAGTGGAACGTCTGGTACCGCACGCGCGGCAAGCGCGAGGGCCGGACCATTCCGGGCTGGCCGGTGGCACCGCCGATCCTGGAAGAGATCTACAACATGGAGGATGCGCTGGCCTTCGGCGGCGCCTGCATCTCCCTGCTGAACCATGCCGACCGCGTGAAGAGCGCCTGCCTCGCGCAACTCGTCAACGTCATCGCGCCGATCATGACGGAGACAGGCGGCTCCGCCTGGCGGCAGACCATCTTCCATCCCTTCGCGCAGATGAGCAATTTCGGCCGCGGCCGCGTGTTGCGCGGCGTCGTGGACTCGCCGACCTACGCCACCGAGTACTACGATCCGCGCGGGCCGCAGGAGCTCTCCTTTCCGCTGCCGGCGGTGCCTTACCTGAAGCTCGCGGCGGTACACGACCCGAACAGCGGCCATCTCACGCTGTTCGCGCTGAACCGCCACCTGCGGGAATCGCTGTCCTTCGAGGCCGAGCTACGCAGCTTCGGCACGCTTGCGGTGGAGCAGGCAACGCAGCTCCGGCACGACGACCTGAAGGCGATCAACAGCAAGGCGCAGCCCGACCGGGTGGCACCGGAACCGCTGCGAGGCATCGATTGCGGCCCGGGGCATCTGCAGGTTTCGCTGCCGCCCGCCTCCTGGTGCATGATCCGGCTGGCACCGGCGGCATAAGGAAAAAGTCTGGGGGAAGGAATTCCTCCAGACCCGCATCTTCTTTCTTCGAGTTTGCGGAACCGCCGGTCAGCGGGTGCTGAAACTGGCAGAAGAAAGATGGGGGTTTGGGGGAACTCCTTCCCCCAACCTTCTGCCGCCCTCAGGGCTCATGCGTCACCGCATCCGGGTCCGTCGTCTGCGCAGGCCGCCGCAGCAGCGTCACCAACGGCCAGAGCAGGAACAGGATGGCCAGGGTGGTGATTCCGCCCACCAGCCAGTTCGACCAGAAGATGCCGAGCGAGCCGTCGGAGGAGAGCATGGACTGGCGGAAGGCATCCTCCGCCTTATCGCCGATCACCATGGCCAGGATCAACGGCGCCAGCGGGTAGTCGAGCTTCTTCATCGCGTAGCCGACGGCGCCGAAGACCAGCGCGATCCACAGGTCGAAGGGCGAGCTGGCAACAGTATAGGCGCCCACCATGCACACCGTGACGATGATCGGCCCGATGATGGAGAAGGAGACCGACAGCATGGCGGCGAAGAGCGGCACGGTGGCCAGCGCCAGCACGACGCCGATAACGTTGCCGAGATACATCGAGGCGATCATGCCCCAGACGAAGTCATGCTGCTCGATGAACAGCATCGGTCCGGGGTTCAGCCCCCAGATCATCAGCCCGCCCAGCATCACCGCCGAGGTGGCCGAGCCGGGAATGCCGAGCGAAAGCATCGGCAGCATCGCCGCCGTGCCGGCGGAGTGGTCGGCGGTCTCGGGCGCGATCACGCCCTCCGGCTCGCCCTTGCCGAAATTGGCGCGGTTCTTGGAGACGCGTCGGGCGATGCCGTAGGACATGAAGGAGGCGGCGGTGGGCCCGCCCGGCGTGATGCCCATCCAGATGCCGACGGCGCTGCCGCGCAGCATGGCCAGCCAGTAGCGCGGCATCCGTGCCACGGCGCGGAGCATCTCGCGCGGGTCGATGCGGCCGCTGGCCCCCTTGAACTCCGGCCCATCTTCGATCGTCAGCAGCAGCTCGCCCAGGCCGAACAGCCCGATCACCACCACCAGAAAGGAGATCCCGCTGACCAGCTGATCGATGTCGAAGGTCAGGCGCATGCTGCCCGACACGGTGTCGATGCCGACCATGCCAAGGCCGAAGCCCAGGCAGAGCGAGATGATGGTCTTCAGCGGGGCGCCGCCGCCGAAGGCGATGAAGGAGGAGAAGGCCAGAAGATAGACCGCGAAATATTCCGGCGGCCCGAAGCGCAGCGCGAAGTTGGCGACCGCGGTGGAGAGCAGCGTGATGACGACGACGCCGACCAGCGCCCCGAAGCCGGCGGAGACAAAGGCGCAGGTCAGCGCCTCGGTTGCGCGGCCCTGCCGTGCGAGTGGATAGCCGTCGAAGGTCGTGGCGACGGAGGATGGCTCGCCGGGGATGTTGAACAGGATCGAGGTGGTGGAGCCGCCGAACAGGGCGCCCCAGTAGAGGCTGGTCAGCAGGATGATGGCGGAGACCGGGTCCATGCCGAAGGTCAGCGGCAGCAGCAGCGTCACCCCGTTGGGCGCGCCGAGGCCCGGCAGCACGCCCACCAGGATGCCGAGCAGCACGCCGCCCATCATCAGCATGATGTGGTAGCCGGAGAGCGCCACGCCGAAGCCATGCATCAGCGAGTCGATATTGGAAAGCATCGGCGGGGACTCCTCAGCCCAGGCCCAGCATAATTTCAAGCGGGCCCTTGAGCAGGGGCACCTGGAACCAGGTCTCGAAGACCAGGAAGGTGGCGATGGACACTCCCAGCGCGACGCCGAGCGCGACATGCCAGGGGCGCTTGCCACGGAAGCGGATGGTGAAGAGCAGGTAGAGCGCCATGGCGACGTAGAGGCCGGTCCACTGGGCCAGCGCCACCATGACGATGATCGGGAGGCCGAAGCCCAGGACGCGCTTCATCCCCTCATGGTCGGTGATGGGGATGCGCCTCAGCGACACGCGGCTGACGACGGCCTGCGCCATCACCAGCGCGGAGGCCGCCATCAGGATCAACCCGACGCGGAAGGGGAAGAACCCCGCCTGCGGCCCATCCGCGCCCCAGCCGGTGTCCAGCAGGGTGGCGCCATAGACCCCGATGGCGCCCATGAGGAACACCAGGGCGGCAAAGACCAGTTCGAGGTGATAGCGTGTCATGCGGCGCGGCCTCCCCTGCCCTAGATCACTTCACCAGCCAGCCGGCTTCCTCGAAGATCTTGCGGGTATCGGACTCCTCAGCCTTGATCCGCTTCACCATGGCGTCGCCGCTCATGAACTCGCCGTTCTGGCTGGTGCGGCTGATGTAGTCCTTCCACTCCGGCGTCTCGCTGACCTGGCGGAACACGTCCACCCAGTAGGCCTGCGCCTCCGGCGGTGTGCCGGGCGGCAGGAAGACCGTGCGGGGCATGTTGAACTCGCTGATGTTCAGCCCCTGGCTGGCGCAGGTGGGCACGTCGCCCCAGCCCTTGTCGCCTGCCACCTTCTGGCTTTCCGACATCGGCGTCTTGCGGAACACGCAGACCGGGCGCACCTGGCCGCCGCGCCAGCCACCGAGGCTTTCGGAGGGGTTGTTGGTGTTGGCCTCGATATGCCCGCCGGCCAGCTGCGTGCCCACCGTGCCGCCGCCCTGGTAGGGGATGTATTTCAGCTGGATGTTGGCCGCCTTCTCGATCAGCACGGTCAGGGTCTGATCGGTGTCGTGGGTCTGGCTGCCGCCCATGCGGATCGTGCCCGGCTTCTCCTTCGCGGCGGCCACGAAGTCGGCGGCGCTCTTGAAGGGCGAATCGTCCTTCACCCAGAGCATGAACTCGTCGAAGGCCATGATGGCGACGGGGACGAAGTTGTCCGTCTGCCAGCTGGTCTTGACCACCATCGGCAGGGTCCAGGCATTGTTGGTGCCGAAGATCACCTTGTGCGGGTCGGCCTTGGCGGCGGAACCGTAGATGTAGCCCTCGACGCCCGAGCCGCCGCCCTTGTTGGTGACGACGACCGAGGTCGGCACCAGGTCATGCTTGGCGATCGCCGCCTGCACTGCGCGGGCGAAGACATCCGTGCCGCCGCCGGCACCGGAGGTGACGACGAACTCGACCGGGCGGGTCGGCTTCCATTCGGCCGCCACGGCGGCCGGCAGCGTGGCGACGAAGCTAAGGGCGGCACCGAGCGCCGCGATGGTCATCCGCATCTTTCGTTGTTCCTCCTTGGAGATCTGCGCCAGCCCTCTTGCGGAGCCTTGCACGGGCGCCCCGGCGGCGCCCGCGAGGGTTCAGGCCGCCATGGCGGCCCTCGCCTCCAGCAGCGAGCCGGACGTGTCCGGCCGCTGGCGCCGCTGCGCCGCACCCATCCGGGCGGCCAGCAGCAGCGCGTTGCGTGCTGCGCCGGGGTGGGCGATGCCCTTGCCGGCAATGTCATAGGCCGTGCCATGGGCCGGCGTGCAGATCGGGAAGGGGAAGCCGCCGAGCAGCGTCACGCCCTGCTCGAAGCCGATCAGCTTCATCGCGATCTGCCCCTGGTCGTGGTACATGGTCAGCACCGCGTCGAAGTCGCCGCGCTTGGCGCGGACGAAGACGGTGTCCGAGGGATAGGGGCCATCACAGCCGATGCCCTGGCGCTTGGCCTCCTCGACCGCCGGGCCGATGATGTCGATCTCCTCGCGGCCGAAATTGCCGCCGTCGCCGGCATGCGGGTTCAGACCGGCCACCGCGATGCGCGGCTTGGCCACGCCGGAGTCCCGCAGCGCCGCCTCGGTCAGCCGCAGGTTGTTCAGGATCGCCTCGCGGGTGATCAGCGGCGCGACGCCGGAGAGCGGCACATGCGAGGTGACGCGGGCGTTCCACAGCCCTTCCAGCACGTTGAACTCCTTGGCCACGCCGTCGAAGCCGATGAAGCGGGCGGTGAAGGAGATCTCGTCGTCGTAGTCCGGCACATGAAGCCGCATCGCCGCCTTGTTGAAGGGCGTGAAGGTGACGGCGTCCACATGGCCGCGCATGGCCAGCGCCAGGGCGTAGCGGAAGTTCTCGGCGGCGAAGCGGCCACCGGCCTCGCTGATCTTGCCGCGCTCGATGCTGGCAGGGTCAAGCGTGCCGAGATCCACGAAGACCGGCTCGGCCAAGTCTCGCGGCAGCGGCGCGTCAGGGGCGATGGTGCGCAGCACGGGCGCGACGCCGGCGATACGGGCGCCCTCCTCCAGCACGCGGCGGTCGCCGATGACGATCAGCCCGGCAGCGGCCCGCACATCCGGGTCCGCCAGGACGCGGGCGGTGAGCTCAGGGCTGATTCCGGCGGGGTCGCCCATGGCCAGGGCAAGGGTCGGAAGCGGGGCGTCCGGCATGCATCTCTCCCGGGATAGCCGACCCTGGAAGGCCGGTCTGCGTTGAGAGTTTTGTGCACTGTATGCAGAATGTCCGCAAGAGGCTTCGCAGCCCCCTTCGGAGAGGCCATATACTTCAGGTGATCACAAGACAGGGTGCCATGACCAGCATCGCCTCGACCGAACCCCAGGCCGGCGCCGCGCCCATGGAGGACTTCGTCATTCCCCGCCAGAGCTTGCACGGGCAGGTGGTGACGCGGCTGCGTGACATGGTGACGGAAGGACATCTGGCACCGGGGCAGCGCATCAACGAGGTGGCGCTGGGCCAGGCGCTCGGCGTCTCGCGCACCCCTTTGCGCGAGGCGCTGAAGACCCTGGCCGGAGAGGGTCTCGTGGAGCTGGTGCCGACCCGTGGCGCGGTGGTGCGCAGCTTCTCGCTGAAGGACATCGCCGACAGCATGGAGGTGCTGAAGGCGCTGGAGCAGCTCGCCGGCCGTCGCGCCTGCCTCATGGCAAGCGATGCCGGCATCGCGGAGGTGCTGGCGCTGCACGAGCAATTGCGGGAGCGCTACGCGGCGGGCGACCGCCTGCCCTACTTCAAGATTAACCAGGCTATCCACAGCGCCATCGTCACCTTGGCGGACAATCCCACTTTGCTGCGGATGCACGAGATCCTGCAGGCGCAGATGAAGCGCATCCGCTTCATCGGCCATGAGGGGATGGAGAAGTGGGCCGCCGCCATGGCCGAGCACGAGGAAATGGCCACCGCCCTGGCGCGGCGGGATGGCGAGGCGTTGGCGGAGGTGATCGGCCGCCACCATGACCTTGGGCTGGAGCGCATCCGCGAAGCCTACTGAACCCTCTCTCCCGGTCTGGACGACCGCAACGCCGCTGGCGATACTGCATCCTGTATGCAGAATACGGGACGCCGGTTCCACGGCGCCGGGGAGAGACGCCATGCAGTTCCAGACCCTGTTCCAACCCGCCCTTGACCGCCCCGTGGCCGCCGCGCTGCTTGGTGCCGGCGAGTTCGGCCTCTCGCTGATCGCGCAGGCCCGGCGGATGCGCGGCCTCGACATCACCGCTGCCTTCGACCTTGATCTGGCGCGCGTCTCGGCGGCGCTGACCGAGATGGGCGTGCCGCATCGCCGCTGCGCCAGCCGCGCCGAGGCGGAGTCGGCCCAGGCCGCCGGTGCCATTGCCCTTTGCGAGCGGATGGAGGACCTGCTGGCCCTGCCGCTCGACATGGTGGTGGAGGCGACCGGCCATGCCGAGGCCGCTGCCGCCCATGCCGCCGCCGCCATCAAGGCCGGCATCGGCGTCGCCATGGTGAGCAAGGAGGCCGAATGCGTGGTCGGCCCCGCCCTCGCCCGCCGCGCCGCCGCCGCCGGCGTGCCCTATACCCTGGTGGATGGCGACCAGCCGGCGTTGCTGGTCGGCCTGGTCTCCTGGGCGCGGCTGCTCGGCCTGCCGATCGTCGCGGCCGGCAAGAGCAGCGAGTACGACTTCGTCATCGACCCGGCGACCGAGGAGGTCTCCTGGCTGGAGCGCCGCGCCTCGGCCAAGGGCATGATGCGCCACTGGCAGCTCGGCCAGGATGTCGCCGCCACCGTCGCCGCGCGGGCGGAGCTGCTCGCCAGCCTGCCGCTGCGCACCGTGCCGGATTTCTGCGAGATGACGCTGGTGGCCAACGCGACCAACATCCTGCCCGACCGCGAGGACTTCCACGCCCCCCTCGCCCGCACCGTCGAGCTGCCGGACATCTACGGCCCGCGCGAGGCCGGCGGCGTGCTCTCCGGCCCCGGCAAGCTCGACGTCTTCAACGTGCTGCGCCGGCCGGACGAGACCAGCTTCGCCGGCGGCGTCTATGTCGTGGTGGAACTGGCCGACACGCGCACCGGCGCGCTCTTCGCCGGCAAGGGCATCCCCGTCTCGGCCGACCGGCGGCGGGCGCTGATCTACAACCCCTCCCACCTGCTCGGCGTCGAGGCGCCCCTCTCCATCCTGGCTGGCGGGCGGCTGAAGCACTCCGTCCTCGGTCCGGACTACGCCCAGCGCGTGGACCTGCTGGCGCGCGCCACGCAGGACCTGCCCGCCGGGCATGCGCTGCGCATCGAAGGCAACCGCCACGCCGTGCCGGGCATCGACCCGCTGCTGCGCCCGACCGCCGCGCCCGGCCCCGAGGCGCCGCTGCCCTACTACATGGCGGTGGGCTGCCGCCTGCGGCGCTCGGTTCCCGCTGGCACGGTACTGACGCGTGGCATGGTGGAGGCGCCAGCGGACAGCCTCCTCTGGCGCCTGCGCGACGAGCAGGACGCCCTGCACTGAGAATGCCGGGGGGAGAATGAGTTCTCCCCCGGGCCCCCTCTTCTTTTTTCTGCAGTTCTGGCCTTGCTGGCGGAGTGCGCCATCGGCGCCCGAGGACTTGAAGAAAGAAAGGGGGGTGTGGGGGGAACCCTGTTCCCCCGCTCCTATCGCAACCGCAGTCCCCCTGAATGCCGCCGGTCGAGCAGCGCGATGGCGACCGCCACGCCCGCCACCAGCGCCGTCCCCGCCAGGAAGCGCCCTGCCGCTCGCTGGCGTGGCGCCCGCAGCCCGCCATCAATGCCGCCGGCCACCTTCGGCGGCGCGAAGAGGTTGCCATCCGTCACCGGCGCCGGCCGGGCGCGCTGGAAATAGGCCTCCATGAAGCGCGCCATGGCGCGGGCGATCCAGTTCGGCGCCAGGGCATGTCCGAGCCGCACGAGATGCACCACCTGCCCGACCACCGCCGTGTCGCGCGGATGGCGCGCCAGCCCGAGGATCGTCTCGGCGACGCGGCGCGCATCGTAGACCGGCGGCGGCGCCGAAAGGGCGCGGCCGGTGTAGTTGGCGCCGTGCAGCAGGCCCGGCGTGTCGATGAAAGCGGGATAGACGTCGCAGACATGGATCTCCGGCTCGGCGGCCAGTTCGGCACGCAGCGCCTCGGAGAAGCCCCTCAGTCCGAACTTGCTGGCGCTGTAGGCCGCCGCGAAGGGCGCCGCGGCGAAGCCGCCGAGCGAGATGGTGTTGATGAAGATGCCTCGCCCCTGCCGCAGGAAGATCGGCACCGCCGCATGGGCGTCGTTCATGTGGCCGATCAGGTTGGCGCGGATCACCTGCTCATGCGCCGCCATTGGTGTCTCGTGGAAGCGGCCAACGGCGCCCACGCCGACATTGCTGACCCAGACGTCCACATGGCCGCCGAACTGCCGCGCCCGCTCGGCCAGGCGCTGCACGGCCTCGGTGTCCGTCACGTCGGTCGGCACGGCGATGGCCTCGGCGCCCAGGGCCCGGCAGCCTGCTGCGACTTCCTCCAGGGCCGCGCCGTCGCGCGCGGCCAGCACAAGGCGGGCGCGGCGGCGGGCGAAGGCTTCCGCCGTGGCCTGGCCGATGCCGCTGGAGGCGCCGGTGATGACGACGGTCGCGCCGTCCAGGTTCCGCTGGGTCATGCTCGCTCCGGTGCAGGGTTGCTGGGTGAACAGAGGGCGGCGGCGTGGGTTTCTGGCCCGCCCCTTGCCGGACACCGACGGAGCGGGTTTGCAGCGGGCGCGGCACGGCGCAGGATCGCGCCTGATCGGACAGGATGGCAGGAGCGGACGGAATGCGGGTGATCGTTGTCGGCGCGGGCGTGCTGGGCGCCAGCGCGGCCTATCATCTCACGGCGGGCGGCGCCGAGGTGACCATCCTCGACCCCATGCTGGAGGGCCGCGCCACCGCTGCCGGGGCCGGCATCGTCTGCCCCTGGCGCTCGGCGGTGAGCGATGCCGACTGGTACCGCCTCGCCAGCGGCGGCGCGCGCGACTACCCCGCCCTGGCGGCGCAACTCGCCGAGGAGGGCGAGGCGGAGCTGGGCTACCGGCGCGTCGGCGCGCTGATGATCGCCGGCGAAGAGGGCGGGCTCGACGAGGCCGAGGCGCGCACCCGCGCCCGCATGGAAACCGCCCCCGAGGCCGGCACGCTGCACCGCCTCTCGCCCGACGAAGCCCGCCGCCTCTTCCCGCCGCTGCGCCCGGACGAGCCGGCCCTGCACCTGAGCGGCGCCGCGCGGGTGGATGGCCGGCTGCTCGCCGCCGCCCTGCTGCGCGCCGCCATCCGGCGCGGCGCGGAGGTGCACCGGGATGCCGCGACGGGCCTGATCGGCACCGTCTCGCGGGTGCAGGGCGTGCGCGCCGGGCGGCGCGAGTTCCATGCCGACGCGGTGCTGCTGGCCGCCGGCGCCTGGGCGCCGCCGCTGCTGGCGCCCTTCGGCCTCGACCTCGCGGTGGTGCCGCAGCGCGGGCAGATCCTGCACCTGGTGCTGCCGGGAATGCAGACGCGCGACTGGCCGGTGCTGCTGCCGATGAGCAGCCACTATCTCCTGGCCTTCGACGACTCCCGCGTGGTGGTGGGCGCCACCCGCGAGACCGGCTCGGGCTTCGACCACCGCTTCACCGCCGGCGGCGTGATGCAGGTGCTGCAACAGGCCCTCGGGGTCGCCCCCGGCCTGGCATCCGCCACCCTGCACGAGATGCGGATCGGCATGCGGCCGATGTCGCCGGACCTGAAGCCGCTGCTCGGGCCGGTGCCGGGATTGGAGGGGCTGGTGATCGGCAACGGGCTCGGCGCCAGCGGCCTGACCATCGGCCCCTATGCCGGGCGGCTTCTCGCGCAGTTCCTGCTGAAGAGCGAGGCGGAGATCTCCCTGGCTCCCTATGATCCGCTGCGGCGCTGAGAAGGCTGGGGGAATGAATTCCCCCAGACCCCCTTCTTTTTTCTTCGCGTTCCCGCACGGGCGGCCAGCACGCGCCAGAACTGACAAAAAGAAGATGGGGGTCCGGGGGAATTCATTTCCCCGGCCTTCTGGACAGGGCTGCGTGCGGGAAGGCAAAGGCAGCCTATGACGGACAGTGTCGGCTTCGACTTCGCCCGGCTTTCGCCACGGGACCGCTACAAGCTGCTGATCGGCACGGTGGTGCCACGCCCGATCGCCTGGGTCACCACGGTGGGGCCGGAGGGCCGCCCGAACGCGGCGCCCTACAGCTTCTTCAACTGCCTCTCGGCCGATCCGGCCATCGTCGCACTCGGCATCGAGTTCCGCCCGGATGGTGCGCCGAAGGACACCGCTCGCAACATCCGCGCCTGTGGCTGCTTCACCGTCAACATCGTCTCGGACGCGCTGGTGGAGGCGATGAATGTCTGCGCCGTCCCCTTCCCGCCCGAGGTGGACGAGTTGGAGAAGGCCGGCCTCGCCCTGCTGCCTGGCGTGGCCGTGGCCAGCCCGCGCATCGCCGCCGCGCCGGCCGCGCTGGAATGCCGGCTGCACTCCTTCCTGGAGATCGGCACCTCGCGCGAGATCGTGCTGGGCGAGGTGGTGCACGCCCATCTCCGCGCCGATGCGGTGGATGACCGCCTGCATGTGGACCCGGCGGTGCTGGACGCGGTGGGCCGCATGGGCGGGCACGGCTATGCCCGCACGCGGGACCGCTTCGACCTCCCCACCATGAGCCTGGCCCAGTTCACCGCCCGCGCTGACTCCTCCGATGTCTGATGTTCCACGTGAAAGCATGACGATGACCCCTGCCCCCGCGCCGGTGCTGGTGACGCACAGCGGAAGCTTCCACTGCGACGACGCGCTGGCCTATGCGGTGCTGCGCCTGGCGCTCGGCCTCGGCCGCGCGGGCGAGGACCACCGCCTCATCCGCACGCGGGACCCCGGGGTGATCGCCGCGGCAACCATCGCCTTCGATGTCGGCGGCATCCACGACCCCGCCACCGGACGCTTCGACCACCACCAGCGCGGCGCGCCGCAGCGGCCGGACGGGTTGCCCTTCAGCGCCGCCGGGCTGGTCTGGCAGCAGCATGGCGAGGCCGCCACGCGCGCCCTGCTGGCGCCACACGGTGTCGAGGCCATGGCCGCCGCCGTGGCGGCCGAGATCGACGCCACGGTGATCCGCAAGGTGGATGCCATCGACAACGGCATCGGCCCCCGAGAGGGCGTGCTCGGCCTGGCTGGGCTGGTGGCCGACTTCAACCCGGCCTGGGACTCCCCTGCCCTGGGCGATGCCGCCGCGGAGGATGCCGCCTTCCTGCAAGCCTCGGCGCTGACGGAAGGCGTGCTGCGCCGCCGCGTCGCCGCCATCCGCGCCAAGCTGTCGGCCGAGGCCGTGGTGGTCGCGGCCCAGGCGGCGGCGGAGGACCCGCGCCTGCTCGTGCTGGATGCCAAGCTGCCCTGGCAGGAGCCGGTCTTCCGCCACGGCTGGCCGGTGCTCTACGCCATCTATCCCGTGCCCACCGGCAACTGGATGGTCGAGGCCATGCCGCCGGAGCGCGGCAGCTTCGCCCAGCGCCTTCCCCTTCCCGAGTCCTGGGCAGGACTGCAGGGAGAGGCACTGGAAGCGGTCTGCGGCATTCCCGGCGCGGTCTTCGTGCATGCGCGCCGCTTCATCGGCAGCGCCCGCACGCGGGATGCCGCGCTGGCCATGGCGCGCGCCGCCATGGCGGCCGGACATGGCTGACGTGGCACGGCTTGGCACTCCGCTCCCCGCGCCCCAGCATAAGGATGACGCGCCGCCCGCAGGCGGCAGGCAATGGAAGGCAGCAGCATGAGCGTGACCCAGCAGTCGTTCCGGGCGGCGATGTCCCACCTGGCGGCGGCGGTGAACCTGATCACCACCGACGGCCCCGGCGGCCGCGCCGGCATGACGGCGAGCGCGGTGTGCAGCGTGACCGATACCCCGCCGACGCTGCTGACCTGCATCAACCAGTCCGCCCGGCTGAACGCGCTGGTGAAGGCCAATGGCGTGTTCTGCGTGAACATCCTGGCCGCCGCCCATCAGGAGCTTTCCGGTCTCTTCGCCAACAACAGGGAAGAGATGGAGGCGCGCTTCGCCATGGGGCACTGGGGGCGGCTCGTCACTGGCGCGCCGGCACTGGAGGAGGCGCCGGTCTGCTGCGACTGCCGCGTCATCCAGGTGGTGGAGGCCGGCACGCATACGATCTTCCTGGGCGAAGTGGTCGGATTGCGCGTGACCGAAGGCGAGCCGGACGGGCTGGTCTATTTCCGCCGCGCCTATCACCAGCTCGTCACGTTGCGGCCGTTGCCCAAGGACTGAACAAGGCGGGGGGAGAATGAATTCTCCCCCGAAACCCCCCTCTTCTTTTTCCTGTCGGTTTTGCTTGCGCCGGCCGCAGGCACTCGCGCCAGGGGGGAAGCCGCTGGCCCAGAGGCGGGGCTGGAAACCGACAAAAATCAGAAAGGTTTGGAGAGGTCCGAGGCACTGCCTCGGCCCCCTCCCCAAGCTTTACGACGCCAGCACCAGTGGCAGCACGACATGCGAGGGCCGCTCCGCATCCAGACAGAGGGTGTTCACCGCCACCCGCATCCGCAGCCCCTCGCCTTCCGGCTCGCCGGTCTGCGGGTTCACATCGTAGTGCGGGAACTCACTGGCGGCGATGTCCAGCCGGATGCGGTGCCCGGCCTTGAACAGGTTGGCGGTGGGGAAGAGTTCGACGGTCACACGCTCCACCTGGCCCGGCACCATCGGCTTCGGGTTGGCGGGGTCCTCACGGTAGCGCAGGCGCAGGATGCCCTCGCAGAGATTCATGGCGAAGCCCTGCGGATAGTCCACCGAGGCGGGATGCACGTCGATCAGCTTGGCGGCGATATCGGCATCCGGCCCATCGGTGGCCACCCAGAGATACGCCACCACCGGGCCAATCACCGTGGCGTCCTCGGTCAGCGGCTCGGTCTGGAAGACCAGCACGTCGGGGCGGGAGGCAAGCGGCAGATAGGGCGCTCGGTGGCCGAACATGTCCGGCCGCTCGCGCTGGTCATAGGGGCCGCCGGAGATCACCGGCTCCATCGAGGTAATGGCGCCACCCACCGTCGGCACCGGGTTGGCCGGGTCGGAGCACCAGGAGAGCGGCGCCGCGCCGGCGGCGGGCTTCGTCTCGCGCAGCCCGCCGTCGCGGTGCAGGTGGAAGGGCGTGAAGCGGGTGCCGGGCAGCGGCCAGTCGGCGGCGCTGCGCCAGTGGCCGCCATGCTCCAGCCGGCCCTCCGTGTTCTTCCGCCCGGAGCCGCCGCCCATGACGAAGACGCGCACCGGCGGGTCCTCATCCACGCCGTTGCGCTCGCCCTTCAGCCAGCGGTCGAAGTAGCGGCGGCGGAACCGGAGCCAGTCGCCGGCCCAGGAGTCGATGGTAGCCTCGGCGCCGAACTCCACCTCGCCGAAGGCCGTCTGCGAGCGGTTGCCATGCGTCCAGGGGCCGAGAATCAACGAGGGTCGCCCTCGCCCGGCGTCGCGCAGCCCGCAGTAGTTCTCGGTCGCCGTGCGCGGATAGGGGTCGTACCAGGAGGACATGTGGACGCTCGGCACGTCCGCATAGCGGTCGTGCCAGCCCCTGGCGTAAAGGCCGAGCTTCTTCCAGTACTCGCCGAAGGCGCCCTGGCGCCATTGCTCGAAGAGATAGGCTTCGTAGTCCGGCGCATGGCGCACCGGGGAGTGGCCAGGCTTCCAGGGGAAGCGGGTGAACCAGGCACGCAGGTCCTCGGCCGCGAAGGCGGCGGCGCGCACCGGGTCGGCCTGGGTCTCCGGGGCGAGGCGGCCCTGGTTGAAGGCCCAGCTCGCCTGCTTCAGTTCGAAGGCGCCGCCGCGCCGGATGCCACCGTTCCAGGCATTGGAGAAGCCGCCGGAGTCGAGCACCTGCGCCGCCAGCCCCGGCGGATTGAGGCAGCCCAGCGAGGCCTGCGTATGTGCCGCATAGGACAGGCCCATGGTGCCAATGCGCCCGTTGCACCAGGGCTGCGCCACGATCCAGGCGCAGCAGTCGTAGCCGTCCTCGCCATCGGCCAGGTACTTCTCGAAGTTGCCTTCGCTGCCCCAGCGCCCGCGGCAGTCCTGGTAGACAACGGCATAGCCGGCCTCGGTGAAGAAGGCCGCCACCGCCTCGCGCGTTGCGGGCTTCGGTTCGGCGGCGGTCAGCTCGGCGCGGGAGGTCTCCCGCTTGCCATAGGGCGTGCGCTCCAGGACGACGGGGAAAGGCCCCGCTCCCTCCGGCAGATAGACATCGGTGGCCAGCCGCACGCCATCGCGGCAGGGGACCATGAACTCGTCTCGGCGCATCGGCGACTCATCCTCCGGTCGGGGCGGCGCGGCAGCTTAGGCCAAAGCGCCGCAGGGCGCGCCACCCGGTCCGGGGTTTGCCGCCGCTCTCAGTGCAGGTGGCGCTTGCGCACCGCCGGCAGGGGGCAGGAAGGGCAACCAGCCTCGAAGCCCGCCAGGCGGTAGCGCAGGCAGCAGACGCGGCGGCGGACGGCAGGCGTGCCGTCCTCCTCGACATGCCGGACCGTCTGCGGCAGCGGGTTGGTCCAGGTGGCTTCCGCCCCCTCTTCCTCCGCCCAGTGCGGCAGGCCGAAGAGCAGGCGCTGCGCCGGAGCGGTGTCCGCCTGCCCTTCCAGCAGGCGCAGCACATGGTCGCAGCGGATGCCGGCATTGCACCAGAACAGCCGCGCCGAGGCGCCGCTGGCCTCGCTCAGCGCCTGCACGATCGGCTCCAGATGGCCGCGCAGCAGGGCGGCGAAGCGCCCGCAGCCCCGCGGCTGCGCAGAGGGCTGCCCAGCATGGGCGATGCGGAAGGCCGCCGGGGCGCCGTCAGGCGCCAGGATCAGCGCCATGTCCTCCACCCGCGCCGGCAGGTCGCGCCCGAGCAGCAGGCTTGCGCCGAGCACGGGATAGATCAACCGGGCGAAATAGTACTGGCTCCACATGGAGAAGCTGGCCTGCCGCTCCTGCTGCGAGAGGCGGTCGGTGAAGGGCGCCGCGATCTCGGCCAGGGTCTCGGCCTCGCAGAGCGCCGCGCAGGGGATCGCCGGGCGCCCGTCATCGGCCAGCACTAGGCAATCCTGAGCAAAGGCCAGCGGCCCGACGAGGGCGGGGGCGAGATCCGGAATCATCGGCGGCGGGACTCCAATCGCAGCGGCAGGGCCACACCGTTAGTTGACATTAATTCTCAATTGCGTCCAGCCCCCATGCCTCCGGCAAACTTCCTCCGTGCCGCACGTTACCCCCCGGAAGCTGAAGGGGGATGAACCATGACTCGTCTGCACGGCGCTTCCTGCCCGCACTGCTCCGGCGCAGGGCTGCTGGGCTCCATCGGCCTCGGCGTGGCCGCGGGGGTCGCGGCGGCCGCGGGCGTGATGCTCGGCCGCAAGGCGGTCACTACGGCGCAGGTGGGCCAGGGGCACCCGCTCAAGCACCGGCTGCTCGACGCGGCGGCCGGGGCGATGCAGCGGAAATACCCTCTGGAAGCGATGAGCACCTATCTCAATGGCTTCCACTTCTATGCCGACGATATGGGGCGGCAGGTCGAGGCAACGCATTTCTGCATCCACCTCCAGCACGACCTGCATCAGTGCGTGATCTTCGACTCGAACCGGCCCGACGCGCGGCTGATCGGCATCGAATACATCATCAGCGAGGAGCGCTTCCGCCGCCTGCCGGAGGAGGAGAAGCGCCTCTGGCATAGCCACCACTACGAGGTGAAGTCCGGCACGCTGATGGCTCCCGGCATCCCCGAGCTGGCGGAACACGCCTATTTCAAGGACCTCATCAGCACCTACGGCAAGACCTTCCACGCCTGGCAGATCGACCGCGACGACTTCCCCTATGGTATTCCGCAACTGATGATGGGCTTCACCGAGGACGGCCAGGCCGATCCGGCGATGATCGCGGCGCGCGACCGCCGGCTCGGCGTCTCCTCCGAGCGGCGGCGTCGGCAGCGGGAGGACATTCCGATGCCCGATCTCGTCCCGGGCGCCAATGCCTGGCGAAGCGGCCGCACCGTGCAGACACGGCTCGAAGAGAGGGACTTCAAAGGCGGGCCGCCGCGCCGGTGAGGCGAAGGAAAAGGTCGGGGGAAGGAATTCTCCCAAACCCCCATCTTCTGTCTGTCAGCTTGCGATCCGCTTGCCGCCGGCGCGGGAGACTCGAAGGAAAAAGATGGGGGCCTGGGGAATTCATTCCCCCAGCCTTGCCGGGAGCTAGCCGGCATCCTCAGGAGCGCCAGTAGGGTCCGGTGAAAAGATCGCCCAATGCCCAGCGGCGGCGGTAAGTGAGGCGGCGCTGCGCCAGATGGTAGGGCCGGTCGTGCAGCATGTGGCAGCGCTGGCAGAGGCTGCGCAGGTTGCGCGGATGGTTGTTGGTCGGGTCGTGGTCCAGATGGGCGGCAGCCAGGACCACGCGGCTGTGGCGCAGGGCGGCCAGTTCCTCCGGCGTCGCGGCGGCGCAACGGCGGCCCTCCCCATCGCGCCACCGGCCATCTTCCCCCTCCCGCCAGCGGCCATCGGGCAGGCACTGAATGACGATCCCGTGCGGACGGCGGCACTGCTCGCAGCGTCCTCCGGCGCGGCCGAAGCGGATGGCATGGCTGAGCTGGGCCCAATCGATGGGATAGAGCCAGCGCAGCTCGGGGCGGATGGGCATGGCTGGCAAGCCTATCACGGCCCGCGGGGCGAGGCGAGAAAGGCCGCGCTTCACCTGTCTGGCACGGAGATGGCGGGAAAGCTGCATCCGAGCCGCCTCAGCGGCGTTCCTCCCCTGCCGTCACCTTAACGGAGATCAGGATATGCCCGCCAAAAAGGAAAAGAGCGCTGTCGACAAGCCGAAGCCCGGCAACAAGCCGAATGCGCTGCAGCAGCCGCTGAAGCCCTCGCCGGAGTTGGCGGGCATCGTCGGGTCCGAGCCGCTTTCGCGCGGCGACGTGGTCAGCAAGGTATGGGACTACATCAAGGCCAACAACCTGCAGAACCCTGAGAACCGCCGCGAGATTGTCGCCGACGACAAGTTGCGCAAGGTGTTCGGCAAGGACCGTGTCACCATGTTCGAGATGAACAAGCATCTCTCCAATCATCTGAAGTGAGCCGCGCGCAGGGCGCAAGGGGCCGGCCCAAGGGCCCGGCGTGGCTGTGCGGAGCCGGCCTTGTACTGCTTACCCTGCTCGCCGCCTGCGACGACCAGTCCGCCAAGGGCAAGCCCGAAGCTGCCGAGGCGGGCCCGGCGCGTCACGCCGCGGAGGAGGCACTACAGGCCCTGGCCGGCGGCTCTGTTGCCATGCGTGGCGTGCAGGTCTACCGGCAGGCCACCGGGCAGAGCAGTGCCGTCTGCGGGCAGGTGAACCTGCAGCCGGGCGGCGGCGAGAGCCAGTTCACCCTGTTCGTTGCCGTCGTCACGCCGGCCGAGGAGGGGGGCCGCCCCGCAGTCGAGCAGCATGTCGCCACATCGAGCACCACCGCCTCGCGCGTCTTTGTCGAAATGGTGAACCGCTGCTACGACGGCGGCGGGCCGCAGCCCGGGCAGCGCCCCGGCGCGCCCCCGCTGATGCCGCCCGTGCCGGACCGCCTGCCGCAGGCCACGCCACCACCGCCCGCACCACCTCCGCGCGCCTCGGTGGCTCCTGCGCCGTCGCCCGCGCCGCCACCATCCGCGGCCGCCCCTCCTCTCGTGGCCAGCCTGCGCCGCGTGACGCTGCGTCAGAACGGCAATCTGCGCGCCCATCCCAATGGCGGCGGCACCGTGCTCCGGGTGGTCGAACAGGGCAGCACGCTGAACGTCTTCGCCGAGGCGCCGGGGGGCTGGCTGCAGGTCGGCGACACCGAGCCCTGGGGATGGCTCCATAACAGCTTGGTCGTTCGCTAGGGCGGTTTCCGCTCGCCCTGGCGCACATCAGCCGGCCAGGTGATCCCGGCTTATCGCGATCGGCTCTGGAGAGAACGAGAACCTAAGGGGGTGGCACCTCTCCCAATCGGCGGGCTGCCGCCTGAAGCTTCCAGAAGGCCGCGCATACTGCGAAGGCTGGTCACCACCGCGCCCAGATGCGCGCGAAGGGCCTCGGCGGCCTCGGCGTTCCGCCCGGCCTCCAGCAGGTCGAGGATGGCGAGGTGTTCGCGCGCCTGACGGTAAAAGCGCTGCCGGTCGGTGAGGGAGCGATAGACCAGCAGGCGGCGAATCCGGTTCACCCGCCGCAGCGTGTCCAGCATGAAGGGGTTGCCGGAGGCACCGACGATGGCCTCGTGGTAGCGCACGCCACGCTCGTAAAGAGCATCGGCCGAGGCGGTCTCGATGCCGCCGGCCAGCATGTGCTCCTCCACCGCCCGGCACTGGGCGGCGATCTCGGGACTGAGCCGGTAGCCAGGCTCCAGCAGCGCCGCCGGCTCGATGGCGAGGCGCAGGCGGTAGGTCTGCTCCAACGCGTCCGGCGTGGTCAGCACCGAGGAGAAGCGCCAGCCATAGCCCGGCCGCCGCTCCGCCCAGCCCTCCGCCGCGATGCGGTCGAGCAATTGGGCGAGTTGGCCTTTGCTGACGCCGTAGCGCTCGCGCAGCGCCGCCTCGGAGACCGAATCGGGCAGCCGGCCGGCCACCCGGTCCTCGGCCATGGCGAAATAGATGCGTGAAAGCGGGTCCCGCCCGCCCTGCCCGGCCAGCGCCTCAGCCGTACGCCGCCCCTTCTCGGCGACGAAGAAGCCGCGCCGCGGCTCCGCCCTCACCACCCCCTGCTCGGCCAGCAGCCGCAGCGCCTGGTTCACCGGGAAGCGAGAGACGCCGAAGCGGTCGGCCAGGAGTTGGGCGGGGAGATGGGTGCCCGGCGGCATCAGGCCGGCACCGATTTCACCCGCGATGGCCGCCGCCAGTTCCGCCGCCATGCCGGCCGGGGCGTGCGGGGCCGCGCGGGTCGTGAGCTCTCGTTCCATTCCTGCCGATCTTGCCAGATTACACTGCCTTGCGAAGGCGCGGATGCAGGATTGCATTTATGGCGAACATTATGCAATTCATGGGTCCGAGATGAGTCCCGGAGCAGCGGACCCCACCCTGCCCGTCGCACCAAGGAAGCCCTGCGCATGCTGACCCGCCGCCACTTCGCCGCCACCGCCGGCCTCGCCCTGCTCGCCCCCGGCCTCCGCCCCGCCCGCGCGCAATCCGCCTATCCGGACCGCCCCGTTCATGCCCTGGTCGGCTATCCGCCGGGCGGCGGGGTGGACATCGTGGCGCGGATGGTGGGCGAGCCGATGCAGAAGGCGCTCGGCCAGCCGGTGATCGTGGACAACCGCCCCGGCGCCAGTGCCATGATCGCCGCCCAGGCGGTCGCGAAGTCGGCGCCCGACGGCTACACCCTGCTCTTCGCGGCGGCCGGCGAGGTCGCGGTCAATCCCGCGCTCTACAAGGAGCGCATGACCTATGACCCGGCGAAGGAGCTGGCGCCGGTCGCGCTCTGCGGCACCGTGCCCTGCCTCGTCGTCGTGCCGGCCAGCCTGCCCGTGCACAACCCTGCCGAGCTGATCGCCTACGCCAAGGCGAACAAGGGCAAGCTTTCCTTCTCCTCCTCCGGCATCGGCAACCCGCAGCACCTGGCGGGCGAGCTGATGAACCACATGGCCGGGACGGACGTGCTGCACGTCCCCTATCGCGGCTCCGCCCCCGCGGTGACCGACGTGGCGGCCGGGCGCGTGACGATGAGCTTCAGCAGCCTCGGCGCCGCCCTGCCGATGATCCAGGACGGCAAGCTGCGCGCCGTCGCCGTGACCTCCGGCAAGCCGATGCCGCAGCTGCCGGATGTCGCGCCGCTCAGCAGCGCGCCGGGCATGGAGGGCTACGAGCTGATCAACTGGTTCGGCCTCTTCGCCCCCGCCGGCCTGCCGGCGCCGGTGATGGACAAGCTCGCCAGTGCCGCCGACCGCGCCTTGCAGGATGAGGCGCTGCGGCGGAAGCTGATGGAGCAGGGGATCATCCCGCAGCGCCTCGATCCCGCCGCCTTCCGCCACTTCGTCGAGGAGGATGCGGTGAAGTTCTCCAGGATCATCAGCGACGCCAACATCAGCGCGGAGGGTTGAGCCGGATGTATCGCATTGACGTTCTGGTGCAGGGCTTCCCCGGAAAGTCCATCTGCCATGGCGGGCTGGGCTGGAGCACCATCGCCCTGCTGCGCGGCCAAGGCCGTTGCATTCTCATCGATGTCGGCGCCTTCGGCGTGCGCAAGCACCTGGCGAAGCAGCTCGCCGCCCAGGGCGTGAAGCCGGAGGACGTCACGGACGTCGTGCTGACCCACGCGCATTACGACCACGCCGTGAACTTCACGCTCTTCCCGCGCGCCACCGTCTGGATCGGCGAGGAGGAGCTGCGCTGGGCCTCCGCGCAGCCGCCGGGCTTCGACCCATTGCCCGAGCTTTACGTCGCCGCGCTGAACCAGAACCCGGATGTGCGACGCATCAAGGATGGCGAGGAGTTCCTGCCCGGCCTGCACGCCATGCTGGCACCCGGCCACACGCCGGGCTGCCTGGTCTTCCACCTGACGGCGAACGAGACGCCGGTGATCTTCACCGGCGACGCCGCCAAGAACCGTGCCGAGCTGCTCTGCGGCCGGGCGGACATGAGCGAGGACGAGGCGGCCACCGGCCGCTCCATCGCCGCCATCTGGGAGCTCTGGCGCAAGGTGCCGGGCACGCTGGTGATCCCCGGCCACGACCTGACCCTGCGCCTCGATGAGAACGGGCATGCCGACTATGTCGGCACCCGCGCTGCCGCCATCGCCGCCTGGTTCGGCGAGGACATCGAGCACGTCACCCGTTTTGAACTCCGCTGCGACTGAGGCGCTCATGACCGAAACCAAGATTCCCGAGGCCGAGCTCCTCGCCCTCGCCACCCGTGCCCTGGCGCGCGGCGGCATGCCGGAGAGCGCGGCGGCCGAGGCCGCGCAGGTGCTGGTGCTGGCCGACATGTTCGGCCTGCGCACCCACGGCATCAGCCGCGTCGCGCAGTACCTGGAGCGGGTGAAGCTGGGCGGCATCAACGCGGACGCCGAGGTGGCGGTCACGCGCGTGGCGCCGGGCCTCAGCATGGTGGACGGGCAGAACGGCGTCGGCACGCTGGTCGGCATGCGGGCGCTGCAGGCGGCGATGGAGTCGGCGCGGGAGGTCGGCATCGGCGCCGCCTTCGCGCGCGGCAGCAACCATTTCGGCCCGGTGCTGCCCTATGCCTGGCTGGCGGCGCGGGAAGGCTTTGCCTCCTTCATCGCCAGCAACGCCACCACCACCATCGCGCCCTGGGGCGGCAAGGACACGCGGGTCGGCAACAACCCGATGGGCATCGGCATGCCCAATCCCGGCGGCGACCCGATCATCCTGGACATGGCGCTGAGCGTCGCGGCGCGCGCCAAGATCCGCAAGCTGGCCGAGCAGGGCGCGCCGATGCCGGAAGGCTGGGCGACCGATGCCGAAGGCCAGCCAACCACCGATCCCGTGAAGGCGCTGAAGGGCTTCCTGCTGCCGGTCGGCGGCCACAAGGGCTACGGGCTGGCGGTCATGATCGACCTGCTGGCCGGCCTGCTCTCCGGTGCCGCCTACCTCACCCATGTGCAGGCCTGGGACAAGAACCCGGGCGTGGCGCAGAATCTCGGCCACGTCTTCATCCTGATCGACACCAAGCGGATGCAGGCGCAGGACTGGCTACAGGAGCGCATGGCGGATTTCGGCGGCATCCTGCGCAGCACGCCGCCGGCCGACCCGGCCGCGCCGGTCATGGCGCCCGGCGACCGCGAGATGGCCACCTATGCCCGCAGCCGCCGCGAGGGCGTGGCGGTGGCCACCGCCGACCTGCGCGCCGTGGAGGCCCTGGCGGCCGGCTGAGCCGCGCGCTACCCCCTGCGGGGCTGGTGAAGCCCCGCAACGGTGCGGTGAACGCTGCGGATAAGGGCGTCGAGATCGCTGATGGCCACGCGGTTGGTCGCCACATAGGAGGCGACCAGCCGCGCCGTCATGGCCAAGGTTCCGGAGGCTGGCGGCCCTGTCATGGCGGAGGGCCGAGCCGGCATCGGGGCGGGCGGCGGCGCGGCATCGCCCGTGCTGGCGGGCTCAGGCGGCAGCGGTTCCGCTGGCGCGGCGCTCTGGAGCTCCCGCTGGGGATCCCCCTCGGGCTCCCCCTGCGGCTCCTCGGCGGCCGGTGGCGTGACGGCCTCCGCCGCGCCTTCCGGCAGCGGCTGCCGCAGGAGGGCCTGCAAGGTGGCCACCGTCTCCAGAAAGCCGTCCGACCGCACCACCAGATACGCCTGACCGCGCATCCAGAAGACCCGCCGCTGCATCGACAGCGTCGCGACCTGCTCATGCGTCGCCACCACGACGTGGCGGCCTCGTGCCTGCGCGGCCTGGCGCTGTTCGGGTGTCAAGTCAGCCAAAGAGAGGTCCTGATCCAGCGGAGAAAGGGCCTGGCAGCGCTGCGGGGAACATGCGGCGCGGTGGCAGGTCGGCGTGCGATTATACGCGCTCCACCGTCATATGGGAGGCCGGATCTCGCGTCCGGGGATACGGACTGCCCCCGGCCTCAGCCGCCGCGCAGCCCGGCGCCCATCTCTGGCGGGGCAGCCTCCATGGCCGCGCCGGCCCGTCGCAGCGCAGGGTCGAAAGGGTTGAGCCGCGCGGCGATGGCAGCCGCCTCCTGCTTCAGCATCTGCGCGATCACGGTCCGCCGCTCGGGCGTCAGCCGGTCCGCGATGCTGCCAACGCTCAGCGCCGCGACCGCCCGCCCCTCGCGATCGAGGATCGGCACGCCGAGCCCGGCCATGCCCGGGATCAGTCCGGTTGCGCCGCCAGCATGGCCCTCCACACGCACCCGCGCCAGCTCGGCACGCACCGAGGCCTCGTCGAACAGGCCGATCTGCTGCATGCGCGGCAGGTTATGGCGGATCACCTCGTCCTGCTCCTCTGCCGGCAGGAAGGCGAGGATGGCGACCGAACCCTGCCCCACCCCGAGGGGCACGCGACCGCCAATGTCGCCGGTGAAGGAGCGGATCGGCAGCGGGCCGGCGGAGCAATCGATGCAGACGGCGTCATAGCCGTTGTGGACCAGCAGGAAGAGCGTCTCGCCAAGCGAGGCGGTGAGCCGCAGCAGTGCCGGGCGGGCGATCTCCCGCAGCCCCAGAGGGCTGCCGGCACGGGCGGCGAGCAGGAAGAGGTCGATTCCGAGGGCATAGCGCTTGCCCTGGGGATCGAAGCGCACAAAGCCTTCGGCGACCATGCTGCGCAGCAACCGGTGCGCCGTCGGACGCGGCAGGCCGGCCGCCTCGGCGAGGGCGGTCAGGCGCGATCCGGCCGGACTGCCCGCGCCGAGCAGGCGGAGCAGGGCGAATGCACGGTGCAGGCTGCTGCTGGGGTCAAGCACGGTGAATTCCATCCCGCGGCATCATAACAATAGACTGACGCATGGAATTCCACGGAATGAAAGATTTTCTGCGTTTATCCCGATCAGAGAAAAAGCGGCTTGCCGGTTCGGTGGTTGCAACGAAATAGTAATCGCCGTTCCCTGCATCCATCCCTGGAGGAAGCTGCAGCATGGCGCGTTGGCGTGTGGGCGTTGACTCGGGCGGAACCTTTACCGATGTCTGCCTCTTCGATGAGGAGGAAGGGCGGGTCGAGGTCTGGAAGGTTTCCTCCACGCCGGACGATCCGTCCCGCGGCATCGCTCATGGCGTCGAGGAAGGCATGCGGCGCGTGGCGCCGGAGGCGGGCGACCTACCCGGCGCGCCGGTTGCCTATTTCGGGCACGGCACCACGGTCGCCACCAATGCGCTGATCCAGCATCGCGGCGTGCGCACCGGACTCGTCACCACCGACGGGTTCCGCGACCTGCTGGAGATCGGCCGCCAGAAGCGCCCCGACCTCTACGACATGCAGGCCGACAAGCCGCCCACCCTGGTGCCGCGCGACCTGCGCCTGGAAGTGCCGGAGCGCGTGCGGCACACCGGCGAGATCGACATCCCGCTCGACGAGGCGCGGATGCGTGCCGCTGCCCATGCGCTGCGCGAGGCGGGGGTGAAGGCCGTCGCGGTCTCCTTCCTCTATGGCTTCGTCCGCCCCGAGCATGAGCAGCGGGCGGTCGAGATCCTGCGCGAGGAGATGCCGGACGCCTTCATCAGCGCCGGCCACGAAATCGCGCCCGAGTTCCGCGAGTTCGAGCGGCTCTCCACCGTGGTGCTGAACGCCTATCTCGGCCCGGTCATGCGCCGCTACATCGAGCGCCTGACGCCGCGGCTGCAGGCTCTCGGCATGTCGGTGGCGCCGCACCTGACGCAATCCAACGGCGGCGTCATCGGCTTCTCGACCGCCGCCGACATGCCGGTGCGCACCGTGCTCTCCGGCCCCTCGACCGGCGTGGTCGGCGCGCAGGCGATCGGCGCCCTGGCCGGTTTCGAGGACCTGATCACCTTTGACATGGGCGGCACCTCCACCGACGTGGCGCTGCTGCAGGGCGGCCAGTGCAAGCTGACCTCGGAGGCCGTGGTGCACGGCTATCCGATCAAGGCGCCGATGCTCGACATCCACACGGTGGGCGCTGGCGGGGGCTCCATCGCCTATGTGGATGCCGGCGGGCTGCTGAAGGTCGGGCCGCGTTCCTGCGGCGCCGATCCGGGCCCCGTCTGCTACGGCCGTGGCAACACCGAGCCCGCCACCACCGACGCCAATGTGGTGCTGCAGACGCTGAACCCGGAATACCTGCTCGGTGGCCGCATGGCGGTGCGGCAGGACCTGGCCAAGGCCGCTATCGGGCAACTGGCCGAAAAACTCGGCCTCGGCGTGATGGAGACGGCGCAGGGCATTCTGTCCGTTGTCACCGCCAATATGGCGCGTGCCATCCGCGTCATTTCCGTGCAGCGCGGGCACGACCCGCGCGACTACACGCTGATGGCCTTTGGCGGCGCCGGTCCGCTGCACGCGGCGCGGTTGGCGAAGGAGCTGGAGATGAAGCGCGTGCTGGTGCCGCGCAACCCCGGCATCCTCTGCGCCATGGGCCTGCTGCTGACCGATCTGCGCGCCGACTTCGCCGCGACCAGACTGCTGACGGCGGACGAGGCGGCGGTGCCCGAGGTGGCGGAAGGGTTTGCGCAGCTTGGCCAGCGTGCCGCCGAGTGGTTCGGCCACGAGGGCATCGCCCCCGAAGCGCGGCGCCTGACCCGCACCGCCGACATGCGCTACCAGGGGCAGAACTACGAGCTGGCCGTCCCCTTGCCGGATGGCGAGATCACCGCCGACACGCTGCGGGCACTCACGGATGGCTTCACGGAAGCGCATCGCCAGCGCTACGGCTTCGTCGCCGAGGGCGAGACGGTGCAGATCGTCACGCTGCGGCTGGAGGCCACCGGCCTGGTGCGCAAGGCGGAGCTGAAGGCCTATCCCGAGGCCGGGCCGGATGCCTCCGGCGCCATCACCGGCCAGCGGCCGGTCTGGTTCCCCGAGGCGGGCGATTTCGTGCCGACGCCGATCTACAGCCGCGACGCGCTGGCCCCCGGCAACCGCTTCGCCGGCCCCGCCATCGTCGAGCAGATGGACACCACCACGGTGGTGCCGCCGGGCATGAACGCCCGCGTGGACGCCTATCTCAACCTGATCCTGGAGGTGACGGCATGAGCCAAGCGTTGCAAACGGCGGCCGCCCCGGTGCTGGACCCGATCACCGTCGAGGTGATCGGCGCCGCCCTCTCCTCCATTGTCGAGGAAACCGGCGAGGCGCTGATCCGTGCCTCCTATTCCACCAACATCAAGGAGCGGCGCGACTGCTCCACCGCGCTGTTCAACGCCGCCGGCGAGACGCTCTGCCAGGCCGAGCACATCCCGATCCATCTCGGCAGCTTCATCGGCATCATCCCGCACATCATGCGCCGCCACCCGGTGGAAGACATGCGGCCGGGCGACGTCTTCGTCGGCAACGATGCCTACGAGGGCGGCGGCACGCATCTGCCCGACATCGTGCTGGCCGAGCCGATCTTCGTGGAGGGCCGCATCGCCGCCTGGACAGTGAACCTGGCGCACCACTCGGATTTCGCCGATCGCGGCCATGCGCACATCTACCAGGAAGGGCTGCGCATCCCGCCCGTGCGGCTTTACCGCGCCGGCGTGCTGCAGAAGGACATCCAGGATCTCATCCTGCTGAACTGCCAGGTGCCGCATGAGCGGCTCTCGGACCTGCGGGCGCAGATGGCGGCCAACCGCGTCGGCGTGCAGCGCTTCCAGGCGCTCTGCGCGAAATACGGCACGGAGACCGTTCTCGCCGCCGGCAGCGCGCTGCTCGACTATGCCGAGCGCAAGATGCGCGCCGGCATCGCCGCCATCCCCGACGGCACCTATGCCTTCGAGGACGAGTTTGACAGCCCGGAAATCGACGGCACCCTGCCCTTCTCGCTGCGCGTCACCGTGCAGGGCGACGGCATGGCGCTGGATTTCGACGGGCCGGACCAGATGCGCGCCGGCCTCAACATGACCTACACGGCGCTGCTCGCCACCGTTTACTACGCGGTAAAGTCGGTGGTGGACCCGACCATCCTGCCGAATGCCGGGCTGGCGCGGCCGCTCACCGTCACGGCGCGGGAGGGCAGCATGCTGAACTGCCAGCACCCGGCCGCCGTGAACGGCCGCCTGCAGGCCTGCCAGCGCGTTTCCGACATGATCCTCGGCGCGCTGGCCCAGGCGGTGCCGGAACGCGTCACCGCCTGCACCAACTCCACCTGCACCGTGGCCAGCTTCATCGGCAGCCGCAAGGCGGACGGCGCGCTCTGGGTCTATCTGGAGACCATGGGCGGCGGCAACGGCGCGCGCGCCACCAAGGACGGGCTGGACGGCGTGCATGTGCACACCACCAACACCTCCAACCTGCCGGTCGAGGCGCTGGAGATCGAGTATCCGCTGACCCTGCTGCGCTACGAGCTGGTGCAGGATTCCGGCGGCACCGGGCGCTTCCGCGGCGGCATGGGGCTGCGCCGCGTCTATCGCGCCGACGAGGATTGCCGCGTCCGCATCGACACCTCCCGCCTGCATTCGCGGAGCTGGGGCCTGTTCGGCGGGGGCGCCGGCGGGCATGGCGGCGTGGAATGCGGGCCGGGCGTCAGCTTCACCGGGAACACGGCGGTGCTGAAGGCCGGCCAGTGGTTCGCCATCGTCAGCCCTGGCGGTGGCGGCTACGGGCCGCCGGAGCAGCGCGCCCCCGAGGCCGTGGCACGCGACCTGGCCGAGGGCGCGATCAGCGCCGGCACCGCGCGCGAGGCCTATCACCGCGCGCCCTGAGCGACACCGACCACCTGGGAAAGGAGAGTTCCGCATGGCCATCCACGCCACCCGACGGGCCGTCCTGGCCGGTACCGCCGCATCCGCCCTGCTGCCCTTCCTGCGCATCCCCGGCGCCCGCGCGGCCAGCTCCGGCGTGCTGCGCTTCGGCCTCTCCAGCTTCCCGCCCACCATCCAGCCCTGGGCCAATAGCGGCACCGCCGCGGCGACCGTGAAGCTGATGATCCACCGGGGGCTGGTGGTCTATGGCGAGGATGGCTCGCTGCAGCCGGGCCTCGCCGAATCCTGGTCGCGCGACAATGACACCACCTGGATCTTCAAGCTGCGCGACGCGAAGTTCCAGAACGGCGACCCGGTGACGGCCGAGGACGTGAAGTGGACCATCGAGCAGGTCTCCGGCGAGCGCTCCACCGCCTATTTCCGCAACGAGATGCGCAGCATCACCAAGATCGAGACGCCGGATGCGCGCACGGTGCGGCTGACCACCAAGGAGCCGGTGGTGACGCTGCCGCAATGGCTGGCGAGCTACCACATGCCGATCTGCTCGCGGAAATCCTCGGGCAATGACTTCATCGGCGCCGGTCCCTTCGTGCTGAAGTCGCAGGAGCGCGGCGCCTCGCTGGAGCTGGAGGCCTTCGAGGGCTACTACAAGCCGGGCCTGCCGAAGCTGAAGGGCATCCGCGCCGTCGCCTATCCCGACGAGAACCTGCGCACCGCCGCCCTCCAGGCCGGCGACGTGGACCTGATCGAATACGTGCCCTGGCAATCGATGACCAGCATCGAGGAGAACTCGGCCCTGAAACTCGACGCCGTGGACGGCGCCTTCATGTTCCTGGTGTTCAACGGCGCGCGGCCGCCTTTCAACGACGCGCGGGTGCGCCGCGCAGTGGCCCATGCCATCCGCCGCACGGACCTCGTGAAGGCCGCCTTCTTCGGCCGCGGCTCGCCGCTGGAGCACCTGCCGATCGACGAATCCAGCGAGTTCTACAATCCCGAGTTCAAGGATGCCTGGCACTACGACCCCGAACTGTCGAAGAAGCTGCTGGCCGAGGCGGGACATCCGAGCATCAACTGCAACCTGCTCTCCACGGCGCAATACGGCATGCACAAGGACACGGCGGAAGTGGTGCAGCAGCACCTGGCCGCCGTCGGCATCCAGGCGCAGCTCAACCTGCCGGACTGGGGCACGCGCGTCTCGCTCGGCAATCGCGGCCAGTACGACATGGCGGTGATGGGCACGGCGGCGGACAGCAATGACCCGAACGGGCTGGCCAACTTTCTCGATGGCAGCCTCTCGCCTTCCTATGTCCGCAGCTACGGGCTGAAGAACGACCGCATCACCGAGCTTCTCGCCGCCGGCCGGGCCGAGTTCGACACGGCCAAGCGCAAGGCGATCTATCGCGAGATGGAGCAGATCGCGATCGAGCAGGCGCCGATCGTCGGGCTGAACTGGCGCAACCAGGGCTATGCCATGCAGAAGGGCGTCACCGGCTTCAAGAACCTGCCCGGCGCACTGACCTTCTATTCCGGCCTCACCTTCGAGACCACCGCGCTGGCCTGAGCGCCACGGCCTCCGGGCGACGCCCCACGCGCCGCCCGCTCCCCTCGATCCAGGAAGGAAACGCCATGCTGACGCCGGAAGGGCGCGTGGTGATGATTTCGGGCGCCACCCGCGGCATCGGGCGGGCCGTGCTGGAGCGGCTGCTGGCCGCCGGCTGCACCGTCAGCGCCGGGGTGCGGGATGCCAGCCGCCTGCCGGAACACCCCAACCTCACCCACCACCGCTACGAGGCCACGGAGCCCCACAGCGCCGAGGCCTGGGTGGCCGCCACGATCGAGCGCCACGGCCGCATCGACGCGCTGGTGAACGCCGCCGGCAGCAACACGCGCGGCACCCTGCTGAACGGCGACGAAGCGCCCTTCGACAAGCTCTGGGGCATCAACGCGAAGGGGCCGATGCGCGTCATCCGCGCCGCCTGGCCGCATCTGGTGGCGGGCGGCACCGGGCGGGTGGTGAACATCGCCTCGCTTTCCGGCAAGCGCCTGCGCAACGACAACCTCGCCTATGCCATGAGCAAGTTCGCCGTCATGGCGCTGACGCAGGAGGTGCGGCGGCTCGGCTTCGAACACGGCATCCGCGCCAGTGCCCTCTGCCCGGGTTTCGTCGATACCGACATGACGGCGCATGTCACGAAATGGCCGCGCGAGAAGATGTCCCGCCCCGAGGACATCGCCGTGCTGGCCGAGGTTCTGCTGCACCTGCCCAACACCGCCACCGTTGCTGAACTGCTGGTCAACTGCCGCCACGAGGACATGCTGTGAGGCTGCATCGCCTGCGCGATGCCGACCGGCCGCGCATCGTCCTGACGCTGGACGGGGCGAGCCATCGAGGCGCAGCAGGGTGACACGCTGCTTGCCGCTGCGGCAGGCATCTACGCCGCGGCGAGTTCGCCGGGAATGACGTGGGCATCGGCAGGGCCGGCGACCGCGCCTTCCCCTTTCCTGCCTATTTCGCGGCAGACTTGCCGGACGAGGCCATTCCCTGCTGTTGCGAAGGGTTGCGAAGCCGCCATTGCGGAGATGTACGACAGACGCGTGCAGCCGCATCTTCGCGCCGGGCCGACCGCCACTGCGGCGGCCCTGCAACTTGATGCCTGTATCCCGGACGTCCTCCTCCAGGAGCCTTGTCCCTTCCGAGTGCCGGAGCACGTCGCGCTGGTGGACGCCCGGCTGAAGCCGCGGGTGAAGAACGGCCGCCTCGCCAACCCCGAGCGGCCGGCGCTTGGCGTGAAACTTATCGAGGAGCGGGTGGCGCTCTTCCTGCGGACGGATCTCAAGCTGAGTGCATGAAGAAGGCTGGGGGAATTCATTCGCCCAGCCTTCTTGCCACCGTGCCGATTTCCTGATGCGCTTGCCCTCATGCAGATCCACAACGCCACCGAAACCGCCCGCCTGCTCGCTTACCCCCGCCTGATCGCGGCTTTGGAGGAAGTCCTGCCCGCCTATCAGCGCGGCGAGATTGTCAGTCCAGAGCGGCTGGTGGTGCCGGTCGGCGACGGGGCGGGAATGCTGCTCTCCATGCCCTGCAGTGCGCCGGACCTGATCGCCCATAAGCTCATCACCATTTACAACGGCAATCCGGCGCGGGGGCTTCCAGCACTGCAAGGGCAGGTCACCTGCCTGGACGCCACCAATGGGCGCGCGCTTTTCGTGCTGGACGGCCCGACCGTCACCGCACGCCGCACCGCCGCCATCTCCATGCTGGGCATCCGCCGCCTGCGTGCCGCACCACCGCGGAATGCCCTGTTGATCGGCATCGGCGCACAGGCGCGTGCGCATGCCGAGGCATTGCTGGAACTCTTCCCGGGCATCCGGATCGCCGTGCGGGGGCGACGAGCCGAGGCAGTGCGCGCCTTCTGTGGCACGCTCGGCACGGCGGTGCAGCCGGAGGAGGACGGCGATGCTCTGTCGCCTGAGGTGGTCATCGCCGCCACCAGCAGCAAGCACCCCGTCTATGACGCGGCGGCGCGGGCGGAGTGCTTGGTGATCGGCGTCGGGGCCTATCGGCTCGACATGGTGGAGGTCGGTGCACCGACCATCACCGGGAGCCAGGTCTATGTGGACGACCCGGTGGGCGCACCGGTCGAGGCTGGCGATGTCGTGGCGGCTGGAACGGATTGGAGCAGCGTGCGGCCGCTTGCCACCGCGCTCGAGGCACCGCCGGATTTCAGCCGGCCGGTCTTCCTGAAGAGCGTTGGCTGTGCCGCCTGGGATCTGGCTGCCTGCCGGGCCGCGCGGGTTGCCCTGGGCTGAGCGGCGCGACTCTTAGCGCCGGGAGGTTGCCCAGGCCTCCGCCATGCGGTTCAGGCGCTCCTCGGCGGGCGAGAGCTTCCGCGCACTGGCCACGGGAGTGGTCGTGGCAGAACCTCCGCCACCCCAGCGCCGCACAGGGCCGGAATCGATATGGATGAAGCCGTGCTGCGGATAGAGGCCAACGCCGCCGCGGGCGAGGCGTAGCGCGGCCTCACCAAAGGCGTCGAACTTCGCCGTCGGCATTTCCACGTCGAGGGCGGCTGCGCGCAGATGCTGGCTGTCGCCCGCACCATGCACGGCACGATTGGTGGCCGGCGTGCGATAGCCGGAGAGAATGGTGAACTCGCTGAACTTCTGCTGCTGGCCGAGTTCCCAGATGATGTCGATGGCATCGGGATCGAAGGCGCGCACGGCGCCAGTGCGTGTATCGGCCAGTACCTCGGAGAGTTCCGCCATCGCGACGGGATCTGCGGATGTACCGTTGCGATAGATACCCGAGAACTTGGCACCCGATGCGGCATGGCGCAGTTGGAGCCGACGTGCGGCGGGAAGTTCGGGGAAGCGACGGCGTGTCGCGGCGTGAACGGCGCCCGGCGAGGCCAAGATCCCAGCCGCAGCGGTTGCAAGAAAAAAGATTCGGCGGCGCATGGCGACATTCGTACGCATGAACGCGACACACCGGAACCCGCACTCGCGCGATTGCGAACATCAATGCGGCCGCGCGAGGAGAACCTCACGAAAACGCGAAAATTCCTGGAAATCAGTGCGTTAAATGGAGATCATCTTCTGCGCGCAATACGTGTCCTACAGCCTCCTGCTGCCTGCCGAATCGAACGCCGCGCTCCTCCTCCGGGTTGCGGAGGATGGGAATCGCTCCGATTTCGGCTCCGGCGCCATGATATGCGTCAGGGTCGAAGAGGAGAACGAAGTCGAGGTAATCCCGGCCAGTCCTCAGTGCGCCTCCGGGCGGACACGGTGGAGAGAAGGCGCCCTCCTCCGACCCTCCTTTGCGGCGAGCCAGAAGTTCATCGCAAGGGTTGCCACGGTTGCCCTCGGCGCCAGGCATGGTGAACCCCGGGAGAACAGGGAGATTGGAGGAGTCGAGGCACGGCCTCGGATCACTCCTCCCGTCTTCTGCGTCAGCCGGAAATTCGAGGGTAGACCCTCTTCCTCCCTGGCTTCCTCAGGCGGCCAGCGCTGCCGCCGGACGCAATGCGCCGACCACGATGCCGTTCCAATTCTTCAACACAGGGGCAGCGAGTGGCGCGAGTACCGCATTCTCAGCCTCCCCCAGCGGCAGCAGGCGGCGCAGCAGCGTGGCCATGATCACCTCAGCCGCTCGCACCGCGCCGTCGTCGCACTTGATGGCGATACCCAGCCCGCGCTCCGGCAGCGATGCGCAGAACACCCCCTCAGCCCCCACTTTCACGAAAGCCCGTTCGCCCAGCACCTCCATGACGGCCGTGTCGAACCGGCCCGTGCCCGCCACCAGGAACGGATGCGCGGCCACCGCCCGGCGAAGCCGCCGTGCCGCCGCAGCATGGTCGGACGTCAGACCGATGCCGGTGCCGATGCGCGCAAAGCCCTGCGCCAGCGCGCGCAGCGGGATGGCGTAGGTCGGGATGGAACAGCCATCGATGCCGTGCTCATCCTCACGCAGCAGCGTACCGGTCACGGCTTCCAGCGCCGCCCGGACCTCGCGCTGCACGCGGTGGGCCGGCGCCACATAGCCGCGCGGGTCCTCGCCCAGGCCACAGGCCAGACAGATGAAACCGGCATGCTTGCCTGAGCAGTTGTTGTGCAGCGGCCCCGGCTCGGCGCCCTCGCAGGCCAGCGCGCGGGCCGCCGCGGGAAAGCTCGGCCAGTGGGCGCCGCATTCCAGCCGGCTGGCATCCTGCCCGGCGGCAGCGAGCATGCGCGCGGCAACACTGACATGACGTGCCTCTCCGCCATGCGAGGCGCAGGCGAGCGCCAGGGCCTTGTCGTCCAGCCCGACGCGGTCGGCCGCGCCGCTTGCCACCAGCGGGAGGGCCTGAATGATCTTGACGGCGGAGCGCGGATAGACCGGGCGATCGATCTCCCCGCCCGAGAGCAGCACCCCGCCCTCCGTATCGACGACGGCGAAGGCGCCGGCATGGCAGGATTCCACCCGCCCGCCGCGCGTCACCTCGACCAGAACCGGATCCTGCATCTGCGGCCTCCTTGTGGCGGCCGCCATCTGCGGCGACCTGGCCGGGCCTTTCTTCCCCGCGCCCTGGCGGCACCGTCAAGCGGCGCCGGGACGCCCGACCGCGGGACCCGGGAAGCGCCAAGAAAAAAGGCCGGGAATGGGTTCCCCGGCCTTCGTCCGTTGGATGTGGCGGCGGCCTTGGCAGCCGCCTGCCGCCTCAGGTCTTATCGTTCAGGTGGCAGGCCGAACGGTGCCCGGGCGCGATCTCCTTCAGCGCCGGCCGCTCGATCTTGCAGCGATCGAAGGCATGCGGGCAGCGCGGATGGAAGTGGCAGCCCGAGGGGGGGTGCAGCGGCGAGGGGATCTCGCCCTTGATGCCCGCGAAGTGCTTCTTGCGCACCTCGATGCGCGGCACCTCGTCCAGCAGCGCCTGGGTATAGGGATGGTTGGCGTTGCGGAAGACCTCCTCCGCCGGCGCCTCCTCCACCACCCGGCCCAGATACATGATCACCACCCGGTCGGAGAGATGCTCCACCACGCCGAGGTCATGGCTGATGAACAGGTAGGTGAGGTTCAGCTCCCGCCGCAGGTCCAGGAAGAGATTGAGGATCTGCGCCTGGATCGAGACGTCCAGCGCCGCGACCGCCTCGTCGCAGACGATGAACTCCGGCTGCACCGCCAGCGCCCGGGCAATGCCGATGCGCTGCCGCTGGCCGCCGGAGAACTGGTGCGGGTAGCGCCGCTTCAGCGAGGGGTCGAGCCCGGCGCGGCGGAGCTGGTTGTCGACATAGGTGTCATACTCGCCGCGCTTGGTCAGGCCATGCACCAGCGGCGCCTCGCCCACGATGTCCGCCACCCGCATGCGCGGGTTCAGGCTGGCATAGGGGTTCTGGAAGATCATCTGCGTCTGCAGCTTGGCGTTCCGCGCCTCGGCACCGGAGAGCGAGCTCAGCTCACGCCCATGCCAGCGGATCTCGCCCGCGGTCGCCGGCATGATGCCCGCCACCATGCGGCCGAGGGTGGACTTGCCGCAGCCGGACTCGCCCACCAGCCCGACCACCTCGCCCTTGTTGACGGTGAGGCTGACCTCGTCCACCGCATGGACGGTCTCCTCGCTCACCGGCACGCCGAGCTTCCGGGCGAGCTTGCCGGCGAAATCGAGCTTCTTGGAGAAGCGCTTGGAGACGCCCTTCAGTTCGATGATCGGCGTGCTCATGCGGCGGCCTCTCCGGCGGGCATGTTGTAGGGGAAGAAGCAGCGCGCCTCGCGCCCGGGCAGCAGCTCGCCCAGCGGCGGGTCCTGCTTGCACTTCTCCTGCGCGCGCGGGCACCGGGTGCGGAAGGCGCAGCCGCCCGGCAGGTTCAGCAGCGAAGGCGTCATGCCCGGGATCTGCCGCAACGGCTCGCCGCGCTTGTTGCGGCTGGGCACGCTGCCGATCAGGCCGACGGTATAGGGGTGCAGCGGCGCATCGAGCGTGTCGCTCACCGGGCCGCGCTCGACCACGCGGCCGGCATACATCACCGCCAGGTCGTCAGCGAGGCCGGCGACGACGGAGAGGTCGTGCGTGATCCAGATCATCGCCGTGCCGGTCTGGGCGCAGAGCTTCTGCACCTCGGCCAGGATCTGCGCCTGGATGGTGACGTCGAGCGCGGTGGTCGGCTCGTCCGCCACGATCAGCTCGGGGCGGTGCAGCAGTGCGATCGCGATGGCGACGCGCTGGCGCATGCCGCCGGAGAACTGGTGCGGATAGGCCTTCAGCCGCTCCTCCGGAGAGGGGATGCCGACCATGCCCAGCGTGTCGCGGGCGCGCTGGCGGGCCTCCTCGCGGCTGACCTTGGTATGCGCCAGGACCGTCTCGATCATCTGCGTGTCAATCCGGAGCACCGGATTGAGCGTCATCATCGGGTCCTGGAAGATCATGGCAATGCGGTTGCCGCGCAGCTGCCGCATCTCCTCCTCGGAGAGCTTCGCCAGATCCTGCCCGTGGAACAGGATGGAGCCGCCGGTGATGCGGCCGGGCTGGTCTACCAGCCCCAGGATCGAGAAGCCGGTGACGGTCTTGCCGGAGCCGGACTCGCCCACCAGCCCGAGCACCTTGCCGCGGCTGACGGTGAAGGAGACGCCATCCACCGCCTTGACCACCCCGGCCCGGGTGAAGAAGTGGGTCTGGAGGTTGCGCACCTCCAGCACGGGCTGCGTGGCGGACGCGGTCATGGTCTGAGCCATGCGCTCCCCTTTACTTCTTGAGTCGCGGGTTGAGCACGTCGCGCAGCTGGTCGCCCACCAGGTTGATGGAGACGATCGTCACGAGCAGCGCGATGCCCGGGTAGAAGCTGATCCAGTACTTGCCGGAGAGCATGTACTCGTAGCCGTTGGAGATCAGCAGGCCGAGAGAAGGCTCGGTGATCGGCACGCCGAGTCCGAGGAAGGACAGCGTCGCCTCCAGCGCGATGGCGCGCGCCACCTGCATGGTGGCCACCACGATCAGCGGCGGCAGGCAGTTCGGCAGCAGGTGGCGGAAGATGATCCGCCGCGTCGGCAGGGCCAAGCACTGCGCCGCCTCGATGTACTCGCGCCCGCGCTCGACCAGCGCGGTGCCGCGCACGGTGCGGGCGTAGTAGGCCCATTCCACGATCACCAGCGCCAGCACGACGTTCAGCACGCCCTTGCCCAGGAAGGCCAGGATCATCAGCGCGGCCAGGATCGAGGGGAAGGAGAGCTGCAGGTCGACGAGGCGCATGATCACCGTGTCGGTCTTGCCGCCGGCATAGGCGGCGAGCAGGCCAAGGGTGGCGCCGATGGCGCAGGCGATGATCGCCGAGCCGCCGCCCACGGTGAGCGAGATGCGCAGGCCGTACATGATGCCGGAGAGCATGTCGCGCCCCTGGTCATCGGTGCCCAGCCAGTAGGTGAAGGTGTCCATCCCGTTGCGGGTGCCCGGCTCCAGCCGGCCGTCCAGGATGTCGAGCTGGGCGAGGTCGTAAGGGTTCTGCGGCGCCAGCCAAGGGGCGAAGATGGCGATCAGCGCGATCAGCACGATGACGACCAGGCCGAACAGCGCCAGCTTGCTCTCCGCGAACTCGGAGACGAAGCGGCGGAACGGCGTCTCGACCTTGGGCGCCGGGGTGGCCGGCGCCGGCGCGGCGGAGTTGGCGGTTGTCGTGCTCATCTCACTTGCCTTCCAGCCGCACGCGCGGATCGAGCGCCGAATAGGCGAGGTCGACCAGCAGGTTGATGGTGATGAACATCAGCACGATCATCATCAGGTAGGCCACGATGACAGGTCGATCGAGCACGTTGATGCTGTCGATGATCAGCTTGCCCATGCCCGGCCAGGCGAAGACGCTCTCCGTCACCACTGAGAAGGCGATGGTGGAGCCCAGCTCGAGCCCCACCACGGTGACGACCGGGATCAGGATGTTCTTGAACACGTGCACATAGGTCACGCGCGCCGGGGACAGCCCCTTGGCGCGCGCGAACTTCACGTAGTCCATCAGCATGGTCTCGCGCACGCCGGCGCGGGTCAGGCGAATAACGAGGCTGATTTTGAAGAGGGCGAGGTTCATCGCCGGCATGATCAGGTGCTGCAGCCCGTCCCAGGTCAGGAAGGACCAGCGCAGGCCCAGCACATCGACGGTCTGGCCGCGGCCCGTGGAGGGCAGCCAGCCGAGCTGCACGGCGAAGATCATGATCATCATCAGGCCGACCCAGAAGGTCGGCAGCGAGAAGCCGAGGATCGAGCCGGCCATCACGGTCTTGGCGCCAAAGGAGTTCGGCTTGAGGCCCGCATAAAGGCCGAGCGGCAGGCCGACCAGCAGTGCGATGAAGGTGGCGCCGAGGGCCAGCTCCAGCGTCGCCGGCATGCGCTGCAGGATCAGCTGCAGCGCCGGCTCGTTGAAGACGAAGCTGCGGCCGAGATCGCCCTGCAGCGCGTTCTTCAGGAAGGAGAGATACTGCATCCAGAGCGGCAGATCGAGGCCGAGCGCGTGGATCGCGCGCTCACGCTCCATCTGGTCCGCCTCAGGGCTGATCAGGATCTCGACCGGGTCGCCGATCGCGAAGATGCCGACGAAGACGATGACCGACATCGCCAGCATCACGAGGGCCGACTGCAGCAGCCGGCGGAGGAGGTAGACCGCCATCGCTCAGCGCGCCGCCGCCGGGTGCACATCCTGCGCGCGGGTCAGCTCGTCCGCGCGGGAGTCGTGCGTCAGGGTTGGCCGCATGGCCCAGATGTTCTTCTGGATGTGGATCGGGATGATGCCGACGTCGTCCATCGCGATCTTGGTCGCCTCCTGCAGCAGCTTCTCCCGCTTCTCGTCGTCCATCTCGCTCAGGGCGGCCTCGAGCTTGGCGTCCATCTCCGGATTGGAGTAGCGGCCGCGGTTGGAGGTGCCGTAGCCCTTGTCGCGGTTGTAGGTCGCGACCAGCGAGCGCAGCGGCGAGGACGCCTCGCCCGAGGAGGTACCCCAGCCCACCAGGAAGGCGCTGAGTTCCTGCTTGCCGGCGCGGTTGATGAAGGTCGTCCAGGGCTGCGCATCCACCGAGGTGCGGATGCCGATACGGGTCCAGAACTGGCCGATCGCCTGCACGATGCGGCCGTCGTTCATGTAGCGGTCGTTCGGCCCGTGCAGGGTGATGCGGAAGCCGCTCGGATAGCCGGCCTCGGCCAGCAGCTTGCGCGCGGCGTCCGGGTCGGTCTTCGGTGCCTCCAGCCCCGGCACGTAGCCGAAGGCGCCCTGGGGCAGGAACTGGCCGGCGGGCTGGGCTGCGCCTTCCATCACGCGCCCGGCGATGGCCTGGCGGTCGATTGCCATGGAGAGCGCGCGCCGCACGCGGACGTCCAGCAGCGGGTTCTTGGCGAGCGGCTTGCCGTCATTGTCGGTGATGAAGGGCGAGCCATCCTTGTGCAGGTGGTCCAGCGCCAGGAAGATGATCCGCAGGCCGTCCTTCTCCGCCAGGCGCACACGGTTCTCGCGGCGCAGCGACGCGATGTCGCTGGTCGGCACCTGGTCGATGAAGTCCACGTCGCCCGCCAGCAGCCCCGCGGTGCGCGAGGAATCGTTGACGACGATGCGATAGTTCACCTTCGCCCAATCCGGCTTCGGGCCCCAGTAGGCATCGTTGCGCTCAAGCTCCAGCCGGTCGCCGCTACGGAAGTTCACGTAGCGGAAGGGGCCGGTACCGATGGCGACCTTGCCGGAGTTGAAGTCGTCCGTCCCCGCGCCCTCATGCGTCTCCTTGTCCAGGATCGCGACCTGCGACATGTCGTTCGGCAGCAGCGGGTAGGGCGTACGGGTGTGGAAGCGGACGGTGGTCGGGTCCACCACCTCCACGCGCTCGATGGCGCGGGTGTAGATGGCGTAGGAGGAGGGGCTGTTCGGAACGTTCGGCACCCGGGAGATGGTGAAGGCCACATCATCGGCCGTCAGCGGGTTGCCATTGTGGAAACGAACGCCCGGCCGCAGCTTGAATTCCCAGACGGTCGGCTCGACCACCTTCCAGGATTCCGCCAGACCTGGCTCCAGCTTCGCATTCGCGTCGAACTGCGTCAGTGTGTCGAACAGCATGGTCGCCACGGCGAAGTTCGGCGACAGCGCATGGTAGTGCGGATCCAGCGACGTCACCTGCGCACCCACGGCCATGGTGAGGTTCTGCGCCCGGACGGAGCCCGTCATGCCCAGCACCAACGCCGAAACGGCGGCCATCGCGGCCGCCTTCTTGCGGTTCATCATGATTCCTGCCCCCCGGAAGCAATCGCCTCTCAATCGGGCCGGTTTAGCAGAATGCAGAAGGGGCCGCTAGGTTTCAGGACTTTTTCAAACGCGCCGGAAACGAACCCCCTCTGAGCAGCCCCTTATGGGCAAGGTCTCCGCCACCGATCGCGCCGGCTCAAACCGTGAACTGCTCCGCGATGATCCGCTCCGAGAGGCCATGATCCGGATCGAACAGCAGGGTCAACCGTACGGTGCGGTCCTCGCGCACCTCCACCGAGCGGACGTCGCGCACCTCGACATAGTCGGCGACGGCCGCAACCGGCCGCTTCGCAGGCTCCAGCACCTGGAACATCACCACCGCCTCCCCCGGCAGCAGGGCGCCCCGCCAGCGCCGCGGGCGGAAGGCGGAGATCGGCGTCATCGGCAGCAGGTTGGCGCCCAGCGGCACGATGGGGCCGTGCGCCGAGAGATTGTAGGCGGTACTGCCCGCGGGAGTTGAGACCAGGATGCCGTCGCAGATCAGCTCGGCCAGCCGCTCCTTGCCGTCCACGAGGATGCGGATCTTGGCGGCCTGGCGGGTCTCGCGCAGCAGCGAGACCTCGTTGATCGCCAGCGCCTCCTGCATCTGGCCGGCGGCGTTCAGCGCCCGCATCCGCAGCGGGTGCAGCATGGCGGCCTGGGCGGCGCGCAGCCGCGGCAGCAGGTCGTCCTCGTGGAAGGCGTTCATCAGGAAGCCGACGCTGCCGCAGTTCATCCCGTAGATCGGCAGATTGCGGCCGAGGAAGCGGTGCTGCATCTCCAGCATGAAGCCGTCGCCGCCGAGGGCCACCAGCACCACCGCCTCCTCCGGCGCGGCGTCGCCATAAAGGGCGACGAAGCGGTCCCTTGCGTTCTCCGCCACGTCGGTGGGCGCGGCGAAGAAGGCGATCCGCCCCTGCAGGTCGACCGGCAGATCGGGCGTGTCACAGGACGGGGCGGACCCCATCAGGGCTGCGGTCATGCGCGGCGCTCCCTGCCCCGGGCGGGGCCTGCCAGCGCGGTGGGGACAGGCATGGCGGGACCTCCTTCCGCATCGGCTGGCATCAAGCGCCCAGGCGCGCCCCTCCGCAAGGGGCCTCGCTGCCAGGGCGCAAACGCAGACGGGGCGGATGGTTGCCCATCCGCCCCGCCCAACGATCCTCTATGCCGGATGCGGCTTACGCCGCCTCCTGGCCCTCGGCCTCGGCGACTTCGGGCTTCGGGCCGGAATCCAGCCCCTTGGCCGCGACGTCGCGCTCGACCAGCTCGATCACCGCCATGTCGGCGGCGTCGCCATAGCGGATACCCGCCTTCAGCACGCGGGTGTAGCCACCCTGGCGCGCCTTGTAGCGATCCGCGATGGTGGTGAAGAGCTTGTCCACCACCTTCTTGTCCATGATCTGCGCGTAAGCCTGGCGGCGCGCGTGCAGGTCACCGCGCTTGCCCAGGGTGATGATGCGCTCCACGTAGGGGCGCAGCTCCTTGGCCTTGGGCAGGGTGGTGGTGATCTGCTCGTGCTTGAGCAGGCTCGTCGCCATGTTGCGGAGCATGGCGCTGCGATGGGCGGATGTGACGCCGAGCTTCCGGCCGGCAACCCCGTGACGCATTGGTCCTATTCCTTCACGCCGCCGAAATCAGAACGGCTCTTCGATCTTCTTGGCGAGGTCCTCGATATTCTCCGGCGGCCAGCCCGACACGGTCATGCCGAGGGACAGCCCCATGGAGGCGAGGACCTCCTTGATCTCGTTCAGCGACTTGCGGCCGAAGTTCGGCGTCCGGAGCATTTCCTGCTCGGTCTTCTGCACGAGGTCGCCGATGTAGACGATGTTGTCGTTCTTCAGGCAGTTCGCGCTGCGGACCGACAGTTCCAGCTCGTCCACCTTGCGCAGCAGGTTGCGGTTGAAGGGCAGGTCTTCCTGCACTTCCTCCACCTTGCGCTCGCGCGGCTCATCGAAGTTGATGAAGAGCTGCAGCTGGTCCTGCAGGATGCGCGCCGCCAGGGCAACGGCATCGTCCGGAGCCACGGTGCCGTCCGTCTCCACCGTCATCACCAGCTTGTCGTAGTCGGTGCGCTGGCCGACACGGGTCGGCTGCACCTGGTACGCCACGCGGCGGACGGGGGAATAGATGGCATCCACCGGAATCAGCCCGATCGGGGCGTCTTCCGGACGGTTCTCGCTGGCCGGCACATAGCCCTTGCCGACATCGACCGTCAGCTCCATGGCCAGCTTGGCGCCGTCATCGAGGGTGCAGATGACCAGTTCCGGGTTGGCGATCTCGATATCGCCGGTGGTCTGGATCTGCCCCGCGGTGACCTCGCCGGGACCGGTGGCGATGAGCTGCAGGCGCTTCGCGCCCTCGCCCGGCATCCGGATCGCCAGCCGCTTGATGTTCAGGACGATGTCGGTGACATCCTCCCGCACACCCTGCAGGCTGCTGAACTCGTGCAGCGCGCCGTCAATGCGGATGGCGGTCACGGCCGCGCCCTGCAACGAGGACAGCAGCACGCGCCGCAGCGCATTGCCCAACGTCATGCCGAAGCCGCGCTCGAGCGGCTCCGCCACGATCGTCGCAATGCGCGAGGGATCGCCCCCCGGCTCGACATCGAGCTTTTCGGGGCGGATCAGGGAACGCCAGTTGCGCTCGAGCACTATCGCTGTCTCCTGCGGCCTCGCCTTAGACCCGACGCCGCTTGCGCGGACGGCAGCCGTTGTGCGGGATGGGGGTCACGTCCTTGATCGCGGTGACGTAGAAACCCACGGCCTGCAGCGCGCGCAGCGCGGATTCACGCCCGGAGCCCGGACCGGAGACCATGATCTCCAGCGTCTCCATGCCGTGCTCGCGGGCCTTGCGGCCCGCATCCTCGGCGGCGACCTGAGCGGCGTACGGAGTGGACTTGCGGCTGCCCTTGAAGCCCTGGCTGCCGGCCGAGGACCACGCGATGGCGTTGCCCTGGCTGTCCGTGATGGTGACGATGGTGTTGTTGAAGCTCGCGAGCACATGCGCCACGCCGGTGGCGATGTTCTTGCGCTCTTTCTTGCGCGGCGCGCGGGAGGTGGGCTGGCGGGCCATCTTACTTCGTCACCTTCTTCTTGCCGGCAATCGCCACGGCCTTGCCCTTGCGGGTACGGGCATTGGTGTGGGTGCGCTGGCCACGAACGGGCAGGCCCTTCCGGTGACGCAGGCCGCGGTAGCAGGCCATGTCCATCAGGCGCTTGATGTTCATCGCGTTCTCGCGACGCAGGTCGCCCTCGACCCGGTACTCGCGGTCGATCAGCTCGCGGATCTTGAGGACTTCCTCATCCGTCAGCTGGTTGACGCGGCGATCCTCGGGGATGCCGAGCTGCTCGCAGATCACCTTCGCGTTCGACGGACCGATGCCGTAGATGTAGCGAAGCGAGATCAGAACGCGCTTGTTGGTTGGAATGTTCACGCCTGCAATGCGTGCCATTGATTCCTGCTCCCGGAGCCATCCGGCTCCCGTTCGTACCGGCAGGGGTGCCGGTGAAGGTGATCGGCGCAACCCAGCCCCGAAGTAAGCCAGGCGCAGCCATCGTCACGGCCGGAGCGAACCCCCACCGCGCGAGAGGCGCGGGTTTAACGAGTTCGGGCGGGGAGAGTCAAGAGGGCGGGGCGGCCAGGCCAGCCCCCTGCCCCCGGGATAGGCTGCTGCGGCCGGAGCCGCAGCGCTTCATTGTGCCAGGATGGCCTCGATATGGTTGGCCACCTCGTCCATGCTGGCCATGCCGTCCACGGCGCTGAGCTTGCCCTGGGCCTGATAGTAAGGCAGCAGCGGCGCGGTCTGGCGGTGATAAGCCTCCAGCCGCGCGGCCACGGTTTCCGCCTTGTCGTCGGCCCGGCGGACGAACTCCGTGCTGCCGCAGGCGTCGCAGACGCCCGGCTGGGCGGTCGGCTTGAAGCTGTCGTGGTAGCCGGCGCCGCATTTGGCGCAGGTGAAGCGGCCGGCGATGCGCTCAACCAGCGCTCCATCATCCACCTTCAGCTCGATCACATGATCAAGCTGAAGCCCCTTCTCCCTCAGCATGCGGTCCAGCGCCTCCGCCTGCGGCGTGGTGCGGGGGAAGCCGTCCAGGATGAAACCCTTGGCGCAGTCCGGCTGCGAGACGCGTTTGGCCAGCATGGCGGTGATGATACCGTCGGGGACCAGCGCCCCCTGCTCCATGATCGCCTTGGCCTGCCGACCAATCTCGCTGCCGCTCTTCACCTCGGCACGCAGCATGTCCCCGGTGGAAATCTGCGCGATCCCATGCCGCTCCTCCAGGCGCTTGGCCTGAGTGCCCTTGCCGGCCCCCGGCGGTCCCAGCAGAATCAGGTTCATCGCGGCCTTCCCACCTTCCTGCACGTCCTTGCCTTGTTCTTCACCGCAGCCGCGGCGCACCGCGGCCGCCCAAGCGGGCCTTGCGGATCAGTCCCTCATACTGGTGCGCGAACAGATGCGACTGCACCTGGGCCACCGTGTCCATCGTGACCGAAACAATGATCAGAAGGGAAGTGCCGCCGAAGTAGAAGGGCACACCATACTGGCTGATCAGGATCTCGGGCAGCAGGCAGACGATGCAGAGATAGACGGCGCCCACCCCTGTCAGGCGCGTGAGCACCCGGTCGAGATAGTCCGAGGTGGCCTGCCCGGGGCGGATGCCCGGCACGAAACCGCCATGCTTCTTCAGATTGTCCGCCGTCTCCGCCGGGTTGAACACCACGGCCGTGTAGAAGAAGGCGAAGAAAATGATCAGCGCCACGTAGAGCGCCATATAGAGCGGCTGCCCATGCGCCAGCGCGGCGGCAATGCGGCTGACCCAGCCGTCGCCCAGCTGGTTCCCCGCGAAGCCCGCGAAGGTGGCCGGCAGCAGCAGCAGCGACGAGGCGAAGATCGGCGGAATGACGCCAGCGGTGTTCAGCTTGAGCGGCAGATGGGTGCTCTCGCCGCCGAACATCCGGTTGCCGACCTGGCGCTTCGGATACTGGATGGGAATGCGCCGCTGGGCGCGCTCCATGAAGACAACGAAGGCAATGACGGCCAGCGCGATCAGCAGGAAGGCAATGATGAAGACGGTGGAGAGCGCGCCGGTGCGGCCGAGCTCCAGCGTAGCCACCAGCGCCGAGGGCACATTGGCCACGATGCCGGCGAAGATGATCAGGCTGATGCCGTTGCCGACGCCCCGAGCGGTAATCTGCTCGCCCAGCCACATCAGGAACAACGTGCCGCCCACCAGGGTGGCCACACAGGAGATGCGGAAGAACAGGCCGGCATTGTACACCGCCGGGCCAAAGCTGCCCTGCATACCCTCCAGCCCGACGGCGATGCCATAGGCTTGGAAGATGGCGATCACCACCGTGAGGTAGCGGGTGTACTGATTGAGCTTCTTGCGCCCCGCCTCACCCTCCTTCTTGAGGGTCTCCAGGCTCGGCACGGCCGAGGACATCAGCTGGATGATGATGCTGGCCGAAATGTAGGGCATGATGTTGAGCGCGAAGACCGTCATGCGGCCCAGAGCGCCACCTGTGAACATGTCGAACATGCCCAGGATGCCACTACCATGCTGGCGCAGAATCTCGGCCATCACGCCCGCATCCACGCCGGGAACGGGGATGTAGGTGCCGATTCGGTAGACGATCAGCGCGGCCAGCGTGAACCAGATGCGCTTCTTGAGCTCGGTGGCCTTGGACAGAACCCCGAGATTGAGGTTGGCCGCAAGCTGTTCGGCGGCGGACGCCATGATTTCGCCCTTCGATATCCGATGGGCAACATGACTGCGGCGCCGGGGGGCTATCCCGCGGCGCCGCTGCCTTGCCCTGATTTGCATCACCTAGCCCCCCGGAGGCGGGGGGCGCAAGGCTTACGCGGCGGGCGCTTCTTCCTTCGCGGGAGCCAGCACCGTCACGGTACCGCCAGCCGCCTGCACCGCGGCGATCGCCGCGGCCGAAGCGCCGGAGACGGTGATGTTCACCGCCCGCTTGATCTCGCCGCGTGCCAGCAGGCGCACACCGGCGATCTTGGCACCCGTGCGGACCAGCCCAGCCGCCTCAAGCGCCGCCTCGTCAATCGCCTGGCCTTCCGGCAGACGGCCCGACTCGATGGCGGCATCGAGAACATGCAGGTTGAGCGGCGCGTATTCCTTACGGAACAGGTTGACGAAGCCACGCTTCGGCAGGCGCCGGTAGATCGGGAGCTGGCCGCCCTCGAACCCGTTCAGCGACACGCCGGTACGCGCCTTCTGGCCCTTCACGCCGCGACCGCCGGTCTTGCCCTTGCCAGACCCGATGCCGCGGCCGATGCGCTTGAACTTCGGCCGCGCACCCTCGTTGTCGCGAAGCTCGTTCAGCTTCATGTCACTTCTCCGTGGTCTCGCCCACCTGGATCAGGTGCGCGACCTTGCGGATCATGCCGCGCACGGCCGGAGTGTCCTCCAGCTCGCGCGTACGGCGGATCTTGTTGAGCCCCAGGCCGATCAGCGTCTCGCGCTGACCGGGCTTGCGGCCGATGGGGGACGCGATCTGCGTCACCCGCACCGTCTTCTTCGGCTGGTCAGACACTGGCCACCGCCTCCTGCGCCGGCTCGGCATCCTTGCGGGGGCCAAGCAGGTCCGAGACCTTCTTGCCACGGCGAGACGCCACGGCGCGCGGGCTGCTGCAACGCGTCAGCGCCGCGAAGGTCGCCTTGACCATGTTGTGCGGGTTCGTCGTGCCCGTGCACTTGGCGACCACGTCACCAATGCCCAGCGTCTCGAACACCGCGCGCATCGGGCCACCGGCGATGATGCCGGTGCCGGCCGGCGCGGCGCGCAGGATCACGCGGCCAGCGCCGAACTCGCCAATGACATCATGGTGCAGCGTCCGACCCTCGCGCATCGGCACCCGGATCATGGTCCGCTTGGCGCGCTCGGTCGCCTTGCGGATCGCCTCCGGCACCTCACGCGCCTTGCCGGCGCCCCAGCCCACGCGGCCCTTCTCGTCACCGACCACCACCAGGGCGGCGAAGGAGAAGCGACGGCCACCCTTCACCACCTTGGCCACGCGGTTGATGGTGACCAGCTTGTCCTTCAGCTCGTCGCCCTGCTCGCGCTCGGCATTGCGATCGGGGCCGCGGCCGCGACGCTCGCGGTCACCGCCGCCGCCGCTCCTCGGTTCACGTGCCATATTCTGTGCTCCTTAGAACGACAGCCCGCCCTCGCGGGCGCCGTCCGCCAGGGCTTTCACCCGGCCGTGATACAGGTAGGGCCCACGGTCGAACACGACCTCGGTCACGCCCGCCGCCTTGGCCCGCTCGGCCAGCAGCTTGCCGACCACGGTCGCGGCGTCCTTGTCCGCGCCGGTGCGCAGGCTCTCGCGCTGCGTCTTCTCCAGCGTGGACGCCGCCGCCAGGGTGCGCCCGGCCTTGTCGTCGATGACCTGGGCGTAGATGTGTTTGCCCGAGCGGAAGACCGAAAGACGGGGCCGACCACCGCTCTTGAGCCGGAGCTGGTAGCGCAGACGGGCGCGCCGCCGCTCCTGCAGATTGAGCTTGTTCGCCATCTTACTTCTTCTTCCCCTCCTTCCGGAGGATCACCTCGTCCGAGTACCGGACGCCCTTGCCCTTGTAGGGCTCGGGGCCACGGAAACCGCGGATCTCGGCGGCGACCTGACCGACCACCTGCTTGTTCACGCCCTCGACCTTGATGGCGGTCGGGCGCTCGGTGGTGATCTTGATGCCCTCCGGGATCGCGTAGCGGATCTCGTGGCTGTAGCCGAGGTTCAGCACAAGCTCCTTGCCCTGGACCGCGGCGCGGTAGCCCGTGCCCGTGATCTCCATGGACTTGGAGAAGCCGGTGGAGACGCCGGTGACCATGCCGTTGATCAGGCTGCGGGTGGTGCCCCACAGCGTACGGGAACGGCGGTCGGAGCCGAGCGGCTGCACCGTGACCTGGTTGTTCTCGACCGAGACCGAGACGGCATCGGTGACCACCGGCATGGACAGCTCGCCGAGCTTGCCCTTGGCGGAGACCACGCCATCCTTCATCGCGACCGTCACGCCCGCGGGGACGGAGACGGGATACTTGCCGACGCGCGACATGCCTCTCCCTTCCTCAGAACACGCGGCAGAGGACCTCGCCGCCGACATTGGCAGCGCGGGCCTCGTTGTCGCTCATCACGCCACGCGGCGTGGAGAGGATGGAGATGCCGAGCCCGTTGTAGAACTTCGGCAGCTCGCGGATCTTGGAGTAAACCCGGCGGCCCGGCTTGGAGACACGCATGATCTCCTTGATGGCCGGCTCGCCCTCGGAATACTTCAGCTCGATGTCGAGCATGCTGATGCCCGGGCGGACCTGCTCGGAGCGCCAGGCGCGAATGTAGCCCTCGCGCTTCAGCACCTCGAGAACGTCAGCGCGCAGGCGGCTGGCGGGCGAGGTGCAGCGGGACTGACGGGCGCGATGCGCATTGCGGATGCGCGTCAGCATATCGCCCAGTGGATCGGACAGCGACATGCGGCCCCCTTACCAGCTCGCCTTGACGAGACCCGGGATCTGGCCGTTCGAGGCCAGGTCACGGAGCGCGTTACGGCTCAGCTTGAATTTGCGGTAGTTGCCGCGCGGGCGGCCGGTCAGCTCGCAGCGCAGGCGAACCCGCACCCGGGCGCCGTTGCGCGGCAGCTCAGCCAGCTTCAGCGTCGCCTCGAAGCGCTCCTCAACGGGGAGTTCGCGGTTCATCACCACGTCCTTCAGGGCGGCACGCTTGGCGGCATGCAGCTTCGAGAGGCGCGCGCGGCGCTGGTTCTTCTCGACAGCCGAGGTCTTGGCCATGCGATCTAAATCCTCCGGAACCTGCCCGATCCAACGGGCGGTTTTCCAAACATCAGGTGGCGAAGGGGAGGTCGAAACCCTTCAACAGGGCCTTGGCTTCCTTGTCCGTCTTCGCCGTCGTGACGAACACGATGTCCATGCCGCGAACCGTGTCCACCTTGTCGTAGCTGATCTCGGGGAACACGATCTGCTCCTTCAGGCCGAGGGCGAAGTTCCCCCGACCATCGAAGCCCTTATTGCCCGGCAGGCCACGGAAGTCACGCATGCGCGGCAGCGCGATCGTCACCAGACGGTCGAGGAACTCGTACATCCGGGCACGACGCAGCGTCACCTTGCAGCCGATCGCCTGACCCTCGCGGATCTTGAAGCCGGCGATCGCCTTCTTGGCCAACGTCTTCACCGGCTTCTGGCCGGCGATGGCGGTGAGGTCAGCCAGGGCGGCGTCCAGCTTCTTCTGGTCGCCCGCGGCCTCGCCCACACCCATGTTGATGACGATCTTGGAGAGCTTCGGCACCTGCATCGGGTTGCCGTAGCCGAACTCCTCGACCAGCGCCTTGCGCACTGCCTCAGCATAGTGCTGCTGCAGGCGCGGCAGTTCCTTCGCCTCGCTCATGCGTCGATCACCTCGCCCGAGGCCTTGGCGACCCGGACCTTCTTGCCGTCCTCAAGCACCTTGAAGCCGACGCGGGTCGGCTTGTCGGACTTCGGGTCGATCAGCGCCAGGTTGGAGAGGTGGATCGGCGCCTCCTTCTCCACGATGCCGCCCTGCTGACCCATGCCGCGGGGCTTCATGTGGCGCTTCACCACATTGGCGCCCTGCACCACCGCACGCCCGTCCTCAGGCAGCACGCGCAGCACCTCGCCGCGCTTGCCCTTGTCCTTGCCCGTCAGGATCTGGACGCGGTCGCCCTTCTTGATCTTCGCGGCCATGGTTACAGGACCTCCGGCGCCAGCGAGATGATCTTCATGAACTTCCGCGCGCGCAGCTCGCGCACGACCGGGCCGAAGATGCGGGTGCCGATCGGCTCGTTCTGCTTGTTGATCAGAACAGCCGCGTTGCGGTCGAAGCGGATGGCGGTGCCGTCCGGCCGGCGCACGGAATAGGCCGTGCGCACGATCACGGCGCGCTGCACGTCGCCCTTCTTCACCTTGCCGCGGGGAATCGCTTCCTTCACGGACACCACGATGATGTCGCCCACCGAGGCGGTGCGGCGCTTGGAGCCGCCCAGCACCTTGATGCACTGGACGCGGCGCGCGCCCGAGTTGTCGGCGACGTCGAGGTTGGACTCAACGATAATCATCGGTCAGTCGTCCTCAGGCCTGCGCGGCGGCCGCGGCAGCGCCCGCGCTGAAGCCGGGGGTGACGACCGCCTCACCATTGCGCTCGATCACCAGCCAGGTCTTCCGCTTGCTGAGCGGACGGCATTCCTCGATCGACACGACATCGCCTTCCTTGCACAGGTTGGCGTCGTCATGCGCGGCATACTTCTTCGAGCGCCGGATGAACTTCTTGTAGAGCGGATGCATCACGCGACGTTCGACAAGAACCGTCACGGTCTTGTCCATCTTGTCGCTGACGACCCGCCCGGTGAGGACGCGCTTCGGCATAGCCGGGGTCTCCTCAATCAGGCCTTGGCGGCCGAGCGGGACTGCTCGGCCAAAATCGTCTTAACACGGGCGATGTCGCGACGCACCACCTTGATGCGGGAAACCGCCTCAAGCTGGCCTGTCGCGCGCTGGAAGCGCAGGTTGAACTGCTCCTTGCGGAGATCCAGCAACATCGTCTTGAGCTCATCCGCGGTCTTGCCGCGGATATCCACAATCTTCGTCATCTCGGCTCAGGCCTCCGCCGCGCCCAGACGGGTCACGAACTTGGTCTTGATCGGCAGCTTGGCCGCACCGAGGGTCAGCGCCTCACGCGCCGTCTCGGGCGTCACGCCGTCGATCTCGAACATCATGCGGCCCGGCTTCACGCGGGCCACCCAGTACTCGGGCGCGCCCTTACCGGAACCCATGCGGACTTCGGCCGGCTTGGTCGAGACCGGGACATCCGGGAAAATGCGGATCCACACCCGGCCCTGACGCTTCATGGCGCGGGTGATGGCGCGGCGCGCGGCCTCGATCTGCCGGGCGGTGACCCGCTCCGGCTCCAGCGCCTTCAGGCCGAAGCCGCCGAAGGACAGCGAGAAGCCGCCCTTCGCCACGCCCTTGATCCGGCCCTTGTGCGCCTTACGGAACTTCGTGCGCTTCGGGGAAAGCATCGTCTGTAATCCTCAGCGCTGCGGCGCCTGCTCCGCGGCGCGCTTGTCCTGCGCCAGCGGATCATGAGCCAGGATCTCGCCCTTGAAGATCCACACCTTGACACCGCAGGTGCCGTAGGTGGTCTTCGCGGTCGCCGTGCCATAGTCGATATCAGCGCGTAGCGTGTGCAGCGGCACCCGCCCCTCGCGATACCACTCCATCCGGGCAATCTCGGCGCCGCCGAGGCGGCCGCCGCAGTTGATCCGGATGCCGCCGGCGCCAAGGCGCATGGCGGACTGCACCGCGCGCTTCATCGCGCGGCGGAAGGCCACGCGGCGCTCCAGCTGCTGGGCGATGCTCTCGGCCACCAGCTGCGCCTCGATCTCCGGCTTGCGGATCTCGACGATGTTCAGCGCCACCTCGGCCCCGGCGAGCTTCGCCAGGTCCTTGCGCAGCACCTCGATGTCGGCGCCCTTCTTGCCGATCACGACGCCCGGACGGGCGGCATGGATCGTCACGCGCGGCTTCTTCGCCGGCCGCTCGATGATCACCTTCGAGACGCCAGCACCCTTCAGGCGATCCTTCAGGGTCTTGCGCAGCTTGATGTCATCATGCAGCAGCCGGGCATAGTCCTCGCCGGCGAACCAGCGGGAGTCCCAGGTGCGGTTGATGCCGAGCCGCAGCCCGATCGGATTGACTTTGTGGCCCATGTTACGCGGCCTCCTGCTGCGCCGGCTCGGCTTCCGCCTGCTGCTCGGCAACCGTGATCGACAGGTGGCTGAACCACTTCTCGACCCGCGCCGCCTTGCCGCGGCCGCGCGCATGGAAGCGCTTCATCACGACGGCGCGGCCCACTTCCACCCGCTCGACGACCAGACGGTCCACGTCGAGCTGGTGGTTGTTCTCCGCGTTCGCGATGGCGCTCTCAAGCGTCGCCTTCACGGTCTGGGCGATCCGGCGCTTGGAGAAGGTCAGGATCGCGACCGCGTCCTGCGCCTTCTTGCCACGGATCAGGCCGGCGGCCAGGTTCAGCTTATATGGCGACACCCGGATGTTGCGGGTGACGGCCTGCGCCGCGGTCTCGGCGAGCGTGCGCCCGTGCTTTGGCTTGCTCATCGCATCAGCCTCGCTTCGCCTTCTTGTCGGACGAGTGGCCGGTGAAGGTACGGGTCGGCGAGAACTCGCCGAACTTGTGCCCCACCATGTTCTCCGACACCTGCACGGGGATGAACTTCTTCCCGTTGTACACGCCGAAGGTCAGACCCACGAACTGCGGCAGGATCGTGCTCCGCCGCGACCAGATCTTGATGATCTCGTTGCGGGTGGAGGCACGCGCCGCTTCCGCCTTGTTCAGCAGGTAACCGTCGACGAACGGGCCCTTCCAGACACTGCGCGCCATCGCGGTCAGCCCTTCGTCACGTTGCGGCGACGGACGATCAGCTTGTCCGTGCGCTTGTTGGTGCGGGTCTTGTAGCCCTTGGTCGGCTTGCCCCACGGCGTCACCGGATGGCGGCCACCGGAGGTGCGGCCCTCACCACCACCATGCGGGTGGTCGACCGGGTTCATCACGACACCGCGGTTGTGCGGGCGACGGCCCAGCCAGCGGCTACGGCCAGCCTTGCCGATCTCCTGGTTCTGGTTGTCCGGGTTGGACACCGCACCGATGGAGGCCATGCACTCGCCGCGCACCAGGCGCAGCTCACCGGACATCAGCTTCACCTGCGCGTAGCCGGCGTCCTTGCCGACGAGCTGCGCATAGGTGCCGGCGGAGCGAGCGATCTTGCCGCCGGCGCCGGGCTTCATCTCGATGTTATGGACGATCGTGCCAACCGGGATCGAGCCGAGCGGCATCGCGTTGCCCGGCTTGATGTCCACGCGCTCGCCGGCCACGACCGTGTCACCCACCTTCAGGCGCTGCGGCGCGAGGATGTAGGCGAGCTCGCCGTCCTCGTACTTCAGCAGCGCGATGAAGGCGGTGCGGTTCGGGTCGTATTCCAGCCGCTCCACGGTGGCCGGCACGTCGAACTTCCGCCGCTTGAAATCAACGATGCGGTAGCTCTGCTTGTGCCCGCCGCCCCGGAACCGGACGGTGATGCGGCCATGATTGTTGCGGCCGCCGGAGTGGCTCTTGCCCTCCGTCAGCTGCTTGACCGGCTTGCCCTTATACAGCTCGGAACGATCGATGAGGATCGTGCCGCGCTGGCTCGGGGTGACCGGGTTAAAGTGCTTCAGCGCCATGGCTTAGGCGAGCCCCGTCGTCAGATCGATGCTCTGACCCTCGGCCAGGCGCACGATCGCCTTCTTGAAGTCGGAGCGGCGGCCCTCACGGCCACGCACCCGCTTGGTCTTGCCCTTGGTCAGGATCGTGTTGACGGCGAGCACCTGCACGCCGAACAGACCCTCCACCGAGGCCTTGATCTCCGGCTTCGTGGCAGACAGCGGCACCTTGAAGGTGACCTGGTTCTGCTCGGCGAGGCCGGTGGCCTTCTCGGTGATGACCGGCGCGAGGATGGTCTGGTACATCTTCTCGCGCGAGATCACGATCGCGGGCTTCTTGGTCGCGGTCTCGCTCATGCCAGCCGCTCCTTCAGAGCCTCGACGGCCTGACGGGTCACCGCCAGCACGTCATGGTTCAGGATGTCGTAGACGTTCGCGCCGAGCGTCGGCAGAACGTTCACGTGCGGGAGGTTGCGCACGGCGCGGCCGAAGCCGTCCTCGACCGTGGCGTCCACCACCAGCGCGCTCTTCCAGCCCAGCGCCTTGACCTTGGAGGCCACGGCGGAGGTCTTGGCGGCATCGCCGAGCGTGACGGTGTCGAGGACGATCAGCTTGCCCTCGGCGGCCTTCTGGCTCAGCGCGCTGATCAGGCCCAGGCGACGGACCTTCTTGTTCAGCGAGTAGCCGTGGTCGCGCACCACCGGACCGTGGACGATGCCACCGGTGCGGTATTGCGGCGCCCGGAGCGAGCCCTGACGCGCGTTACCGGTGCCCTTCTGCCGATACGGCTTCTTGGTCGTCCCGGAAACCTCGGCCATCCCCTTCACCTTGTGGGTGCCGGCGCGGCGCTTGGCGAGCTGCCAGTGCACCACGCGCGCCATGATGTCGGCGCGAGGAGAAGCGGCGAACAGCGCGTCCGGGAGATCGATCTCGCCGGCCTGGCCGTTATCCAGGGTGATGACAGGAACCTGCATGTCGATACCCTCAGGCCACGGCCGCGGGGAACGGCGCATCGGCATGGCGCGCGGACTTCACCGCGTCGCGCACCAGCACATACCCGCCCTTCGCACCAGGCACCGCGCCCTTGACCATCAGCAGACCCTTCTCGAGGTCGAAACCAGCGACCTCCAGGTTCTGCGTGGTCACACGCTCAACACCCAGATGGCCAGCCATCTTCTTGTTCTTGAAGGTCTTGCCCGGGTCCTGACGGTTACCCGTCGAACCGTGGCTACGGTGGCTGATCGAGACGCCGTGCGTCGCTTCCAGACCGCCGAAGTTCCAGCGCTTCATCGCACCCGCGAAGCCCTTACCCTTCGACTGCCCGGTCACGTCGACCAGCTGACCCTTCACGAAATGATTCGCGGTCAGCTTGGCGCCCGGCTCCAGCGCGGCGTCAGCCGCCACCCGGAACTCCACGACCTTCTTCGGAGCCTCGACGCCCGCCTTGGCGAAATGACCCTTGTTGGGCTTCGAGACATTCTTCGGCTTGGCCAGGCCAATGCCCAGCTGCACCGCAGTGTAACCGTCCTTCTCGTCCGTGCGGGCGGCCACCACGCGCACCTGGTCCAGGTGCAGCACGGTGACGGGCACGGTCGAGCCGTCGTCGTTGAACAACCGGGTCATACCCAGCTTCTTCGCGATCAGGCCGGTGCGACCATTCTTCGCGGCCATGGCAGATTGCTCCCCCGGGCCTTAGAGCTTGATCTCGACGTCCACGCCGGCGGCCAGGTCGAGCTTCATCAGCGCGTCCACGGTCTGCGGGGTGGGGTCAACGATATCAAGCAGTCGCCGATGCGTCCGGATCTCGAACTGCTCACGGCTCTTCTTGTCGACATGCGGGGAGCGGTTCACCGTGAACCGCTCGATTTCGGTCGGCAGCGGGATCGGGCCCCGCACGCGCGCGCCGGTCCGCTTCGCGGTGTTCACGATCTCCCGCGTGCTGCCATCCAGCACGCGGTGATCGAACGCCTTGAGGCGGATGCGGATGTTCTGGCTGTCCATGGTCTGGCGCCTGTTCTCTTTCCGCGTCCGATTACGCGCTGATGGAGGCGACGACGCCGGCGCCGACGGTGCGGCCGCCCTCGCGAATGGCGAAGCGCAGGCCCTCGTCCATGGCGATCGGCGCGATCAGCTCGACGTCCATCGACACGTTGTCGCCCGGCATCACCATCTCCACGCCCGCCGGCAGGGTGACCACGCCGGTCACGTCGGTGGTGCGGAAGTAGAAC
>DATMFR010000023.1:0-191375 GCA_035556695.1 Roseomonas sp.
GCCTCCAGCAGCGCGCGCGCGAGCGGGGTGGTCTCGGCATAGGCGGGCGCCGCCCCGCTCAGGCGATAGGCGCCGGAGAGCTTCACCCAGGCGCCGTCCCGCACCATGCCGAGCAGCGTTTGAAAGCCGGGATGTTCCACCCCCTCGGCGGCGGGGAAATGGCCCATATGGTCCACCACGAAGGGCACCGGCAGGCGGGCGAAGCGGGGCGCCAGCCGCGGCAGTTCCCGCGCATCGAGCAGGAACTGCAGGTGCCAGCCGTATTCGCGGCAGAGGGCACCGTAGGATTCCAGGTCGTCCATGCTGACGCCGCCGCCGAACAGCACGTTCACGCGCAGGCCGGCGACACCCGCCTCCTTCAGCGCGCGGTATTCGCGGTCGGGGCGGCCAAGCTCGACCACTGCGACGCCACGCAGCCGCTGCGGGTTGGCGCGCAGCGTCTGCACCATCAGGCGGTTGTCGGTGCCGTGCACGCTCACCTGCACCAGCACGCCATAGGTCATGCCGGTGGCGTCGAGCATGGCGAGATAGGCTTCCGGCGGCGCGGCCGGCGGGGTGTAGCTGCGGTTTGGCACCAGTGGCCAGTCCGGCGGCAGGCCGATGACATGGGCATGCGTATCCACCGCGCCGGCCGGCATGGTGAAGTGCGTGGGGCCGTGCGGCTTGGGGTCGGGGGCCGGGCAGAGCGCGTTGGCGTCGCGCGGGCCGACGGAGGGATCAGTCATTGGCGTCGAGCACCCTTCCACGGGTTTCCGGCAGCAGCAGGGCGGCGATGAGCATCAGGCCATAGGCCAGGATGGCGAAGATGGCGATCGCCGTGGCCAGCGACATCGTCGCCGAGAGATAACCCACCAGCGTGGGGAACAGCGCGCCGATGCCACGGCCAAAATTATACGCGAAGCCCTGGCCGGAGCCGCGCAGGCGCGTCGGGAACAGTTCGGTGAAGAAGGCGCCCATGCCGGAAAAATAGGCCGAGGCGCAGAAGCCGAGCGGGAAGCCCAGCACCAGCATCACGCCGTTGGAGAGCGGCATCTCCGTGTAAGCCAGCACCAGCAGCGAGGCGAGGATGGCGAAGGAGATGAACAGCATCCGGCGGCCGATGCGGTCGGCCAGCCAGGCGCCGACGATGTAGCCGGTGAAGCTGCCGGCGATCAGCACCGCGAGGTAGCTGGTCGAGTTCAGCACGGTCAGGCCACGGTCCACGCGCAGATAGGTCGGCAGCCAGGTGGTGACGGCATAGTAGCCGCCCTGCGCGCCGGTGCCGAGCAGCGCGGCGAGGAGGGTGGTGCGGAGAATGCCGGGCGAGAAGATCTCCCAGATGCTGGGCTGGTCGCCGGTCGTGTTCGCCCGCGCCCGCACGGCCACTTCCGGCTCCTTCACGTGGCGGCGCAGGAAGAAGACCAGCAGCGCCGGCACCGCGCCGAGCGCGAACATGATGCGCCAGGCGGTCTCCGGCGGCGCAAGGCTGAAGGTGACCGCCTGCAGCAGCACGGCCACGCCCCATCCCAGGGCCCAGCCGGACTGCACGGAGCCGACGGCGCGGCCCCGATAGGCCGGGCGGATGGTCTCGCCGATCAGGATGGCCCCTGCCGCCCACTCGCCGCCGAAGCCAAGGCCGAGCAGTGCGCGCAGGATGATGAGCTGGGTGAAATCCTGCGCCAGTGCGCAGAGCAGCGTGAAGACCGAGAACCAGATGATGGTGATCTGCAGCGTGCGCACGCGGCCGAGCCGGTCGGAGATGTAGCCGGCGATCCAGCCCCCCACGGCAGAGAAGAGCAGCGTTACCGTCACGGCGAGGCCCGCCGCGCCGCGATCCACCTGCCACAGCGCGATGATCGTGCCGATCACCAGCGGGTAGATCATGAAGTCCATCGCATCGAGCGCCCAGCCCAGGAAGCAGGCCCAGAAGGTCTTGCGCTCGGGCGGCGTCATGCCGCGGAAGAAACCCGTGAGGCTGGTGTCGTCCGGTGGCTGCGATCCGGCGGCGATGGTCGACATTGTGTCTCCCCTTTCTGAGTTTCCGCCGGCTTAGCACTGCCGGCGCCCACCACACAGGGAGCAGCAACTTCACGGCTGCGCGGCAGCCTGGCGCGCCAAGCTGCCCGCAGACGGTCTCGGGGAGAGCCTGGCCCTCCCCGTTCCCGGATCGCGGCGCCGGAGGCGCAGGATCAGGCAATCACGGGGTCATAAGCGCCCGCCCGGCCCTCATAGATGCCATGCTGGATCCAGTGGAGGGCAAGTTGCTCCTCCGTCACCAACCCGCCCGCCGGGAGATCAGGGTTCTGGGCGGCATAGGCCACCTCGTTGAAAAGGTCGGTCTGGCGCCCTTCCTGGAACCCGAACTGCACGAAGTGCTGCGTGCCGGCGGCATCCACGGCGGCGGCGTCGCCCGAATTGCCATAGCCGTTGATCAGATCGACATAGCTGGCGATGTAGGTCACGCCGTCAAAGTCCGTGGCACGGCCCTCTGCCCGGCCATGCAGGAGGTAGTGCATCGTCGGGCCATCCTCCACCGTGGGCCCGTACATGCTGCTACCCAGCAGATCCGTGTTGGCGGCGAGATAGCTGGTCTCGTTGAAGGTGATGCTGCGTCCCTCATACGCGCCGAAGTGGTAGAAGTGGGCCCATGCCGCGCCTTCATCCGTCCCCAGGGCCTGCGCGAGGTCCGCGTAGGAGGCGAGATAGGCCAGGCCTGAGAACTCCGGGACACTGCTGAGATCGCGCGTGCCGCTGATGTCGGTGCGCACCGCTTCCACGTCGAGCAGCTGGTCGACCCCCTCGGGCCCGCGGATGATGCCTTCGTTGTCGTGGCGGAAAAGCTGATACTCGCCCAGCGTGCCGGACAGCAGGATGGTGTCGCGGCCATCCCCGCCCTCGATCCGGTCGTTGCCGGGGCCTGGAGCGATGAGGTCTGTTCCTCCACGCGCTTCGATGAAATCGTCTCCGCTCAGGGAGTAGATGATGTCATCCTCGCGGGCATCCGGTGCAATCATGCGGTCAGCAATTTCGGAGCCGACGATCACGGCCATGGGCGCTTCTCCTTTCCTGCATGGGTGCGTGTGACGGATAGGAAAACAGATGAATGTGCCTTAACGTTTCCTGTCACCACATCACGACTTTCAAATTTTTCAGCGCACACGAAGAAGATTCGAAATCGTATCATCCCGGGGAAGCGATGCTCCGCGTTTGTCCTGGCACCTTTTCACCGGTTGCGGGGCAGCGGCGCGGACGCGCGTCGAGCGCGGCCGATGGACGCTGCGGGCGCCGCCTCCGCACGCGGCGGACGCTTCGGGCTGCTGCTGCCGCGGATTGCCGCCACCGCCGCCCGTCGCTTGGCGCCCGGCACGCTCGGCGCTTGGCGGGAGGCGGCCTTCGCCTTCTCCGACTGCGCGATCAGCCTCTCCCGCACCGCCAGGCTGGCATGGCGGAAGGCGGCCTTACGGTTCACCTCGGGTATGGCTTCCAGGGCCGCGAGGATGGCGTTCACCAGGGCCCGCGTGCCACGCGGCGGCGGGGAGGGAGGGGATGGCATGTCAGGTGCTCTCCATGCATTTGCCGGGCGGCACGCCGCTCCGGCGCCCGCTGCGGTAACGCCGTACCCCCTCCCCTGTTGCCCCCCGCCATTGCGGCCCCCGCCCTGCAAGACCTACTGTGGCGCCCTCGTCCCGGGAGCCATCTCGCGGGGCGCATGCAATGACGGAGGGACCCATGCCCGAGCAGGGACAGGCGGCATGATCAACAAGATCGTCCGGGATATGGCGGAGGCCATGCAGGGCATCGCCGATGGCTCCACGGTGCTGGTGGGCGGTTTCGGCTCGGTCGGCCAGCCGGACGCGCTGATCGAAGGGCTGATCGAGCAGGGCGCCACGGACCTGACGGTGGTGGCCAACAACGCCGGTACCGGCCGGGTGGGCCTGGCGAAGCTGATGGAGCTCGGCCGCGTCCGCAAGATCATCTGCTCCTTTCCCCGCTCGGCCGGCTCGGTCGTCTTCGAGGAGCTCTACAAGGCCGGCAAGCTGGAGCTGGAGATCGTCCCGCAGGGCACCCTGGCCGAGCGCATGCGCGCCGCCGGCGCCGGCGTTCCCGCCTTCTACACGCCGACCGGCTACGGCACCCTGCTGACCGAGGGCAAGCCCACCGCCGAGTTCAACGGCACCCCCTGCGTGCTGGAGCACGCCCTGCCGGGGGACGTGGCGCTGATCCAGGCGCACCATGCCGACCGCTGGGGCAACCTCACCTATCGCCGCAGCGGCCGCAACTTCAACCCCGTCATGGCCATGGCCTCCAAGCTGACCATCGCCCAGGTGGACGAGGTGGAGCCGCTCGGCACGCTGGACCCGGAGGCCGTCGTCACGCCGGGCATCTTCGTGGGCCGGGTCATCCGCGTGCCGCTGGCCGCGGGCTGAAGGAGGAGATCCGCATGAGCGAGACGAGCTTCACCCCGCTGTCGCGCAAGGACATGGCGCGCCGCGTGGCGCAGGACATCCCCGAGGGCTGGTACGTCAACCTCGGCATCGGCATCCCCACCATGGTGGCCGATTTCGTGCCGCTGGAGCGCGAGGTGGTGTTCCATTCCGAGAACGGCGTGCTGGGCATGGGCCCCGCCCCCGGCCCGGACGACGCCGATCCCTGGCTGATCAATGCCGGCAAGCAGCAGGTCACGCTGCGGCGCGGCGGCGCCTATGTCCACCACGCCGACAGCTTCGCCATGATCCGCGGCGGCCATCTGGACCTCTGCGTGCTCGGCGCCTTCCAAGTGGCGGAGAACGGGGACATCGCCAACTGGGCGACCTCGGTCAATGACACCGCGCCCGCGGTCGGCGGCGCGATGGACCTGGCCGTCGGCGCCAAGCGCCTCTGGGTGGTCATGGAGCATACCACCAAGGACGGCGGCCCTCGCCTGGTGGAATCCTGCTCCTATCCGCTGACCGCGATGCAGGCCGTACGCCGCATCTACACCAACCTCGCGGTGATCGACGTCACCCCACGCGGCTTCGAGGTGGTCGAGATGGCCCCTGGCCTCGGCTTCGAGGCCCTGCAGGCAAGGACCGGCGCCAAGCTGCACATGGCCCGGGAAGCCGCCTGATGCGCGACGCTTTCATCTGCGACGCCGCCCGCACGCCCATCGGCCGCTATGCCGGTGCCCTCGCAGCCGTCCGCGCGGACGATCTCGCGGCGGTGCCGATCCGCGCCCTGATGGCCCGGCACCCGAGGCTGGACTGGGGCGCGCTGGACGACGTCATCCTCGGCTGCGCCAACCAGGCCGGCGAGGACAACCGCAACGTCGCCCGCATGGCCTCCCTGCTGGCCGGCCTGCCGGACGGCATCCCCGGCGCCACGGTGAACCGCCTCTGCGGCTCCGGCATGGACGCCACCGGCATCGCTGCCCGCGCCATCAAGTCCGGCGAGGCCGAGCTGATGCTGGCCGGCGGCGTGGAGAGCATGACCCGCGCGCCCTTCGTCATGGGCAAGAGCGCCGAGGCCTTCGGCCGGCAGGCCGAGATCTTCGACACCACCATCGGCTGGCGCTTCGTCAACCCGCTGATGAAGGCGCAATACGGCGTGGATTCCATGCCGGAGACGGCGGAGAACGTCGCCGCCGACTTCCAGGTCTCGCGCGCCGACCAGGACGCCTTCGCCTACCGCTCGCAGCAGCGGGCCAAGCGGGCCATGGAGACCGGCCGCTTCGCCGAGGAGATCGTCCCCGTCGAGATCCGCCGCCGCAAGGGCGACCCGATCGTCGTCACCCAGGACGAGCACCCCCGCCCGGAAACCACGCTGGAGGCTCTCGGCCGCCTGTCCACCCCCTTCCGCAAGGAGGGCGGCAGCGTCACCGCCGGCAATGCCTCGGGCGTCAATGACGGCGCCTGCGCCATCATTCTGGCCAGCGAGGAAGCCGCCGCCCGCCACGGGCTGACGCCGCGCGCGCGCGTGCTGGCCACCGCCACCGCCGGCGTGCCGCCGCGCATCATGGGCTTCGGCCCGGCGCCGGCCACTCGCAAGGTGCTGGACAAGGCCGGGCTCAGCCTCGACGACATCGACGTTATCGAGCTGAACGAGGCCTTCGCTGCCCAGGCCCTCGCCGTGACCCGCGACCTCGGCCTGCCCGACGATGCCGAGCACGTGAATCCGAATGGTGGCGCCATCGCGCTCGGGCACCCGCTCGGCATGTCCGGCGCGCGGCTGGTGCAGACCGCCGTCGCCGAGCTGCACCACCGGGAGGGGCGCTACGCCCTGGTCACCATGTGCATCGGCGTCGGTCAGGGTATCGCCATGGTGCTGGAACGGGTCTGAGAGGATTTCAGGGAGGCCGCTGCCCTCCCTGATCCTCCCGCCGGGGTGACAGTGTCACCCCGGACCGCGCCTTTCATTCGCGCGGGGCCGGCGCCACCGGCGGCTGCGATCCGTCGGGCAGCTTCGGCCGGGCACCCGGCAGCCAAGCGCGGAGCGCCGCCTCCACCTCCGCGAGCTGCCCCACCACCTTGAACCCCGCCACCGTGAGCGCGAGCCCCACAAAGAAAAGGGGCAGCCAGACCGGACTCAGGACGACAATCAGGACGGCCGCCACGATCCGCCATCCCCTGCTCACGCCCACCCGCTCCAGAATGGAAAGCGGCCTGTGCTGCGGCAGCTCCGGCGAGGCCATGGAACCCTCCCCTTGCGGAGCACCGCGCGGCGCCGGGCGGCGATCTCCGCCAGCGTGATATCACGCTCCCTGAAGGGACCCGGTTCACATTCCCCTGTCGGCCTTCGCGGCCGCCGCGTCACTCCGCCTCCTGCCGCAGATGCGCCTCCAGCGCCGCGATGAAGCCGCGGGTCTTGGGAGGCACCAGCCGCGCGGTCGGATAGACCGCCCAGATCGCCAGCGGCTCGGGCTCCGCCGCCTCCAGCGGGAGGGCGACAAGGCGGCCGGCCGCAAGGTCCTCCCGCACGTTCCAGGCCGAGAGATTGGCAATGCCGAGCCCGCCCAGGCAGGCCTGGTGCAGCGCCTCCACCGAGCTTGAGGTGAAAGGGCCGGACACGCGCTGCCGCACCGGCTTTCCTGCCACCAGGAAGCTCCAGTGGCTCGTCCCCGTCACCGTCAGGCAGCGATGGCGCGCGAGGTCCGCCAGCACCGCCGGCAGGCCGTGCTCGGCCAGATAGGAGGGCGCGGCATAGAGCCCGCGCGGACTGTCGGCGAGCCGCCGCGCGACCAGCGCATTGTCGCGGAGCGGCGCGATGCGGATCGCCAGATCAAGGCCCTGCGCCACGATGTCCACCACGCCGTCGGTGAGCAGCAGGTCGATCTGCAGGTCCGGGTGGTCGCGCAGGAAGACAGGAACCAGGGGTGCGAGCACCTTGCGGCCGAAGGGGATCGAGGCCGTCACGCGCAGCGTGCCCGAAAGCCCCACGCCCACCGGGCGTAGTGCCGCGCGGGCGGCGGCCTCCTCCTCCAGCATGGCCTGCGCATGGGGAAGGAAGGCCTCGCCCTCCGGCGTCAGCGCCAGTGCCCGCGTGGTGCGGTGGAGCAGCCGCGCGCCCAGAGCCTCCTCCAGGGCAGCCAACCGCCGCGAGGCCAGCATCGGTGCGATACGTAACCGGCGCGCAGCCGCCGCCAGACTGCCCGCCCGGACCGCCTCCACCAGCACCGCGACGTCCGACAGGTTCATTATATCGCCCCGCGTTATGCAGCCTTATCGGAACGCCGCACTACAGCGAATTCAGCTATTATTCCAGATTGTGGGCATCGCAGAAAGGAGCACGGACGATGCTCGATGCCCCCCTTCCCCACGCGCCGCTCGCCACCTTCGGCGCGCCTCCTCCGGTGCGCCCGGCCGCGGCGCCTGCCCTCGGCTTCGGGCTGACCTTCGCCATGGCGGCGGCATCCGGGCTGGCGGTCGCCAACATCTACTACAACCAGCCCATGCTCGGGATGATGGAGGCCGAGCTCCCGGGCCCGCTGACTGCCCTGATCCCGACCGCCACCCAGCTTGGCTATGCCGCGGGACTGTTCCTGCTGGTACCGCTGGGAGACCTGATCGAGCGCCGGCGGCTGATCGTGGCGCAGTTCGCGGTGCTGGCCGCCGCGCTGGTGGGCGCTGCCCTGGCCCCAGGGGCCGGTTTCCTGCTGCTCGCCTCGCTGGTCCTCGGCATGGCGGCGACCGTGGCGCAGCAGATCGTGCCTTTTGCGGCGCATCTGGCTTCGCCGGCGCGGCGGGGCGCGGTGGTGGGCACGGTGATGTCCGGTGTGCTGGGCGGCATCCTGCTCAGCCGGACGCTGGCCGGCTTCGTGGCGGCCCAGGGCGGCTGGCGGGCGATGTTCTGGCTGGGCGTGCCGCTGGCAGTCGGTGCCGGCGCGCTGATGGCGCTTCGCCTGCCGCACAGCCGGCCCGAGAGCCGCCTGGGCTATGCTGCGCTGATGCGCTCCCTGGGCGGGCTCTGGCGCGAGTTCGGCGCGCTGCGACTGGCTGCCATCACGCAGGCGCTGCTGTTTGCCGCCTTCACCGCCTTCTGGACCATCCTGGCGCTGCGCCTGCAGGAACCACGCTTCGGCCTGGGGGCGGAGATCGCCGGCCTGTTCGGCATCGTGGGGGCCGTCGGCATCCTGGCGGCGCCGCTGGCCGGGCGGATCGCCGACCGGCGCGGCCCGCGGACGGTGATCGCGCTTGGCGCGGCCCTGACGCTGGTGGCCTGGCTGGTCTTCTGGGGCTGGTCCTCGCTGACCGGGCTGATCGCCGGCGTCATCCTGCTCGACTTCGCGGTGCAGGGCGCGCTGGTTTCGAACCAGCATGTGATCTATGCGCTGCGCCCCGAGGCGCGGGCGCGGCTGAACACCATCTTCATGGGTGGCATGTTCCTGGGCGGCGCGGCCGGTTCGGCGGCGGCGACGGGCGCGTGGAACCTGGGCGGCTGGACGGCCGTCTCGGCGCTTGGCTCGCTGCTGGCGCTGGCGGCCGTGGTGATCCAGGCCCTGGCCGCCCGCCGCTGAGGAATGGCGGGGCCTGTGGGGACACTGTCCCCCCAGCGGGGTTCCAGGGGCAGCGCCCCTGGCCTTTTTCCTTTCCTACCGCCGCCAGACGAGCGCCTCGCCCGCCGGCTCCGCCAGCACCCCCGCCACCGCCGCGTGATCCGGCGAAAGGGCGCAGACCGGATCGGTGCGCGCGGCGTCCCCGGTCAGCGCCAGGGCCTGGCAGCGGCAGCCGCCCCAGTCCACCTCGCGGCGGTCGCAGCTTCGGCAGGGCTCGGGCATCCAGTCCGTCCCGCGGAAGCGGTTGAAGGCCTCTGAGCCGTACCAGATGTCGGCAAGGCTGCGCTCCGTGACCCGGTCGAAGCGCAGGCCGGGGATGGTCTCGGCGGCGTGGCAGGGCAGCACGGCACCACTGGGCGAGACGTTGAGGAAGCGCCGTCCCCACCCCCCCATGCAGGCCTTCGGGCGGGTGGCGTGGTAGTCGGGCGCCACGAAGTCGATCACCAGGCGGCCTTCCAGCCTTTGCCGGGCCTCCGTGACGATGCGCCGGGATTCCTCGACCTGCGCGGGTTCCGGCATCAGCGCCGCGCGGTTCCGCAGCGCCCAGCCGTGGTACTGCGTGTGCGCGATCTCCAGCCGGTCGGCGCCGAGTTGCTCGGCCAGCGCGATCATCTCCGCGACCGCGCCCAGGTTGCCCCGGTGCAGCACCGCGTTGATCGTCAGCGCCAGCCCGGCCTCGCGCACCTGCTCCGCGAGCGCCAGCTTGCGCGCATGGGCGCCCTGGAAATGCGCGATGCGATCGGCGGCTTCCGCCTCGGCATGCTGGATGCTGAGCTGGACATGGTTGAGCCCCGCCGCCACCAGGGCGTTCAGCCGCGCGCGGTCCAGCAGCACGCCCGAGGTGATCAGGTTGGTGTAGAGCCCCTCCGCTGCCGCCGTGGCGAGGATCTCCTCAAGGTCGCGCCGCGCCGCCGGCTCGCCACCGGAGAGGTGGAGTTGCAGCACGCCGAGCGCCGCCGCCTCGCGCATCACCCGCTGCCAGGTGGCGGTGTCCAGCTCGTCGCCGCGCTTCTCCAGCGCCACGGGATTGGAGCAATAGGGGCAGCCGAGCGGGCAGCGATGCGTCAGTTCCGCCAGCAGGCCCATCGGCGGTGGGATGGCGCTCACAGCCGCACCATTCCCTTGCGGTGCAGGTCCTCCAGCGCCTCCCGGACATCCGCGACGATCTCGGCCACCGGTGCCTCGTAGTCCCGCGCCAGGGCGGCGGCGATCTCCTCGATCGTGGCGCGGCCGTCCACACGGCTGAGGATGGCATGGGCGATCTCGTCCAGCACCACCACGCGCTCGGGCGCCAGCAGGACCCACTGGCCGCGTGCCGCGTCGTGCCGCAGGCGCACCTGCGGGGCAAGGCTGGGCACCGTGCTCATTCCGGACGGAAGCCGCCGGGCGGGATCAGGCCCGGCGCGACATAGGCGTGGTGCAGCGCGTCGAGCTGCGCCCAGAGCACGTCGCATTTGAAGCGCAGCGCGTCGAGCACCTGCTCCTGCTGCTCCGGCATGCGCGCCTCGCGCTTGACGAAGTCCAGCGCGAAGTCGGAATCGCGCGGCGCCTGTTCGAGCCGGTGGCTGAAATACTGCAGCGTCTGCGGGCTGATGAAGTCGTAGTGCCGCAGCATGCCTTCCACGCGCTCGGAGATGATGTTCGGCGAGAACAGCTCGGTCAGCGAGGAGGCAACGGCCTGCAGCAGCGGCATGTCGCGGACGTAGCGGACATAGGCATCCACCGCGAAGCGCGTGGCCGGCAGGATGCCGCGCCCCGCCTCGACATCGGCCCGGTTCAGGCCAAGGCCGTCGGTCAGCACCAGCCAGCGGGCGATGCCGCCGGTGCCCGGCCCGGTGCCGTCATGGTCCTCCAGGCGGCGGCGCCATTCGCGGCGCAGCGCCGGGTCCTCCACGCGGGAGATGAAGGCGGCGTCCTTCAGCGGGATGCGGCTCTGGTAGTAGTAGCGGTTCAGCGCCCAGGCCTGTACCTGCCCGCGGTTGAGCTTGCCGTCATGCAGCAGGCGGTGAAAGGGGTGCAGGTTGTGGTAGCGCTCGGCGCCGATCTGCCGCAGCGCGGCCTCCAGTTCGCCGGGCGAGAGCAGGCGGCTCACCATGTCAGTTCCATGCCGTCCTCGGCCACTTCCCAGCCGCCGGCCTCGGCGTGCTGCCGTGCCTCCGAGCCTTCCATCAGCAGGGGGTTGGTGTTGTTGATGTGCACGAGCACGCGCCGCTCCACGCCGAGCCAGGCCAGCGCGGCCAGGGAGCCGTCGGTGCCGGAAAGCGGCTGGTGGCCCATGCGGCGCCCCGTCTTCTCGCCGACGCCGGCCTCGCTCAGCTCGTCATCGGTCCAGACGGTGCCGTCGAACAGCAGCAGCGCCGCGCCCTCGATCCGGCTGCGCAGTTCCGGCGTCACCTGGTGGCAGCCGGGGATGTAGTAGGCGCGCCGCCCCTCGGGGCTGATGAACTCGACGGCCACGGTGTCCTCCGCCACGCCGGCCTCGTGCTCCAGATAGAGCGGCGCCTTGCCCGGCACGGCGAAGAGGCGCAGCCGCAGGCCCGGCAGCACCCATTCCTTGTCCAGGTGCAGCGGCTCGCGGCGGACCAGCTGGTGGTCCAAGGCGCCGAAGATGCTGTTGCGGTCCAGGGCATGCAGCACGCGCGGCGTGGCGCGCAGCGCCAGCGGCTGGCGCTCGCGCAGGGAGAGCAGGCCGGCCACATGGTCCACCTCGCCGCTCGTCAACAGGACCGCGGTGATCGGGCTGTCCCGCGGGCCGTGACGGGGGTGCAGGGCGGGGGTCAGGGCGATCTGCCGCAGGATATCCGGCGAGGCATTGACCAGCAGCCACGCGCCACCTTCCAGCTCGACCGCCAGCGAGGACTGGGTGCGCGGCCGGAGGCGCGGATCACCCTCCCGGGCGAGGCGGCAGTTTCGGCAGGCACAGTTCCACTGCGGGAAGCCCCCGCCCGCCGCCGATCCCAGGACGATGAACCGCATCCCCCGCCACGGTCACTCGGCGCTGGCGTAGGAGTTGATCTCCATGCCCGTGCAGATCTCGACCATACGCGGCTTGCTCCAACGCTTCATGCGGCATCTCCTATGCGGCTGCGGATCGGGCTGGCCTGCCAGGCCCGCAAGAAAAACGCCTCCACCACGCGCACAGTTGCTGCGGGTCACGGCTGCCCGGCACCCCTGGGCGAAGCCATGATTCGGCATGGCATGCATCGCCTGGCCTCGCGCCGTGTTGTAGAGTGCTGCCAGGACTGTTGCGCGGCAGGCGCGCGGCAGGCCCCGGCCGGAGGTTCCGCGTGGCATGCAGATACCGGCACCCGGGCAATTGCCGGACGGCCTCAGGGTCTATGCGATCGGCGACGTGCATGGCTGCGCGGCGCGACTCGGTATCCTGCACGCCGCCATTGCGGCCGACTGGGTGGCACAGCCGGCGGCGCGCTGCGCCGTGGTGCATCTCGGCGACTATGTGGACCGCGGCGCGGACAGCGCCGCCGTGCTGGAGCGCCTCTGCGGCCCCGGCCCCATCCCCGGCGCGGAGACGGTGCTGCTGCGCGGCAACCATGAGGCGATGATGCTGGAGGGCCTGGCCGCCGGCCCCGGCACAGCGGCGGAGGACCTCTGGCTGTGGAATGGCGGCGACGCCACCCTGGCCAGCTATGGCGCGCGGGATGCCGGCTTCACCCTTCCCCCGGCGCATCGCGCGCTGCTGGAGCGCACGGCCCTCTCCTGGCAAGCCGGCAGCTACTTCTTCGTGCATGCGGGCATCGATCCGCGCCGCCCCTTGGAGGTCCAGCGCAGCCAGGACCTGCTCTGGATTCGCGAGCCCTTCCTCTCCTGGCCACGCCCGCTGCCGATGGTCGTGGTGCACGGCCATACCCCGTGCCGCGCCCCCGAACTGCGCAGCAACCGCATCGGCATCGACACCGGCGCCGTCGCCGGGGGCCTCCTCACCTGCCTGGTCCTGGAGGGGGAGCGGCTGCGCTTCCTGCACGCCTGAGTAGCGCCCGGCGAGCCGGGCGCCTTGCGCGTCCCGGCAAGGCTGCGCTAGGCACCTTGCCGATGCAAGGCCCCGTGCCCCCCTCGGCGGCTCCCGCCAGCCCCTCCGACGCCACTTCCGCCGGCAGTTCGCCGGCCGGGGGCGCCACGCCGCATGCCGCCACGCCGCCGGCCATCAACCCTGACCTGATCGAGGGTGTCCGGCAGCTCAAGCGCGGCACCGTCCTGGTGGTGGGCGACGCCATGCTCGACCGCTATGTCTACGGCCATGTCAGCCGCATCAGCCCCGAGGCGCCGGTACCGGTGCTGGCGGTGGAGCGCGAACTGGCCATGCCGGGCGGCGCCGGCAACGTGGTGCGCAACCTGACGGCGCTCGGCACCGCGGTGGCCTTCCTCTCGGTGGTCGGGGACGACCAGGCCGGCAGCGACCTGACCGGGCTGATCGGCGGCCAGCCGGGCGTCGAGCCCTGGCTGCTGGTCCAGGGCGGCCGCGCCACCACCACCAAGACCCGCTTCATCGCCAACGGCCAGCAGATGCTGCGGGCGGATCACGAAATCATCCGCCCCATCCACCAGCGCCTGGCCGACCGGCTGGTCCGCATCGCCACCGACACGGTGGCGGCCACCAGCGTCATGGTGCTCTCCGACTACCGCAAGGGCGTGCTGGCCGCGGACACGCCGGAGCGGCTGATCGCCGCCGCCAAGGCGGCCGGGCGCCGCGTCCTGGTGGACCCCAAGGGGCGCGACTTCTCCCGCTATGCCGGCGCGGACATCATCACGCCCAACCGCGCCGAGCTGGGTCTGGCCAGCGGCATGCCGGTGGAGACGGATGCGGAGATCGTCGCCGCCGCCCGCGCGCTGCAGCAGCGGCATGGCTTCGGCGCCGTGCTGGTCACCCGCAGCGAGGACGGCATGACCCTCCTCCAAGGCGAGGAGCTGCATCACTTCCCGGCCGAGGCGCCCGAGGTGCACGACGTCTCCGGCGCCGGGGACACGGTGGTGGCGGTGCTGGCCGCCGGCTACGCCGCCGGGCTGTCCCTGCCGCTCGCCGCGCGGCTGGCCAACATCGCCGCCGGCATCGTGGTCGGCAAGGTGGGCACCGCGGTCGCTCGGGAGGCGGACCTGCTGGAGGCCCTGACCCCCGAGCGCGGCGCCCTGCGCAAGGTGGTGCGCCGCGCCGCCGCCGCCGAGCAGGTGGAGCGCTGGCGCCAGCGCGGCTACCGCGTCGGCTTCACCAATGGCTGCTTCGACCTGCTGCACCCAGGCCATGTGCATCTGCTGGAGCAGGCGCGCTCCTGGTGCGACAGGCTGGTGGTCGGGGTGAACGCCGATTCCTCCGTCGCCCGGCTGAAGGGCCCGACGCGCCCCATCCAGCCCGAGGCGGCGCGCGCCGCCGTGCTCGCCTCCCTCGCCACCGTCGATCTGGTGACGATCTTCGAGGAGGACACGCCGGTCGAGCTGATCCGCCTGCTGCGCCCGGACGTGCTGGTGAAGGGCGCCGACTACACCGTGGACCAGGTGGTGGGCGCCGACCTGCTGCAGGACTGGGGCGGCGTGGTGAAGCTCGCCGAGCTGCTGCCGGGCAATTCCACCACCGCCACCGTGGCGCGGATGCGGGGCTGAGCCGGATGATGCGCTGGGAGACGCTGTTCGAGACGCGGCGTTTCCTCGACGACCGGCCGAAGCAGGCGCTCAACCGCAACGCCTACCAGATCGACCAGGACCGCATCGTCTTCAGCCGCCCCTTCCGCCGGCTGCAGCAGAAGACGCAGGTCCATCCCCTGCCCTTCAACGCGCATATCCGCAACCGCCTGCTGCACACGCTGGAGGTGGCCTCGGTCGGCCGCTCGCTCGGCTACAGCGTCGGCACGCTGCTGGCCGACGAATTGCGCGCGGCGGAGCATACGCCGGACGACCTCGGCTACCTCGTGCAGGCGGTCTGCCTGGCGCATGACATCGGCAACCCGCCCTTCGGCCATGCCGGGGAGGAGGTGATCGCCACCTTCATGGGCCAGTGGCTGGACACGGTGGGGCGCGCCAGCGGCCTGGAGCTGGACGAGGACCTGCGCCATTTCGACGGCAATGCCCAGGGCTTCCGCATCCTGACCCGCGCCGACGGCTACCGCGAGCGCGGCGGACTCAAGCTGACCTATGCCAGCCTTGGGGCCTTCGTGAAGTATCCCTGGGGCGGCGCCGACCAGCGCGCCGTCCGGGACGGGCGGCCCGGCGTCAAGTTCAACCATTTCGCCACCGAGGCGGCGGCCTTCGCCCAAGTGGTGGAGGCCTGCGGGCTGGAGGGCGAGCACCCGCGCCACCCCGCCGTCTGGCTGATGGAGGCGGCGGACGACATCACCTACGGCCTGGCCGACCTGGAGGACGCCGTCGAGCTGGAGATGGTGCCCTATGGGACCTATGAGGCACTGGTGGCGCCGCTGGCCGGCATCACCGCCGAGCGGCTGGCGCGGGAGGACACCGAGGTGCAGAAGGTGGCGCTGCTGCGTTCCCGCGCCATCGGCCGGCTGATCGAGGGGGTCGCCAGGGCCTTCTGCGACCACCACAGGGCGATCATGGCCGGGGCGCTGCCGGCCGGGCAGTCGCTGATCAGGCTCTGCGCGCCGGAGCTGCGCGCCGCCTTCGCCGCCGTGCAGCGCAAGAACCACGATGCGCTCTACTTCCACAGCCGCAAGATCGAGTTCGAGATCGGCGCGCGGGACGTGCTGGAGAAGACCCTCACGGTCTTCCTGGAGGCCTGCCTCGCCTATGCCCGCACCGGCGGCGCCGCGGGGACGGGCCTACGGCCACGCCAGGCGCTCTCCCTGATGCAGGACTATCACCCCAAGCCGGGCTATTCGCCGAGCGAGATCATCCGCTGCGCGGTCGATTTCGTCGCCGGCATGACCGACAACTACGCCGCCTACCTCGCCGCCCGGCTGCGCGGGCTCTAGGAACCGCGCACCTTTTCTGATGGTGGGGTCCGGGGTGACACTGTCACCCCGGCAGGGTTCCAGGGGCGGAGCGCCTGGCTTATTTAGCGCTGCTCGGCCGCTCCTGCAGGCTGGGGCTGCCCGTCGGCGGCGCCACCTGCCGGGTGCCGAGGGAAGGCGCCTCGGTGGTGTTCCCCGTGGGCGAGCCCGGCGCGCCGGCACCATGCCGCCCCTGCCCTTCCGGCACGCTGGCGCCGTTGCCGGCGGTGCCCGTCCGCGGGCCCGGGATGCGGCCGCTGTTGCCGCCCGTGCCGCCCTTTGCCTCCGGCCCCTTGAGCGTCGCGCCGCGGTCGGTCACGCCCGGCTCCGTTCCGAGGGCGTTCTGCGCCAGCAGCAACCGGCCGCTGTCGGAGCGCTTGTCGGGCCGCGCGCCCGGCGTGGTGCCCTCGTGCCGGGGCGTTTCCGTGGCCTTGCCGTCGGTGGCGCGGTCCATGGCGCGGCCGGCGGCGGTGCCGGGCGGGTTGGCCGCCGTGCCGTCGGACTGGCTGGGATAGGCACCGGAGGTGTTGGTGCCCGCCGCGCGATCCAGCGCACGGCTGCCAGCGGTGCCCGGCGGATTGGCGGCGGTGCCGTCGGACTGCCCGGGATGCGCCCCGGATGTGTTGGTCCCCGCGGCGCGGTCCAGCGCGCGGCTGCCGGCGGTGCCTGGCGGATTGGCGCCCTCGTTGCCGCTCTTCGCCTCGTTGCCGGGATGGGCGCCGGAGATGTTGGTCCCGGCCGCCCGGTCCACCGCCCGGCCGAGCGCCGTGCCGGGGGGGTTGCCGGGCGTGCCGTCGCTCTGGCTGGGATAGGCGCCGGAGGTGTTGGTGCCCGCCGCGCGGTCCAGCGCACGGGTGGCGGAGTTGTTCTGCAGCGTCTGCTGGCTCTGCGAACCGTCATGCGGCGGCTGGGCCGCAGGCTGGCCCTGGGCCATCGCGCCGCTGGCGCAGGCCAGGAGCCCGGCGGCCGCCAGCGGCAGCAGGCGCACGGTCGGTGAGCGGGACATGGCTTTCTCCTCCGGATCATCCAGGGCACGCGTCGCGCGCCGCTTGCCGAAGGAACCCCCCGGGCTCGCCGCGGTTGCGGTGCAGGAGAGGCGGCCATGGTGCCGGGACGGCGAATTTGCCCGGCTGATTTGCCCCCTGCGCCTTTGACCGCGGGCCGCCTTTGCGGCACTGTCGCTCCTTCCGCCGAAGGCCGCGCGAAGGGCGCGGGCCCGCGGAGCCCACGGAGAATGATCAGCGTGATCCCCGCCCTGATGCCGACCTACAACCGTGCCGACCTCGCTTTCGAGCGGGGCGAGGGCGCCTGGCTGTGGACGGTGGACGGACGACGATTCCTGGACTTCGGCAGCGGCATCGCCACCACCTCCATCGGCCACGCCCATCCGCACCTGGTGAAGACCATCGCGGAGCAGGCGGCGAAGGTGATGCACACCTCCAACCTCTACCGCGTGCCGCAGGCCGAGCGCCTCGCCGCCCGGCTGGTGGAGAACTCCTTCGCCGACAGCGTCTTCTTCTGCAACTCGGGCGCCGAGGCGAACGAGGGCATGATCAAGGCCGTCCGCAAGTACCATGCCGAGACTGGCCACCCCGAGAAGTTCCGCTTCATCTGCTTCGAGGGCGCCTTCCACGGCCGCACCCTGGCCACGCTGGCGGCCACCGGCAACGAGAAGTACCTCGCCGGCTTCGGCCCCGTGGTCGAGGGCTTCGACCATGTGCCCTTCGGCAACATGAACGCGGTGCGCGACGCCATCGGCCCGAACACCGCCGCCATCATGATCGAGCCGATCCAGGGCGAGGGCGGCGTCCGCCCGGCGGACCTGCGCTTCCTGAAGGACCTGCGCGCCGTCTGCGATGAGTACGGGCTGCTGCTGGCGCTCGACGAGGTGCAGACCGGCATGGGCCGCTCCGGCAAGCTCTGGGCGCATCAGTGGGCCGGCATCGAGCCGGACGTGATGTCCTCCGCCAAGGGCATCGGCGGCGGCTTCCCGCTGGGCGCCATCTTGGCCAAGGAGAAGGTCGCCCAATACCTGAAGCCGGGCACCCACGGCACCACCTATGGCGGCAACCCGCTGGCCTGCGCCGCCGGCAACGCGGTGCTGGACGTGATCCTGGCGCCGGGCTTCCTGGAGCAGGTGGACCGCGTGGCCCGCTATCTCTGGAAGGGCATGACCGACCTCGCCGCCCGCCATCCGGCGGTGGCCAGCGGCGTGCGCGGCGCCGGGCTGCTGCTCGGCCTGCAGCTGACGCCGGAGGTCTCCAACACCGAGATGCAGGCCGCCGCCGTGGCCGAGGGGCTGCTGACCGTCGCCGCCGGGCAGAACGTGCTGCGCGTGGCGCCGCCGCTCGTCATCACCGAGGCCGAGGTGGACCAGGCGCTCGCCATGCTCGACCGCGCGGCGACGCGCATGACCCCGGCGAACGCGAAGGTGGCCGCGAAGTGAGCGCAGCCCTCAAGACAGGCGGCGGGGCGGCCAACGCCCCCCGCCACTTCCTCGAACTGTCGGACTTCGACGCGCCGACCTTGCGGCGGATGCTCGACCTCGCGGCCCGAGCCAAGGGCGGCAAGGTCGAGGGCCAGCCACTGGCCGGCAAGTCCATCGCGCTGATCTTCGAGAAGCCCTCGACGCGCACCCGCGTCTCCTTCGAGGTCGGCATCCGCCAGCTCGGCGGCCATGCGGTGGTGCTCTCGGGCAAGGACATGCAGCTCGGCCGCGGCGAGTCGCCGGCCGATACGGCGCGCGTGCTCTCGCGCTACGTGGATGCCATCATGCTGCGCACCGACAGCGTCGCGAAGCTGCGCGAGCTGGCGCAGCACGCCACCGTGCCGGTGATCAACGGCCTGACCGACGTCTCCCATCCCTGCCAGCTGATGGCCGACATCCTCACCTTCGAGGAGCATCGCGGCCCGATCGCCGGCAAGGTCGTGGCCTGGACGGGCGACGGCAACAACGTGGCGCAGAGCTTCATCCAGGCAGCGGCGCGCTTCGGCTTCACGCTGCGCCTCGCCACGCCGCCGGAGCTGGCGCCGCCGGCCCAGCTGGTGGACTGGGCGCGGCGCGAGGGGGCGAAGATCGAGCTGACCTCCGACCCGGTCGCGGCGGTGAAGGATGCGGCCTGCGTCGTCACCGACACCTGGGTCAGCATGTCGGACGAGAAGGATGGCGGGCCGAGCGCTCGGCACAACCTGCTCGCCCCCTACCAGCTCAACGCGGCGCTGCTGAAGCACGCGGCGCCGGATGCGGTGGTGATGCACTGCCTGCCCGCCCATCGCGGCGAGGAGATCACCGAGGAGGTGATGGAGGGCCCGCAGAGCGTGGTGTTCGACGAGGCCGAGAACCGGCTGCATGCCCAGAAGGGCGTGCTGCTCTGGGCGCTCGCCGGGCTCTGAGCCCGCCGAAGCGCAGGACAAGAGGCCGGGGACAGGAGCCCCGGCCTTCTTTTTTTGTCTCCTGTCTACCCGTGACGCTCGCCCGCCGCTTTGCCAAACCCGGGATCGGCCCTACCTAACCCTGCAAGACGCAGGAGGCAGGCAGCCAGCATGCAGTGTGACGTCGCGATCGTGGGGGGTGGCCCGGCAGGGCTCGCCCTCGCCGCTTCCCTTGCCGGCACCGGCCTGAAAATCGTGGTGGTCGAGCGGCAGCCGGAAGCCCTGCTGGCCGAGGCCCCTTTCGATGGGCGGGAAATCGCCCTCACCCATGCCTCGCAGGCCATCCTGCGCGAGCTGGGCGCCTGGGAGCACCTGCCGCCCGAGAACATCGCGCCGCTGCGCGAGGCCCGCGTGCTGAACGGCGGCTCCGCCTATGCCCTGCGCTTCGACACCACCGGCAGGCCGGAGGCGGAGCTGGGCCGGCTGGTCTCCAACCACTGCATCCGCCGCGCGCTCTACCGCGTCGCCACCGCCGCTCCCGATGTCCGGCTGCTGGCCGGCACCGGCGTGGACGAGGCCCGGACCGACGTGGATGGCGTCCGCCTGCGCCTGGCAAGTGGCGAAGCGGTGGAGGCCAAGCTGCTGGTCGCCGCCGACAGCCGCTTCTCCGGCCTGCGCAAGGCGCTCGGCATCGGCGCGGAGGTGCGCGACTTCGGCAAACGCATGATGGTCTGCCGCCTGCGCCACGCCGCGCCCCACTGCGGCATCGCCACCGAATGGTTCGACTACGGCCAGACCATCGCCATGCTGCCGCTGAACGGCGACATGTCCTCCGCCGTCATCACGCTGGAGCCGGAGGCGATGGCGGCGCTGGAAGCCATGCCGGAGGCGGAGGTCGGGCCGGAGATCGCCCGCCGCTACCGCCAGCGGCTCGGCGCCATGGAGCTGGTGAGCACCCGCCACGTCTATCCGCTGGTCTCCGTCTATGCCGAGCGCTTCGCCACCACCCGCGCGGTGCTGCTGGGCGACGCGGCGGTGGGAATGCATCCCGTGACCGCCCATGGCTTCAACTTCGGCCTGCGCGGCCAGGCGGTGCTGGCGCGCGAGATCCGGGCGGCCCTGGCGCGCGGGGCGGACTTCGCGGCGCCCGCCGTGCTCAGGCGCTACGCCCATGCCCACCGGCAGGCGACCCGGGCGCTCTACCTGGCGACCAACGCCACGGCGCTGATCTATGCCGAGGCCACCCTGCCGGCGCGGGTGCTGCGCAATGTGGCGCTGCGGCTCGGCAACCATCTCCGGCCGGTGCAGCAGCGCATCGTCGGGCATCTCATGGAGAGCCAGGGCGCCTGATCCGGGGGAGGCGCCGCCTCCCCAGACCCCGCCATTCCCTGGGCACAGGGCTCCAGCGGTCGCAGAGCGGGGTACGGCGCCCTATCTAGGCGTTTTGCAGCATTTCAGGCCTGTCGCGTGACCGATCCGACCGAACCCTCCGCCACCCCCGACTTCCTCAACCATGACCGCCCGCCCGTGCCGCACCTTACCGTGCCGCGCGGCGTGCAGCCGTTCCACCTCGCCCAGAAGCCGGTGCGCGGGCGGCTGGTGCGGCTCGGCCCGCTGGCCGACGCGCTGCTGACCCGGCACGACAACCCGCCCGCCGTCACCGCCCTGCTCGGGCAGGCCCTGGCGCTCACCGCCGGGCTGGCGGCGGCGCTCAAGTTCCAGGGCAGCTTCAGCCTGCAGGCCAAGGGCGACGGTGCCGTGCCCATGCTGCTGGCCGATTGCACCGAGGCCGGCGGCCTGCGCGGCTATGTCCGCGCCGATGGCGAGAAGCTGCCGGCTGAACAGAATCCCGACGCCAAGGCATTGCTGGGCGACGGCTACCTGGCCTTCACCTGCGACCAGGGGCCCGACATGGACCGCTACCAGGGCATCGTCGCCATCGAAGGCGGCACCCTGGCGGAGATGACGGGCCACTACTTCGCCACCTCCGAGCAGCTCGGCAGCCGCGTCTGGCTCGCTGCCGGGCAGACTCCCGCCGGCTGGCGCGCCACCGCGCTGATCCTGGAGCGCATCGCCGGCGAGGGCGGCATCGGCCCCGAGCTGGACGCCGCCGCGCAGGAGGACGCCTGGGAGACGGCCCTGGCCCTCGCCTCCACCATCACCGAGGCGGAGCTGCTGGACGACAGCCTCTCGCCCGACCGCCTGCTCTACCGCCTCTTCCATGCCGAGGGGCTGGCGCTCGGCAAGCCGCGGTCCCTCTCCTATGGCTGCCGTTGCTCGCGCGCCCGCCTGGCCTCGGTGCTCTCCGGCTTCGGCACGGACGATCTCGACCACATGGCCGAGGAGGGCACCATCACCATGACCTGCGAGTTCTGCAACGTCGCCTTCCGCTTCGAACGCTCCGAGGTGCAGGCGGCGGGCTGAGCGGTTCCTGGATAAGGGGGCTGGGCCGGTCTTTCTTTTGCGAGCATCTTCGTCCATCTGACGGTTTCCAGTCCGACGGGACCGCTCGAACGGGAGAACAGCGAGGAATGATGCCGACCACGCGCCGCGGCGCGATCCTGCTGCTGCCGCTGCTGGCGGCGGCCTGCGCAGGGGGTGACGCCCAGCCCGCCCTGCGGCCGCCGCCGACCTACAACCATCTCACGCCCCTGCGGCTGAACGTGCTGGATGTCGAGGTGCTGGAGCCGCCCGCCGGTCCCGCCTTCCGGGCGGACCCGCCGGCCCCCCTCTCCCCCCTCGCCCAGGCGCTGCAGATGGGGCGGGACCGGCTGGTGGCGGTTGGCACCAGCGGCCATGCCCGCTTCCTGGTGGACGCCGCCAGCCTCACCCGCGAGGTGGCGCAACCCGGCGGCATGTTCTCCCAGCGCTCGGAGCGGCTGGCGGTCTATATCCGCGTCCGGGTCGAGATCCTGGGCGACGACGGCCGGCGCGTCGGCTTCTCGGAGGCCGAGGTGCGCCGCAACGCCACCGTCATCGACGAAGGCCAGGCCAGCCAGGCCCGGGCGGCGGACCAGATCGTGCGGCAGGCGATGGACGACCTGAACGTGGAGTTCGAGTTCCAGCTCCGCCGCAACCTGCGGGACTGGATCATGTCCGGTGCGCCGAGCGCCCCGCTGCCCGGCCCGGTGCAGCAGGAAAACCTGAGCCGGCCGGCGGGCTGAGCCATGGCGCAGGTCACCTTCTCCAACCCGCCCGGCGTGCATCGCCCGGCGGCGCGCTATTCCCAGGCCGGGCTGGTGGAGGGCGGCGGGCGCCGCCTGATCATCAGCGGCCAGATCGGCGTCCTGCCGGACGGCACGGTGCTGGAGACGCCGGAGGAGCAGGTCCGGCAGGCCCTGCGCAACCTCGCGGCCGTGCTGGCGGCGCACGACATGCGCCCGGACAACGTCGTGAAGGTGCTGGTCCTGCTGACCGACCGCGCCCTGCTGCCGATCTGGCGCGCCGAGCGGGACGCCGTCTTCGGCGAGCACGCCCCGTGCAGCTCGCTGATGATCGTGGCCGGACTGGCCGATCCGCGCTTCGTGCTGGAAGTCGAGGCCGAAGCGATCGCCTGACGTAGGCAGAACCGGGGGAGAACGAATTCTCCCCCGAACCCCCTCTTCTTTTTTCTATTAGTTTTGGCGGACTGGCTGAATGCGCTCGCGCCGGGGCTGGAGCAGCCCCGGCGACTGAGGCCGCCAAAGGCGCGGCCGGAAACTAACAAAAAGAAGATGGGGGTCTGGGGGAATTCTTTCCCCCAGGCTTTTTACGCCTCGGGAACGGGCGCGCTGCTCTTGGTCATGGCGAGGAACTCCCGCCGCAGCCCGGAATCGGTGCGAAACTCGCCCAACATCCGGCTGGTGATCATGCTCACGCCCGGCTGGTGCACGCCGCGGGTGGTCATGCACTGGTGGCTGGCCTCGATCACCACCGCCACGCCGCGCGGCTTCAGCACCTCGTCGATGCTGTTGGCGATCTGCGCCGTCAGCTTCTCCTGGATCTGCAGGCGGCGGGCATAGGCTTCCACCACGCGCGCCAGCTTGGAGATGCCGACCACCCGCCCGGCCGGCAGGTAGGCCACATGCGCCCGGCCGATGATCGGCACCATGTGGTGCTCGCAATGGCTCTCCAGGCGGATGTCGCGCAGCACCACCATCTCGTCATAGCCCTCGGTCTCCTCGAAGGAGCGGGCGAGGATCTGGACGGGATCCTCCCGGTAGCCGGAGAAGAACTCCTCATAGGCGCGGACGACGCGGGCGGGCGTGTCGAGCAGGCCCTCGCGCTCCGGGTCGTCCCCGGCCCAGAGCAGCAGCGTGCGGACGGCGGCCTCGGCTTCGGCGCGGCTCGGGCGGTCCTCCGAAAGGCTGGACTCGGCCAGCTTCTTCGCCGGCGGGATGGTGATGTTCACTCTGGGCCTTCCGCTCCATGGTCCGCGCGATGATGCGGCACCACTTGTGCCCGCGCGTGCGGCGTTGCAATGCCCGATTGTGCAGGGCACGGCCGCCGTTTCGTCAATGCACCATCCCGGCCTGGTGCGGGCTGTCGAGGCTGAAGGCGGGGATGGCGACGTCGAAGGCCTCGCCGCTGTCGCGCTCGATCATGTGGTAGGTGCCGCGCATGAAGCCTGAGGGCGTCGAGAGCGGCGTGCCGGAGGTGTACTCGAAGCTCTCCCCCGCTTCCAGCACGGGCTGCTCGCCCACCACGCCGGGGCCGTGCACCCGCTGCTCGCGCCCCAGCCCGTCGGTGATCTGCCAGCTCCGCTTCAGCAATTGCACCGTGCGGCTGCCCAGGTTCTCAATGGTGACGCGATAGGCCCAGACGAAGTGGGACTGCTCCGGCTGCGACTGGTCGGCCAGGTAAAAGGCGCGAACGGAGACGCGGATATCGTTCGTCGTGGCGGTGAAGACCGGGGAGTGGACCATACCGCTCACCCCGCGCGCCGCAGCGTGGCGGTGGCCAGCCCGGCGCCGATCAGCACGCCGCCACCGAGCCGGTTCAGTGTCCGCCGCACGCCCGGCCGCCGCACTGTGCCAGAGAGGCGCCCGGCCGCGAGGGCGTAGAGCAGCGCATTCAGCGCCGCCAGCGTGACGAAGCTCGCCACCAGGATGGCCGCCTGCGGCAGGAAGGGCCGCCCGGCATCGAGGAACTGCGGCACGAAGGCGACGAAGAAGGCGATCGACTTCGGGTTCAGCGCGGTGACGAGGAAGGCCTGCCGGCAGGCGTCCCGGGCGGCCAGCGGGGCGGCCGCCATCGTCTCCACCGGCGCCCGCCACAGCTTCAGGCCGAGATAGCAGAGATAGGCGGCGCCGATGAGCTTCAGCGCGGTGAAAAGCGCCGCCGAAGCCGCGAGCAACGCGCCGAGCCCGGCCAGGGAGAAGGTCATCGCCACCAGGTCTCCCGCCGCGACGCCGGCCACCAACGGCAGCGCCGCCCGCCGTCCGCCGCCCAGCGATTGGCCGATGACCAGCAGGATGGTTGGCCCCGGGATCAACAGCATCACCGAGGCTGCGGCGAGGAACGCGATCCAGGTTTCAACCGGCATAGGGCCTCCGCGGCAGGCATGGAGCCGCGTATTTTGCGCCGCGTGCCCGCCGCCGTCGAGGGCGGGATGGGCAGTCGAGGTGCCGCATGGCACAATACGGGCATGGAGCGAAAGCGGGAGAGTGCGCGGCCGGCCGCGGGCAAGGCACCGGATGCGGCACGGCTGCACGAGGCCGCGCTGGCGCACCTGGCGCGTTTTGCCGCCACCGAGGCTGGGCTGCTGCGCGTGCTGCACCGCCGGATCGACCGCTGGGCACGCCGCGCCGAGGCCGAGGACCAGCCGACCGACCGCATCGCCGCCACCGTCATGGCCGCCCGGGCCGCAGCGGCCGAGGTGGTCCGCCGCCTCGCCACATCGGGCGCGGTGGATGATGCCGCCTTCGCGGCCTCCCGCGCCCGACGGCTGAACCGCGCCGGGCGCTCGCAGCGGGCGATTGCCGCGCATCTGGCAGCCAAGGGCGTGGGCGCGGAAACCACCTCCAGCGTGCTGGACGAGGCGCCACCGGACGAGCTGGCCGCCGCGCTTGGCCATCTGCGCCGCCGCCGCGCCGGCCCCTTCGCGGCCGAGCAGCCGGTACCGCCCGAGGCACGGCTGAAGGCCCTCGCCGCCCTCGCCCGCGGCGGCTTCGCGCGCGACCTGGCCGAGCGCGCGCTGGACATGGACCCCGCCGAGGCGGAGGAGCGCCTGCTGGCGTCCCGCCGTGGCTGAGCCGCAGGCGGTGGAGACGCGGGGCGGCCCGGTCCGCTTCACCCGTGTTGGTGTCCGGCGCGGCGCCCTCCGTGCGGCGCCAATGCTGCTCGGTCTGCTGCCCTTCGGGCTGGTTGTGGGCGTGGTCTCGGTCGGGCGCGGGCTTTCGCTGGCCGAGGCGCTGACCATGTCGGCGGTGGTCTATGCCGGCTCGGCGCAGCTCCTGGCACTGGAGCTCTGGTCCGACCCCGCGCCGATCCTGGCCGCCACGCTGGCGGCGGCGGTGGTGAACATCCGCATGGCGCCGATGGGCGCGGCGTTGGCGCCCTGGCTGGACCGGCTGCGCGGCCTGCGGCTCTGGGGCACCCTGGCAACGCTGGTGGACCATTCCTTCGCCATGAGCATGGCCGAGATCCGCTCCGGCGGGCGCGATGCCGGCTTCCTGCTGGGCACCTCGCTGGTGCTCTATTTCGGCTGGATCGTCTCGGTGGCGGCGGGGCATGTGCTCGGGGGCGCGGTGCGGCTGCCGCCCGGCCATCCGCTGTTCTTCGGCGGCATCGCCGCCTTCGCCGCCCTGCTGGTGCCGCTCTGGCGCGGGGCGCGGCAGGACCTGCTGGCCTGGGCCCTGGCCGCGGCGCTGGCGGTGGCGCTGCACAAGCTCGGCCTGCCGCAGCCGCTGCCGCTGCTCGGCGGCGCGCTGGCCGGCGCGGCGCTGGCTGCATGGCAGGAAACCCGCGCGGCCCGATGAGAAGCGACGTGCTGCTGGCCATCCTCGGGATGGCCGCCGTGACCTATCTGTGCCGCGCGGGAGGCTACGCCATCATGCGCGCGAAGCGGCCGCCGCCCTTCCTGGACGCGATGCTGCGCAACCTGCCCGGCCCGATCTTCATGGCCTATGTGGCGCTCGCCCTGACGCGAACCGGCCCGGCCGGCCTGCTCGGCACCATCGTGGTCGTGCTGGTGCAGTGGCGCACCGGCCATCTCAGCGCCTCGATCCTGGCCGGCATCGGTGCGGTCTGGTTGCTGGACCTGTTGCCCGGGCTGGGATGAGGACTTCAAGCCTTCGCTGGCCCAGGTTTTCTCCAACCGCGCAACCGAGACGGAAAGAATTTCCTCAAAATACAACTCTCAAAGACGTGCCTTTTATTAAATAGAAATCCTCTTCCGCTCTCGCTTCGTTTAAGAAATTTTCCTCCGGCAAGGTTGAGTATCCCCACCAGGGGGAATTTCTTGGAGATGAACTGGGATGGCGCTTGTCGGAGTCTATGTCGGCAACCACTGGAGTGATCTCGAACGCTTCGAGAACTGGCTGGGCCGCCCTGCCGACAATGTCCATACGGTCATTGGCTACCAGAGTTGGGATGACTTCCTCTTCGGCGCGAACTGGGGTGCCAGCAGTGCCTGGAGTGACGGTCAGCACGATCTCGCCTGGTCGGTGCCGCTGATCGTCAAGGGCGCCACCCTCGCCCAGGCGGCCACTGGCGCCTACAACGACTATTACCGTCAAGCCGCCGAGGCGATTAAGGACAGCGGCCTGCCGGACCACCCCCTCAATGTCCGCGTTGGCTGGGAATTCAACGGCGACTGGTTCCCCTGGAGCGCCATTGGCCATCAGCAGGACTACATCAACGCCTTCCACCAGTTCGTGGACACCTTCCGCAGTGTCTCGGACCGCTTCGTCTTCGAATGGAATGTGAACGAGGCCTGGGCGGGCAGCATGGACCCCGCCAGCGCCTATCCCGGCGATAACTATGTCGATGTCATCGGCATGGACGCCTATTGGAAGACGGAATTCTTCGGCAACGATCCCTATCACGCCTGGGATCTGGTGCTGAACGAGCAGTACGGCCTGCAGTGGCACCAGGACTTCGCAGCCGCGCACAACAAGCCCACCTCCTATTCCGAGTGGGGGGTGATGACCGACAACGCCAAGCCCTACGTCGATGCAATGAAGTACTGGTTCGGCACGCACAACGTCGCCTGGCAGTCACGCTGGGACTCGGACGACAACTATTCCGGCCTGCTCTCCGACGGCACCGAGCCGCACACTGGTCAGGCCTATATCGACGCCTTCCACGACGCGAACGTGCAGTGGAAGGTGGACGGGCTCATCTATATCGCCGGCTACCCGGATCTGCTCCAGTGGCTCGGCACCAATGCCGCCGCGGGAGTGGACCACTTCTTCCACCATGGCGTCATGGAGGGACGCTCACCCGTCCATTTCGACGCCCTGAGCTATCTCGCCCGCTATCCTGACCTCTCCGCCTGGCTGGGGACGGATACGCACGCGGCGGCCCAGCACTTCATCCAGCATGGCTACGCCGAGGGCCGCTCCGACGGGGTCTTCTACGGCTAGCGAGGACGCCTCGCGGTCAGGGCGCGGCGCTTCAACCGCCGCCCAGCGCCTGGACCAGGCGTTCGGCCGGCGGCCAGAAGGCGACGATCTCGGCGCGCCAGGCCCAGAGGACGGCCAGCGCTCCGCCCACCAGCAGCAGCGACGCCGCCCAGGCAAGGAGCGGGGCAGCGAGGCTCCGCAGGGCTGCGGGCGGCTCCTCGGGGGGCGGCAGGGGTGGTGGCGGCTCCGGCTCAGCGGTGGACGCACCCAGCCGTGGCCGGATCCGCAGCGGCATGGGCCGGCGGGGCGGTGGCGTCTCGGAGGAAGGGGCAGCGGGCGACGGTAACTGGCGGGGCTCGGAAGCCATCGCGGCCTCCCGCCCCACCGGCGCCCAGGTCCGCCCGCAGCGCAGGCAGCGCACTTCCCGGCCAGGCGGAAGCAATTCCTCCCGCACCTCATAGGCGGCGGCGCAGCCCGGGCACTCGATGCGCATGGTTCCGCTATGCCGGGGTGTCGGGCGCGCCGCAAGCCTTCGTCACACCTCCCGGGTGGCGGGCAAGGGCAGAGCGTGGCATTCCCCTGCCGCATGGTGCGCTTCACCGCGGTCGGCCTGCGCTATCCCTCCCCCGATGGGGCGATAGGCCCGGAGGCCCTGGCCGACCTGACCTTCACGCTGCCCGAGGGCAGCTTCACCTGGTTGCTGGGCGCCTCGGGCGCCGGCAAGTCCTCGCTGCTGCGGTTGATGCACCTTGCCCTGCTGCCGACGCGCGGCGAGCTGGAGGTGTTGGGGGAGCGTGTGCGCCGTGACCGGCGGGCCGCCCTGCCGGCGCTGCGGCGGCGCATCGGCGTGGTGTTCCAGGACTTCCGGCTGCTGCCCTATCTCTCCGCCTTCGACAACGTGGCGCTGCCGCTGCGACTCGCTGGCCGATCGGAGGCCAGCTTGCGGCCGGACGTGACGGAGATGCTCCGCTGGGTCGGCCTGCAGGGGAGGGAACTGGCGCTGCCGCAGCAGCTTTCGGGCGGCGAGCAGCAGCGCATCGCCATCGCGCGCGCGGTGGTGACGCGCCCGGCCCTGCTGGTGGCGGACGAACCGACCGGCAACCTCGATTCGCATCAGGCGCGCCGCCTGCTGGCGCTTCTGACGCAGATGAACCGGCTTGGCACCACGGTGGTGGTGGCGACCCACAGCGAGGATCTCGTGGCCCAGTTCTCCGCCCCCGCCCTGGTGCTGGAGGAAGGGCGGGTGGTGCATCATGGCTGAGCGCCGGACCCGCTATGCGCGCGACCCGCTGGGGCTGAAGCGCGCCCTCTCCGACCGGCTGCTGCCCGGGCTGGTGGCGGCCATGGCCCTGCTCGCCGCGCTGGCGCTGGCCGGCACGCATGGCGCTGCGGCGCTGAAGGAACGCTGGCAACAGGGCGCCGCCGCCGCCGTGACGGTGCAGCTTCCGCCCGAGCAGTCCGGCCGCATGGACCAGGCCCTCGCCCTGCTGCGCGACATGCCGGAGGTGGCCAGCGCCGAGGCGGTGAGCCCCGAGCGGATGCGCGAGCTGCTGCGCCCCTGGCTGGGCGAGGTGCCGCCCCTACCGCTGCCCGCCGTGCTGGAGCTGCGGCTGTTGAACCCCAACATCGATCCCGAACCGATCGCGCGGCAGCTCGCCGCGGCGGTGCCCGGCGCGGAGGTCGAGTCGCACGGCATCTGGGTGGCGCGGCTGGCGGCGCTGGCGCGCAGCGTGCAGGGCATGGCGCTGGCGGTGTTGTTTCTGGTCGTTGGCGTGGGGGTGGCCGTGGTGGCGGTGGCGACCCGCGCCGGCCTCGCCTCTCGCCGCCAGGCGATCGAGATCCTGCACGATCTCGGCGCCACGCAGGACTACATCGCCGGCCGCTTCGCCCGCCGCATCGGACTGCTGGCGGCGAGCGGCGCGCTGGCTGGCGCGGCGCTGGCGGTGCCGACGCTCGCGGCCCTGGCCGGGGTCGCCGCGCCGCTGGCCGGCGGCATGGTGCAGCCCTGGTCGTCCCTGCCCTGGCTGGACCTGATCCTGCTGCCGCCGACCGCCGGCGCCATCGGCTGGGCCACCGCCCAGGTCAGCGTCCGCCGCTGGCTGCGCCGATTGCCATGAGCCTGCGCGAGGGCGGCGGCCGCGCCCGGCAAAGCCGGCTGTGGCTGCTCCTGGCCATCCTGGCGATGATGCTGCTCGGTGGCTTCGCCTTCTTCGCCGGCCAGAGTCGCGCCCGGCCCGAATATCCGCTGCAGCCGACCGACGGCGTCGCCGTGCTGACCGGGGGGCCGCAGCGCGTCGAGGCCGGGATGCGCCTGCTGGCCGAAGGCAAGGCGCGCTGGCTGATCGTCTCCGGTGTCTCGCCCGTGGCGGACCTGGAGGACCTGGCGCGGACCGCCGGCCTGCCGCCGGAGGTGCTGGCGGCGCGCACCACCCTCGGCCACGTGGCCACCAGCACGCGTGGCAACGGAAAGGAGATTGCGCATTGGGCGCAGTCGCGGCAGATCAGGTCCCTGCGCGTCGTGACGGCCGCCTTCCACATGCCCCGCGCTCTGCTGGAGCTGCGCCGCACCCTGCCGGGGGTGGCCCTGATCCCGCATCCCGTGCAGACGGAAGGCCCTCGCCTCGCGTTGCTAGCTCGTGAATACCTGAAGCTGATCGGTGCGATGTTCGGCCTGTCGGCGCTAACCCCGGAGAAGCCGCCCTCGTGAAGCCCTCGGGCCTGACCCTGCTGCGCTCGGCGCTGTTCAACCTGCTTTTCTTCGGGCTGACCGGCCTCTGCTGCCTGGCGGGCCTGCTACTGCTGCCCTTTCCGCGCCGCATCCTGCGCCGTTACGTGCAGGGCTGGGCGCATCTGATGCTGTGGCTGCTGCGGGTGGTCTGTGGCATCGGCCTGCGCGTGACGGGGCGGGAGAACCTGCCGGCCGGCCCGGCCGTGATCGCCGCCAAGCACCAGTCAGCCTACGACACCATCGTCTGGCTGGCCCTGCTGCCGGAGCCGGTCTATGTGCTCAAGCGTGAGCTGCTGCGCATCCCTGCCTGGGGTTGGCTGGCGCGGCACTATGGCGCCGTGGCGGTGGACCGCCGGGGGGGTGCCTCCGCGCTAAGGGCCATGGTGCGGCAGGCCAGCGAGGCGCTGGCGGCGGGCGACCAGATCGTCATCTTCCCCGAGGGCACCCGCACGGCACCGGGCACCCGCGTGCCCTACCATCCCGGCGTGGTGGCGCTGGCGGCGTCCAGCAGCGCGCCCGTGGTGCCCGCCGCCACCGACAGCGGGTTGCGCTGGGGCCGGCGCGCCTTTGCCAAGCAGCCCGGCCTGATCACCGTGGCCATCCTGCCGCCCCTGCCGCCCGGTCTCGCCCGCGCCCAACTGATGCGCCAGCTCGAAGCCGCCATCGAAACCGAGACGGACCGGCTCGTGGTGGCAGCCGGCGGTCCCTGTGCAGATGCAACACCTGTGGATAATTCTGTGGGACAAGTTGCGCGTCGTTCTTCAGAGAGTGTCCAGTAGCGCCCCGCAAGCCTCTGGCAAGCCTGAATTTCATCCGCACAGACCGAAAAAGGGTTCCGTTGCTCAGCCGGCCCTTTTCTGCCAATGCATTGAAATCTTTCCTTTTCCCCTGACAGATCCCCGGTGTGCGCAGCACCACGCGCATAATCCCCTGGCCTGTGCGGAGGAGGCCACAGGAGCTGTTGTGGATAACTCTGCGGAAAAATGATGCGGAGCCTTGTGGGGACGAGGGCGACTCGGCGCTTTCAGCCCCCCGGTGCTTCTGGCAGCAGCGCGGCGATCCGGTCCAGCGCGGCATCGCGCACCCCGAGTGTTCGCAGATGCGTCACGGTGTTGAGCAGATAGTCGCGGTTCGGCCCCATGCGGCCGCAGCCCAGCGCAATGGCGGCCGCCGCCCGCTCCGGCGTCATCTCGCGGCAATAGGCCTGCCCGCGGCGGTTCGCCACGAAGGTGACGGCCTGGCGCACTTCGCCTGTATCCAACAGGCGGACCGGCAGGCGGCGGCGCTGGTAGTGGTCGCCGATCATCTCGCGGGCGTCGAGATAGGCCAGCACCCCGGCGGCCTCGATGGCTGGCACCCGGAAGGCGACGCCGCGACAAGCGCCGCCGCGGTCAAGCCCCAGCACCAGACCAGGGCAATCCGGCGTGCCGCGATACTCGCGCGACCACAGACAGAAGCGCCGGTGAAAGCCGCGCAGCAGGGCGGGGTGGCTGGCCGCATAGGCGAAGCCGGGCTTCCAGATCAGGGAGCCGTAGCCGAAGACATAAAGGTCTCCGCCAGGGTCGAGCAGGCTGAAAGGGGCAGGCTGGGTCATCGGGATGGCGGGCGCGCGCACCGCCCCACTTGCCGGCAGGCAGACGGGAAAGGCGGCCGGTCCGGAACGGGTGGAACGGGGCTGGCCAAGGCGAAAGCATGACGTTTCCGCCCGGGGCCATCCGCCCTATATCGCGAACTGAGATGACCCGAAAGCCACAAGCCCCGCGCCGCCGCGGGTATCGTCCCGGGCGGCTCCTGCTCGGGCTTGCCTTGTTGCTGGCCCTGCTCGGCGCCGGCCATGCCATGCTGTGGCGCCTCGCGGCCGAGCGGCTGGAGCAGGGTTTCCAGCGCTGGGCCGAGCTGCGCCGCGCACAGGGCTGGCAGGTCACGCATGCCCCTCCGCAACGCGGCGGCTGGCCACTTTCCGCCAGCCTCACCCTGCCCGGGTTTCGCCTGGCAGCACCGCCCGGCGGCCTGTTCGGTGGCCTGGCCTGGCAGGCGGCGACGGTGCGGCTGCGCATCCTGCCCGCCGACCTTCGGACCTTGCAGGTCGAGGCCCGGGGTCCGCAGCGGCTGATTGCCGATTCGCGGGAACTGCCCTTCGTGGCCGACCGCCTGAGCGCCGCACTGCCACTCGCCGAGAACGCGCCGCCCGATTCCGCCCGGATCATGGCACACCAGCTCCGCCTCGGCCCGCCGGCCGGTGCGGTGACGGTGACGGAGGCCGAGGCGACGCTGAACGGAGGCAGCCCGGCCGAAGGCGATGCTAGCTTGACCCTTGCCCTGACCCTGAACGGCGTGACGCTGCCCTGGGCGCTGCCGCTCGGTCGTCAGGTGGAAGCGGCCTCGCTGGAAATGGCGCTGATGGGCGCGCTGCCCGGCGGGCAGGCCCCTACGCGGCGTGCCGCGGCCTGGCGCGACGCCGGTGGCACGCTGGAGCTGCGGGCGCTGACGCTGCACTGGGGCGAAGTGGCCGCCAGCGCCGCCGCCACCCTGGCGCTCGACGCCGCGCTGCAGCCCACGGGCGCGGGCACGCTGCGCGTGGCCGGCGCGGCGCAGGGGCTGGAGGCGCTTTCGGAGGCGGGGCTGCTGCCCGCCCGCACTGCCAGCCTGGGCCGCAGCCTCGTGCCGCTCATGGCCCGTCCTGACCCGGCAGGCGGCCCGCCGCAGATCGAGGTGCCGCTGACCCTGGAGGACCGAACCCTGGCAGCGGCGCGCATTCCTCTCCTCCGGCTGCCGACGATCGACTGGGCGCGCTGAGCAAGGCTGGGGGAGTGAACTCCCCCAAACCCCCTTCTTCTTCTGTCAGTTTCTGGCTCCGCCTGTGGTGAAGACCGTCCATCACCGCCTTGCCGGCGGCCATTGCCGGGGCGGCCTCTGTCCCGGCGCGGGCCATGCGGCCAGCACGGACAAAACTGGCAAAAAAAAGAAGAGGGGGTCTGGGGGAGAATTCATTCTCCCCCAGTTCCGTCGCTGGATCAGTACGCCTTGAGCAGCCGGTCGATATAGTCCAGCTCGCTCGGCGGGCGTTCGCGCTCGGCGCCCCGGCGCCGTAGTTCCTCCTGGATGCGGCGGCTGCGCAGCATTTCTGCCTCCTCCGGCACCTGCGTGTCGCTGCCCTGGTCGCTGGCGCCAGGGGCGTCGCGCGTCGGGCGGCCGAGCGGGTCGCGGCCCTGGCCCTGGCTGGAGAGGCGGTCCTGCCCCTGCGCACCCACGGCGGAGCCGGGATTGCCCTGGCCATCCCCCTGCCCGTCGCCCTGGCCCTGGCCGAACTGCTGCTGCATGGACTGCGCCATCTGGCGGCCGCCCTCCTGCAGTTCGCGGATCGCCTCCTGCTGGTGGCCGCTGGCGTCGCGGCCCTGGCCGAGCGCCTCCTGCGCCTGCCGCATGGCCTGGTCGGCGCGGCCCAGCGCCTCCGGGACTTCGCCCGTGAGCTCGCCGAATTGCTGCATCAGCTCGCCGAGGGCGCGGCGCAGGGCGCGCTGGGTGCGGGCATCGCGCTGCGCCTCCTCGCCGGGCTGCTTCCCCGCCTGCGGCTGGCGGGAAGGCTGCTGGCCCGCCTGCGGACGGGGGGACGGCATACCGGGGCGCCTCTCGGAGGGCTGCTCCTGCCCCGCATCGCGCTGCTGGCCACGGTCGAGCAGCTGGCCCTGGCGCTGCACCATGTCCTGCACCGCGCCCATCTGCTGGTCGCCGCGCTGGCGCTGCTGCTGGCGCTGGCTGCTGTCGCGGCCACCCTCGGGCCGCGCGGCGACGCGGCCCTGCTGCAGCGCCTCCAGCATCTGTTCCAGTTGGGCCAGTTCCTGCTGAAGCTGGTCGGTGCGGCCCTCGCGCGCGGCGTCCTGCATCTCCCGCATGCGGCGCTCCAGCTCCTGCTGGTTCATCGCCTGCTGGTTGGGATCGAGCGGCGCCGGCTCCAGGCCCTGCTCGCGCATCCGCTCCAGCAGGGCCTCCAGGTGGCGCTGCACGGCCTCGCGCAATTCCTGCACGCGGCGCTCCAGCTCGGCCCGCTTCTCGGCATCCGCGGGCGCGCGCTCGGCCTGGGCCATTGCATCGCGCAGCGCCTCGCGCGCCTCCGCGAGGGCGCGGGCGGTGCGGTCGGCCTTGCCTTCCTCCAGCGCCACGGCGGTGTCCCACATCAGCTTCTGCACCTCGCCCACGGCCTCGGGGCGGCGGTCGCGCATGAGCTGGAAGCGGGCGACACGCAGGGCAAGGAAGGCAGCGATGTCGTGCTCGAAGGCCTCCGGCTTGGCGGCCAGGTCGTCGAGGCCGCGCCGTACGCCGTCGCGCCCCAGCGGGTCGAGCGAGAGCGACTTGCGCAGCTCAACCAGCGTGCGCGCCACCGGATGGGTGAACTGCCGCTCGGGCAGCACCAGCTCCCGCACCTCCGAGGTGCCCTGCTGGCCGGCGCCGTCACGCGTGAGGATGCGCACCTGCACCGGCAACCCGGCCCAGGGATGCGCCGAAAGGTCGGGCTGCGCCACGCCCTTGCGGGCGCGTGGCTCGCCACCGGACAGGGGCAGGTCGAGCAGCAGCGGATCGGCATGCGGGCGGGCGGCGAGGCGGATCTCGGCCTGGGCGGCGGTGACGCCCCAGTCGTCATCGGCCCGCCAGGGCAGCCGCACCGCCAGCCCGCGCGGGGAAGGCCCCGGCGGCTCGGTGAAGGCGGCGGTCGGCGGGGCGTCGGCCTGCACGCTGACAGTCCAGGCGGCGAGGTCATGCCCGCCGCGGCGCAGCGCGATCCGGGCGCCGCGCGTCAGCGGCGCCTCGATGGCGAAGGAGCCGGCATCGAGCGTGCGGAAGGGGGTGGCGCGGTCGTCCATCCGCAGATCAGGCACGCCGCCGCTGCCGCCGGAGAGCGCGACCTGCAGCGTGCTGCCCTGGGGCACGGTCAGCGCGCCGCCAGCAAGGTCGAGGAAAAGGGGAGCGGCGCCAGTATAGGCGGGCGGCGTCACCCAGGCCTCAAGGCGCAGCGCGGGGCCGAGCGGGGCGGCGTGCAGGCTGGGCCAGAGGGCACGGCGCAGCCGCTCGCCCGCCTCGCCGCCGGCGAAGGCCAGCGCGGCGCAGAGCGCCACCAACAGGCCGGCGCGCAGGGCGCGGGGGTCGCGGGCCGCCAGGTTCGGCTTCGGTGCGCCGACGCGCAGCCGGCGCAATCCCGCCAGCGCCCGCGCCTGATGCGCGCGCCAGAGCGCCAGGGTGGCGGGGTCCTCGCTCAGCGCCTGGTCGCGCAGGGTGGAGAGCGGGCGGTGCCGCAGGCCGGAGGCGGTCTCCAGCCGGCGCTCGGCGGCGGCCTCCCCTGGCCAGGCGAAGCCGCGGAAGCCGCGCCAGAGGGCTGCACCCAGCGCGAGGGCGAAGACCGCCAGCAAAGCGAGATGCAGCCAGGGCGGCAGGTGGAGGAAGAGGCCGCTCCAGGCGGCCAGCAGGAAGAGGCCGATGACGCCGAAGGCCGGCCAGAGCCGGGGCCACAGCGCCTCCCAACCGAGCGCGAGGCGCGCGAGCCGCAGCCCCCGCGCAAGGCGCCGGGCCAGCGGAGCGCGCCCCTCCGTCATGCCGGGGGGGCCGCCTTGGCGGCAGGAGTGAGCCAGTCCGGCAGGCGCTGGTGCGCCAGCAGGTCCTCGGGCGTCTGTCGGGGACGGACGACGGCGAAGCGCGCGCCGTCCACCAGCACTTCGGCCGCCAGGGGGCGGGCGTTGTAGGTGCTGCTCATGACCGCACCATACGCGCCCGCGTCGAGGAATGCGATCAATTCCCCCGGGGGAAGCGAGGGCAGTTCGCGCCCGCGCGCGAAGGTGTCACCGGTCTCGCAGACGGGGCCGACCACGTCGGCCGGCGAGCACGCCGCCGCCAGGGCGGTGGGGGAGACCGGCAGGATGCCGTGCCAGGCCTCGTACATGGCGGGGCGGACGAGATCGTTCATGGCGGCGTCGGCCACCAGGAAGCGGCGGGCGCGGCCCTGCTTCTGCAGCACCACCGAGGCCAGCAGCACGCCGGCCGGGCCGGCGATCCAGCGGCCCGGCTCCAGCATGACGGGCAGGCCCAGCTCGCCCAGCGTCGCCTTGATGGCGCCGGCGAGCGCCTCGGGCGGCGGCGGCACCTCGTCCCGATAGGGGATGCCAAGGCCGCCGCCGCAATCCACCCGCTCCACCGGCAGGCCGGCCGCACGCAGCCCGCGCACCATCTCGGCCAGCCGGGCATAGGCGGCGCGATAGGCCGAGACCCCTTCGGTGATCTGGCTGCCAATATGGGTGGCGATGCCGATTGGCCGGATGCCGGGCAACGCCGCCATATGGGCGTAGAGGGCGTGGGCATCCTCGAAGGCGATGCCGAACTTGTTCTCGGCCTTCCCTGTGGTGATCTTGGCGTGCGTCTTCGCGTCCACATCCGGGTTCACGCGCAGCGCCACGGGCGCGCGCAGGCCCATCTCCGCGGCGATGGCGGAGAGCATCTCGATCTCCTCGGCGCTTTCGGCATTGATCTGGAAGATGCCTTCGCGCAGGGCCAGGCGGATTTCCTCCGCCTGCTTGCCGACGCCCGAGAAGACCGTGGCCCCCGCCGGGATGCCGGCGGCCAGGGTAGCGCGCAGCTCGCCGGCGCTGACGATGTCGGCCCCCGCCCCCTCGGCAGCGAGGACGCGCAGCACGGCCTGGTTGTCGTTCGCCTTGGCGGCATAGTGGATGCTGGCCCGCAGCCCCGCGCCATCGAGCGCGGCGCGCAGCGCGCGGAAGCGGCGGCGCAGCGTGTTGGCGGAATAGACCCAGGTCGGCGTACCGGCCTCGCGCGCGATGCGGGCGAGCGGCACCTCCTCCATCAGCAGCCCGTCCAGGGCATGCGCGGAGAGCGCCGGGCGGGCGGCGATGAGGTCGGCGAAGGTGGGGTCGGCGCCCTCAAGGGCGACGGGGAGCGGAGCGGCCATGGCATCATTGTGATGCGCCGGAGGGCCGGAGAAAAGCGGTGCGGCGGCAGGCCTGCCACACTGGCGAAGCAGGGCGGCCCTGGAGGGGGCGCGGAAAGAGCGGCCGCGCCCATCTTTCCTCCATGCCCGACCCTGCCCCCCTGATCCTGACCCTGGGCCTGGATGCCGCCAGCTTCGCCCGGCTGGATGCGCTGCGCCGCGCCCATTTTCCGCCGGAGCGGAACCACCTGCCCGCACACCTGACGCTGTTCCACGCGTTGCCGGGCGCACGGATGGCCGAGATCGTCGCGCAGCTCGCCACGGCCTCGGCCGGCTTGCCGCCGCCGGCGCTGCATTTCGACGGGCTGCGCAGCTTCGGGCGCGGCGTCGCCTTCAGCGTGGAGAGCCCCGGCCTGGCCGGTCTGCGCGAGCGGCTCGCCGCCGCCTGGCAAGAGGCGCTGACGCCGCAGGACCGGAAGCCCTTCCGGCCGCATGTGACGGTGCAGAACAAGGTGGCGCCGGAGGCGGCGCAGAGCCTGCTGGAGACGCTGCGCCAAGATTTCACGCCCTGGGATGGGTACGGCGAGGCCCTGCTGCTTTGGCACTATCGCGGCGGCCCCTGGGAGGCGGCGGCGCAATTCCCCTTCAGCGGCTGAAACCGTCCCTGAGGCGGTGCACTTGCAGCAGCCATGCAGACCTCCAGCCCCTCCCCGCAGCGTGAACCGGCCAGTGATGGCAAGATCGAGGAGGAGATCGAATCCGGCGGCGGGCCGATCAGCGCCGAGGAAGAGGAGGAGATCGAGGAGTACCAGAAGCTCCGCCCGGTCGCGATCTACGAGGTGGTGCGGCGCGAGGGGGTGGAGGAGCTGGGCCGCCCCTGGCGCAGCCTGTGGTGGTCGGGGCTGGCGGCGGGGCTTTCCATCGGACTTTCGCTCACCGCACAGGGCACGCTGCATGCCCTGCTGCCCGACGCCCCCTGGCGCCCGTTGGTGGCGAGCCTCGGCTATACCGTGGGCTTCCTGATCGTCATCCTCGCGCGCCAGCAGCTTTTCACCGAGATCACCCTGACCGCCGTGCTGCCGGTGCTCGCCGATCCCGGGCGCAAGGTGCTGGCGGCGCTGGCGCGCAACTGGTCGGTGGTGTTCCTGGCGAACATGGCCGGCGCGCTGGTCTTTGCCGCCGTGCTGTCGCTGGAGGGTATCCTGCCGCCCTTCGTGCGCGAGGGGGCGCTCGCCGTTTCCGCGCATGCGATCGAGCGCGAGCTGGGCGCCGGGTTCATGCGCGCCATCTTCGCCGGCTGGATGATCGCCCTGCTGGTCTGGCTGCTGCCGCTGGCGGAGGCGGCGCGCTTCTGGGTGATCGCCTTGCTGACCTATCTGATCGCGGTGTTCGAGCTATCCCATGTGGTCGCCGGCTCGGTGGAGCTGTTCCTGCTGATGTTCACAGGGCAGCTCGGGGTGCTGGAAGGGCTGGGACGGCACCTGCTGCCCTGGCTGGCCGGCAACATCATCGGCGGTTCGGCGCTCTTCGCGCTGCTGGCCTATGGCCAGGTGCGGGACGAGCTGACAGATAACGGAAAGGGCTGAGGCGCCCTTTCCGCGCCCTTAGCGGCTCGGGTAGGTACGGGGATAGGTGACCTGGTCCGGCGGACCCGGCGGACGCACCGGCCCCATCCGCCCGCAGGCGGCGAGCGCCAGGGCCAGCACCAGTAGCGCCATGACGCCGCGTGTCATGCCAAGCGCTCCCGCCATTCGGCGGCCATGCGGCGGACATTCACCGGCGCCGTGCCGCCATAGGAGGTGCGGGAGGCCACCGAGGCCTCGACGCTCAGCACCTGGAACACGCCGGAATGGATGCGCGGCTCCTCTGCCTGCATGTCCTCCAGCGTGAGGCCGGCGAGATCGACCCCCTTGGCCTCGGCCTTGGCGACCAGGCGGCCGGTGACGTGGTGGGCGTCCCGGAAGGGCAGGCGCAGCTCACGCACCAGCCAGTCGGCAAGATCGGTGGCGGTGGAGAAGCCGGCGCCGGCGGCCTCGCGCAGTCGGGTGACGTCGGGCTTCATGTCGCGCACCATGCCGGCGGTGGCGGCGAGCGCCAGGGCCAGGGTCTCGGCGGCGTCGAAGATGCCTTCCTTGTCCTCCTGCATGTCCTTGCCATAGGTCAGGGGCAGGCCCTTCATCACCGTCAGCAGGCCGATCAGCGCGCCGGAAATGCGGCCGACCTTGGCGCGCACCAGCTCAGCGGCGTCCGGGTTGCGCTTCTGCGGCATGATCGAGGAGCCGGTGGTATAGGCGTCGGACAGCGCGACGAAGCCGAAATACGGGTTCGTCCAGAGCACGATCTCCTCGGCGAAGCGGGAGAGATGCGTGGCGCAGATCGCCGCGGCCGAGAGGAATTCCAGGGCGAAATCGCGGCTGGCCACGGCATCCAGGCTGTTGCGCATCGGCCCGTCGAAGCCCAGCGCGGCGGCGGTCATGTGGCGGTCGATGTTGAAGCCGGTGCCGCAGAGCGCCGCCGAGCCCAGCGGGCTCTCGTTCATCCGCGCGCGGCAGTCGCCGAGGCGGGAACGGTCGCGCCCGAGCATCTCGACATAGGCCAGCAGGTGGTGGCCGAGGGTGGTGGGCTGCGCCGGCTGCAGGTGGGTGAAGCCCGGCATCACCGTCGCGGCGTGCTCGTCGGCACGATCGGTCAGCGCGCGCATCAGGTCGGCGAGCTGGCCGTCCAGCCCGTCGATGGCGTCGCGCACCCAGAGGCGGACGTCGAGCGCCACCTGGTCGTTGCGGCTGCGGGCGGTGTGCAGGCGCTTGCCGGCCTCGCCAATACGCTCGGTCAGCCGCGCCTCGATGTTCATGTGGATGTCCTCCAGCGCTTCGCTGAAGGGGAAATTGCCAGCCTCGATCTCCTCGCCGATGGCGGCCAGGCCCTCCTTGATGGCGGCCTCGTCATCGGCGGAGATGATCCCCACATGGCGCAGCATGGCGGCGTGGGCGAGGCTTCCACGGATGTCCTGCCGCCACATCTTGCGGTCGAAACCGATGGAGGCATTGATGGCCTCCATGATCGCGGAGGGTCCGGCGCTGTAGCGCCCGCCCCACTGCTGGTTGCCCTGGCTTCGCTGCTGACTGGACAAGGAAGGATCTGCCTCGTGTTGCTCGGACGCCGCTTCCTGCTCTCGCTCTCCGCGGCGGGGGCGACCCTAACCACGCTGCTTCCGGCACGGCAAGGGATTGCGAAAGGGGCGCCGGCCATCCCCGTCGCGGAAGGGCTCGGCAAGCTGTCCCGCTCCAGTCCCAAGCCGCTGCCCGACTTCATTTTCACGGATTCCGAGGGCAACGAGAAGACGGTGGCGGATTTCGCGGGGCACCCGCTGCTGATCAATCTCTGGGCCACCTGGTGCCCGCCCTGCGTGGCCGAGATGCCGGCGCTCGACCGCACCCAGGCGGCGCTGGCAGGTGCGGGCTGGAAGGTGCTGGCGCTTTCCTCCGACCGCGCGGGCAAGCCCCAGGTGGAAGCCTTCTTCGCCCGCACCGAGGTGAAGAACCTGGGGATCTGGCTCGACCCGCGCGGCGCGGCGGCGCGGGCGCTGGGCGCACGCGGCCTGCCCACCAGCATCATCGTGAACCGCGAGGGCCAGGAGGTCGCCCGCCTGGAGGGCGCCGCCGAATGGGACGAGCCGGCTATGCTGGCGGCGCTGCGCGCGCTGGCGGGCGCCGAGACCAGCGCCACCTGAAGGGGAGCTGGCACCGCGCCGCCGCTGAGCCTGCCCTGAGGGCAGCAGCGGAGGAGAATGAATTCTCCCCCGCACCCCCTCTTCTTCTTTTTTATCAGTTTGTCGTGCGGGCATCACGGCTCACGCCGGGGCGGCGCCTCGCCAGGGGTGCCGCCGAAAAACCAACAAAAGAAGGTGGGGATCTGGGGAGTGCGCTCCCCCAGATCTTTCTTGCCCTGGCGCTCCTATCAGGCGGGCGGGTTGCCCTCCGCTGCCGGACAGCGCGACACTCCTCCCCGTCACGGGAGAGCGGAGAACAAGGGCATGACCGAGCTTTGGCGCCTGCAGGCCAGCGAGATCGCAGCGCGGGTCGCAACGCGGGAGGTTTCCGCGCGGGAGGTGACGCAGGCGGCGCTGGACCGGCTGTCCGCCGTCAACCCCGCCATCAACGCGGTGGTGCAGGAGATGCCGGAGCAGGCGCTGGCCGCCGCCGAGGCGGTGGATTCCGCCCTCGCGCGCGGCGAGGCGGTGGGGCCGCTGGCCGGCGTGCCCGTCACCATCAAGGTCAACGTGGACCAGAAAGGCTTCGCCACCACCAACGGGCTGCGCATCCAGCAGGAACTGATCGCCACCGAGGACAACCCGGTGGTGGCCAACCTGCGGCGCGCCGGGGCGGTGGTGATCGGGCGCACCAACACGCCGGCCTTCTCGCTGCGCTGGTTCACCCGCAACTCCCTGCACGGCCATACGAAGAACCCGCGCAACCCGGCGCTGACCCCGGGCGGCTCCTCCGGCGGCGCGGCAGCGGCAGTGGCGGCGGGCATCGGCGCCGTTGCGCATGGCACGGATATCGGCGGCTCGATCCGCTATCCCGCCTATGCCTGCGGCGTGCATGGGCTGCGTCCCACCCTGGGACGGGTCGCCGCCTTCAACGCCTCCAGCGCGGAGCGGGCGATCGGCGCCCAGTTGATGGCGGTCTCCGGTCCGCTGGCGCGCTCCATGGCCGACCTGCGGCTGGCGCTGCAGGCCATGGCTGCCGAAGACCAGCGCGACCCCTGGTGGGTGCCGGCGCCGCTGGAAGGCCCTCCGGCGCCGAAGCGGGCTGCGCTCTGTGTCCGGCCCGAAGGGCTCGACACCAAGCCCGAGGTGGAGAAGGCGCTGCGCGACGCGGCGCTGCGGCTGCAGGAAAGCGGCTGGAGCATCGTCGAGACCGCCTGTCCGCCGCTGCGCGAGCCGGCGCGGCTGCAGGCGCTGCTCTGGCTGGCCGAGTCCCGCCGCGGCATGAATGCCGCCTTCGCCCGCGAGGATGACCCGGACGCCAATTTCGTGCTGGCGCAGATGGAGCGCCTCGCCCCCTCGCCCGACCTGAACACCTTCCAGGATGCGCTGCAGGCTCGCGCCGGCTTCACCCGGCAATGGCAGCTTTTCCTGAAGGACTACCCGGTGCTGCTGCTGCCGGTCTCGGCCGAGTTGCCCTTCCCGGACCAGCTCGACGTCGAGTCGCCGGCGGCCTTCGAGCGCGTGATCGAAGCGCAACTCGTGCAGGTCGGCCTGCCGCTGATGGGACTGCCGGGGCTCACCGTCGCCACAGGCCAGGCCGGTGATGCGCCGGTGGGCGTGCAGTTGATCGCCGGGCGCTATCGCGAGGATCTGCTGCTGGCGGCGGGCGCCGCTATCGAGGCGGCCGGGCCGGCGATCCAGGCCTGCGATCCGGCATAGGGAAATGACCGGGGGAAGGAATTCCCCCGGACCCGATCTTTTTTCACGACTCTGCAGGGAATGGCTTTGTCCGGGCGCTGAGAGGCCCACCGTCTCCCGCATGACCAGGGTTCGGGCGGCACCCCAAGCTGCGGGTAGCGGGCGCCCTTCTGGCGCACGCAACGCCCGGAGCAACAGGCTGGCGCGGAATACCGGTAGGAGGACCGCCAGCAAGCGAATTCAGGCAGCAGATATCTCCGGAGCGCCCGCCTGCGCGGGTCCGGAGCAGGCTTTAGGCGGGCACGGCTGTCGTTGGAGGCCCGCACCAGGGTGCGGCCCTCGCGGCAGCCGTGCCCCTAGTCCAGCGAGCGGCCCTGCGACTGTGCCGCGAGCGCGCGCGCCATCTGGCTCAGTGCCTCCTGATGCTTCTCATTGCTGATCAGCGAGAAGTTGCGGGCCAGCTCGAGGCACATGCGTTGCCGCACGCCCAGGGGCTGGCTCGTTCCCGTCTCCTGCAGCCCTTCGAAGAACCAGGAGACTGGCACACCAAGCACAAGCGCGATCTCGAACAGGCGCCCGGCGGAGATCCGGTTGAGCCCCCGTTCGTATTTATGCGCCTGCTGATAGGTCACGCCAATCATGCTGGCGAGCTGCTGCTGCGAAAGGCCGAGCATCAGCCGGCGCTCGCGGATGCGAGCGCCGACATGACGGTCGGCCAGTCTGGCACGTTGGGTAGTGGCTTCCTCCGGCTCTTCGCCATGAGGTACGCCGCCCATCTCGGTATCGGCCATTCTCTACCTGTCAGGATGAAAAATTGCACGAACCCCAAAATACGAGGCCGCACGGTCCTGTTTATCGCATTTCATTTCTAAATTCTTAAAAACTGTGTGAGTGACGACGATATCGGTAGTCCTCACGAAAGTTATATCACCTATTTGGTTCTGAGCGCTTTTCTGCCATCTGTTCCCGCAGAAGGCGAATTTCTGCTTTCAGGGCCGCAATCTCCTCGGATTCCGCTGATTGCGTGGGGGTTTGCACCGCTTCGTCACGCCGCGAGAAGGGACTGAACAGCGACATGGCACGCTCCATCATCGCCATGTTCTGCTTGCTCATCTCCTCCATGCGCGCCAGAGGGTTGAAGCCCCCCATGGTCTGCTCAACAGAAAGGCGCATCTGCTCCTGCTGCCGCGCAAAGCTGCCCATGGCAAATTCGAGGTAGCGCGGCACCAGGGACTGCAGGCTGTCGCCGTAGAAGCCGATCAACTGCCGCAGGAAAGGGATCGGCAGCAGGTTTCGTCCCTTCGACTCCTCCTCGACGATGATCTGCGTCAGCACACTGCGCGTGATGTCATCGCCCGACTTGGCGTCGTAGACCACGAAGTCACGCCCCTCGCGCACCATCCCGGCGAGATCCTCAAGCGTCACATAGGAAGACGCCTCCGTGTTGTAGAGACGGCGATTGGCGTATTTTTTGATGACGACTGTCGGCTTCGCCTGTTCATCCGGCTTTTTCTGTGCTGCCTGCTCGGTCATTGCACCCTCCCGTCCCGCTGCGTGAAGGGGGCAAGGCTAGCATGGCCCCATGGGCGCGAATATGCCGATGGCACCGCTGCCCTTTCCCTGCGCGGCGGCGGCGCTATCTTCCGCCCGCGCCGGTGGCTTGACCGCTGCGCGCGCATGACAGGGAGGCGAAATGGCAGGTTCCGAGGACGCTTCCCGGACCAGCGGCGGCGACCCGAGCGGCAAGCCTGAGGCATTGGAGCGGCTGGCAGAGGACTGGATCGCACTGTGGCAGAGCGAGATCGCGGCGCTGATGGCCGGTCGCGAGATGACCGGGAGCTGGGCCGCCTGGGCGGCACTGGCAGCCGCCTGGATGCGCGACATGACTGCGCCGCCTCCCTTCCGCCCCGGCGCCTGGCCCGGCTTCCCCTTCGCCCCGCCGGAGCCGCCGCGTGACCGCTCCGCCCCGCCGCGGCCCGCGGCCGCTGCCGCTGCATCTGGGGCTGGCGCTGATGCGCGGCCTGGGCGCGACCCTCAGCCTGCCGCCGCCCGGCCTGCCGGAGAACGCGGAGATGGGGACGGCGGCGCCCTTCTCGACCGCATTGCCGAGCTGGAGCGCCGGCTGGCCGATCTCGAAGGCGGGGCGGCAGGAGCTGCACCGGATCAGCGGCATCCTCGCCGCCGCCGGCCACCCGCCTGAGCGCTTCCGCGCCGCCGTGCTGCGCCGCCTGGCGCGGCAGGACCGGGCGCTGGTCGCCGGCATCGCCGCCTATCGCCGCCACCCCTGGCGGCGGCAGGAGCCCGACCTGCCGGTGCTCTGGTGCGAGGGCGGCTCCCGCCTGATCGACTATGGCGGCGAGGGCCCGCCCTTGCTGGTGGTGCCTTCCCTGATCAACCGCGCCTATGTGCTGGACCTGCTGCCGGAGCATTCCATGCTGCGCTGGCTCGCGGCGCGGGGTCAGCGCGTACTGCTGCTCGACTGGGGGTGGCCAGAGGAGGCCGAGCGCGGCTTCACCCTCACCGACTATATCGCCGGGCGGCTGGAGCGGGCGCTCACCGCTCCGGCCCTGACGCCGCTCGGGCCGGTGGCGCTTCTGGGCTACTGCATGGGAGGGCTTCTCGCCCTCGGCGCCGCGCTGCGCCGGCCGGAGCGCCTGCGCGGCCTGGCGCTGCTCGCCACGCCCTGGGATTTCCATGCGGGCGATGCCGGGGAGGCGGGGCGCGCCCAGGCGCTGGCCGCCCTTCTGCCTGGGCTGGAGCCGCTGATGCAGGCCGGCAATGCCCTGCCGGTGGACGTCATCCAGACGCTCTTCGCGACCCTCGATCCCTGGGGCATCGCCGCCAAGTTCCGCGCCTTCGCGGCCATGGACCGGGCAGGCCCGCGCGCCCGGCTCTTCGTGGCGCTGGAGGACTGGCTGAACGACGGCATCCCGCTCGCCGCCCCGGTGGCGCGTGAGGCGCTGGGCGCCTGGTACGGCCGCAATGACCCGGGTCAGGGACGCTGGCGCGTCGCCGGGGCCATCGTGGACCCGGCCGCGCTGGCGGTGCCCGCCTTCGCCGCCGTGCCGCGCGCCGACCGCATCGTGCCCCCGGCCTCCGCCCTGGCCCTGGCGGAGCGCTTGCCCGCCGGCCATATCGAGATGGTGGCCGCCGGGCATATCGGCATGGCGGCCGGCAGCCGTGCCGAGGCGGCGCTGTGGCAGCCGCTGCGCCGCTGGCTGGCAGGCTTGTAGGGCGGGCGCCCTACGGCGCAGACTGTGAGCAGAGCAGAAGCCGTGCCCGGCTCCAGGCCGGCAGCGGAAACATCGAGGGAGTACCCGCCTCATGACCGACATCGTCATCGCATCGGCCGCGCGCACGCCTGTCGGCGCCTTCAACGGCGCTTTTGCCAGCCTGCCCGCCCACGCCCTGGGCGAGGCCGCCATCAAGGCCGCCCTCACCCGTGCCGGCATTGAGGCCGCCGAGGTGGACGAGGTGATCCTCGGCCAGATCCTCACCGCCGGCGCCGGGCAGAACCCGGCCCGCCAGGCCTCGGTCAATGCCGGCATCCCCGTCGAGCGCACCGCCTTCGGCATCAACCAGCTCTGCGGCTCCGGCCTGCGCGCCGTGGCGCTGGCGGCCCAGCAGATCGCGACGGGCGACGCCAACATCGTCGTCGCCGGCGGGCAGGAGAGCATGACCCAGGCGCCGCACTGCGCGCAGCTCCGCTCGGGCGTGAAGATGGGCGACTTCCAGATGGTCGACACCATGATCCGCGACGGGCTGTGGGACGCCTTCAACGGCTACCACATGGGCAATACCGCCGAGAACGTGGCCGAGAAGTACCAGATCAGCCGCGACGAGCAGGACGAGTTCGCCTTCAACTCGCAGCACAAGGCGGGTGCCGCGATGCGCGAGGGGCGCTTCAAGGACGAGATCGCCGCGGTGACGGTGAAGGGCCGCAAGGGCGACGTGGTGGTCGAGAACGACGAGTACCCGAAGCCCGACACCACCCGCGAGATCCTGGCCAAGCTGCGCCCGGCCTTCTCCAAGACCGGCAGCGTCACCGCCGGCAATGCCAGCGGCATCAATGACGGCGCCGCGGCGCTGGTGGTGATGTCAGCCGCCGAGGCCGCCAAGCGCGGCCTGACGCCGCTGGCACGCATCGCCTCCTGGGCCACCGCGGGCGTCGATCCCTCGATCATGGGCACTGGCCCCATCCCGGCCAGCCGCAAGGCGCTGCAGAAGGCCGGCTGGAACATCCAGGATCTCGACCTGATCGAGGCCAACGAGGCCTTCGCCGCCCAGGCCTGCGCGGTGAACAAGGACCTGGGCTGGGACACGTCGAAGGTGAACGTCAACGGCGGCGCCATCGCCCTCGGCCATCCGATCGGCGCCTCCGGCGCCCGCGTGCTGACCACCCTGCTCTACGGCATGAAGGCGCGCGGCGCGAAGAAGGGCCTGGCCACGCTGTGCATCGGCGGCGGCATGGGCGTCGCCATGTGCGTCGAGGCGGCGTAACGCTGCGTTCTTCCGGGGAGGGCTCCGCCCTCCCGGCATCGGCGGCCCTCCACCCGCCAGCACTCAAGCAGACGGCGGGGTCTGGGGTGACACTGTCACCCCAGCGGAGATCCAGGGGGCGGCGCCCCCTGGCGGCCGCCGCTCAGCAGAAATGCGCCCCGCGGGCCTCCACCGGCACCACGTAGAGCGACTGGCTGGCGGTCATGAACAGCAGGTTCCGCCGCGTGCCGCCGAAGCAGACATTGCTGCAGATCTCGGGCAGGCGGATCTGCCCGATGCGCGCCCCGTCCGAGGCGAAGACGTGCACGCCGTCATACCCCTCGCCCACCCAGCCGGCCGAGGACCAGACATTGCCCTCCGTGTCGCAGCGGATGCCGTCCGCCAGGCCGGATCTTCCGTCCAGCGTCATGTCGGCGAAGGCGCGCGGGTTGCGCAGGGTGCCGCCCTCCACGTCATAGGCCCAGATGATGTTGCAGGCCTCCGGGTAGTGGGTGGTGCCGGTGTCGGCGACGTAGAGGATGCGGTAGTCCGGGCTGAAGCAGAGGCCGTTCGGCTTGAAGGGCTGGTCCGCCACCTTGGTCACCTCGCCCGACTGGCCGTCGATGCGGTAGACGGCCTCCTTGATGAAGGGCCGCGGACTGCCGGTGTCGTAGCGATGGCCTTCGTAGTCCACCAGGGCGCCGTAGCCCGGGTCGGTGAACCAGATGCTGCCGTCCCCAGGATGCACCACCACGTCGTTGGGCGCGTTGAACTCGCCGTCCGGCCCTTTGGCGGCGAGCACCGTCACGCGGCCGTCCGGCTCGTGGCGCGCCACGTCCCGCTGCAGGTGGCGGCAGGAGACCTGACGGCCCTCGCGGTCGAAGGTATTGCCGTTGGTGAAGCCGGAGGGACTGCGGAAGCGGGACGAGACATGCTCGTCCTCGGCCGTCATGCGCAGGCAGACATTGTTCGGGATGTCCGACCAGACGAGGAAGCGCCCGTTAGCGTGCCAGGCTGGCCCCTCGGCCCAGCCCATGCCGGTGTGCAGCCGGCGGATCGCCGCGTTGCCGAGCTTGGCCTTGAAGCGCTTCGGGTCGAGCACGAGGATGTCGGGGTCGGGGTAGCGCGCCGGCGGGGCGCCCGGGCCGTAGTCGCGCTGCGCCAGCAAGGGCGACGCCGCCAGCAAGCCGGCCGCGCTGCCGGTCGGGCCACGCCGTGGCGGCATGACGGGATGCAAATCCATCTTCGTTCCTCCCTGCCCCGCCTTGGGCGAGGCCGCGCGGAACCATGCCGCCGGCCGCAGGAGGAAGGCCAATCATCGGCGCGTGTGGCGCCCGTGCCGTCCCGCGGGGGGGGCGGGCACAGACGCCACCGGAAGCTCAGGCCGCCGGATTGATGTTCTGGTTCACCCGGAAGAAGTTCCCGGGGTCGTAGGCGCGCTTCACCGCCACCAGCCGCGCGTAGTTGTCGCCATAGGCGGCCTGGATGCGGCCCGCGGCCTCATCGTCATACATGAAGTTGACATAGCCGCCGCCGGGGTTGTGCGGATGCACGGCCTGCCAGTAGCTCCGCCCCCAGGACTTCAGCGCCGCCGCCTTGGCCGGATCGGGGTCGATGCCGGCGATCACCATGGACCAGGTGGCATCCCGCGCGCCCCAGGGCGTCGCGGCCCTGTCCACCTGCCGCACGGCCCGGTCGATCGGGTAGAGGTGCACCAGAGACAGCTCGCTCGGCGTCTCGGCGGCGTGGCGCAGGTGCTCCTCGATCGCGGCATCGCTCAGCTCGCGGACGAAGTCGCCCTTCCAGTACCATTGCAGGCCGCTCGGCAGCAGCGGGTCGAAGAGGCTCTGCAGCGCCGGGAAAGGCATCTCGCCCAGATGCTCGAAGATCGGCTTCGGCAGCTCCGTGCGGACCGGCCGCAGCGCCTGCTCGCCCTCCTCCGCGCGGCCAAGATAGCAGCAGATCAGGACGCAGATCCGGCGTCCCCAGATCTCCTGCGGGAAGGGCGGGGTGGAGGGGACGGTCTTGAGACCCAGCACGGCGCAGAGCTCGGCCGGCGCCTTCGGCAGGAAGTCGCGGTACCAGCGCATGATCTCGCGTGCCTGGGCCTGGTCCCAGAAGATCGGTCCGGCATAAACCGTGCTGACGGGATGGGCGCGGAACAGGAAGCTGGTGACGATGCCGAAATTGCCCCCGCCGCCACGCAAGGCCCAGTAGAGATCCTGGTTCTGCGCCTCGCTGGCGGTGACGAAGCGGCCATCGGCCAGCACCACATCGGCTTCGAGCAGGTTGTCGCTGGTCAGGCCGAATTTCCGGGTGAGGTATCCCGTGCCGCCGCCCAGCGCCAGGCCGGCGATGCCGGTGGTCGAGACGATGCCGGCCGGTACCGCCAGGCCGAAGGCATGGGTGGCGTGGTCCATGTCGCCCTGGGTGCAGCCCGGCCCGACGCGCACGGTTCGCGCCGCCGGGTCCACCCGCACGCCCTTCATCAGCGACAGGTCGATGACCAGCCCGTCATCGCAACTGCCGAGGCCGGGGCCGTTGTGGCCGCCGCCCCGGATGGCGACGAGCATTTCGTTCTCGCGGGCGAAGCGGACCGCCGCCATGACGTCCGCCACGTCGAGGCAGCGGGCGATCAGCAGCGGGCGCTTGTGGACCATGGCGTTGTAGAGCTTGCAGGCCTCGGCATAGCCGGGGTCCTCCCGGCCGATCAGCGGACCCCGGAGCGACTGCCGGAACGCCGCCAAAGCTTCGGTGCGCATGACCGCCTCCCCTCTTTTGCTGGGACAGGGATGGCCACAGGCTAGGCCGGGCGGCGGGACGGCTTCCATGACGGGGCGTCGCGCATTCTTGCCCCAGCGTCCTAAACTGCAGGCCGGGGCGGGCCAGCCCGCTGTCCCCGCCACCATCCGATCCGCCGCCAGAGGCAGGAGGCTGTCCGTGATTCACCACATCTCGCTCGGGACCAACGATGTCGGGCGCGCACGCGCCTTCTATGACCCGGTCCTGGCCGTGATCGGTCTCCGCCTGCTCCGGCAGGACGAGGGGGCCGTGCATTACGGCACCGGGGAAATCCTCTTCAGCCTCGTCGCCCCGGTGGACGGGCGCCCGGCCTCGCCGGGGAACGGCGTTCACATCGCCTTCGCGGCACAGGACAAGGCGATGGTGCAGGCCTTCCACCGCGCCGCCCTGGCCCATGGCGGCAGCGAGGACGGCGCCCCCGGCCTCCGCCCTGAATACAACGCGAACTACTACGCGGCCTTTGTCCGTGACCCGGACGGCAACAAGATCGAGGCCGTCACCCATTCGGCCCGATAAACGGAGCGGCGCGATGCCGGACGGGAGAGGATGCGAATGGACCGGACCACAGTTCCATCCTTCGGGCGCCTGGCCGAGGGGGGCGCCCGGCCCGGCCCCGGCGAGGAATGCTTCCATGAGCTGCTGACGGCGCCGGAGGGTGCCCGGGTCGAGCGCATCCTCTCGCGCGGTGCCGCCAGCCCGCCGGGCTCCTGGTACGAGCAGGACTGGGACGAGTTCGTGCTGCTTCTCTCCGGCGCCGCGGTGCTGGCCTTCCCGGACGGCAGCGAGCGGCGGCTGGAGGCGGGGGACTACGCCATCCTGCCCGCCCTCTGCCGCCACCGCGTCGCCTGGACGGACCCGGCGGGGGAAACGCTCTGGCTGGCCGTCCACATGCCACCGCCGTCACGGGAGGCATTCGGACAGGCGCCGCCACAGCCCGGCTGAGCGGCAACCCGGCGCGACGCCCGCCGGCCGAGGAGCCCGAGCCAAGCAATACCGGAAGGAGGCCCATTCCCTTGCCCGAACACGACCGCCTGTTCGTCCTCACCGGCGGCCCCGGCTCCGGGAAGAGCACGCTGATCGCCGCCTTGGCCGCGAGCGGGCTCCACCCCATGCCCGAGGCGGGCCGGGCCATCATCCAGGACCAGGTGGCAATCGGCGGCACGGCGCTGCCCTGGTCCGACCGCATGGCCTTCGCCGAGCTGATGCTGAGCTGGGACATGCGCTCCCACCGCGCCGCAAGGGAACTGCCTGGCCCGGTGCTCTTCGACCGCGGAATCCCGGACGTGATCGGCTATCTCCGGCTCTCCGGCCTGCCGGTGCCGCCGCATATGGAGCGCGCGGCCCGACAGTTCCGCTACAGCCGCCGCGTCTTCATCGCTCCGTTCTGGCCGGACATCTTCGCGCAGGACGCCGAACGGAAGCAGTCGCCCGAGGAGGCCGAAGCCACCCATGCGGCGATGGCGGAGGCCTATGCCGGGCTGGGCTACGAGTTGCTCCCGCTCCCCCGCGCGCCGGTGGCGGAGCGGGTCCGGTTCGTCCGCGCCGTCACCGGCTAGCGGCCCGGCCTCCCGCGCCTTCGCGCTCCTGGAAGGCTTCGGCCCTGGCGGCTTCGTCGCGGCAGGTGGCCCAGGCGCCCTCGACCACGCGCACCCGCCGCCCCGGCACCCGCGCCGCCGCCTTGGGCATGAGGCCATAAAGTTCCTTGTGCGCCTCCACCATCACCACGCCGGCGAAGCGGGGCGCCAGCACCCGGCCGGTGGCCTCCCAGATGCCGGCGCCGCGCAGCATCAGGCGCGACTGGAAGGGCGGCATGAACAACGCCTTGTCCCGCTGGGTGACGCTGAACAGGTTGCGCTCCAGCAGCCGGCCGAGCTGGCCGGGCGAATAGGGGCGGCCCTGGCCGAAGGGAGTGCTCTCCAGATGCGCCCACATGCCGCGCCGGTTCGGCGCCACCACCAGCAGGCGCCCGTCATCCTTCAGCACGCGCCAGACCTCGCGCAGCATGCGCCGGGCGTTCTCGGTGTGCTCCAGCCCGTGCACCAGCAGGACATTGTCGAAGCTGAGATCCGGGAAGGGCAGCGCGTCATCCTCGACGCGCGCGCAGAGGCCGGGGCCGCCGGGGGGCCAGGGCGCGGCGTCGGACTCCGGCAGGGCGGCGGAGAGGATGCGCGCCGCGCCCTCCCGCCAGAGCCGCAGATAGGGCGCGGCATGGCCGAGGCCGAGAATCTCCCGCCCCGTCAGGTCCGGCCACAGCTTCAGCAGCCGCTCACGCAGCAGCCGCGCCGCCACCAGCCCGGTGGGGGAGGCATAGAAATCCCGGTGCCCGTGGACCTCTGGGTTCATAAGCTGGATATAGGTCCCTGTTCGAAGCCTGACACGCCCTTGCTTGGGACCGCGAGAAGGAGAACCGCCATGGCCGTCACCGTTCAGGCCGTGCCCTGCCTGTCCGACAACTATGCCTGGTTGCTGCGTGACACGGCGAGTCGAACCGTGGCGATCTGCGACCCCGGCGAGGCGAAGCCGGTGATCGAGGCGATCGAGGCGGGGGGCGGGCGCTGCGACATCATCCTCCTCACCCACCATCACGGCGACCATATCGATGGCGTGGAGGAAATCCGCGCCCGCTACGGCGCGAAGGTGATCGGCGCCGCCGCCGATGCCCACCGGCTGCCGAGGCTGGACCTGGAAGTCTCGCCGGGCGACACGGTGCTGGTGGGCGAGACCAGGGGGCGGGTGATCGACAGCCCTGGCCACACCATCGGCCACATTGCCTATCACTTCCCCGAGGGGCATGTGCTGCTCTGCGGCGACACCCTGTTTTCGCTCGGCTGCGGGCGCCTGCTGGAGGGCACGGCGGAGGACATGTTCCGCGCGCTCTCCCTGTTGAAGGCGCTGCCGCCGGAGACGCTGGTCTGCTGCGGCCATGAATACACCGCCAGCAATGCCCGCTTCGCCCTGACGGTGGAGCCCGGCAATGCCGCGCTCAAGGCCCGCGCCCGCGAGGTGGAGGCGGCGCGCGCCGCCGGCCAGCCCACCCTGCCCGTGACGCTGGGCCAGGAGCTGGAGACCAACCCCTTCCTTCGCGCCGACTCGGCGGAGGCGCTTGGCCGCATCCGCACCGCCAAGGACAATTTCCGCTGAACCGTTGCCAGGGAGACCAGCCATGAAGCTGTTCCACTCGCCTTCCAGCCCCTTCGTCCGCAAGGTCATGGCCTGCGCGCTGCTGCGCGGCCTCGCCAGCCGGATCGAACTGCTTCCCACCAACCCGCACACCAGCCCCGAGGGGCTGCTGGCGATGAACCCGCTCTCCAAGGTGCCCTGCCTCGTCACCGACGAGGGTGAGGCCATCTTCGACAGCCCGGTGATCTGCGAGTACCTCGACGGACTCGGCGACTCGGCCTCCCTCTACCCCGCCGGCCCGGCGCGGATCGCGGCGAAGACCATGGAAGCCCTGGCCGACGGCATCATGGACGCCGCCGTCGCCCGCCGCATGAGCATGGGCCTGGCGCAAGATGAGGGCCGCACCGCCTTCCAGTCCCGCCAGCAGGCTGCCGTGGCGCGCTCGCTCGACGTGCTGGAGAAGGCGCCGCCGCAGGGCCTCGCCGATATCGGCGCCGTCGCCGTGGCCTGTGCGCTCGGCTACCTGGACTTCCGCTTCGGCAACGAGCCCTGGCGCGAGGCGCATCCGAAGCTGGCGGCCTGGTATTCGGACGTCTCCGCCCATCCGGCGCTGAGCCGCACCGCACCGCCCCCGGCATAAGCCGGCGCACCGCCATGCCCGACCTGCGCGACCCTTCCCTTCCCGCCGCCGCGGTGATCGCGGCGCTGGAGCTCGTCCCGCACCCCGAGGGCGGGCACTACCGGGAGGTCTGGCGCGACCGGCCGGTGGAAGGCGGGCGCGGAGCGGGCACGGCGATCTACTTCCTGCTGGCCGCCGGCGAGCGCAGCCACTGGCACCGGGTGGACGCCGCCGAGGCCTGGCACTGGTATGCCGGCGCCCCGCTGCGTCTCTCCCTCGCCGCCGAATCGGGAAACCGGACCGAGCACCGGCTCGGCCCCGATCTCGGCGGCGGCGAGGCACCCTTTGCCGTGGTCCCGGCGGGCGACTGGCAGGCGGCGGAAAGCCTGGGCGCCTGGACGCTGGTCGGCTGCACCGTCAGCCCGGCCTTCGACTTCGCCGGCTTCACCCTGGCGCCGCCGGGCTGGGAACCCGAAGGGGAGCAGGACCGATGAGCGAGGCCGCCGCCTGGGATGCCCGCTACGCCGCCGGGGAATGGATCTTCGGCCAGGCACCCAACCGCTACCTGCACAGCCTCGCCCCCTGGCTGCGGCCGGGGATGCGGGCCCTGGCACTGGGCGACGGCGAGGGGCGCAACGGCGTCTGGCTGGCAGAACAGGGATTGTCTGCCACGGCCGTGGACTGGTCCGCCACTGGCATGGCCCGCGCGGCCGGGTTCGCCGCCGCGCGCGGTGTGGCGCTCACCACCGCGGTGGCCGACCTCACCCGCTGGGACTGGCCGGAAGCGGAATTCGACCTGATTGCCTGGGTCTTCGTGCACATGCCGCCCGCCGACCGCGCTGTGGTGGCGGCGGCGGCCCAGCGGGCGCTGGCGGCGGGCGGATTGTTGCTGCTGGAAGGCTTTGCCATCGCCCAGGGCGGCCGCCGCAGCGGTGGGCCGAAGGACCCGGACCTGCTCTGGACCCGCGCCGCCGCCGAGGCCGCCTTCCCGGAGCTGACCCTGTTGGAATGCCTGGAAGGCACCGTGCGGCTCGATGAAGGCCCACGCCATCAGGGGCCGGCCGAAGTGGTGCGCGGGCTCTGGCGGAAGCCGGGCTGAAGCAGCCCGGCGGCTGCACCCTGTAAGCCATGCAGCAGACTTGAGGAAAAAAGATGGGGGTCTGGGGGAATTCATTCCCCCGGCCTTGTTCTACGCCAGTGACCGGCGCGACCGCTGCCAGGAGGCGAGCACCCCGCCGCCCGCAACCAGCAGGGCGGCGATCAGCACGCGCTCGTCCGCCTGCCCTTCCCCCGCCGCCACCAGCAGCAGGGTGGAGAGCACGGGAATCGCATAGGCCAAGGTGCCCAGCAGGCGCGGGTCGCCGCGCTTCATGCCGAGGTCCCAAAGAAAGAAGGCGGAGCCGACCGGCCCCAGGCCGAGGAGCAGGATGGCCAGCGCCTGCCGCGCATCGGGCCAGACCGTCACCTCGAAGGCGAGGTGCAGCACCCCGGCAAGAATCCCGCTGACCAGGCAGAAGCCGGCCACGGCCTCGGTCGGCACATGGGCAAGGCGGCGGGCGGTGACGGAATAGGTTGCCCAGACCACGGCTCCTGCCACGGCACAGAGGAAGCCGGGCGTCGCGCCGGCGGGAAAGCGGGCGCCGCCGCCGATCAGCAGGGCGCAGCCGGCGAAGCCCAGCGCCACGCCGAGCAGGCGCCGGCTGCCGAGCGGCATGCCGAGCAGCAGACCCGAGAGCAGCACGATCAGCAGCGGCCAGAGATAGTTCAGCAGATTGGCCTCGACGGCGGGGGCCAGCGCCAGCGCGGCAAAATAGAGCGCGTGGTAGCCGAACAGGCCGCCGACGCCATGCGCCCAGGCCAGCTTCTCCTGCCGCAGCGCGCCGAGCGAGCCGCGCGCGGCGACCACGCCCAACCCGAGCACCCCGCCCACGGCCATGCTCAGGGCGGTTAGTTCGAGTGGCGGCACACCGGCCGCCAAGCGCGCCAGGACACCCAGGAAGGCCCAGAGCAGAATGGCGCCGCAACCGGCGAGCGTGGCGGGGCTCATCGACGGCCACCTGCAACTGGAGAGTGGCCACGGCGTTCCGCCGGCGAATCATCAAGGAGTCGTGTCATGGGTTTCCTGGCCCGCACCGTCATCACGGCCTTCGCCTTCTGGTGTGCGGACATGCTGATCGACGGGATTTCCTTCGCCGGGCCGTTCACGTTGTTCATCGCGGCCATCATCTTCGGCATCATCAACGCGCTGATCCGGCCGGTGCTGATGCTGCTCTCGCTGCCGCTGAACATTGTCACGCTGGGGCTGTTCACCGTGGTGGTGAACGCGGCCATGCTGGGATTAACGGCGCTGGTCATGCCGGGAATGCACGTCTCCGGCTTCTGGGCCGCGTTCTTCGGGGCGATCATCGTCGCCGTGGTGTCCTGGCTCGTCAACCGGGCCATCGGCGACCGCGAGGCGGCGGCGGCACGCTGAGGCGGACGGGCCGGGGAGCGCCTCCCCGGCCTGCCCCGAGAGGGGGCGTCTCAATACATGTGCTGGCCGCCGTTGATCGAGAGGGTGGAGCCGGTGATGAAGTCGGCCTCGTCGGCGGTGAGGAAGCAGACGCCGCGCGCGATGTCGTCGGCGGTGCCGAGCCGACCGACGGGGATGCGGCCGATGATCTTCTGCAGCACGTCCTCCGGCACGGCACGGACCATCTCGGTGTCCACATAGCCGGGGGCGATGGCGTTCACGGTGATGCCGGAGCGTGCGCCTTCCTGCGCCAGCGCCTTGGTGAAGCCATGGATGCCGGACTTGGCCGCGGCGTAGTTCACCTGCCCGTACTGCCCGGCCTGGCCGTTGATCGAGCCGATATTCACGATGCGGCCGTATTTGCGGCTCGACATCCCGTCCCAGACCAGCTTGGCCATGTTGAAGCAAGAGCCGAGATTGGTGTCGATCACCTCGTCCCACATCTTGCGGTCCATCCGCTTCATGGTCCCGTCGCGGGTGATGCCGGCATTGTTGACCAGGATCTCGATCGGGCCGTGCTCCGCCTCGATCTTCGCCACGGCGGCCTTGCAGGATTCGAAGTCCGAGACGTCAAACTTGATGCAGGGGATGCCGGTCCGCTCGGTGAAGGCGGATGCGGCGGCCTCATTCCCCGCATAGGAGGCGACGACCTTGCGGCCTGCCTTCTGCAGATGCTCGCTGATGGCGGCGCCGATGCCCCGTTGCCCGCCAGTGACGAGTGCCACTCGTGCCATAGGAGAAGCCTCCCTTCCCAAAGGATTTGGCGGCGCCGCGACGGCACCGCTCACCTATGGCATCACAGCGCCAGCCGAGATGCCATGTCCCTGTGCTGAATCAAGTTCTTGTGGTCGGAGATCGCGGCGCGCACCGGTTCAGCGCAACGGCAGCGCGTACATCAGACCACCTCGTGTCCATAGTTCGTTGAGGCCGCGTTCGAGGCCGATCGGCGAATCCTTGCCCAGGGTGCGATCGAACACCTCGCCGTAGTTGCCGACCTGGCGAATCACCTGAAAAGCCCAGTCCTCCGGCAGGCCGAGTGCCTTGCCGAAACCCGGCGTCACGCCGAGCATGCGCTGCACGTTCGGATCGGAGCTGGCGCGCATGGCCTCGACGTTCTGGCGGTTGATACCAAGCTCCTCCGCCTCGATCATCGCCGTCAGCGTCCAGGCGACGATGTCACGCCATTCCTCGTCGCCATGCCGGACCATGGGACCGAGCGGCTCCTTGCTGATGCGCTCGGGCAGGATCACATGCGCCGCCGGGTCGCGCAGGGCCGAGACGCGCAGCGCCGCGAGCTGGGAGGCGTCCGTGGTCATGGCGTCGCAGCGGCCGGACTGGTAGGCGGCCGTCATCTCATCCATCGAGGACAGCACGACGGGCTGGACAGCGATCTTCTCGCGACGGGCAAAGTCGCCGAGGTTCAGCTCGCTGGTCGAGCCGGGCAGGACGCAGACAGCGGCGCCATCAAGCTGCTTTGCGGCGGTAAGGCCGGCCGCCTTGTGCACCATGAAGCCCTGGCCGTCATAGAAGTTCACGCCCGCCATGTTGAAACCGAGCGCGGTGTCGCGCGTCAGGGTCTGGGTGACGTTGCGGGCCAGCAAGTCGATCTCGCCGCCCTGCAGCGCCACGAAGCGGGTCTGGTAGGTGGTGGGGACGAAGCGGACCTTGGCGGCATCGCCCAGGGTTGCGGCGGCCACGGCGCGGCAGAACTCGGCATCCAGCCCCTGATAGCTGCCCCGGCTATCGGGGGCCGAGAAGCCAGCCACTCCGGTATTGACGCCGCACACCACCTGCCCGCGGGAGCGCACCCCCTCCAGGGTAGGGCCTGCCGCGGCCGGGAAGGCAGCCAGCAGAGACGGCAGGAGAGCCAGGAGGCCCAATGCACGGTGCATGGTCGAAGGAATTCCCGAAGCAGCGCGCAAAGCCTATGGGCATAAATGCAACACTGCAAAGCCTGATCGTTGCCAGATGCATTTCACTGTTGCCCCTGGAACGAAAAAACCATAGTCACAGCAATGTGATACGATGCACCCCCGCGCGTATCGTCCTTTCAGGCCGGACACGATGACCGCCTCTGCGACTTCTGCGTGCCTCTCCGCGGCCAGCCTTGAAAAGCAGGTGGACCAGGAAGCGCTGCTGCTGATGCTGTCCTACATCGAGGCGGAATGCCGGCGGCTTGGCGTGCCGGACGCCGCGCGTCATGCCGCGCTGGCGGCAGCGGCGCTGTCCGACTCGCCGCCGCGCACGCTCGCCGCCACGATTACTCTCCAGTAGAGCGCCGCATGTCACCCTGGCCCTGCGGCGGCACGGGGTGTAAGCGGCCTCCGCGCGCCAACCTCAAGCCGAGCCGATGTCCATGGATACCCCGATCGCTGCAGTCCTCTGGACCAATCAGGCGCAACGCGACATCCAGGCGGTTCTCCGCCTGATGAGCCACGTCGAACGCTGCTGCCTCGACGCCGGCTCGGAAGAGGCGGCGAGCCTGGTGGCGGCCGCCATGTCGGCGCTGCTGCGCGACAGCGCCGCCCGCAAGCGCGCCGCCTGAGCGGCAGGCGCCTCACGCCGCCGGCAGCGCCGCCGGCCGGGGGCCGCCCGCCATCCAGTCCAGCAGCTCGACCGTGTGGACGACCGGCATCGCGCCGTCGCCGAGCTGGGTCAGGCAGCCGATATTGCCGCTGGCGATGACGGCCGCGCCGGTCCGCTCCAGGTTGTGCTGCTTGCGCGCCTTGAGCTGCGCGGCGATGTCGGGCTGCAGCAGGTTGTAGGTGCCCGCCGAGCCGCAGCAGAGATGCGGCTCCGCCGGCTCCTTCACCGTAAAGCCCGCCTTTGCCAGCAACTGCTTGGGCGCGGCGGTGATCTTCTGGCCGTGCTGCAGACTGCAGGCGGCATGATAGGCGACGGTCAGCCCCGGCGCCTCGCGGGAGGCCGCGTAGCCGAACCGCAGCAGCACCTCCGAGATGTCCTTCGCGCGCTCGGCCACTGCTGTGGCACGCGCCGGCCAGGCGTCCGGCTCGGCGCGGAACATGAAGCCGTAGTCCTTCACCGTGGTGCCGCAGCCCGAGGCGTTCACCACGATGGCGTCCAGCCCCTCGCCGTCGATCTCGCGTGTCCAGGCCTCAATATTGGCGCGGGCCAGCGCCATGGCGGCATCGTGCTGGCCCATGTGGTGATTGAGCGCGCCGCAGCAGCCCTGCCCGGCGGTGACCACCACCTCCACCCCCATGCGCGTTAGCAGTCGGATGGTGGCTTCGTTGATCGAGGGTGCCAGCACGGTCTGCGCGCAGCCGGTCAGCAGCGCCACACGGCCGCGGCGTGGGCCTTGGGCGGGGTGGACCTGCGCTCGTGCGGTCTCCCCGCCCGACGGCAGGTGTCGCGGCGCGAGATCGAGCATGGCGCGCAGGCGGCGGCTGGTGGTGCCGCGGGCGGGCAGCACGCCGCGCAAGGGCCGGGCGAGGCGTGCCGCCGCCAGCGCGAGGCGGAAGCGGCCGGGATAAGGCAGCATGGCACCCAGGAGGCGGCGCAGCATCCGCTCCGGCCAGGGGCGGGTATAGGTCTCCTCGATGTAGCGGCGGGCATGGTCCACCAAGTGCATGTAGTGCACGCCCGATGGGCAGGTGGTCATACAGGAGAGGCAGGAGAGGCAACGGTCCACATGCCGCACCTCGGCCTCGCCGGCCGGGCGCCCGCTCTCCAGCATGTCCTTGATCAGGTAGATGCGCCCGCGCGGTGAATCCAGCTCGTCACCCAGCAGCACGAAGGTCGGGCAGGTGGCCGTGCAGAAGCCGCAATGCACGCAGGTCCGTAGGATGGTGTTGGATTCCCGCGTATCGGGATCGGCAAGCTGGTCCGGGGTGAAGTTGGTCTGCATCGCCTGGTTCGTTCCTCCCGAGCAAGGTGGAAGGGAAGTCGTGACGGCGCAAGTCGCTGGCGAGGCAAAGGATGGCGGAAGGGTAGCCTGCCGGCGCGTTGTTGCTTGCCCAAAGTTAATGGCTCCCTGGCAGATCCGCATGATAAAATGAGTATAGTTTTATTTTTGAGATGATCATGCCCAGCTCTTCTGCCCACCCTCTTCCCGCGCCCGGCCCTGCCTTTGTGGAACGCCTTGCCATGGCGCCCGGCGGTCCGCAGGAGGCTGCGCGCCGCGCGGCGCTGCTGCGGGTGGGCCACGCCGCGCCCTCGCAGGTCACCGCCCCCCCGCCGCACCCTTCTGCCCCTCAAGGTCATCGCTAAGGGAACCACTTGCCTGGCGGAGAGGGTGGTGGAAGGCTGAGATGCCGCACCCACAAGGACTTGCTGCTCTGGCCACCCCCGCCCTGACCGCCCTCCGCCACCTGTTCGCCAGCACTTCCATGCCTCCACCAGAGGCAGAGGTCCTGGCCTTGCCGGACGACGCGCCGGGCCTGCCCAGTTCCTTTCACGTCGGTGCGGTGGCGCAGGCGAGCATCGCCGCCGCAGCCCTGGCCGCCGCCGAGATCCACCACCGGCGGGGTGGACCCGCCCAGCGCGTGACGGTGCCTCTACGCCATGCGCTGGCTGAGTTCCGCAGCGAACGCTACCTGAGGCTGAACAACACTCCTCCACCCGACCCATGGGATAGGCTGGCGGGCCTGTACCATTGTGGGGACGGCGGAGCAGTGCGGCTGCACACCAACTTCCCCCACCATCGTGACGGCATCCTGGCCCTCCTGGGCGGGCTGCCGCCGGAACGCGAGGCTGTGGCCGCGGCGCTGCAGGGCTGGTCGGCGCCGCGTTTCGAGGCCGCGGCCGCCGAAGCGGGGCTCTGCGTCGCCATGCTGCGCGACTTCGCCACCTGGGACGCGCATCCGCAGGGCCGCGCCCTTGCCGGCCAGCCGCCACTGCTGATCGAGCGCATCGGCGATGCGCCGCCCATTCCCCTGCCGCCTCGCGCGGCGCGTCCGCTCGCCGGGCTGCGGGTGCTGGAGATGACACGCATCATCGCCGGGCCGGTGGCGGGGCGCTGCCTCGCCGCGCATGGGGCGGAAGTGCTCCATGTCAGCGCGACGCACCTGCCCTCCATCCCCGTCCTCGACATGGATACGGGGCGCGGCAAGCGCACCGCCCGGCTGGACCTGCGCCAGCCGGCGGAAGCCGAGCGGCTGCGCGAGTTGCTGCGCGGGGCCGACATCTTCCTGCAGTCCTACCGGCCGGGCGCCCTGGCGGGGCTCGGCTTCAGCGCCGAGTCGGCCGCCGCGCTGCGGCCCGGCCTGATCTGCGCCTCGCTCTCCGCCTATGGGCACGAAGGCCCCTGGGCTGGGCGGCGCGGCTTCGATTCGCTGGTGCAGACCGCAACCGGCTTCAACCAGGCGGAAGCGGAAGCGGCCGGCACGCCGGACAAGCCACGCCCCCTTCCCTGTCAGGCGCTGGACCACGCCTCAGGCTATCTGCTGGCCTTCGGCGCCATGGCGGCGCTGCTGCGGCGCGCCGAGGAAGGCGGCTCCTGGCGCGTGCGCGTCTCCCTCGCCGCCACGGGGCGGTGGCTGCGCGGGCTCGGGCGGCTGGCGGATGGCTTCGCCGCGCCCGAACTGGCGCAGGACGAAGTGGCCGGCTTCCTGGAGGAGAGCGAGAGCGGCTTCGGGCGGCTCAGCGCCATCCGCCACGCGGCACAGATGAGCGAGACGCCGGCGCGGTGGGAGGCGCCCGCCATGCCGCTGGGTACGCATGACGCAGCGTGGAACGGGGGAGGCGCCGCCTCCCCCGCACCCCCTCCGCCGGGGTGACAGGGTCACCCCGGACCCCGCCAATCCCTCAGCCGTGCATGCGGCCCGGGTTGAGGATGCCCTCGGGGTCCATCGCTGCCCTCACCCGGGCGGCAATGCCGGCCAGCGCCGCCGGCTCCTCCGGCAGAACGGGAACGGCGCTGCGCAGCGAATCCGGGGCGCGGAACAGGGTGAAGGTGCCACCTGCCGCCCGCGCTGCGGCCATCACCGCCGCATGGGCGGCGTCTGTCGCCGGGCCGGCAACCCAGAGCAGCCCGCCGCCCCAGTCCAGCAGCAGGCGGGCGTCGAAGGCCTTCTCCAGTCGCCAGGCCAGGTTCGCGCCGGCGCTGGGGCGCACCGAAAGCCGCCACACCGCCTGTTCCGGCGCCGCAGCCAGCAACCGGGCATCCCGCACCGCACGCCAGAGGGACTGCGACGCCTCGCCTTCCATCAGCGCGACGGTGCCGAAGCCCGCCAGCACCTGCCGCAGCCGATCCGACCGGTGAGGCAGGAACTGCGCCATGTCCTCCAGTCGCAGCAGGGCGGTGGGGCCGCGCAGGCCGAACTCCGCCGCGCCGCGCGGCAGCAGCGCGGCGCCGCTGACGCCGAAGGGGCTGCCGAGCCCGGCGGAAAGCGCCGCCACCCCGGCGGTGAGGTCCGCCACGCCGGCGGCGAGGGTGAGGCTGGCCTCCGGGCGCGGCGCCAGCTTCAGGGTGATTTCGGTCAGGATGCCCAGTGTGCCGTGGCTGCCGGCCAGCAGCTTGCAAAGGTCCAGCCCCGTGACGTTCTTGTGGACACGCCCGCCCGAGCGGATCACCTCCGCATGGCCGGTGACGGCGCGCACCCCGAGCACCTGGTCGCGTAGCGCCCCGCTGGCGGCGATGCGGCGCGGGCCGGAAAGGTTGGCCGCCACCATGCCGCCCAGCGTCGAGGGGCGGTCATGGCCGAACAGTGCGGAGAAATCCGGCAGTTCGGCGGGCAGCATCTGGTTGTGCCGCTCCAACTCCGCCTCGATCTCCGCCACCGGCGTGCCGGCACGGGCGGAGAGCACCAGTTCGGCCGGCTTGTAGAGGGTGATGCCGGTCAGCCCGGCCGTGGAGAGGGTGCGCGCGGCCTGCACCGGGCGCAGCATGGCCCGCTTGCTGCCATGGCCCTCGATGGCCAGCTGGGTGCGGCGCGCCGCCGCATCCCGCACCGCCTCGACGATGCCCGCCTCATCCGCCGGCGCCAGCGCTTCGGTCGCGACGCTCATGCGGCGGAGGCCAGAGCCGGATTGCCTTCCAGCGGAAAGACCTTGGCCGGGTTCAGCAGCCATTGTGGATCGAAGGCCGACTTGATGCGGCGCTGCTGCGCCAGTTCGGCCGTGGTGAACTGCACGGGCATCAGGTCGCGCTTCTCGACGCCGACGCCGTGCTCGCCGGTCAGGCAGCCGCCGACCTCGACGCAGAGCTTCAGGATGTCGGCGCCGAAGGCCTCGGCCTTGCGGAAGCTCTCGGGGTCGTTGGCGTCGAACATGATCAGCGGGTGCAGGTTGCCGTCCCCGGCATGGAAGATATTGGCCACCAGCAGGCCGTAGCTGTCGCTCATCTCGCCGATGCGGCGCAGGACATAGGGCAGTTCGCCGGTGGGAATGGTGCCGTCCATGCAGAGATAGTCGGGGCTGATGCGGCCGACCGCGCCGAAGGCCCCCTTGCGGCCCTTCCAGATGGCCAGGCTCTCCTCCGGCGTCTCGGCGACGCGCAGCGAGATCGGGTCGAAGCGGGCGCAGATTTCCTTGAGCCGGGCGAGCAACACGTCCTGCTCCTCGGTGCTGCCTTCGACCTCAATGATCAGCATGGCCTCGGCGTCGAGCGGATAGCCCGCCTGGGCGAAGGCCTCGCAGGCATGGATGGCGGGGCGGTCCATGAATTCCAGGGCGACGGGAATGATGCCGCTGCCGATGATGGCGTCCACCACCTGGCCGGCCACCTCGTTCGCGCGGAAGGCGGCCAGCATGGCGCGCGCGCCCTCGGCGGCGCGCAGGATGCGGACCGTCACCTCGGTGACCATGCCGAGCTGCCCCTCGCTGCCGGTGATCAGGCCGAGCCAGTCATAGCCCGCCGCGTCCAGGTGCTGGCCGCCGATCTCGACCACCTCGCCCTCGATGGTGACGAACTTCACGCCCAGCAGGTTCCCGGCGGTGACGCCGTATTTCAGGCAATGCGCGCCGCCCGAGTTCATCATGACGTTGCCGCCGATCATGCAGGCGAGCTGGCTGGACGGGTCGGGCGCGTAGAAGAAGCCCTCGGCGCTCACCGCCTGGGTGATGCCGATATTGGTGACGCCGGTCTCGACCACGGCGTAGCGGTCGGCGTAGTTCACCTCGATGATGCGGTTCATCCGCATCAGGCCGACCACCACCGCATCGGCCAGCGGCAGGGCGCCGCCGGAGAGGCTGGTGCCGGCCCCGCGCGGGATCACGCGGATGCCGTTCTGGTGGCAGTAGCGCAGCACGGCGGCCACCTCCCCGGTGGTGGCGGGCAGCACCACGGCGAGCGGCGGCTGGCGATAGGCGGAGAGCCCATCCGTCTCATAGGCACGCAGGCGGTGGGGGTCGCCGATCACGCCCTGGCCAAAGGGGCCGTCCGGCACCAGGGCATGCAGCGCGGCCAGGATCTCGTCGCGGCGGGCGAGCACGGCCGGGTTGGGCTTCGGCAGGTCGATCATGGTCCGCATTCCTCACGCCGGTTCTTGCGGCGGAGGATGGGGCGGCGGCGGGGCAGGAGCAAGCGGCCAGAGGAGGCACGGCACGAACGAAAACAGCGCCGCGGGAAGGCCCGCGGCGCTGTTCTCGGTCGAACTACCCAGCTGCGGCCGCCAGAGGGGCGGCCACCACCGTCAGCCCTGGCGGGCCTTCAGGCGGGGGTTCTTCTTGTTCAGGACGTACATGCGGCCGCGGCGACGGACCAGCACGCAGTTCTTGTCGCGCAGCTTGGCGCTCTTCAGGCTGTTGCGGATCTTCATGGGGCACCCTCTTCGAGCGCCCGCGTTTAGGGGCCGGGGGCTGGGCTGTCAACCATTCCGTACCGGCCGCGAAGCCTGTCAGCGGATGGTTGGTGTGCAGCCGCAAGGCCGCGCCCTGCAGGGCGCGGAACATCTCCATGCGCCATCCATAAGGTGCCGCCAGCCCCTGGCGCTGCTGCCAACGTCGCCGCAGCGCGCCGCGCAACAGGGCACGGGCCAGCCGCTCGCTCTCCCTCGCACCGGACATTGCGTTCCGTTCTTCTCAGCCGTGTTGAGGTCAGCAAAGCACGGAAGAGCGGAATTCGTTTCATTTTTATGAACGATGCACGTCAATTTGTCCGCGCGACCGTCAGAGGCGATGAATCAGCCGGAACAGGACTGATCGCCCGCGCAATGGTGGGCGCCATGTCGCGGAACTCCTCCGCGCGCGGCGAGCGGGCTCGCCAAGCCAGGCCAAGCTCCCGCCCCTGCGGTGCATTCAGCGGCTTCAGCACCACCGAAGCTCCTGCCAGCACCCCTCCTTCAATCGCCAGCCGTGGCAGCAGCGTCACGCCCAGCCCACCCGCCACCATCTGCACCAGCGTATGCAGGCTGGTGGCGGCGAAGGTGTCGCCGGCGCCGGGCATGCCGCAGGCCGAGAGGGCCTGGTCACGCAAACAATGGCCATCCTCCAGCAACAGCATCCGTTCACTCCCCAGGGCGGAGAGCGGCAGGCTCGACTCGGCGGCGAGCCGGTGCCCCTCGGGCAGCGCGGCGATGAAGGGGTCATGCGCCACGCAGAGCGTCTCGGCGTCCGGCAGAGCGGCCGGGAGGGCCAGCAGCAGCAGGTCGAGGCGGCCGGCGGCGAGATCATCGGCCAGGCGGTCGGTCAGGTCCTCGCGCAGCCAGAGCTGCAGCCGCGGGAAGGCGCGGCGCAAGGCCGGCATCAGGCGCGGCAGCAGGAAAGGGCCGATGGTCGGAATGACGCCAAGGCGCAGAGGACCGGAAAGCGGGTCGCGCGCTGCCGCCGCCGTCTCCGAGACGGCCGCCAGTGCCGCAAGCGCGCGACGGGCGCGGCCGACCAGCTCCAGGCCCAGCGGCGTGAAGACGGGGCGCTTGCCCGGCCCGCGCTCCAGAATGGCGCTGTCGAGCTGCCGCTCCAGGGCGATGATGCCCGCCGAGAGGGTGGACTGTGTCACCGCGCAGGCCGTGGCGGCACGGCCAAAATGGCCGAGATCTGCGAGGGCAACGAGGTATCGAAGCTGCTGTGGGCTGGGAAGCGGGTTCATCGATTAAGCCGATCGTTTCATCGAAAACTATTCATTGGCATGTGTGCGTTGCAGCATCCATAACCAAGCCATCGCCGGGACGGAGCGATCCTGACCCGGCTGAGAGAACACGCAGAAAGGGCTGAGCAGACATGCTGACTGTTGGCGACAAGTTCCCGGCGTTCAACCTGACCGCCGTGAAGGGCGGCGCGGAGGGCCTGGAGGGCCCCGGCAAGTCCTTCGTCCAGATCACCAACGAGTCCGACGCCGGCAAGTGGAAGGTCGTGTTCTTCTGGCCGAAGGACTTCACCTTCATCTGCCCGACCGAGATCGCCGCCTTCGGCAAGCTGAACGGCGAGTTCGCGGATCGCGACGCGGTGCTCTACGGCGCCTCGACGGACAGCGAGTTCGTGCACCTGAACTGGCGCGTGCACAACAATGACATTCGCGACCTGGCGATCCCGATGCTGGCGGACACCAAGCGTGAGCTGTCCACCGCGCTCGGCATCCTCGACAAGAACGAGGGCGTTGCGCTCCGTGCCACCTTCATCGTGGACCCGGAGGGCACCATCCAGTGGGCCTCGGTGAATGGCCTGAACGTCGGCCGCAACCCGCAGGAAGTGCTGCGCGTGCTCGACGCCCTGCAGACGGACGAGCTCTGCCCCTGCAACTGGAACAAGGGCACCGATACCCTGAACCCGGACGCGCTGTTCCAGGCCGCCTGATCTGGCGCCGGCGGGGTTCGCCCCGCCGGCCACCCTCCCCTGGCGGCGCTGCGCCGAGCTGGCCCTCCCGATAGGCCGGGACCGGCTCCGCCCATCGCCCCCCCAAGCCCGAATCACTCCCAGACAAGACCGGAGGTTCCCTTCGCATGTCGCTTGAAGCCCTGCGCGCCCGCCTGCCCGACTATGCCCGCGATCTGAAGCTGAACCTGGGCAGTCTGGCGACCGAGCCGGTGCTGAACCAGCAGCAGCTCGCCGGCACCTTCGTGGCCAGCGCGATCGCCAGCCGCAATGCCGAGGTGACCAAGGCGCTGGTGGCCGAGTTCGGCCCCAAGCTCTCCCCCGAGGCGCTGACGGCGGCCAAGGCCGCTGCGGCGATCATGGGGATGAACAACATCTATTATCGCTTCACCCATCTGGTGGGCGGCGACTACGGCAATATGCCGGCCAAGCTGCGCATGAACGTCATGGCCAAGCCCGGTGTCGAGAAGGTCGATTTCGAGCTGTGGTCCCTCGCGGTCTCCGCCATCAATGGCTGCGGCATGTGCATGGAGAGCCATGAAAAGGTTGTGAAGCATGGTGGCCTCACCAGCGAACAGGTGCAGGCGGCGGTGCGAATCGCCTCGGTTGTCCATGCTGTTGCCGGTGTGCTGGAGGCGGAGGACGCCCTGGCGGCTTGACACCAGTCCGGAGTGAAGCCCCCCCCCTCACTCCGCGTTGTCTCGCCTGCGAGCAGAAACCCCGCCATGCGCGGGGTTTTTTGTTGGCGGGGCGGGCAGAGCCGAATCGCTATGCATTTTCCGCATAAGGACATGCTCTGGCTGGGGACAGAATTCGTGCTGCACCGCGAAAAGCCGCTTGCATACGAACGACCGTCCGCATATCTTCCGTCTCGCAGCCACGCAGTACGCTGCGTGACTGTCTTTCTTGGACGTTTCCTCCCTAAACTCGGCGGTGCTTCTGGCACCGCCTTTTTTTTGTCTGCGGCCCGGTCGATCGCCGGTTGTCAGCCGCGCAGGAAGTCCCAGTCCACCTCCATCAGGGCGGAGATCAGCGTGGCAAAGTCGCGCTGCAGCTTGGCCATGCCGGGAAGCCGCTCGATCCGCGCCTCGTCCATGTAGAGCGCACGGGCGGTCTCGATCTGCAGCACGTGCACCGCTTCGCGCGGGCGGCCATAGTGGCGCGTGACGTAGCCGCCGGCGTAGGGATCGTTGCGGCGGACCCGGTAGCCCATCGACCAGAGCTGCTCCTCCACCCGCCGCACCGCCCGCGGCGCACAGGCGGTGCCATGCGCGTCGCCCAGCACCATGTCAGGCGCATTCTGCGGCTGCCCGGGATGCGCTGGCATGGAGTGGCAGTCCAGCAGCAGGCAGCAGCCGAAGGTCTGCTTGGTCTCGGTGATCAGCCCGGCCAGGGCGGCGTGATAGGGTTGCCAGCAGCAGCGCACCCGCTCCTCCGCCTCATGGAATGACAGGCGGCGGCGGTAGATGGGCTCGCCGCTGGCCACCACGCGGGCGATGGTGCCGAGCCCGGCACCCACCCGCGGGCTGGCGCTGTTCACCCAGGCCGGCAGCGGCTCGTCGAACATCGCCGGGTCCAGTTCCCAGGGTTCCCGGTTGGCGTCGCAATAGGCGCGAGGGAAGTTGGCGGCCAGCAGCGGCGCGCCGAGCGCGGGCGCGGCGGCGAAGAGCTCGTCCACAAAGCAATCCTCCGAGCGGCGCACCGCCTGCGCGTCCAGGCGCGAATCCGCCAGGAAGGGCTCGGGGTAGTGCCGGCCGGAATGCGGCGAGGCAAAGACCAGCGGCGCGCGCTGCACGGCGGGGCGCGTCAACTGGAAAGGGCCGGGCGCGTCATGCCCGGCGAGGCGCGGCATCGGGAGATCCATGATCTGGAGAGATGAAGACACAGTGTCGTCCTGATGTCACGACTCGGGCCGTGACAAAGCTTTTTCGTTCAGCCGCCGATCTGCTCTTGCCCTCGTCCCGTAAGCAGGATAGAGACCCGCCCCGACCGGATGGGCGCGTAGCTCAGCGGGAGAGCGTCCCCCTGACACGGGGAAGGTCACAGGTTCAATCCCTGTCGCGCCCACCATCCGTCCCCTCGTCCTCGCCCTTCGATGCCCTGCTCGCCGCAGGGCTTTTTGCGTTGTGCCATGGCTTCCCGGAGCCGTTCCGCAGCCATGCCCAAATTGCGTGGGCAGGGAGGCATTTGGAATAAACATATCCGCAAAGCGCCAGGGGCTTGCCGGAACGGTTGACCGGCTTCCCGGGCCGCTGCAAGGACAGCGGCGACAAGAGCATTCCGGGAGTCGCCCATCATGCATCGCCGCCGCCTGCTGCTGGCCTCCGCTGTCGGCCTTGCCGCCCCTTCCCTGCCGCGTCTGGCCCGCGCCCAGGCTGCGTCCAGCCCGGCCGTCACCATGCGGCTCTCGCACCAGTATCCGCCGAGCCACCAGCATGCCGGAATCCTGCAGGCCTTCGCGGACCGGGTGAAGGCGGAGAGCAAGGGCAGCATCGACGTGCAGGTCTTTCCGGCGGAGCAGCTCGCCCGCGCCGGCGAGAACTTCCCCGCCGTGGCACGTGGCGCATTCGAGGCGGCGGCGGCGGTGAACTTCCAATGGGGCAATACCCTGCCGGAAATGAACGTGCTCACCTTGCCCTACCTGTTCTCCGACCTCGACCGGATCAAGAAGTTCCCGGGCTCCGAGGCGGCGGCCTACCTGGAAGGGCTGCTGCAGAAGCGCGCCGTGCGCAACCTGATGTGGCTCTACACCACCCGGAAGGCGATCTTCACCAGCAACCAGAAGCCGATCATCAAGACCGACGACTTCAAGGGCCTGAAGATCCGCGGCTTGAATTCGCTGACCGACCATGCGCTGACCGCCGTCGGCGCCGCGCCCTCCTCCATGCCCGGCCCAGAAGTGCCGCAGGCGCTGCAGTCCGGCGTGCTGGATGCCGGCCTGACCGACGTCTCCGCCGCCGTCTCACGCCGCTTCTATGAGTTCCAGAAATACGGCACGGTGGCGCCGTGGTTCTGCGTCTTCACCCATGTCTATGTGAACCCGCGCTGGTGGGCCGGGCTGAAGCCGGAGCAGCAGGCGATCATCACCAAATCCGCCCAGCAGGCCGAGCAGGATCAGATCCCGCTCACCGAGAAGGTGGCGGCCGACGCCCAGGCCGAGTTGCAGAGCAAGGGCATGACCGTGCACGAGCAGACGGCCGCGGAGAGCGCCGCCTGGAGTGCCGCCATGCAGAAGCCCGTGGTGGACGCCTTCCTGCGCCTCGCCCCCGAGGGCGGGCCGCGCGCGCTTGAGCTGATCCGCGCGCTGTGAGGGGGGTGGCGCGCCTTCTTTCCGGCCTGGCCCGGGTGGTCGCCGGGGTCGCGGCCATCTTCGGCGCGCTGGCCACGGTGATGTGCCTGGTGCTGGTGGCGATCTCGGTGGGGGCGCGCTACCTCGCCGGCCTGCCGCAGCCCTGGATCGACAAGACCGCCGGCTGGCTGGTCGTCGCCCTGGTGCTGCTGGCGGCGCCCGAGGCGCAGCGGCGCTTCGAACATATCGGCGTGGACGTACTGACCGGCCGCCTGCGCGGCCGCGCCTCGCGCGGGGCGCGGCTGCTCGGCACCCTCTCCGTCGCGCTGGTGGCCGGCATCCTGTTGCGGTCCGGACTGGAGACGGTGGAATTCAGTCGCATGATCGGCGTGATGACCGAGATCGAGGGCGTGCCGGTCTGGTGGATTCAGGCGCTGCTGCCGATTGGCGCGGCGGTGCTGCTGGTGGTCTCGCTGGCGCAGTCCCTCGTGCTGCTGCTCGGGCAGGAGCCGGACTACGCCGACCAGGGCGCCCAGGAATTGCCGCGCGACACCCTCGCGCGCGGCGAGTGAAGACTCCGCGCGACATCGGACGACCATGACCTTCTTCGCACTGCTCGCGGCGCTGCTGGTGCTGCTCTATCTCGGCCTGCCGATGTTCGTGGCGCTGTTCCTGCTGCCGCTCAGCGTGCTGCTCTGGGTGGAGGGCGGCCTGCCCGCCCTCGGCGAACTGGTGCTCGGCCAGCTCGACGGCTACCTGCTCGTCGCCATCCCGCTCTTCATGCTGATGGCGCATGTGATGGTGCGCGGGCGCGTGGTGGACGACCTCTACGGCGCCGCCTTCGCCATGCTGCGCCGGGTGCGCGGCGGCGTCGGCATCGCCACCGTCGCGGCCTGCACCATCTTTGCCGCCATCTCGGGCTCCTCCGTCGCCACTGCGCTGACGGTGGGCAAGATCGCCATCCCGCAGATGCTGCGCTACGGCATGAGCCGGCGCGGCGCCTTCGGCGTGGTGGCGGGCGGCGGCACGCTCGGCATCCTGATCCCGCCCTCGGCGCCGATGGTGCTCTACGCCTATGTCACGGAGACCAGTGTCGGCGCGCTGTTCCTGGCCGGGCTGCTCCCGGGCCTGCTGATGGCGGCGATGTTCGCCGCCTACTGTTTCATCACGGAAGGCCGCGCGGTCGCCCCCGCCGACGACCCGCCACCGCAGAACGCGGCACAGGCGCTGAAGCGCGCGGGCTGGAGCCTCTCGCTGCCGGTCTTTGTGCTGGGCGGCATCTACATGGGCGTCTTCACCGCCACAGAGGCGGCCGGCACCGGCACGCTCTACGCCCTGCTGATTGCCGCGCTGATCTACCGGAGCATGACCTGGCGCGACCTGCTGGACGGCGTGCAGGAGGCGACGCGCACCAGCGCCATGCTGCTGATGATCATCGCCGGCGCCGCCATCTACGGCTACATGCTGACCAAGCTGCGGGTGCCGCAGGAATTGACCGACCTCGTGCTGGCCTGGGGCTTCTCGCGCACCGGCTTTCTGCTGGCGATGATGGTGCTGCTCTTCCTGCTCGGCCTGGTGCTGGAGAGCTTCAGCATCATCCTTCTGACGATGCCCGCGGTGCTGCCGGTGCTCGGGCAGCTCGGCATCGACAAGGTCTGGTACGGCGTGCTGCTGACCCTCAGCCTGGAGATGGCGCTGATCTCGCCGCCCGTCGCGATGAACCTCGTGGTCATCAAGGCGATCACCGGCGCGCCGCTGGCCGAGGTGAACCGTTCGATCATCCCCTACATGCTGATGCTCGCCTTCGGTATCGCCGTGCTGATCGCCTTTCCGGGGATCGCGCTGTGGCTGCCGCGGCTGGCGGGGTACGGCGGGTAGGAACAAGCCGGGGGAGAATGAATTCTCCCCCGGGCCCCCTCTTCTTCTTTTTGTCAGTTTGGTCGCGCTGGCGACGTGCGCTCACGCCGGGACTTGAGTAGCCCCGACTGCTACGGCCCGCACAAAATTCGAAGAAAAAAGATGGGGGTCTGGGGGAATTCCTTCCCCCAGACTTTTTTATGCCGCCCGGGCCACCTGCAACACCGCCCCCAGCGCCCGCACCAGCTCGGCAATCATGGCGTCGTCATGGAAGGGCGTGGCGCAGAGCCGCAGGCGCTCGGTGCCGCGCGGCACCGTCGGATAGTTGATGGCGGTGACGTAGAGGCCGAACTCCTCCAGCAGGCGGCGGGCCACGGCGCGGCAACGATCGGCGCCCGGCACCGGAATCGGCACGATGTGGCTGACGCTGGGCAGGCGCGGCAGGCCGGCGGCGTCCAACGCGGCCTTGAGGGCGGCGGCGCGCTGCATCATCCGGCCGCGCAGGGCGTCGTCGGTGCGGATGTGGCGGATGCTGGCCAGCGCGGCGGCCACGTTGGGCGGCGGCAGGGCCGTGGTGAAGATCAGCCCGCCCGCGGTGGAGCGGATGTAGTCCACGAGGTCCGCCTCGGCGGCGACATAGCCGCCCACCACGCCGATCCCCTTGGCCAGGGTGCCCTCGATGACGTCGATCCGCGCCGCCGCGCCGTCCCGCTCGGCGATGCCGGCGCCGCTCGGGCCGTAGAGGCCGACCGCATGCACCTCGTCGAGATAGGTGATGGCGTTGTAGCGCTCGGCGAGGTCGCAGATGGCGTGCAACGGGGCGATGTCGCCTTCCATCGAGTAGACGCTCTCGAAGGCGATCATCTTTGGCGCCTTGGGATCGGCGGCGCGCAGCAGCTCCTCCAGATGGGCGAGGTCGTTGTGGCGCCAGATATGGCGCTTGGCCGGGCTGCGGCGCATGCCGTCGATCATCGAGGCATGGTTCATGGTGTCAGAGAAGACCTGCATGCCCGGCAGTGCGGCCAGCAGGGCCAGAAGCGCCGCCTGGTTGGCCATGTAGCCGCTACCGAAGAGCAGCGCGGCGGGCTTGCCGTGCCAGTCGGCCAGCTCGGCCTCCAGCTCGGCGTGCAGCGGCGAGGTGCCGGAGATGTTGCGCGTGCCGCCTGCGCCGGCGCCATGGGCCCGGACGGCTTCGATGGCGGCCTGCTGCACGACGGGGTGGGTGCCCATGCCAAGATAGTCGTTGGAGGACCACACGGTGATCTCGCACGCCGCACCGGGGCCGGCGCCGGGCTGGTGCCAGCGATAGACCGGAAAGCGGCCGGCAACCTTTTCCAGCCGGGCGAACTCGCGATAGCGGCCTTCCGCACGCATCGTCTCGAGGTGCTGCGTGCAATGCGCCCGCAGCGTCTGCCGTGTGTCCATGCGGCGCTCCATAGATCAGGCGGCGGACGTTTTCACGCCCGATCCGTGCCGTGCTGGCATGTTTCCTCCGCCAGGATGGCGCGCAGCCCCTCGCGGTAGCTCGGGAAGCGCCAGGCGAGGCCGAGTGCCGCCTTCGTCGCGGCATTGCCCACCCGGCGATTCTCCGCCCAGAAGGAACGCCCCATCTGGGACATACTGGCGAAGGCTTCGGCAAAGGGCACCAGCGGCGGTGGCGCCATGCCGAGCAGCCGGGCGGCCTCCTCGGTCACGGCGGCGCTGGTGGCGGGCTCGTCATCGGCCAGATGCAGAATGCGGGGCGCCCCGCCGGGCGCGGGGGGGTTCAGCGCGGCCGCGACCACGGCGGCGGCGATGTCGTCACGGTGGATGCGGGAAAAGAGGTGGTCCCGCTTGTCCACCCGCCGCGCCGCGCCGGCCCGCAGGTCATCCAGCGCGCTGCGGCCGGGGCCATAGATTCCTGCGGTGCGGAAGATATCCAGTGCCGCGCCGGAGCCGGCGAGCGCGGCGGCCCAGGCCTCCTCGACACGAAGGCGGCGGCGGCTGCGCTCCTGCCGCGGGGAGGGTGGCGTGGCCTCGTCCACCCAGCCGCCGCCGCGGTCGCCATAGACGCCTGTGGTGGAGATGTAGCCGACCCAGCGCAAGCCGGTGGCGGCGCGCAGGGCCTCGCGATGGGTGGCGAGCACCGGGTCCTCCCCCGCCGTGTCGGGCCCTGCGGTGACGAGCAGATGCGTGGCGGCTGCGATGGCCGGTCCTGCCTCCGCGAAAGGCAGCAGCGCGACGCCGGCGGGCGCCTCACCCGGCTGCGGTGCACGGCGCGTGGCGGCCACGCCGAAGCCGGCGGCCAGGGCGGCGCGCGCCACCGCCGCACCGGCATAGCCCTGCCCCAGCACCACCATGGACTTCGAGATCGGCTGTGTCATGCGCGGGATGTGGCGCACCCATCGGGGCGGCGCTAGAGTGCCGGCCATGCGAGCCCACCTCCGCAACGCGCTGCTGGGCGCCTGCGCCGGCACGTCGATGGCGATGCTGGCGGGCGCCAGCTTCCTGTTGCACGACCCCGCCCCCGTCGAAGCCGCGGAGCCGGAACGCCCTCCCACGCCGGATGCCGACGCGCTGCCCCTGCCGCCCGAGCCGCCCCGCCTGGCCGAGGGGCCGGAATATGACGCCTGCCTCGCCCTGCTGCGCACCGATCCGGAGGCGGCGATTGCCCGCGCCGGCGCCTGGGAGGAGCGCGGCGGCGGGGACGGGGCGCGGCACTGCCAGGCGCTGGGCCTGCTCGCCATCGGCGAGGTGGAAGGTGCCGCAAGCCGCCTGGAGCGGCTGGCGGCCGGTTCCCATGCCAGCGCGGCGGCACGCGCCTCGGTCTTCGCCCAGGCCTCGCAGGCCTGGATGATGGTCGGCGCGCCCGAGCGCGCCTATGGCGCCAGCACCCTGGCGCTGACCCTGCGGCCGGACGATCCCTCTCTGCTGGTGGACCGCGCCGTGGCCGCCGCCAATCTCGGCCGCTATGCCGAGGCGCTGCAGGACCTCGACCACGCCGTCGCCGAGGACGGCAGCCGGCCCGACAGTTGGGTGTTCCGCGCCGCCGCCCTGCGGCATCTCGACCGCACGGACGAGGCGATGCGGGATGTGCAGCACGCCCTGGAGCTGGAGCCGCGTCATGCCGAGGCGCTGCTGGAGCGCGGCATCCTGCGCCAGCTGAAGGGTGACACGGCGGGGGCGCGGGCGGATTGGCAGGAAACCATCCGCGTGGCGCCGGACAGCGCCGCGGCCGACCTGGCACAGCAGAACCTGGCGCTGAACGAGGCCGGGCCGCGCCGGCGATGAAGCCGAAGGCCAGGGGGAAGAATTCCCCCAGCCCCGCCTTCTTCCTTCGAGTTTTCCGCGCGGGCGGCCGACGCGCCCCAAACTGACGAAAAGAAGATCGGGGGTCGGGGGAATTCTTTCCCCCGACCTTTTCCTTTCAGCGCGCCGCGCGCTGCGCGCGCTGGCTCATGACGCAGGCCAGCACCACGATCGCCGCGCCGGCCAATGCGGCGGGAGAGGGCAGCACGCCCCAGAGGGTGGCATCCGCCAGCACAGCCCAGAGCAGCGCCGAGAATTCCAGCGGCGCCAGTTGTGCCGCGCTGGAATGCCGGAAGGCCACGGCGAGGCAGATCGTCCCCGCCCCGGCGATCACGCCGTTCAGCGCGAGCGAGAACCAGTCCGCCGGCGCGGGCGGCACCCAGTGCGCCAGCGCGAAAGGCAGCAGCAGCAGTCCGCCGGGCAGCGCCGACCACAGGATCAGCCGGGCGACGCCGGCCTCGTTCCGCAGGCCACGGTTGATGGTGAGCACCAGCGCATAGCTCACCGCGCCGAGCAGCGAATAGCCATAGGCCAGCAGGCTGCCGCCCGCCTGCAGGCCCGGCGCCATCGCCACCAGCACGCCCAGGAAACCGACGCCGCTCCAGAGCCAGGCGGTGCGTGGCATCCGCTCGCCCAGCACCGTGGCGGCGAGGCCGAGGGTGATGAAGGGCGCGGTGAAGTAGACGAGATAGGCTTCGACCAGCGGGATCTCGCGCAGGGCCTGGAAGAAGCCGAAGGCGGAGCCGAGCATCGCCAGCGCGCGCAGCAGGTGCAGGCGGGGATGGCGGGTGCCCAGATCGCCCCCCAGGCCGGGGCGTGCGAACCGCGCGGCGGCCAGCAGCGCCAGCATCACGACATGCCGGATCAGCACCACCTGCGCCACCGGATAGCTGCCGGACAGCAGCTTGCTGTTGGCATCCAGCGCGGCGAACAGGCCAAGCGCGGCCAGCATCAGCACGGAACCCCGCAAGGCCGCGCCTCCTACCCTCATGGTTGAGCCAGCGCTTCTGCGGCGTGCGACGCAGGCCGTCAATTCGGCGCTTTCCTTGTGCGGCGCGGCAAGGCACAAGCGGCCCTGACATGACGCCCACCCTTGCCTCCGCCCTGATGCCGCTGATGCGCGGCATGGACCCCGAACGCGCGCACCGCCTCGCCCTGAAGGGGCTGGCCCTCGGCCTGGCCGGCGTCGACAGCACGCCGGACGACCCGGTGCTGGCCACGCGCGCCCTTGGCCTCGAGTTCCGCAACCCGGTCGGACTGGCGGCGGGCTTCGACAAGGATGCCGTGGCGGTGGCGCCGCTGATGCGGCTGGGCTTCGGCTTCGTCGAGCCGGGGACCACCACGCCACGGCCGCAGTCGGGCAACCCGCAGCCGCGCCTGTTCCGCCTGCCGGAGGATGCGGCGGTGATCAACCGCATGGGCATGAACAACGAGGGCGTGCAGGCCTTCGTGGCGCGGCTCGCAGCGCTGCGGCGACCGCTGCCGGCGGTGCTCGGGGCGAATATCGGCATCAACAAGGAGGGCGCAGACCCCGAGCGCGACTATCCCGCGCTCTACCGCGCGGTGGCAGCGCAGGCCGACTACGTCACCATCAACGTCTCCTCCCCCAACACGCCGGGGCTGCGGGACCTGCAGGGCGAGGCGAAGCTGGCCGCCATCCTGGCCGCCGTCGCCGATGCCCGCACCGGAGCGGAGCGCCAGCCGCCGGTGCTGGTGAAGATCGCGCCCGACCTGGCCGAGGAGGCAGTGCCGACGCTGGTCGAGACCTGCGTGGCGCATGGGGTGGCGGGGCTGATCGTCAGCAACACCACCATCGCCCGTCCGGCCAGCCTGCGCGGCGTCCACAAGGGCGAGACGGGCGGGCTTTCCGGGCAGCCGCTCTTCGCGCCCTCGACCGCGCTGCTGCGGCGGGTCTATGGACTGGCGGCGGGGCGGCTCACGCTGATCGGCTGCGGCGGCATCGCCAGTGCCGAGCAGGCCTATGCCAAGATCCGCGCCGGTGCCTCGCTGGTGCAGCTCTATGCCGGCTTCGCCTATGCGGGGCCAGCGCTGGTGCCGAAGCTGAAACGGGAGCTGGCCGCGCTGCTGCGGCGCGACGGCTTCGCCCATGTCCACGACGCGGTGGGAGCCGACGCGCGATGAAGATCCTCGAATCCGTTGCCCCCCTGGCCGAGAGCCATGACGGCTTCGTCCTCGACATCTGGGGCGTGCTGCACGACGGCGAGAAGCCCTATCCCGGCGTGCCCGAGGCGCTGCGGGAACTGCGCGCGCGGGGCAAGCGCGTCGTGCTGCTCTCGAACGCACCCCGCCGCGCCTGGACCGTGGGAGCGGCGCTGGCCGAGATGGGGCTGGAGCCGGCGCTGTTCGACCGTATCGTGACCAGCGGCGAGGTCGCCTGGACGCTGCTGCGCGACCGCACGCATCCCTGGTTCGCGAAGCTCGGGAAGCGCGCCTTCCATATCGGCCCGGAGCGCGACCTCTCCGTGATCGAGGAGTTGGACGTGCCGCTGGCCGAGCGACCGGAGGAGGCCGACTTCGTGCTCAACACCGGTCCCGACTTCGAGCATGGCCGGCAGAGCGTGGAGCCTTACCAGCTGATGCTGGAAGCCTGCGCGGCGGCGAAGCTGCCGATGGTCTGCACCAACCCGGACCGCGCGGTGATGGTCGGCGGCCAGCGGCTGATCTGTGCCGGCGCCTTCGCCGACCGCTACCTGGAGCTGGGCGGAGACGTCATGGAGATCGGCAAGCCGGACGCCATGGTCTACGAAACGGTGCTCGCCACCCTGGCGATGCCGGCGGCGCGGATCGTCGCCATTGGCGACACGCCGCACACTGATCTTGCCGGTGCGGCGGCGGTCGGCATCGATGCCGTCTGGGCGCTGACCGGGCTGGCGGGTGACAATCTCGGTCCCGATCCCTCCCCAACCCTGCTGCAGAGCGAGGCGGAGCGCGAGGGGGTGAAGCCGATGGCGGCCCTGCGCAGCCTGCGCTGGTAAAAGGCAGCCGGCTGCGGATCAAACCCGCGCCGGATGCGGGGTTTCCGGCGCGATGGCGCTCCGGCACGGCTGGCGCTTCCGGGCGGCATGCCCATAGGGTGGGGCATGAGCCCGCGTGATGTCGTACAATCGGACCCTCCCTTGCCCGCGGCGGCATCACTGCCGCCTGGAAAGGTGCCCGAGACCTGGCTGCTGACCCTGCTGATGGGGCTTGGTCCCTTCAGCATGCAGATCATCATCCCATTCCTCCCGCTGCTGGCGATGATCTTCAGCGTGCCCTACGCCACCGCACAGATGACGCTGACGGTCTATCTGGTCGGCATCGCGGTGGGGCAGCTGATCTATGGGCCGCTCTCGGACCGCTTCGGCCGCCGGCCGGTCCTGCTGCTGGGGCTCGGCGTGTATCTGCTGGGCTCGCTGGCCGCGCTGCTGGCGCCGACCATCGGCTGGCTGGTGGTGGCGCGGGCGGCGCAGGCGGCGGGCGGCTGCGCCGGCATGGTGCTCTCCCGCGCGATCATCCGCGACGTGTTCCCGCGCGATCAGGCGGCCAGCAAGATCGGCTTCGTGATGATGGGCATGACGGTGGCGCCGATGCTCGCGCCGCTGATCGGGGCGGAGTTGGCAGCGGCCTTCGGCTGGCGGGCGGTCATGCTGGCCTGCGTGCTGTTCGGCCTGGTCATCGCGCTGCTGACGCTGCGGCTGCCGGAGACGCTAGGTGAGCCGCAGCCGCTGCCCGGCCTCGGCGGCATGGCACGGGCCTACTGGCAACTGGCGGGCATGCGATCCTTCCGCTGCTACGCCGCCATCACCGCCTGCACCTCCGGCGTGTTCTTCGCCTTCATGTCGGGCGCGCCGCGCGTGATCATGGAGGGGATGGGGCATACGGCGCGGATCTATGCGCTGGCCTTCATGACCATCTCGGTCGCCTTCGCCGCCGGTTCCTTCCTGGCCGGCCGATTCTCGGTGCGGCTGGGACTGGCGCGGATGCTGCATCTCGGACTCGCCGGCAGCACGGTGGGAGCCCTGCTCGGCGTGGCGGTGCAGGCGCTGCTGCCCTCCTCCCTTCTGCTGTTCTTCCTACCGATGACCATCGTGGCGCTGGGCAATGGACTGTCGCAGCCCAATGCCGTGGCTGCCGCCGTGAGCGTGCGGCCGCAACTGGCGGGCACCGCCTCCGGCCTCGTGGGGGCGGCGCAGATGGGCTGCGGCGCGGTGATGACGCTGCTGGCCGGCGCGGTGGAATTCGGGTCTGGCATCGGCACCGCGGCCACCATGGCCGGCTGTGCTCTCGGCGCCCAGCTGGCTCTGCGGGGTGCAAGGCAGGCAGCATGAACACGGATACGGTATCGGACGCCGCATACATTGACCGGACATGAGCGGTTTGCCACCGTCGCACGGTGGATGTTCTCGACCCTCAGATCGGCCTGCAACTCGCAACCGAGTTGCCGCCCCATGTCTTCGCTGAAGTTCTGCGCAGCTTCGAGGCCGACCTCTCCCGCCTGGTCGGGGAAATGAGGCAGACGACCGAGAAAGGGGATCTGGACGGGTGCCGGCGCAGCGCGCATGCGCTGGCGGGTACGGCCGCCTCGATCGGAGCACAGGCCCTGGAGCGCCTGGCGCGCCAGGCGCTCGGACCGGCTCCGCCTTCGCCTGATCGGGAGGGGCTGAGGGAGATCGAGGACACTCTCCGCGCCACGCTGGACGCATTGCGGGCGCTGTCGGGCAGCCTTTCTTCCCGCTGAAAGCGGCAATGCCTTCACGATTCGCGTGAAATCGTGATCTATAAGGTTGCAAGCGGGTCCTTGCCTCCCACCCGGGCGACATTGGCCGCGATCCGGCTGGAGAGAGAGGCAGGGGCCGATGCTGCGGGTCTACACGTGCCTGACGCAGGAACACGATCTCCGCCTCGTCCTCCTGGCCGGGCTGGTTGGTCTGGCCGGCACCTTCGTCGCTCTCGGCGTATTGCGGCGGGCAGCGGCGGCGCAAAGCCTCTCCCGCGCCGGATGGCTGCTGCTGGCCGGGATGAGTGGCGGCTCCACCATCTGGTGCATCCATTTCATCGCGATGCTGGCCTATACCGCGAGCCCGGCCCTCGGATTCGCGCCGATGCTCACGCTCGCCTCGCTGGTGGTGGCGGTGCTGGGTTGCGGCCTGAGCTTCGCCATTGCCGTTGGACGGGTGCCGCAGGCCGCGGCGCTTGGCGGGGCGCTGCTCGGTCTCAGCGGCAGCGCCATGCACTACATCGGCATGGCGGCCTATGGCGCCGACGGCATCCTGGACTACGACGCGACGCTGGTCACGGCCTCCGTCCTGCTGGCGGTGGTGTTCTGTATGGCCGCCCTGCAGCAGGCGCTTCGGCGTCAAGGATGGCACGGCTGGGCGGAAGGCGGGCTGCTGTTCAGCCTGGGAATCATTGCCCTGCACTTCATCGGCATGGGGGCCATCGAGATTTTTCCCATACCCCGGCCTCTGGCTCTGGGAGGCAGCAGCCAGGAGCCGCTGGCGCTGGCCGTGGGGCTGGTGGCGCTGATGGTCGTCTCCGCCGCCGCCGCCGCCTGGCTGATCGACCACCGCAACGAGGAGACCGGGCTGCAGCGGATGCGCCGCCTGGCGGACGCCGCCGTCGAGGGGTTGGCGATCGTCCGGCACGGACGGATCGTGGAGGCGAATAGCAGCCTGCAGGCCCTGACCGGGCTTCCACGGGCGCAGCTCCTGGGCCTTCCCCTGCCGGGCGAACTGCTGACGGGGCTGCCGCCGAGCATTGAAGGGACGGTGGAAGCCCGGCTCCGGCACGGCGATGGCAGCCTGATCGAGATCGAGCTGGTGGTGCGCGAAAACGCGCCACGGCCGGGCATGCGGGTCTTCGCCCTGCGCGACCTGCGCGAGCGGAACGCGCAGGAGCGGCAGATGCGGCAATTGGCCCTGCATGACGGGCTCACCGGGCTGCCCAACCGCCGCGCCTTCAGTCACCAGATCACCCGTCAGATCGAGAAGGCGAATGGTGGGACGGGTGGGCTGGCCCTGCTCTGGCTCGGCCTCAACCGCTTCAGCCAGATCAACGAACTCTACGGCCATGCCGCGGGCGACGCGGCGCTGCGCGACTACGGGCGCCAGCTGAAGCGACTCCGGCCAGAAGGCGGCATGATCGCGCGGGTGGGCAGTGACGAGTTCGGCCTGCTGCAGCCTTATGGCGGGCGGCATGAGGTCGAGATGCTGGTGCGCCGCCTGGAGGCGCTGGCCCTGCCCTCGGCCGAGCTCCCGGCCGGCGTCTCCGCCGCCATCGGCGTAGCGCTGTTTCCCCATGACGCCGATGATGCCGAGGCGCTGATGGCCAATGCCGCCTTGGCGATGCGCGGCGCCAAGGCGATGCAAGCCAACCGCGCCCGCTTCTACGACGCGGCGCAGGATGCCTCCGCGCGCGACCGGCTGCGGCTGGCCGACGATCTGCGGACGGCGCTGGAGCGGGCCGAGTTCCGGCTGTTCTACCAGCCCCAGGCTAAAATCCGCGGCGGGTGCCTGTGCGGCCACGAGGCGCTGATGCGCTGGCGCCATCCGGAGCGCGGGATCGTCCCGCCCGGCATCTTCATTCCGCTGGCGGAGGAAACCGGGGTGATCCTGGCGCTGGGCGAGTGGGCCTTGCGCACCGCCTGCGCCGAGGCGGCGGCGGAGCCGCGGCTCGGCAAGGTGGCGGTGAACCTCTCGCCGCTGCAGTTCCGGGAGGCCGGCCTGCCCGACCTGGTGGCCAGCGCACTGGCGGAAAGCGGCCTGCCGGCCGCGCGATTGGAGCTGGAGATCACCGAATCGGTGCTGATGCAGGACCCGGACAGGACGGTGGACGCGCTGCGGCAGATCAAGCGGCTCGGCATCAGCGTGGCGATGGACGATTTTGGCACCGGCTATTCCTCCCTGGCCACCCTGCGCGCCTTCCCCTTCGACAAGATCAAGCTCGACCGCTCCTTCATCCCGGAGATCGAGAGCGATCCGCAGGCGCGGGCCATCCTGCGCGCGGTGCTCGGCATCGGGCGCGGCCTCGGCATCCCCGTGCTGGCGGAGGGAGTGGAAACGGCGGCGCAGCTCGCCACCTTGCGCGACGAGGGCTGCGCCGAGGTGCAGGGCTACCTGCTCGGGCCGCCCTGCCCCCTCGCCGCCTTGCAGTTCCCGGCCCTGCGGGCGGCCACCGCATGAACGCGGGGCGCCGCCACGCTCAGCCGCGATGCACGCGCAGCGGCCCGAAGGCCTGGCAGACCGGCATCACCTGCAGCGTGTTCACATTGACCCGCGCCGGGCGGGTGGCGACCCAGTGCACCGCGTCGGCAATGTCCTCCGGCGTCAGCGCCTCCGTGCCCTCGTAGACGCCGGCCGCCTTCGTGGCGTCCCCGCCGAACCGGATGGTCGAGAACTCGGTGCCGCCGACCAGGCCGGGCTCGATATCGGTCACGCGCACCGCCGTGCCGTGCAGGTCGGCGCGCAGGTTCAGGCTGAACTGGCGCACGAAGGCCTTGGTGGCGCCATAGACGTTGCCGCCCGGATAGGGCCACTCGCCCGCCGTGGAGCCGATGTTCACCACATGCCCGCGGTTGCGCGCCACCATGCCCGGCAGCACGGCATGCGTCATCGCCACCAGTCCCTTGGTGTTGGTGTCGATCATCGTTTCCCAGTCGGTCAGGCTGGCGCGCTGGGCAGGTTCCAGGCCGAGAGCGAGGCCGGCATTGTTGACCAGCAGGTCGATCTCCGCCCAGTCGGCAGAGAGGCCGGCGATGGCCGCCTGGATGGCGGCGCTGTCCCGCACGTCCAGGGTGAGCGGGAGGACCTTGTCCTCGCCCAACTCCTGCGCCAGGGCCTCCAGCCGGTCGGTGCGGCGGCCGGTGGCGATGATGCGGGCACCATCCTGCGCGAAGCGGCGGGCAATGGCCGCGCCGAAGCCGGCGGTGGCGCCGGTGACGAGAAGGATCATGCTGGTGGCTCCTGGCTCGGTGGCCCTTCCGTATGGCAGCGCACCCAGGGCGAGGAAAGCCCATCCCGGGAACAAGGTCGGGGGAATGAATTCCCCCGAACCCCCTTCCTTTTTCTGTCCGTTTCAGGGCGCCGCAAACTCGAAGAAAGAAGATGGGGGCCTGGGGGGATTCCTTTCTCCAGCCTTTCTCCGTCAGCCGACGCGCAGCAGGCGCGGGCCGTGTTGCCGCAGCCAGCCATGCGCCGCCGCACGGTGCGGGCTGAGCCGGGCCAGGCTGGCCCAGAAGCGGGGGGAGTGATTCATCTCCCTGAGATGCGCCACCTCATGCGCCACCACGTAATCGAGCACCCAGGGGGGCGCCATCACCAGCCGCCAGGAGAAGGCCAGCGTACCGTCCACGGCGCAGCTCGCCCAGCGGCTGCGCGGGTCCTTCAGCCGGATGGCGCGGGGTGCCACACCGAGCGTGGCGGCATGGCGCGTGGCGTGCGGCGCGATGCGCAGCGATGCCTCGGCCCGCAGCAGCGCCAGCACGCGCCGCGGCAGCGCCTCCTCCGCGCCGCCCACCAGGATGCGGCCCTCGTGCAGCAGGGCGGGACCCGGGCGGGCCGTTTCATGATGGACCAGGTGCGGGATGTCGCCGACCGGCACCGCCACGCCCGGGGCGAGTGGCAGCGGCGGCGGCAGCGCCTGCAGCCGGGCCGCCACCCATTTGGCATGGCGACGCAGCAGGGCCAGCCCCGCAAGCCGGCCGGCGGTGGGCGGCAGGGTGATGACGGCTTCGCCCCGCACGGGGTCGATGCGCAGCGAAACCCGCCGCGCACGGGAAGAGACGCGCCACCGCAAGGGGCAACGCATCGGCGGCGAACCCGGAGCGAGGCGGAGCGCGACGCGTTCAGTGGTCTCGGGCGATGGCGTCATGCCGCGGGCCCGCCCGGTCAGGCCTCCGTGCCGTCCACGGCGCGCCGCATGATGTCCGTCAAGGCGCGGGGGCCATAGGGCTTGGTCAGGAAGAGTGCCCCCGGCATCCCCTCCGCCAGCTGCGGCGCCCCATAGCCGGAGGCGAAGACCACCCGCAGGCCGGGCCAGCGCTGTACGGCCTGCTGCGCCAGTTCGACGCCGGACTGGCCGGGCAGGCCGATATCGGTGAACAGCACGTCGAAGCTGTTGCGCTCCAGCTCGCGCAGGGCGCCACGAGCGTCGCGCGCGCTGATCACGGTGTAGCCGAGGCTGCTCAGCATGTCCTCGCTGTCCATCAGGATCAGCGGATCATCCTCTACCAGCAGGACACGGGCGCCGGTGGCAGCTGCGGCCGGCTGGCGGACAGGGGCCGGGACACGTGGCGCGGCCGCGGCCGCGAGGGCCTGCCGGCGATTGTTCAGGGTGTGGCGCACCTTGCGGGCCAGATCCTCGCGCCGGTAGGGCTTGGAGAGCAGGTTCACCCCGGGATCGAGCCGGCCACCATGCACGATGGCGTTCTCCGTATAGCCCGAGGTGAAGAGCACCGCCGCATGCGGCTGCATCACCTGCACCTGGCGCGCCAGATCCGGCGCCCGTACCGACCCGGGCATGACCACGTCGGTGAACAGCAGGTCGATGGAGACGCCGCTCTTCACCAGGTCCAGCGCGCTCTGCGCGTCCGAGCTGCGCAGCACGGTGTAGCCGAGATCGGTCAGCAGATCGACGACGGTGGCCTGCACCACCGGATCGTCCTCCACCACCAGGATGGTCTCCTGCCCGCCCTCGACGGGCAGGATGGCGAGCGGCTGCACCGTCTCCTCGGCGCTGTGGGTGCGCGGCAGGTAGATGCGCACCGTGGTGCCCTGCCCGAGCTCGGAATAGATCTTGATGTGCCCGTGGCTCTGCTTGACGAAGCCATAGACCATCGAGAGACCGAGGCCGGTGCCGCGCCCCTCGCGCTTGGTGGTGAAAAAAGGCTCGAAGACCTTTTCCAGCACTTCGGGCGGCATGCCGCAGCCGGTGTCCGACACGGCGAGCATGATGTACTGCCCGGGCTGCACGTCCTCGTGCTGGAGGGCGTAAAGCTCGTCCAGCATGGCGTTGCCTGCTTCGATGGTCAGCCGGCCGGCACCGTCCATCGCGTCACGCGCGTTGACCGCGAGGTTGAGTAGCGCGTTCTGCACCTGGTCGGGGTCCGCCAGGGTGTTCCAGAGGCCGCCGGCGATCACCGTCTCCAGCTCGATCGCCTCGCCGAGCGCGCGGCGGAGCAGGTCGTCCATGTCGCGCACCAGCCGGCCGAGATTGACGGCGCGCGGCTCCAGCGGCTGGCGCCGCGCAAAGGCGAGCAGCTGGGAAGCCAGCTTGGCGCCGCGGTCCACCGCGTTCAGCGCGGCTTCCAACCGGCGCTTGTCATCCGTCGCGATGATGCTCCGCTGCAACATCTGCAGGTTGCCGCTCAGGATCTGCAGCAGGTTGTTGAAGTCGTGCGCGACGCCGCCGGTGAGCTGGCCGATGGCCTCCATCTTCTGCGACTGGCGCAACGCGGCCTCGGTGCGGCGACGCTCGGCCTCGCTCTCCTCCAGCGCGCGGGTGCGGATGCGCACCATGTCCTCAAGCTGGTCCTTATAGCGTTCCAGCTCGTCGGCGATGCGCTTCTGCTCGGTGACGTCGTAGCCCAGCACAAAGATGCCGGAGACGCTGCCATCGGAATCGACGATCGGCTGATAGACGAAGTCGAGGAAAAGCTGCGCCATCTGCGCGCCCGTGCGGCGGCGGAGCTGGGCCGGCATGCTGCGGGCGCTGAAGACCTCGCCGGTCGCGAAGACCTTGTCGAGAATGCCGAAGAAGGGCTGCCCCTGAAGTTCGGGCAGCGCCTCCCGCACGGGCTTGCCCAGCAGGTCGTCGCGCCCGACGAGCTGACAGTAAGCCTCGTTGGCGATCTCGAAGATATGCTCGGGACCGCGCAAGAAGGCGGCGAAGGCTGGCGCCTGCTCCACCAGTCGGCGCAGATGCGCGCGTTCGGCATCCAGGACGCGGTTGACCGCCTCGACCGCCTGCGCGCGGCGGAAGACGCTCTCCTCCAGCCCGACCGTGCCCTCCGCCTTGGTGCGGCGACGCAGGAGCTGCATCTCGGTGATGTCGTCGGTCTGCTGCAGGATGAAGGCCACCTCGCCCGCGTCGTCGAAGACGGGCGTATGGGTGGCGCTCCAGAAACGCTCCTCGAAATACGGGCCCTTCGGTCCGTCCACCGGGATGGCATAGCGGATATGCGCGATGGTGTGCGGGGCGCGGGTCTGCAGCACCGTCTCCAGGGACTGGCGGAGCTGGCGGGTGCCTTCGCTGCCCGGATCATGCGGGCCCGAGGGAAAGGCCTCGAACATGTTGCGGCCGAGGATGTCCTCGGCGCGCCGTCCCGTCACGGCGAGATAGGCGCGGTTGGCCCAGACGATCGCGAATCGCGGGTCCATCACAACGTAGGGCTGCGGCGCGGCATCGAGCAGCCGTCCGAAATCCATCACTGTGAGCCCTGGAGTTTCCCGCAATGAACCAATCCCGCCTTTCATCCGTGGTGGTTACACCCGTGCCGGAGGAACCGGAAGGGTGAACAGGGCCGCGCCACGACTGCCCGGTGGCGCGCGGATGCTAGCCGGGAAAGCCCTTCAGTTCGATCTCGACGAAGCTAAAGGGCGTGCTGCCGGCATTGACCACGTTGTGCTCGGCGCCGGGCGGCCGCTCATAGGACGCGCCCGGGCTGATCTCCGCCTCCGCGGTGGCGCCGCCGGGCAGTTCGAGCAGCATCCGTCCCGCCGAGAGCGGCACCACGACATAGCGGTAGCCGTGGCGGTGCCAGCCGGTCTCCGCGCCGGGTGGAAAGTCCCAGCGGGTCGCGCGCATCTCGGCATTGTCGATCTGCACGGTCGCGACAGCGGGGGGACGACAGCGCAGCGGCTCCGCCATGGTTTCGGGACGACCGGGACCGGACTGACTCATGGCTCGCGCTCCTTCTTCACTGCTGCCGGCCACTCGCCCGGCCAATCAACGACATGATCCTCCAGGTCGCGGGCCTCGCGCTCCGCCACCACCCGCCCACTGACCGAGGCGCCGGCCTCGTGCACCGTCTCGGGGCGGCCGGAGACCAGAGGGTGCCACCAGGGCAGATCCTGCCCCTCCGCAACCAGACGATATGCGCAACTCGGCGGCAGCCAGTCGATCCGGGCCAGGCGCTTCGGCGTCAACTTCACGCAGTCCGGGACATGCGCGCGACGGTTGGCATAGTCGCGGCACCGGCAGCTCTGCCCATCGAGCAGGCGGCAGGCCACCTCGGTCCAAGCCAGTTCGTCGGTATCCTCGTCGCGCAGCTTGTGCAGGCAGCAGCGGCCGCAGCCGTCGCACAGGCTCTCCCATTCAGCGCGGCTCATCGCAGCAAGCGACTTGGTCTTCCAGAACGGAGGTTCGGCGCCCATCAGCTTATCCTAAGGGGTCGAGACTTGACGCGGGAGGGAACGGAGAGCGAACATAGTGGTCAATGTCCGAGCTTTCACCTCCTGAACGCACGCTACGCGTCTGCCGCGCCGCCTCCCGCCTGTGTGGGAGGCTGGGCTGGGCCCCTCTGCTGGAAGTGCCGCTGCCGAGCGGCCGGCGGCTCGATATCCTGGCGCTGGAGCCGGATGGCGGCCTGACCGCGATCGAGGTGAAGAGCTGCGCGCGGGACTTCCAGTCGGACAACAAATGGCATGAGTACCGGGACTGGTGCGACCGGCTCTACTTCGCCGTTGACCTGGATTTCCCGCAAAAGTTGCTGCCGGCGGAGGTGGGGCTGATCGTGGCGGAGGATGGGGATGCGGCGATGCTGCGCCACCCGGCGGAACACAAGTTGCCGCCGGCGCGGCGCAAGTCCCTGCTGCTTCGCTATGCGCGGCTCGCCGCTGGCCGGCTGCAGGGAATGATCGACCCGGCGGGCGCGCTCGAACTGCGGGCGGCGCTACGGGTGGAGTGAAACAGGCTGGGGGAATGAATTCCCCCAGGCCCCCTTCTTTTTTTCTTCGGGTTTGCCACTCCGGCCACAAGCGCGACCGCAAACTGGCAAAAGGAAGACGGGGGTTTGGAGGAATTCCTTCCCCCGACCTTCTTCTTTCAGGGAATTTCTTCGGGGAAGCGGTGCGTGCCATCCGCCTGCAGCGGCAGCGGCATGGACCAGCGCACCGCGGAGAGTGGCAGCGGTCCATAGAGATGCGGGAATAGCCCCGGGCGCTTGCCGCCGCTGGCGGGCTCCCAGCGAAGCGCGAGGCCGAGCGCCGCCGCATCCACCGCCACCAGCCAAATGTCGCGCTGGCCGGCGCGGTGCTTCGCGGCACTCTCCCGCACTTGCGCCGCGGTGGAGAAGTGCAGGAAGCCATCCCGCGCATCCTCCGCGCTGCCGCGATAGGCACCGCCAGCGCGGGCCTCGTGCCAGTCGGCGTCACGAACCATGGTGTAGATGATGGGCTCCATGCCCATAGGGTTTACCGGATGGCAGGACGGTAGAACAGCATCCCGCCAATCTCGGCCACCGGCGCCTCGCCCACCGCCCAGGGCGGCAGCTCGCCGGCATCATGCGCATGAGTGGCCCCACCAGTCGGATCGGCCAGGGTGCCGGCAGCGGCGCGCGCGGCGATGCGCCGGCAGATCGCCAGGGTCGGATCGCCCGGAGGGATGGCCTGCATCAACATGTGCCGCAGGTGGTTGCGGTTCCAGCAGGAGAACTGGAAGGGCGCGCGGCAGATGGACGCCAGTCCCCGACCCCAGTGCGCGGCGACACCCTGCTCCGCCAGACGCACACGGTTCATGATGGTGGCGGCCAGCGCCTCGATGGCACGCACCGGATGGGTGCCGGCCTCGGCCCAGAGCGTCATCGCCAGGACTTCCTGAGCGGAGAGGCCGGTGCCGGCGACGGGGGCAGCCAGGGGGATATGGCTCATGGGGGCAGTCTCTCTTGGGCGGGGGATGGTCAGAGATGGTCGTCGGCGCCGCGGCCGCGCTGCGCGGCCTGCAGCGCGGCGGTCGCGGCCGAGGCGCGGGACACGGCGTCCAGCTTCTCCTCGATGCGGAGCAGTTGCCGGCTCAGTCGCTGGTCCACGTCGCGGATCAGCGAGAGCGGCACGTAGGTGCGGGCAACCTCCAGCTTGAAGGCCGCCAGTTCGTCGCGGGTGCGCGCCAGGGCGTCGCTCTCGACGCGCGGCGGCTCGGCGCAGTCCAGGGGCCGGTCGGGCAGGCCGCGCCGCAGCCCGTGCAGCATCCAGAACAGCACGCCCAGCATCGGCGCCTGCACGGCGGTGGCCAGCGTCTGGGGTTCCAGATCAAGCGGGTTCATCCGGCCCTCCTCGGCCTTCTTGAACGACGACGGCGCCGGCGCCACCCTGTGGAGGGCGGCACCGGCGCCGGCCGGAAACGATTGCGATGGAATGATGTGGAACGAGCCCTACCTAGAGACCTGCTGCCGCTCCGCCCTGCATCGGCTGGAGCTGAGCGGCGCGCTCGGTCGCCCGGACGGGCTGAAGGATGGCCCCTGCCTGCATCGCCTGACTGGAATGGGGCTGGCGGCACAGCAGGCAGACGGCCGTTTCCGCATCACCCCGGAGGGTGAGGCGCGGCATGAGCGAGAAGTGCTGAGGAGCAGGCCCGCGGCCTGAGATGGTCAGCGGACGCAGTTCGGCCGTTGACGAGCGGAGCCTAGGGCACACCCTGCGAATGAGTCAACAAAAAGTGAACATTCTGGGGCAGAAATTCGCCTATCCCGAGAGAGGAGCCCTGGCTTCCTTCCCGCCCTATCATGCGCATCGCCCTGAGGATGCCCCGAAGGGTGAGTCGCTGGAGCGTCTCAGGGTTGGTGATGCCGCTGCAGTGAGGGCGCCCATGAGGGGGCGTTGCCGAAGCTTCGCCTTGGCCCAGAGAAGCCGTTCTCGTCCTCCAGCGGCATCTCGCGCTGGCTGAAGCCTTCCAGGGGATCACGCCTGCGCGCGATGAAGATGAACGAGCTGCCGCCGGGCGGCGGCGGCCCCGCCGATCCGAAGCGGCCGAAACCAATGCCTCCGTTCGTCGAATCCGGCACAACATGCATATAAGCACCGACATGCTCCGGCCTACCGTTTTGCGTCCGATCAAAAGCACGGACGGATAGGCTACCCGCTATCGCGGCTCCTTCCTGTGGCCGGTTTGAGAATCTGCATGGCAGGCGTGCCGTTAGGTGATCCCGCGCCAGCCAATGCCGCGCGGCGCCGGCGGCGCACCAGGCAGCCGAACGGGCTCCGCCAGCAGGCAGCCAGCCAACGCGTCCAGCGCGTCGTCCCGCGTGCCCGCCGTGTCCGGCTTCCACTCCGCCATCTCGGTCGGGAAGGGCGTGCGGAACACCTGCGCATGCGCGTGCAGCCGCCGCGCCGCCAGCACCGGGTCGAGCGCGGCGAGGATGCGCTCCTGCTTCGGCCGGTGGCTGTGCTGCTCGACCACCGCGCAGGGCACCCCTGCGCGCGCCAGCTCCCGCCGCAGGATGGCGGGCAGGAAGCGGCCGATGCCATTGGTCTCCACGCGCAGTACCGGCAGCAGCAGCTCGCGCGCGATGCGGGCCACCCGCTGGCATTGCTGCGTCGCCGGGTCCTCCGCACCACCCGGCTCATGCGTCAGGTAGCTCAGCCGGTGCAAGTAGTGGTTGCCCTCGGCATCGGCATAAGTGGCGGCCAGCACGCTGCCGTCGCCCGAACCCGGCCGCCCATAGGCCGGGTCCCAGAAGCCGCCGCCCGAGACCATGCGGCGCCCGAGCAGCCGCAGCACCGGCCGTCCCTGCGCCTCCTGGTAGTCGGTCTCCTCCTCGTAGCGGATGATCTGCGCCGGATCGAGCCGCGCCGCGCCGCTCGCCACCGGCCGCAGCAACATCTGCCGCCCGAAATGGATCGGCCCGACCCGCTCGCGCATCTGCGCCACCAGCGGTGTCGCGAAGCGCTCCGGCCAGACGCTGCGTCCGGCGCCATCCAGCAGCGGAATGCGCAGGCGACTATAGCCAGCGAGATAGGCCTCACCCTCGTCCGGATGCAGGTAAAGGCTTTCCGCGCAATGCGGCGTACCGACATAGAGGATCGTGCCGCCCGGCGTCAGGATGAACTCTGTCTCCGCCAGCCGCTCGCGCAGTTCCGCGCGCTTGCCCGGTGTGTCGCAATTGCCGGCGACCTCGACGTCGTCGCAGATGATGACGTCGGCCCGCAGGCCCGTGATGTTGCCGCCGAGCCCCGCCGCCAGCATGGATGGATCGCGTAGCGCGCCCTGCCGGTTGACGGTGAAGCGGTCCACCGCCCAGGCCTCCGGCGAGGACGGCACCAGCGGCCGGCACAGCGGATGGCGCTCCACGATGCGCCGCACCGTGCCCACCATCTTGGTGGCGAGCGCATGGTCCGCCGCCACCACCAGGATGCGCGTCTCCGGCCAGCGGAACAGCAGCCAGGCGCAATAGAGCCCGACCAGCGTGGACTTGCCGCAGCCACGGAAGGCCATCAGCAGCAGCCGGCGATCGCCGGCCTCGCGCCGCGCTTCCAGCCATCGCAAGATGCGGCGGTGCACGGAAGGCGTGCCCTGCCCTGCCATGTTGTTCCAGATCCAGACGAACTCCGTCAGGTCAGCCGGACGGTCCGTCATCGGCGTCGCACTCCTCCTCGGTGGGGGGCTCCGCGGCCAGTGCGCCGCGCGCCTGGCGCAGCAGCGCGGCAGCCTGGGCGAGGCCGGTCTCCTCCTCCCCCGCACCGGCGGTGCGGGCGAGCTTCAGCAGATGCTCCAGATGCGCGAGCGCCGACTTCGCCGCAGCATGATGCGCGGCGAAGGCCTTGGCGTCGTCATGGGTGCCAGGCGCCGGCCCGTGCGCGACGAAGGTGTTGTAGTCCTCGATCACGCGTCGGATGGCGGGGTGCAGGTCTTCTGGCGCGACCACCTCCCGCCGGCTCATGGTGCCACCGCCCATGCGCCGCCGGCCTGGTGCAGCGGAAGGGCCATTGTCACAGCCTCGGCTTCACGGCGCGGACATTGAGCGTCCCGGCATCCACCGTGATGCTGCCGCCGCTGACATTCTGTGCCGTCACCCGCACCTGGTCGGCGCCGGCCGTGCCGCCGACAGAAGCATGGAAGACCACGCCGCCGCTCTGGAAGCCACTGCTCTTGGCGAAGCTGGCCTGAACAAAGTCGCCTTGCCGCACGCCGGGCAGCGTGACATCGCGCGTGGTGCTGGCACCAGCAGCCAGGCCCGGCACCACCCATCCAGTATCGGTTGCGCCGTATTCGCGCGTGCCCCATTTCCGGTTGCCACCATAGATCAAGGCGGGCGCATGGAGCGGCGAGCAGTAGAGCCGCAGCGCCTTCAGAATGGCGTTCGCACTGCCGCCCCGCACGCCGATCGCGGCGAAGCGGGCACCGCTGTGCAGGGTGACGCGCTGCAGGCGGTTGATCGGCAGCCCTCCCGTCAGGCTGTCGAGGTCCGCATTGCCTTCCCAGAAGAAGGAGGGGCTGCCTGCCCAGACCGCGTTCATGTTGGAGAACAGGGCCGGGCTGGCCGGGCCAAGCACGGCCTCGTTGCCATCGAACTGCATGACCACGGGCCGCAGCTGCGCCCCCTCCGCCGCGATGAAGAACTCCTTGCAGACGCTGCAGTCGACCACGAAGGCCAGTGCACGGCTGGTCGGCAGGCCCACGCTGTCGGGGTTCAGCACGAACTGCGACAGGCCCGCGAAAGCGAAGCCCGCGAGCGTCGCCGGCGGTCCCGCCGGGTTGCCCGACAGCACCGCCATCTGCTCGAAGCCGATGCCGTCGCCGCTGTCGATGGTCTGGCGGAAGGCGCGCTGGCGCACATTCTCGGCCGCCGCCACCAGTCGCGGCGTACCCTGCGCCGCGCCGGCCTGGTGAAGCGGAATCACCGTGCCGCCGGCGCGCGTCGCAGCGGTCGTGTACTCGACCTCGGCTCCGGTGAAGGCATAGGTGCCGACATAGACCACCTCGTAGAGGCAGTCATTCGCGCCACCGGCATGCCGCGCCACATAAGGGCTGCACTGCTCCATCCTCACGCCGCGGGCGATGATGCCACGCTCGTCGCCTGCTTCCAGCAGGAAGGGAATGGCAGCCACGGTGCCCGGGCTGCCCTGGCGCTGCAGTTCGAAGGCTGGTCCGGTAAAGAAATGTGCGTTGTGGCGCGGATAGGCCCCCGGCGCGCAGGAGAATCGCACGCCGAAGCGGTCGCGCGCCGGATTGGTGCTGGCGCTGTTGGCGAAATGCCCGCCGATATAACGCACGGAATTGTTCCAGCCCGCGGCGGTCGCCGTGTGCACGTCCAGGCCGATGCGGTTGTTCACGAAGCGGCCGAGATACAGCGTGCAATCCTCGAAGCCGAGTTCCACGCCTTCGGTCCGCGCGCCGATGGTGAAGCCTTCCACCTGGCGGATTTCGGCCACGGAGGCATCGAGGTTGCGCAGCAGGATGCCGATGTCGCGCTCGTCCAGCCAGTCGGTGATGGTGGCGCGCAGCACGCGCAGGCCCTGATAAATTTTGGCCTGGTTCCGCGCGGCGGCACCGTCGCCCAGGGTCAGCGCCGTCACGCCGCCAGGGCCCGCGTAGAGGATGCTGCCGCGCATCGTCAGCCCCGCAGCAGCGCCAGGCAGCATCAGCGGAATGGTGGTACGGTGCATCCCCTCGCCGATGACAAGATGCTTGCCAGAGGCAGCGGCGGCATTCATCGCCGCCTGCAGTGCCGGCCCGTCATCGGTGACGCCATCGCCGGTTGCGCCGAAGTCGCGTGCGGAGAGCCGCTCCGCCAGCTTGTCCTCGATGGTGCGCGGAATGGCCCCGCCGAACGGCGCGAGCAGCACGGGGTCACGTGGCAGGGCGGTGACGTTGCCGACGCTGTCGAAGCCGAGCAGCCGGTTGGCGCGGCCGTTGCGGGCGGGGAGCACCAGCGTCGCCGGCAGGTCCCCCGGATCGGTCCGGATGGCACCCGCCAGGCTCTCGCGCATCTCCTGCAGCGAAGCGACCTGCCTGTCCATCTCGTCATTCAGCGTCTTGGCTCGCAGCACGCCGTTCGGCTGAAAGTCCGTGACGCGCTCGATCACCATCACGCGCCGCATCAGCAGCTGCCGGCCGGCAGCGGGCGGCACGGCAAACACCACCCTGCCGCCGCCTGACTCGCCGGCACCGGTGATGATGAAGCCGTCGTACTGCACGACGCCATCCAGGCGGACCTCTAGATCGGCAGTCTCGAAGACGGGGAACGGATAGATGAAGACGGTCTGCGCGCCATCCGCCACGTAATGCACACGCGGCGCGACGTCGCCGATGCGGATATGCTCGGCCATGCGGGTCTCTCATGCGGAAGGGGAAACGGGACGGCCGGGCGGCCGCGGACGCGCCGCAGCATTTCCCGTTCCCTCGCGCTCACGGAAAATGCCTGCAGCCCTGAAGGGAGGCGCGGCGCGCCGTACTAGTCCAGCAGCGAGCGCAGCGCCCCGCCAAAGCTGTTGCCGGCGCGCAGCCACGTGGTCAGCGAGCCGTCGCTGTTGAGCAGCGAGGAGCGGCCCGCCGACATCCGCGCGGCGAAAGCGTCGTTGCTGTCCTGCGCCGCCTCGGCGGCATCGCGCTCCAGCCCCGCCGTGATGGCGCCGGCTGAGCCCTGGTCGGGGCTGATGCCGGAGGCGGCGAGGCGCGCGCGGGTCGAGGCGACGGTGCGCTCCAGCCGGTCCTGCCGGCCGCGCGCCTCGCTTTCCTGCTGGGCGGCGAGCTGCTGCTGCCGCGCGGTGAGTGCCTCCGCCTGCTGCTGCTGCTGCGCCTTGGCCTGGGCGGCCTGCGCCTGGCCCTGGCGCACGGTGCCGTAGAGCGAAGCGCCCGTGCCGACCAGGGTGGCGATGGGGGCAAGCTGGGCCATCAGTCGGTCATCCTCGTCTCGGTGGTGACGGAAAGCAGCGTGAGGGGCAGCGGCGTATCGCCCTCGATCCGCCAGAGCGGCAGCATGGTGTCACGCCGCCAGCCGAAGGCGCGCAACGTGACGTCGCCGGTGAAGCGCGGCGGCGCGGCGTCCAGCAGCGGTGTGTCCATGCGTCGGAATGGCACCGTCTGCAGCCCGCGCCCCAGATCCACGGTCAGGGAGGCCGTCTCCAGCAGCCGGAAGCCGATGGAGAGCAGACGGATCGGCCCGCTGCGCGTCCCTCCTGCGCTCACCAGTTGCGGCGGCAGCGGCTCGATGACATGGCTGTAGCCGAGCCCGACCTGCACCGCGAAAGCACCGGGCTCAATATTCACCGCGCCATTGGCGACGGCAGCACTGCCACGGGGTGCGCCATCTGCCACCACCTGCACGCTGCGCCCTGCCAGGTGGCTGAGGCCGCTCCAATGCGTGCGCTCCGCGGCGTCGCTGCCGGTCAGGCCCGCATCCACGGCAAGGCCGTCATCGAAACGCTCCAGCCGCGGCGATCCATTCCGTTCGACAACGCACCAGATGGTGCCGTCGATCTCCGCCAGCGCCCGGAATGCGCCATCGGTGTCCTGGCGGGTCCAGGCGGTCACCTGCTCGGCACGATAGAGCGTCAGCGTGGCCAGCCAGCCGCCGGCCATCGCCACGTGCAGCAGGCGGCGCGTCTGGTCATAGGCCATCGACAGCGGCGTATCCACCAGATGCCGCGCGACCAGCGCCAGGTCATTCGCCTGATAGGCCTGCTGCACGTCGGTATAGGCGTATTCATGCACCGCCTGCCCCGAGCGCGCGACGAACATGGTGCTGCCGTCCACATCCACCGGTGGGATGATGCGGTTGACGGGCGAGCCGATGCGCGTCTGCCGGTGCAACTGAATGGAGGCCGGGGTCATCGGATCGCCCGTCACCATCCATTCGGCCCCCGAGGTGAAAACCTGCAGGTGCCGCCCGGAAAAGACGGCGCGAATGGCGTTCACCTGGTCGGAGAGCAGGCCGAACTCGATCGCCTGGTCATCCAGCCCGGTGCCGAGGTCGAAGTTGAACAGGTCGCCGGAGCGCGAGAGCCAGAGCCGGTTGGGCAGATCGCGCGCGCCGCCGAGCACCAGGCGGTCCTGATGGAAACAGGCGCAGACCGGCCAGCCGCGCACAGGGCTGAAGGCTGCCTCGCTCCAGTCGTTGCTGGCCGTGGCATCCGTCAGCGCATCCTCGACCTGTGCGCTGGCGCTGGTGACCGAGAGAACCGCCGTCACCCGCAGCCGCTTGCCGCGCAGCCGCAACCGCACCCCGGCATGGCCGGGCTGGAAGAAGGCGACGCTGGTGGTCAGCATGACGTTGCCACTTGTGCCGCTGGCGGCCAGCGTCATCTCCGGCGAGGCGAAGCGGAAGAAGGGCTCCGCTACCCAGGGCCAGGCCGTCATGCTCCAGGCGGTGTGGCTGCTGCGTGTCACCCGTTGCGGCGGCATGTCGGGATGCAGCAGCAGCAGGGTATCGGCGCTTTGGGTATGCGCGATCTGGTCGAGCATCGCCGCCGTCCAGGGCGCACCGAGGCTGGCGACCTCGATGTCACCCATGAAGACCTGCAGCCGTTGGTCCGTCAGCACCAGCAGATAGGTCTGCTCGGTGTTGAACTCGAAGGCGATCAGCCGGGCCGCACCAGGCAGCATGGCCACATGCCGCAACCCCGGCCGCCGCATCACACCGCCGGTGGGCTGGATGAACACGTTGCGCAGCCGCCGTGCGCCGTTCTCGAAGGCACGCAGGTCGCCGCGGCCAAGCAGCTGGTCGCTCAGCTCGCCGGCGGTGAAGCTCGTCTTGGTGCTGCGATCACCTGCCATGATTCATCCCCTCGCGGCGATCAGCGGGAAGTCCTCCACCGCCCGCGCCGTATTCTGCTGACTGTCGGCAAGGCGCGCGCGGCGGAACTCCGCTTCCGCCAGCCGGTGCAACATCTCCGTGCGCGAGGAGCTCTCGGTCAGGGGAATGCAGAATTCGGCTGCCAGCCGCGCCACCAGCGCCGACGCGAAGAAGGCGGGAAAGCCACTCTCCGCAGGCCGGAACAAATAGGTCAGCGTCACCTGCGGCGCATTGGTGTGCAGCCGGTTCTCGTTCAGCCGGTACTCCAGCCCGCGCCCACGGCCGCCATCCCCGGCGGAGAGCACCCGCAGGAAGTCAGGCGGCAGCTGATAGGCGTAGGCGTAGTCGGCATGCGGCGTCTCCACCAGCCGCGGCAGTTCCATCTGCCCGGTCGCAAAGGACCAGGGATGGGCGGAGAGCAGCGCGTCGCAGACCAGCGGATAGAGATGCGCCGCCACTTCTGCCTCGGCGGTGCCTTCATCGAAGGAGGCGATGGGCTGCGCACCGATCTTCAGCAGCGCGCGCGAGCAGAGGACGAGGGCGGACAGCGCCATCGGTCGGAACTCCCGGAAGGTTGCAGGAAGGCTGGGGGAATGAGTTCCCCCAGACCCCCATCTTTTTTCTGTCAGTTCCTGCATCCGCTCACAGGCCACGCCGAAACTGACAAAAGAAAGAAGGGGGTGCGGGGGAATTCCTTCCCCCGCACTTTGTTCGCTTACTCGGCAGCGCGCATCCGCACGACACCGGCCGCGTCGATCAGCACCGCGCCCTGGCTCATCATGTTGTTGACGAAGTAGGCGGCACGGTCGCCGTGCCAGGTGATGTCGGTCACCACTTCCTGCGCCACGGCATGGCCGATGGCGGTCTTATGGTAGAAGTAGCAGAAACGCATGTTGCCGCTCTTGGTCAGACCGGAATGCGGCATCCAGGTTGCGCCCAGCCAGCGCTTCACCTGCGTGCCCTTCCAGGGCAGGTCGTCGTCGCCGACATACTGGGCGTTGGCGAACTCCTCGATCTGCAGCAGCTCGCTCCACTGCTTCCAGCCGACAATGGCGAAGCGATTGCCGTCATCCGGCACGTCGGCGGCGCCGAGCATCTCGAAGGCCATCAGCACCTTCGCCTTGGTTAGCCCGTCAGTGTCGCCGGTGCCCGGCGCGGTCCCCACCGCCTCGTGGGTGGCGGTGTCGAGCGCGGCGATGATCAGCTCGTCGGTCTTGCGGCCCAGCGCATAGGCGCCGGCGCTGGCGACCACCTGGCGCTCGTCGATGTTCGTCTTCAGCTCGTCGAGCCGGTCGATCCACTCACCGGCGTAGTAGTCCTGCAGGAAGCACTCCACGTTGGAGTGCGAGAGGTTCATCACCGGCACCGCGCCGTTGCGCGCCTTCGCCGCCGCGATGCCGCGGCCGACGATCGGGAACACGGTGGAGGCGCCGCGCACATCCGTCTTGCTGCGCACGGTCGGGCGCAGCTTGCTGCCCTGGCGCTGGTAGGCGTCATGCACTTCGGACTGGAACTGCTTCGTGAAGACCTGGTCGATGGAAGCGGACATGCCGATTTCCTTCAGGAGAGACGGAATGGGGGGATGGGCTCGGCCCGGCGCCCCGGTTGCCCGCATGGGGCCGGAGCGATGGGCGCGCCGCGGCACCCGGAAACGCGGGTTGCGCCACGGCGGAAAACAGATGGAAGGCGAGGCCGCCGGCGTTCCGGCGACGCGTCAGCCCTGGCCGAACAGGCGCTTGAAGCCCTCGGTCACGCGCTTGACGTATTCGGGCTCGCGCGAGCGCCAGTAGCGCGGGTCGCGCATCATCTTGCGCAGCGCCTGCTCGTCCAGCGCCTCAGCGGGCGCGGCATTGCGCGCCAGGCTCGGTTCGCTCTTCGCCATCATGCGGTGCAGCGCCAGCACGCCCTCGGCGGTGGTGGAGAGCGCCTCGAAGACACCCGGCGCCAGGTTGGCGCGGCCCCAGGCGGCGATCTGCGGCGCGATGCGGCGGAACTGCTCCTCGCCGCCGAACTCCTGCGCCAGCCGCCCCACCTGCTTCTGCGCCTCGTAGTCGGCCGCCGCCTCGGCGATCAGCGGCAGCAGCCGTTCGGCCGCGAGGTCATAGACGAGCTGCACCTGCTGGCAGGTGAATCCCGCCTCGTGCAGACGCTTGTTGATTTCCGGGTCGGAGCCGCACATCTCGTGCTTCGGCTCCACGGTGTACTCCTCCGGCGCATCGGGCACGCCGATGGCGCGGCGGAAGCGGGCGCGCTCCTCCTCCGGCGCATCTGGGCCGGGCGGCGCGAAGCGCTGGGAGAGGCGCTTCTCCAGTTCACGATAGGAGCGCAGCAGCGCCTCCACGCGCAGGGCGCCGCTCTCCGGGTCCCGGAACTTCTCCGGGATTTCCTCGGCCGGCGCCGGCGCGGCGCCCTCCGCCATCGCGGCCTCAAGCAAGTTCTCGGACATGCGGAGCGTCACTCCTTGGGTGGGATTAGGATCCCGGCCGGCGCGGCGAGCGTGCGGGCCAGGTGTCGGGTGGCGGCGGTCAGGTCGAGCTGCGCCGCCGCCTGCGGACCCAGCGCCGCCACCGCCTGCAGGAACAGCAGCGTGTTCGCCGCATCGGCGCGGCCCTGCACGCGGGCCAGCGGGGACTGGTAGGTCAGCCGCACCTCACGCCCGTCCAGCAGCAGCGGCGGCACCTCGCCGCGCCGCCGCAGGATGCTGAGGCAGCGGCCGACCAGCGGCGTCAGAAGCTCGGCCTGCAGCCGGCCATAGGTCGCGCCGAGCAGCCGCGCCGTCTCCGCGCTGCGCTCCAGCACTTCCGTGGCGGTCATCCGCGCGTCCTTCGGCGCGGTCAGCCGGTCGGCCAGCAGCGCGCTGCGGATGCGTCCGCGCAGGTCGTCCAGCATCAGCTGCGAGACGTCGAAGTCGCCCGGCGCCGCCAGCGGCGTCAGCCCGGAGGAGCCCGGCGCCTTCGGAATGATGGCGCCCGGCACCAGCCGCACCGTGGCGGGGTTCAGCACCCCGTCATCCTCCGCCTGCCAGATGCCGGTGGCGGCGATGGAGGCGTTCTTCAGCACCAGTTCCACCACCTTGTTGACGGTGCGGATGTCCGGCAGCGCCTTCATCACCGGGCCACGGCCATAGACCTCGCCTGGCACCTTCATCCAGCGGAAGGCGATAAAGGGGCTTTCCAGGAAGCGCCCGAAGACCAGCGGCACCGCCTGCCCGTCATGGTCGAGCACGGCGAGGTAGCCGCTGCCCGTCCGCTCCGGCCAGACGGCTTCGACGACGCGGTGCCGGCGCGGCGCCTCACCGTCATCACCACCGGCGAGCAGCGCCGCCGGCAACTCCGCCTCCGGGTAGCGCGCCTGGATCGCCGCCGCATCGAGCGCGACGCAGCGATAGACGGTGTCGAGCCGGCCGGTCGGCCCTTCTTCCAGCACCGCGTCGCGCAGTGGCACGGCGGTGAAGCGCAGCGCCGAGAGCCCGCCGGCCGGCGCCTCCTCGACCAGCAGTACGCCGGTCCCGGCGACCACCAGGTCGAGCAGCGCCTGGTGCATCTCCAGCGCGAAGTTGGAGCGGTCGAGATGCCCCTGCAGCGTCTCCGCCGCGGCTTCCAGCGCCTTGGCGGCGGCCGCGCCGTCCGGGCCATTGGCCAGCGACTCGGCCGGCACCAGCCCGAACCAGCGGGACCAGGGCGGCGTCAGCTCCGCCAACAGGCTGGCGGCGAGCTGCTCGGCGGCATCTGGCGCGGTCGCGTCATAGAGCGCCGGGCCGCCGCTGCCGGGCGTCCCGTTCAGGACGTGGTCGTAGCATTCCTGCCAGACGCTCTCCCAGGGCCGGCGGCGTTCCCGCGCGGCGCTGTGGCGCCCCAGGATGATCTCGGGCGAGAGGGTCATCGGCCTCACTCCCCGAGCAGCGTCTTGCGGGCCCCGGCGAGACCCGGCGGCAGCGGCTCCAACACGCCCCGCGCGGAGGTGGCGATGGTGCCGGCAAGGCCGCGGCGGGAGCGCTCCTGGTTCTCCGTCCGGGCGGTCTGCTCGGCGGCATCGGGGTTCGGCCCGGCGGGCGGGGAGGCGACCGGCTCGGTCGCGGTCACGACCACCGGCTTCGGGGCGCGGAACAGGCCACCCATGCGCGTGCGGCTCCTTTTCGGTTTGGCGGAAAAGTCGCCCCAAAAAGCCGCGGGCCCGTCCGGAGTGTTCCGGACGGGCCCGCGCAGTCAGGGGGATCGGGAGGAGATCAGCGGGCGCAACTCACCCGTTGACGAGGACTTTCTTACCGGTCGCATTCGGCATCGTCAAGGATTTTTTTCCTACTACCGTAAATTTCTGCAACCGGCGGAACAGGCCACGGGGCGTCAGGGCGCGCGGCGCCCCTTCCCCGAGCAGCGCACGGCACACGGCCACGCAGGAATAGGGCAGAATTCCCGGCAGAACGCCGCAGAAGGGCCCGCCCGGCTGGAACGGACCCAGCACCTCCAGCCCCGCGCGCCGGTAGAAGCCCGGCAGGTCGAATTCGGGGCTCAACTCCGGCCGCGAGACCAGCAACCGGCCGGAAAGCGGCTCCACCACCGTCCATCCACGCGCGTCGCCCAGCACCGCGAAGCAATGCCGGAACCCCGGGCGCAGCAGCCGCAGCCATAGCCGGTCCGCCCGGCCGCCAAAGCCGATCCAGACCCGCTGCTCACCCTCGGCGAGAGCGTGACGCGGCGCGATGCGGGGCGCTGCACCCGAGATCCGCCGCGGCGCGCTCATTCCGGAAACCGCCCCTGCAGCGCCACCACCACCTCCTCGCTGGCCGGCAGCGGCATTGCCGCTCCCACCACGATTCCCTTCATCCGCAGCGGCCAGTCGAGCCGCTGCATGGCCTCGTTCCAGATGCGCCAATCGGCCTTCTCGCGGGCAGAGCGGGGGTCAGGCGCCGTGCCGCGCTCACCCCAGATGCGCATGATGCGGGCATGCACCAGGTCGATCCGCCGCTGGCGATAGAGTCGGTCCAGGCACTTCACCACGTCGTCCGGCTCACAGGGTCGCTGGACGCGGCCGGCCCCGGCGACGACGCGGGCGCCGTCGCGGCGCGCCACCAGGGCCGCCATGGTCCAGAGCCAAGCCTCTTCGGCGCTGCCGAAAGGCTCCATCTTGGCCATGCTGGCGAGAACGGGGGAGGCAGAGGAACGGCGGAGCGCAGTCATGGAGAAGTTCGCCTTGTGGTTGCAGCGGCGCCAATCATTACGTTTCGATTTATAGGCGTCAACACCTATCTGTGATGATCTTCCTATTGCTTCCCGACCAATCTCCTAGGATAATCCGCCCATGCGTCATGACGACATCTGGCGGGCGGTGGATGCTCTGGCGGCCGAGCATGGCCTCTCGCCCTCTGGTCTTGCCCGCAAGGCGGGGCTGGACCCTACGGCTTTTAACCCCTCCAAGCGCGTCGGCAGCGACGGCCGCGCCCGCTGGCCCTCGACCGAGAGCATCGCGAAAATCCTCTCCGCCACCGGCGCCGACATGGAGAGCTTCGCCTCACTGGTCAGCGGCGCCCCCACGCTCAACAGCGTCGGCCGCATTCCTCCAGGCCGGCGCATCCCGTTGATCGGCCTCGCCCAGGCCGGCAGCGAAGGCTTCTTCGATGATGGGGGCTATCCTGTCGGCGGCGGCTGGGACGAGATCAGCACGCCCGAATTCACCGACCCCAACGCCTATGCGCTGGAGATTTCCGGCGAGAGCATGGAGCCGGTGTTCCGCGACGGGGACTTGATCATCGTCTCACCCAGCTCGCCAGTCCGGCGCGGGGACCGCGTGGTGGCCCGCACCAACCGGGGTGAGGTGATGGCGAAGGAACTGATCCGGCAGTCCGCCCGGCGGATCGAGCTGGCCAGCCTCAACCCGGCGCATCCGAACTACAGCTTCGATCTCTCGGAGATCACCTGGATGCACCGGATCGTCTGGGCCAGCCAGTAGCCGGTCAGCGTCCCGCCTTCAGCGCCTCCAGCAGGCGCTGCGGGTCGCCCTCGGCCCGGCAGACCAGGAAGCGCCCGTCACCCAGCGGCACCGCTGCCAGGCCGGTATCCTCATAGGCGCGCAGCAGCTCCGGCCCAACCTGCCAGAAGGCATGGGCCACGCCATTGCGCTCGCAGAGATCCCGGAAGCGCCAGAGCGCGGCGATCCGGGCATCCTGCTCGCCCGCCGGGTCCCCGATGCCGATCCACACCGAGTCGCGCCGGACGAAGGCGAACCCTGCCCCCCTTCCCCCTTCGGCGAAGATGGCACCATCCGCCTGGCGCGGCGTGCGCGCGCCTAGCGCCGCCAGCCGCGCCCGGGTGGCGAGATCGTAGGCCGGCACGCGGATGCGCGCCGGCCGTAGCAGCCGCAGCACCGCCACCAGCATCAGCACGCCGCACAGCCCCACGGCGAAGCGCAGCGTGTGCGGCGTCTCCTCCGAGAAGGGCACCGCCCACCAGGGATTGTCGGCCACCGGCCCCCGCCAGGCGATCTGCGCCAGGATCAGCGCCGCCACAACGCTCGCCGCCAGGGGCACCAGCGTGCTGGTGGTCAGCGGCTCGCCGGTCAGCCGCGCGTCGCGGTAGAAGGCGGTGCGGATGCAGGCCAGCACGCCCGCCAGCGCCAGGAACCCCACCGGCACGAACCAGGGCTCGCCGCGCAGCAGCGTCACGATGCCGCCCAGCATCAGCAGCATGATGCCGGAGACCCAGGCGATGCGCAGCCGCCGCACCATCCCATAGGCCACAACCAGCAGCAGCGAGCCGATCAGCGAGGCGGCGAAATGGCTGGCCAGCGCCGCCCACTCCCCCGCCCATTCCGCCAGCGGCGAGCCGCGCGCCGGCAGCGCGCCGATGAACAGCAGCGCCACCCCCGCCAGCCCCGAGAGCCCGGCCAGCGCCGGCCCCTCCAGCGCATCCGTCACCTGCGACTCGGCGCCGAAGCGGCCAAGCAGATGCCGCCGCTGGTTCAGCTCGAAGCCGGCGAACAGTGCCCCCGCCAGGAACAACGGGATGATGTAGTAGAAGAAGCGGAACAGCAGCAGCGCGCCGATCACCTGCGGCGCCGGCACATAGGGCTGCAGCCCGATCAGCACCGCGCTGTCGAACACGCCGAGCCCACCCGGCACATTGGCCGCCAGCCCGGCCGCATAGGCCGCGAGATAGATACCGACAAAGCGGGGAAAGCTCAGCCCCTCTGCCGGCGGCAGGAGGGCGTAGAAGATCATCGCGGTGACCGCGACATCTACCCCCGCCAACACCGTCTGCATGCAGGCCATGCGGAAGCCCGGCAGGTCGATCCGGTGCCCGAAGATCGTGAAATGCGGCACGAAGCGCGAGAGCAGGATATAGCTCGCCACCACCCCGATCAGCGCCACGCCCAGGCCGCGCATGGCCCAGTGCGGCAGGTTGGCGGCGACCCAGGGCAGCACCTCCGGCTCCCAGATCAGCACTGCACCGCCCAGGGCCATGCCGCCCAGCCCGAAGGTGAGGCTGGTGAAGGCGATGACCTTGGCGATCTCGGCCGGCGTCAGACCCCAGGCGGCGTAGAAGCGGTAGCGCACGGCCGCGCCTGACACCGCGGCGAAGCCGAGATTGTGCGCCAGGGTATAGGCGCAGAAGGAGGCCAGCGAGGTGCGCGAATAGCTCACCGGGCGTCCCGCATAGACCGAGCCGAGCCGGTCGTAGATGGTCAGCACCCCATAGGCCAGCACGGTCCACCCGCCCGCGATCCACAGTGAGCTGGCCGGCATCGCGGCCAGCGCCTCGCCGATCTCGGCCATGGAGAGGTGGCGCACCTCGCGCTGCACCACATAGAGCGCGCCCACCAGCAGCAACAGGCCGAAGACGGTGGCCCCGTGCCGGCGCAGCGCGCTGAGCATGCCCTTCACGCCGGGCTCGTCTCCGCCTGGGCCGCTTCCGGCGGCCGGGCGAGCGCCTCCTCGATCAGCCGGATGGTCTCCGGCACGCCATAGGCCGCCGCCAGCGAGCCGAAGCGCGGCCCCTGATCAGCCCCTACCAGCACCTGATACAGCGCGTTGAACCATCCCCGCGCCACGCCCGGCGAACCGTCCTTCTGAATCTGGATGAAGGGCTCTCGTCGCCCGGCGTCATAGACCAGCGTCTGGATGCGCTCCGCCTGCGGCAACCCGTGCGGCAGCGCCTCGATCTCCGCCTGATGCTCCCGCAGCATCTCCACCAGCGCCACGAAGCAGGGCCGCTCCTCGGCCGTCGGCGCACGCGGCTTCAGCCCGGGCAGGATGAAGTCGCGCGAATAGGCCACCGCATAGCCGACGAGCTGCGCCAGCAGCGGCTGCGTCTCCGGCGTGGCCTCGGGCGCGTAATTGCGGACGAACTTCCACAGCCGCTCCGGCGTATCCGCCGCCGAGACGGTGGCGAGGTTCATCAGCATGCCGAAGGTCAGCGGCGGCTCCGGCGTATTGGGCACCTCGCCGCCATGGATGTGCCAGTCCGGGTTGGCCGGATCGGGGTTGGCGCGCAGCTTCTCCCGGAAGGTGAGATACTCGTCCGTCGCCCGCGGAATGACGTCGAAATAGAGCCGCTTCGCCCGCCCCGGCGCCTGGTACATGAAGTAGGCTAGGCTTTCCGGCGGCGCGTAGCGCAGCCATTCCTCAATGGTCAGCCCATTGCCCTTGGACTTCGAGATCTTCTGCCCGCCCTGGTCGAGGAACAGTTCATAGGTGAAGCCCACCGGCGGCTCGCTGCCCAGCACCCGGCAAATCTGCGAGGAAAGCCGCACGCTGTCGATCAGGTCCTTGCCCGACATCTCGTAATCGACGCCCAGCGCGAACCAGCGCATCGCCCAGTCGGCCTTCCACTGCGCCTTGACGTGCCCGCCCGTCACCGGCGTCTCGAAGCGCTCGCCCGTTTCCGGGTCGCGCCAGACAACGGTGCCGTCCTGCGGCCGCACCTCCTCCATCGGCACCTGCATCACCACGCCAGTCCGGGGATGCACGGGCAGGAAGGGCGAATAGGTCGCGCGCCGGTCAGGCCCCAGCGTCGGCAGGATCACCTGCCGCACCTCCTCATGCACCGCCAGCATCCGCAGCAGCGCCGCGTCGAACCGGCCGGACCTGTAGTAGTCGGTGGCCGAGGCGAACTCGTATTCGAAGCCGAAGGCGTCCAGGAAGGCGCGCAGCCGGGCGTTGTTGTGGTGCCCGAAGCTCTCATGCGTGCCGAAGGGATCGGGAATGGCAGTCAGCGACTTGCCGAGATGCTGCCGCAGCATGTCCCCGTTGGGGACGTTGTCCGGCACCTTCCGCAGCCCGTCCATGTCGTCCGAGAAGGCAATTAGCTTGCCCTTCAGCCCGGTCATCCGCTCGAAGGCCTGCCGTACCCAGGTGGTGCGCGCCACCTCGCCGAAGGTGCCGATATGCGGCAGCCCCGAGGGTCCATAGCCCGTCTCGAACAGCGCCACCGATTTCCCGGCCTGCGCGATGCGATCGGCGACCTTGGCGGCTTCCTCGAAGGGCCAGGCCTTGACGGTGCGGAGCGATGAATCGGCGGTCATGCCAGCCCCCTTGCCAGCGCCGGCGCGCCCGGTCAACGCGCCGCAGCGGCAAGTCAGCCCCTGCGTCCTTGCGCGGACGTCATCTTTGAGAGAACCCCTTGCCAAAGCTGGCCTTGTTCGCCTTTTGCCCCTAGTTTCCGCGCGTGTCGACCATGAAGGGCGCAGCCGGTGCCCTCCCTCCCCGCCTCCTGTTGCCCGACGCCCCGGCCCTGGTCGCGCCTGCCCCCGGCAACGCCGTCCTGCTGACGCCCGATGGCGAGCTCTCCAGCCTGCGCGCCTCCGCCGTGCCCGCCGCCCTGCGCGAGCTGGGCCCGCCCATCTTGGTGCATGCCCCCGCCACCGCGAAGCGCCTGAACCTCCCTGCCATCCCCGGCGCCTGGGACCTGCTGGAGCTTTTTGCCTTCTGCCAGCCCGCCCTCGCGGCGCCCCCCACCCCGCGTGGCCTGGCCCTCGCCCTCGACCTGCCACCCCCCGCCGACGCTGAATCCGCCGCCGCCCTGCTGCCCGAGATCGCGACCGAGCTGCTGCGGCGCCTCGCCCGCGCCCGCAACGCGCCGCTGAACCGGGATGCCGCCGCCCTCGCCGCCCGCCTGCGCGACGCCGCCGACTGGCCCTGGGCGGACTCCATCCTCGCCGCCCTCGGCCAGCCCGGCGCCCGCGCCAGCCGCGACGCCCTGAAGGTCTGGCGCGCCCTGCCGGAATGGGAGGAGGCCGCCCCGCCCCCGCCCCCCGCCAGCCTGCCCGTCTCCCCCGCCGAGGCCCGCACCCGCCTGGCCGAGATCCTCGGCGAGGGTGCCGAGCAGCGTCCGTCCCAGGCGGACTTCGCCTCCGCCGCCTCGCTCGCCTTCGCCGCCCGCGAGGCTCCCGGCGAGCCGCAGCTCGTGCTGGCCGAGGCCGGCACCGGCACCGGCAAGACGCTGGGCTATGTCGCCCCCGCCAGCCTCTGGGCCGAGCGCAATGGCGCCCCCGTCTGGATCGCCACCTACACCCGCAACCTGCAGCGCCAGCTCGACCAGGAGCTCGCCCGCCTCTACCCGGAGCCAGAGGAGCGCCGGCAGCGCGTCGTCATCCGCAAGGGCCGCGAGAACTACCTTTGCCTGCTGAACTACGATGAGGCCGCCACCGGCGCCATGCCGGGCCGCCTGCTTCCCCTCGCCCTGGTCGCCCGCTGGGCGATGGCCACGCGCGATGGCGACCTGCTCGGCGGCGACTTCCCGGGCTGGCTGATGGAGCTTTTCCCCGCCGGTGCCATTTCCCTGCTGGCCGACCGGCGCGGCGAGTGCATCCATTCCGCCTGCCCGCACTGGAAGCGCTGCTATGTCGAGCACTCGATCCGCCGCGCGGCGGGCGCGCATCTCGTGGTGGCCAACCACGCCCTGGTCATGGTCCAGGCCGCGCTCGGTGGCGGCGAGGACGGCCCGGCCTTGCGCTACGTCTTCGACGAGGGCCACCACCTCTTCGACGCCGCCGACGGCGCCTTCTCCGCCGAGCTTTCCGGCGCCGAGATGGCCGAGCTGCGCCGCTGGCTGCTGGGCAGCGAGGGCGGCCGCGGCCGGGCGCGCGGCCTGCGCCGCCGCCTGGAGGAGTTGCTGGCCGAGCACCCCGCCTTGCTCCCGCCCCTCGAACTGGTCGAGCGCAACGCCCGCGCCCTGCCCTCGCCGGGCTGGTGGGACCGCTGGGCCGCCCTGCCTGCCCCCGAGGCCGAGCGCGTCGAGGACAGCGGCGAGCTCCCCGACGACCCGCGCCCCGTCCCCACCGCCCCCACCCAGGGCGAACCGGCCGAGACCTTCCTCCGCGCCGTCCGCACGCAGATCCTGGCCCGCACCGCCGAGGCCGATCCGCTTTACGACGCCGAATGCGACCTGCACCCGCTCCACGAGGACCTGCCGGACGCCGCCGCCCGGCTGGAGGACGCGCTGGAGCGCCTGCGCGCGCCCCTGAAGCACCTCTCGAAGCTCCTGACCGACCTCCTGGAGGACCCCGAGCAGGAACTGGAGACCGGCGACCGCATCCGCCTGGAGACCGCCACCCGCAGCGTCGAGCGCCGCGCGCTGATGCCGCTCGCCGCCTGGATCGCCATGCTCGCCCGCCTGCGCGAGCCGCCCGCTGAGCCCGGCCAGCGCCCGACCTATGTGGACTGGCTCGCCCTGTCCCGGCGCGAGGGCCGTGACGTGGATGCCGGCCTGCACCGCCACTGGCTCGACCCCACCGTCCCCTTCGCCACCCAGGTCGCCGCCCCGGCGCATGGCGTGCTGATCGCCTCCGCCACGCTGCGCGATGCCGCCCGTAAGGACCCCGAATCCGCCTGGCGCGAAGCCGAGGCGCGCACCGGCGTGCAGCATCTGCCCAGCCCCGCCATCCGCGCCGCCGTCCCCTCGCCCTTCGACTACGCCGCCAATACCCGCGCCTTCGTGGTCGAGGACATCACCCGCGACAGCCCGGGCCAGATCGCCGCGGCCATGCAGCAGCTCTTCCAGGCGTCCGGCGGTGGCGCGCTCGGCCTCTTCACCGCCATCCGCCGCCTGCGCGACGTCCATGCCCGCATCGCCCCCGCCCTCGCGGAAGCCGGCCTCCCGCTCTACGCCCAGCATGTGGACGCGATGGACAGCGCCACCCTGGTGGACATCTTCCGTGCCGAGGAGGATTCCTGCCTGCTCGGCACCGATGCCCTGCGGGACGGCGTGGACGTTCCCGGCCGGGCGCTGCGCCTGCTGGTCTTTGATCGCGTGCCCTGGCCGCGCCCCTCCATCCTGCACCGCGAGCGCCGCATCCATCTCTCCGGCGGCCGCCCCGGCGGCTATGACGACGCCATCGCCCGCCACCGGCTGCGCCAGGCCTTCGGCCGGCTGGTCCGCCGCGCCGATGATCGTGGCGTCTTCGTCCTGCTCGACCCCCGCACCCCTTCCCGCCTGCTGGCCGGCCTGCCGGAGGGCGTGATGCCGCAGCGCCTGGGCTTGGCCGAGGCGGTGCGGCAAACAGCCGCGTTCTTGTCACCAGCCGCGTCATCGCCCGGGTGTTGAACCGCAACCTGCGCTAGGATAGGCCTGCGCCTTAAAGGAGCCCCCCATGCAGCACCCGCAAATCCGCTTCACCGCGCAGGAGGCCCTGGTCTGCGCCATGGTGCTGATGTCCGCCGCCGATCAGCAGATGTCGGATGCCGAGTTGGACATGATGTCGCGGCTGGTCCAGGAACTGCCGGTCTTCACCGGCTTTCGGGCGGAAGAGATCGAGCTCGTCACCGAATCCTGCCTCACCCTGCTACGCGAGCGGGATGGGCTAGACCATGCCTGTTCGCTGATGCGCGAGGCCCTGCCGCCCCGCCTGCGCGAGACGGCCTATCTCCTGGCCTGCGAGGTCGCCGCCGCGGATGGCGACGCCACCCAGGAGGAGCTGCGCTTCCTGCAGGATTTCCGCATCGAGATGGATATCGACCGGCTGGTCGCCGGTGCCATCGAGCGCGCCGCCAAGGCCCGCTACCAGATGGTCTGAGGTCCGGGAGGGCGCTGCCCTCCCGCCCTGTGCGCCGCCGGGGCCCTTGCCGCCAGCAGCTTTGGCCGATCAGAGCGGCTTGAGGTTGGTGGCCGCGGCCTTGCCGCGCTCCATCGCCACGTCGTAGCTGATCTTCTGGTTCTCTTGCAGCCCCTGCAGGCCAGCCTTCTGCACGGCGGTGATGTGGACGAACACGTCCTTGCCGCCGTCCTGCGGGACGATGAAGCCGAAGCCCTTCGTCGCGTTGAACCACTTCACGGTGCCAATCGCCATGCGATGCACTCCTCTTCGCTTCGGCAGAAGCACCAGCGCCCCTGCCATGACCCAGCCGATGTCCCGGGACGGCTTGAAGGCGACCGGGTCTCCGGAGGCACGGCAAGGCGAGCGGAAGCGGTTGGCTGTGGATTAGTGGTGCAGATCGTTAACAGCCTGTCAACGAAAACTGCCGCGCATCCCCTGCCCTCAAAAACGAAGGGGGCGGCCCTTGCGGACCGCCCCCTCCAAAGCCCTCGATCCGCTGGGGATCAGAAGTCCATGTCGCCCATGCCGCCCATGCCGCCCGGGGCGCCGGCCGGCGCCTTCTTCTCCGGACGCTCGGCGATCATCGCCTCGGTGGTGATCAGCAGCGAGGCCACCGAAGCGGCGTCCTGCAGCGCGGTGCGCACGACCTTGGTCGGGTCGATGATGCCGGCGGCCACCAGGTCCTTGTACTCGTCCATCTGCGCGTCGTAGCCGTACTCGTAGGTGCCGTCGCGCAGCACCTCACCGGCGACCACCGCGCCGTCCTTGCCGGCGTTCTCGGCGATCTGCTTCAGCGGCACCTGCACGGCGCGGCGGACGATCTCGATGCCGACATGCTGGTCGTTGTTGTCGCCCTTCAGGTCGGCCAGCTTCGCCGCGGCGCGCAGCAGCGCCACGCCACCGCCCGGCACGATGCCTTCCTCGACCGCGGCGCGGGTCGCATGCAGCGCGTCGTCGACGCGATCCTTGCGCTCCTTCACCTCGACCTCGGAGCCACCGCCGACGCGGATCACGGCCACGCCACCAGCCAGCTTCGCCAGGCGCTCCTGCAGCTTCTCGCGGTCGTAGTCCGAGGTGGTCTCCTCGATCTGCGCCTTGATCTGCTCCACGCGGCCCTGGATGTCCTCCTTGGAGCCGGCGCCGTCGACGATCGTGGTGTTCTCCTTCTCGATGCGGACGGTCTTCGCCTGGCCCAGCATCTGGAGGGTCACGGTCTCGAGCTTGATGCCGAGGTCCTCGGAGATCACCTGGCCACCGGTCAGGATCGCGATGTCCTCGAGCATCGCCTTGCGGCGGTCACCGAAGCCCGGAGCCTTCACGGCGGCGATCTTCAGGCCACCGCGCAGCTTGTTGACGACCAGGGTGGCCAGCGCCTCGCCCTCGACATCCTCGGCCACGATGATCAGCGGGCGGCCGGACTGCACGACGCTCTCCAGCAGCGGCAGCATCGGCTGCAGCTGGGACAGCTTCTTCTCGTGGATCAGGATGTAGGGGTTCTCGAGCTCGGCGATCATCTTCTCCGCATTCGTGATGAAATACGGGGAGACGTAGCCGCGGTCGAACTGCATGCCCTCGACGACGTCGAGCTCGGTCTGGATGCCCTTGGCCTCCTCAACCGTGATCACGCCCTCGTTGCCGACCTTCTCCATCGCCTCGGCGATCATCTGGCCGATCTCGGCCTCGCCGTTGGCGGAGAGGGTGCCGACCTGCGCCACCTCGGCGGAGGTGGTGATCTTGCGGGTCTTCGCCTGCAGCTCCTCGACGATGACGTTCACCGCCTTGTCGACGCCGCGCTTCAGGTCCATCGGGTTCATGCCGGCGGCCACGGCCTTGGCGCCCTCGCGGACGATGGCCTGGGCCAGCACGGTCGCGGTGGTGGTGCCGTCACCGGCCAGGTCGTTCTGCTTGGAAGCGACCTCGCGCACCATCTGCGCGCCCATGTTCTCGAACTTGTCGGCCAGCTCGATTTCCTTGGCGACCGTCACGCCGTCCTTGGTGATGCGCGGGGCACCGAAGGACTTGTCGATGACGACGTTGCGGCCCTTCGGGCCCAGCGTCACCTTCACGGCATCGGCCAGGATGTCCACGCCACGCAGCATCCGCTCGCGGGCATTGGCGCCGAACTTCACGTCCTTAGCAGCCATCGTTCTCTACCTCGTCAGAATCTGTTGCAGGAATGGGGGTCCGCAGGCCTCAGGCCGCGACCACGCCCATCAGGTCGGATTCCTTCATGATCAGCAGGTCCTCACCGCTGATCTTGACCTCGGTGCCGGACCACTTGCCGAACAGGACGCGGTCGCCGACCTTCACATCGAGGGCAACGATTTCGCCGCGCTCGTTGCGCGCGCCAGGGCCGACGGCGACAATCTCGCCTTCCTGCGGCTTCTCCTTGGCGGTGTCGGGAATGATGATGCCGCCCGCGGTCTTCTCTTCGGCGGTCACCCGACGAACGACGACGCGGTCATGCAAAGGACGAAACTTCATTGGCCCTCTCCTGACGCCCTTGTGTGTGGCGCATTCAGCGACGGTTGCCCCGCCGGGTGGGGCAAGCCTTGTTAGCACTCACCCCCGGCGAGTGCTGACGATCTAGGACGCTCTCCATTTTCCGTCAAGCGTCAAGCAGCACTCTCCGGCATTGAGTGATAAGATACTGGAAATTCGGGTTTTTCTTGCAAGCTGGTGGTGCAGCCATGCGATGCTCCCACTTCCCTGCAAGGGGAACGCGACGCGACCCGGCAACCGGGCCGCCGCCGAGAACGGAGACGATCGCCCATGCTGCTGCGGGATATCGAAGGCTTCGTGCGCATCCCGGACTGGCGCCTGACCACCGCCGAGATCCTCTACCACCTGCCCGACCACCCCGGCGTGCTGCAGAGCTTCGTGTGGCAAAAGTTCGACCATGCGCCCGGCTTTCCGGAGCTGCACCGCTTCCTGGCCTTCTGGCAGCGCGAGATCGAAGGCCCCCTGCATTCGGTGCGGATCGCTTCCAGCGCGCTGACCCGCCCGGCCGAATTTCGTTATGCCGAGGGCCAGTTCAACCTGCACTGAGGGGAAAAGCCGGGGCCATCGCCCCGGCCCGCTTCACAGGGCCGCCAGCAACAAGGCCAGCGTCGCCAGCGAGAGCACAGTCGAGAGCAGCACCGTGGCGCCCGAGCGGTCCGCCCCCGCGGCATAGCGGCGCGCCAGGAAGAAGGCGTTGGCCCCCGTCGGCATCCCCGCCGCCAGCACCGCCACCGCCAAGGCCAGCGGCGGCAGCCCAATCGCCCACCCGGCCAGCCAGACCAGCGCCGGCATCACCAGCAGCTTCAGCGCCGTGCAGAGCAGCGCCGAGGGCCAGTCCCGCCGCGCGTCGAAGGCGATCAGGCTGGCACCCAGGCAGAACAGCGCCACCGGCGGCCCCGCCATGCCCGTCATCTCCAGGAAGCTCCGGGCCACCGAGGGCAGTTCCAGTCCGGACTGGTAGATCACCAGCCCCGACAGCACGGCGAGCACGATCGGGTTGCGCAGCACCGAGAGCACCGTCGCCTTCAGGATGCTGAGCAGCGGCGCGCGGGAGCTGTGCGCGATCTCCCCCACCACCGTCCCCAGCGGCAGCAGGATCAGCGAGTGCAGCCCGATGATGGCCAGCAACTGCGATAGCCCGGTCTGCCCATAGGCGGCGATCACCAGCGGCACGCCGATCATGCCGGTATTCCCGAAGGCGGCATTGAGCGCGAAAGTGCCGCCCTCCGCCAGGCGCATCCGCAGCACCAGCCGCGAGAGAAGCAGCGCCAGCGCATAGGCGGCGAGGCAACCGGAAAAGAAGGCGATGGCCGTTGGCCCGCCATTCGGGTGCGGGGTTGTGGCCCCGTTCAGCAGCAGCGCCGGCATGGCAAGGCGGAAGACGAAGTCCGTCATCCCCCGCAAGGCCTCCTCCGAGACCCAGCGGCGCCAGGCCGAGACGTAGCCGATCCCGATCAGCGCGAAGATCGGCGCCACGACGTTCAGCAGCGTGTACATGGTGTAGTCATCCCGGGCCGGCCCCTAGTGGGCCGCGCCCGGCCTCTCACGAGCGCAGCAGGCCTTCGACGAAGTCCGGCAGCCAGGGCTGCCGCGCGCGGGTGGTCCGCGCCGCCTGCAGGATGGCGCGCACCTGCGCCACCGTCTCGTGGAAGTCGTGGTTCACCAGGACATGGTCGAAATCGGCCCAGTGGCTGATCTCATCGCGGGCGGCACTCATGCGGCGGGCAATCTCTTCGGCGGAATCCTGCCCCCGCTCATGCAAGCGCCGTTCCAGTTCCACCAAGCTGGGCGGCAGCAGGAACACGCCCACCACATCCCCCGGCAAGGCCGCCCGCAGCAGCCTGTGCCCCTGCCAGTCGATGTCGAACAGCACGTCCCGGCCTGTGGCCAGTGCCTCCTCCACCGGCGCGCGCGGCGTGCCGTAGCGGCGGCCGAAGACGTTGGCGCTCTCCAGCATCGCGCCCTCCGCCTCCATCGCCTCGAACTGCTCCACCGTGCGGAAGAAGTAGTGCACCCCCTCCTGCTCCCCGGGCCGCGGCGCCCGCGTCGTGGCGCTGACGGAAAGCTTCAGCTCCGGCTCGCGCTCCAGCAGCGCCCGGCTGACGGAGGACTTCCCCGCCCCCGAGGGTGCGGCCAGCACCAGGCAAAGCCCGCGTCGCGAGATCCGGTTCATTCGACGTTCGCCGCCTGCTCACGCAGCCGCTCGATCGCGGCCTTCAGCTCCAGGGAAAGCCGAGTTAGCGCCAGGCTGGCCGACTTGGCCCCCAGCGTGTTCGATTCGCGCCCGAACTCCTGCGTCAGGAACTCCAGCCGCCGCCCCACCGCGCCCTCCTCCGCCAGCAGCGCCCGCGCTGCCTCCACATGGGCGGCGAGCCGGTCCAGCTCCTCCCGCACGTCAGATTTCTGCGCCAGCAGTGCCACCTCCACCGCCAGCCGCTCCTCCGGCACCCGGCTGTCGCCCTCCAGCAGTTCGGCCAGCGCCGCCTGCAGCCGGACACGGTGCGCCGCCGGCTGGCTCGCTGCCTCCGCGACGGCGGCCTCCCGCAGCGCACCGATCTCGTCCAGCAGCGTGCCCAGGATGGCGGCCAGCTTCTCGCCCTCCGCCCGGCGCATCGCCGCCAGCGCCTCCAGCGCCTCGCCGAAGCCGGCGGCGAGCGCGACATGCCGCGCCTCCTCCTCGCCTTCCTGCGGCTCCGGCGACTCGGCGCGCAGCACGCCCGGCAGGCCAAGCACCGCCTCCGCGCGCGGCGGCGGACAGCCCGGAATGCGTGCCGCCACCGCCACCGCCAGGGCGATCGCCTGTTCCAGCGCCGCCGCGTCGGGCGTCAGGCGCGGCGCCCGGTCTTCGCGCTTCAGCGTCAGGGTGGCGGAGATGTTGCCGCGCCGGAACCGCGCGGTGGCGGCCTCGCGCAGCGGCGCCTCCAGCCGGTCCAGCCCGTTGGGCAGGCGCAGACGCACATCCAGCCCGCGCCCGTTGACGCTGCGCAATTCCCACACGAAACCCGTGCCGTCCGGCAGGGTGCCCGCATGCCGGGCAAAACCGGTCATCGACGAGAGAGCCATGCCGGGCCTTCTCTTCCCCTCTGCGGCAGGATGCAAGCCATGGCGCACACGGCCTGGACACAGATCGCGATCACCGGCGCCTCCTCCGGCCTTGGCCGGGCCCTGGCGCTGGCCTGCGCGCGCCCCGGCGTGACGCTCCACCTCGCCGCGCGCAACGCCACGCGCCTGGCCGAAGCGGCCGCAGCCTGCCGCGCCGCCGGCGCCGCCGCCACCGAAACCTGCCTCGACGTCCGCGATGCCGCCACCGCCGAAGGCTGGATCACCGGCATGCCCCATCTTGACCTGCTGATCGCCAATGCCGGCATCTCCGGCGGTACCGGCGGCGCCACCGAGCCCGCCGGACAGATCCGCGCCATCTTCGAGACCAACGTCACCGGCGTGCTGAACACCGCCCTCCCCGCCATGGCGCGCATGGCCGAACAGCCATTCAGCCCCGACGGCGTGCGCGGCCGCATCGCGGTGATCGCCTCGGTCGCCGCCTTCGTCGCCGCACCCGGCGCCGCCGCCTATTGCGCCAGCAAGGCGGCCGTGCAGCGCTGGGCCGAGGCCGCCGACGCCACCGAGCGCCACCGCGGCATCCGCCTGCACGCCATCTGCCCAGGCTATGTCCGCACGCCCATGACGGCGGTCAACGAATTCCCCATGCCCTTCCTGATGGATGCCGAGGAGGCCGCCCGCCGCACCCTGGCCGGCATCGCCGCCGGGCGCACCCGCGTGGCCTTCCCTTGGCCGACCTACATGGTGGCACGCCTCGCCGGCGCCCTGCCGATCGGCCTCCGGGCTGCGCTGGCGGCCAGACTGCCGGCCAAGCATGTGACCGAGGCGTAGAACAAGATCAGGGGCAGGAATTCCCCCGAACCCCTTTCTTCTCCTTCGAGTTTTTTGCTCCCCCGGCCAGGAGCGGCTGCCTCAGACCCGGTGCGGGCGCTCTCCGACAGCACGACAGGACTGGACAGGAAGAAGAAGAGAGGGTTCGGCCAGCTTCACCGCCGGCCGGATCAGGGCGCGTTGCGCTGCCGCTCCAGCGCCCGCCAGCGGGCCACGTTGCGGTTGTGCTCTTCCAGTGTCCTGGCGAAGGCGTGCCCGCCCGAGCCATCGGCCACGAAGTACAGTTCATCGGTCTCCATCGGCTGCAGCACGGCGCGCAGCGACGCAATCCCCGGGCTGGCGATGGGTCCCGGCGGCAGACCGCGGTTCCGGTAGGTGTTAAAGGGGTGGTCCATGTCCAGGTCCGCCCGCGTGAGCGGCCGGTCCAGCGCCCCCCCGTCAGCAGCGGCATAGGCGACGGTTGGGTCGGACTGCAGCGGCATGTTGCGCTTCAGGCGGTTGATGAACACCGCCGCCACCCGCGCCCGCTCCTCCGGCTTGCCGGTCTCCCGCTCGACGATCGAGGCCAGGATCAGCGCCTCCCGGGGCGTCTTCAGCGGCAGGTCGGCGGCATGCTCCTTCCAGAGGCGGTTCAGCGTCTCGCGCATCGCGCCCGAAGCGCGCCGCACCACGGTGGCGCGGCTGTCCCCCCAGCTATAGGCGTAGGTCTCCGGCAGAAGCTCACCCTCGTCGATGGCCGGCATGTCGCCGAACAGCCCCGGCACATTCTCCAGGATGTCCACCATTTGCCGGGCAGTCAGCCCCTCGGGCAGGGTCACCATCCGCTGCACCGGCCGGGCCGTGCGCAGCACCTCCAGCACCTGCCGCAGCGAGGCATGGGCGGGGAACAGGTACTCACCGGCCCGCAACGGTCCCTGGTTGCGGGTCACCCACACGGCGCCCGCGAAGATCCGCGGATCCCGGATCACGCCCCTCTCGCCGAGCGCCTGCGCGAGGGCCTGGGTGCCACTGCCACGCTCCACCACGATGGCGGTCGCCTCCGGCAGAGGCCCCGGCTGCTGCCAGGCCTGCCATCCCCACCAGGCAGCGCCACTCCCCGCGAGAACGAGCAGCAACAGCAGCGCCAGGAGGAATTTCCGCATGATCCGCCTCCGTCAGAGTGGTGCCAGCCCAGGAACGGCAAAGCCTCCGGTGGCCTGCGCCTTCACCGCGCCGGCTGCCGAAGGCTGAAAGCCGTGGCCGGGAGAGCCAAGGCCCTCCCACACCCGGTGCCGCCCCTGGTCAGGGCGCCTTGCGGAACAGGATGCTCGCGTTGGTGCCGCCGAAGCCGAAGCTGTTGGACAGCGCCACCTCGATCTTCCGCTCCTGTGGCTCCAGCGCCACACGGTCGATCACGCTCTCCCGCGAGGGCTTGCGCAGGTTCAGCGTCGGCGGCGCGACGCTGTCGCGGATCGCCAGGATCGAGAACACGCCCTCCACCGCCCCGGCCGCGCCGAGCAGGTGCCCGATCGCCGACTTGGTCGAGGACATGGCGAGACCCTTCGCCGCGTCGCCGAACATCCGCTCCACCGCCTCCAGCTCCAGGTCGTCACCCATCGGCGTGGAGGTGCCGTGGGCATTGACGTACTGGACCTGCGCGGGGCTGATCCCGGCGTTCTTGAAGGCCGCCTTCATGGCGCGATAGGCGCCGTCATGGCCCTCGGCCGGCGCGGTGATGTGGTAGGCGTCACCCGACATGCCGTAGCCGATGACCTCGGCATAGATCTTGGCGCCGCGCTTCTTGGCGTGCTCGTACTCCTCGAGCACCAAGATGCCGGCCCCCTCGCCCATGACGAAGCCGTCGCGGCCCTCGTCCCAGGGACGCGAGGCCTCCTGCGGCGTGTCGTTGTAGCCGGTGGACAAGGCCCGGGCGGCGCAGAACCCGGCCATGCCGATGTCGCTGATGGCCGCCTCGGTGCCGCCGGCCACCATCACGTCGGCATCGCCGAGCGCGATCAGCCGCGCTGCATCCCCGAGCGCGTGCACGCCCGTCGCGCAGGCGGTGACGACCGCGTGGTTCGGCCCCTTGAAGCCGTACTTGATCGAAACATGGCCGGAGGCCAGGTTGATCAGCGCCGATGGGATGAAGAAGGGCGACAGACGCCGCGCCTTGCCGGCGCCGACGAGCTGCGCATTCTCCGAGATCGCGGGCAGCCCCCCGATGCCGGAGCCGATCATCACGCCGGTGGCGTTCCGATCGTCATCGGTCTGCGGGACCCAGCCCGAATCCTCGACCGCCTCGGTGGCCGCCACCAGCGCGAGCTGGATGAAGCGGTCCATCTTCTTCTGGTCCTTGACCGGGATCCACTCGTTGAAGTCGAGCTTGCCCTCGGTCTTCGGGCCGGAAGGAACCTCGCCGGCGATGCGCGCCGGCAGATCCTTGGCGTCGAAGAGGGTGATCGGGCCGATGCCGCTTTCGCTGGCCAGCATCCGCCGCCACACATGCGGCACGCCGACACCGAGCGGGCTAGCAATGCCCATCCCGGTGACGACGACACGCCGCGGCGTCGTCAGAGAACCGAACACGCGTTATCTCTCCCTGGGAGGCGCCGCTAGAAGGCCTTCAGGCGGCCTTCTGCGCCTCGATGTAGTCGATCGCGTCCTTCACGGTCGTGATCTTCTCGGCGGCATCGTCCGGAATCTCGACGCCGAACGCCTCCTCGAAGGCCATCACCAGCTCGACGGTGTCGAGGCTGTCAGCACCCAGGTCGTCGATGAACGACGCCTCGGGCGTGACCTTGCTCTCCTCGACGCCGAGGTGCTCGACAACGATCTTCTTCACCTTCTCGGCGGTATCGCTCATCGCCCGAGTCTCTCCTGCTTGCAGACGCTGCCGGGTCCCGGGAGGAGCCTATTCCCCGCCCTCGGCCGGCGCGGCATTAACACGGAAGCAAGCCGGGGAACAGATGACCCGGCCCTCCCGTTTCAGGTCATGGCCATCCCACCATTCACATGGAGGGTCGAACCCGTCACCCAACCGGCGGCATCGGAGGCCAGATAAGCCACCGCTGCCGCGATGTCAGTGGTCTCGCCCATGCGGCCGAGCGGAATCCGCTCCATCAGCCGCGCCTTCTGGGCGTCGTTCAGCGCATCGGTCATCGGCGTGCGGATGAAGCCCGGCGCCACCACGTTGACGGTGATGTTGCGCGAGGCCAGCTCCTGCGCCAGCGCCTTGCTCATGCCGATCAGCCCGGCCTTGGCGGCGGCGTAGTTCGCCTGCCCCGCATTGCCGGTGATGCCGGAGATCGAGCCGATCGAGATGATCCTCCCGCTGCGGCGCTTCATCATGCCGCGCATGGCGGCGCGCGCCAGCCGGAAGGGCGCGGCGAGATCGACCTCCAGCACGTCCGCCCAGTCCTTGTCGGACATCCGCATGGCCAGCCCGTCGCGGGTGAAGCCGGCGTTGTTGACCAGGATGTCGAGCTGCCCGAAGGCCTTCTCCACCTGCTCCACCAGCGCCTGCGGCGCCGCCGGGTCGGAAAGGTCGGCCGGCACCGCCAGGGCGCCCTCGCCCAGCTCCGCCGCCAGCGTCTCCAGCACCTCGCGCCGGGTCCCGGAGAGCGCCACCTTCGCGCCCTGCCGGTGCAGCGCGCGGGCGATCTCGGCGCCGATTCCGCCCGTAGCGCCGGTCACCAGCGCCACCTTTCCCTCCAGTCCGAACATTGCTCCGGGCGTCCTCACAGCGACTTCAGGAAGGCTTCGATCTCGGCGGGCGTGCCCACCGTGCCGGCGGCCGCATCCGGCGCCAGCCGCTTCATCAGGCCGGTCAGCACCTTGCCCGAACCGATTTCAACGAAGCGGTCGCAGCCGAGTTCCAGCATGGTGCCGACGCATTCGCGCCAGCGCACCGTGCCCGTCACCTGCCGCACCAGCAGCTCGCGGATCTCCACCGGGTCGGTCGCCTTGGCGGCGGTGACATTGGCGATCACCGGCACCAGCGGCGGCCGCAGCTCGGCTGCGGCCAGCGCCTCCGCCATGGCATCCGCCGCCGGCGCCATCAGCGCGCAGTGGAAAGGGGCGGAGACCGGCAGCAGCATGGCGCGCTTGATGCCCTGCTCCTTGGCCAGCGCCACCGCGCGCTCCACCGCGCCGCGATGGCCGGAGATCACCACCTGCCCGCCGCCATTGTCGTTGGCCGCCTCGACCACCTCGGTCTCGCCCTCGGGTCCCTCGGCGGCACGGATGCAGATCTCCTGCGCCTGGGCCATCTCGGCGCCAAGCAGCGCCGCCATGGCGCCGACGCCCGCCGGCACCGCCTTCTGCATCGCCTCGCCGCGCAACCGCAGCAGGCGCGCCGCGGTCGGCACGTCGAAGGTCTGCGCCGCGGCGAGCGCGCTGTACTCGCCGAGCGAATGCCCGGCCACCAGCGTCACCCGGCCCTTGAGGTCGAAGCCGCCCTCCTGCTCCAGCACCCGCATCACCGCGAGGCTGACGGCCATCAGCGCCGGCTGGGCATTGGCGGTGAGGGTCAGCTCCTCCGCCGGCCCCTCGAACATCAGGCGGGAGAGGTTCTGCTTCAGCGTCTCGTCCACCGCCTCGAAAACCTCGCGCGCGGCGGGGAAGGCGGCGGCCAGGTCGCGGCCCATGCCGACAGCCTGGCTGCCCTGGCCGGGGAAGACGAAGGCGATCGGCATGGCGGTGCTGGCTCTCCTGAGTATTGTGGCGGCAGCCGGTTGCTCCGGGCCGCGGGAATTCTTGCCGGACTCTTCCAAATGACGGAGAATCCCTTAAAGGCGGGCGGGGTAACGGCGCCGTTCCCTGGAGTCAACGGCCGAGTCCATGCGCGGGCTCAAGAATTCCGCGCCGCATCCTTGATCCCCGCGCCCGGCGCGGGCCGGCCACGGGAATCCTTGCCCCGGCGAGGGATTCGTGGTTTACGCCGCGCTCCCCTGCCGGGCGCGCGAGGCATCGCGCCCGGCTATGCCCGTTTGCGCGCGCCGGCATGGGTCGGCGTTGCCTGGGCTGAGACAGCCGCAGGGAGATCCCATGCCGCTTTACGAAACCGTGCTCATCGCACGTAATGACCTGACGCAGCAGCAGGTCGAGACCATCGGCGACCAGATCACCAGCATCATCACCGAAGCCGGCGGCGAGGTGAAGAAGCGCGAGTACTGGGGCCTGCGTGGCCTGGCCTACCGCATCAAGAAGAACCGCAAGGGGCACTACATGCTCCTCGGCCTCGACTGCCCCGTGGCGGCCGAGCAGGAGGTCGCGCGCCAGCTCGGCCTGAACGAGGACGTGCTGCGCCACATGACCCTGCGGATCGAGGCGATCGACGAGGCGCCCTCCGCCATCCTGGCCAAGCGCGGCGACGACCGCGAGCGTGACCGCGGCTTCCGCGGCCCCCGCCCGCCGGCCGGCCGTTTCGCCTCCGGCCGTGGCCGTGACCGCAACGACGACCGCGAAGAGTATCGCGCCCGCCCGCGCGAAGACGGCGACAACGCCGGCGGCGAGGAGTAATCGATCATGTCCGAGTCCACCGAGCTGAACATCGCCGCCCGCCGCCCCGCCGTGGGCGCCCGCCGGCCCTTCTACCGCCGCCGCAAGTCCTGCCCGTTCTCCGGCCCGAACGCGCCCAAGATCGACTACAAGGACGTGCGCCTGCTCTCCCGCTTCCTGAGCGAGCGCGGCAAGATCGTCCCCTCCCGGATCACCGCCGTGTCGGGGAAGAAGCAGCGCGAGCTGGCCAATGCCATCAAGCGCGCCCGCTTCCTGGCGCTGCTGCCCTACGTCATCAACGACTGACGGGCAGCGGACGGGAACCCGGACAGAAGGACGGATCGGCAGCGTGGCCGCCCAGCAGCCCCGTATCGGCCTGATCGACGATCCCCGCCTGTTGGCGGGGGCGGCGGGCGGGCTCGTCTCGGCGCTGGCGGCTCTCTGGGCCTTCCGAGGGCTGCCGGCAGGGCTTGGGCTGTTCTGGCTCGCGCCCCTGCCGCTGTTCCTGGCGGGGCTCGGCTTCGGCAAGCTGGCGCTGGCCATCGCGGTCGGTGCGGGCGGGGCGGCGCTTCTTATCGCCACGCCTGGCCTGCTGCCGGTGCTGCTCTGGCTGGCGCTTTATGGCCTGCCGGTGCTGCTGCTGGTGGCGCTGGCCCTCCGCTCCGGACCACGGATCGCACTTACCGCGCCGCTGGCGCTGCTCGGCCTTTGGCCGGCCGCCCTCACCCTGATCGCCGCCGCGCTGGCGGCCGATCACGGCGGGCTGGAAGCGGTGATGCGCGGCGCGGTGGAGATCGGCCTGACGCGCATGGGCGCCGAGGTGCCGGCCTCCGCCGTGGACCAGATCGTGCGGCTGAACGCCGCCGCGCTGGCGCTGTGGCTGGCCATTGCGCTGGTGGGCAATGCCGCCGCCGCCCAGGCCTTCCTGGAGCGGCGTGGCCTGGCCCTGGCGCCCGCCCCGCGCTGGCGCGAGGCCCGGCTGCCCGCCTGGTATCCGGCCCTGCCGGCCTTTGCGGGCCTCGCCTGGCTGGTGGCCGACCCGGCCGAGGCGCTGCTGCCGCTGTCGCTTTGCCTGGTGCTCGCGGTGCCGCTGCTGCTGCAGGGGCTTGCCGCGATGCACCGCCGGCTGGCCAGGCACAGTGCGCGGCTGCCGCTGCTGATCCTGTTCTACGTCCTGATTCTCGTCTTCAGCCTGCCGGGCGCCCTCATTCTCGTGGCGCTCGGCCTCCTCGAACAGTACGGGCGCCGCAACCCGCCCGCCAACATGTGAGATCGGGGTTACACCGATGATCGAAGTCATCCTGATGCAGCGGGTCGACAAGCTCGGCCAGATGGGCGAGCTGGTGAAGGTCCGCCCGGGCTATGCCCGCAACTTCCTGCTCCCCCAGGGCAAGGCAATCCGCGCCAACAAGGACAACCTCGCCCGCTTCGAGCGCGAGCGCGCCCAGCTTGAGGCGCAGAACCTGAAGCGCCGCGAGGAAGCCGAGCGCGTGGCCGAGCGGATGGACGGGCTCTCCGTCATCATCATCCGTCAGGCCGGCGAGTCGGGCGGCCTCTACGGCTCCGTCTCGGCGCGCGACATCGCCGATGCCTGCAAGGAGGCCGGCCTCACCCTCAACCGCAGCCAGGTCATCCTGGAGCAGCCGATCAAGACCCTGGGCCTGACCCAGGTGCGCGTCGCGCTGCACCCGGAAGTCGACCTGCCGGTGACGGTGAACGTCGCCCGCTCGCCGGAAGAGGCGGAGAAGCAGTCCCGTGGCGAGGACCTGCAGGCGCAGCAGCAGGCCGAGCAGGAGAGCCTGGAGGCCGAGCTGGCCGCCGAGCTGTCCGAGCTGGGCAGCGCCAGCGAGCAGTAAGCCGCAACCGCCGGGCGACCGGCGGCCCTGGCCAGGAAACGGAAGGGGGAGCGCCCGCAGGGGCGCTCCCCCTTCTTTCATGGAGAATTCTTTAGGCGCCCCTCCGCGCCCCTTGACTGGACAGCGTCCCTGACGCGTCGAACCATTGCCGGAACTTCTGCACCTGGAGGTTCGGACATGCTGTTCGATCGCATCCTGTCCCGCATGATCCGGCGTGGGACGCTGACGGTCCGCTTCCCGAACGGGGTCACCCGCATCTACCACGGCACCGCGGGCCCAACCGCCGGCATCGAGCTGCGCACCCCCCGCGCCGAGCGCCGCCTCCTGACCAATCCCGGCCTGGCCTTCGGCGAGGGCTACATGGACGGGGACATCACCGCCCTGCCCGGCTCCTCGCTCTATGACGCGATGGACCTCTTGGTCATCAACTGGATGGAGCAGGGCCATGTCGGCGAGCGCGTCATGGAAAAGGTGCGCTGGCTGCGCCGCCGGGTGGACCAGCTCAACCCCGCCGGCCGCTCCCGCCGCAACGTCGCCCACCATTACGACCTGAACGGCCGCCTTTACGCCCTCTTCCTCGACCGCGACCGGCAGTATTCCTGCGCCTACTTCCCCACCGGCAACGAGACGCTGGAGGAGGCGCAGCTCCTCAAGAAGCGCCACATCGCCGCCAAGCTGCGGCTGGACAGGCCCGGACTGCACGTCCTCGACATCGGCTGCGGCTGGGGCGGCATGGCGCTGCACCTGGCGCGTGAGCACGGCGCCCGCGTCACCGGCATCACCCTCTCCACCGAGCAGCTCGAAATCGCCCGCGGCCGTGCCGAGGAGGCCGGCCTCTCCGACCGTGTCCGCTTCGAGCTGATGGACTACCGGAACTGGAAGGAGCCGGTGGACCGCATCGTCTCCGTCGGCATGTTCGAGCATGTCGGCATCGACCATTACCGCACCTTCTTCCGCACCCTCCGCGGCGCGCTGAAGGAGGATGGCGTGGCGCTGATCCACGCCATCGGCCGCTCCGACGGCCCTGGCAGCACCAACCCCTGGATCGCCAAGTACATCTTCCCCGGGGGCTATTCTCCCGCCCTCTCCGAGGTGCTGCCGGCGGTGGAGAAGTCCGGCCTCTGGGCGACCGACATCGAGATCCTGCGCCTGCACTACGCGCAGACCCTGGCTCACTGGCGCCGCCGCTTCGCCGCCAACCGCGACGCCATCCAGAGCCTCTATGACGAGCGCTTCTGCCGCATGTTCGAGTTCTACCTGGTCGGTTCGGAGCTGGCCTTCCGCCACATGGGCCACATGAACTGGCAGATCCAGCTTACCCGCAGGGTGGACACCCTCCCCCTCACCCGTGACTACATGCATGAGGCCGAGCTGAAGGCGGCCGAACTGCAGACAAAGCCGGTGCCCCAGGGCTCCTCCGCCAGGCTGCGGCCCCAAACCTGATCGGGCTGCACTGACCTGTTGCATGGAAGGGGCAGCGGCGCCCCTTCCCGCTTTCATCCCCGTTATCCACAGCCCTCCCCTCGTCGCGGTGGCCCCGGGCGAGCTAAACTGGGGGCATGAACAGCGTACCTCCGCCCGGTGACAGCCTGCTCGGCCTTTCGCAGCGCCACCCCCCCGCGAACCTGCAGGCGGAGCAGGCCCTTCTCGGTGCCTTGCTGGCCAACAACAAGGCCTATGAGCGCGTCTCCGAGTTCCTGGCGCCCGAGCATTTCGCCCATGCCGCGCATGGCCGCATCTTCGCCGCCATCCAGCGGCGAATCGAGGCGGGCCAGCTCGCTGACGCCGTCACGTTGCGCGCCGAGTTCGAGCATTCCGGCGTGCTGGGCGAGGTGGGCGGCGCCGCCTACCTCGCCGAGTTGCTCGGCGCCATGGTCGGCATCATCAATGCCGGCGAATACGGCAAGGTCATCCATGACGCCTGGCTGCGCCGCCAGCTGATCGACCTCGGCGAGACGGTGGTGAACCGCGCCTTTGGTGCGGAGGCCGAGCTACAGGCGCGCGAGCAGCTCGAAGCCGCCGAGCAGGCGCTGTTCGACCTCGCCAAGGATGGGGGCTCCGAGGGCGGCTTCGTCACCTTCGGCCGGGCCCTGACGGAGGCCGTCTCCCTCGCCGAGAAGGCCTTCACCAGTGGCGGCGGCGTCTCCGGCCTGCCCTCCGGCCTGCGCGACCTCGACGCCAAGACCGGCGGCCTGCACCCCTCCGACCTCGTCATCCTCGCCGGCCGCCCCGGCATGGGCAAGACGGCGCTGGCCACCAAGATCGCCTTCGGCGCCGCCAAGTCCCTGCTGCGCGATGCGGAGGACGAGCACGGGCCGGGCGCCGTGCCCAAGGGCGGCTGCGCCATCTTCTCGCTGGAAATGAGCGCCGACCAGCTCGCCAACCGTCTCCTCTCCGAGGAGGCGCGCATCTCTGGCGACCGTATCCGCCGCGGCGAGATCCAGCAGCGCGACTTCGACAAGTTCGTCGAGGTCAGCCGCGAGATGGCCCGGCTCCCGCTCTACATTGACGACACGCCTGCCATCACCATCTCCGCCATGCGCACCCGCTGCCGGCGCCTCAAGCGCACCCGTGGCCTGGACCTGATCGTGGTGGACTACCTGCAGCTGATGCGCCCCGCCGCCGGCTCCCGGCCGGAGAACCGCGTGCAGGAAATCAGCCAGATCACCCAGGGCCTAAAGGCCATCGCCAAGGAGCTGGCGGTGCCCGTCATCGCGCTCTCCCAGCTCTCCCGCCAGGTGGAAAACCGCGAGGACAAGCGCCCGCAGCTCGCCGACCTCCGCGAGTCCGGCTCGATCGAGCAGGACGCCGACATGGTCATGTTCGTCTACCGCGATGACTACTATCTGAAGATGCAGGAGCCGAAGCAAACCAACTTCGACAACGCCGAGAAGTTCGAAACTGCCCTGGCGGGCTGGAAGGACCGGATGGAGAAGGCCTACAACCGCGCCGACCTGATCATCGCCAAGCAGCGGCACGGCCCCACCGGCACCATCCCGCTGTTCTTCGAGGCCGAGTTCACCCGCTTCGGCGACCTGGATGTGCATCATTCGGACCCCTACGGCCATGAATGACGCCGAGGCCCTTGCCGGCGAGCTGGAGGTCGATCTCGGCGCCATCATCGCCAACTGGCGCGACCTCGGCGCCCGGCATTCCTCCGGCCCGGCGGCGGGCGTGGTGAAGGCCGATGCCTATGGCCTGGGTGCCGCTCCGGTGGCGCGCGCCCTCGCCGGCGCCGGCTGCCGCCACTTCTTCGTCGCCCAGTTCGCCGAGGGCCTCGCCCTGCGCGAAGCTCTCGGCCATGGCCCCATGATCGCCGTGCTCGGCGGCTTCCCGCCCGGCGCCGACGCGGGCGCCGCCCTCACCCCCGTGCTGAACTCGCCGCAGGACGTCGCCGCCGTGCGCACGGCCGGCCTGCGCGGCGCCATCCTGCATGTCGATACCGGCATGGAGCGCCTCGGCCTCAACGCGGCGGAGCTGGCGGTCGCCGGGGACCTGTCGGAGCTCGGCCTGCGCTACGTCATGACCCATCTGGCCTGCGCCGACGAGCCGCAACACCCGCTGAACGCCGCCCAGGCCGCCCGCTTCGCCGCCGCCGGTGCCGCCCTGCCGGGCGTGCCGCGCTCCTTCGCCAATTCGGCCGGCATCTTCCTGGGACGCGACTTCGCCTCGGACCTCGCCCGCCCCGGCTGCGCCCTCTACGGCATCAACCCCACCCCCGGCCGGCCCAACCCGATGCGGCAGGTGCTGCGCCTCACCATTCCCGTGCTGCAGGTCCGCGACGTGCCGGCCGGCGCCACCGTCGGCTATGGCGCCACCTGGACCGCCCGGCGCGACAGCCGCATCGCCACCATTGCCGCGGGCTATGCCGATGGCTACCTTCGCGCCCTGTCCGGCCGGGGCATTGCCATCGCCGCCGGTCGCCCCGTACAACAGGTTGGCCGGATTTCCATGGACCTCATCACCCTGGACGTGACGGATGTGCCGGAATTGGCCCAGGGCGACCGCGTGGAGCTGATCGGGCCGCAGCAGACCCCGGATGCCGTCGCCGCCCTGGCCGGCACCATCGGCTATGAGATCCTGACCTCCCTCGGCGCCCGCTACCGGCGGCGCTACCTTCCGGCATGAGGCGGCCTTCCTGACTTGCAGCATCTCCTGAACTTCGTCGCCCTGGTCGGGCGGCTCGTGCTGGCAGGCTGCCGGCAGGTGGGCGCCATCACGCTCTTTGCGCTGGAGGGCCTGTCCCATCTCGTCCGGCCGCCCTTCTATCCGCGCCTGCTCGGCCGCGCCTTCCTGGAGATCGCCTATTTCTCGCTGCCCGTGGTGGCGCTGACGGCGGTCTTCACCGGCATGGTGCTGGCGCTGCAGTCCTATTCCGGCTTCTCCCGCTTCGGCGCCGAGAGCGCGATCGCCAATGTCGTGGTCCTCTCCATCACCCGGGAGCTGGGCCCCGTGCTGGCCGGGCTGATGGTGGCCGGCCGCATCGGCGCCGCCTTCGCCGCCGAGATCGGCACCATGCGCGTCACCGACCAGATCGACGCGCTGACCACCCTCTCCACCAACCCGATGAAGTACCTTGTGGCCCCCCGCCTCGCGGCCGGCATCGTCGCCATGCCGCTGCTGGTGGTGGTGGCCGACATCCTCGGCGTGATGGGCGGCTGGCTGATCGGCACCACCAAGCTCGGCTTCACCTCCGCCTCCTACCTCACCTCCACCCTCAACTTCATGCAGACCGGGGACGTCGTGTCCGGCCTGGTGAAAGCGGCGGTCTTCGGCTTCGTCATCGCGCTGATGGGCTGCTGGAGCGGCTATACCAGCCGCGGCGGCGCGCAGGGCGTGGGCGCCGCCACCACCGGCGCGGTGGTCGCCGCCTCCATCCTCATTCTCGCACTGGACTATGTGCTGACCGCGATGTTCTTCGGCGTATGAACGGCAGCCCGAAAATCCGCCTGCGGGGCCTCACCAAGCGCTTCAACGGCAAGACCGTGCTGGACGGCGTGGACCTCGACGTTGCCGCCGGCGAGGGCATGGTGATCCTCGGCGGCTCCGGTTCCGGCAAGTCCGTCACCATCAAGTGCATCCTGGGCCTGATCCAGCCCGATGCCGGCACCATCGAGATCGATGGCCGCAATGTGCTGGCCATGTCGCGCCGCGAGCGCGAGGCGATCAACGACCGCATCGGCATGCTGTTCCAGAACGCCGCACTGTTCGACAGCCTGCCGGTCTGGGAGAATGTCTGCTTCAAGCTGCTGGCCCAGAAGCGCATCACCCGCGCCAAGGCGCGCGACAAGGCGGCCGAGATCCTCGCCCAGGTCGGCCTCGCCGCCAGCGTCGGCGACCTTTCCCCCGCCGAGCTGTCGGGCGGCATGCAGAAGCGCGTCGGCCTCGCCCGCGCCATCGCCGCCGAGCCGGACATCATCTTCTTCGACGAACCCACCACCGGCCTCGACCCGATCATGGGCGCGGTGATCGACGGGCTGATCGTGGACGTGGTGCAGCGCCTCGGCGCCACCGCCGTCTCGATCACGCATGACATGGCCAGCGCCCGCCGCATCGGCACGACGGCGGCGATGATCCACAAGGGCCGGATCATCTGGACCGGCCCCGCCGCCAACCTGGGCGAAACCGGCAACCCCATGGTGGACCAGTTCGCGCGCGGCGAGCGCGAGGGTCCGATCCAGATGGAATTGCGGAAGTAAAAGCCCGGAACTGCCCGGACTCGTCCGCAGATTTGCCTGGCGGCGGAGCCGGGGGAGGATGAATTCCCCCGCCGCCTCCCTTCTTTTTCCTATCCGTTCAGTTGCGCCGTGCTGGTAACGCGCGCCGGGGCTGGAGCAGCCCGGGCGGCGGAATCGAAACCTGACCGAAACAAGGCAAGGTTTGGAAAAATGTCCGAGGCAGTGCCTGGAACCTCGGACCTTGCTTCAGCCAGGCATTCGGGGGCAGCCCCTTCCCCGCGCTGACCGCGGGATGCGGGGAGGCCATTGCCTCCCCGGTGCGGCGCCTTCAGTTGACGCGCCGCTGCGCCGCGTTCTCGTCCTTGCCAGAGGAGACCGTCAGGTTGCGCAGAGCGGCCGCCAGCGCACCCCGGGTCAGCGGCTTGCGGAGCAGGGCGGTCCGCCCCTGCCCGCCGCCCGTGGCCCAGCCGCCGGGCAGCGCCCCGTAGCCGGTGGCGAAGACCACAGGCACGCCGCGCCGCACCAGCAGATCGGCCACCGGGAAGACCGCCTGCCCGCGCAGGTTCACGTCCAGCACCGCCGCATCCAGCAGCACCTCCTCGCTGGCCAGCCGCAGCGCCTCCTGCAGCGTGGCGGCCGGCCCGACGACGGTGAAGCCCAGCGCCTGCAGCTGCGTCTCCAGTTCCATGGCGACCAGCGGCTCGTCTTCCGCCAGCAGCACACGACGCGCTCGCATGCCGCGGATGGCCTGGGGCGCCGCCACGACCGGCAAAGCCTCCTCGGCCGGCCGTGTGGCCGTGCGTGGCGCCACGCGGTCGGCGGCGATGATCATGCTGCAATGCAGCCCCTCCGGCTGCCAGTCCAGGCTGATGCTGCCGCCGAGCTGGCTGCGCACTGTCGCATCCACCATGCGCAGGCCGAAACCGCGCCGGCGGGGCTTCTGCACCACCCCTGCGGCCACAGCCATATGCTCAGCCCAATCCATCTTCAGGCGCCCATCCGGCAGCATTGCCCAGCGCACCGCCAGCTCGCCCTCGGTTCCCGCGAGTGCCCCGTGCCGAACGGCATTGGAGGTCAGCTCGTGCGAGACCATGGCGATCGCCTGCACGGCCTCCGGCGCCAGCCAGATGCCCGCGCCGTAGATCGTCACCCGCTTCGAACGCACATAGGGCGAAAGCTCGCTCTCGATCAGCGCGCGCAACTCGCCACCGCCCCAGTTCTCCCGCGCCAGCAGCGTGTGCGCCCGTGCCAGGGCGCTGATCCGCCCCTCAACCGCAACGGCAAAATGGGCGGGTTCGTCGCTCTGGCTCAGGCGGATGATGGACTGCACCACCGCAAGCACGTTCTTGGCCCGGTGGTCCACCTCCCGCATCAGCAGCGCCTGCCGCTCCTCGGCGCCGCGCTGGGCCGTGACATCCTCGCCTGAGGCGACGACCGCCAGCAGTTGCCCGCCGGCGTCATGCAGCACGGCGTTGCTCCAGGAGACAAGGCGCTCTTCGCCATCGGAGCGCAGCACATAGCTCTCGTTCCGCTCATGGTACGGCTCGGCCGTGCCGGCCGCGACCCGCATGAAGGCGGTCCGCGCCATTTCGCGCTGACGTTCCGGCAGGAAGTCGGTGAACCAGTCGCGCCCGATCGCCTCCTCTTCATGCGAGAGGCCAAGCACCTCGATACCGCGGCGGTTGATGCCTTGGACAACGCCGTCCGGCCCCAGCACCACCAGCATCACCCCTGCGACGTCGAAATAGAGCCGCGTGCGGTCCCGCTCGGTACGCAGCGCGGACGCCGCCGCCTCTGCCGCCTCCGCTCGCCCATTGGCCACGGCACGGCTGCGAATCATCTCGGCCGAGCGGCGCAGGCCCAGGCGCAGCGCCTCGAACTCGGCCACGGGACCGGGCAGGCTGACTGGCGGCGGCAGCGCGCCCGATGCCAGCATCTCCGCCTCGAAGGCCAGTGCGCGCACCGGCTTCAACAGACGCCAAGCCATCAGCAGGGCAATGCCCAGCGCCGCCGCCAGCAGGGCCGCCGCCCAGAGGGCCAGCCGTTCGAGCGGGTCCCGCCAAGCCGCCTCATAGGCATCCTGCGGCGCCGTCACCACGGCGAACCAAGGCAGCCGCTCCAGCCGCTGGAAGGCGGCGACGATCGGGCGCCCCCCCAGGGAGGTGCCATCGGTGAGCCCGTCCGCCGAAGCCTCCATGGCCTGGCGCAGCCAGTCGGGCGCCAGTTGGCCGACAGGGCGCTCATGGTGCAGCGAGCGGGCGATGATCTGGCCGGTCTGCGCATGAACCAGCGCGACGATGGCCCCTGGCTGGATGCCCGCCAGCAAGCCGGAGAGACGGGACGGATCAACGGCGAGGATCAGCACGCGGCGCGGGTCGCTCGCCATGTCGGCCAAGGCATGCGGCGACGGCTGCGGCGGCATGACGGGCGCAAAGGCCGCAAGGATCGGGCGCCCGGCCACGCTGCCGCCGAACAGGTCACTGACCACCGGCTCACCGCTGGCCAGCGCCTGCTCGATCCAGACGCGCCCCTGCGCCTCCGGCAGCTTGGCCCCGAGCGGGCGCAGGGTGTTGAAAATCTGCTTCCCATCGGGATAGGTCAGCACCACCCAGCCGCCAAAGGCCTGCCCCACGGCGCGCGCCTGCGCATAGAACTCCGCGATCTCGTCCGGATTGGCCTGCTCCAGCCGTGTGAGCGGCGGCCAGCGCGCGAGGCTGGCCGCCGCCGCCGCCACCACGTCGAGTTCCCGCTCGACGGCCACCGCCGTGGCGCGTGCGGTGCCGCGCAGCCCCGCCGCCGCAGCCTGCCGGTAAGCGGAGCCCAGCTGCCAGGCTGTCACGCCCCCGGCGAGCAGGGCCGGGATCAGCACCACAAGGCTGAGCGTCAGGAGGTAAACGCGCAGGCCGGGTCGGCCGCCACGCCCTGCCGGGCTAGGCGCCCCGCGTGCGGCTGGACGCAGCTCCTGCGGCGAAGGCGGGCTACTGGAAGGCATGGAGGGACAAACCGTTCAGGAGGGGACCGCGGAAGGAAGGAAAGGAAGTGATCACCGCGCCTTCCAGACCTCGCCAGGAAAAGGCATGCAGCGCAGGAAGGCGGCTCGACCAGCACAACCTGGGCCTGAAGCAGCCGGCGAGGCATACTCCATCATAGCAAACGAACAATCAAAAGTTGCCGAAGCCCGCTTCAGCACACGCATCGCAGCCGGTTTTTCCAGGCCCCGCAAGACCTCATCCCCCGCCTCATAACCGATCACGCGAATTTAGCCGCCGTGTCCAACCGGGACGCGGGCATTTTGCACAACATCGCACGCTGGGCCAGCCCAGATCCCGCTAAATGCCAGATGGCACGTACATATCACCTGCTACCGTGATGCGCTGGAGGGACTCCCCTTCGTGCATGGTTTGTTCCATACTGCGGACATGGCTAAATCCACCGCCCGCTTCGTCTGCCAGAATTGCGGCGCCGTCACCGCCAAGTGGCAGGGCCGCTGCGACACCTGCGGCGAATGGAACACCCTCGTCGAGGAGCAGCCTGAGACCCGCGCTCCCGGCCCATCGGGCAAGGCTGGGGGCGGCCGGCGCATCGACTTCGTCGGCCTCAAGGGCCGCGCCGCGCCGCCACCGCGCACCGCCACCGGCATGGCCGAGCTGGACCGCGTGCTCGGCGGCGGCTTCGTGCCGGGATCGGTGGTGCTGGTGGGCGGCGATCCCGGCATCGGCAAGTCCACCATCCTGCTGCAGGCCGCGGCGCGCATCGCCGCTGCGGGCCGCCGCGCGCTCTACATCTCCGGCGAAGAGTCCATCGACCAGGTGCGGCTGCGCGCCCTGCGGCTCGGCCTCACTGAAAGCCCGCTCGGCCTGGCCGCCGCCACCTCGCTGCGCGACATCGCCGCCTCCCTCGAGGAGGAGCGGGACGCCACGCTGGTCATCATCGACTCCATCCAGACCGTCTGGCTGGACAGTCTGGAGGCCGCCCCCGGCACCGTCAGCCAGGTGCGCGCCTGCGCCGCCGAGCTGACCCGCCTGGCCAAGACCCGCAACTTCGCCGTCGTGCTGGTCGGCCATGTGACCAAGGAAGGCACCCTCGCCGGCCCCCGCGTGCTGGAGCACATGGTGGACGCCACGCTCTATTTCGAAGGCGACCGCGGCCACCAGTTCCGCATCCTGCGCGCGGTGAAGAACCGCTTCGGCGCCACCGACGAGATCGGCGTCTTCGAGATGACCGACCAGGGCCTGGTCGAGGTCGCCAACCCCTCCGCCCTCTTCCTGGCCGAGCGGCGCGGCAACATTTCCGGCAGCGCCGTCTTCGCGGGAATGGAGGGGACGCGGCCGGTCCTGGTGGAAATCCAGGCGCTGCTCTCCCCCTCCCCCTCGGGGGGCTCGCCGCGCCGGCAGGTGGTAGGCTGGGATTCCGGGCGCCTCGCCATGCTGATGGCCGTGCTCGAGTCGCGCTGCCGGGTCAGCCTCGGCCAGAACGACGTCTACCTGAACATCGCCGGTGGCTTGCGCATCACCGAGCCGGCCGCCGACCTTGCCGTCGCCGCCGCCCTGGTCTCCGCCGCCACCGACCGCCCGACCAATCCGGACACCGTCTTCTTCGGCGAGGTCGGCCTCTCCGGCGAGGTGCGGCAGGTGGCGCAGACCGATAACCGCCTGCGCGAGGCCGCCAAGCTCGGCTTCGCCAGCGCCACATTGCCGCGCCGGGTGGCGCGGGGCGGCCGGGCCGCCTCCGCACCGGACGGGCTGCGGGTCTCCGAGATCGGCCATCTCACCGACCTCGTGGCCGCCCTGGCCGCCGCTCCGCCGGCGAAGCGCGCGAAGGCGGCGGAATAGCGCGCCCCCGCGTGACTCCACGCCGCCGCTTGGCTATAGCCTGCGCCCGATGACCTGGGTGGACGGCATTGTCCTCGCGGTGCTCGCCCTCTCGGCGCTCATCGCCTTTTCCCGTGGCCTCGTGCGCGAGGTGCTGGGCGTTGGCGCCTGGGCGGGCGCCGTGGTCTTCGCCCTCTATCTCTTCCCCCATGCGGTGCCGCTGCTGGCCGGCACGGTGCAGCCGCCCTGGCTGGCCGAGCTGCTCGCCATTGGCCTCAGCTTCGTGGTCGCCCTGGTGATGCTGAAGCTGCTCATCGCCTGGTTCGCCGGGCTGGTGCGGTCCTCCGTCCTCGGGGGGCTGGACCGCGCGCTGGGCATGGTCTTCGGCTTCGCGCGGGGTGCTTTTCTCGTCCTGCTCGCCTATATCGTGGGCGGGCTGTTTCTTCCCTCGGTGGAGCGCTGGCCGGAGCCGGTGCGCGAGGCGCGGAGCCTGCCCGTGGTGGCGGATGCGGCGGCGTGGCTTGTGGCGCAGCTTCCGCCGGAGTATCGCCCGCGACTTCCAGACCTGCCCCGCAGCGACATGCCCAGCATGGACGAGTTGCTGCGCCCCCCGGCGCGAGGCCGGTGATGAGGATGCCGATGCAGCCCCTGCCCTCCACGCAACCCTGGGACGAAGACGACGGCTTCCACGAGGAATGCGGCGTATTCGGTGTCTGGAACGCCAGCGACGCGGCGGCGCTCACCGCGCTCGGCCTGCACGCGCTGCAGCACCGCGGCCAGGAAGCCTCCGGCATCGTCGCCCTTTCCGAGCAAGGCAGCTTCAACGCCCATCGCGGCCTTGGCCTCGTCGGCGACATCTTCGGCGACGCCAAGGTGATGGCTGGCCTCAAGGGCCGCTCCGCAGTCGGCCACAACCGCTATGCCACGACCGGCGAGACGGCGCTGCGCAACGTGCAGCCGCTCTTCGCCGATTTCGAATTCGGCGGCCTGGCCGTCGCCCACAACGGCAACCTGACCAATGCGGCGCAGCTTAAGCGCGCCCTGGTCCGCCGCGGCTGCCTGTTCCAGAGCACGACGGATTCCGAGGTCTTCGTCCACCTCATCGCCATCAGCCTCTACAGCAACGTGGTGGACCGGCTGATCGACGCGCTGAAGCAGGTCCAGGGCGCCTATTCCCTCGTCGCCCTGCATGACGGCGCGCTGATCGGCGCGCGCGACCCGCTGGGCGTCCGCCCGCTGGTGCTCGGCCGCCTCGGTGCCCCGGAGGGCGGCGCCTATGTGCTGGCCAGCGAGACCTGCGCGCTCGATATCGTCGGTGCCGAGTTCGTGCGTGACATCGAGCCGGGCGAGATCGTCATCATCGACAATGATGGCCTGCGCAGCATGAAGCCCTTCGGCCGCAGCCAGAGCCGCTTCTGCATCTTCGAGTACATCTACTTCGCCCGCCCGGATTCGGTGGTCGAGGGAACGCCGGTCTACGAGACGCGCAAGCGCATTGGCAGCGAGCTGGCGCGGGAGAGCCATGTGGAGGCCGATGTTGTGGTGCCGGTGCCGGATTCCGGCGTCCCCGCCGCCATGGGCTATGCCGCCGAGGCCGGCATCCCCTTCGAGCTGGGCATCATCCGCAACCACTATGTCGGCCGCACCTTCATCGAGCCGACCGACCAGATCCGCAATCTCGGCGTGAAGCTGAAGCACTCCGCCAACCGGCCGATGATCGAGGGCCGCCGCGTCATCCTGGTGGACGATTCGATCGTGCGTGGCACCACCTCCAAGAAGATCGTCGAGATGGTGCGCCAGGCCGGCGCGAAGGAGGTGCATATGCGCATCTCCTCGCCGCCGACCACGCATTCCTGCTTCTACGGCATCGACACGCCGGAACGGGAGAAGCTGCTCGCTGCCCGGCACGACGTGGCGGAGATGGCGCGCATCATCGGCGCCGACAGCCTTGCCTTCATCTCGCTGGACGGCATGTACCGCGCCCTCGGCCGCCCGGGCCGTGACGCCGCCAACCCCGGCTACTGCGACGCCTGCTTCACGGGCGACTACGCCATCCCGCTGACCGACCTGACCGACCACCCCGAGCGCGCTCCCGCCCTGCTGGCGGCCAACGGCCAGTGACAGCGGGGCCGCTGGAGGGGCGGGTCGCCCTGGTCACCGGCGCCAGCCGCGGCATCGGTGCCGCGCTGGCGGTCGAACTGGCGCGCCTCGGCGCGCATTGCGTGCTGCTCGCCCGCACCCAGGGCGGGCTGGAGGAGACCGACGACGCCATCCGCACCATCGGCGGCGCCACCACCCTCCTGCCGTTCGACCTGGTGAAGGACGCCGAGAAGATCGACGTCATCGGCCCTTCGCTGGTGGAGCGCTTCGGCCGTCTGGACATCCTGGTGCATGCCGCCGGCGCGCTCGGCAGCCTGACGCCGGTGGCGCATATCCAGCCGCGCGAATGGGCCGAGGTGGCGGGCGTGAACGTGACCGCCGCCTGGCGCCTGATCCGCACCTGCGACCCGCCGCTGCGCGCCGCTTCGGCCGGGCGGGCGGTCTTCCTCACCACCGCGCAGGCCAGCCAGCCCAAGGCCTTCTGGGGACCTTACGGCGCCACCAAGGCCGGCATGGAGTACCTGGTGAAGTGCTGGGCGCAGGAGGTCGAGAAGACCCCGCTGCGGGTGAACCTGTTCGATCCCGGCGTGGTGGCCACCAAGCTGCGCGCCAAGGCCATGCCCGGCGAGGACCCGAAGCGCCTCACCCAGCCCGCCGAGGTCGCTCCCGCCCTCGCCGCCCTCTGCCTGCCGGAAGAGGCGCGGCACGGCGAGACGGTGCCCTTCCGCGCCTGAGCCGCCGGCGCCTCAGGGTTCCTGATAGCCCAGCACCCGCAGGCTCAGCCGGTACTGCGCCGGGTCGTGCGTGAACCAGAGGCCGCCGCGCTGGCGCGAGCCGCGCGGCACGTAGTCCAGCTGCACGCGGCTCGCCTCCACCAGCCGCCCGTCCTCCTCCAGCCGCCCCTCGACCTCCACGGCCGCGGCGGTGGAGGGTGCCGCGTTGGCGGCCTCGAAGCGCACCAGATAGCCCTGCCCGGCCGGCCGCACCGCGCTCACCCGCAGTTCGATCTCCGGCGGTGCCTTGTCATCGCCGGGAATCTGCGCCGCCACCACCGCGAGCGTCGCCAGCACGACGGCACCGCCCAGCGCGGCGCAGACCCATTCGAGCGCCGGCTTCTGCATCGCCGGCATCAGACCACCAGCCGCGCGATGGCCGCGCCCAGCGCGGCGGGGAAGCCCAGCACGACGGCCATCATCGCCACCAGCTCCGGCGCCGTGCCGTCGGTGCGGCCGAAGGTCCAGAGCACATAGGCGCTGAGCAGCAGGGCAATGGCGTAGCCGGCCAAGGTATAGGTGAGGAAGGTGGTCCAGAAGCCCGCCCCCTCCGGCCATTTCTCCTGCCCGGCAAAGCCCACGGTATAGACCAGCAGGTGCAGCAACAGGATCGAGGCAACGGCCAAACCCAGGATCTGCGCGGGGCTCATCTTGAAGGTGATGAGGATCATCTCCTCCGTCGGCGCCACGTTGAAGGCCAGGAACAACGCCCCCGCCGCCATCAGGAAGAGCTGTGCTGGATAGCCGGCGCGGTCCTCCCTGCCGGAGTCCGAGGCATCGCCGAACTGCTTGCGCGCCGCCATCGCGCCGATCCCGGCCGGCACCGCCTGGATCGCCACCATGCCGACGGTGCCGCGCCAGCCCATCTCGGGCGTCAGGATGCCGAGCAGCCAGAGCACCGCGAAGCTGCCGACCGCGCCGACGCCGAAGGCCACCAACCCGTCCAGCACGGCGTCCAGCACTCCGTCCGCGGGCTCGAAGCCGCTGTAATAGGCAAGCCCGACCAGCATTCCGAGCCCCAGCAGCAGGAACAGGAACAGGCGGAGCGGCGCGACGTAGAAGCCGATCCACCACATCTCCATGGTCATCACCAGCGGGAAGGCGAAGATCAGCGCCCCCGCCAGGGCCCGCGCCAGGCCGATGGCGTATTCGAGGTTGGCGCCCTTTTCCGCTTCTGTTCCCGTCGCTTCCGCCATCCGCTGCGCAGCCTCCATCTCCAGGGAGAACCCCGGCGGAGGCGCAGCGTTTCCAGTGCCCCTTCCGCCTCAGCCTTCCCCCGTCAGGTCGCGCCGCATGAGCGAGAGGGTGCCAGCCCCATGCGGCAGCCGCTCCACCAATTCCCAGCCGGCGCGGACATAGAGCTTCTCCGCCGTGTCCGTGTAGAGCCAGACTTCCGCGTATCCCGCCTCCCGCGCCGCCACCTCCACCCGCGCGACCAGCCGCCGCGCATGGCCCTGCCCCCGCGCTTCAGGGATGGTGAAGAGACCCGCCAGCCAGGGCGTCAGTTCCGGCATGGCGTCCAGATCGCCCGCCACGAGGCTGGCGGTCGCCACCGGGTGACCGGCGGCGAGCAGCACGAAGGTCTGCGGCACCTCGTCCCCCGCCGCCGAGGCCTTCACCGCCGCGCGGGTCGCCTCCAGCCCCTGTCCGGCCTCGCGCCAGAAGGCCTCCCACAACCAGCCGGCGACCAGCGGCGCCAGGTCCGGCCGCTCGGCGATGGTGGTGATCCGGAAGTCATCCGACATGCGCTCTCCTCCGCCGGCACGGGCGGAATGCGGCCTCGCCGGCTCGCTGCCTCCCACGCTCCCGGCCGATGAGGATCGGCCGTGCCCCCCCGCAGCTTGACGCGGGGCGCCGATCGCGCAAGATCATCGCCATGTTCGCGACCATCATCATTAAGCGCATTACCAAGACGACCGCTCCGGCGGGGCGTCCTCTGGTGCGTGCGCGGTGATCGCCACGGCATAAAGCACCAGAAGGCCCCGCCGGAGACGGACGGGGCCAGGCCGGACGCAACGGCCCCGTCTCTCCCGGCACCACGGAAGAGACCCACCCCATGCTGACCCTTGAAGAACCCGCCCAGGCCGCCCCGCACCAAGTGGTGCCCGCCACGCCCGTGGTGGCCATTGTCGGCGCCACCGGCGCGGTGGGCGTCGAGCTGCTGCACTGCCTGGAGGCACGCGACTTCCCCCTGGCCGGCCTGAAGCTGCTGGCCTCCCCCCGCTCCGCCGGCAAGACGATGCGCTTCCGCGGCCAGGACCTGCCGGTGGAGGCGCTGGACGAATCCAGCTTCGAGGGCGTGAACGTCGCGCTCTTCTCCGCCGGCAGCGGCGTCTCCAAGCGCTATGCGGCAGCGGCGGTGAAGGCTGGCGCGGTCGTGGTGGACAATTCCTCCGCCTTCCGCATGGACCCGGACGTGCCGCTGGTGGTGCCGGAGGTGAACGGGGCGGCCATTGCCAGCCATCGCGGCATCATCGCCAACCCGAACTGCGTCGCCATCATCGCCACGGTGCCGCTCTGGCCACTGCAGCAGCGCCACCGCATCCGCCGCGTCACCGCCGCCACCTACCAGGCGGCCTCGGGCGCCGGCGCCGCGGCGATGGAGGAACTGCGCGAATCCACCGCCGCCGCGCTGCGCGGCGAGGCCTTCACGCCCAAGGTCCTGCCGCACCCCTATGCCTTCAACCTGTTCAGCCACAATGCCGAGGTGGACCCGGAGACCGGCTACAACGGCGAGGAGCTGAAGGTGATCGCCGAGACCCGCCGCATCATGGACGTCCCGGCGCTGCCGATCGGCATCACCTGCATCCGGGTTCCTGTCCTGCGGGCGCATGCCATCGCGCTGAACGTGGAGTTCGAGGCCCCGGTCTCGCCCGAGGAGGTCCGCGCCACCCTCGCCGATGCCCCTGGCGTGCGGCTGGTGGATGACCGCGCCGCCAACCACTTCCCGATGCCTTCGGAGGCTTCGGGCCAGGGCGACGTGCTGGTCGGCCGCATCCGCCCCGACCTGGGAGACCCCTCGGGCCGCTCGGTGGCGCTCTTCGTCGCCGGCGACCAACTCCTGAAGGGCGCCGCGCTGAACACGGTGCAGATCGCCGAGCAGCTGCTACGCCACTGAACGGCTGCCGGGGTCCGGGGGAGTCTGGGGAGGGCAGCGCCCTCCCCGGCAGGCGCACCGTCCGCTTCACCAGCGGCCGCAGGGTCAGGCCCTGCACGAGGATGGCGGACTTCTCCCAGCTCGGAAATGGAAAGCGCCAGCGCCAGCGAAGTGCCGCCGCGCAGCCCGCCCCAGGTCAGCACCGGGACGGTGCCGCGCACGAAGCGCTTCCATCGCGCCATCGCGACGACCGGCAGGAAGCGCGCCGCCAGCACAAGCACGCTGGACCGCATCAGGGTTGCACCGGCAGCAGAAAGGTCGGGGGAACGAATTCCCCCGAACCCCCATCTTCTTTCTATCCGTTATGGCGCCATGCCTTCCACCCGCGCCGGGCACTGTCAGAAAAAAGAAGGGGGCCTGGGGGAATTCATTCCCCCAGCCTTCTCGCCGCCGCCCGCGAATCCGCCTAGACAACGCAGGACCGTCCCTCAGGCTGAAGGAGCCCTCCGCATGTCCAGCTTCGACCTCATCCTGCGCGGCGGGACCTGCGTGCTTCCCTGGGGCGAAGTGCAGACGGATGTGGGTGTGCGCGCCGGCCGCATCGCCGCGCTGGGCGACCTGCGCACGGCCGAGGCGGCGGAGGTGATCGACTGCGCGGGCCTCCATGTCCTGCCTGGCCTGATCGACCCGCATGTCCACCTGCGTGACCCGGGCGACCCGGCGGTGGAGACCATCCCCACCGGCACCAAGGCGGCCGTGCTCGGCGGCATCACCGCGGTGTTCGACATGCCCAACACCAGCCCCGCCATCACCAGCCAGGCGGCGCTGGAGAACAAGCGCGCCTATGTGAAGGGCAAGGCCTGGTGCGACATCGGCTTCTATGTCGGCGCCGCCAAGTCCAACATCGGCGAGCTCGCCGCCCTGGAGGCGGAGCCGGATGTCTGCGCCATCAAGGTCTTCGCCGGCTCCTCGACCGGCGACCTGCTGGTGGAGGACGATGCCAGCCTGGAGCGCGTCATGCGCTCCGGCCGCCGCCGTATCTGCTACCACTCGGAGGACGAGTACCGCCTGCAGGAGCGCAAGCCGATCTATGCCGCCGGCGGCCCCTACAAGCTGCACGCCGAGTGGCGCGACGTGGAATGCGCCTTCCTCGGCACCCGCCGCCTGATGGCGCTCGCCCGCGAGACCGGCCGCCCGGCCCATATCCTGCACGTCTCCACCGCCGAGGAGCTGGACTACCTCAAGGACTTCCGCGACGTCGGCACGGTCGAGGTGCTGATCAACCACCTCAGCCAGAACGACGAGGCCTATGACCGTCTCGGCGGCTACGCGGTGATGAACCCGCCGATCCGCGGCGCCCGCCACCAGGAGGCCGCCTGGGCCGCGGTGCGGGACGGCACGGTGGACTGCATCGGCTCCGACCACGCGCCGCATTCCCGCGCCGCCAAGGAGCGCCCCTGGCCGGCCACCGCCGCCGGCCTGACCGGCGTGCAGACCCTGGTGCCGCTGATGCTCGACCATGTGAACGCGGGCCGCCTCTCCCTCAGCCGGCTGGTGGACCTGATGGCCGCCGGCCCGGCGCGGGTCTATGGCGCCGTCTGCAAGGGCCGCCTCGCCGCCGGCTACGATGCCGACTTCACCATCGTGGACATGAAGCGGCAGCGGACCATCGAGGAGAGCTGGATCGCCTCCCCCTGCGGCTGGACGCCCTTCGCCGGGCAGCGCTGCACCGGGTGGCCGGTGATGACCGTCATCCGCGGCCGCGCGGTGATGCGGGAGGATGAGGTCCTGGGCGCGCCGGAGGGCCAGCCCGTCCGCTTCCGCTGAGGCGCCAGGGAGAATCCCATTGGGCGGCCCAGCAGGACCGCCCCTGTGGCCGCCAGCCCTTAACGCGGTGCGCCTTGGCCGCTATGGTCCGCGCCGCTTTTCACAGGGACCGGACCTTGCCGGATATCTTCGACGAAGTGCAGGAGGAGCTGCGGGCCGAGCGGGCCAAGCGGCTCGGCGTGAAGTATGGCAGCTTGCTGGGCGGCGTCGCCCTCCTGGTGCTGCTCGGCGTCGGCGGCTGGCAGGGCTGGCAGTGGTGGCAGGACCGCCAGGCCGCCCAGTCCGGCGCCCTGTTCCTGCAAATCAGCCGCACGGCCGAGGCTCCCGGTGCCGATCTGAAGGCCGCCGGGGACAGCTTCGCCGGCCTCGCCACCACCTCGCCCGAGGGCTACCAGATCCTCGCCCGCCTGCGCGCCGCCGCGCTGAAGGCCGAGACCGGCGACCGCGAGGCCGCCCTGGCGCTCTGGGACCAGCTCTCCGGCGACGAGGGCGCGCCGCGGCTCTATCGCGACCTCGCCAGCCTGATGTGGGTGCTGCACGGCATGGACACGCAGGACCCGGCGGTACTCTCGGCACGGCTCACGCCGCTCGCCGGGCCGAGCAATCCCTGGCGCGCCTCGGCGCGGGAGATGCAGGCGCTGCTGGCCATCCGCCGCGGCGAGAAGCCCGAGGCGAAGCGCATTCTTGAAGCCTTGGCCGCTGATGTGACCGCCCCGCGCGGCCTGCGCGACCGGGCGGGCCGTCTGGCGGCAGGATTGGGGGTCTGATGCGGAGCAGGACGATCTGGACGCGGCGCGCGGCGCTGCTAGGTGGTGCCGGAGTGCTGGCGGGCTGCAGCACCATCGACAGCATCTTCGGCACCGCCAAGCAGCCACTGCCCGGCGAGCGCATCTCCGTTCTGAAGGCGCAGCGCACGCTGGAAGCCGATCCGGCCCTGGCCGGGCAGGCCCTGACCCTTCCACCGCCGCAGCCCCGCGCCGAGTGGCCGCAGCCGGGCGGCAATGTCGCGCATGATCCCGGCCATTCCTCCCTGGCGCCGCGCCTGAGCCGCGCCTGGACCGCCTCGGTCGGAACAGGCAGCGGCTATCGCCGGCGCATCACCACCGGCCCGGTGGTGGCCGATGGCACCGTCTTCGCCGCCGATGCCTATGGCGTGATCTCGGCCTTCGATCTCGCGAAGGGCGGCCGCCGCTGGCGCTTCGACACCCGTCCGGAGGATGACGAGACCGGCGCGGTCGGTGCCGGATGCGCCTATGCCGATGGCACGCTCTACGTCGCCACCGGCATGGCCGAGCTGATGGCGCTGAACCCGGCCGACGGCAAGCCGCGCTGGCGGGTGAAGCTGCCCGCCCCGGCGCGCGGCGCGCCCGCCGTGGCCGGTGGCCGCATCTACGTGCCGACCATCGAGAACCAGCTCATCGCCTTCGCCGCCCAGGACGGCGCGAAGCAGTGGACCCACCGCGCGCAGCCCACCACGGCAGTGCCGCTCGGCCTGCCTGCCCCGGCGGTGAATGGCGACTTCCTGGTCGCCGGCTTCCCCTCCGGCGAGCTGGTGGCCCTGCGCCCGGAGGACGGCCAGGTACTCTGGACCGAGAGCCTGGCCGGCCGCAGCCTCGGTGGCATCGGCGACATCTCCGGCGTGCATGGCCTGCCGGTGATCCATGAGGGGCGGGTCTATGCCATGGGCATGGGCAGCACCTCGCTCGGCGTGGACCTGCGCTCGGGACGACGCCTCTGGGAGCGCGAGATCGGCGGCACCGCCACCCCCGTCCCGGTGGGCGACTGGCTGTTCCTGATGAGCCGCAGCGGCGACCTGATGGCCCTCGGCCGCGAGGATGGCCGCATCCGCTGGATCGCCGAGCTGAACGCGCCGCCGCCGGGCAAGGAGAAGAACGACGATCCTGCCAATTTCGGCACGCCGCTGGTGGCCGGCGGGCAGATTATCGTGCCCTCCAGCAAGGGCGAGGCGCTGCTGATCAACCCGGCGGACGGCAGCATCGCCGGCCGCCTGCGCCTGCCGGACGGCACCACCCTTCCCGGGGCGGTGGCGCAGGACACGCTGGTGCTGCTGGCCGATGACGGCACGCTGGCGGCCTATCGCGGATAAGGGAAAAGATCGGGGGAATGAATTCCCCCGAACCCCCTTCTTTTTTCTTCGAGTTTTCGCGCCGGTTTGCCGCGCAGGCTGTTTCGTGGCTGCCACGGCCGGCGCGGCTTCAGCCCCAGGGTGAGCGTACCTCACCAGCGCTGCAAAACTGATAAAGAAAAAGAAGTGGGGGTCCAGGGGAGAATTCTTTCTCCCCCGGCTCTGTCCTGCCCCCTTGGCGACAAGCCCGGAAACCGCCCGGACTTTTCTTATCCTTTCGCCCGCAGCACCCCAGCCTCCTGCAAGGCGGTCACCTTTTCCCCCTCCATGCCGAGCAGTTCCCGCAGCACCGCGGCCGTATCGGCGCCCACCTCCGGCCCGGTGGAGCGTGGCGGCGGCACGGCCCCGTCGATGCGCGGCACCACGCCGGGATGCAGCACCGGACCATGCAGCGGATCCTCCACCTCCCGCACCATCTCCCGCGCGCGGAACTGCGGGTCCGCAGCACAGTCGGCGATGGTGAAGGCGCGGGTGGAGGGGATGTCCGCCTCGGCCAGCATTGCTTCCAGGGCACGCCCGTCGAAGCGCGCGGCCCAGGCGCCGATCAGCCCATCCAGCTCCGCCACGTTGCGCACGCGGGCTTGGTTGTCGGCGAAGCGCGGGTCCTCCACCAGTTCGGGTGCGCCCATCAGCTTGGTCAGCCGGCGGAACAGCGGGTCCGAGTTCGCGGCGATCAGCACCCAGACGCCGTCCCGCGCCCGGTAGGCATTGGTCGGCGCCGCGGTGGCGATGCCGCCGCCCGAGGGCTGGCGGATGGTGCCGAGGGTCGAGTAGTCGGGCAGCGATCCTTCCAGCAGGCTGAACACCGACTCGGTGAGCGCCACATCCACCTCCGCCCCCGGCCCGGGCGGCGCCGAGCGCCGGTCCCGCCGCCAGAGCGCCGCCACCAGCCCGAGCGCGGCATAGATGCCGGCCACCGAATCCCCCAGGCTGACGCCGACCCGCACCGGCGGCAGGTCGCTGGTGCCGGGCGAGTGGTCGGTCAGGTAGCGCAACCCGCCGATCGCCTCGCCGATCACGCCGAAGGCCGCCCGGTCACGATAGGGCCCGTCCTGCCCATAGCCGGAGATGCGGGCGATCACGAGGTCGGGCCGCACCGCCTTCATGGCTTCCGCGCCGAGGCCGAGCTTCTCAAGCTGCCCGGGCCGGAAGTTCTCCACCACGGCGTCGCAGTGCTTCACCAGCCCGAGCACGATCTCCCGTGCCTCCGGCCGCTTCAGGTCCAGCGCGATGCAGCGCTTGTTGCGCGCATGGACGGACCACCAGGGGGCATGGCCATTGTGCCGCGCCCCCCATTGCCGAACCGGGTCGCCATTGGGCGGCTCGACCTTGATGATCTCGGCCCCGAGATCGCCCAGCAGCCGCGTGGCGAAAGGCGCCGCGACGAAATGCCCGAGCTCCAGCACGCGTAGCCCGGCGAGCGGCGCGCCGGCGCCGGCCAGCGGCGAGGGATCGGGGCGGGGCTGCGCGTCGGTCATGAACTTACTCCGGCTTGATGTTGGCGGCGCGGGCGACCTGGGTCCATTCGGCCAGTTCCTTCTCGACCCGCTGGCCCAGCGCCTCCGGCGTCATCGGATGGGCGATGCCGCCCTGCTCCTCGACGCGGCGGCGGAAATCCGGCTCCTTCACCACGGCGTCAACCGCCTCGGTGAGCCGCTTCAGCACCGGCTCCGGCGTGCCGGCGGGCGCGAAGACGGCGAACCAGGCCGTCACCTCGAAGCCGGGCTGGCCGGATTCGCTCATCGTCGGCACCTCCGGCAGGGCCGGGTGGCGCGAGGCGGAGGTGATGGCCAGCGCCCGCAGCGTGCCGTCCTTCACATAGGGCATCAGCGGCGGCGGCGTGGTCATGAAGACCTGCACACGGCCGGCCAGCAGGTCCTGCGTCGCCGGACCGGTGCCGCGATAGGGCACATGGGCCATGTCGAAGCCGGCCTGCTGCTTCCACAATTCGGTGCCGAGATGCTGCATCGAGCCATTGCCCGAGGAGGCATAGTTCAGCTCCCCCGGATGCGCCTTGGCATAGGCCGCCAGCTCGCCCACCGTCTTGGCCGGCACGGAGGGATGCACAAAGACCACCTGCGGTGCGTCCATCAGCAGCGCGACCGGCACGAAGTCCTTCCGCACGTCGTAGCCGAGGTTCGGGACGATGGCCGGCGTGCCGACATGGTAGCCGGAATACTGCACCAGCAGCGTGGTGCCGTCCGGCCTGGCGCGCGCGACGGCACCGGTGCCGATGGCGCCATTCGCCCCCGCGCGGTTCTCCACCACCACGCTCTGCCCCAGCCGCTTCGCCAGCGGCTCGGCCAGCAGGCGGGCGGCGAAGTCGGTGCTGCCGGCTGGCGCGGTGGGCACGATCAGCGTGATGGTGCCACTCTGGGCATGGGTGGCGGGCGGGGCGCAAAGCAGGGCGCCAGCAAGGCCAAGGGACGCGGCACCCAGCAGGCGCCGCCGGTTCGACAGCATGGCTCGGACATCTCCCGGTTTTCTTTGCCCGCCAGGATGCCAAGCGACCGCCCCGCCCGCCACTCGCGTTTGGCGAGGCGAGGCATCGCCGCGCGCGATGGCTGCCGCCGGCTAGCTCTCCAGCCGCGCCGCCTGCTGCACGAAGAGCCGCGCCGGCGCCGGCAGCGTCGCGCGGTCCCGCACGCAGAGTTTCAGCCGCCGTTGCGCCCAGGCGTCACGCAATGGAATGCCACGCAGCCCCATCGCCTCGGCAAAGGGCCGGATGCAGGCCTCCGGCAGCACCGCCAGCCCGATCCCCACCTGCACCAGCCGCCGCAGCACGTCGAAGCTGTTCACATGCACCCTGGCATCGATCACCCGCCCGGCCTGTTCCGCCGTGCTGACCAGCATCCTCTGGATGGAGGATTCACGCGCCAGCCCCACCTGCGGGAAATCCAGCGTCTCGGCATAGTCGAGCGCCTCCCGCCCGGCCAGCGGATGCCCGAGCGGCACAACGGCCTGTAACTGGTCCTCGCGGTAGAACAGGCTTTCCAGCCCCTCCGCCGGCACGCTCTCCGCCATGATGCCGACATCCGCCAGCCCATCCCGCACGGCGCGGACGATCTCCGGGCTCAGCAGCTCCTGCATCTCCACCCGCACGCCCGGCCAGCGCGCCATGAACAGCGCCAGCTCCTCCGGCAGGAACTCCGCCAGGGAGGAGGTGTTGGCGGCGATCCGCACATGCCCGCGCACGCCCTGCGCGTGCTCGCCCATCTCGTCGCGCATCCGGCCCAGCACGGCGAAGACGCTGCGGGCATGCCGCTGCAGCGCCTCCCCCGCCGGGGTCAGCGCGATGCCGCGCGCATGGCGCTGCAGCAGCGGTGTGTCCATCGCCGCCTCCAGCTCCGCCAGCCGCCGGCTGACGGCCGAGGGCGCGATATGCCGGCGCGCCGCGGCCGCCGCGATGCTCCCCTCCTCCGCCACCGAGAGGAACAGGTCGAGCGTGACCAGATCGAACCGCAGCCGGCCCTCGCTGATGCCTTGGGACATGGCGGGGACTCTGCGGGGGAAAGGAAATCCCGGTCAAACCGGCAAGCCTGGGCCAGAGGGGGCGCCGTCCCCTCTGGACACCCCCGCCGGGGTGGTTGAACCACCCCGGACCCCGACATCTCAGGACAATGCCAGCAGGTCCCGCCGCAGCCGATCCGCGTCGCCCCCCTCCAGCAGCGCCTCCACCTCGCCATGCGCCCGCTCCCAGACCGGCAGCGCCTCCGCCAGCAGCGCACGGCCCGCCTCCGTCAGCGCCAAGCGACGGGCGCGGCGATCCTGCGCATCGGCCACCACCGCCACCAGGCCGCGCCGCTCCAGCGGCTTCAGGGCGGCGGTCAATGTCGTCCGGTCCATCGCCAGCACCGAGGCCACCGATTTCATCGGCGCCGGCTCCGGGCGGTTCAGCGACATCAGCAGGGAAAACTGGCCACTGGTCAGGCCCGCCGGTCGCAGCGCCTCGTCGAAGCGGCGCGCCAGCGCCCGCGCCGCGCGCTGCACATGCAGGCAGAGGCAGGCGTCACGCACCAGCAGGGTCGTCTGGAAAGTCAGGTCCACAGGGTTTGACAAGCCATTTAGGTTGATATCAACTCTTCCATGTCGTCTCACGACGGCGCCGCGCAAGGCGCACGGTGCAGCGGAGGAAACAGAATGCCGAATCCGGACGGTGTTTTCATCTGGTACGAATTGATGACCACCGATGCGGCGGCCGCCACCGCCTTCTACCGCGCGGTCGTGGGCTGGGGTGCCCGCAGCGCCGAGCAGCCCGGCACGGATTACACCCTGCTTCTCGCCGGGGAAGCCCCGGTCGCCGGCGCCATGACCATGCCGCAGGGCGGAAGCTGCGCCGCCGAGGCGCGCCCCACCTGGCTCGGCGACGTCGCGGTGGAGGACGTGGACGCCGTGGCGGCGCGGGTAACCGAGGCCGGCGGCTCCATCCTGCGCCAGCCCGACGACATCCCCGGCATCGGCCGCTTCGCCGTCGCCGCCGACCCGGAGGGCACCGTCTTCGTCCTGTTCCGCGGCACGGACGCGATGCCGCCGCCCCCCTTCGCCATGGACAGACTGGGCCACCCTGCCTGGCACGAGCTGGTCGCCACCGATGCGGAGGCCACCTTCGCCTTCTATTCCCGCCTCTTCGGCTGGACCAAGGCCGAGGCGCACGACATGGGCCCGATGGGCGTCTATCAGCTCTTCGCCGCCCATGGCGTGACCATCGGCGGCATGATGACCCGCCCGCCCGGCGCGCCCAACCTCCCCTGGACCTTCTATTTCCGCGTCGAGAGCGTGGATGCCGCGGCGGAGCGCGTGAAGGCGCACGGCGGCAGCGTGCTGAGCGGCCCGCATGAGGTGCCGGGCGGCCAATGGATCCTGCAGGCGCGTGACCCGCAGGGCGCCAGCTTCGCCCTGATCAGCGCCGGCCGCTGACACCGCCCCGACCATCCCCTCCCCCCCCGAGTGATCGCGTCCCGCGATGGCACGCCTCTGCATCCGGCACTGGTCGGCGCTCCCTCGCCGCGCCACCCTCTCCCCCGGGAGGAACCCGCACCATGCCGGATGTCACCATCGTCGAGGTGGGGCCGCGCGACGGCTTCCAGCCGATCGGCCCCTTCATCCCCACGGAGGAGAAGCTCGCCATCGTCCAGGGCTGCGCCGCCGCCGGCCTGCGCCGCATCGAGGCCGGCGCCTTCGTCGGTCCCTCCGCCGTGCCGCAGATGGCGGATGCCGAGGCGATCCTGGCCGGCACACTCGCCCTCCCCGGCGCCGACCCGCAGATGCTGGTGCCGAACGCCCGCCATGCCCGTCGCGCCCTCGCGGCCGGTGCGCGGCACCTGGTCTGGGTGGTCTCCGTCTCCGAGGCGCACAACCGCAGCAACATCCGCATGAGCCCGGCGGAATCCGTCGCCGAGTTCGCCGCCCTGCTGCCGGAGCTGGAGGGCGTCCGCCTGCGCATGAACATCGCCACGGCCTTCGACTGCCCCTTCACCGGCCGCGTCGCCCCCGAGGCCACGCTGGATCTCGTCGGTCGCCTCGCGGCCCTGCGCCCGGACGCCGAATACGCCCTCTGCGACACCACCGGCCGCGCCGACCCTGCCCATGTCGCCGGCCTGCACGCCGCCTGCGCGAAGGCCTTCCCCCAGGTCGCCGCCTGGGCCTTCCATGGCCATGACACCTATGGGCTGGGCCTGGCCAACATCATGGCGGCGCATGGCGCGGGGGTGCGGGTCTTCGACGCCGCCATCGCCGGCCTGGGCGGCTGCCCCTTCGCCCCTGGCGCCACCGGCAACGTCGCCACCGAGGATGTCGCCTGGATGTTCGCCCGCATGGGTGTCTCCACGGGCGTGGACCTCGGCGCGTTGCTGCCCGTGGCCCAGCGCGCGGCGGCGCTGCCCGGCGGCTGCCCAGGGGGACGGGTGCGGCAGGCCATGGCCGCGCGGCCTGCGCAACGGGCGGCTTAGACAGCGCCGGGGCTGAACCAGCCCCGGCGACTGCGCCCACTTTCCGCCAGCATGGAAAACTCGAAGAAAAAAGAAGGGGGTCTGGAGGAATTCATTCCCCCGGCCTCGCTTTCACCCCGCTTTCTGTTCCACCGGGGCGGGTTCCGCTGTAAAGCCCTGTGCATCATGCTCCCCCGTATCGCCATTGTCGGCCGGCCGAATGTCGGCAAGTCCACGCTGTTCAACCGCTTGGCCGGGCGCAAGCTCGCCATCGTGGACGACACCCCCGGCGTCACCCGTGACCGCAAGGAGGTCGAGGCCCGCCTCGGCCACCGTCCCGTGCTGCTGCTCGACACGGCGGGGCTGGAGGAAGCGCCGCCCGACACCGTCGCCGGCCGCATGCGCGCCAGTTCCGAGGCCGCCATCCAGCAGGCCGACCTGGTGCTCTTCGTGATCGACGCCCGCGCCGGCGTCACCCCCTCCGACCGCGCCTTCGCCGCCTGGCTGCGCCGCCAGTCCGTGCCGGTGCTGCTGGTGGCCAACAAGACCGAGGGCCGCGCCGGTGGCATGGCGGCCATGGAGGCCTACGAGCTGGGCCTCGGCGACCCCGTGGCCATCTCCGCCGAGCATGGCGAGGGCATCGCCGACCTCTACACCACCGCCATCGAGATGCTGCCGGAGGAGGAGGACCCCGAGGCGCAGGAGCGCGACCGGCCGCTGCGGCTGGCCATCGTCGGCCGCCCGAATGCCGGCAAGTCCACCCTGCTCAACGCCCTGATCGGCGAGGAGCGGATGATCACCGGCCCCGAGCCCGGCCTGACGCGCGACGCCGTCGCCGTGGAATGGACCGACGAGACCGGCGGCAAGGTGCGGCTGGTGGACACCGCCGGCATGCGCAAGAAGGCCCGCATCAGCGAGCACCTGGAGCAGATGTCGGTGGGCGCGACCATCTCCGCGCTGAAGGAGGCGGAGGTGGCGGTGCTGGTGCTCGACGCCACCCTCGGCATGGACGAGCAGGACCTGCGCATTGCCCGCCTGGCCGAGCGCGAGGGCCGCGCCGTGGTCATCGCCTACAACAAGTGGGACGCCGTGGAGGACCGCGCGGCGGCCCGCAAGGCGCTGGAGGACGTGCTGCAGGCCTCCCTCGCCCAGCTCAAGGGCATCACCGTCGTCGCGCTCTCGGCCATGACCGGCAAGGGCGTGGAGCGGCTGATGCCCGCCGTGCGCCAGACCGTCGAGCGCTGGAACCGCCGCGTCCCCACGGGCGAGCTGAACCGCTGGTTCGAGGCCGCCGTCTCCCGCCACACCCCGCCGCTGGTGGATGGCCGCCGCATCAAGCTGCGCTACGCCACCATGCCCAAGGCCCGGCCGCCGACGGTCGCCGTCTTCGGCCCCCGCGCCGAGGATCTGCCGGAGGACTACCGCCGCTACCTCGTGAACAGCTTCCGCGAGGCCTTCGACATGCCGGGCGTGCCCATCCGCCTGCACGGGCGCGGCGGCAAGAACCCCTTCGTCGGGGAATGACCGCCCCGCGGGGAGCGCGGCACCCATGATCGTCCGCCCTCGGCCGGGGGCGCTGGACCTGCTCTTCACCATGCGCGGTTCGATCGTGCCGCGCGTGGCGCCGCGCGTCCTGTTCATCGCCGTGCTGGCGATGCTGCTCGCCTGGCTGCACCACAGCGGCCGGCTGCGCTTCCCCGAATTCACCGTGGCGCCCTTCGGCCTGCTCGGCATCGCGCTCTCGGTCTTCCTCGGCTTCCGCAACAACAGCTGTTACGACCGCTGGTGGGAGGCGCGGAAACTCTGGGGCCAGCTCATCGCCGAATCCCGCAGCTTCGGGCGGGAGGTGACGGCGCTCTTCCCCGAGGATGCGGCGCTGCGCCAGCGCCTGCTCCGCCGCGCCATCGGCTTCGCCGCGCAACTGGCCGCCCAGCTCCGCCGCGCGGATGGCGCCGCCGCCGCGCGCCCCTGGCTGCCGCCGGAGGAAGCCGCCGCCCTGCCGGCCCGGCGCAACCGGGGGGAGGCGATCCTGCGGGCCCAGGCCGCCGAGCTGGCGGCGCTGCGGCGCGAGGGGCGGCTCGGCGACATGCTCTACGCCGCGCTGGCCGGCCGCCTCGCCGCCATGGGCGGCGCGCAGGCCGGCGCTGAGCGCATCCTCTCCACGCCCACGCCCTTCGCCTACACCCTGCTGCTGCACCGCACGGCCTGGCTGTTCTGCTTGCTGATGCCGCTCGGCTTCGTCGGCACGCTGGGTTTCTGGACGCCCCTGGTGGCGGCGATCCTGGCCTATGCGCTGTTCGGCCTGGACGCCCTCAGCGACGAGCTGGAAGAGCCCTTCGGCCTGGAGCAGAACGACCTGCCGCTGAACGCGCTGGTGCGCGTCATCGAGATCGACCTGCTGGAGACCCTGGGGGAGAGCGCGCTGCCTGACCCGCTGCGGCCAAAGGGCCATCTGCTGCAGTGACGGCACGGTGGCACAGAGGGAACCCGAAAGGGCCTGCGGCCAGGGTGCAGCCCGTCTGGCCACACAGGGAGGCCGCGCGACCTCCCGGCTCCCCTACCGGAACCGGTTGATCCTGTCGATCCGGCGGAAGAGCTTCCCTGGCCACTGCCTGAACGGGCCGATCGGCAGCCGTTCGGCCAGCGTCACTGTGCCATGGCGCATCCGCCGCAGTTGGTCAGGCAGCGAGGGCAGGCCTACAAAGCCCGCGCCAACCTCCACCCCCGCGTTCGTCACCAGCAGCTTGTAGTACTCGTTCGCCTCGCCGAGCTCGATGGTGCGGATTCCGTGAGTGGCGGCGTGGCGGCAGGCCTCCATCAGCAGGATGTGGCCCGGCGAGAACTTCGCGCAGGCCACGTCGTAGCTCGGAAACCACCAGTGCAGCACCGAGGCGGAGCGCATGCCCATATGGCCTGCGACAACGCGGTCGCCCACCGAGAGCGTCGAGAGAACGCCCGCGAAGGTCTCCGTCTGGGTGGCATGGATGCGCTCCAGCAGTTCTGTGGTCCAGCGTAGCGCGAAGGCGTCGAACAGGCCTGTCCTGCGGTACTGGGCGCTCTTCCAGCGGAGGACCAGGCGCAGGACGGCGGGATCCGGCTCGTGCATCGTGAAGCGGAGAGGTCCGAACTGCCGCGCCAGCTTGCGCGCACGGGCGAGGGTCTGGTGCGGCAGGCCGGAGGAGAGGGCAGCCCGGCCCCGCGCCTGCTCACGGCATTCCGCCACATAGGCGTCGAAGCCCCGCGAGAGGTCGATGGTGTGGGAAACCTTCTTCGCCCGAGCAAAAGGGCAGAAGGGCCGCTGCTCCATGCGCTGGAAGGTGAAGTCGTAGACGGACAGCCCGGCTGCGCGAACAAACTGCCTGGGGTCCCAGTCCCACCAGGGTGCGGCCAGCACCGCCTGGACGTCCGAGAACGGCCCCCCGACTGGCCGGCCGATGTCACCACGGCGCCGCTCGAACGGGAAGAAGCCAGCGATCCCTCGCCCTTCCTCAGCCACCGCGACCTGCACGCCTGGCCGCACGCGTGCGGCGATGCGCAGGAATTCCGGGGTCAGATACGGACTTTCCAGTGCGGGACTGAGGTGCTGGAAGTTCCGCCAAGCCGCCAGATGCCTCGTGGTCAGTTCCGCGGGATCGAGCAGGCTCACATGGGGGGGCTGGCTGGCCGCCGTGGAGGTCTCCCGCGCCTCCTGAAGCCCGGGCGGCGCGGAAAAAGGCCTCATGCCTGCGCCGCCAAGCCACATCGCACGATCAGGGGTGTGGCCGATGGTGGGTTGGAACTGGCCGGATGGTTGTTGATGCTGCAGGAAAGTCCGCAGCCGTTTGGATGCGCCTCCTTCCTCAGATGCCACCACCGGGGCGGTAAGTGGCAGATCCTTCCCAGGACTCGCATGGAACCCGTCCACCTTTTGGTAGAAGCACGAAAAGCTGACGGCTCTTCCGTCTCCACCGTGCGCCACCGCTCACGTCAGGAACGCAGGCCGTAGAATCAGGATGAATCTAAATTCCGGCTTTCTTGCGCTGCACGAAACGAATGCGTGACCTTCCGGCGGAGTCCTGCGCGTATTTGGCCAATCGCATGGAGTTGTGCAGCCGGATCGCGGAAGGTGCGCAAGAGCAGGCCCCGATCAGGCGGATTCACCTGATCGGAAGAGTACACGCCAAAACGGAGAGGCAGAGGGGTTGAACTGAGCGCGGGGCGAGCGGAGGCTGTTCTAGCCCAGCCGCAGCAGGTGCAGGACCGCAAGCAGGCCGGAAAAGGCCACACCGGTCAGCAGAAGTTGTTCCAGCAGGCGAATTCTTGGGGCGGTGAGCAGGCGGGCACGGGGGGTCGGTCGTTCTCGCATCGGTCAACCTCCCATATTCCGCCCGCCTCGCCAAGCACGGCGGCCGGTGTCAGCGGGCCGCGAGGTATTCCAGCGTATCGCCCTGCGGCACGATGCCTTCGACATGCCGCCGGTGCCACAGCGCGTAGAACAGCAGGTGCCAGGCCGCGAAGCCTTCGCGCTTGCCGGCCGCGGCCTTGAACAGCGCCGTCACTTTCGCCGGCTTCGCGATCTCCATCACCCCTGGTTGCGCTGCGACCAATGGCCCCAGCTTCTCCCCCACATGCCCGATCCAGGCGCCGATCGGCACGGTGAAGCCTTGCTTGGGCCGATGCGGCTCAGCGGCGGGGAAGTTGCGCGCCAGCCACTCGCGCAGCAGCCACTTGCCCATGCCCTTGCGCACCTTCAGCGCATCCGGCAGCCGGAACACCGCCTCAGCCACGGCGGTGTCCAGGAAGGGCGTGCGGCCCTCCACGCCATGCGCCATCAGGCAGCGGTCGAGCTTCAGCAGCAGGTCATTGGGCAGCCAGTCCGCCACATCCAGCGCCTGCGCGGCCATCAGCCGGGTGCGGCCGGGGGAGGCGGCGGCGGCCTCGGCGGCGGCGGTGCCGTCGCGCCAGCCAGTCGGCGGGGCGCGCAGCACATCCAGGAGGTCGAAGGAGCCGCGGGTGCGCGGCGCCTTGCCGCCCAGCCACCAAGGCCGCATGGCGGCGCGGTAACGGCCATAGCCGCCCAGCATCTCGTCGCCGCCCTCGCCGGAGAGCACCACCTTCACCTCCTGCCGGGCGCGGCGGGCCAGGAACCAGGTGGGGATGATCGCGTAGTCGGCGGCCGGGTCGTCCATGCCCGCGACGATCTCCGGCAGGTGCCGCCAGACCTCCGCCTCGCTCACCAGAATCGTCTCGTGCTTCGCCCCGGCCGCCTTGGCCAGGGCGGCGGCGCGCTCGCGCTCATCGGCGGCGCCGGGCACGTCGAAGCCGGCGGTGAAGGCGCGCACCGGGCTCTCGTTCAGCCGCGCCATCATGGCCAGCACGGCGGCGCTGTCGGTGCCCCCGGAGAGGAACATGCCATAGGGCACGTCGCTGCGCTGGTGCAGGTCCACGCTGTCGCGGAAGGCGGCCTCGAAACGGGCCAGCGCCTCCTCCTCGCCGACCGGGACCGGCCCGCCCTCCGGCAGCGCGGCGCGCCGGTGCCGCTCCAGCACCTTGCCCTCGGCGATGGCGATGCTCTCGCCGGGCAGCACGCGGCGGATGCCCTCGAAGATCGTCTCCGCGCCGGTGGTGAACTGCATCTGCAGCAGCTCGGAGCGCGCCTCGGCGCGCACGCGGGGCGCCACCAGCCCGGCGGCGATCAGCGCCTGCGGCTCGGAGGCGAAGGCGATGCCCCCCTCCACCTCGGCGGTGTAGAGCGGCTTGATGCCGAAGGGGTCGCGCGCCAGCACCACCTCGCGCTCCACCCGGTCATGGATGGCGAAGGCGTACATGCCGCGCAGCGTGTCGGCGAAGGCCAGGCCGTCGCGGCGGAACAGGTGCAGCGGCGGCTCGCAGTCGCTGCCGGTGGAGCAGGAGAGCACATGCTCCGTCCGCAGCTCGCGGTAGTTGTACACCTCGCCATTGCCGACCAGCGCCGCCGGCCCCGCGAAGAGCGGCTGGTCCCCGGTGGCGAGGTCGATGATGGCGAGCCGGGTATGCGCCAGCGCGACATTCCCCGCCACATGGTGTCCGCCGCCGTCCGGGCCGCGATGCGCGAGGGCAGCCGTCATCCGCTGCAGCAGCGCCGCGTCCGGAACAAGTCCCTGCTTCAGGATGAGGCCGGCGATGCCGCACATGCGCGAGTCAGCTCCGCCCGCCCGGCGCTTCGACAGACAAGGACCTCGCCGGGGCGGCAGCGGGAGGCGGCGCCACCTGTTGCAGAAAGCCGCGCCAGCGCGCAAGCACCGGCCCCGCGGCAAAGCCGGCGGCATAGGCGGCGCGCCCCGCCTCGCCGAGGGCGGCGCGGCGTTCCGGATCCTGCAGCAGGGCCTTGATGGCGACCGCCAGCGCCTCCGGCGACTCGGGCGGCACCAGCACGCCCGTCTCGCCGTCCCGGATCAGCTCCGAGGGTCCCTGCGCCGCCACGGCCACCACTGGCCGGCCCGCGCTCCAGGCCTCCAGCACGATGTTGCCCAGTGGCTCGTGGCGCGAGGAGCAGATAAAGACGTCGCAGGCCGCCAGCAGCGCGCCGGAATCCTGCCGCCAGCCCAGGAGCTGCACACGGTCCGCCACGCCCAGCTCCGTCGCCAGCCGGGTCAGTGCCTCGCGCTCCGGCCCCTCGCCGGCGATGGTCAGCACGGCGCCGGGAATGGCCGGCAGGGCGCGCAGCAGCGTGTCGAAGCCCTTGTTTCGGTGCAGCCGGCCCAGCGCCAGCAGGCGCGGCGCTCCGGAGGTCGCGCCCGGTGGCAGCGCCAGCTCGGCGGGCAACACCTCGCTCATGTCGTCCACGAAATTCGGCAGGTAGTGCGCCCGCTCCCGCGGCCAGCCCTGGCGCACCATCCAGGCCACCAGGTCACGCGTGTTGCCGACGAGGTGGTCACAATGGCGGTAGTATTTCAGGTCGTAGTAGCCGCCCAGCCGCCCCACCAGGGTCCAGGGGCCGGGTGGGGTGAAGCTGGCGGCACGGTTCATCCAGGCCACCACCACCTCGGGCTGGAAGCCGTGCAGCTTTGTTCGCAGGCGCAGCCGGGTCGGCAGATCGAGCCAGGTGCCGAAGCGGAGTTGCACCGGCGCCAGCCCGTGCACCGCCAGCCGGGCGGCGCGCGCCGGGTCGCTGCGGATGACGGAAAGCACCTCATCCCCGGCCGTGTGCAGCGCCAGGGTGAGCCGTTCGTAGAAACCCTCGGCCCCGCCCATCGTGCTGCCGGCCATCACCTGGGCCAGCCTCATGCCGCCGCCACTTCCGGCCGGCCCAGCAGGGCGATGGCGCCTTCCAGCGCGGCATCGACGCTCAGCGCCTCCATCGGCGCATGGCCGGGCGGCCCCTCCGCCATCACCACCCGCGCCCGGCGGCCGACCGGCGCATATTCACTGGCCTGGGTCGGGCCGAACAGGCCGAGCGTCGGCGCCCCGGCGGCGGCAGAGAGATGCATCAACCCGGAATCATTGCCGACGAAGAGCGCACAGCGGGTCAGCACCGCGGCTGCCTCCGGCAGGGAGAGGCGCCCCACCAGGTCCACCGCGCCCGGCAGCGCCCGCAGCACCGGGGCCGCCATGTTGGCCTCGGTCTCGCCCGGCCCGCCCAGGATCACCGGGCGCGCCCCGGGCAGCGGGCCCTCCGGCGCGGTGAGGGCCCGGAAAAGCTCCACGAAGCGCTCCGGCGGCCAGACCTTGCCCGGCCAGTTGGCGCTCGGACCCAGGGCGATGAACGGCCCCTCCCCTGGCAGCACCGCCTCCGCCCGCGCGACATCCGCGGCGTCGAACCAGGCGACCGGGCGCGGCGCCGGCGTCAGCCGCAGCACCTGCCCGAGATGCAGCAGCTTGTGGCCGGGGCGGCGCCCGCCGCGCATCACCGCCCGCGCCCGCGCGGGTACCAGCCAGGAAAGGGCGGAGCCGCGCAGGTCCACCACCAGGTCCCAGCGATGCCGCGCCACCTGGGCCCAGAGCGCCAGCCAGTGCAGCGAGAAGCGGCGCTTCTCCAGCACGATGGTGGCGGCGCGCTGCGGCATCCGGGCGAAGACCCCCTCCGCCGCCGGGCCGCAGGCCACGGTGATCCGTGCCTGCGGATAGGTCCGCAGCAGGTGGTCCAGCAGCCCGGTGGAGAGCACCGCATCCCCGATGCGGGTGGCGGTTACGAAGAGGATGCGCATGGTTGGCGCGCGCATAGCATGGTTGGGGGGCGGCGTGCAGCAGCGTGGCTTGTCGGCGCGGCATCCCCTGCCAAAATCTTTGGCATGCCCATAGCCCCCCTTCCCGATCGTGCCGTGGTGGAACTCTCCGGCGAGGACCGCCTCAGCTTCCTGCAGGGCCTCGTGTCCAACGACGTCACGCAGGCGACGCCCGGCCATGCCGTCTGGGCCGCGCTGCTGACCCCGCAGGGCAAGTGGCTGGCCGATTTCTTCATCCTGGCCGAAGGCGAACGCCTGCTGCTGGACGTGCCGGCCGCCCAGGCCGCCATGCTGGTGCAGCGCCTCTCGCGCTTCCGCCTGCGCTCCCGCGTGGCGCTGGCCGAACGGCCCGACCTCGCCGTCTGGACAGGCTGGGACGAGGCCACGCCGCCACCGGAGGCCATCGCCGCCCCCGACCCGCGCCTGCCGGAGGCCGGCTGGCGCGCCATCCTTCCTGCTGGGCGAACCCTGCCCGGTCAGGCCGGCGACTATGCCCGGCACCGCCTCGCGCTCGGCCTGCCCGACGGCGCGCCCGACCTGGAGGCGGAAAAGTCCGTGTTGCTGGAGGCCGGCTTCGACGAGCTCGGCGGCGTCTCCTGGAGCAAGGGCTGCTACATGGGCCAGGAACTGACCGCCCGCACCAAGTATCGCGGCCTGCTGAAGCGGCGGCTGGTTCCGGTGGCGGTGGAGGGCCCGCTACCCGCCCCCGGCACGCCGGTTCTGCGCGAGGGCACGGAGGTGGGCGAGATGCGCTCCGGCCATCCGGACGGGCTGGGCCTCGCCTTGCTGCGCCTGCCGCTGCGGGAGGGTGAGCGCCTGGCCTGCGGCGAGGCGGTGCTGGTGCCGCGCGTGCCGGGCTGGATGCGCCTGCCGGAGCAGGCGGCGGGCTGAGCCGGCCGGCGCCCGCGCTCAGCCGGCGCGGGCGATGAAGGCCACCGGCGCGATGATGCCGCGCTCCAGCGCGTCCGTCACATTGGCCAGCCGCTGGTGCGTCCCCTCGCCCATCACCACGTGCAGGCCGAGCGCTGGCCGGCCGGGCTGCGTCGCCCGCTCCCGCATCTCCCGCCCCAGGCGGAGCGCCAGCTCGCTGCGGTCCTCTTCGCGCTCCAGCGTGAAGTCGGCCTCAGCAAGCAGGCGCCGGTAGGTCTCGGCGGTCTCGACGAAGCTCGTCGCCGTGTCGTCGGCCCAGGGCATGGGATAGGGCAGCGGCTCCTCCGGCTTGGCATGCACGATGTCATAGGCGCCGAAATGGCCGCCGGGCCGGAGCACCCGCCGCACCTCGGCGAAGAGCCGCGCCTTGTCCACCACGTTCATGCCGACATGGATCAGCGTGGCGGCGTCGAAGCTGGCACTCACAAAGGGCATGGCCAGCGCGCTGACCTTCAGGAACTCGACCTTGCCGGAAAGGCCGCAGCGCCGGGTGAGCGCCGCGGCCACCGCCACGAATTCGGGCGTGATGTCGATGCCGGTGACCTGGCAGCCATGCGCGTCGGCGAAATAGCGTGCCGGCCCGCCCAGGCCCGAGCCGATGTCCAGCACGCGCATGCCTGGCGCGAGGCCGAGCGCCTTCGCCAGCTCCGCCGTCGCCGCCAGCCAGCCGAGATGAAGCTCGTCGATCTCGGCGAGATCCGAGGGGCTCAACTGCCGGGCGTCGCGGCCGCTTGCCGCCAAAGCATCGAGGATGGCGCGCTCCAGCGCCCCATGTGTGTAGTGCTGTGCGACGTCCCGCTCGACCGGCATGGCCGCCCCCTTCACGGGTTTGGCAAGCAGTCTAGACCAAGTCCGTTACGAAATCCGAACCACATCACGGGGAGCGGCCGTCCCGCGCTGCCGGACGGAGCAGGCAAGCTCGTCCGGCAGCGCGGCAGATCAGGCCGTGCGGTCGGTGCCGCCGCCGGCCAGCGCCGCCTGCGCCGCCGCCAGCCGCGCGACGGGCACGCGGTAGGGCGAGCAGGAGACGTAATCCAGCCCGACGCTCTCGCAGAACTGGATCGAGGCCGGATCGCCGCCATGCTCGCCGCAGATGCCGAGCTTGAGTTGCTCCTTCACCTTGCGGCCCTTCTCGGTGGCGATCTGCACCAGCGCGCCGACGCCCTCCGGGTCGATCGAGACGAAGGGATCCTTCGGCAGGATGCCCTTCTCGACGTAGTGAGGCAGGAACTTGCCGGCATCGTCGCGCGAGAGGCCGAAGGTGGTCTGCGTCAGGTCGTTGGTGCCGAAGGAGAAGAAGTCGGCCACGCCCGCGATGGCATCGGCGGTCAGCGCCGCGCGCGGCAGCTCGATCATGGTGCCGACGAGGTATTCGATGCTCTGCCCGGCCTCGGCGAAGACCTCCCGGGCCACCTTGTCCACCTGGGCGCGGGTGATCTCCAGCTCCTTCCGGGTGGCCACCAGCGGGATCATGATCTCCGGCACCGGTGCCTTGCCCGTCTCCTTGGCGGTAGCGACAGCCGCCTCGAAAATGGCGCGCGCCTGCATCTCGTAGATCTCGGGATAGGTCACGCCCAGGCGGCAGCCGCGATGACCGAGCATCGGGTTGGCCTCGGAGAGGTCGAGCGCCCGGCGCTTCATGGCGGCGACATCGGCGCCGAGGCTCGCCGCCACTTCCGCCATCTCCTCGTCCCGGTGCGGCAGGAACTCGTGCAGCGGCGGGTCGAGCAGGCGGATGGTCACCGGCAGCCCGGCCATGATGCGGAACAGCTCGGTGAAGTCCTTGCGCTGGAAGGGCAGCAGCTTGGCCAGCGCGTCGCGCCGCCCGCCCTCGCTCTCCGACATGATCATCTGCCGCACGGCGCCGATGCGCTCGGGGTCGAAGAACATGTGCTCGGTGCGGCAGAGGCCGATGCCCTCGGCGCCGAATTTCCGTGCGGTTTCGGCGTCCAGCGGCGTCTCGGCATTGGCGCGCACCTTCAGGCGGCGCACCTTGTCGGCCCAGCCCATCAGGGTAGCGAAGTCGCCGGACAGCTGCGGCTCGACCATCGCCACGGCGCCAAGGAAGATCTCGCCGGTGGCGCCGTCGAGCGTGATGGTCTCGCCCGCCTGCACCACCTTGCCGCCGGCCGAGAGCTGATGGCTGTGGTAGTCCACCACCACGCCGCCGGCGCCGGCCACGCAGGGCCGGCCCATGCCGCGGGCCACCACCGCCGCGTGGCTGGTCATGCCGCCGCGCGTGGTCAGGATGCCCTTGGCGGCGTGCATGCCGTGGATGTCCTCGGGCGAGGTCTCGATGCGCACGAGGATGACGCTCTCACCCTTGGCGGCGCGCAGCTCCGCCTCGTCGGCCGAGAAGACCACCACGCCGCAGGCGGCGCCCGGCGAGGCCGGCAGGCCCTTGGAGAGCAGGGTGCGCGCGGCCTTCGGGTCGAGCGTCGGGTGCAGCAGCTGGTCGAGCGAGGAGGGTGCGACGCGCTTCACCGCCTCCGTCTCGTCGATCAGCCCCTCGCGCGCCATGTCCACGGCGATCCTGAGGCTGGCGGCGGCGGTGCGCTTCCCGTTGCGCGTCTGCAGCATGTACAGCTTGTTCTGCTGCACGGTGAACTCGATGTCCTGCATGTCCGTGTAGTGCTTCTCGAGCGTCTCACGAACCTGCATCAGCTCGGCGAAGGCGCCGGGCATCGCCTCCTCCATGCTGCGCTCGCCAGGCTTGGCGCGGCCCTTGCGGATCGGCTGCGGCGTGCGGATGCCGGCCACCACGTCCTCGCCCTGGGCGTTGATCAGGTACTCGCCGTAGAACACGTTCTCGCCGGTGGACGGGTCGCGGGTGAAGCAGACGCCCGTCGCGCAATCCTCGCCCATATTGCCGAAGACCATGGCCTGGACGTTCACCGCCGTGCCCCATTCGGCCGGGATGTCGTGCAGGCGGCGGTAGGTGATGGCGCGCTGGTTCATCCAGGAGCCGAACACGGCGCCGATGGCGCCCCAGAGCTGCGCCTCGGGCTCCTGCGGGAAGGGCGAGCCCAGCACCTCCTCCACCATGCGCTTGTATTCACCGACCACGCGGGTCCAGTCCCCTGCGGTCAGCTCGGTGTCCTCGGAGACGCCCTTGTCCAGCTTGGCGTCCTCGATGATCTCCTCGAAGCGGTGGTGATCGACGCCGAGCACCACCGAGCCGTACATCTGGATGAAGCGGCGGTAGCTGTCCCAGGCGAAGCGCGGGTCGCCGGAGGCGGCGGCGAGGCCCTCCACCGTCCTGTCGTTCAGCCCGAGGTTCAGCACCGTGTCCATCATGCCGGGCATGGAGACGCGGGCGCCGGAGCGGACGGAGACCAGCAGCGGCTTGCTCTCGTCGCCGAACTTCAGCCCGACCGCCTCCTCGATGCGGGCCAGCGCCTCGGCCACCTGCGCCTTCAGCTCGGCCGGATACTGCTTGCTGTGCTCGTAGTAGTAGGTGCAGACCTCGGTGGTGATGGTGAAACCCGGGGGAACGGGCAGCCCGATCGAGGCCATCTCGGCCAGGTTGGCGCCCTTGCCACCCAGCAGGTTGCGCATCTCGGCCTTGCCGTCATTGCGGCCGGCGCCGAAGCCATACACCCACTTCTGCATACCGGGTTTCCTTCAGCCTTCGATCTTGGAGAAATCGGCCACCTGGTCGATGGCCGCCCGCAGGCGCGCCAGCAGGCCCAGGCGGTTGCGCCGCAGCCGGGCGTCGGCGTCGTTGACCACCACCTTATCGAAGAAGGCGTCCACCGGCGCACGCAGATCCGCGAGGGCCGACATGGCCGCCGTGTCCTCCTCCGCCCGCAGCGCGGCCAGCGCCCGCGGCAGGGTGGCATCGAGCGCGGCGGAGAGCGCCTTTTCCTCCGCCGCGACGAACAGCCCGGCCTCGGTCTCCGCGCGGTGCGGCCCGTCCTTCTTGTCCTCGATGCGCAGGATATTGGCGGCGCGGCGATAGGCGGTCAGCAGGTTGGCGCCATCCTCGCCTTCCAGGAAGGCACGCAGGGCGCTGGCGCGGGCCAGCAGGCGCACGAGATCGTCCCCGCCGCCGGCGCCGAGCGTCGCCGCGAGCACGTCATGCCGCTCGCCCTCGGCGCGAAGCTGCACGCGCAGCCGCTCGGCCAGGAAGTCGAGCAGCCCGGCGGCGAAGGCGGCGACCATGGGCGGGTGGTCGGAGCCCGGCGCGGGCTGGAAGCCGGCCTTCATCTTCTCCTGCGCCACGGCCATGCCGAATTCCGGCTCGGCGGTGGTGCCGAGCGCCTGCGGATAGCCGAAGAAGGCCTCGGCCAGCACGTCGATCAGCCCCAGCCGCAGCCCGTTCTCGCGCAGGATGCGGATGACGCCGAGCGCCGCGCGGCGCAGCGCATAGGGGTCGCCCGAGCCGGTCGGCCGCTCGTCCACAGCGAAGAAGCCGACGAGCTGGTCGAGCTTGTCGGCCAGGGCCACCGCCATGGCGATCGGCTCGGAGGGCACCGTGTCGCCCGGGCCGAGGGGGCGGTAATGGGCGGCGATGGCCTCGGCCACGCGCGGGTCCTCGCCATCCTTCAGCGCGTAGTAGCGGCCAATGATGCCCTGCAGCTCCGGGAACTCGCCGACCAGGCCGCTGGCCAGGTCCGCCTTGGCCAGCCGCGCGGCGCGGGCGGCCAGCGCCGGCTCGGCGCCGAGCTTCGGGGCCAGCCAGGCGGTCAGCCGCTCCAGCCGCGAGACGCGGCTCCCCTGCGTGCCGAGCCTGGCGTGGAAGACCACGCCCTCCAGCTTCGGCAGGAAGTCCTCCAGCCGCTGCTTGCGGTCGAGGTCCCAGAAGAAGCGGGCGTCGGAAAGGCGGGCGCGCAGCACCCGCTCGTTGCCCGCCGCCACCGCCCTGCCGCCATCGCGCGGCGCGATGTTGGAGACCAGCGCGAAGCAGGGCGCCGCCGCGCCATCCGGCCGGCGCAGCGCGAAATAACGCTGGTTGACCCGCATGGTGGTGCGCATCAGCTCGGGCGGCAGATCCATGAAGGCGTCGTCGATCCGGCCGAGCAGCGGCACGGGCCACTCCACCAGCCCGGCCACCTCGGCCACGAGCCCCTCGTCCGGCACCACCTCGACCCCCTCCGCCGCGGCCAGCGCCGCAATACCGTCACGCACCAGCTTGGTGCGCTCAACGGGGTCGATAATGACCTTCCGGGCGGCGAGTTGCGTCGCATAGTCCGAGAAATTTCTCACGGCAAAGGCACCCGGCGCCATGATGCGGTGCCCTTCGGTCAGGTCGCCGCTTATCAGCCCGTGCCCGTCATCCTCGCCATGGAGCAGGCTGAACGGCACCACCTCGCCGCCGAACAGGCAGAGGATGCGCTTCAGAGGCCGCACCCAGGCGAAGCCGCTGGTGCCGCCCCATCGCATGGATTTCGGCCAGGGAAAGCGGCGCAGCAGGCCAGGAATGATCTCGGCCAGCACCTCCGGCGTGGCGCGGCCGGGCCGGCGGATCACCGCATAGAGATAGACGCCCTTGCCGGTGTCCCGCTCCTCAAGCTGGGCGCGGGTCAGGCCAGTGGCGCGCAGGAAACCCTCCAGCGCCGGGCCGGTGGCGTCGGCGCGCGGGCCGCGCCGCTCCTCCTCCACCGCCGCCGTGCCGGCCGGCAGCTCGGCCACCAGCGCCAGCCGGCGCGGGCCGTAAAGCGTGCGCAGGCCCTCGGCTGCCAGCCCCGCCCCCTTCAGCGCCTCCCCCATCAGCCGCGCCAGGTCCTCGGCCGCGCGCGCCTGCATACGGGCCGGGATTTCCTCGGAGAACAGTTCGAGCAGGAGTTCGGGCATCACAGGGCCTTAAGGGAGAACGACGGTCGGGCAGAGGGTCGGAGGCGGCGGGCCGTCAGGCGCCCGCCAGCCAGCTTTCGCAGCAGCGCTTCGCCAGTGCGCGGACGCGGCCGATATAGGCCGCCCGCTCCGTCACGCTGATGGCGCCGCGCGCGTCCAGCAGGTTGAAGGCATGGCTGGCCTTGATGCACTGGTCATAGGCCGGCAGGGCCAGCGCCTTCTCCACCAGGGAGGCGCATTCCACCTCGGCGTCCTTGAAGTGCTGGAACAGCAGGGCGGTGTCGGCGTGCTCGAAGTTGAAGGCTGAGAACTCGCGCTCGGCCCGCAGGAACACGTCGCCATAGGTCACGCCCTGGCCGTTGAAATCCAGGTCATAGACGTTCTCGACGCCCTGGATGTACATGGCCAGCCGCTCCAGCCCGTAGGTCAGCTCGGAACTCGGCTTCTCCACGGGAATGCCGCCGACCTGCTGGAAGTAGGTGAACTGCGTCACCTCCATGCCGTCGCACCAGACTTCCCAGCCCAGGCCCCAGGCGCCTAGCGTCGGGCTCTCCCAGTCGTCTTCGACGAAGCGGATGTCATGCAGCGCGGGGTCGATGCCCAGCGCCTTGTAGCTCTCGATCAGCAGGGCCTGCGGGTCCGCCGGGCTCGGCTTCAGGATCACCTGGTACTGGTAGTAATGCTGCAGCCGGTTCGGGTTCTCGCCATAGCGCCCGTCCGCCGGGCGGCGGGAGGGCTGCACATAGGCGGCCTTCCAGGGCTGCGGCCCCAGCGCCCGCAGCGTGGTCGCGGGATGGAAGGTTCCCGCGCCCATCTCCATGTCATAGGGCTGCAGGATCACGCAGCCCTGCGCCGACCAGAACCGGTGCAGCGTCAGGATGATGTCCTGGAAGCTGAGGGGCTTGCCAGCGTGGGAGCCCGAGGGAGAGGCAGTCATCTGCGGCATTCCGGTCTATCAGGTCTTGGGCTTGCAGCCGTGTTATGCGGCGCACCATAAGACCCGCCCCACCCCCCGGCAAGGAAGGGCCCATCGCCGATGTCCGCCACCGAGACGCTGATCCGTTCCTATTACGACGCCTTCAACGCCGGTGACGTCGAAGCCATGCTTGCCCTCCTGAGCGAGGACGTGGCGCACGACATCAACCAGGGCGGCCGCGAGATTGGTATCCCCGCCTTCCGCGCCTTCATGGCCCGGATGAACACGCATTACCGCGAGCAATTGCGGGACATCGTGGTGCTCACCGAGCCTGCCGGCCAGCGCGCCGCCGCCGAGTTCACCGTGCACGGCACCTATCTCGCCACCGACGAGGGCCTGCCCGAGGCGCGCGGCCAGACCTATACCCTGCCCGCCGGCGCCTTCTTCGAGGTCCGCGACGGCCGCATCGCCCGCGTCTCCAACTTCTACAACCTGGCCGACTGGATCGCCCAGGTCCGCGGCTGAGCCGCCGCCAATGCGCTACCGGCTGGCGATCTTCGACTTCGACGGCACCCTGGCCGACAGCTTTCCCTGGTTCACCAGCGCCCTGAACGGCGCCGCCCGGCGCTTCGGCTTCCGCGTCATCGACGCCGCGGAAGGGGAGGCGCTGCGCGCCCTCGGCCCGCGCGAGATCATGCGCCGCCTGGAAGTTCCGGGCTGGAAGCTGCCCTGGATCATCCGCCACCTCCGGCGGGAGAAGCAGGCCGTGGCGGGCACCCTCCCCCTCTTCCCCGGCGTGCCGGACCTGCTCGCGGCCCTACCGGCGGGCGGGGCGCGTCTGGCCATCGTCAGCTCCGATTCCGAGGCTTCGATCCGCGCCACCCTCGGCCCCGGCCTGGCCGGGCTGATCGGCCACTACGGGACCAGCGCCTCGCTCTTCGGCAAGCCGCGCAAGCTACGGGCAGCCCTGCGCCAGACCGGCATCCCCGCCCGCGAGGCCATCTATATCGGCGACGAGTTGCGCGACGCCGAGGCGGCCCGCGCGGCGGGCATGGACTTCGGCGCCGTCGCCTGGGGTTACGCCACCCGCGCGGCCCTCGCCGGCACCCAGCCCGCCCTGCTCTTCGACAGCCCGGCGGAGATCATCGCCCGCTTCGCCGAGGCCGTGTCCTGTCCCGGGCCGTAGAAAGAAGAAAGTCCGCGGGAATGAGGGCGTGTCCGCAAATTCCTGGCTGAAGCCAGTCGGGGGAGGAACTCCCCCACCCCCCTCCTTCTTCTGTCGGTTTTCAGTTGCGCCGCTGGCGAGGGCATTCCCGATCGTCCTTGCGGCGGCCATCGCCGGCGCGGCTTGCGCCCCGGCGTGAGCGCCTGCGGCCCGCGCGCCAAAACTGATGAAAAAGAAGAAGAGGGGGTTCCGGGGGAGAATTCATTCTCCCCCGGCTCTGTCCTCGGGCGCATTCGAGGACAGGCCCGAATTCTCCCGCCCCCTCTTCCTTCCGTCAGTTTTGGATGGCGCTCAGACCCACTCGCCCTTGCGCATCAGCGGCGTCGCGCTGCCGTCGAAGCCGATGCCGTCCAGGTCCACCTCGGCCGAGCCGATCATCCAGTCCACATGGATCAGGCTGGAATTGCCGCCGCGCTCGGCGAACTGCGCGTCGGTCATGCCCTCGGCATCCACGAAGCACTTCTTGTAGGCCTGGCCCAACGCGATATGGCTGGCCGCGTTCTCGTCGAACAGCGTGTTGAAGAACAGCAGCCCGCTCTGTGCGATCGGGGAGGAATGCGGCACCAGCGCCACCTCGCCCAGCCGCCGCGCGCCCTCGTCGGTCGAGATCATCCTCTGCAGCACCTCCTCGCCCGTGCTGGCATGCGCCTCGACGATCTTCCCCTCGGCGAAGCGCACGCGGATGTCGCGGATCAGCGTGCCCCCATGCGCCAGCGGCTTGGTGGCCGCCACCGTGCCCTCGGTCATCGCCGCGTGCGGGGTGGTGAACACCTCCTCGGTCGGGATGTTCGGGTTGCCGGTGATGCCGTTGCGCGCCTTCGAGATACCGCCCATCCAGGCATGGTTGTCGGCGAGCCCCACGGTCAGGTCGGTGCCCGGCCCCTGGAAGCGCAGCGCGCGGAAGCGCCGCTCGGTCAGCATCTTCCGCCGCGCCATCAGCGCCGCGTTGTGCTCCACCCAGGCCGCCTTGGGGTCAGGCCGGTCCACGCGGGTGCTGGCGTAGAGCGCCTCCCACAGCTTCGCCACTGCCTCGCTTTCCGGCAGCTCGGGAAACACCGCGCGCGCCCAGGCGGGGGTAGCGAAGGGCACCAGCGTCCAGTTGATGGCCGAGGCGGTGATCAGCTCCAGCGCCGGCCGATAGGCCTTGGAGCGGGCGCGGTTGGCGCGCGCCACCTTCTCGGCGTCCTGACCGGCCAGCAGGTTGGGGTCCTCCCCCACCACGGCGAGCCGCGCCGCGCCGCCGCGGAAGGCGGCCGCCATGCCCTCGTACATCCAGCCCGGCGCCACGTCGAAGCTGCCATCGCTGGCGAAGCGGTAGCGGGCGAGCGCGCATTCGTCGTCGGAGAACAGCGTCGTCACCAGCGAGGCGCCGGCCTTATAGGCCTGCTCGGTGATGCGGCGGACCAGCGGCAGCGCCTCGACCGAGGCGGTCATCACCAGTTCCTGGCCCGGGTGGAGCCCGCCCAGTCCGACCTGCACGGCGATCTCGGCCAGCCGGTCGAGGCGGGGGTCGGCGGTGGTGGCGGTCTGCGGCGAATGCTGGTCCATGGATGGCCTCCTGTGGTCGGCCCTCCAGTCCTAGCGCATCGCCGCGCCGCCCCCAACCGGCGGCCGGGCGAGGTCAGGCGCCACCGCTGCGCATCCGGGCGGCGAAGAGGTGGTGGTCCTCCATCACCGCCTGCGCCGCAAGCAGCGCCGCCTTGCGCAGCCAGCCGGCGGACCGCTTCCCCAGATCGGCCCGGATGGCCTTGGCGGCGTTTCCAGTGCCGAGATGGATCGCCGCCAGCTCGCGCCCCATGGCGTCCAGCATGGGGGCGTCCAGCAGCACCTCCCGGCCCAGCGTCTCCTCCGGCCCGCCCTCCCATTCCGGCGAAACCGGCCGGTCGGTCTCGATCTTGCGGTTGTTGGGCGAGAGGCGGCGCACCGCCACGCCGTCGGTGACGCGGTACCAGGGGTCGGGCGCGCGGTAGCGGCCGGTGGCGATCTCCAGGCAGCGCACGGCGCGCCCCTGATGGCCGTGCAGCCGCGTCCAGGCGGAGGGCAGCACCGGCTTGGCCTCGCGGATCACCCAGTCGCCGCGCCACTGCGCCTGCGCCACCCAGCGCGGCCGCCCGAGGCTGCCGAGCCCGGCGCTGCGGTACCAGAAGAGCGGCTCCTCGGCCTCGGCCGGCAGGGCGGCGCGCAGCGCGGCCTCGTAGCGGGGAAAGAGGAAGGGCCGCTCGTCTGGCTTGCGTGCCTCGAAGCGCTTCCGCTTCTTCTTCAGCTTGGCCCAGAAGGCGTCGCGATGCGCGTCGGGCACCATGACGGTGTGGCGCAGCCAGGCGCGCTCGCGGTCCAGCAGCGCCGGCGCCGGCTCCTCCAGCCCGCGCGCATAGCCTTCCAGCAGCCCCTCGGCGATCGGCCCGATCTCGCGGTGGTCCTCCTCCGGGCTGGCCAGCAGGCCGCTGGTGGCGAGGCGCAGCAGGTCGAGCGCATAGGGCATCTCGGCCGCCTCGTCGTAGTCGTTGACGCCCCAGACGAGGCGGCCCTCGGCGTCGCGCCAGGTGCCGAAATTCTCCAGGTGGATGTCCCCCACCGCCAGCACGACGGGGGCGTCGGCCAGCTCGGGGTGCAGGTCGAGCACGGTCTCGGCCCAGCGGAAATAGGTGGCGCGCAGGAAGGAGAAGGGGTCCTCCGCCATCTCCGCGCGCTTCTCTTCCAGCGCCTCCTCCACCAGCTCGTGCCCCAGCTCGGTGCGCAGAAAGGCTTCGTAGGCGGCGTTCGAGGCCAGGATGTCCATCCGCTCGTCTCCTCCTTCTGCCGGAACGCTGGGAGCAGAGTGCAGGCGGAGCAAAGGTTCCGCACCTCAACTGATGGCGGGGTCCGGGGTGACACTGTTACTTCCATGGGCACCCCGGCGGGGGTTCAGGGGGCGGCACCCCCTGAACCGCTCACAGCCCGAGCCGCCCCCAGGCCGCCCGTTCCTCCACCATCACGGCGGCGCCGCGCAGCAGGCGGAGGGGCAGCGGCGGCCGCTTGACCCCGAAGGGCACGATCTGCGCCTTTTCCCCAAAGCGCCGGCGGATCTCGCCGCGGGCGTCGCCCAGCCGGTCGACCAGCCCGAGCGGCAGGGCCTCGCGCCCGGTCCAGAAGCGGCCGTTGAACAGGTCGGCCTGCGGCGCCTTCAGCCGCTCGCCGCGGCGCGCCCGCACCCAGGCCTTGAACTCGCCGTGTAGAGTGCCGAGGAGCTGCTCCAGCCGCTCCTGCTCCCAGGGCTGCACCGGACGGAAGGGGTCGAGGAAGGACTTCTGCTCGCCCGCCGTGGTCAGGCGGCGCTCGATGCCGAGCTTGGCCGCCAGCTCCTCCACCCCGAAGCTGGCGGAGATGACGCCGATGGAGCCGACGATGCTGGAGGGATCGGCAACGATCTCGTCCGCCGCGCAGGCCAGCCAGTAGCCGCCCGAGGCGGCGGCGTCCTCCACGCAGGCGATCACCGGCAGCTTGTGCTTCTCGGCGAGCTGGCGGATGCGCTGGGCGATCAGGCTGGACTGCACCGGCGAGCCGCCGGGCGAGTTGATGGCCAGCACCACGGCCGCCGCGCGCTTCAGCGTGAAGGCCCGCTCCAGCACCGGCCCGATGGTCTCGACGTTGAGCGGCCCGCCCGGCCCGATGCCGCCGCGGGCGGCGATGAGGCCGGAGAGGCGGAGCAGCGCCACGCGGGGGTGGCGGCTCAGGAAGGGGATCTGCATGGGAGGAAAGATGACCACCTTTCGCGCCTGGGCAAGAAGTGCCACCTAGGCCGGGCGTCACAGCCGAGCCGAGGAGAATGCCCCGATGAAGACACGCGCCGCCATCGCCTGGGAAGCCGGCAAGCCGCTCTCGATCGAGGAGGTCGATCTGGAGGGCCCGCGCGAGGGCGAGGTGCTGGTGGAGGTGAAGGCCACCGGCCTCTGCCACACCGACAAGTACACCCTCTCCGGCGCCGATCCGGAGGGTATCTTCCCCTCCATCCTCGGCCATGAGGGCGCGGGCATCGTGGTGGATGTCGGCCCCGGCGTGCGCACGCTGAAGAAGGGCGACCACGTCATCCCGCTCTACACGCCGGAATGCCGGGAATGCGACTACTGCCTCAGCCGCAAGACCAATCTCTGCCAGAAGATCCGCGTCACCCAGGGCCGCGGACAGATGCCGGACGGCACCAGCCGCTTCTCCTGCCAGGGCAAGCCCATCCATCACTACATGGGCACCTCGACCTTCTCGAACCACACGGTGCTGCCCGAGATCGCCGTCGCGAAGATCCGTGAGGACGCGCCCTTCGACAAGGTCTGCTACATCGGCTGCGGCGTGACCACCGGCATCGGCGCGGTGATCTTCACCGCCAAGGTGGAGGCCGGCACCAATGTCGTGGTCTTCGGCCTGGGCGGCATCGGGCTGAACGTCATCCAGGGCGCGAAGATGGTCGGCGCCAACATGATCGTCGGCGTGGACATCAACCCCGCGCGCGAGGCAATGGCCCGCAAGTTCGGCATGACGCATTTCGTCAACCCGAAGGAGATCAAGGGCGACCTGGTCGGCCACCTCGTCGAGCTGACCAATGGCGGCGCCGACTACAGCTTCGAATGCGTCGGCAACACCACGCTGATGCGCCAGGCGCTGGAATGCTGCCACAAGGGCTGGGGCGTCTCGACCATCATCGGCGTGGCCGAGGCCGGCAAGGAAATCAGCACCCGCCCCTTCCAGCTCGTCACCGGCCGGCGCTGGATCGGCTCGGCCTTCGGCGGCGCGCGCGGCCGCACCGACGTGCCCAAGATCGTGGACTGGTACATGGACGGGAAGATCAACATCGACGACCTGATCACCCACACCATGCCGCTGGAGAAGATCAACGAGGGCTTCGACCTGATGACGCGCGGCGAGAGCATCCGCGGCGTCGTGATCTACTGAGGGGGCCCGCCGCGCCGGAACCTTACCCTCCCCCGCCGCGTTCGGGGGAGGACAGGTTCACCGCAAGGAGCTGACCACGCATGATGCCCCGTCTCGCCGCCTCCGCCCTGGCCCTCGCCTTGCTGGCCACCGCTCCGGCGCTGGCCCGCGCGCCCACCGCCGATGAGCGGGCCCGCGTCGAATCCGCCCTGCGGGCGCAGGGCTTCGTCGGCTGGGGCGAGATCGAGATGGATGATGGCCTCTGGGAGGTGGACAATGCCAGCCGCGGCAACAATGACGCGCGCGACATCCGCCTGACCCCGGACGACCTCACCGTCATCGACGCCAGTGAAGGCGACCGCGTCGCCACCGGCGAGGAGCAGGCGGCGATCGACCAGGCCCTGCGCGGGCAGGGCTTCACCGGCTTCAAGTCCGTCCGCCTGGATGACGGCGTGTGGGAGGTGGACGACGCCCGCGGCGCCGACGGCACGCTCTACGACCTGACGCTGGAGCGCCACAGCCTCCGCATCCTCCACCGCGAAAAAGACTGAGGACCCGTTCCGACAATGGCAATCGACGGCCTGAGCGACGACACCATCCGCAGCCTGCTGCTGAACACCCGGCGCATCGCCGTGGTCGGCGCCTCCGCCAACCCGGCGCGCCCCTCGCATGGCGTCACCGGCTTCCTGGTCGGGCGCGGCTTCGACGTGACGCCGGTGAATCCCGGCCTCGCCGGCCAGCGCCTGCACGGCGCCACCGTCGCCGCCAGCCTGGAGGAAGCCGGGCCGCTGGACATGGTGGACATCTTCCGCCGCAGCGAGGAGGCCGGGAAGGTGGTGGACGAGGCTATCCGGCTCAGCGCCAAGTCCGTCTGGATGCAGCTTGGCGTGATCGACACCGCCGCCGCCGAGCGCGCCCGCGCCGCCGGGCTGGTGGCGGTGATGGACCGCTGCCCGGTGATCGAATGGGGCCGGCTGGGCCTGTCGCGCGGCGCCTGAGCGAAACATGGACGTTCTGTAATTTTTCTCTTGAAAGCGCCGCGGCGGCGGTCCAAGTGCTGAACCGCGCCCGGTCCGGGCGCGGACGGACGACACCCTGTTCGAGAAAGGCCCCTCCCGGGGATCGGACATGACCGAAGAAGAACGCCGCATCATCACCGCCTTCGTGGAGCGCATGGCGGGGGTTTCCGCCCCGCAGCCATCGGCTTCCCCCTGGGGCGGCGGCAGCGTGCCGGCCACCCAGTCCCGCCCGCCCCTGCCGCCAGTGGACCGGGAAGCCGACCAGCTCATCTCCGAGCTGTTCGCCCGCTACCCCGAGGCGCGATACCGGCTGACGCAGACCGCCTTCGTGCAGGAACACGCCCTGGTGCAGGCGCAGAACCGCATCCAGGAGCTGGAGTGGCAACTTGAGAACACCCAGCGCCAGGCGCAGGCGGCGCAACAGCAGGGCCGTGGCGGGCTGTTCGGCGGCATGTTCGGCGGCGGCGGCGGCAACCGCCCGGTGCCGATGTCGCCGCGCCCACAGCCGGTGATGCCGCCCAACGGCATGAACCCCGGCATGATGCAGGCCGGGCGCGGCTCCGGCTTCCTCGGCTCGGCGCTCACCACCGCGGCCGGCGTGGCCGGCGGCATGGTGCTCGGCAACATGCTGATGAACATGTTCGAGGGCGGCGCGGCCGAGGCGGCGACCGCCGCAACCGCCGCAGCCGGCGATATGGCCGGCAGCTTCGGCCAGGAGGCGGTGCCGGCCTCCAGCCCCTGGACCGACCCGGGCACGCAGCCCGACGCGGCGCCCGACCAGGGTGGCTTCACCAACGACACCTATGCCGACAATTCCGGTTTCCAGGACGATTCCGGCTTCCAGGATGATCCGGGTTTCGACGATTCCGGCTTCGACGACGAGGTCTGAGCCGCCTTGCGCGACGCGGCGCCGCCCCTCCCGGGCGGCGCCCTCCGGCGCGGCCCGGCCTTGCCTTTACAGCGTTTGACAGGCCTGCCCTCGCGGCGCAGCGTTCCGCTTTGCTTCGCAAGAGGAACGTCCCATGCCGCCTGTCGGCCTCGAAGCCGAGCCGCCGCCCAGCCGTGACTGGCGCATCATCGGCCTGATCGGCACTGGCCATTTCCTGTCGCACTTCTACATGCTCTGCCTGGCGCCGCTCTTCCCGATCTGGCGCGAGGATTTCGGCGTCTCCTATGCCGCGCTCGGCCTCTCCGTGGCCCTGATGAGCGCGGTGACGGCGCTGCTGCAGACGCCGGTGGGCTTCCTGGTGGACCGCCACGGCGCCCGCCCCTATCTGGTCGGCGGCACGCTGCTGATGGCGCTCTCCATCTCGGCCATGGCCTTCGCGCCGAACTACTGGGTGATCCTGGGGCTTTCGATCCTCTCCGGCATCGGCAACAGCGTCATCCATCCGGCCGACTACGCCATCCTCGCGGGCAGCATCAACAAGTCGCGCATGGGACGGGCCTTCGCCATGCACACCATGACGGGCAACCTGGGCTTCGCCCTGGGTCCCCCGGTGATCGCCGTGCTGGCGGTGTCCATCGGCTGGCGCGAGGCCCTGCTGCTGCTCGGCCTGCTCGGCGTGCCGGTGGTGGGCGCGATCCTGCTGCAGAGCCGCATCCTGGCCGAGCAGACCCGCGCGAAGGCGAAGGATGAAGGCCTCGGCGCCTCCGTTCTGTTCTCCCGCACCATGCTGCTGTTCTTCGCCTTCTTCCTGCTCTCCGCCATGGCCGGCTCGGGCATTCAGGCCTTCCTCATCACCGTGCTGGACCAGATGTGGGGCATCCCCGTCGCGATCGGCTCCATGGCGCTGACCGGCTATATGACCGGTGCCACCGTCGGGGTGCTGTTCGGCGGCTGGTTCGCCGACCGCTCGACGCGCCATGCCAGCTTCGTCATCGGCCTGACGCTGGTCTCCATCACGCTGCTGCTGATGCTCGGCAGCTTCCCTGTATCGGGCTATGTCGCCGTGGCAATGGCGCTCGGCGCCGGCTTCGCTCTTGGCGCCAGCCGCACCCCGCGCGACGTGATGGTGAAGGACGCCGCCCCGCCCGGGCAGATCGGCAAGGTCTTCGGCTTCATCTCCTCCGGCCTCCCGCTGGGCGGTGCGCTGACGCCGGTGCCCTTCGGCCTGCTGCTCGATGCCGGCTACCCGCATCTCGTGCTGCCGTTGGTGGCGGGGCTGCTGGCGCTCTCGCTGCTCTGCATGGGCAGCGCGCGCGGCACGGCGCTGGCGGAGAAATCGGTGCGCCCGCTGCCCGCCGAATAGACATTGGCGATATCCTTCTCGCTGCTGCTGGAGGCGCTGAACTGGGTCGGTTCGGCCGCCTTCGCCGCCTCCGGCGCCCTCACCGCCTCGCGCAAGCAGCTCGATCCCGTGGGCTTCGTGCTGATCGCCGCCACCACGGCCTTCGGCGGCGGTACGGTGCGGGACGTGCTGCTCGGCCGCCCCGTGCTCTGGCTCGGCACGCCCGGCCTGGCGCTGATGGTGGCCGCCGTGGCGATCATCCTGTTCTTCGCCGCGCATCGGCTGGAGCGGCGCTTCGTGCCGCTGCTCTGGGCCGATGCGGTGGGCATGGCGCTCTTCACCGTGCTGGGCGCGGAAGCGGCCCTCGATGACGGCGCCAGCCCCTGGGCCGCCATCCTGCTCGGCATGATCACCGCCACCTTCGGCGGCGCATTGCGCGACATGATCTGCGGCGAGCTGCCGCTGATCCTGCGCAAGGAGATCTACGCCACCGCGGCGGCACTGGGTGCGGCAGGCTTCGTCGCGCTCTCGCTGCTGGGGGCGGAGCGCATCCTCGCCGTCTGCGCGGGCATGGCGGCCGCCTTCCTGGTGCGGGCGGCGGCCCTGCTGCGCGGCTGGTCGCTGCCGACCTACAAGGCGCGCCCGGGGCGGGACTACCCGGACGACCGCTGAGCAACGCGCACTCCCCCCGTTGCCGGCAGGGGCGCGCGCTGACACCCTCGGTGCGGCAAGGGAGGCCCCATGGAAACGACCATCCGTCCGATGACGGCGCAGGACCTCGAAGCGGCAGACCGCGTGCTGCGCCTCGCCTTCGGCACCGAGTTCGGCCTGCCCGACCCGATGCGGTTCCTCGGCGATGCCGACCTGCTCCGCCCGCGCTGGCACACCCATCCAACGGGCTGCCTCATCGCCGAGGCCGGCGGCGAGATCCTTGGCAGCGTCGCGGTGATGGACTGGGGCAGCCTGGCGGTGCTCGGCCCGCTCAGCGTGCGGCCGGACTGCTGGAACCGTGGCCTCGCACGGCGGCTCCTCGCCGCCGCCCTCTCGGCGGCGGAGGCCTGGGGCGCCCGCCGTACCGCACTCTACACCCAGCCCAGCAGCCCGCGGCACCTGCGCCTCTATGAGGAGGGCGGCTTCCTCTCGCGGCACCTCATCGCGGTGATGGCACGGCCAGTCGAAGCCGCCACGTCCGCCGCGCCGCCGCTGCTGTTCTCGCAACTCCAGCCGGAGCGGCAGGACGAGGTCCTGTCCGGCTGCCGCCGCATCACCGGCGCGGCACTGGAAGGGCTGGACCTCAGCCGGGAAATCCGCGCCACCGCCGCACAGCGGCTCGGGGACACGATCCTGCTGGAGGCGGGCGGCGCGATCATCGGCTTCGCGCTCTACCACACAGGTCCTGGCAGCGAGGCGGGCAGCGGCACGCTGGCCCTCCGCTTCGCCGCCGTGCGACCGGGCGACGCGGCCGGCTTCCAGACCTTGCTTGCCGCCGTGGCGGCGCAGGCCGCCCGGTGCGGGGCGCGGCGCCTCCAGGCCAGCGTGACCCATGCGCGGCGCGATGCCTATGCAATGCTGAAGGCCGAGGGCTTCCGCACCGAGCTTTCCGGCGTCGCCATGACGCGGCCGGATGCGGACGACTATGACGCCCGGGAAAGCCTGATCCTTGAGGAATGGCGTTAGGGCGAGAACGCGATCCGATCCGGCCTGGCCACCCTACGAGCAAAGTCGTGCCCTGGAAGGTCTCCGCCGAGAGCCCTGGCCGCCTGGCGCTGAGCTTTCAATCCTTTATAGATCCATTGTCATGCCAGACCTGTCCCAGCTCGCCCTGTACTTTGCTGCCGCTCTGGTGCTTGCCGTCACCCCGGGGCCCGGCATCTTCTACGTCGCTGCGCGGACGCTGGCGGGCGGCCGGGCGGAAGGGGGGGCCTCCAGCTTGGGGACCGGACTCGGCGGCATGGTCCACGTCCTCGCGGGCAGCCTGGGCGTTTCCGCCATCGTGCTGGCGAGCGCGGAACTGTTCACTGCGCTGAAGCTGATCGGTGCGGCGTATCTGATCTGGGTTGGCCTGCGCACCTTCCAGTCCGCTCGCCAGTCCGCTCGCCAGGACGCGCCGGCAGGCTTGAGCGATGGGCCGGCGGTGCGGCGGGTGGGGCCGGGGCGGGCATTCCGTGAAGGCGTACTGATCGAGGCGCTGAACCCGAAGACAGCCGCCTTCTTCCTTGCCTTCGTTCCGCAGTTCGTGGACCCGGCCCGAGGTCAGGTCGCATGGCAGTTCGTGGTGCTGGGCTTCGTGTCGGTCGCACTCAACACCCTTGCCGATATTGTGGTCGCCTTCGCGGCGAGCCGCATCCGGGAAGGCGCCGCGGCACGTCCCGCCCTGATCCGCCGCTTGCGGGAAATATCGGGAGGCGCGATGGTCGCGCTCGGCATCGGCCTCGCGCTGGCGAAGCGCCCCGCCACGTAACGGCTGCCGCATCGGCAGACAATGCCGTGCCCGCTGGGCCGCTTCGGCCCCTGCATCAGCGTGCAGAAAGCACGAAGAAGCAGGCCGGGGGGAGCATTCGGGCCTGTCTTCCAATCTGGCAGGCGGCGGAGCCGAAAACCGGCAGAAAAAGGAGGGGGTTTGGGGGAGTTCACTCCCCCGACCTTCAACCAGAAATAAAGTTACGCCCTTCTTTCTCCGCCCGCTTCATCGCCAAAGCTCAGGGCTGGCTTGATCTTTCTCAGGCCGGGCTCCAGCGCGTCTCCGGGTCGAGCGGCAGCACCGGGCGGGGCAGCCTGGTCCATTTGAAGCGGTCCAGCATCGGCGAGGTCAGACCCGGCGCATCCACCTCGACAATGCGCCCCGGCGTGAAGAACTCGTCGAAGCCGGCGCGGAAATGCCCGCGCGACTTCACCACCACGCAGCGCGCGGCGCCGATGTCGAGGCCGAGATGCTCCAGGAAAGCCGGATCGGCGCATTGCGTCCGCCGGCTGATCACCACCACCACGATGCCGCCCAGCCGCAGCGCCGCGGTGGCACCGAGATCCATCGCCGTCCGGGCGAAGATGCCCCGCCGCCCCGTCACCTTGCCGTCGGAGAGCGCGAGGACCTCCGCCGCCGCCGCGAAGGGATGCGCGAAGCTGTCCTGCGTGGCGCGATTGAAGCGGGCGGTGAAGCGCGCGCCCTGGCGAAGCTGGTGCGCCTCGGCGGCCAGGGCGGGGTCGTGGATCACGCCGAAGATGGCATCCTTCACCCCCGCCTTGTGGAAGGCCTCCAGGATGTACATCGTGTTGCCACCCCCGCCGCCGCCCGGATTGTCGGCGACATCGGCAAAGGCAAGCGGCACCTCGGTGGTCAGCGCCCGCTGCACCGCCTCGCTGAGCGGCGTCAGCTTCGCGACGAACCGGTCGCGCTTGCTCCAGGCATCCTTGGCCAGCGCATCCGCCAGCGCCTCGCAGGCATCACGGTCCGGCCCGGTGACGATGATGGCGAGGCCGTTGAAGGGCGTGTCGCCATAGGCGAAGCCGCCCATGACCGAGACATTCACCACCTTGTCCGGCCCCAGCACCTTCTGCCGCTCCTGCCCGAACTCGATCACCTCGGCATAGGGGCCCTTGGCGGTCAGCAGGCTGACGCTGGGCGCCACGACCGGCAGGCGGCGGAAGGCGCGGTGGAAGCGCTCGCCCCGCATCAGCCGGCGCAGCAGGGCGGCGGATTCCGCGCCGCGCTCGCGCATGTCCACATGCGGGTTGGTGCGGTAGCCGACGAAGGCGTCGCATTGCGCCACCATCGTCTCGGAGACGTTCGCGTGCAGGTCGTAGGAGCAGACCAACGGCACCTCCGGCCCCAGCGCCTCCCTGACGAGGCTCTGCAGCGCGCCCTCGGGGTCGTCCAGCGCGGTGGTCAGGCCGGCGCCGTGCATCACGCAGTAGACGCCCTCCACCTGCCCGCGCAGCGCCTCCAGCCCGGCGCGCCAGATCGCCATCATCTCGTCGAAGGCGGCCTGGTCCACCGGGCCGTTCGGCTCGGCCATGGCCAGCAGGACGGGACGCGGCTGCCAGGGCCCCTCGGCATCCATGGCGGCGACGAAGCCCGGCATCTCGCCGAGCGCCGCCGGGGCGGGACTGCGCGCATCGGCGAGGATGGCCTCGCCCTCCAGCCAGCAGCGGAAATCCTCCCGTTGCGCCACCGGCGCGAAGCGGTTGCACTCGATGGAGAAGCCCAGCAGGGCGATGCGCGGCCCGGAAGCCCCACTGTCGCCTTTGGCGGCGTCGCTCACAGCGCCAGCCCCAGCAGCTCCGCGTGGCGCTGCGTGGCCTTGAGGCCGCTGCCCGTCAGCACGACCACGGTGGTCTCGTCCCGGCTGATGGTGCCGTTGGCCAGCAGCCGCGCGAAGGCCGCCGCCGCCTGGGCACAGGTCGGCTCGACATAGAGGCCCTGCCGCGCCAGCGCGCCGGTCGCCGCCGCGATCTCCGCCTCCTCCAGCAGCACGGCGCCGCCCTGGCTGCCGTGCAGCACGGAGAGCACCTCCGGCGTGCGGATCGGCTGGGCGATGGCGGTGCCCTCCGCGATGGTCGGGCGCGGCGCGACGGCTTCCTCGCCGAGGAACTCCCGCGCGATCGGCCCGCAATGCGCGGGCTGGGCGGCGAAGATGCGCGGCAGGCGGACGATCTCCCCGGCCCGCAGCAACTCGGAGAAGCCGATGCCGCAGCCCAGCACGTTCGACCCCGCGCCGCAGGGCACGATGACGTTGTCCGGCGCGCGGAAGCCGAGGTCCTCCCACAGCTCGTAGGCCAGCGTCTTGGTGCCGTGCAGGAAGAAGGGGTGCCAGTTGTGGCTGGCGTAGAAAATATCCTTCGCCTGGGCCAGCGCGGCGTCGGCGCAGTCCTGCCGGCTGCCGGGGATCAGCTCGATCTCCGCCCCCACGGCACGGGACTGCACCGTCTTGGCCGGGCTGGTCGATTCCGGCACCAGGATCTTGGCCTTCATGCCGCCCGCCGCCGCATAGGTGGCGATGGCCGCGCCGCCATTGCCGGAGGAATCCTCCAGCACGTGATCCACGCCCTGCGCCCGCAGCAGCGAGAGCATCACCGAGGCGCCGCGGTCCTTGAAGCTGCCGCTCGGCATGAACCACTCGCATTTGAAGCGCACCGGGGCGCCGTTCCATTCCCCCGCCACCAGCGGCGTGCAGCCCTCGGCCAGGCTGATCCGCGACTCGGGCCGGAAGGGCAGCGCGGCGGCGTAGCGCCAGAGGCTGCGCTCGCCGGCCTCGATCTCATCGCGCTTGAGGCCGGGCAGGTCGGTCAGCAGCAGCGGCTGGCCCTCCGGTCCGCACCAGCGGGGCTCGGAAAGCGGCCAGGTGCGGCCGCTGCGGGGGTCGAGATAGGCAGGGTCTTGCATGGGGTCGCAGCGTGGCTTGCCAGCGCCCGCCCGACAAGGGATAGGCAGGGCCTATGGAACACATCGACGCCGTGGCGCGGCTCGCCGCCGACCTCGTGCGGCTGGACAGCCGCTCCTTCGTCTCCAACCAGGCCGTTGCCGACCGCATCGCCGCCGAACTGGACGGCTTCGAGCTGGAACGCATCGACTACACCGATGCCGCCGGCGTGGCGAAGCAGGTGCTGGTCGCCCACCGCGGCCCGACCGGCGGCGTCGCCCTTTCCGGCCATATGGACACCGTCCCCGACACCGGCTGGAAGGAGGACCCCTTCTCCGGCCGCATCAATGCCGAGGGCATCCTGCACGGGCTCGGCGCCGCCGACATGAAGGGGCCGCTGGCCGCCTGCATCGTCGCCGCCCGTACCCTGCCGGCGCATCTCCCCGCCACCCTCCTCATCACCACCGACGAGGAGACCACCAAGCAGGGCGCCCGCGCCATCGCGGACTGCTCCACCCTCGCCCGCCGCGCCGCGCCGCGCGGCGTCATCGTCGCCGAGCCGACTGACCTCATTCCCGTGCGCGGCCATCGCAGCAACATCGACTTCATCGCCGTGGCCGAGGGCGTGCAGGCACATTCCTCGCTCGGCACAGGGCGCAACGCCAACTGGGCACTGATTCCCTTCCTGGTCGAGATGAAGGCGCTGGCCGAGCGCCTGCGCATCGACACCACGCTGCACGACGCCGCCTACACGCCGCCCTTCAGCGACTTCAACCTGATCCTCGACAACCACGGCGCGGCGGTGAACGTCACCGTTCCCAAGGCGACCGCCCGCATCAAGTTCCGCTACAGCCGCAGCATCGACCCCACCCCCGTGGTGCAGGCCGTCGAGGCCGCCGCGGAGCGCGCCGGGGTCAGGCTGACGATCGTCCGCCAGGGCCGCCCGCCGGAAACCCCGGCCGACCACCCGCTGGTCCGCGCTGCCGAGGCCGCCACCAGCCACCAGGCGGAAACCCGCCCCTTCGGCACCGATGCCAGCGAGCTGCAGGAAATCGCCCCCTGCATCATCTTCGGGCCGGAGGTGATGGACACCGCCCATAGCCCGCGCGAGCAGGCCAGCATCGCCCGCCTCGCCGCCGCGGTGCCCCTGTTCCACCGGCTGATGGGCGCCTGACGCCGCAAGGCCGCCGAGGAGGGGGCGCCGCCCCCTCGCACTCCTCCCGCAGGGGGCACGGTCCCCTGCACCCGTGATTCCCTGGCCGCACGCCACCTTGGCGCTCTCGCGAGACTGCCTCCGCTTTGACCTGGCCGCTTTAGGTTGATATCAACCTAAAGCGGCCATGCGCCCGCCCATGTCGCGCCTGGCCAACAGGGAGAAACAACCATGTCCTATGTCGAAGGCTTCGTCCTGGCCGTGCCGGCCGCCAACAAGGAAACGTTCCGCCAGCACGCGGCCGCCGCGGCGGCGCTGTTCAGGGAGTTCGGCGCCACGCGCGTGGTGGAGTGCTGGGGCGACGAGGTGCCGGACGGCAAGACCACCGACTTCCGCCGCGCGGTGAAGGCCGAGGATGGTGAGATCGTCGTCTTCAGCTGGGTGGAGTACCCGGACAAGGCGACGCGCAACGCCCTGCATGAGCGCATGATGAGCGACCCGCGCATGAAGGCGCTCGGCGAAATGCCCTTCGATGGCAAGCGCATGATCTTTGGCGGCTTCGTCCCGATCGTGGAGGCCTGAACGGCCTCCCGCCCTGCAACGATGGCCGCCGCCTCCCATTTCCCCCTCGACGGTCACACCGAACAGGACAAGGAGGCTGTGGATGAAAGGCATCATGGTGCGCGCGCCGGGCGGGCTGGACCGGCTTGAGCTGGTGGACATGCCCGAGCCCGGCGCGCCCGGGCCGGGCGAGATCCGCGTCCGGCTGCACGCCAGCTCCCTGAACTACCACGACTTCGGCGTGGTCAGCGGCGGCATGAAGACCGCCGACAACCGCATCCCCATGGCCGACGGCGCCGGCGTGGTGGAAGCCGTGGGCGAGGGGGTCGAGGAGTTCGCCCCCGGCGACCATGTCGTCTCCTGCTTCTTCCCGGGCTGGCAGGACGGCCCGCCCACCGTGGGCGACTTCTCCGCCGTCCCCGGCGACGGCGTGGACGGCTATGCCCGCGAGGCCGTCATCCGCCCGGCGAGCTGGTTCACCCTGGCGCCCTTTGGCTACAGCCATGCCGAAGCCGCCACCCTCACCACCGCCGGCCTCACCGCCTGGCGCGCCCTGGTGGTGGATGGCGGGCTGAAGGCAGGCGACGTCGTCATGGTGCTGGGCACCGGCGGCGTCTCCATCTTCGCCCTGCAGATCGCCAAGCGCATGGGCGCGACGGTCATCGCCACCTCCTCCTCCGACGCCAAGCTGGAGCGCCTGCGCAGCCTCGGTGCCGACCATACCCTCAACTACCGCCAGCATGCCGACTGGGGCGCCCGCGCCCGTGACTGGACCGGCGGCCGCGGCGTGGACCACATCGTCGAGGTCGGCGGCCCGGGCACGCTGGAGCAGTCCATCACCGCCGTGCGCGTCGGCGGCCATATCTCCCTGATCGGCGTGCTGACCGGCCGCAAGGGCGAGGTGCCGACCGCCGCACTGATGGCCAAGCAGGCCCGGCTGCAGGGGCTGATCGTCGGCAGCCGCCGCCACCAGCGGGATTTCGTGCGCGCACTGGACGCCACCGGCCTGCGCCCGGTGATCGACCGCAGCTTCCCCCTGGCGGCGATCGCCGATGCCTTCCGGCACGAGGAATCCGGCCGGCATTTCGGCAAGATCTGCCTGGAGTTCTGAAGCTCCCGCGGGACGGCAGCCGGAGTTTCATTTGCCGGCCGCCGTTCCGCGCTCCATACCGGGCGCGCCTCTTTCGCCGCAAAGGTCGCCATGCCCGCACGTCCAGCCGCCGTTATCTTCGACATGGACGGGCTGCTTTTCGACAGCGAGATCCTCGCCCGCGACGCGATCCTCGCCGCCGCGCGGGACCTCGGCCATTCCTACACCGCCGACGACTTCCTGACGCTGGTGGGCCGCCCCTGGTCCGCGAACCGCATCACCCTCCAGGCGCATATCGGCCCGGCGGGGGACGTGGACGCCTTCCGCGCCGCCTGGCTGCGGCACCACGATGCCATGCGGGCCTCGCTTGCCCTGAAGGCGGGCGCGCGGGAAATCCTGGACCGGCTCGATGCGCTCGGGCTGCCGCGCGCCATCTGCACCTCCTCCCGCCACGAGGATGTGCGGCACAACCTCGGCCTGCACGCGCTGGAAGGCCGCTTCGATGCGGTGATCGCCGCCGGGGACTACGCGCGCGGGAAGCCGGCGCCCGATCCCTTCCTGCGCGCCGCCGAGGTCCTGGGCGTCGCGCCGGAGGACTGCCTGGCGCTGGAGGATTCCCATAACGGCATCCGCGCCGCGGCCGCCGCCGGCATGCGCACGGTGATGGTTCCGGACCTCCTCCCCGCCACCGAGGAAATCCGCCGCCTCTGCCACCGTGTCGCGGCGGATCTGCACGAGGTCTGCCTCCTGCTGCGCTGAGGGTTCTCCCGGCGGAACCCGCCCGCCGCCTCTCGACAAGGCCCGGAAATCACTTCCTTCTTGTGCGGCCGGATGCAAACCGCATCCGGTCGGCGCAGGGGGAGGAAAGCCATGCCACGAGTCCGGAACTGTCTCGGAGCACTGTTGATGTGTGGATTTGCCCTTCCCGCTTTGACCCTTCCCGCTTCGGCCCAGACCGCGCCGAAGCGGGACGAGTTCTTCTGGCTGGGCGAGATCAACAAGGCGAGCGCGGTGATCAACACCGATGAGGGCCTGCTCGATCCCGCCTTCGCCCCGCGCATCGCCGCCGGGCTGGAGAAGGTGCTGGAGGCCGGCGACCAGCCCAACGGCAAGCGCCCTACCCTCGTCATCACCTTCGAGCCGCTGCTGATCGAGGCCGCCGGCGTCGAGGCGACGCTGCTGCATGCCGGCCGCTCCAGCCAGGACATGCTCGCCACCGTGCGCGCCGCCATGCTGCGCGACGCGCTTCTCCAGCTCGCCACGCAGCTCCACAAGGCCACCGGCACCATGCTGCGCCTGGCCGAGGCGCATGCCGGCACCATCGTGCCGAACTACACCAACGGCGTCGCCGCCCAGCCCAACAGCTACGGCCATTACCTGCTCGGCCATATCGCCGGGCTGAAGCGCGACGCCGAGCGGCTGCGCCAGGCCTATGCGCGGCTCGATCTCTCGCCCATGGGCACCACCGTGCTCAACGGCACGAGCTGGCCACTGAACCGCGACCGCATGGCGAAGTATCTCGGCTTCACCGGCATCGTGGACAACGCCTATGACGCGGCGCAGATCCTCGCCACCGAGATGCCGGTCGAGATTGGCGCGGTGGTCAACAGCATGGCCCTGCATGTCGGCGCCTTCGTCGAGGACGTCATGACGCAGTACGCCCAGCCCCGCCCCTGGATCCTGCTGCAGGAAGGCAACGGCAACACTTACGTCTCCAGCGCCATGCCGCAGAAGCGCAACCCCGGCCTGCTGAACGACACCCGCGCCGAGGCCTCACGCGTCATCTCCGCGGGCGTCGGCCGCGTCATCCAGGCGCACAACATCCCGCCCGGCATGAGCGACGCCAAGAGCTCCCGCGACAACGCCGCTGTTGTCGCCGGCGCCGTCCGCATGCTGGCCTCCCTCGACCGCGTGCTGAACGCGCTGGTGATCAGCCCCGAGCGCGCGCTGGAGGAGCTGAACAGCGACTGGACCGCCTCGCAGGAAGTGGCCGACAAGCTGATGCGCGAGTACCGCCTGCCCTTCCGCGTCGGCCACCACTTCGCCTCCGAGGTGGTGAGCTACGCCAAGGCCAACGACATCCGCCCCAGCGACTTCCCCTATGCCGAGGCGCAGCGCATCTATGCCGAGACCGTGCGGCACGAGATGCAGGTGGAGAACGCCACCCTGCCGATGAGCGAGGCCGAGTTCCGCGCCACCCTCGACCCCGTCGCCATCGTGCGCAACCGCGCCACCAGCGGCGGCCCGCAGCCGGCCGAGATGTCGCGCATGATCGGCGAGGGCAAGGACGACCTCGCGGCGCAGGAGAGCTGGATCAAGGCGCACCGCCAACGCATCGACGGCGCGCTCGCCACGCTCGACGGCGACTTCCGCAAGCTGCTCGCCCAGGCGAAATAGACATCGGCCGGAGCCAGGGGCGCTGCCCCCATCGGCCCCTGGGGGAACTCCGCCGGGGTGACAGTGTCACCCCGGACCCCGCCAGCACGGCAAGAAGCAGATCACGCTCCCGGCCTGCGGAAAGCAGGGAAACTGATGCCCGGCATCAACCCTTTTGACGCCGTCCTCCGCCGTCGCCTTGCGTTACGGACACGCAACTGGCGAAAGGCGTTTTCATGTCGGACTGCACCGCCACCCCCGGAATGGCCGATGGCCTTCAGACGCGCCAGAATATGCGTGCCGATGCGGCGCTGTTCCTGCTGATGAGCCTGATCTGGGGCAGCACCTGGGTCGTCTCCAAAGTCGGCATCAGCACGATGCCGCCCATCCTCTTCGCCGCGCTGCGCTTCGCTTTGGTGGCGCTGCTGTTGCTGCCCTTGGTACCGGGCATTCCCAGACTGCTGCGCGGCCCCAGTGGACCACGGGTCCTGCTGACCGGGTTGCTGGTCAACACCGGCACCTATTCCCTGATCCTCTGGGGCATGCAGCACGTGGCCTCCGGCGTCGCCGGTCTCGTCAACCTCACCATGGTCGTCATCGGCCTCTACAGCCTCGCCCTGTTGCGCGGCGAGGAAAAGCCCTCCTGGAGCCATGCCCTGGCACTGCTGCTCGGGCTGGCCGGTCTCGGCGCCCTGTTCCTCGACCGCCTGTCCCTGCGGGGCAGCGCGCTGGAACTCTGGGGCGTGCTGGCCATCATCCTCGGCAGCTTCAGCTACTGCCTGGGCTCCGTGCTGTCCCGCCCCGTGCTGAAGGATGTCACGCCGATGCAGCTGACCGGCGCGCAGGCGCTCACCGGAGGCATCGGCCTGGCGGTGCTGACGGCCCTCCTCGAACCGGTCGGCAGCACGCGCTTCGCCACGTTGCTGCAGCCCGTGCCGCTGGCCAGCCTGGGCTTCATGGTGGTCTTCGGGACCTTCCTCGCCTACACGATCTATCTTCGCCTGATGCGCAACTGGGGCTCGGCGCGGGCCGGGCTCTACGCCTTCGTCTCGCCCGTGGTGGCGCTGCTGCTGGGTGCCCTGGCCTTCGGCGAGGCGCTGGGAGCCCGGCAGGTCATCGGCGCGGCCCTGATGCTGGCAGCGGCGGCCATGGCCTTGCGGCCCCGGCGGGCGGGCTGAGCCAGGCTCTGCCTCCACCTCACCCCGGCTGCTTCTCGCGCCGGGGCGGCGTCAGCGGCTCCGGGCGCACCTTGTAGTGGTCCGAGGCCACGAAGATGCCGCCGAGCTGCTGCGCCTTCAGCCGCTCGCGGTCGCGCTCGCGCACGTCCTGCTCCACCGCCTCCGCCGTGTCGCGCGGCACGCCCAGCCCGACCAGCGCCTCCCGCCCCAGGGCCAGCGCGGATTCCAGCGTCTCCCGCATCTGCCCGTCCACGCCGCGCGCCAGCAGTTCCAGCGCGTGCCGGCGATCCCAGGCGCGGACGAAGCAGGGCGTGTCCGGGAAGGCTTCCTGCACCACGTCCACGATGCGGTTGGTGGTCTCCGGCCGGTCGGTGCAGACCAGGATCATCCGCACCCGCCCGGCCCCGGCGGCGCGCAGCACGTCGAGCCGTGCGCCGTCGCCGTAATGCACGCGGGCGCCGAAGCGCCCGGCCTCCTCGATGCGGTTCACGTCGGAATCAAGCAGCGTCAGGCTGACGCCATGCCGCAGCAGCACCTGCGCCACGAGTTGCCCGAAGCGGCCGAAGCCGACCAGCAGCACGTTGCCCATGGCATCGGAGAAATCCTCCTCCGGGATCTCCTGCCCGCAGCTCCGCAGGAAGGCGGGGCCGAAGCGCACCAGCGGCGGCGTCGCTGCCATGGAGAGCGTGACCAGCGCCACCAGCAGGCTCGCCTGCTCCGGCCGCATCACCCCGGCCGCCGCGGCGGCGGAATAGAGCACGAAGCCGAACTCGCCGGCCTGGGCCAGCAGCAGCGCGGTGCGCAGCGCCGTGCCGGGGGCGTGGCCGAAGGCGCGCGCCAGCCAATGCGTCGCCAGCACCTTCACCGCCACCAGCCCGACCACCCCGGCCAGCAGCACCGGCCATTGCGCCGCCACCACGCCGAGATCCACGCTCATGCCGACGGAGAGGAAGAACAGCCCGAGCAGCAGCCCGCGGAACGGCTCGATATCCGCCTCCAGCTCGTGCCGGTAGTTGGACTCCGCCAGCAGCACTCCGGCCAGGAAGGCACCCATGGCCATGGAGAGGCCGACCAGCGCCATCAACGCCGCCGCGCCCAGCACCACCAGCAGGGCGGCGGCGGTCATGATCTCCCGCGCGCCGGCCCGCCCGAGCAGGCCGAAGAAAGGGCTGAGCAGGAAGCGCCCGACCAGCACCACCGCCGCCACCGCGCCCACCGCCAGCGCCGCCGAGGCCCAGGGAGAGCCGTCATGCGCCGCCTCCATGGGCGAAAGGAAGGCCACCAGCGCCAGCAGCGGGACGATGGCGAGGTCCTGCAGCAGCAGGATGGCGAAGGCCGTCTGCCCCTGCGGCGATTGCAGTTCGCCGCGCTCCTCCAGCAGCGGCATGACCAGCGCGGTGGAGGAGAGCGCCAGGCCCAGCCCGGCCACGCTGGCCGCCGGCGCCGCCCAGCCCGCCGCCAGCATCAGCCCGATCGCCGCCAGCCCGCCGCAGCCCAACACCTGCGCGGTGCCGAGGCCCAGGATGTCCTTCCGCAGCGCCCAGAGGCGCCCGAGGTTCAGCTCCAGTCCGATGACGAAGAGCAGCAGCACGACGCCCAGCTCCGCCACCCCCGCCACCCGGCCGGGCGCCCCGAACAACCCGAGCACTGAAGGCCCGATCGCCACCCCCGCGGCGATGTAGCCGAGCACCGAGCCCAGCCCGAGCCGCTTGGCCAGCGGCACCGCCACCACGGCGGCGGCGAGCAGCACCATGGGCTCCAGGAGCGGGGTCAGGTGGTCGGCCTCAGCCATCGGGGGCTCCTGCGAGAAAGGATTTGACGCGGATTAGCTCACCGGGGGCGCCATGGCGCAACGCAGAAGGTCGGGGGAATGAATTCCCCCGAACCCCCTTCTTTTTCCTGTCAGTTTTGGGCTGCGTGTCCCGCCCGCGCGGGAAACTCGAAGAAGGAAGATGGGGGTCTGGGGGAATTCCTTCCCCCAGGCTTCTTCAGTCCCCCAGCGTCTCCAGCAGCTCGCAGAGGGTCGCGCAGCGCGGCGCCAGCTCGCGCCAGAGGATGTGCTCGAACTCCGCATGGGCGCCCGCGCCGGAGCAGCCGAGCCCATCCAGCGTCGGCACGCCAAGGGCGGCGGTGAAGTTGCCGTCCGAGCCGCCGCCGCGGTGCTGCTTCGGCAGGTCGTAGCCGATGCGGGCGGCGATCTCCCGCGCGCGGGCGTAGAGCGCCAGGCCGGCGGGGCTTTCCTCCATCGGCGGGCGGTTCATGCCACCGGTGATGGTGACATGGGCGCCTTCCGGCTGCGGCCCGGCCATGGCCTGCACCGCCGCCTCGATGCGCGCCCCGTCGGCGGCGGTGGCAACGCGGAAATCCACCTCGCAACCCGCCTCGTTGGGGATCACGTTCGGTCGGGTGCCGCCCCAGATGGGGGCGCAGTTGGTGGTGGTGCCGCCGGGCAGGTCCACCAGGGCGTGGATCTGGGTGATGAGGCGCGCCAGGGTGACGATGGCGCTGGCGCCCTCCTCCCAATTGCCGCCGGCATGTGCGCTCGTGCCCTGCACCTTCACCACGAAGCGGCCGACGCCCTTGCGCGCTGTCACGCAGGCCTTGCCGGGGTTGCCGGCAGGCTCGGGGATCAGCACGGCGCAGGCGCGCTTTGCCTCGCGCTCGATGAGGGCGCGGCTGGTGGGGCTGCCCACCTCCTCGTCCGAGGTCAGCAGCAGGGTGATCGGGCTGCGCGTCTTCACCTTCTGCCTGAGGATCTCGCGCACCGCGTGGAAGGCGAAGAAGCTGCCGGCCTTCATGTCGTAGATGCCGGGGCCGTGCGCCTTCTCGCCCTCGACGCGGAAGGGCACCGGCCCGGCCAGTGTGCCATGGCTCCAGACCGTGTCGAGATGCCCGGACACCAGCACCGGCCGCCCCTCGCCAGGCGTGCGCGCCACCAATTGGCCGCCGAAGCCCTCCACCCCTGGGAGGCGCTCGATCGTGGCGCCCACGGCGCGCAGCTCGGCCTCGGCCTTGTCCATCAGCCCGTCGATGGCGGCGGGGTCGGTGGTGGGCGTCTCGTGCTCCACCCAGCCGCGCAGCTCCTCCAGCAGGCGCTCGCTGGTGCCGATTTCGGTGACGGGCATGAAGCCTCCCTTCCTTGCAATGGGGGCAGGGGTTGTCGCGCCACCGGTTCAGCTTGTCCATCCGGCCGGCCGGCGTTAAGCCCTGGAGGAGCGGCGCCTTGTGCCGCCAGGGCGGGACGGGCGGAGGATGAGGCACGCGCCAGGCCGGGTGGCGCCCCGCTTCAGCCGCCGGCCCGCCCGGGGCCAGGCCCGCACGGCTCCGGCCTTCCGGACGCCGCGAAACCACCAGGAACTGATCTGCATGAAGCGTATCTGTGTGTTCTGCGGCTCCAATCCCGGTCTCAACCCGGCCTATGCCGCCGGCGCGCGCGAGCTTGGCCGCGCCATCGCCGCCCGGAGCCTCGGCCTTGTCTATGGCGGCGGTCATGTCGGGCTGATGGGCATCGTCGCCGATACGGCGATGCGCGCCGGGGCCGAGGTGATCGGCATCATCCCCGAGACGCTGATGCAGCGCGAGCTCGGGCATGGCGCCATCACCGAGTTGCGGGTGGTCGCCACCATGCATGAGCGCAAGGCGATGATGGCCGACTTGGCGGATGGCTTCGTCGTCCTGCCCGGCGGCATCGGCACGCTGGAGGAGGCGGTGGAGGCCTTCACCTGGACGCAGCTCGGCATCCACGACAAGGGCCTCGTCTTCCTCAACACCGCGCAGTACTGGGAACGCCTCGGCACGGTCTTCGACCACATGGTGAGCGAAGGCTTCCTGCACGCGAAGCACCGCGCCATGGTGACGCTGGCCGCCACCCCGGAGGATGCGCTGGACGCGCTGGAGAGCTTCGCGCCCGTCGCCGTCGAGAAGTGGGCGCGGCGGGCGGAGCGCTGAACGGCGGGGCGCGGCGATGATCACGATCCCGCCCGAGGCGCAGGGCGCCACCGTCGCCCT
>DATMFR010000024.1:0-18654 GCA_035556695.1 Roseomonas sp.
CCGGAGAGGATCAGTTCGACATCCCGCAGGCTCAGGCTGAACACCGGAGACAGCCAGACCGCGTGGCTGATGCCCTCCGCCGGGACGCGGTATCCAGGAGAGATGGCGGGGTCTGGTGCGATCCGGCCAGCTTCGCCCAGCCCGCTCCCTCCAGCTACTGCCACTCAACTGGGCAATGCCAGCCCGCGTTGTTCGCGACCGCGCCAGCGCGCATGGACGCCTCGACAACGGTTTTTAAGCTTGTCCGGCTTGCACGGTGGTTTCATGGTGGCATCCATCAAGGCTGGGCCGAGCTGTCAATCACCGTGGCGAGGTGGGCGAGATGGCGATCAACAACGTGCCGTCCTTCGAGCCTGTAGGACGGGAATCCCTAACTGCGATTCCGGTAGTGACCCTGTCCGGGCTGATCCTGCCCCTTATGGCGCGGCGGCAGGTTGTGGCCAGGGCGGTGCAAGGTGGCTGAGCCCGCTTCCCGGCTTTCCTCCCGCCCGCTCGGGCGTACCGGCATCCCGGTCTCCTGCATCGGCTTTGGCACTGCGCCCCTAGGCGACCTCTACGCCCGACTGGACGAACGCATGGCGATCGAGGCCGTGGCTACCGCCATCACCCTGGGCGTGACGCTGCTGGATACCTCGCCGCTCTACGGCCATGGCTTGGCGGAGCATCGCTGCGGCACCGCGCTCCGCATCGCCGGGCGGGAGGGCGTGGTGCTCTCCACCAAGGTGGGACGCTGGATGGCGCCACGCGAGGGCCGCGGCGACGGATCGAACTTCGTTGGCGGCCTGCCCCACCGGGCGGTGGTGGATTATTCCTATGACGGCACGCTGCGCAGCGTTGAGCAGTCCTTGCTGCGCCTCAGCACCGACCGGATCGACGTGCTGCTGATTCACGATGTGGACGTCTGGACTCATGGCGACGGGATGGAGCAGCGCTTCCGCGAGGCGATGGAGGGGGCCTATCCCGCGCTGCACCGCCTGCGGGCGGAAGGCGTGGTGAAGGCTATCGGCGTTGGCGTGAACGAAAGCGAGATGTGCGTGCGCTTCGCCCGGGCGGGCGACTTCGACACCATGCTGCTGGCCGGCCGCTACACCTTGCTGGAACAGGCGGCGCTGGACGAGTTCCTGCCGATGGCGCTGGAGAAAGGCATCGGCATCATGCTCGGCGGCGTATTCAATTCAGGCGTGCTGGCGACCGGCGCTGTTCCCGGCGCGAAGTACAACTACCGTGACGCGCCACCTGAGATCCTAGACCGTGTGCGGCGGATGGAGGCGATCTGCGCCGCCCATGCGGTGCGCTTGCCTGATGCTGCGCTGCAGTTCGGATTGGCGCATCCGGCAGTCGCCTCCGTTGTGCTAGGCGGCGGCAGCGCGGAGGAAGTGCGACGCAATCTCTCTGCCCTTGAGCGGCCGGTGCCTGCGGCCTTCTGGGCGGAGATGCGTGAGGCCGGGCTGGTGCGTGCCGATGCGCCCGTGCCGGCATGAGCAGGGCCAGCACGCCGCGCATCGACGCGCATCAGCACTACTGGACTCTCTCCCGGGGCGACTATGGCTGGCTACGGCCGGAGATGGTGCCGATCCACCGGGATTTCACGCCTGCCGACTTGGATCCGCTGCTGCGCGAGGCCGATATTGCCGGCACCATCGTGGTGCAGGCCGCCCCGACGGAGGCAGAGACGTGCTACCTGCTGGCCCTCGCCGCCGGCTGCCGCAGCATTCTCGGGGTTGTCGGCTGGAGCGACTTGGAGGCGACTGACGCTCCGGCCCGCATCCATGCCCTGGCAGCGGATCCGCTGCTGGTCGGGTTGCGACCGATGGTGCATGACATCGCCGATGACGACTGGCTGCTCCGCCCCACTCTGGGCCCGGCCGTGGCAGAAATGCAGGCGCAGGGGCTGGTTTTCGACGCGCTGGTGCGCCCGCACCATCTCTCCCGCCTCATCCGCTTCGCGGAGGCCCATCCCGGCCTGTCGGTGGTGATCGACCACCTTGCCAAGCCGGCCATCGTCGCCGGGCCGGAAGGGCCGGGTTGGGAGGTCTGGGCACGGGACATGGCGGTGCTGGCTGCGATGCCGCAGGTCAGCTGCAAGCTCTCCGGCATCGTTACTGAGGCTGGCGCAGATTGGGATGTGGCACAGTTGTGCCCCTTCGCCAAACTCGCCCTTGACCTGTTCGGGCCAAGGCGGCTGCTCTGGGGCAGCGACTGGCCCGTGCTGCGCCTTGTCAGCAGCTACTCGCAATGGTGGCAGGCCACTACAACGCTACTGGCTATGCAGCCTCAAACGGCCTGCGACGCTATCCTCGGCGGCAATGCGGCGCGAATTTATCTGAGCCGGCGGGGGCGGAGCCCATACTGAAGTCCATCTATCCCCTTCTCTCGCCGGACCTGCTTTGGATTCTGGCTGCGATGGAGCATGGCAACGACTTCGCCCTGATGGATGCCAACCACCATCGCCCGCTCCACCGCCTCAAGCCGCCATTTGGACCGTTTTGCCGATTGGCGGCTTCGAGCCAGCCGCGGTGCGGCGCAGGGACATGCTCGGCACGCCGGAGGAACTGCTGCTGGTGCAGCGTAAAGTCCAGGCGGAACTCGTGCGGGCCGTGCCGGGCCGGGAGATGCAGGGGCTGGAACGCTTCGCCTTCTACGCCGCCGTCCGGGAAACCATCCAGGCCACTGGGACGACACGTGGCCGGGCGCCAGCTTAGAGCTCAGTAGTTGATGGATCCGCGCACGCCTCCGCCCACGTCGATCGCGACACCGTTGACCGTGACGGAACGGGGCGAGGCCAGAAAGGCGATCACCTGAGCCACCTCCTCCGCGGTGGGAAGGCGGCCCATCAGCACGTTCGTAGCCAGGGAACCTTCCACTTCGCCCACCGAACGGCTTTCCGCCTGGGCGCGAGCCTCAAGCATGGCGTCCACCTTCTCCGTGCGGGTCAGGCCGGGGTGGACGGTTGTGACCGCGATGCCGGTACCCGCCAGTTCGTCGGCCAGGTTCTTGGCCAAGGCGACCACGGCGACATTGCGGATGGTGCCCACCACGTCGCCGGTCCGTCGCGCCCCCAGCCCGCTGACGTTGATGATGCGGCCCCAGCCCGCCCGGCGCATCAACGGCAGCAGCGCGCGGGCACACCGCAGGTAGCCCATGACCTTGGTGTCCATGTGCGATGCCAGGGAAGCCCACTCCGCCTCGGAGGGTACAGGCACGGCTTTCTGCCCGGCGGGCTCGGCGGCACAGTTGACCAGGATATGGGCGCCGCCCATCTCGCGCTCCACCGCGGCCGCCATGGTGGCCACCGCAGCATCGTCCGTGGTGTTCGCCGCCAGGCCCAGAACGCGACGGCCTGTTGTGCGGGCCATGTCGTGCGCCACCCGCGCGGCTTCGTCAGCATGGCGCGACACCAGGACCACGTCGGCACCCTCGTTCGCGAGCAGTCGGGCAGCCGCCAGCCCGATGCCGCGCGTCCCGCCGGTGATCACCGCCACCTTGTTTTCGAGTTCCAGATCCATGCATCGCACTCCCTGCTGCGCCCATGGGGAAGCCTACCACCACCGGCGAGGCGGCGGGCTTTCCGTCTCCGCGAGCCAGGGTCGCGCACCCCCCGCGACCGGCCCGCCTGCTTCAGCCGTCACCCTTCTTCCGGTCTCACCGCCGCCGACCGGGCGCAAACGAACCGCTGCATCTCGTGCAAAGCGGGTTATCGCCGACGGGATGGCGCCATATCCCTCATGCCATTGCCGAACCTTCCCGGATCGCCGTACCCGGTCTCTGCTGGAGCACCTTCAGAGGCGAAGCGGCCCTTTGCTTGAAAAAGCAGAGGCACCTGGCTTGGCCGAGCGCAGCGCCGGTGCCACGGCGCTCCGCAGGGCGCGAGTAGCCGGCCGCTCCAGCAGTATGAAACAGAGCATTCCAATGACGCAGGACACCGCGACCGCAACGGCGGCGCGCATCGGCATCGCCTGTTCTGGCAGCATCGTCCAGATCACGGGGATGGTGAGAGGATGCGTGAGATACAAGGAGTAGGACGCATCGCCCAGATGGCCAAGCAGAGCCGGACGCAAGTGGCTTCCCGACGCCTCCCGGGCCATGGCACCCGCGACGATGAGGAAAGCGGGGCCACCCCACAGCACCGGCCGCCATGCATCGGCATCGTAATGCGCTAGTTCAAGAGCGACGAGCATTCCAATGCCGGCCAGCAGCATCGCGGACCCGGCAGCTCGCCCAGGCAGACGGCATCGCGTGTAGGCTTGGCCAAGCCAGAGGCCGGCCAAGAACTCCAGCAGCAAGGGTGAGGTGTAGGTGGCGGCCACGGGGCACCGTGGCCGCAGCAAAAGGCCCAGCACGGTCAGAGTGAGCAGCAGGCCGGTCGCGACCCAGATCTGCGCCGGCCGCCGCAGCAGCAGGATTGCCGCGAAGACAGCATAGAAGAACATTTCGTAGTTCAGCGTCCAGCCCGGCACGAAAAGCGGCCAGGGCATGCCGGTGTGGTCGTGGTGCGGGATGAACAGCAGCGAGGCCACGAGCCGCGCCGGATCGAGACTCCGGTTCTGCAGCAGCGAGGGCGCGACGAGCGCGACAGATGCCATCACCAGAGTAACCCCCCAGTAGAGGGGCAGGATGCGAATGACCCGGTGGCCCAGGAATGTCAGCGGAGAGACCCGGCGCCGCACCGTGGTCACCCACATGATGAAGCCGCTGATGACGAAGAACAGATCGACGCCGGCGGCGCCAGTCTTGAAGGACCCGCCGGCCTTCTCCAGCACATGGAAGACCACCACCAGCAGCGCTGCGGCCGCGCGCAGTGTGCGGATGGACTGGAGCGTACCGCTTTCCAAGGGCGTCTCCACCGGAACTGCGCGCCCGGGCCGACCTTTCGTCATTGCGCCTGCCAACATGTTTTCCCCTCTCCGCACGCACGCTGTTCTGGGCGAGAAGGCCGGGCCGGCGGGCGATCCTCTCGCGGGACATGCTGGCTACCGGCGCCTCTGGCGCGCCTCGGCCGGAAAGTCACGGCCCCACCCGCGGCGGAACACAGATCCAGGGCCGCATCCGCGAGATTCCTGATCGCATAGCGGCAGCCGTTCCTGATGCCAGGCGCGCCGAGACCTGCGGTCTCTTCTTCCCGTCGGCTGCGCTATGGAGAACCATACCGGTTAACAACTCTTGGTTGTAATCTTACATCGAGCAAGTGCCGGAACGCGCTAGTTAAATCTATTAGGTTGAATTTCATTCATCAAGTCTAAGTGATTAAATCGATCAATTGATTGATTTTTCAGCAAATCATCCGAGCTGCGTCGATCATATTCCGTTTCATATTCGTTAAATAGAGTATTAATTTAGACTGACCAAGAGCATTCATCGGCGCTGCGCTCGGTTAGGGCTGCAAGGCCGACGGGACCGTAAGCGAGAAGTAGATGAAGCGCGCCCCTATCGAAGTCACCGCTCTTCTTGAACGCGACGCCTCTCCCCCCGACCCCTGGTCACTGCGCGCGCTACCGGCTCTTGAGGCGGTACGGCCAAAAGCCGCCGTCGCGAACCCGGCTGCCGGCCGCCGCGGCAAGTTCCGGGCGCGGCGTGTCGCGATCGTCGGAGCCACCGGCAACGCCGACCAGCTTCTGCGGAAACTGCAGCTCTGCCGGGGCGGCCCGGTCTCCCTGCTCGGCGTCTTCGACGACCAGCGGCCGGCCCTGGCAGCGAAGGCCTGTAGCAGCGGCGCCCTCGCCGGCATGGCGGTCCGGCCCCTGGACGCGCTGATCGCAGAGGCGCAGCAGAGCCCGCCGGACATCATCGTCCTGGCGCTGCCGCCGGGCGAGATGGCGGCGATCCGTGCCGCCCTGGCGCGGCTGCGCGCGCTGCCCGCCGAGATCGCTCTCCTCGACGACGAGAACAGTTATCCCATCCTTGTCGGGCGGCGCAGCTATCTGGCCGGCGCGCCACTCCGGGTGCTGGTTGAGCGGCCGATCTCCCGTGCCGGAGCCTGCGTGAAGCGGGCTATGGACGTCGCCGTCGCCCTCCCCGTGCTGGCGATCTGCGCGCCGCTGCTGCTGCTGATCGCGCTGGCGATCGCGCTGGAGAGCCCGGGTGGCGTACTGTTCCGCCAGCAGCGCATCGGCTTCAACAACCAGCCCTTCACCCTGCTGAAGTTCCGCACCATGATCGCCGACGCGCCGGACCAGGAGGGCGCCCTCGGCACCCGGCGCGCTGACCCGCGGGTGACCCGGGTCGGCCGCGTGCTGCGGCGCTTCAGCCTGGACGAGTTACCGCAGCTTCTGAACGTGCTGGCGGGGAGCATGTCCATCATCGGCCCGCGCCCGCACACACGGGTGATGCAAATCGGCGAGCACCCCTATGCCGAGGCAGTGCCGGCCTATGCGCAGCGGCACCGGATGAAGCCTGGCCTCACCGGCTGGGCGCAGGTCAACGGCTCGCGCGGCGGCATCCACACGCTGGACAAGGCGGCCTGGGCAGCGGCGATGGATCTCGAATACGTCCAGCGCTGGACACTTTGGCTCGACCTGCAGATCCTGCTGCGGACCGTCGGCCTGGTACTTTCAGGGCGGGGGGCGCTTTGAACGTTTCCCTGTCCGCCGGCACCGTGCCGGTCGCCGCGCCGGGGCTACCGGCCGCCGCGCCTGCCCGCTCGCTGCGCGACCTCGCCGCCATGGCCTTCTATCACCGCCGGGCTATCCTGGCTGGTTTCCTGCTGCCGCTGCTGCTGGTGGGGGGCGCCTGCCTGCTGATCCACCCGGGCTACGATGCCGAGGCCCGGCTGCTGGTGCTGATGGGGCAGGAGGGCGTGGTCGAAGGCGGCGCGTCGCAGGCGAGCCCGCTCGACCAGGCCCGTATCGTGCAGACCGAGATTGAGATCCTGACCAGCGCACCGGTGATGAAGGCCGCGTTGCATGCTGTCGGGCCGCTGACCGTCTATCCGGAACTGCAGCCCGCCGCGCCGGCGGGTGACGAGGCGGTGCTCGACGCTGCCGCCCGGCGCGCCGCGCGGCAGCTCCGCATCGAGGCGCAGCAGAATGCCAATGTCGTCCGCATCCGCTTCCACCACTCGGATGCCGTCATCGCCGCGCAGGTCGTGAACGCGCTGGCCGACACCTACCTGACACAGCGCAAGCAGATCTTCGCCCAGGCACGCAGCGGCTTCCTCGCCGAGCAACGAGACGCGGCGGAGGCGCGCCTGCGCGCGGTGGAGGCGGAGATCGCCACGCTGCGGCAGCGCGCGCAGGTGGTGGACGTTGCGCAGGAGCGCGGTGCGCTGCTGCAGCGCCAACAGGACATCACGGCGGCGCGCGAGGCTGCGGCGACGCGCGTCCAGGTGCTGGCCAGCGAAATCGAGGGCTATAACGAGCAGCTCGCACGCCTGCCGGCCGAGGTGACGCTGCAGCGCGATGTCACCCGTCAGCCGGCCGCCGACCGGCGGCGCGAGGCGCTGCGCACGCTGGAAGCGGAGCAGGATGCCTGGTCCCGCAGCCGCCCGGGCAGCGTGGCCCCACCGGAGGCCGAGCGCCAGATCGCCGCACTTCGTGCCATGGCCGACCGCGACCGCGAACTCTCCAACGTCCAGCAGCGGGTGGGGCGCAACCCGCAATACGACCAGCTCAACCTGGAGCGCCTCCGGCGCAGCGTGGAGCAGCAGGGATTGCCCGCGCAGATCGCTGGGCTGGACCGGCAGGCGGAGGAAATCACCGCGCGGCTCGCGGTGCTGGACAGGGCCGAGACCGAATTGGCCCGGCTGGAGCGGCAGCGGCAGATCGAGGCGCGCAACGTGCTGGACTACGCACAGCGCGCCGAGGCCGCCCGCGTGCAGGAAGATGCGACGCGCCTGCGCAGCTCGGAAGTGCGCACCATCCAGCGGGCGCAGCCGCCGATGCGCGGCAGCAACCTGCTGCTGAACCTCGCGGCGGGCGCCGTGATCGCGGCGTTGTTCTTCGCTGTGCTGGCAGGGCTGACGGCCTCCTGGTTGCGGCAGGTCTTCCTGCTACCGGCGGAACTGGAGCGCACGCTGGAACGGCCGGTGCTGGCCAGCTTCTGGCGCGGCGGCCGTTCCCGCCGCAGCGCCGCCTTCGGCGAGACGGCCAATGCAGCGGCACGCGCCGGCCTCGCACATGTCTTGCTGGCGCCCCGCGCGGGCGCGCAGGGCCCTGGCCGCATCGTCCATGTCGGCGGCGCCCAGAGTGACCAGGAGGCGGTGGCCGAGGTGATACGGCAGGCGGGCCTCTGCCTCGGCCGAGGCAATGCCGGCGCCGTCCTGCTGCTGGAGCGGCCGGGTGAGCCTTCGCTGCACCGCGAGCACTTCCGGCGCGCCGGTCTGCTGCGCGAGGCCGGTCCGCCGGGAGGGGCATCCCTGCCGCCCGCGCTGATGGAGCTGTTGCCGGGGTTGCGAAGGGTGGAGGGAACGGCACTGCACATCGCTGCGCCGCCGGTTGCGCAGGAGAGCTGGGCGCACCGCATCCGCTCCCATTTTGCGCTGACGCTGGTGGACGGCATCGGCTGCGAAGGCGAGATGCGCGGGCTCGACCTGCTGGCCGTAGCGGATGCGGCGATCCTGGTGGCCGCCGCCGAGCGTACGCGCCGCCCGGTCGCGCGCAACCTGCTGGACCGCATTGAGCAGGCGGGCTGCCCGGTGTTCGGCGCGGTGCTCACCGGCCGCCGCGCGCATGTGCCAGCCTGGCTCTACGCCCGGATCTGAGGAGCGCGTATGGACAAGGACCTTCTGCCTGCCCTGCTGCATCGCACGGCGTTCGGCGTCCGCTTCACCGCTCTGTCGCTGACCGGGGCGCTCGATTACGTCCGCCGCCGGGGCGCGACGGAGCGCTTCGGCTATGTGGTGACGCCGAATGCCCAGCACGTGGTCTTCATCAACCGGCATCGCGAGCGCTTTGGCTCAGTGTATCACGAACACGCCCTGCTCTGCCTCTGCGACAGTCAGATCGTGCGGCTGCTCGCCCGGCTGGCGGGGGTCGCGCTACCGCTTTGCACCGGTAGCGACCTGACGGCGGCGCTGCTCGCCGGGCCGCTGCCGATGGGCGAGACGGTGACGGTGATCGGCTGCGAGCCGGAACTGGTGGAGCGCCTGCAGCTCCGTTTCCCCGGCCTGCATATCCAGCACTACAACCCGCCGATGGGCTTCATCGCCGATGCCGCGGCGGTGCAGTCCTGCGTCGAGTTCATCGAGGCAAACCCGGCGCGCTATGTCTTCCTTGCGGTGGGCGCGCCACAGAGCGAGGAACTGGCCTGCCAGCTCGCTCGTCGCGGCCGTGCGACCGGCCTCGGCCTCTGCATCGGCAGCTCGCTGCACTTCCTGATCGGCGCGCGCCGTCGGGCGCCGCGCTGGATGCGGCAGGCCGGGCTCGAATGGCTCTTCCGGCTGCTGCAGGAGCCGCGCCGGCTGTGGCGGCGGGTCTTCGTCGAATCCATGCCCCTCCTCCCGCTCGCCGCGTCGGCCATCCTGCACCGTCTGCGGCTGCGCCTGCTGCCCTCCCCACCCCCGTCGATGCCGTGAGCGCCATGACCGATCCCTCGTCTCTCCCCGATGATCGCCGCACGCCGATCGGCGCGCTGCCGATCCATGTGGTCATCGTGTCCTACAACCGCGCGGCAGATCTCCGGCGCTGCCTCGCCTCGCTGGCGCGGCAGGATCCACCGGTCGCCAGCATCTGCGTGGTGGACAATGGCAGCACCGACGGAACCCTGGAGATGGTGCGGCGCGAGCATCCTGGAGTGGAACTGCTGCTGACGCCGCGCAATCTCGGCGCCTGCGTCACCCGCAACGCCGCCGCCGCACGCAGCAGTCAACCGGTGCTCTGGTTCCTCGACAGCGATGCCGAACTACGCGACGCTGACGGCGCCGCGCGGCTGCACGCGCTGCTGATGGCCGACCCGCAGCGGGCGGCAGTCGGCGGGGAAGCGGTGCTGGACACGGGGGGCCGCATCGTCGGCGTGAAGCGCCTGCGCATCGGTGCCAATGCGGTGGTGCAGGGCGACACGGTCGGCGAGGAGGCCGGCACGACAGCCTGCCAGGTGATCGCGAGTTGCAACCTGATGGTGCGACGGGAGGATTTCCTGGCAGTCGGCGGCTTCAACCCGTTCTACGTCTTCTTCTACGAAGACATTGAGCTGACCTGGCGGCTGCACCAAGCTGGCCGCACGCTCGTTACCCTCACGCCCATGCCGGTGGTGCATCACTACTCGGAAGCCGTACGCATCACCAATCTGTGGCAGGAATCCCGCAACCGGATGTACTTCTGCCTGCGCAACCTGGCTTGGCCGCAGGTGCTGGCCCTGCCGCTGGCGGATGTCGGCTTCCTGCTGCGCCTGGACAACTTCCGCCGACTACTCCGCCGCGCCCGCAAGCCGGCCAGGGCGGTAAGCCTGGTGACGGCCGGCGGCGCGGCTCCGGCACGTACAAGGGCCACGGCCGGCCGCGCCACGGCCCTGGCGCTGCGAATGCTGGCAATGATCGCGCTCGGCTATTTGGCGATCCCGCGCGTGCTGCTGCCAGCCCTGGCCGCCCGCCGGCGGGGAGCCTGCCCGCCGGTGGTCTCCGCCCTGCTCCGTCAGGTTGAAGCGGCCTCCTGATGTCACGCCCAGCGCGGACCCTCTTCGCAGCCGGCCTGCCCCTGTCCGGCGTCTTCGCCATCCGTCTCGGCGAGGTCGGGGTGCGCTACGCCTTCAATATGGTCCTGGCGGTGAGCCTCGGAGTGCAGGGGGCGGGGCAGTTCTATCTCGGGATCTCGACCATCACCCTCGCAGCCGCCCTGGCACGCTTCGGCATCGACAGCGCCGCCATGCGTCAACTCGCCGTGGCCCACAAGGCGGGGAAGGTCGCGCGGGTCCGCAGCATCGCCGCCCTCGCCGTCGGCAGCGCGGCGCTGGCCGGAGGGGCAATCGCGGCGCTGCTGTCTCTCGCGGCACCCTTCCTCGGGACCCGATTGCTTAGCGACCCCGCACTGGCCGCCGCGCTGCGTCCCTTCGCCTTCGGCACTCTGGCGCTCGCGGTGATGGTCACTGCCGGCTCGCTGCTCAGCGCACTAGACCGGCCGGTCGCGGGGCAGATCATCGCGGCGCTGGTCTGGCCGTCGTTGGCAACGGCCTGGTTGCTGCTGGGCGGCGCCGGCAACGCAGCCCTCGGCGCCGTGCTGGCGATGGCGGCGACGGCGCTGGCGGGGCTTCTGCTCGTCGGCCGCGAAGTCGGCTGTGGACCACTAGAGCGGGTGGATGCCCGCGGCCTGCTGGCGGCGGCCGGACCGCTCTTCGGCGTGGAAATGACCTACCTGCTGCTCGCCAACCTGCCGGTCCTGGCGCTGGGTCTCTGGGCAACCGATGAGGAGGCTGGACTGTTCGGCTTGGCCGGCCGGGTTTCTGCGCTGCTCACCGTCCTCACCGTTGCGATGTATGCGGTGGCCGCGCCACGGTTGGCGCGCCTGCACGCCGCCAGCGACCGCGCCGGCCTGCGGCGCGCGGCCCATGCGGCGGCGCGCGGCGTGACGGTGCTCGCCCTGCCTGCCGCGGCGGCGATGCTGGCCTTCCCCGGCCCGCTGCTCGCGCTGTTCGGCGAAGGCTTCCGCGCCGGCGCGCCGCTGCTCGTCATCCTGGCGCTGGGGCAGATTGTGAATGTGCTGTTCTCGCAGTGTCACACGCTGCTGGCGATGAGCGGCAATGAGCGCTGTCTGCTGCGCTGCGCCGTGGCGACACTCGGCGTGTTGGGGTTGGCCCTGGCGCTGCTGGTGCCCGCACTGGGGGCGACCGGCGCCGCGGTCGCCACTGTGGCGGCCACCCTGATCATGAGTCTCGGTAGCGCCCTCGCGGTTCGGCGCCGGCTAGGGCTGAACATCCTCGCGGCCTATGCTGCGCCGGTGCTCGTGGCCCGGCTGCGCTCCGGGCCCGGCCGCCCGCTGGAACAGCCGAAATGACCAGCCTCGCCCTGCCCGCTCCCCGCCGCAGTGCGCTCGCCGCACGGCTCAGCCTGTTGCTTCTGCTGCCGATGTTCCTGCAGAGCTTTCACTACGTGGTGGACGTGCCGGCACTTTACATGCTGTCCAAGGCTTGGCCGCTGCTGACCATGCCGCTGGCGCTGCTCGGCCTGATGCAGAGGCTGCCCTATGCCGTGCCGCTGATGGCTCTGCTCGCCTACACGGCGACAGTCACGCCGGTCATGACGCTGCTCTATTTCGGCCAGGACTATCCCTCTGCGCTGACCGGGGTGTTGAAGATCCTGCCCTTCACCTACTATTTCTCGCTGGGATGGCTGCTGCACCGGCTGCGCCCAGAGCCCGAGGATCTGGAATGGGCCTTCACCCTCCTCGGTGCCCTCACCCTGCTGCTGCTCGCGCTGCTCTGGATCGTCGTGCCGGCTGGCGCCTATTGGGACGGCAGCACCGGCGCGGAAGTCTCGAAGCTGTTCCTGCGCGAGGCGGAACGCGGCTACCGCATCACGCTGCCGATGGTCTTCGGCATTATCTTCATCTTTCTTCAGGCCCGCGCAGCGCTGCGGCGCGGGCCGTTGCTGCGCCTCCTACTGCCGCTCGGCGCCGTCGCGCTGCTGGTTATCGCCTTCAAGCAGCGCGTGGTGATCGGGGGCATCCTCGCCCTGCTAATCTTCATCCTCGCGGCGGAGGGAGGGCTGCGGCGGCGCCTGCTGCTGGCGGGCGGGCTGGCACTGGCCGGCGTGGCGGTGCTGCTGCTCGCCGCCGGCGTGCTGCCCCTGGAGCTTGACCAACTCGGCGGCTCGCTCACCGCGCGCCAGTTCACCACGACCCTGGCGCTGGACTTCCTGGCGCAGAACCCGCTGCGCTGGATCTTCGGTGCCGGCGCATTGACGCGCGCCAGCAGCATCAGCTTCCAGGAATGGTTCGCGGCACCCAATTTCTACCTGGTGGACATCGGCTGGCTCGGCGTCGTGTTTGAATACGGGCTGGTCGGTGGCGGCATGATCCTCGCTGTCTATCTCGGCACGCTGCTGCTCGGCCAGCGCACACCGAGCGCGCCGAACGGCGCCTTGACACCGGCACTGCGTGACTATGCGTGCTTCTTGCTGCTCACTTCGCCAATTCTCTCCGTCGTCTGGGCACCGGGCGAAGTGTGCAGTCTACTGGCGATTTTCGTCTATTTGCGCAGCCGGTTAGGGCAGGCGCCTGATCGCGGCGGAACCCGCATATATCGGTCAGGCGAGGGATGGCGTTGATTGCGTCACCCGGCAGGGCACGCAGGTCGTGTTGGCGCAGCCGATCATGCGTCCGGCCAGTGCGGAGTCGATCGGCCGTGGCGCGACGCTCGCGCTCCGCTGCACGATGTGCCACGGGGCGCGTGGGCTGGGCGAGGCCAACTCGCTCAACTTGGCAGGGTAGTATGCCGCCGTCGTCTACAAGCAGCTTTCCGACTACAAGCTTGGCGCCCTTAGCAGCGCGGTCATGGCGCCAATCGTCGTCGCGCCGAGCGACTGGGACCTGCGCGACCTCGCCGCCCACTATGCCTACCTCCCCCGCAAGACGCCGACGAGCTCGGAGCGGGTAGCGGAGGCGCCTTCCATCGTCGCGACCGGCATGCCGAGGCGCAATATCGCCCTGTGCGGCTCCTGCCCTGGCAGGCCGGATACCAAGCCCGGCGGTGCCTGGCTGAGGGTCAATCCCTCGCCTATCTCCAGAGTCAGCTCCAAGCATGTGCGCGTGGCGAGCGCCACAGCGACATCAATGCCATAATGCGCAACGAGGCAGGGCGCATGACACCGGAAGAGATCGATTAGACCGCGCGCTTCTATACGAGCCAGCAATGATGCTGTTAGCCCTCTTTGAGGTCGTACGTAAGAACGAGCCTGCCTACGCATACCAATAATGCAGTAGGCTATCGGCAAAGCATAATTGTAGATATAAAAGCGAGGCGATGCGGCCACGCAACGTCGTGCACTGGAATGCTCCGCAATAGCCAGTGTTGCCTGTCCCAGCCTGCTCGCAAATTGGCCAACCACCAACCTGCCCGGCGGCAGAATGCGGCCGGGCAGGTTGGTGGTTGCAGCGCGGTCGACGATCGGTCCATGCGCGACGCCATCCCAGGCCACGCAGGCCAAGCGTCTTGCCGGCAAGGGACGAACCCAGGCGCGTCTGCCAGCCGACTTGGCGCATTCCGGCGATTTCCGCTGGCAGGTGCCGGGTCAGCGACAGGATCAGGCCCAGGCCAGTTCGACTGTGGCGTTGCAGTCGCAGCCCTGCAGGACCGTGCGGCAGACTAGGATGCCGCGCCGCCGCTGCTTCCAGGTCCCGCGTGCGGTGGGTCAGGCCGCTGATGGTGATCAGCTTCAGCCGCGGCAGCCGGTGGCCTCTGCCAGCACGGTAAGATTGCGGCGAAAAACCACGATCTCGGCGCGCCCCTGCAGCGCCGACCAACCCGCCAGTTGCAGACAGCGCCCGCGTAGTCGTCGAGCACGGTCATGCGGGTCATTATCTCTGGAGGCTGGCTAGATTGACCATCAGCTTTGTCATCTGGTGCGGGCTCCCGACCAAAGCGCCTTCTGTGCCAACGACCTGCAGCGGGGCGTGTGGACGCGGCTCCCTTCCTGTCGGTCGAGGAGGGTGGGGGCAAGCGGTAAGGGCCTCGACGACCTTCGAACCGCAAGACGAGCCTTCAGGCTACAAGGTGATGGCGACGGCCGGAAATGGGTGGGTCTGGAACGTTGACGGAGGCCACATGCGAAGGGGGGAGCCATCTTCGTCGCTGCCCTGCTTCAAATCGTCGCAACATCCGCCTTCTCTCACAGTCGTTCGCGGCAAACAACGGTCTCCACAACAAAGCCCACGTCAGAAATCGTTGAATTTAGGCAACAAATAGCGCACGATCAGAACAGTTTGCCGACAACTGCATCGATCATGTCGGCTGATACATAAAAGGAAGCCGCCAATGCGTCGCCGCACGTTGCTCGGGGCCGCCGCCTCAGTCCTCGCTGCTCCCGCCATCGCGCAGCCAGCACGCCTCAGCACGCTGCGCTTCATCCCGCAATCCAACCTGGTGTCGCTCGACCCGATCTGGACGACGGCGACCGTCACCGCGAACCACGGCTATTACGTCTATGACACGCTCTACGCCGTGAATGGGAAGATGCAGCCCCAGCCGCAGATGGCGGCTGGGCATGAGGTCTCCGCCGAGGGGCGCGTCTGGCGCATCCGGCTGCGGGACGGCCTCAAGTTCCACGATGGCACGCCAGTACGCGCCGCCGACTGTGTCGCAAGCCTGCAGCGCTTCGCGCTGTCTGACGAGTTCGGCAAGTTGCTCGGACGCGTTGTGGAGACATGGCATGCGGCAGACGACCGCACGCTGGAGATCCGGCTTACCAAGCCGTTTCCACTGCTGCTGGACGTGCTGGCGAAGACCGACAGCCGCGTCCCGTTCATCATGCCGGAGCGGCTGGCCAAGACGGCTCCGACGACCGCGATCAGCGAGGTGATCGGCTCCGGGCCCTACCGCTTCCTGCCCGATGAATACAACTCCGGCAGCCGTGTCGCCTACGCGAAGTTCACCGATTACGTCCCTCGCACCGAGCCATCCGACTGGGCGTCGGGTGCCAAGGTCGCCCATTACGACCGCATCGAGTGGAACATCATCCCCGATGCCGCGACGGCCGCCGCGGCCCTGCGCAATGGGGAGGTCGACTGGTGGGAGAACCCCACATCCGACCTCATCCCGATGCTGCAGCGCGACAAGCACATCAAGATGATGATCCAGAACCCGGCTGGCAACTGTGCCGTCATGCGCCTCAACAACCTGCAGGCTCCGTTCAACAACGAGGCCATCCGCCGCGCGGTGATGATGGCGGTCGATCAGGAAGACTATATGAGCGCGGTCTATGGGAGCGACGACAGGACCGTCTGGCGCACGTGCTTCAGCCTGTTCCCCTGCAATACGCCCTATGAATCCGAGGACGGCGCGGCCTTGCTGAAGGGCAAGCGCGACCCGGAGGCGGTGAAGAGGGCTCTCGAGGCCGCCGGCTACAAGGGCGAGCGCGTCGTTATCCTGAACCCGACCGACTTCCCCACGATTGGTCCGCTGGGCCAGGTGACCTATGCGGCCCTCAAGAAGGTCGGCATGAACGTTGAGCTGGCCGAGAGCGACTGGGGCACGGTCGTCCAGCGCCGCACCTCCCGCGAGCCGGTGGACAAGGGCGGCTGGAGCATCTTCCACACCTGGGGCTCGGGGACCGCCTGGGCCAATCCTGCCACGGCAAGCACGGTCCGCGGCCTTGGCAAGGATGGCTGGTTCGGCTGGTGGTCAAGCCCCGCGGTCGAGACGATGGTTGCCGAGTGGCTGGAAGCACCCGACGAGGCGAGCCGCAAACGCCTCGCCGATGCCATCAACAAGGCGGCACTGGAAGGCGTCGCCTCGATCCCGCTCGGCCAGGCCTTTATTCGGACGATGTTCCGCGACAACATCACGGGCATTGCTGAAGGCGGGGCCCCCTACCCGTGGGGGGTCAGGCCTGCCTGATCACAGTACCAATCCCGGCGACGTCTCGGCATCCAGCGGCCAGATCGGGCGTTGCACCCGCGTGTAGGGTATCCTCGTGTAATCGCGGGGCAGCGGCCCGTCGCTGTCGACATAGAGCACCTTCTGCGCGATCGGGCCGAACGCCGCATGGAAATGATTCGTCGACTTCACAACGAGAAGCTTCCGCTCGGTCGGCTCCACGCCAACATTGCGGAACAGTTCGAGTCCCAGGGCCTGTGTGCGGTTGCTAATCAGCACCACCTCCACGCCGCCGATCTTCACACAGGCACAATCCCCGAGCTTCACCTGCGTCGGCCCGAAGCTCTGGTGGCAGTCTCGCCTTAGTCCGGTGACGGTCACCTCAGCATCTACCGGGGTGCCCGACGCCGGCCCCGTCTTCCCGCCGAAGCGCAGCGGGAACACCGCTCCAAGCCCCGCATCGAAGCACAGCCGCACCGCAACCGGGTCCCAGATCGGTCCCAAGGCCGCCTCCTGCACGTCGCGCTCAATTAGCCGCCGCAGCACCGTCGTGTTGTCCGTGGGCGCACCGCCGCCAGCATTGTCGGCCGGGTCGGCTACGACGACCGGCCTGCTGTCGATCTGCAACGCCGTCGTGATTGCGCTCTCCACGTCGAGATAGTCCGGCGCGGTGTGCCCGCGCATCGCCACGAACTCCGCGCCGATTTCGGTAGCCAGCCGGTCCGCCTGCGCCTTGTCACCATCCACAACGACAAGAATGCGCCCACTCATCTCCGGCACATCGGCATAGGGGAAGCAGTGCCCGATCGAAACCGACAGCACACCGTCCTTGCCCTCCATCGCACTCGTTCGATCGACAAAGCCCCGCATGAGTGGCAGCGTCGTCGGATACGAGCCGATCTGCCGGCAGTCGTACATTGACATGACCGGGCGGATCTCCTTCCGGATCGTCCGCAGCACCAGCGTCAGCAGATCTTCAGCGCGTTCCACCACGTCCGTGTGTGGAAACTCCTTATAGAGGACAATGAGGTCGGAATGGCGCACGCGCTCCAGCGTGAGGTGGCAATGCGGATCGAGCTCGACGCCGATCACCACCTCCGGCCCCACGATATTCCGAACGCGCCGGATCACGTCGCCCTCCACGTCGTCATACCCATGCGCCACCATCGCGCCGTGCAGCCCCAGCAGCACGCCGTCGAGTGGCAGCGCAGCCTTCACCTGCGCCAGGATCTCATCGCGCATCGCCTCATAAGCCCCGCGGCTTGTGAGGCCGGCGGGGCTGGCCGCGAAACAGCTGCCCTCGATCAGCGTGAACCCCTCCCTCGCCGCTCGCCGGCGCGCGACGAACAGCGGCGCTGTGCACATCAATGCGGTGTCGTCCGGGTGTTCGCCGGGCCGCAGGAACACGCTCTCCCGATACGCTTCTAAGGACGTCGGCAACGGCGAGAAGGTGTTTGTTTCCGTGGCGATCGTGGCCGAAAACAGGCGCATCCGTTGCTCCTCGTGGAAGGTCTTCCAATCACCGCGCCGACACGCACAGCAAGTCAAGCACATCATTAGGATCAGGATTTGTTAGCTCTTGATCCAATCGAGCGAGGCGGAGGACATCGAGGACGGATCTGGCGGTTTTCTCACGACGGGTGTCGACGACGCGCCACTCTTTCAACCATGTCCCGAGCCGCTCGACACGATTGCGATTGTTGTCGATCCAGACTAGGCAGGCGACCGGGTTGAAGGCACAGCCTTCAACCAGCCGTTGTGGCGGGATGACCGAGCCGGAGCCTGGGTTCCAGATATGCTCGCGCCTGGCCTGACTGGCGTCGCCACGAGCAGCGACCACCCAGGTTGGTACCTCCGACAAGCGGCCGAGCCAGGGCACACACCATCGGCCGCTCATGCGGCGGGCCCAGCACCAACTGGAACGCCACAGCGCCGCCTCCTCCGGAGGCGTTCACGCAAGCCTTAGTGCCATAGCCGCCGCGTGAGCAGCCACCGGCGGCCAGGCCCCTCGGAAGGCATTGGCAAGTTGTTTGACGAGAAGGTGGGTTGGGCCCTGTGACTGGAGGCGCAGCAGTATCGGGGGGCTGCTTGGGCCCCGGTTTGCGGCCGCCGGATCCGGACGGCCTTGGTCCGGGCACGCCGGGACTCGCCGGCAGACCTCCGGTGTCGACGAGGACGGAAGGGGCCGTCGATCATGCT
>DATMFR010000025.1:0-10133 GCA_035556695.1 Roseomonas sp.
GCCGGCGAGTCCCGGCGTGCCCGGACCAAGGCCGTCCGGATCCGGCGGCCGCAAACCGGGGCCCAAGCAGCCCCCCGATACTGCTGCGCCTCCAGTCACAGGGCCCAACCCACCTTCTCGTCAAACAACTTGCCAATGCCCGGCGTCGACCTTAGGCAACCAAGCACTTCAGGCGGTGATGCATAAGCCGGCGCCATGCCTACTACCTTGAAGATGTTAGGCATCTTCTATGCATTCTTTGGCGCTGCCAGCAGCGCCCTCACCCCTTCCGTGGCTGCGCGGGCAACCACTGTCAGGCGAGCTGCGCCCGTTCCCTCACGGGCACTGGCTGAAAGCCCCGACATGACGCTGGCGACGTAGTCGGTGACTGAGTCGGCTGCATCAGGGTGAGTGAGAGCCACAAATTCGCGGATCTGGTTACGTCTCTGCGCAGCCGCCCGGCGGGCCATGATGGCGCTCTCCTCGTCGGCACATCCCCTGGCGGCCTCGAGAACAAGGCATCCGGGCTGCTGCGGGTCGCTGGCGTATGTGACCGCCGCGCCCTCCAGCAACTCTGCGAGCGCCTCCGCGGGCGGGCGTCCAGGCAGCAGGATGTCCTCCAGCGCCAGGACTGAGCGCGAGTAGCGCTCAAGGATACGCGCGAAGAACTCGGCCTTGCTCCCAAACGCCTTGTAGAAGCTCGGCGGCTTGATGCCCAGGGCCTCCGTCAAGGCAGCCAGGCCCACGCCCTCGTATCCCCGCGCATGGAACATCTGCTGCCCCAGGATGAGCGCTGCCTCAGGATCGAAGCTCCGGGGCCGGCCAGGACCGGATGATATTTTAGTAATCACTACCAAAAGCCTTTTGGTGCCGACGCAGATAATATATAGCGATCGCTAACCTATCAACAAGAAGCCAGCAGCAGCGGCGACAACGCTTGAGAAGCGGAGTTGAGCATGATCCGGGATAGCGACGCGACCGTCGTCTATGTGACCTATCAGGGCACTCCTCACAGCCGGTTTGACCGGCACTACTACCTCAACCATCACCTGCCGCTCGTGATGAAAGCTTGGCAGCCATACGGCCTCGACCGTGTCGCCGCCTTTTTCCCGGCAATCGACGAAGCCGGGACCATCGCTATCTGCGAGTGCCGCTTCCGCAACCGGGCCGCGGTCGGCGCTGCGCTCAGATCGGCTGAGGCCTCGGCCGTAATGGCGGATGTCCCCCGTTTCACGGATGTCGTGCCTGAGCGGGTACGCGCGGCTGCACTCTGAGGAGGAATTCCATGAGCGCGCCTTATGCACCGTGGTCCGCATCCCCCGTCCGCACCCTCCGGCGCGGCCACTTCTGGGTTCCGGGCGAACATGTGTTGCTCGGCGGCATGACCTACCAGCGCGGGCCGATGTTTGTGGAGTGGGAGGCGCCTGAGCGCATAACCCGCCCCTGGCCAATCGTCCTCATGCATGGCGGCGGCTTCCAGGGCACCGAGTGGTTCGATACGCCCGATGGACGCCCCGGCTGGGCACAGCGCCTTGTCGAGGCGGGATACGCCGTCCTGGTCGTGGACCGGCCAGGCCATGGCCGCTCGCCCCTGCATGTCGAAACCATGGGGCCTATGGGTCCTCCCTTCTCCTATGAGGGCGGCCAGCGCATCTATTTCCCGGGTGACGACCCCCGGCATACCCAATGGCCCTTCTCCCGGAATGACGAGGCCGCGATGGACGAGTTCATCGCCGGCTATGGCCCGCTGCCGGCCGACCTCGAGGCTTCCGAAATCATGGATGCCGACCGCATGGCGGCACTCCTCGACCGGATCGGCCCGGCGATCCTGATCACCCATTCCGCATCGGGGCCGGATGGCTGGCTGGTGGCCGACCGCCGCCCGCATCTGGTCAAGGCCATTGCCTCCATCGAGCCGATGGGGCCGCCCTTCGCCGTCATCCCCAATATCGGGCCGATGCGCTGGGGCCCAACGGCTGCGCCACTGCGCTTCGAGCCGCCCGTGACCGATCCGGAGGTGGTGCGCGGCGCGGCACCTGGGGTGTTCCGGCTTCCCTCCCTTGTGGGCCTGCCCATCCTCATCGTGACGGCAGAGGCATCGGCCTTCGCGGCGGCGAGCCCCCCGACGGCGGCGTTCCTCAACGCAGCGGGTGCCTCGGCGGAGTTGCTGCACCTCCCCGATCACGGCGTTCACGGCAATGGCCATGGGCTGATCTACGAGAAGAACTCGGATGCGGCGCTTGCCCCGGTACTGACATGGCTGGTGCAGCGCACCGAAGGGAAGACCCGAACGCGTCTCCAGCAGGCAGATCGCAGCGGGCGGGCAGGGGTTGCTGCGGCATCACCACCTCCTCTGCAGCCTCCGACCTGACCACCTGTTCAAGCGGCCAACCAAATCTCAGCTTGGGAGAGTGAAATGGACATTGGCTTTATCGGGCTGGGCGCGATGGGACGCGCCATGGCGAGGAACCTTGCCGCTGCCGGATATCATGTGAAGGCCTGGAACCGCTCCGGCGGCGAGATCGATGGCGTTACCATGGTGGAATCCCCTGAGGATGCGTTTCAGGGCGATGCCGTGCTGACTATGCTCTCCGACGACGCCGCTATTCGCGCAGTCCTGCTGGATGCCGGCGTGCTGAGCAAGGCAAGGCCGGGATTGGTGCATGCTGTTGCTTCCACCATCTCCGTCGCCCTCGCACGGGAGCTGGTCAGGGCGCATGACAAGGCTGGCATTGGCTATGTGTCCGCACCCGTACTGGGGCGGCCTGACGTCGCAGCCAGGGGCGAGCTCAACGTGCTTGCAGGTGGCGCGCCATCGGCGGTCAACACGATCCGTCCGATCCTGGAGGTGATCGGGGGCCGAATCTGGGACATGGGCCCCGAAGCGCCAACGGCCAATGCGGCCAAGATTGCCTGCAACATGATGATCACCATGGCCATTGAGGCCATGGCGGAAGCCGTGGTGCTGACCGAGGCCAATGGCCTTGATCGTGGGCGCTTCTTTGAACTGATCCTCGGCACCCTCTTTGGCAGCCGCTCCTATCAGGTCTACTCGTCCAACATCGCCGGCAGGCACTACGATCCTGGCTTCAAAGCGGTATTGGGCCTCAAGGACCTCCGCTTGGCAAACGAGGCCGCGGAGCAGATCGGGAGTGCGCTGCCGATGCTGCGTGCGGTGCACCATCGGATGGCGGAAGCGGTTGATGCCGGCTTAGGTAACCGGGATTGGTCGATCATGGCTGAGTTCACGATCAATCCGCCCCAAGGCCGATAAATCAGCGATGCAAGGTTCAGGCTAGCGCCAGTCCCATGCGGGGCGCCGCACATCGGTAGGCAGTTACGCTTCCATTCAGTTGTTTGTGCTTGTTCCATGTCTGCTTGCCGGAAGCGTAACCCTTGCCGCAGAGGTCTGGCATGGGCGCAAAGCGGACCGCGATCCGAGGCTTGGTACGGCCGCCTCCCATCCTGCGCAGCCCGGTCCGCGCCTTTCGGCGCGGGACAAAGAGTTCGCTCCGAACCGGCGGGTCACCTATGAGGAACGCGAGGACCTGTCGCTTATGCGCCGCGCCGGCTGCGCTGCGGTATGGGGCTCGGCGGATTTGGGCTCGTTCGGGATAGGAAGACCTTCGATGGCTATACTCGCGGATGATTCGGCGGCGCCGCTCTCGGGAACCGCACCACTGGGGAGCGACGTTGTCTCGCGCGATGGCTGGAAGGCCCTGGCGGGCTCCGCCCTCGGCTACGCCATGGACGGCTTCGACCTGCTGATCCTTGGTTTCATGCTGCGGGCCATCTCGGCCGACCTCAACCTGACCCAGGCAGAGGGCGCCTCGCTGGTCACGGCCACGCTGATCGGTGCCGTGATCGGCGGCGTCGGCTTCGGGATGCTGTCCGACCGGCTGGGCCGGGTCCGGGTGCTGACCTGGACCATCATCCTGTTTGCCGTGTTCACCGGCCTCTGCGCCTTGGCCCAGGGTTACTGGGATCTGCTGATCTACCGCACCATCGCCGGCATCGGCCTGGGCGGCGAGTTCGGCATCGGCATGGCGCTGGTCGCCGAGGCTTGGCCGGCCTCCAAGCGTGCCCGCGCGTCCTCCTATGTCGGCCTGGGCTGGCAAGTCGGCGTGCTCGCCGCGGCCCTGCTTACGCCGCTGCTGCTGCCGGTGATCGGCTGGCGCGGCATGTTCGCCATCGGCCTGTTCCCGGCCGTCGCGGCCTACTTCATCCGGAAAGGCCTGCACGAGCCCGACGTCTTCGTGGAGAAGGCCGCCAACCCTCCGGCCAAGTCCTCGCTGCGCCTGCTGGTGGCCGACCGTCAGACGACGCGCACCAGCATCGGGCTCGTCATCCTCTGCGCGGTGCAGAATTTCGGCTACTATGGCGTGATGATCTGGCTGCCGAACTACCTCTCCACGAGGTTCGGCTTCGGTCTCACCCAGTCCGCCACCTGGACTGCCGTCACCATCCTGGGCATGGCGGTGGGCATCTACGCCTTCGGCCAGGTCGCCGACCGCGTGGGGCGCAAGCCGGCCTTCTTCGGCTGGATGCTTGGTGCCGCCGTCATGGTGGTCGTCTACTCAAAGCTCACCGATCCCTTCGCCCTGCTGATCGCGGGCGCGGTGATGGGCTTCTTCGTCAACGGCATGCTCGGCGGCTACGGCGCGCTGATGAGCGAGCTGTACCCCACGGCGGCGCGGGCGACGGCGCAGAACGTGCTGTTCAACATCGGCCGCGCCATCGGCGGCTTCGGCCCGGTGGTGGTCGGCGCGGTGGCCATGGCCTGGGGCTTCGACACGGCTATCGCCCTGCTCGCCCTGCTGTATCTGCTCGACCTCGCAGCGATGTGGCTGCTGATCCCCGAGCGCAAGGGGGAGGCGCTGTCGTGAGCACCGCCATGGACTTCGCCTCTGTCGACCGCGGCGGCATCTCCACCGCCGCGGATGCGGCAGTGCAGGTCGGCACCGCCACCTTCAACAACAGCCTTGCTATGATCGAGGTGATCGAGGGGCTGGACCGCTTCTGCGAGGCGCGCGGCATCGCCCGCGTCGCGGACCTGACCGGCGCCCTGACGCATGAGGAAGCCGACGAGGACGGTCTGTCCTGGGTGTCGCCGGCACCATGACGGCCTCCCTGGCCCCTGGGGCCGACGCGGCCGGTCGCGCGCTCGCGGAAGAACTCTTCGCGGCGCTGCGACGTGCCGGAGACGATGGCGTTGGCATTACCCGCGACAGCTATGGCGCGGGTGAGAGTGAGGCGCTGGACATCCTGGACGCGGCGGCGCGGGAGCACGGGCTGGACACGACCCGCGACGCCGGGGCGAACCTCGTCGTGACGCTTCCGGGAAGTGATCCGTCAATTCCCGCCATCGCCTGCGGCTCGCACCTGGACTCCGTGCCGCAGGGCGGCAACTTCGACGGCGCGGCTGGGGTGATCGCCGGCCTCCTCGCCCTTGTGCGCCTGCGGGTGGAAGGGCTTGTGCCGCGGCGGAGCATCCGGCTCTACGGTCTGCGTGGTGAGGAGAGCGCCGCCTTCGGGCGGGCCTACATGGGTTCCTCGGCGCTGTTCGGGCGGCTGTCTCACACCGACCTCGCCCTGCCGCGCGCCGTGACTGGGCGGAGCCTGCGCGACTGCATGGCCGGCGTCGGTGCCGACGTGGAAAGGATCGGGCGTGGCGAGGTGCTGCTCGACCCCGCCTCGATCGCGGCTTGGCTGGAGTTGCACATCGAGCAGGGGCCAGTGATGGTGGCCCGCGGCCTGCCGGTGTCGGTGGTGACGGGCATCCGCGGCAACGTCCGTCACCGCACGGTCACCTGCCTCGGCGAGGCCGGACACTCCGGGGCCGTGCCGCGCTGGCTGCGGCACGACGCTGTCTTCGCCGCGGTCGAACTCCTTCACCGCCTGGATGGCCACTGGCAAGCCCTACTGGGCCAGGGGCACGACTTGGTGGTGACGACGGGGGTGCTGGGAACCGACCCGGCAGAGCACGCCATCGCCCGCATCCCCGGGCTGCTGCGCTTCTCCTTTGAGGCGCGTAGCCAGTCACAATCCACGCTGGACGCCTTCCACGACCTGTTCGAGGAGGAATGCCGCCGGATCGAGGAGGAGCGCGGCGTACGCTTTGAGGCGGAGCGGCGCCTGGACACCGCGCCGGCGGTCATGGACCCGGATTGGGTCGAGCGGCTGCGTGGCATCGTTCGCCGCCTCGGCTTGCCCGACGAGCCCATGGCCAGCGGCGCCGGCCACGACGCAGCCGTCTTCAGCAACGCCGGGGTGCCCAGCGTCATGCTCTTCGTGCGCAACGAGAACGGCTCCCACAACCCGCGGGAGGCGATGGAGATGGAGGACTTTATGGTCGGTACCGAGGTGCTGCGGCTCGCCCTGATCGAGGGAGCAGCCTGACCATGTCGCTGGATCCCACCCCGGACCAGATCACCATGCGCAGGCCCGACGACTGGCACGTCCATCTGCGAGACGGCGCGATGCTGCCGGCCGTGCTGCCCTGCACTGCTGCGCAGTTCGCCCGCATCCGCCCCGTGCCGGAGCGGATGGAACAGATCGGCATGCCGCTGCTAATCCATGGCGGGGCGACCGACCCGGAGGTGGATATTTTCGACCGCGAGGCCGTCTTCGTGGAGGGCACGCTGACGTCCCTGCTGGTTGGGGAAGAACGCCGATGACGGCCGACCGTGAGACTGATGTCGGCAAGGCCGGGCTGGGTGCGGCGATGGCCCGGCTCCTGCTGGAAGCGGGTGCGGTTCAGGTCAGCCACGACCGGTCCTTCATGCTGGCGTCCGGCTGGGCCAGCCCCGTCTACGTGGACTGTCGACGCCTGCTCGGTATGCCCCCTCGGCGCGCCAGGGCGACCGATCTGGCCCTGGACTACCTCCGGCTCCGCTTCGGCGAGGCCCCTCCCTTCGACGCCGTCGCGGGCGGGGAAACCGCCGGCATCCCCTGGGCGTCCTGGATCGCCGATAGGCTTGGCCTACCACTGCTCTACGTCCGCAAGCGCCCCCTCGGCTTCGGGCGCAGCGCGCAGGTCGAGGGCGGGGCGCCGGAGGGCTCGCGCGTCCTGCTGGTGGACGATCTCGCGACTGATGCCGCCAGCAAGGTCGCTTTCACCAAGGGACTACGGACTGCGGGAATGACACTGTCCGATGCGCTGGTGCTGTTTCATAACCGCGCCTTTCCCGGCTGGGGCGGCCGCCTGGAGCACCTGGGCCTGTCGCTGCATGCTCTGGCGAGTTGGGACGATGTGCTGCGACTGGAAGCGGATGACGCGCTCCTGTCGCCAGCGGATCGGGAGATCATCGAGCGCTTCCTGCGCGATCCCGCCGGCTGGTCCGCGGATCACGGCGGCCGCCGGGCGCCGATGGAGCCACCGCCGCAGGGCACAATGCAGACTGATCGGAAACCGCTCTAGGCCGTCGCCGCCTCCCCTCCCCCAGCCAGGCCCCATTTCACCAGCAGAGCCCGCCGCTCAGCCTCCGTGATCGGCGGCGGTGCTGGCCATTCAGCTTCCTCCTGAGCCTTGTTTTCAGAGTCAGATTCTAAGGCTTTCCGGTTTCCGGTATCGCTTGCCCAGGTGGTGGGCGGCCGAAACAGGTAGGCGTTGGTGGCCTGCACCCACCGCCGCCCCTGGGCGGCGCCCCGCTGGACGCGCAGCAGGCAGCCGAGCACCTCCAGGCGGTCCAGCGCGTGCTGCACGGTGGAGCGCGCCAGCCGCGCCTCCTGGGCGATCTGCGCCAGCGCCGGATCGCCGGCCCCTGCCCTCCCCCAGCCGCGGTAGTGCAGCGTCCAGAGTACGCGCAGGCCCTTGTCGCGCAGCGCGCCGCCGTGCCAGCCGGAGCCGCGGCAGTGGGTGGCGCGCTCGTAGCGGCGAGCGGCATCCATGATCTGCAGGCGGTCGGTATGCCCGAGCTGCTGGCGCTGCCAGCCTGCCACGGGGAGAGAGCCGCGCCGTGGACGGCACGGGTGAGAAATAGGCATCCTTCGATCCTTCAGGGTTGGACCGACACCAGGCTGAACGCCATTGCCCGCAAGTTGGCGCTTGCGTCAAAAGGCTCAGCGGGGCAGGCTGCGCAGCAGCATAGTTTGGCGCTTTGCCCTTGGCAGGTGTCGGAGAAGCTCCCCGGTTGGCGCCGTGGGGGCTTCTTTCGTTTCTGGGTTTGGGTTCGGCGGGACTCCTTCAGGTCGGCTAAGCCTAGGTTTCAATCAGGGAACGCGTAACCCTTTGTCTCCCCTAGGAATTTTGACCATCTTCCAGAACATGACCGATCTCGCGTAGGCGCTTCCGAACAGACAAAAGCTCCCGCAACATGCGCTGTCGGCTCTCCTGGAGGCGCCGTTTCTCGGCCATAAGTGCGGCCAAATTCACCGTGGACGGAGCGGCGCGGGATAGCTCCTTCCGCAGCGCCATGAGCTGCGCCCGAGTCGTGCTCGGGCTGACCAAGCCGCGCTGCTGGGCTACGGCAACCTGCTCCGGCGGCATGAGGGCGAGTTGGTAAGCGGCGCTGTAGGAGCCAGGGCATTGGTCCAGCGGAATTCGTCCGCTGTCCACCATGTCGGCCACCTTCTTGAATTGGCTGGCGACAGGCGCGCTGAACGGAAAGATCCGCTGGAAACCAACCTGCAGGGCGTCGCGCTCGGCCTTGGTGGCAAGGGAGCGATCCAGTGCATTCAGGGCGCGGCCGATCTCCAGAAAGGCCTGCTTGGCACTGCCCCAAGCCGCGAACACCTCACGCCGGGCATCCAGCAGTGCGCGGACCCGCTCGGGTCGATCAGGGAAGCCAGTTCCGGCGAATATCTCCTGAATCGCCTCCATTAGGTCAGCGGAGACGTGGGTGATCTGGTCAATCTGTGCTGGCCGACGGTCGGCTACATCCAGGTCGGTCGGGGTGATAGCCCGAACCCGCTTGAGGGAGATGCCCTTCACAGCTTGGCCTCCCGGGCGACGTAGCTCCACATGCCGGAGAAGGTCTCACCGCTGGAGGAGCGACTGAGGTCCAGCACTCCCAGCCCTTTGCCCGATGCCTCTGCGATCTCCTCCAGTGCAGGTACCTCGACGGGGCAAACATGGCCCAGAGAGAGGAGCCGCGTGCGGATGGCCCCAAAGCTGCGGGTCCGGCGATTGGCCTTGTTGAGCACGAAGGCCGCTCGGACACCTGCCGCGGTCAGGCGCTCCATCCAAGGGGTGGCGGAGTCCAGATCGTCCTGTGACGGTTGGCAGGGCACCAGCAGGAAGTCCGCCTCGGCGCTGAGACTCAGGATGGCGCTGATGTTCACCTCAACGCTAGGCGGAGTGTCGATCAGAACAACATCGGCGCCGCTGCCCTTGGCCTTTTTGATGGCCGCCCGCCAGTCGGACAGATCGGCCTGCTGCACTGGAACTGGCAAGCAGTCTGGAATGGCTTGGCGTAAGGTATCTCGGCGCTTGGACCACGTCGCCAGGGTGCCCTGCGCGTCGAAGTCCAGGCCGAGCACCTTCTTCCCCCCATGCGCCGCGCAGACCAAAAGATTCCGACAGAGCGTAGATTTCCCAACCCCTCCCTTGGGGCTGGATGCCATGATGATGCGCTGCTTCCGCATTGTCCCCTCCAGACAGCGATGGCGCACCATGCACAGTGAGAGCGATTCGGAGCTAGGTGGCTTTTACCGTGTAAAAGGGGAAGGGAGGGCTACGCGTCCTATTTCCTCACTATCCATGCCATCATTCGCCACGCCCGGAGTAAGGAAATCCTCTGCCAGGGGCGCGGCAGCGCGGCCAATTCTGCGGTCTGCCATGCCCTAAGCATCACCTTCATCGACCCAGTCCGCTCCGGGCGATCAAGCTCATCGAGGAGCACTGCAGCCTCGGCCTCGACATGGCCTTATGCCGGCAGAGGGCCCGGCGACTTACGCCATGATCCGGCGCGCCGACACCATGGACATCTTCCAGAGGCATTGCCCAGTTGAGTGGCAGTAGCTGGAGGGAGCGGGCTGGGCGAAGCTGACCGGATCGCACCAGACCCCGCCACCTCTCCTGGATACCGCGTCCCGGCGGAGGGCATCAGCCACGCGGTCTGGCTGTCTCCGGTGTTCAGCCTGAGCCTGCGGGATGTCGAACTGATCCTCTCCGGGCGAGGCATCACCGGCACGCCTGAGCGCCTCCGGAGCGG
>DATMFR010000026.1:0-346908 GCA_035556695.1 Roseomonas sp.
CGCGCCGCCTGCAGCGTCGGGTTGTTCGCATAGGCCTGCGACAGCGCCTCCTGCAGCGTCTGACCCCGCGCCACGCCCCCCCACACCACAGGCGCCATCAGCACCACCGTTCCCAACACAACTCGCATTCCCGCGGTGATCTGGGGCACGGAACGTCTCCTCGGCTGGAATCCGGGCCTCACCCGGGGCGCCGGGAGATTAGCGAAGCCCGGCTTGAACGGCCAGCGCGGTTCCGCCGGCCGAGGGGCTACTCTGTTAGAGGGCGAAGCCAGGCTCCGGCGCGAACTCGGGCAGCGAGGCCGTCAGGCAGTCGAAGGCCGGCGTGGTGCTGAACACGCCACCCAGGCGACGGCCGACAACGATCGTCCCCACCTGCCCGGCCGGGCGGCGCACCGCGGCCAGGCGGCCGCCCTCGGCCAGCTGCTCCACCAGCGCCGGCGGGATTTCCTGCACCTGGCCCTGGATGACGATGGCGTCATAGGGAGCGCCCGCGGCATGGCCTGCGGTGAGCTTGCCCTCGACAATCTGCACGCTGCCGGGCGTCAGGGACAGCTCACCCAGCACCTCGCGCGCCACCGCCGCGAGGGTCGGGTCGCTCTCCAGGGCGGTGACTCGGCCCCCCATGCGGGCCAGCACGGCCGCGCCATAGCCCGTGCCCGCCCCGATCAGCAGGACGGACTCGCCGGAGCGGAGTTCGGTGACCTGCATCAGCCGGGCGAGGTTCATCGGCTGCATCAGCACGCGGCCATGACCCAGCGGCACGTCCTCATCCGCATGCGCACGGGCCTGCATGTCCGCCGGCACGAAACGGTGCCGGGGCAGGTCGAGCATGGCGGAGATGATGCGCGGATCGTTTACCCTGTTGGGGCGAAGCTGCCCGTCCACCATCCACTTGCGCGCACCCGCGAAGTCCATCGCCTGCCGTCCTCAAATGCCAGGCAGGAACCGCTTCCCCTGCCCTGCCCGGCCTTATAGGCGCGGGAATGGTGGTGGCCAAGCGCAAGGCACCCTTGACCGGAAGCCTCCGGCACCCGATACAGCGCCCAAGGCCCGATGGCAGAGTGGTGATGCAGCGGACTGCAAATCCGCGTACGTCGGTTCAATTCCGGCTCGGGCCTCCAGACTACCGCGCGATAGCGGAATGATTTCAAACGGCTCTTGCAGCCCGGCGAACTCCCCGCTATAGCGCCCGCCACAAGCTGATCCCCGATAGCTCAGCTGGTAGAGCACGCGACTGTTAATCGCTAGGTCGTTGGTTCGAGTCCAACTCGGGGAGCCAATCAAGGAAAGGGGCGCCGGAAACGGCGCCCCTTTCTGCGTTCAGGCCGCCAGGCGCGCGGCACCCTCCGCAGAAACCCAGGCGAGGCGCCCGGCGCAGAAACTCGCCACCGGCGCGCGCCGCGCGGGATCGACCAGCACGACGTCGCCGCGCAGGCCCGGCTGCAGGCTGCCCCGATCCGCCAGGCCGGCAGCACGGGCCGGATTGGCGCTCACCAGCGCCCAGGCCGCGGGCAGGTCCAGCACGCCGCGCCCGGCCAGCACGAAAGCGGCTTCCATCAGGGCAGGCCAGACATAGTCGGAGGCCAGAACGGTGACGACGCCACGCTCCGCCAGCGGTGCGGCACTGGCCCATCCTAGATGGCTGCCGCCGCGCACCACGTTCGGCGCGCCCATCACCACCGCCTCCCCCGCCTCGCGCGCTGCCAGCGCGACCTCCTCGGCCATGGGGAACTCGCAGATCGCCGCTCCAAGCGCACGAAATGCTTCGCGCTCGCTCAGGCTGGCCTCGTCATGGCTGGCCATGGGCAGGCCGGCCGCCTGCGCGGCGGCGGCAAGACGCGCGCGACCCGCCGGCACAGCGTCACGCCGGCTCGCCACAGCCTCCGCCAATGCGCGGAAGGCGGCGGTACTCATCCCGGCGCGCTCGGAATACTTCGAGGCTGCGGAGTCCGAGCCAAGCTTCCGCAGGATAGCGGGCGTGTGGTCGTTGAAGGCCACCAGATGCACCCGGCCGGCGGCAATGTCGGCCAGAGCCTCATCGAGCGCGTTGAGATTGTCCGCCTCGAAGCGCAGGTGGACGCGCAGATCGGCGGAGAGGTGTGGCCGGGCGGCATCCAGCGCCGCCATGAGCGCACGCCAAGCCTGGATGGAGCGCAGCCCGGGTTCCCAGGAAAGCGTCACGCCCAGAAAGGCGGTGGTAATGCCGGCGGCGAGCATCTGCGCCTCGGAATCCCGCAGGGCGAGCGCGGCGGGCATGCCGATGCCGGGGCGGGGCTGGAACTGCCGCTCATGCGCATCGCCGTGGATATCGACGATGCCCGGCAGCACCAGCAGCCCTTCCGCGAGGAAGCGGCGCGCATCCGGCCTGGCCTCCATCGCCACCGCACCACGGGAGAGATGTAGGTCACCAGGTTGCAGTGCCGCGTCGCGCAGCACGGTGCCCCCGGCAATGGTCCAATCTGTCATGCCTCAACTCCGCCGCCTTCAACGATGATCTGCACGCGCCCGGCGGCGTAGCGCGACAGCGTGTAATCGATGGGCTGCCCCGCGGGATCGACGTTCAGCGCCTCCGCAAGGATGACGGGGCGGGTGCGCGCCTGGCGCAGCAGCGTCGCCTCCTCCGTGCTTGGCAGGCGTGCGGTCACGCGGGTCCAGGCACGGCGGTAGTCAGCCACGCCGCTGAGCGCCAGGGCGCGGGTGATGGAGCCATGCCCCTCCAGCGCCGCGCCCAGCCCGGCGAAGCGCGGCAGCACGAAGTGGTGCAGGCCGAGCACCACGGGGCGGCCATCCGCGAGTCCCAGCCGTTCCACGGTCAGCACCGGCTGGCCCTCATGGAGCCGCAGCGCCTCCGCGACCGTCGCGTTGGCCGGCACCTCGGCGACGCGGAGAATGCGGCCTTCCGGCTCGCGGTGCTGCGCCCGGATGACCTCGGAAAAGCGGGTGCGGGGACCGAGCGGATAATCCACCACGTCCTCGGCGACGAAGGAGCCGCGGCCCTGCTCGATGCGCAGCAGCCCGCGCGCCGCCAACGAGTCCAGCGCCCGGCGGACGGTGTGGCGATTCACCCCATGGCGGGCGGCAAGCACGGATTCGGTCGGCAGGCGGCTGCCGGGTGCGAGGCTCCCCTCCGCGATGCCGCGTTCAAGCTCGGCTGCGATCTGTCTCCAGAGGGCAACGCCCTCCCCACGAGCCAGGGCGGTGTCGGTCTGCGCGGCAGGATCGGCGGGCAGCGTCATGGAAACTTCAAGTCCAACTTCGATAGGGCGTGGCAATTTCGCGTTGACGCTACCCGGTTGGATATCTAGTTGTCTAGATGTCTCCACTGATCGGAAGGCTCTCGTGTCCGACCCTGTCGCCCCTCCCGAAGAGCGTCGCCGCTGGATGGCGGTCCTGGCCCGTGCCGGTGGTGAGGCGATCCGCGCCCATCTCGCCGACATCACCCCTCTTCCACCGCATACCCGGCTGCGTGGGCCGGAAACCGGTCTGGTCATGCTGCGCGGTCGCGCCGGCGGTGACGGTGCTGCCTTCAACCTCTCCGAGATGACGGTGACACGCTGCTCCGTCAGCCTGCCCTGTGGCACCGTGGGCCATGCCTATGTCGCCGGGCGCGACCATCAGCAGGCCGAGCTGGCCGCGCTGCTGGATGCCGCCCTGCAGGATCCGGCGCGCCGCGCTGCGCTGATGGAGGCGGTGATCGCCCCGCTCGCCGCCGCCCAGGCGGATGCGGATGAGGCGGAAGCGCGCAAGGCCGCCGCCACCCGCGTGCAATTCTTCACCATGGCGACCATGCGATGATGCGCCCCGGCTTCACTGATCCCGTCCTTGATGCGCAGTCCTGCTTCCGCGCGGTGCTGGAGGCGATGAGCCGCCCCGGCCGCGTGCAGCGGCTCGCCTCGGCCCTGGCGCCGCCGGCACCGCTCGACGCCGCCACCGCCGCCGTCCTGCTGACCCTCGTGGATGCCGAAACGCCGCTCTGGCTGAATGCCGGCGTTGAGGCGGAGGAATGGGTCCGTTTCCACTGCGGCTGCCCGATCGCCGCCACGCCGGCCGAGGCCGCCTTCGTGCTGGCCACCGCCACGCCGCCGGACCTCGCCTCCTTGCCCCAGGGCACCGATGAAGAGCCTGAGGCCGGCGCGACGCTGATCTGGCAGGTCGCGGCGCTGGAGGCGGGCGAAGGCTGGCGGCTTAGCGGCCCCGGCATCGAGCGCGAGCACCGGCTCAGGGTCGGCGGCGCGCCGGAGGGCTTCCGGGCCGCCTGGGCCGCCCGGCGTGGCGGCTACCCACGCGGCGTGGACGTCATCCTCTGCGCCGGCCAGTCCATCGCCGCCCTGCCGCGCACCACCCGCATCGAGGAGGGTTGATCCCATGGCCTATGTCGCCGTCAAAGGAGGCGAGCAGGCGATCGGCAATGCCCATGCCTGGCTCGCCGAGACCCGCCGCGGCCCCGCGGTGCTGCCGGAACTGGATGTCGCGCAGATCGAGCAGCAGCTCGGCCTGGCGGTGGATCGCGTGATGGCCGAGGGTGCCTGCCACGATCGGGGCCTCGCTGCCCTGGCCATCAAGCAGGCGCAGGGCGACCTGATCGAGGCAGCCTTCCTGCTGCGGGCCTATCGCACCACCCTGCCCCGCTTCGGCCATGCCACGCCGCTGGACACCGGCGCGATGCGCCTGCGCCGCCGCGTCTCGGCCACCTACAAGGACCTGCCCGGTGGCCAGGTGCTCGGCCCGACCTACGACTACACGCATCGCTTGCTCGACTTCGCCCTGGCGGCCGAGGGCGTCGCACCCGAGCCCGCACCGCAGGCGGCCGAGGGCGTGGCCGAGGCACCGCGCGTGACCGAGCTGCTGGCCCGCGAGGGGCTGATGCGGCGCGAGCGCGCCACCGGCGACGAGCCCACCGACCTGACCCGCCAGCCCCTGACCTTCCCGGCCAGCCGCCCCGCGCGGCTGCAGAACCTGGCGCGCGGCGACGAGGGCTTCCTGCTCGGCCTCGGCTATTCGACGCAGCGCGGCTACGGCAACAATCATCCCTTCGTCGGCGAGATCCGGCAGGGTCGCGCCACCGTCTGCTTCACGCCGCCAGAGCTCGGTTTCGAGATCGAGATCGGCGAGGTCGAGGTGACCGAGTGCCAGATGGTCAACCAGTTCCACGGCTCGAAGGCGGAGCCGCCGCAATTCACGCGTGGCTATGGGCTGGTGCTCGGGCGCGGTGAGCGGAAGGCGATGTCCATGGCGCTGGTGGATCGGGCGCTGATGGCGGGCGAGCTCGGCGAGGAGCGCACCGCCCCCGCGCAGGACGAGGAATTCGTCCTGATGCACTCCGACAATGTCGAGGCGACCGGTTTCGTCGAGCACCTGAAGCTGCCGCACTACGTGGATTTCCAAAGCGAGCTGGAGGTGGTGCGCCGGATGCGCGCCACCGCCGCCGCGCCGAAGGAGGTGGCGGAATGAGCCACGACCCCGCCTACAACTTCGCCTACCTGGACGAGAACACGAAGCGGATGATCCGCCGTGCGCTGCTGAAGGCCGTGGCCGTTCCTGGCCATCAGGTGCCCTTCGGCGCGCGCGAGATGCCCCTGCCCTATGGTTGGGGCACCGGCGGCATCCAGGTGACGGCCTCCGTGCTCGGCCCACGCGACGTGCTGAAGGTGATCGACCAGGGCGCGGACGACACGACCAACGCCGTGTCCATCCGCCGCTTCTTCAACCGCGTCGCGGGCGTCGAGACCACAACGCATACCGGGGAGGCGACGGTCATCCAGACCCGCCACCGCATCCCCGAGCAGACGCTCACCGAGGCGCAGATCCTCGTCTATCAGGTGCCCATGCCGGAGCCGCTCTTCCGCCTGGAGCCGCGCCTCGCCGAGACCAAACGGATGCACGCCCTCGCCGATTACGGGCTGATGCATGTGAAGCTCTACGAGGACATCGCCCGGCACGGCCATATCAGCACGGCCTACAGCTATCCCGTCATGGTCGGCGAGCGCTACCTGATGTCGCCCTCGCCAATCCCGGCCTTCGACAACCCGAAGATGCACCGCATGGCCGCCCTCCAGCTCTTCGGCGCCGGGCGCGAGAAGCGCATCTACGCCGTGCCGCCCTATACCGACGTGCGCAGCCTGGATTTCGAGGACCACCCCTTCCGCCCACACCGGGCAGACGCGGCCTGCGCCCTCTGCGGTTCCCGCAGCTCCTATCTCGATGAAGTCGTGACCGACGACCGCGGCGGCCGCATGTTCGTCTGCTCGGACACGGATTATTGCGAGACGCGGCAGGCCGAGCGCCAGGAGGATGCGGCATGAGCGCGCCGATCCTCGAAGCCTCGGGCCTGCGCCTTTCCTTCGGCGCCGTGCCGGCACTGGCCGATGTGGCGGTTGAAATCCACCCCGGCGAGGTGGTGGCCATCGTCGGCGAGTCCGGTTCGGGCAAGTCCACTTTGCTGCGGGTGCTGTCCGGCCAGATGCGCCCCGAAGCAGGCACGGTGCTCTACCGCGCGCCGGATGGCAGCGAGCACTCTGTGCACACCATGGGCGAGGCCGCGCTGCGCCGGGTGATGCGCACCGACTGGGGCTTCGTGCACCAGAACGCGCGCGACGGGCTGCGCATGGGCGTCTCGGCCGGTGGCAATGTCGGCGAGCGGCTGATGGCGGTGGGGGCGCGGCACTATGGCTCGATCCGCGAGGAGGCGACCGCCTGGCTGCAGCGGGTGGAGATCGACGCATCGCGCATCGACCACCTGCCCCGCACCTTTTCGGGCGGCATGCAGCAGCGTTTGCAGATCGCCCGCACATTGGTGACGCGGCCGCGCCTGGTCTTCATGGACGAGCCGACCGGCGGGCTCGACGTTTCCGTGCAGGCGCGGCTTCTGGACCTGATCCGCACGCTGGTGGCGGATCTCGGCATCGCCGTGCTGCTGGTGACGCACGACATCGCCGCGGCGCGGCTTCTGGCGCACCGCATCCTGGTGATGCGGCGGGGAGAAGTGGTGGAACACGGACTGACCGACCGGGTGCTGGACGATCCGCAGCATCCCTATACGCAACTGCTCGTTGCCTCGGTGCTGGCGGCATGATCCCGGCCCTCTGGACCGAGGGGCTCGGCAAGAGCTTCCGGCTGCATCTCCAAGGCGGCGTGCGCATCCCGGTGCTGGCGGGCGTGGATCTCGCCGTCGCGCCCGGGGAATGCGTGGTGCTCTCCGGCCCCTCGGGCGCCGGAAAGTCCACCCTGATGCGCTGCCTTTACGGCAACTATGGCGCCGAGGAAGGCCGCATCTGGCTCCGCCATGACGGCGCCGATGTGGAGCTGACCGCCGCCGATCCCCGCGCCATGCGCGCCATCCGCCAGCGCAGCCTGGGCTATGTCTCGCAGTTCCTGCGGGTGATCCCACGCGTGCCGGCGCTCGATGTGGTGGCCGAGCCACTGGTGGCGCAGGGCTTGGCGCCCGAGGCAGCACGCCAACGCGCCCGGGAACTGCTGCTGCGGCTCAACCTGCCGGAGCGGCTGCACGGCCTGCCGCCCGCCACCTTCTCGGGCGGCGAGCAGCAGCGCGTGAACCTCGCCCGCGGCTTCGCGCCCGGCTATCCTGTCCTCCTGCTCGACGAGCCGACCGCGAGCCTCGACGCCGCCAACCGGGAGGTGGTGATCGCGCTGATCGCCGAGGCCAAGCAGGCAGGCGCCGCTCTGGTCGGCATCTTCCACGATCTCGACGTGCGTGACCGCGTCGCCGACCGCCTTTTCGAAGTTCTGCCCATCCGGGATGCCGCATGACCGCCGAGACCATCCTCACCAACGCCCTGCTGGTCCTGCCGGACCGCGTCGAGCCCGGCACGATTGTGCTGCGCGAGGGCCGCATCGCCGAGGTGCAGCCCGGCCGCAGTCAGCTATCCAGCGCGCTCGACCTGGAGGGCGACCACCTCATCCCCGGCGTGGTGGACGTCCATACCGACAACCTGGAGCGTCAGGTGCAGCCGCGCAGTCTGGCGCGCTGGCCCTCCCGCTCGGCCTTCCTCTCGCATGACGCGCAGACGGCGGCGGCGGGCGTCACCACCGTGCTCGACGCGCTCTGCCTTGGCGATCTCGGCTTCGACGCCGAGCGCACGGAAACCTTCCGCAACGGCGTGCGCGATCTCGACGCGCTGGCGCCCACGGGCCTGCTGAAGAGCGAGCACTTCCTGCATCTCCGTTGCGAGCTGCCCGCCGCCGACCTGCTGCCGCTGCTGGACACCGTGGCCGACCATCCCGCCGTGCGGCTGGTCAGCCTGATGGACCACACGCCCGGCGTCGGCCAGTATGTGGACATCGACCGCTATCGGCAGATGCGCCAGCGCGGCGGCAAGTCGGTCGCGGAAGTGGAGCGGCGCATCCGCGAGCTGATCGAGCAGCGCGAGCGCCTGCGCGGGCCGCAGCGCCGCGCTCTGCTCGATCGCCTCGCGCATCGCGACATGCCGCTGGCCAGCCATGACGACTGGAACGAGGCGGAGATCGAGGAGAATGCCGCCGACGGCATCCTGATCTCGGAATTCCCCGTCTCGCGCATGGCGGCCGAGGCGGCGCACCGGCACGGCATGAAGATCATCGCCGGGGCGCCCAACATCGTGCGCGGCGGCAGCCATTCGGGCAATGTCGCGGCGGCCGACCTGCTGCGCGGCGGGCTGGTGGACGTCTTCGCCAGCGACTACGTGCCGCCCGCCATGATCGAGGCGGCCTGGCGCGCCGTCGCGGAGACCGGCATCGGCCTTCCCGCCGCCATCGCCACCATCACCGACGCCCCGGCGCGGATGCTGCACATGGCAGATCGCGGCCGCATCGAGGCCGGGCTGCGTGCTGACCTGGTGCGCATCCGCCCGCTCGGCGAGATGCCGGTGATCCGGGCCGTCTGGCGCGGCGGGGAGCGGGTGGCATGAGCGCACGCCTCGCCCTGTACTGGGCACCCGAGGTCTCGGACCCGCTGCATGCCGCCGCCTCCGCCTGGCTGGGACGCGACGCCGAGACGGGCGCCGCGCTGCCGCAGCCGGAGGTGCCGGGCGTCGATCTGCACGCCCTCACCGCCGATGCGCGGCGCTACGGCTTTCATGCCACGCTGAAGCCACCCTTCCATCTCGCCACGTCCTACGCGGCGGCGCGTTCGGCGGCGATGGAGCTGGCCGCGGCCACGCGCTCCTTCGCCCTGCCGCCACTCCGCGTGGCCGACCTCGACGGCTTCCTGGCACTGCGCGAGAGCGAGCCTTGCCCGGCGCTGCACGCCTTCGCCGATAGCTGTGTGCGTGCGCTCGACAGCCATCGCGCGCCACCGACGGAGGCGGAGGTCGCTCGTCGCCGGCCAGAGCGGCTGAGCGCCCGCCAGCGCAGTTATCTGGACGCATGGGGCTATCCCCATGTGTTGGAGGAGTGGCGTTTCCACCTGACTCTCTCCTGCCGCCTTGCCACCGAGCAGATGGGCTTAGTGCGTCCGGCCGCAGAAGCCGCGCTGTCGGAGGTTGCGGGCCGTCCACGCGTGGTGCGGCAGCTCTGCCTGTTCACGCAGGCGTCGCCAGGAGAGCCCTTCCTCGTGGCGGAGCGCCTGCCACTCTCGGGATGAAGCCTAAGGCCTAGTCGCTCTGGCTGGAAAGGCGTGGCATCGGAGGGAAGGCTGGCGGCGTTTCACGGGCGCTTCATTAGCCTGCCTCCTGCCGCACCGACGTGTGGCAGCACTATCTAACCCCCATGTCATCTTCGCAGATCGCCGTCGATCTCAAAGTATCGATAAGCAAAGATCAGGTATATAATTTTAGATAATTTCAAATATCGCAGTCGAAAATTGGGGTTTCCACGGGAATTTTACCGGCCGCCCAGAGGAACGTGGAATTCGGCAAAGGAAAGAAAGGTCAGCTTCAGCTAGCCTGTTCGCGGAGTTTTCCTTCCAGTGTGAAAGAATTGTCCTTATGGCAACCTTCTACGGCACCTCTGCGAGTGACACCCTCTTCTTCAATACGCATATCGAGAATGATATCATTTACGGTGATGGCTTCCCCGATAATGTGACGCCCCCCGGCAACAACTTCATTTTCGCTGGTTTGGGCAATGATATGATCTTCGCAGGCTATGGTGCCGATATCGTCTATGGCGGCGCAGGCGATGACACCATCTTCGGCTATGGTGCGGCTGGCGTGAGTCCTGGGCAGGAGGATGCGCTGGCTTCGGCGGACGGCGCTGACATCCTCGTCGGCGGCCTCGGCAACGACATCATCATCGCGGGTGGCGGAGACGACAGGCTCTTCGGCGGCGAGAACAACGACATCCTGGTCGGCGGCAGCGGCAACGACATCCTGTCCGGCGGGGCCGGCGACGACATCCTGTACAGCGGCCGTGGCGCCGACATCCTGGAGGGCGGCGCGGGCGCCGACACCTTCGTCTATGGCTACGGCACCTTCTCCGAAGTCGGGGGGGATGCAAATGGGGGACGCGACGTCATCCTCGACTTCACCCCTGGCACCGATCACATCGATCTCACCGGCTACGCGGTGGCACCGGATGCCCTGGCTGTCAGCAGTGTCGAGGGCGGCCTGCTGCTAAGCTTCAACGCGGTGTACGAGCAGGGCGAGATCGAACTTGTCGGCGTGCAGCAGTTGCAAGCCGGCGACGTCATCTTCGCCTGACCAGGAGCGGCGCGCTGGCGGTCATCCGGCCAGCGCGCGCAGCATCTCGATCAATCGCGCCGCGCCTTCCGCGGGCGTGCTGTCGTTCATCACCTCCCGCACCTCCAGGCTATCCGGCAGCAGGGCTTCGCGCTGCAGGCGGCGCACGATTTCCTCCGGGGTCTCACGTCCGCGCGCCGCGATCCGCGCCGCCAGCACCGCCGGCGGCGCCGTGACCAGCACCACGCAGAGGCGATAAGCCGAGGGCACCGTGGCGAGCACCCCACGCGACAGGTTGGCGATCACAACGCGCCCCTCCGTCAACTCCGACTCGATGCTGCGTGGAATTCCGTAGTGCAGTCCATGCGCCTGCCAGTGGAGTGCGAAGGCGCCAGCCTCCCGCGCCTTCGCGAAGTCCGCCTCGGAAAGCGGGAGATGCGCCTCCGCCCCGGCATGGCGGTGCGTCTCCGCCGGGCGGGTGATGGCACGCCGCACGAAGACAAAGCGTGGGTCCTCGGCCAGGGCCAGACGTGCCGCGCCGAGCAGCGTGTCCTTTCCTGCCCCCGAGGGGCCCACCACCGCCACCAGCCTGCCTGCCATCGCCCGTCGCTCCCTGCCCGTTGACCACACGGTTTTCGGCGCGCAGAGACAAGGGAGCAAGCAGCCCCAGCCCGGAGCCATGAAATGTTCACCACACGCCCGGAGATCGCCGCCACCTTCGGCGCCGTCGGCAGTACCCACTGGATCGCCAGCCAGGTCGCCATGGCGGTGCTGGAGCGCGGCGGCAACGCCTTCGACGCAGCCGCCGCCGCCGGCTTCACCCTCCAGGTGGCCGAGCCGCACCTGAACGGCCCGCTGGGCGACTGCCCGATCATCATCCATGACGCCAAGGCCGGCGTGCAGAAGGTGATCTGCGGCCAGGGTCCTGCGCCCGCCGGCCTGACGGTGGCGAAGGTCAAGGGCGAGCTAGGGCTGGACCTGATCCCCGGCACCGGGCTGCTGCCCGCCATGGTGCCCGGGGCCTTCGACGCCTGGGCCACCATGCTGCGCGACTGGGGTACCTGGAAGCTGGCTGAAGTGCTGCAATTCGCCATCGGCTATGCCGAGCGCGGCATCCACTACGTGCCGCGCATCGCCGCAACGGTGGAGACGGTGCGGCCGCTCTTCGAGCAGGCCTGGCCCACCTCTGCCGCGCTGTGGCTGCGCGACGGCGGGCCCCGCGCCGGCAAGCTCTGGGCCAACCCGACGCTGGCTGCCACCTATGCCCGGGTGGTGAAGGAGGCCGAGGCCGCCGGCGGAGACCGCGTGACGCAGATCGATGCCGCCCGCCGCGCCTGGTACGAAGGCTTCGTCGCCGAGGCTATCGACCGCTTCTGCCGCATGACCGAGGTGCTGGACGCTTCCGGCCGCGTGCATGGCGGCGTGCTGACCGGCCAGGACATGGCGAAGTGGCGCGCACCCGTCGAATCGCCGCTGGCCTATGACTACCGCGGCACCACGGTGCTGAAATGCGGCGCCTGGAGCCAGGGTCCGGCGATGTTGCAGACCCTCGCCATCCTGCAGGGCTTCGACCTTGCGGCGATGGACCCGGTCGGCACCGACTTCTTGCACCACGTGGTGGAGGCGATGAAGCTCGCCTTCGCTGACCGCGAAGCCTATTACGGCGACCCCGACTTCGCCGATGTTCCCATGGAGACGCTGCTCTCCGAGGCCTACAATGCCGAGCGCCGCAAGCTGCTCGGCAGTGATGCCTCGCAGGAGCTGCGCCCAGGCGCAATCCCCGGTCATCGCGCCTGGGTGGACCACGCGGCGGCAAGCCGTGTGCAGCAGCTCTCCGAGGTGGCGGGCGTCGGCGAGCCCACTGTCTCGCGCCTCGGCGTCTCCGGGGCCGACACCTGCCACGTGGACGTCATCGACCGCTGGGGCAACATGGTCTCGGCCACACCCTCGGGCGGCTGGCTGCAATCCTCGCCCGCGATTCCCGAGCTGGGCTTCTGCCTGGGCACGCGTGGGCAGATGTTCTGGCTGGACGAGACCCTGCCGAACGGGTTGAAGCCCGGCAAGCGGCCGCGCACCACCCTTTCCCCCGGCATGGCGTTGCGCGACGGCAAGCCCTGGATGGCCTTCGGCACACCGGGCGGCGAGCAGCAGGACCAGTGGCAGCCGATCATGCTGCTTCGGATGCTCAACCACGGCATGAACATCCAGCAGGCGATCGACGCGCCCTCCTTCCATACCGAGCACTGGCCTTCCAGCTTCTGGCCGCGCGTGGCGCGCCCGGGAAAGGTGGTGCTGGAGGGCCGCTATCGCCCGGCGGTGCTGGAGGAGCTGAAGGCCCGCGGCCACAAGGCCGAACTGGGCGGCGAGTGGTCCGAAGGCCGGCTCTCCGGCGTGCGCCAGGAGCCGGACGGGCAGATCTTCGCCGGTGCCAACCCGCGCGGCATGCAGGGCTACGCGGTCGGCCGCTGAGCCGACCGCGGGAGGAGGGCGTCGCTCACCGCAGGGTCTGCGGCTCCTCCTCCGCCCAGTCACGCAGCAGGGTGAAGCCGACAGCGAGCAGCACCGGCCCGAGGAACAGGCCAAGGAAGCCGAAGGCCAGTACGCCGCCCAGCGCGCCGAGGATGGTCAGCAGCAGCGGCAGGTCGGCGCCACGGCTGATCAGCCAGGGGCGGATCACATTGTCCACGCTGCTGATGCCGCCGGCGCCGTAGATCAGCAGGAAGATTCCCCAGCCGGTGGATCCCTGACTGAACAGCCAGAGCGCCGCCGGCAGCCAGACCAGCGGCGCGCCGATCGGCAGGATCGAGATCACCCCCGCCACCACGCCCAGCAGCACCGGCTGCGGTACGCCGGAAATCCAGAGCCCGATCCCGGTCAGGATGCCCTGCGCCACGGCGGTGCCGAGCAGGCCATAGACCACCCCAAGCGTCACATTGGCGGTGAGCTGCACCAGCCGTCGCGCCTGCGGCCCGGCGATGCGGCTGACGAGCGCCTCCAGCCCCGCCGCCATGCGGGGGCCATCCCGGTAGAAAAAGAACGAGAGCAGGATGGCAAGAACTAGCTCGGCGATGCCGGACAGCACCGCCAGCAGGATGCCGAGCGCCTGCTGCGCGATCACCCCGGCATAGGGCTGCAGCAGGTTGGTCACCGGGCTGAAGTCGAGCTGCAGAGAAAGCCATCGCTCGTAGAGGAAACTACCGATCCAGGGGATGCGCGCGAGCTTGTCACCGAGGCCCGGCAGGCCGCCGGCGATCAGTCCCTCCACGCTGTTGCGCAGCCCCTGAACGTCCTCTGCGCGGATCGGGGCTGCAAGCAGCAGGGGGAGGCCGACCAGCACCATTTCCAGTGTCACCATCGCCAGCGCGGCGAGGGTCGGCGAGAGCCCCAGCCGGTCCCGCAGGGTGCGGAAGGCCGGCCAGGTGCAGAAGGCCAGGATGGCCGCCCAGAGCAGTGCTGAAAGAAAGGGCCGCAGCACCAGCAGGCAGCCAAGCAGCAGGGCCGCCAGGGCCGCAAGGCCAAGGAGCCGCGCCGGCCGCAATGTGCGGTCCGGCGGCGAGGGAGGGGAACTCATGCGCCGAATGTGCCCGAGCGACGGCGCTTCCGCCAGCGGCCGGGCCGCCACCCTTGTCTGACAAGCTCTTGCGCTTCCGTGCCAGCGCTCTAGCGTGCCGGGAGGGAGGGCGAGCGCATCGCCCGGAAAGAGGAATCGCTGATATGCCACGCTTCGCCGCCAACCTGTCCATGATGTTCCAGGAAATGCCCTTCCTGGACCGCTTCGCGGCGGCGCGGGCCGCGGGTTTCGAGGCGGTCGAGTTCCTGTTCCCCTACGAGCATCCGGCGGCGGAGATTGCGAAGCGGCTGGCCGACAATGGGCTGCAGCAGGTGCTGTTCAACGCCCCGCCCGGCGACTGGAGCAAGGGCGAGCGGGGCACCGCCTGCCTGCCCGGCCGGCAGGCGGAGTTCCGCGAGGGCCTGAAGCGCGCGTTGGAATACACCGCCGCCCTCTCCTGCCCCCGGCTGCACCTGATGGCCGGCCTGGCGCCGCAGGGCGTGCCGCATGACATACTGACGGCCATCTACGCCATCAATCTCGCCTGGGCGGCCGAGGAATGCGCGAAGGCCGGCGTGAAGGCGGTGATCGAGCCGATCAACCAACGCGATATCCCCGGCCTGTTCCTGCGCACGATGGACCAGGGCGCCGCCATCATCGAGGCGGTCGGCCCGGAGAAGCTCGGCCTGCAGTTCGACCTCTACCACTGCCAGGTGACGGAGGGGGACATCGTGAAGCGGGTGGAGAAGCACCTGCCGCTGATCGCGCACATGCAGGTCGCCGACGTGCCCGGCCGCAACGAGCCTGGCACCGGCGAGGTGAACTGGCCCTATGTCTTTGAGCGCATCGATGCGCTGGGCTATCGCGGATGGATCGGCTGCGAGTACCGCCCGCTCGGCGAGACCGTCGCTGGGCTGGGCTGGTTCGCGCCCTACAAGGCCGGCTGACGAGAGGCCAATGGACAAGAGGAAGGAGACGTCATCATGAAGATCGGATTCATTGGTCTCGGCATCATGGGCCACCCCATGGCGCTGCACCTGAAGGAAGCGGGCCACGAGCTCTTCGTGCCGGAGCGCGCCAGCCTGAAGGAAGATATCCGCGCCGCCGCGACGGTGCTGCCAGACCCCGCCGCGGTCGCCGGCGCGGCCGAGGTCATCGTCCTGATGGTGCCCGACACGCCTGATGTCGAGGCCGTTCTGTTCGGCGCGAAGGGCGTGGCGGAGGGGCTGCAGCCCGGCAAGCTGGTGATCGACATGAGCTCGATCAGCCCGACGGCCACGAAGGACTTCGCCAAGCGCATCAACGAGCGCGGCTGCGACTACCTGGATGCTCCGGTCTCCGGCGGCGAGGTGGGTGCCAAGCAGGCAACGCTGACGATCATGGTCGGCGGCCCGCAGGCAGCTTTCGACCGCGCGCTGCCGCTGTTCCAGGCGATGGGCAAGAACATCACGCTCGTCGGCGAATCGAACGGCGCTGGGCAGACCTGCAAGGTGGCCAACCAGATCGTGGTGGCACTGACCATCGAGGCGGTGGCCGAGGCGCTGGTCTTCGCCAGCAAGGCGGGCGCCGATCCGGCCAAGGTACGGCAGGCGCTGATGGGCGGGCTGGCGACCTCCCGCATCCTCGAACTGCACGGTGAGCGCATGATCAAGCGCACCTTCGATCCCGGTTTCCGGATCGTGCTGCACCAGAAGGACCTGAATCTGGCGCTGCAATCCGCGAAGGAGCTCGGTGTGGCGCTGCCCAACACCGCCTCAGCGCAGCAACTCTTCTCCGCCTGCGTGGCGGGCGGCGGCGCGGGACTCGATCATTCTGCCATGGTTAAGGCACTCGAAACGCTCGCTGCCCATAAAGTTGGTGAATGATTGTAAGAAATTAACCCCAGGGTTGTATAATCGCGGTGTCCACTCGAAAGTGTGGTGTTAGCGGGCCGCATCAGGATTGATTTGTGATTGCCATTCGATGTCTCAGCCCGCATTTTCTGGCTGAAATCCGCAGGGTGAGATTCATTCTCGCCCGACATTGTTTTCATGGTTGATATCGTCAAGAGGGGTCATGCGTTTCGCCGATATCGGCCAGCAACTGCGGGCCTACCGTCTCGAATCCGGGTTACGCGCTGAAGAGATCGCAGCGCGTCTCGGCGTCTCACGCGCTGCCCTCTACCGCTATGAGAAGGGCGAGGTCATCAAGCTGGACACGATCCGGCGGCTGGCCGAACTGCTCAAGATCTCGCCCCTTTCCCTGCTGGGAATCGGGGTTGAATACTTCTCGCGCCCGGTCGCCTTTCAGGAGCGCCTGCGGCAGGTGGAGGAGCAGTCCGACCAGATCCTCCAGGTTGGGGACCCTTACTGCTACCAGACCACCACCGAAGCCTTCGATGGCGCCCTGGCGGAAGCCTGGGCCGAGGCAGCCGACTCCGCGCCGGAGCGCGTCGCCGCGCGCGCCGTGGCGGATCAGGCACTTGGCTTGCTCGCGGCCCGCAAGAAGCTGCACCAGTCACGCCGCGCCAACATCATCGCCATGCTTTCCGAGGCTTCGCTCCGGCGCTTCCTCAGCGAAGGGGTTGCGGGCGGCATGGCGCTCTCCGAGCGCACCCGCACCCGTTGCCGACTGGCAGCCCGTACGGAGGCGGAGAGCATTGCCAACCTGATGGAGAGCGTTCCCATCGGTCTGCAGCTCGGCCTGCTTGCCTCCGAGCCCGCCGGCAACTTCCTGGTCCTGCGCGGGCGGGAGCGGGCGCATGTCTGCACCAGCCCCTTCCCCGCCGACATGACCGCCAACAGCTCCATCGGGGTTGGCACCATCACTGGCGCCGACGAGGCCGTGATGGTGCACCAGCGGGTTGCCGAGGCGGCCTGGCGCAGCGCCTTGAAGGGTGCGGCGGCGGCGGCCCGGGTGCGGGATCTGATCCGCGAGGTGGGCCCTCGCTGAGCATCACAGCTCCAGCCGGGCCTCCATTACTTCCTCATCCTCAGCCGAGCGCTTCAGCGCGAAGCCGAGGGCGCGGACGAAGCCGATCATGGGGATGTTGTCGGCCAGGACCTGTCCGACCACCACCTTAACGCCCTGTTCACGGCCCCATTCGAACAGCCGTTCCATCAGGTGGCGTCCAAGCCCCTGCCCCTTCCATCCCGGCAGGGTGACCACGGCGAACTCTCCCTCATCGCTGCCGGGCTGGCGGATCAGCCGTGCCACGCCCACGGTACGGTGGCCGCCCTCAGGCAGCGCCTCCACCGCGATGAACGCCATCTCCCGGTCGTAGTCGATCTGCGTCATGCGGGCGATCTGGGCAGTCGGCAGCTCCTTCAACTGGCTGAAGAAGCGCCAGCGGACATCCTCCGGCGTAAGGTGGGTGAAGGCCTCAGCATGGGCCGCCGCATCCTCCGGCCGAATCGGCCGCACCGTTAGCTGACGGCCATCGGGAGCCGTCCAGGAGCGCGCCAGTTCCGCTGGATAGGGCGGTACGGCGAGTTGCGCCCTAACGCCAGGCGGGCGCAGGCGGCCCGAGGCATCCAGGGCCAGCACGCCGCTGCCATCGGCCAGCAGCGGGTTGATGATGAGGTCCTCGATCTCCGGAAAGTCCACCGCGATCTGCGAGAGCCGCACCACCGCGTCGGCCAGCAGGTTGATGTCCACCGGCGCCTGGTCGCGGAAGCCTTCCAGCAGCCGCGCGCTTCGTGTGCGGCGGATCAGCGCCAGGGCCAGGGTGCGGTTCAGCGGCGGCAGATCGAAGGCGACATCCGGCTCGAAGTCAGAAGTGGTGCCGCCACGGCCATAGCTGATCCAGGGGCCGAACATCGGATCATCGCCAAGGCGGAGGCGCAGTTCGTGCCCGCGCTGCTGGCCGCTGCCGAGGGCCTGGCGCTGCACCAGGAAACCATCGATGCGGGCGTCCGGGCGGGCGGCGCGCACCTGGGCCAGCATGGCGGCGGCGGCAGTCCGCAGGCTTGCCACGTCCTTCAGCCCCAGCGCCACGCCACCCACCTCGGTCTTTCGCGGCAGGTCCGGGCTCAGGATCTTCAGCACCACCGGGAAGCCGAGGCGCATGGCGGCGGCCACTGCCGCGTCGACCCCGCCGACCGCATGACCGGCGACCACCGGCTGGCCATAGGCCTTCAATACCTGCAGCGCCTCGGCCTCGGTGAAGCTCAGGCGCTTCTCGGCCCGCATGGCGTCGATCAGCCGGCGCACGCTGTCGCGGTCGGGAGTGAGTTCCAGCGCGTCGCGCGCCGGAAGCTCCGCCGCGGCGGCGCGGTTGCGGCGGTCCATGGCGAGATGAAGAGCGCCGCGCACCGCGGCCTCCGGCGTGGAGAAGACCGCAAGTCCACCCTCGGCCAGCCGCCGCTGCGCCGGGGTGGCCTGGCCGAGCCACACGACCAGAACGGGCGCGCCCCTGGTCGCCTTCGCCGCGGCGGCCAGGGCGTTGGCGGCCACATCATCGTCCAGCCCGGGGGCGGGCGCATGGAGCGCCACCACCGAATCGACCTCCGGCAGGCCAGCCAGCATGCTGGCGGCCTCCGCCAGGCGATGACTCTGGTCGGGCGGCACCACGAGGGGGTTGAAGCCGCCTCCCTGCGGCATGGCGAAGGCCATGGCATGGCGTGCCGCCTCCCCCAGCACGGCGAGCCGGGCGCCACCTTGTAGCACCGCATCGGCCGCGAGCTGCGCCGGCCCCTGGCCGTTGGCGACAATGGCAACGCGGTCTCCGGCCAGGGCGTCCTTTCCGCTGCGGTTCGCCGGGCGCAGGCGCGCCAGGGTCTCGGCGGCCGAGAGCAGGTCCTCCAGCCCCGCGACGCGCAACACGCCGGCGCGGCGCAGCGCCGCTTCCATCACGGCGTCGGCAATGCCGGTGGCATCGGCCTGCCGCCCGCCGGGGCGGATGGCCACCACCGGCCGGGTTCGGGCGGTGGCGCGCGCGGCGGAGATGAAGAGCCGGCGGTTCTTGATCCGCCGCAGGTCGAGCAGCACCGCCCCTGCCTCCGGCTCGCGCGCCAGCCAGTCCAGCGAGAGGGCAAAGCCGAAGCCTTGATTCGTCCCGATGCCGATAATGTGGCTAAAGCCCAGGTCTTCCCCGGCCGCCCAATCGATGATCGAACGGGCAATGGCGGGAGACTGGGTGAGCAGCGCCAGCCGGCCCGGCCGGGGCGCCATGTGGGAAAGGCTGGCATTCAGCCCGATGCTGGGGAGGCAGAGGCCGAAGCTGTGGGCTCCGAGCGCCCGCACGCCCGTCTGCTCGGAAAGCGCCGTCAGGTCCGGAGCGGCGACCGGCACCACGGCGGCAAAGCAGCCCCGCGCCGCCAGAGCTTCCATCGCGGCCAACTGGGCCTCTGGCGCGATGCAGAGGACGGCGAGGTCCGGCGCCTCAGGCAGGCCAGCAATGCCTGGGGCGGCGTTGAAGCCATCCGCGGTCATGCCGATAATGTGCAGCCTTCCCTTGAAGCCACCGCTGGCGAGGTTGCGTGCCAGCAGCGCCGCCTCAGGAATCGCTGGATCAGCGATCAGGACGACTGAACGGGGCCGGAACAGGGCCGTTTGCTGAAAGCCCTTGTTGGGCCGAGGCAGGGCAAAAGGAAGCTTCATGGTCGATCCGTCGCCTGACGTGTCGCACGGCGCAAACTAGCATGTTCCCGCCCCGCCAGTTGCCGTCACCTCCCATCTGCCGGAGGGGCAAGGCTGGAATCCGCGGCAAGGCCGGAGTAAGGGCAGCCCCAATGCGGCGGGAGGATGGCTTTAGGGGGCGTGAAGTCCCCGCGGGTTGCCGCCCCGTAATCCCGCCTCTATAGCCCGTGTCATCGCCAGAGAGGTTGCTAGTTTTGGCCAGCGTCGCTCCCCTCCCCGATATTGCTCAGAACCCCGCTCTGGCGGCGCAGGCGAAGATTCTTTCCCTGCCGCTGACAGAACTCCGCCGCATGGCCGATGCCATCCGGGCGCTGGCGATGGATGCGGTCGAACAGGCCAAATCCGGTCATCCCGGCATGCCCATGGGCATGGCGGACGCGGCGACGGTGTTGTTCAGCAAGTTCCTAAAATACGACGCGGCCGACCCGCGCTGGCCAGACCGAGACCGTTTCGTTCTCTCGGCCGGCCACGGCTCGATGCTGCTCTACTCCTGGCTGCACCTCACCGGCCATGCCGGCATGGGCATCGAGGATCTGAAGCGTTTCCGCCAGCTTCACTCGGTTGCCGCTGGCCATCCGGAATTCGGCGAGCATCCGGCGATCGAAACCACCACCGGCCCACTTGGCCAGGGCTTCGCCAATGCCGTCGGCCTGGCGATGGCCGAGCGCATCCTGGCGGCGCGCTTCGGCAAGAGCCTGGTGGACCACCGCACCTGGGTGATCGCCGGCGACGGCTGCCTGATGGAGGGCATCAGCCACGAGGCCGCCTCCATCGCCGGGCACTTCCAGCTCAGCAAGCTGACCGTGCTGTGGGACGACAACGGCATCTGCATCGACGGCGATGTCGGTCAGACCTGCTCGGACGACGTGCTGAAGCGCTTCCAGTCTTATGGCTGGGCGGTGAAGCGGGTGGACGGGCATGACCCCGTGGCGGTCGAAAAGGCCCTGGAGGCTGCGACCCGCAGCCGCAAGCCAACGCTGATCGCCTGCCGCACCATCATCGGCTTCGCCGCACCGACCAAGGCAGGCACTGCCAGCACCCATGGCAGCCCGCTGGGCGGCCCGGAGGTCACGGCGGCCAAGGAGGCGCTGGGCTGGACCAGCGCTCCCTTCGAGATCCCCGAGGACATCAAGGCCAACTGGGAGACCGCCGGCCGCCGCTGCGCCGGCACCCGCCGCTCCTGGCTGAAGCGGCTGGCCAACCACCCGCAGAAGGCTGATTTCGAGCGTGCCATCGCCGGGCGCCTGCCGGAGGGCTGGCACGAAGCCAGTGCCGCGCTGCGCGCGAAGCTCGCCGAGGACAAGCCGAAGATCGCCACCCGTGTGGCCAGCCAGCGCGCATTGGAAGCCCTGGTGCCGGCGATCCCTGAGCTGATCGGCGGCTCGGCTGACCTCACGGGGTCCAACAACACCAATGTGAAGGGCTTCGGTCCCATCACACCGGCCAATTTCGGTGGCCGCTACATCCACTGGGGCATCCGCGAGCACGGCATGGCCGCCGCGATGAACGGCATGGCGCTGCACGGCGGCATCATCCCCTATGGCGGCACCTTCCTGGTCTTCGCCGACTACATGCGGCCCTCGATCCGCCTCGCCGCGCTGATGCGCCAGCGGGTGATCCATGTGCACACGCATGACAGCATCGGCCTCGGCGAGGACGGCCCGACCCACCAGCCGGTGGAGACCCTGGCCAGCCTGCGCGCCATCCCGAACCTCTACGTCTTCCGCCCGGCGGATGCGATGGAGACGGCCGAGTGCTGGGAACTGGCGGTGCAGCGCGCCGATGGCCCCTCGGTCCTGGCGCTCTCCCGCCAGAACCTGCCGGCGCTGCGCCAGGAGGCCGGCGAGAACCGCTCGGCCCGCGGCGGCTACGTGCTGGCCGAGGCGTCCGGCCCCCGCCGCGCGACGCTGATCGCGACGGGCTCCGAGGTGCAGATCGCCATGGCCGCCCGCGCCACGTTGGAGGCCGAGGGCATCCCCACCGCCGTGGTCTCCCTGCCCTGCTGGGAGCTGTTCGCGCTGCAGGATGAGAGCTACCGTGAGGCCGTGCTGGGCGACGCCCCGCGCGTCGGCATCGAGGCCGCGCTCAGCTTCGGCTGGGAGCGCTGGCTTGGCCGTGATGCAACCTTCATCGGCATGACCGGCTTTGGCGCCTCGGCTCCGGCAGAGGACCTCTATCGTCACTTCGGCATCACGGCCGAGGCGGTGGTCGCCGCCGTCCGCAAGGCCGCCTGACCCAGTTTGCACAACCACCAGGAACGAGAAGGGAAAGACACCATGGCTGTTAAGGTCGCCATCAACGGCTTCGGGCGGATCGGGCGCCTGGTGCTGCGCGCCGCCTGCGAGGCTGGCCGCGACGACGTCGAGTTCGTCGCCATCAACGACCTCGGCTCCGTCGAGGCGAATGCCCATCTCTTCCGCTACGACAGCGTGCACGGCCGCTTCCCCGGCGAGGTGATCGTCGAGGGCGACAGCATCACCATCAAGGCCCATGGCAAGACCTGGGGCCCGATCAAGGTGACGGCCGAGCGCGACCCCACCAAGCTGAAGTGGGACGGCGTGGACGTCGCCGCCGAGTGCACGGGCATCTTCACCGCGCGCGAGAAGGCGCAGGTGCTGCTCGGCACCGGCGCGCGCAAGGTGCTGATCTCCGCCCCCGGCGAGGGCGCCGACAAGACCATCGTCTACGGCGTCAACCACAAGGTGCTGACGGCCGAGGACAAGATCGTCTCGAACGCCTCCTGCACCACCAACTGCTTGGCCCCGGTCGCCAAGGTGCTGCACGAGAAGTTCGGCATCGAGCGCGGCTACATGGTGACGATCCACGCCTATACGGGCGACCAGAACACCGTGGACACGCTGCACAAGGACCTGCACCGCGCCCGCGCCGCGGCCGTTTCCGCCATTCCGACCTCGACGGGCGCGGCCAAGGCGGTCGGCCTCGTGATGCCGGAGCTGAAGGGCAAGCTGGACGGCACCGCCATCCGCATCCCGACGCCGAACGTCTCGCTGGTTTCCCTTGACTTCGTCCCCAGCAAGACGGGCCTGACCAAGGAGGAGATCAACGCGGCGATGAAGGCGGCCGCCGAGGGCGAGCTGAAGGGCATCCTCGGCTACAACACCGCGCCGCTGGTCTCCATCGACTTCAACCACGACTCGCACTCCTCCACCTTCGACGCGACGCAGACGCAGGTGGTCGACGGCGGGCTCGTGCGCGTGATGTCCTGGTACGACAACGAGTGGGGCTTCTCGAACCGCATGAGCGACACTGCCGCCTACTACGGCAAGCTCTGAAAGCGAGGCGCAGCAGATGCCCCGCTTCCGGACGCTCGATCAGCTCGAACCCGCCGGCAAGCGGGTTCTGCTGCGCGCCGACCTCAACGTTCCGGTGCGCGACGGTCAGATCACCGACCGTACGCGCATCGAGCGCCTGATCCCCACCATCCGCGAACTGGCCGACAAGGGCGCGCGCGTCATCGTCTGCAGCCATTTCGAGCGTCCGAAGGGCAAGCGGGTGCCGGAGATGTCGCTGAAGCCGATCGCCGCGGCGCTCGGCAACGCGCTCGGCAAGCCGGTCGCCTTCTCCGATGACTGCATCGGCCCCGAGGCCGAGGCCGCCGTCGCCGCGCTGAAGGATGGCGAGGTGCTGGTGCTGGAGAACACCCGCTTCCACGCCGGCGAGGAGAAGAACGACCCCGCCATGGTGGAGGCGCTGGCGAAGCTCGCCGACGTCTTCGTCAACGACGCCTTCTCCGCCGCGCACCGCGCCCATGCCAGCACCGAGGGCGTGGCGCACAAGCTGCCCTCCTATGCGGGCCGGCTGATGCAGGCGGAGCTGCAGGCGCTGGACGCGGCGCTCGGCACCCCGTCCCGCCCGGTGGTCGCCATCGTCGGCGGCGCCAAGGTCTCCACCAAGCTCGACCTGCTCGGCAACCTGTCGAAGAAGGTGGACGTGCTGGTGATCGGCGGCGCCATGGCCAACACCTTCCTCGCCGCGCAGGGCAAGCCGATGGGCAAGTCGCTGCAGGAGGCGGAGATGCACGACACGGCGCTGCGCATCCTCGGCGAGGCCAAGGCCGCTGGCTGCGAGGTGCTGCTGCCCGAGGATCTCGTGGTGGCCGAGGCCTTCGCCGCCAATGCGCCGAGCCGCACCGTGTCGGTGGACAACGTGCCGCCGGACATGATGGCGCTCGACGTGGGCCCGAAGACGGTCGCCGCCGTCGAGTCCCGCCTGAAGCGCGCCTCCACGCTGGTCTGGAACGGCCCCTTCGGCGCCTTCGAGATCCCGCCCTTCGACACCGCGACGGTGCAGGTGGCGGAGACCGCGGCGGCGCTGACCACCTCCGCCGGACTCAAGACCATCGGCGGCGGCGGCGACACGGTCTCCGCCCTGCGCCACGCGGGCGTGGCGGACCGCATGACCTATGTCTCCAGCGCCGGTGGCGCCTTCCTGGAATGGCTGGAAGGCAAGACGCTGCCCGGCGTCGCGGTTCTCGAAACCGCCTAAGAGGCTTCTCTCCCCCGGCATGGCGACATGCCGGGGTTTCTTTTTCCCGCCCGGAGCCATGGCCTGCACGCATGCCGACCCGAAAACATGGGCGGCCGGGGGTGGCGTGGTGGCGGCATTGGCGCCACATTCCGCCGGACTCTGACGCATGAGGAGACGTTGCAATGTACAATGACGTCCTGCTCCACATTGACGGCCAGTGGCGCGCCGCAACCGGCGGCCGTACCATTCCCGTCCTGAACCCGGCGACCGAAGAGCAGATCGGCACCGTGCCGCACGCCTCCGAGGCGGACCTCGACGAGGCGCTGGAGGCGGCGAAGCGCGGCTTCGCCACCTGGAAGAAGGTCTCGGCCTTCGAGCGCTCCAAGCTGATGCGCAAGGCCGCCGACCTGCTGCGCAGCCGCGCCGACACCATCGCCCGCCTGATGACGCTGGAGCAGGGCAAGCCCCTGCCGGAAGCGAAGATGGAGGTGATGGCCGGCGCCGATGTCATCGACTGGTTCGCCGAGGAAGCTCGCCGCGCCTATGGCCGCGTGATCCCGGCGCGCGCCGAGGGCGTGTACCAGCTCGTCATCAAGGAGCCGGTCGGCCCGGTGGCGGCCTTCACGCCCTGGAACTTCCCGATCAACCAGGTGGTGCGCAAGCTCTCCGCGGCGCTGGCCACCGGCTGCTCGATCATCGTCAAGGCGCCCGAGGAGACCCCGGCCTCCCCGGCCGAGCTGATCCGCTGCTTCCTCGATGCGGGCCTGCCGAAAGGCGTGGTCGGCCTCGTCTATGGCGTGCCGGCGGAGATCTCCTCTTACCTGATCCCCCACCCGATCATCCAGAAGGTGACCTTCACCGGCTCCACCCCGGTCGGCAAGCACCTGGCCGAGATGGCCGGCAAGCACATGAAGCGTGCGACCATGGAGCTGGGCGGCCACGCCCCGGCCATCGTGTTCGACGACGCCGATGTGGAGCTCGCCAGCAAGACCCTCGCCGGCAGCAAGTTCCGCAATGCCGGCCAGGTCTGCGTCTCGCCGACGCGCTTCCTGGTGCAGGAGAAGGTCTTCGATCAGTTCGTGGACAAGTTCGTCGGCTATGCGAAGTCGCTCAAGGTCGGCAACGGCCTGGAGGAAGGCGTGCAGATGGGGCCGCTGGCGAATGACCGCCGCATCCCCGCCATGGAGGCGCTGGTCGCCGATGCCCGCCAGAAGGGCGCCGAGGTCCGCACCGGCGGCAACCGCATCGGCAACAAGGGTTATTTCTACGAGCCGACGGTCATCACCGGCCTGACGCGCGAGATGCGCGCCATGAACGAGGAGCCTTTTGGCCCGATGGCGCTGATGGTGCCGTTCAAGGAGTTCGACGAGGTGGTGGAGGAGGCGAACCGCCTGCCCTACGGCCTCGCCGCCTATGCCTTCACCAGGTCGGCCAAGACGGCGAACGCCATCGCCAGCCAGGTCGAGAGCGGCATGATGACCATCAACCACCTGGGCCTCGCCCTGCCGGAAGTGCCCTTCGGCGGCATCAAGGACAGCGGCTACGGCTCGGAGGGCGGCTCCGAGGCCATCGAGGCCTACCTGATCACCAAGTTCGTCTCGCAGGCCGGCCTGTAAGGTCGCCCGCTGGGCAAAAAAAGAAGGCCGGGGAGCGATCCCCCGGCCTTTTTTCGTGCCCTTGCCTGTCCGCTCAGGCGCCGGTGGCCTTCTCGCGGTCCACCAGGACCTTGTCCACGCGCCGGCCGTCCATATCCACGATCTCGAAGCGCCAGCCGGCCCAGACGATCCGGTCGCCCTCGCGCGGCACGCGCTGCAGCAGGGCGAGCATCAGGCCGGCGACCGTGTGGTAGGTGCCCTCGCCCGGCATCTCCGGGAGTTCGAGGCGGGACTTCAGCTCGTCGCTTGGCATCATGCCGTCCAGCAGCAGGCTGCCATCATGTCGCTCCACCACGCCGCCAGCGGCCGGCGTAGGCACTGGGCCGAGTTCTCCCACGATCGCCTCCAACAGGTCGGACGCGGTCACCACGCCCTCGAAGCTGCCATATTCGTCCATCACCAGCGCCAGGCCGAGGCGGTCGACGCGCAGCCGGTCCAGCGCGTCCAGTGCCGAAAGGCTGTCGGGCAGCACCATCGGGTTGCGCATGGCCTTGGCCATGTCCAGCGCCTCGCCGGCGAGCAACTGGTCCAGCAGATCCTTCGTGGCGACGACGCCGACCACGTTGTCGATGCGGTCATCCGCCACCACGAAGCGCGTCACGGAGCTGGCGCGCAGCCGGGCGGCGACCTCCTCCGTCGAGGCGTTGCGCTCGATCCAGTCCACTTCCGTGCGCGGCGTCATCAGCGCGCGCACCGGCTTGTCGGCCAGGCGCAGCACGCGCTCGATCATGTGTCGCTCCTCGGTCTCCAGCGCCCCGGCCTCGGCGCCCTCGGCCACCGCGGCCTTCACCTCCTCTTCCGTGATGGTCGCGGAAACCGGGCGGGAGGCCCCGAGCAAGCCCAGGACCAGCGCCGAGGAGCGCGAGAGCAGCCACACCATCGGCGCGGCGATGCGCGCGAGCAGCGACATCGGCGGCGCCATCACCAGCGCGATCGCTTCCGGGTTCCGCAGGGCGAGTTGCTTCGGCACCAGCTCGCCCAGGATGAGCGAGGCATAGGTGATGCCGAGCACGACGAGAGCGAGGGAAATCTGGCCGGCATAGGGCTCAAGCCAGGGCACCATGGCAAGTACGTGGCTCAGCCGCTGCGCCAGCCCCTGGCCGGCGAAGGCGCCGGCCAGCACGCCCACCAGCGTGATGCCGACCTGCACGGTGGGCAGGAACCGCTGCGGGTCCTCCGTCAGCGCCAGCGCGGCCGAGGCGCCCGACCGCCCTGCCCGCTGCATACCGAGCAGCCGCACCCGCCGCGCCGAGACGAGGGCCAGCTCGCTCATGGCAAAGACGCCGTTGAGCAGCACCAGCAGGAGAATCACCGCAAGCTCCAGCACGACGTCCATTGCTGCTCCAATCCCCCTACTCGACTGCGCCGCAGGGGTTCTATCCGCTCAACAGGGCGCGGTCACGGCGGATGGCCCCATTCCTGCCATCAAGCGGACGATCCGGTGCCGCATCACTGGTTGAAAAGGAGACCATCGCGCGACGCCGCAACGGCCTTACGGAATTCAAGCTGCCATGAATGCACGCGCTTCCCGTCTGGTTTCCGCCCCGCCCCGGCTCAGCCCGGCTGGCCATGGCTCTCCCCTGGGCACTTCGTTGACGCAACGCGGTGCCCGGCCTGGGCGGCCGCAGCCTGCCGGCAGCGCATACTGGCCCCGCGTCTCCCTGCACCTGCCGCTGCAGGATGCCTCCCCGGTCGAGTCCTGCGCCACGCTCGATGCCCTGGATGCGCTCGACTACCCCGCACTGGAGGTGGTGGTGGTGGATACCAGCACCACGCCCGCCGCCTGGGAACCGGTCGCCGAGCACTGCGCGAGGCTCGGCCCGCGCTTCCGCTTCTTCCACCTGGGTTCATGCGCCGGCGCGCGCATGGCCGCGCTGAACTTCGCGCTGAAGGAAACCTCTTCGGGCGCCGAGGTGATCGGCACGCTGGAGGCAGGCTGCGCCGTGCATGCCGCCTGGCTGCGCCGCACCGCGCCGCTGCTGACGCGCCCCGGCCTCGGCTTCGTGCAGGGTGCCTGGACGACACCCGGACCGGACGCCCCTGGATTTGAGCGATTCGCCGCCGCCAGCCGCCCCGCCGCCCCGCCAGCCGCTGCCGTGACCCTGCGCCCCTCCCTGGCGCTGATCCGGGCGGAGGCGCTGCGCCTCGCCGGTGGCTGGGCAGAGGCGGCGGCCGACCAGCATGCCGAGCTGGGCCTGCGCCTTCAGCGCCAGGGCTGGGAGGCCGTGCAGATGGTCGAGCCGCTGGGTTGTCCCCCGCTGCCGGCCGACCTTCCCGCCTGGGAGAAGGCGCAGGCGGCGGCGGCACGCAGCGACCTCGACCTGCTCCGCCGCCATGCCGACGTGCTGCTCAACCCGCTGCATCCCGGCCTCTCCGCGGCCCAGCGGCGGAACCTGCTGGGGCACATGCTGCCCGGCCTCACCGACCTCCTCTGGCTCGCCGTCAGCGGCTTCGGCCTCGCCGCCAGCCTCCTGCTGCTGCCGGTGCGGGACGCCACCATCCTCCCCGCCGCTCCGCTCCTGCTGCTGGCCCTGGCGCTGGTCGGCGGCCGCGCGCTGGTGGCGCTCGCCGAAGCGCGGCCGGGGACGCGCCTGCTCGCGGTGGCCGCAGGCCTGGCCGCCATGCCGCTGCGCGGCAGCACGCTCGGCCACACGCTGCTCGGGCGCGGCACGGCGCGGACGCCACGGGCGGGCCGCCTGCTGGCGCTGCAGGTGACCGCCATCCTGCTCAGCCTGATCCTGGGCGGCGCGGCAGCACTCCCCTGGGTGGTGGCGCTGGGGGTCCTGTCCCTGCCCGGGCTGGCCGCGCTGCTGGCGGCGCGCCTGCCCCGTCGGACTGCGCGCACGCCCCAGGGCCGCCCGGGTCTGGCTTCTGCCCGCCGCCTCTCCGGGCAGGCCTTCTAGGCTGCCCGGGCGCGCTCGGCGCCGATCAGCGCCAGCCCCTCGGCCACCGAGACGAACTCGCCGCCGCTGACCACGCGCTCCGTACCGAAGCGCAACTCGAACAGGCGCCGTACCGCTGGCACCAGCGAGGTGCCGCCGGTCAGGAAGACCCGGTCCACCGCCTCGGGCCGCAGCCCCGCATCGGCCAGCGCCTGATCCACGGCACCGGCGAGCCGCGCGAGATCGGGAGCGATCCAGCGCTCAAAATCCGTCCGCTGCACCTCCTCCTCCAGCGCAAAGTCGCCATGCCGGAAGCGCAGCGTGGCGCTCTCCGACCGGGAAAGCGCCGCCTTCACGCCGGAAACCGCCTGGTAGAGCGCATAGCCCGCTTCATCCTCGACCAGCCGGATCAGGTTGTTCAACCGCTCCGGATGGTCGCTGGCACGGGCCACCTCGCCGATCTCGCGCAGGGTGCGCGGCGCGCGCATCAGCGAAAGCCGGTGCCAGTGTGCGAAGCTGGTGAAGAAGCTGGGCGGCACCGGCAGCGGCGTGCCCATGACGCGATAGCTGTCACCCTTGCCCAGGCGCGGTGACACCACCTGGTCGATGATGCGGTAGTCGAAGGCGTCTCCGGCGATACCGACGCCGGCATGGCCTAGGGGCTCGACCTTGCGGCGGGCGCCGGGCTCGAAGCGCAGCAGGGAAAAGTCGCTGGTGCCGCCGCCGAAATCGCCGACCAGCACGGTCGCGGCGCCCTCCAGCCCGGAGGCGAAGCGGTAGCCTGCGGCCTCCGGCTCCAGCGCCAGGTCCAAGCCCTCCCAGCCGGCGCCGGCGAAGGCGGCGCGCAGCCGGCGCTCGGCAAGAGCGTCATCCGCCGCCTCGCCGACGAAGCGCACCGGCCGCCCCGCTGTGACCCGCGCCCCGCCGAGGCTGCCGCCACCCACCGCATTCGCCATCAGTGCGCGCAGGAAAAGCGAGATGAGGTCCTCCAGCCCATAGGACCGTCCGAAGATCCGCGTCTCCGTGAAGCTGCGGCTTGCCAGATAGCTCTTCATCGACATGATCAGGCGGCTGCCGAGCGGGTCGTCGAGATAGGCCTCGATCGCCCGCGGCCCGGCGGCATGTTCCAGCCGACCGCGTGTGGGGCCGGTCTCCTCGGCCCAGAAGCAAAGCAGCGAGCGGAAGGTGTCAGTCGCGCTCGCCCCCGCCGCATAGCGAAAGGTTGAAACCGCGCCGTCGGGCTGGCGGAGGGCGATGACGCTATTGGTCGTACCGAAGTCGATGCCGAGCACGTCGGGCATGGTGCGCTACTCTGGGCCGTGGAGGGCCGGGCGTTAGAGCAGATCATGAGCAGGAGGGGAATGACCGGCGGCACAGAGCCGTTGTCTATTTTTTTACCATTCCTCTCCTTGTGAGACGCTTTAATCTCTCGCTAGGAATTGCCGGTCATCACCGCATCGCCCCGGAGGCACCTTCATGGATCAGGCCGCAGCGCTCCTCGCCTTCCCGCAGAACCCGGAGGACCGCCTGCGCCTTGCCCTGCGAAGGCTGGACACCGCCCTCGCCGAACAGGCGGCCGCCGTGGCCCAGTTCCGCACCAGCCTCTCGGACCTGCGGACGGCGGTTGGCGGCCTCGCCGGCCAGGTGCAGAACTATCGCGGCGCCCTGAACGATACGGCCGCCAAGCTGCGGCACACGCACGAGACCGCACTGGAACTGGAGCGGACGGCCGACAGGATGGCAACCCTGGCCTGACCCCGCCGGACGGAGTAGCCTGCCGCATCTTCAGGGAGGGTCGCGCCCTCCCGAACCGAGCAGGATTGATCCGTGGCCCCGCACCCCTTGATCGAGACGTTCCGCGCCGCCCGCATCGTGCCCGTGGTGCGCACCAGCACCGCCGCCCACGCCGCCACTGCTGTCGCCTGGCTGCGCGACGCGGGCATTCGTATCTTCGAGATCACCATGACCATCCCGGATGCGGTCTCCGTCATCCGGGATGTCGCCTCCGATCCCGAATTGCTGGTGGGGGCCGGGACCGTGCCGGATGCCGTCTCGGCCGAGGCCTGCATCTCGGCGGGCGCGCGCTTCCTGGTCTCCCCCTGGGTCGAGCCCGCCCTCGCGCCGCCCGCTCGCAGCGCCGGCGCCTGCCTGATGATGGGTGCGCTGACGCCGACCGAGGTGCGCGCCGCCCGCGCCGCGGGTGCCGACGTGGTCAAGATCTTCCCGGCCAGCTCGGTGGGTGGGCCGGCGCATGTGAAGGCGCTGCGCTCCGTCTTCCCCGACGCCGTCTTCTGTCCGACCGGCGGCGTGGATGCCCGCAACGCCAACGACTACATCGCTGCCGGCGCTGCCTTCGTGGGCATCGGCGGCAAGCTGGTGGATGAAGGGGCGATCCGCGCCGGCAACCGCGGCGCCGTTGAGGCCGCCGCGCGCGAGGCGCTCGGAATCGTGCAGGCATGAGCGGAGTGGATATCCTCTGCATCGGCGAGCCGATGCTGGAGTTCAACCAGAATGCCACCGACGCTGAGGGCCGCCGCCTGTTCCTGGAAGGCCATGGCGGGGACAGCTCCAACGCCGCCATCGCCGCCGCCCGGGCTGGCGCCAAGGCCGGCTACATCAGCGCCATCGGTCAGGACGCGCCGGGGGAGAGCTTCCTGCAGCTCTGGGCGTCGGAGGGGGTGGATGCCTCCACCGTGATCCGCCGCAGGGATGCGCCGACCGGCATCTACTTCGTCACCCACGGGCCTGACGGGCATCAGTTCACCTTCTATCGCGGCGGCAGCGCTGCCAGCCGCATGACTCCGGATGAGATGCCGGAGGCGGCGATCCGCAACGCGCGCATCCTGCACCTGACCGGCATCAGCCAGGCGATCTCCACCTCGGCCTGCGACGCCTGCTTCCGCGCCATCGAGATCGCCCGCGCCGCCGGAGTGAAGGTCTCCTACGATACCAATCTGCGCCGCGCCCTCTGGCCCCTGCCCCGTGCGACCGCAACCATCCACGCGGCGCTGCGGCAGGCCGACATCGCCTTCCCCAGCTACGAGGACGCGACCGCGCTCACGGGGCTTGAGCAGCCCGACGCGATTGCCGACTTCTACCTGGAGCTTGCCCCGCTGGTGGTGCTGAAGCTCGGCAAGCAGGGGGTGATAGTGGCCACGCGGGAGGGCCGCACCACCCTGCCCGGCTGCGTCGTGCAGGCAGTGGATGCGACCGGCGCCGGCGACACTTTCGCCGGCAACTTCCTGGCCCGCACGGTGCTCGGCGACTCGCCGGTCGAAGCGGCGCGCTATGCCAATGCGGCGGCCGCGCTCTCCACCACAGGCTATGGCGCCGTGGCGCCGATGCCGCGCCCCGAGGCGGTGCGCGCATTGCTCGCTGCAACGGCCTGAGCCTGCCTCGACCCCGCGCCAGCCCGCCGCGGCCAGGGCGATGGCCGGGGTCACGCCGGGGATCGACTGACGCTCCGCGCGCTCGTTGAAGCTGTGCACCTTCTCGGCGCGTGGACCGGAGCAGAAAGCAGGAATGCCGTCATTCGCCGGGCGGTTAACCTGCCGGCGCAACGGCCAGGGCACGGTCTGGAACCAAATGACCGGCCATCCTGGAATGACGGCAAGACGGTTTCCGCCCGTCCGGCAGCTTCAGTGCCGTCGCTCGCGCAGCGTGGTGCGCGGGTATCGCTCCCTGGAATGCCGGTGACGGGCCAGGGCATAGCCGTAGCGGACCACCCCGTACCCACCCAGGCCGATACCGAGGAGGCTTGCCCCCCAGAGCAAGGCGGCGAGGATGTCCTGCGGTCCCATGTCAGGGCTGGCTTTCGTGCCTCATGCCCGGAGTATGGCCCTTCCAGATCACGAATTCCAGCCTGAGGACATAGGCAGCCGACATCAGCGCCGTCGCCAGCAGCGCGGCACCATAGGCGTGGAAGACGCTGGGCCGCAGGGCAGCCGCCAGGGTCCGCGGGTCCGACATCACCACCAGGCCGAACACCGCAGCATGGGCGCACTGGAAGAACAGCAGCAGCGCCACCAGCCAGCGGTTGAAGCTGCCACTGCACTGCCAGGCCCGATCGGGGGCGCAGGCACGGAACAGCAGGTCGGAAACCGGCCAGAGTGCCAGCGTCAGCCCGAGCGCCGAGGCCTGCGGCCCGAAGTGGACCAACAGTTCTCCCAGGTCCACCCCTGGCAACGGCGCCCGGTAGTTGTCGCGAAAGATGACCGCCAGGGTCCCGAGAAGGCCGAAAGCCTGCGCAAGGGTCCAGCGCGCGAGGTTCTCCATCACCTCCTCCCTCTCCTGATGGTGTGCCATGCCGGCGCAGCCAGGGCAATGTTCTTGTTTTGTTCGTTCATTCAATCAGGCGAGATAAGAGGTTCCCTTAGAAATCAAAGGAGAAGATCGAAGATTATGGCGTTGCTTCAGCCGCCTGCTTGGCTTGGCGGAGAACCTCGCGCCACAGGAGCAACTCGCGGCGCGCATCGTCCAGCGCGCGATGCGCCGGAGGGCCACTCGCCTCCACGGCTTCCCGGGCAACGCTGAGTACCGCCTCGACCTGCCCCTCCGAGGCGCCCTGGAAAACGGTTGAGGCCGCGAGTCGCTGAACCTCGTCGGTGTCGCGCAAGCGGAGCGCGTGGCGTGGCAGCCCAGCCGCCCGCAGCAGGCGGCTGAGCCACTGTCCGTCCCAGGAGGGAGCGGAGGCATAGAGGTCGTGGCCGGAGAGCACCTCCACCATGCGACGCGCCACCACGTCATGGGCGGTACCCTCCTGCCGCAAGCGTTCCAGCGAGAGGCCGTGCACCGCTTCTGCCTCGGAGCTCCAATCTTCCCAGTCCGGCGCGGGGCGGATCAGGTAGCCTTCCTCCGTGCCGTCCTCCGCCGCCCAGCCGACCTCGACGGGGAAGCCGCGCTTGCCCAGGCTGCTGGCTTCGAAATCCACGAAGACGATCATCGGCGGGCTTCCTCCTTCAGATCTGCTGCGAACGCCCGCGGCGGCGGAAAGGTCACCGCCGCCGCCCTCCGCCCAGCGATGCGCGACAGCCCAGGTGACGTTTCGCCTGCGCTGAAGGACATTGGTCGCATGCCCTGCGACGATACCCGGAAGAGTCTTTCCCCCGCCGCTCCTCGCTCGCCAAGCGAGGCCTACCCGGCCGGCCCCGGGCCGTCTTCCGGCCGGAGGCCGCCGCTCTGGCTTCTGGTGCTGGTCACCACTTCCGGGACGCTGGGCATCCACATCTTCGTGCCGGCCCTGCCGCAGGCCGGTGCCGAGTTCGGCGCCAGCAACGGCGCCATGCAGCTCACCATCAGCCTCTACATCCTTGGCTTGGCCGTGGGGCAGCTCGTCTATGGCCCCCTCTCCGACAATCTCGGGCGCCGCCCGGTGCTGCTGGGCGGCCTGGCGCTCTACACGCTGGCCAGCCTTGCGGCGATGCTGGCACCCAGCGTGGAATGGCTCACCGCCACGCGGATGTTTCAGGCGCTGGGCGGCTGCGCCGGGCTGGCGCTGGGGCGCGCCATCGTCCGCGACACCTCCGAGCCGCGCGAGGCGGCGTCCCGGCTGGCCGCACTCAGCCTGGTGGTCTCCGTTGGCCCCGGGATCGCGCCGCTGATCGGCACCACCCTCTCGGAATGGCTGGGCTGGCGCGCGATCTTCGCCCTGCTCTGCGCCATGGGCGCCACGACGGTGCTGCTCTGCCTCCGGCGCCTGCCGGAGACGCGGGCCCGCAACAGCGGCCGGAGCGTCGCCGCCCTCGCCCGCGACTACCGGGCACTGCTGCGCTCGCCGGCCTTCCTGGGCTATGCGATCGGCGGTGGCTGCGCCACCACGAGCTGGTACGCCTATCTCGCCGCCATGCCCTTCATCTTCGTGCAACAACTCGGCCGGCCGCTGCAAGAGGTGGGGTTCTGCTACCTCCTCCTGGTGGCCGGCACCTCGGCCGGCAACCTGCTGACGAACCGCCTGGTGGCCCGGCTGGGCATCGCGCGCCTCCTGCTCTCGGCCAGTGCCCTCGGCGTTCTTGGCGCGCTGGTGTTCCTGGGAGGCGTGCTCAGCGGGCAGCTAAACCTCTTGCTGGCGGTGGGCGGACCCCTGCTGTTCACCTTCGGCGTCGGCATCGCCAGTCCGCTCGCGCTGACCAAGGCGGTCAGTGTGAACCCGCAGATCATCGGCTCGGCGGCGGGGCTTTACGGCTGCAGCCAGATGGCGGTCGGGGCGCTCTGCGCCTCATTGGCCGGCGTCGGGGGCAACCCGGCCCTGGCGGCGGCCGTGGTGCTGGCCAGCGCCGCGGTGGTGGGGCAGGCCGCCTTCTGGGTGGGGCTGCGCTGGGAAGGACGGCGCGAGGCCTGAGGCGGTTCCATAGCGCCGTGCCGGGTGTTCACGGTTGGCAACACAGCCCCACATGTCCCACATGAGCGGGAGGGCGCGCATGGGCATGGAAGCGGATGTCGCGGCACTCGCCCTGCCGCGCCCCCTGCGGCACTGGGCCGAAGCGACTTTTCACGCCCTGATCCAACCTGCGGACGGGCCAGCAGTGGACTTCACGCAGCCCACCGGGGAAGCGGCGCTCGCTGCTCCGGCTTCGATCGCCTGGCAGGTGTTCCGCAACCCTGTTGCCCTCTTCATCGGCGGTGTCGCGGCCGTCATTCTGGAACTGGCGGAGCCGCGCGTCCGCGCGGGCGTCTGGAACCACACCAGCTTCCGCACCGACCCGGTGCGCCGGCTGCAACGGACCGGCCTCGCCGCCATGGTGACCGTCTATGGCGCCCGCAGCGGCGCGGAGGCGATGATCGCGCGGGTCGGCCGTGCCCATGAGGCTGTGCGTGGGCACACAGAAGCCGGCCTACCTTACCGGGCCGACGATCCGCTGCTGCTGGACTGGGTGCAGGCCACCGCCTGCTTCGGTTTCCTGACGGCCTATTGCCGGTTCATTCGCCCTCTTCCGCTGCCGGCGCAGGACCGGTTCTACGCCGAGGCCATGCCCGCCGCGCGGCTCTATGGCGCAACCGGCGCGCCCGCCAGCAGCGCCGGGATGGAAGCCTGTTTCAGCGCCATGCGGCCCCGGCTTGAGCCTTCGCCCATTCTCTCCGAGTTCCTGGATATCATGCAGCGGGCGCCGATTTTACCCCTCGGCCTGCGCCCCCTGCAGCGCATGATGGTGCGCGGCGCGGTGGCCATCACGCCCGGCTGGGCGCAGGCGCTGCTCGGCCTGGAGGACCGGCTGCGACCCTGGGAGGCCTGGCTCCTGCGCCAGACGGGCCGGATGGCCGACCGGGTGTTGCTGGAGAGCAGCCCGGCGGTGCAGGCCTGCCACCGCCTCGGCCTGCCGCCCCGCATTCTCCTCGCGCACCGGGCCGGGATGGAGCGCTGAGCGCAACCCTGGCGCCGCACCGCGCTTCCCTCCAGCGGAGCAGAGGGACGAAGCATGGCGCGTTTCATTGGCCGGTGGCTGGGGGACTCCATTCGGCTGGGGCTGGCCCTGTTCCTGGCGCTGGCCGCCATGCAGCTTCCGGCGCTCGCGCATGGCTACACCACGGCGCTGCAGCAGATCGCGCTTGCCACCGACCGGGACATCGCCGAGCGGCAGGAGATCGCCCGCCAGTTCTATCGCCTCCCGTCCACCGCGCCGGAGGCGGAGATCATGGGACGGCTGCGCGAGGCGGAACCCGCCAATGCGGCGGGCCTTGCGGCCTCCCGCGAGCGCGCCGCGATCCTGCGCGCCACCTATGATCGGCTCGTCGCCGCATCACCGCTCCTGCAGCCCGTGATGGCCCTGTGGGACGGGCTGCGCGACGACCGCGCGGACAAACGCGCCGTGCTCATGACGACGCTGGAGAGCCATGTTCCCGCGGTGCTGCTCAGCGCCGCGCCTGCCACCTACGGGCTGGCAGGGCTGATGCTCGGCCTGCTGCTCGCGGAGTTGCTGCTGGCGCCCTTCCGGCGCCGGAGCCGCTACGCCACTTGAGCGGCCGCTTCAGGGCAGCCGCGCCAGGCGCTCGAAGAGCAGCTCGAAAAAGCCCTCGCGATCCGTCACCGTGCTCAGCCAGGTCGCATTGGCCGGCCGCCCGGTGGCGCCGAACCAATCCGCCACCGTCATGCCCGCCGTCAGCGGGCTGGCGGTCTCCACCGCGACGTTGATGAAGCGGCCGGCGAAGAGCCCAGGCCGCAGCAGCAAGGCGATCACGCAGGGGTCGTGCAGCGGAGCGCCTTCCTCCTCGCGCTCGAATGCCGGGCTGCCGTCGGGGCCGGAGAACAGCGTCGCCACCGCGCGGGCGGCGGCGGTGTCGATCTGGCGCAGGCGCGCGAGGCGGGCGCCTGTCATGCGAAGCTGATGCGTCAGGTCGAGCGGCAGCAGGGTGAGCTTGAGGCCGCTTTCCAACACCACCGCCGCGGCCTCGGGATCGGCATGGACGTTGTACTCGGAGGCAGGGGTCACGTTGCCGCCCTCGCTGCGGGCGCCTGCCATCCAGACCACCTCGGCAATGCCGCGCGCGATCTCCGGCGCCTTGACCAGCGCCATGGCAAGGTTGGTGGCCGGGCCGAGCAGGCAGAGCGTGACCTCGCCCGGCGCGGCGGCGCGCAGCGTCTCGATCAGGTGGTCCACGCCATGGGTGGTCCGGGCAGGCACGCGCGGCTCAGGCAGGACAAGCCCGCCCAGGCCAGTCTCGCCATGCACATGCTCGGCGGTGACGACCGAGCGAACCAGCGGCCGGGCGCAGCCGGGATAGACCGGAATGTCCGCCCGCCCGGCCAACGTCAGCAGCCGGCGCGCATTGCCCGCGGTGCGGGCGAGCGGGACGTTCCCCGCCACCGCCACCAGGGAGAGCACCTCCAACTCCGCCGGCGCGGCGAGGGCCAGCAGGATGGCGACTGCATCATCCTTCCCCGGATCGGTGTCGATGATGATCTTGCGAGCCATGCGCCCCCCTAACGATTGTTCCGCGCGGCCAGTGGCCGAGGCGGCCGCGCGCGGCCAAAGCAGCTTCGACGAGCGGGGTGGACATGGCTCAGCGCTCCTTCACATAAGGTTGGCCGCTTGCACGAGGTGGGATGGCCCGGCCCATGAAGCCGGCGAGCAGCACCACGGTGAGCAAATAGGGCAGTGCCTGTAGCGCCTGCACGGGAAAGGCCCCGATCCCCGGCAGAACCACGCCTTGCAGCCGGATGGCCACCGCATCCAGCAGCCCGAAGAGCAGGCAGGTGAACAGGATCGGCCAGGGGCGCCAGCCACCGAGGATCATCGCGGCGAGCGCGATATAGCCCCGCCCGGCGATCATGTCCCGCACGAAGCCGGCGCCCTGGGCGGTGGCGATGTAGGTCCCGGCGATGCCGCAGAGGACGGAAGCGATCAGCACCGCCGCGTAGCGCAGCCATGCGACGGAGATGCCGGCGCTGTCCACCGCCGCAGGGTGTTCGCCGCAGGCACGCAGCCGCAGCCCAAAGCGCGTGCGATAGAGCACCCAGGCGCCGAGTGGCACCAGCGCCAGCGCCAGATAGACCGGAACCGTCTGGCCGCTGAGCAGCGCGGCATAGACCGGCCCCAGCACCGGCAGGTTGGCCACGGCCGCCGCCCCTGGCAGCGTCACCGGCAGGAAGCGGGCGGCGGGCGGCAAGGGCGGCGTCTGCCCGCCCAGGCCGAACCACACGAGGGCCAGCGTCGCGGTCAGGCCGGAGGCGACGATGTTGATCGCCATGCCCGAGACCACTTGGCTGCCGCGCAGCGTGACGCAGGCAAAGGCATGCAGCAGCCCGAGCAGGCAGGCGCCGCCGATGCCCGCCAACAACCCCAGCAACACGTTGCCGCTGATGGCGGCGGCCGCGGCGGCGGCAAAGGCGCCCATCAGCATCTTGCCCTCCAGCCCGACATCCACGATGCCGGCGCGCTCGGAGAACAGCCCGGCCAGGGCGCCCAGCAACAGGGGCGTCGCGGTGCGCAGCGTGGCGGCGAGGATGGGCAGGATCAGGTCGAGCGCCCCCATCGCCTCAGCCCCCTGCCCGGCCCAGCATCCGCGCCAGCGCCGGGCGCAGCATGTTGCCCAGCGCGCCGGTGAAGAGGATCACCAGCCCCTGGATCAGCACCACGATCTCGGAGGGCACGTCAGGCACCTCGAAGGCCAGTTCGGCGCCGCCCTGGGTCAGGGCGCCGAAGAGCAGCGCCGCCAGCAGCACGCCGGCGGGATGGTTCCGCCCCATCAACGCTACTGCAATGCCGGTGAAGCCATAGCCGCTGGTAAAGCCGAGCAGCAGCTTGTGCTGCGCGCCCATAAGTTCGTTCATCGCGACGCCGCCGGCCAGCGCGCCGGATAGCGCCATGACCCAGATGATCATCCGCGCCTGGTCGATGCCGGCATAGGCGGCGACGGCCGGGCTCTGGCCCATCACACGCAGCGCATAGCCCCAGGCGGTGCGCCAGACGAGCAGCCAGACCCCCAGGGCCGCCAGCATCGCCAGCACCAGCGCCAGGTTCACCGGGGCGGAGCTGGGGAAGCCGAGCTGCGCCAGGCCGGGCAGGCTCGCAGCCTCCGGGAAGGGGCGGCTTTCCGGCGCCATCGAGCCCGGCGGGGTCAGCAGGTTGACGATCAGGTAGACCATCAGCGCCGCGGCCAGGAAGTTGAACATGATGGTGGTGATGACGATGTGGCTGCCCCGCCGCGCCTGCAGCCAGCCCGGAATCGCGGCCCAGGCGGCGCCGAATGCCGCGCCGCCGGCGATCGCCAGCGGCAGGAGCAACAGGCCGGGCAGGAAACCGAGATACAGCGCCGCGAGCGTCACACCCAGCCCGCCGAGATAGGCCTGCCCCTCCGCGCCGATGTTGAACAGCCCGCCCTGGAAGGCCACCGCCACCGCCAGGCCAGTGAAGGCCATGTTGGTGGCGTAATAGAGCGTGTAGCCGATGGCGTCGGCCGAACCGAGGCTGCCCACCGCCAGTGCGGTGAGCGCCGCCACCGGGTCGCCGCCCGTCGCCAGCACCAGCAATGCGGTGAGGGCGAGCGCCAGCAGCAGGTTCAGCACGGGGAGCAAAGCCAGTTCCGCCCAACGTGGCAGGGCATTCACGCCACACGCTCCTGCGCCACACCCGCCATCAGCAGGCCGAGATGCTGCTCATCGGCCTCGGCGGCCGTCAGTTCGCCCATGATTCGTCCGTCGAACATCACCAGGATGCGGTCGGCCAGCGCCATGATCTCGTCGAGTTCCACGGAAACGAGCAGCACCGCCTTGCCCGCCGCGCGGCAGGCCAGCAGGCGTTGGTGGATGGCGTCGATGCCGCCGATATCCACCCCGCGCGTCGGCTGGCCGACCAGCAGCACCTCCGGGTCACGGTCGATCTCGCGCGCCAGGACCAGCTTCTGCTGGTTGCCGCCGGAGAACAGCGCCGAGCGCAGGGCGGGGTCGGCGGGCCGCACGTCATAGTCGTGCATCAGGCGCGCGGCATGGGCTGCGATGGCCGAAGGCGCGAGCAGGCCGAAGCGGCGCCACGAGGGGGCGTCCTGATGGCCGAGGATGGCGGTCTCCGCCGCGCTGGCGTCGCGCAGCAAGCCACAGCGCAGCCGGTCCTCCGGTACGTGGCCGAGCCGCTGGCGGCGCAGCGCGGCGGGGTTGAAGCCCCGGCCGGGAAAGACGGTGCGGCCGCCAAGGCGGATCTCGCCGCCGCTCGGCCGGCGCATGCCCGCCAATGCCTCCAGCAATTCACCCTGCCCGTTCCCAGCGACACCGGCGATGCCAAGGATCTCGCCGCCGCGCAGCGCAAGGTCCACGCCTTTCACCCGCTCCACCCCCGCGGCGTCGTGCACCGAGAGGTTCCGCGCCTCCAGCAGCACCGGCCTGAGCTTCGGCGGCGGGCGTGGCGCGGGCGCGGTGAGGCGGCGGCCGATCATCAGCTCGCCCAGTTCGGCCACCGAGGTGGCGGCGGTCTCGCGATGCGCCACCATCTGCCCCGCCCGCATCACCGCGACGCTGTCGGTGATGGCCATGATCTCGCGAAGCTTGTGGCTGATCAGCAGCACCGTGCGGCCCTGCGCCCGCAGCGCGCGCAGCACGCGGAACAGGTCGTCCGCCTCCTGTGGCGTCAGCACGCCGGTCGGCTCGTCAAGGATCAGCACCTCGGCGCCGCGATAGAGTGCCTTCAGGATCTCCACGCGCTGCTGTGCGCCCACTGGCAGGTCCTCGATCCGCGCATCCGGGTCCACGCGCAGGCCGAAGGTCTCGCCGAGCCGGGCCAGCTCGGCACGGGCCTTCGCGGCGCCGCGCGCCAGCAGCGGACCGCCCTCGGCGCCAAGCATCACGTTCTCCAGCACCGTGAAGCGATCCACCAGCATGAAGTGCTGGTGCACCATCTCGATGCCCAGGCGGATGGCGTCGCGGCTGTCGCGGATCGCCACCTCCTGCCCGTTCACCCGGATGCTGCCAGCATCGGCCTGATAGAAGCCGTGCAGGATGGCCATCAGCGTGGACTTGCCGGCGCCGTTCTCGCCGATGATGCCGTGGATGCTGCCGCGGCGGACCGTGAGGTGCACCGCGCGGTTGGCGTGCACGGCGCCGAAGCGCTTGTCGATGCCGCGCAGCTCGATGGCGGGAGGTGCCATCTCCTCCGCTTCGGGCATCACCCGGGGCAGGAATTGTCGCTCATGTAGTCGTGCACGGCGACGCGACCGGCGACGATGTCAGCCTTGGCCTGGTCGATGCGGCTGCGCATCTCGGCGGTGACGATGGGCGCGTTGTTTTCGTCGAAGGCGAGGCCGACGCCCTCCTCCGCCAGCCCGAGCACCTGCGTGCCGGGCTTCCAGGTGCCGGCGCGCGCCGCCTCCAGCGCGCTACGGGTGGCGACGTCGAGCTGCTTCACCATGCTGGTCAGCACATGGCCGGGATGCAGGTGATTCTGGTTGGAATCCACGCCGATGCCGAACTTGCCGGCATCCGCCACCGCCTGCAGCACGCCGATGCCGGTGGCGCCGGCCGCCTGAAACACCACATCCGCGCCGCGTCCGATCTGCGAGCGGGTCAGCTCCGCGCCGCGCACCGGGTCGTTCCAGGCGGAAGGCGTGGAGCCCGTCATGTTCTGCAGCACCTCGACCTTCGGGTTCACCGCGCGGGCGCCCTGCACATAGCCGCAGGCGAATTTGCGGATCAGTGGCACGTCCATGCCACCGACGAAGCCCACCTTGCCGGTGGCGCTCGTCATCGCCGCCAGCATGCCCGCGAGGTAGCTGCCCTGCTCCTCGCGGAACAGCACGGATTCGACGTTCGGCGCCTCCACCACGGCGTCGATGATGACGAAGCTCACTTTGGGGAACTCGGCGGCCACCGCCTTCACCGCGCTCGCCTGGTTGAAGCCCACGGCGATGATGGGGCTCTGGCCGCGCCGGGCGAAGTTGCGCAACGCCTGCTCACGCTGGGTGTCGTTCTGCGGCTCGAACTCACGGATCTGGATGCCGCTCGCCTTGCTGAAGGCCTCGGCGCCGCGATGCACTCCCTCATTGAAGGACTTGTCGAACTTTCCGCCCATGTCGAAGACGACGGCCGGCGTGATCTCGGCAGCACGGGCGGCGCCCGCGGCCAGGACAGCGGCGAGTGCCGCCGCGAGCAGTTTCTTCATGCGGAAGCCCTCTGGGTGGTGCGGCGGGGAGCCAGAACGCACGGCCTCGTTTGGCGCGGCCGGGGCGCCGGTTGCTGAGGGCCTTTCGCCAGGCAGGCCGCGGAAGGTCCGCTCGGCGGGCGGGCACGGGTGCAGACATTGGCGCGGACCGGTCGGTGGACGACCCCATTCTCGGCAGCGACGCGGCGCCGATCAACCCTGGCGAGCAGCCCACCATTCGCAAGCGGCCCTCCGACCCCCCATATCTGCCCCGCTTTGCCTTCCGGAGCCCCGATGAAGACCGTCACCGCCAGCCTGCTGCTGCCCCTGCGCCAGATCGCCGATCCCGGCTTTCGCGGCCCGTTGCTGAAGGGCCTCCTGGCCTCGGTCCTCGCCTTCGGTGGCCTGGCCGTACTGGCCGACTGGGGCGTGGGCGCCCTGGTCGGCGGCGAGGGCTGGCTGGCGACCATGGCCGGACTGCTCGGCGGGGCATTGGTGCTGCTGACGGCGATCTGGCTTTTCGTGCCGCTGTTGCTCGCCATCACCAGCCTGTTCCTGGACGAGGTGGCGGAGGCGGTGGAGCGGCGGTTCTACCCTGCCCTGCCTCCCGCTGCCGGCGCGTCGCTCGGCGCCCAGATCAGCGCCAACCTCTCGCTTTCGCTCCGCCTGCTGGTGCTGAGCCTCATTATTCTGCCGCTGACGCTGCTTCTGCCGCTGGTCGGCGTGGTGCTGTTCTGGGCAGTCTCGGCGGTCTCGCTGGGCTATGGGCTGTTCGAGGGGGTGGCGCAGCGCCGGATGTCCGTGCCCGAAGCCCGCCTGCTGCGGCAGCGCCGGCGCACCGAGATCCTGGCGGTCGGCGCCGTGCTGGCGGCGGCGGCGGTGGTGCCGGTGGCCAACCTGCTGGTGCCGGTGCTGGGCACCGCGGCCATGACCCACCTGCTGCACCGCGGCAAACCCGGTTGACCCCGCCGCCGGGGCACCGGATAGGGATACCGCTCCCGGGCCGGTGACTGCCGGCCGCTCCTTCAAGGGCAAGGTTCCCGCGACATGCTCCGGCGTTTCTTCAGCTACTACCGCCCGCACCTCCGGCTGTTCCTGCTGGACTTCTCCTGTGCCGTACTGGCTGGGCTGCTGGAGCTTGGCTTCCCGGTCGCGGTGAAAGCCTTCGTGGACAACCTCCTCCCGAGGCAGGACTGGACGCTGATCCTGCTCGCCGCCGCCGGGCTGCTGGTGATCTACCTGCTGAACACCGGGCTGATGGCCGTGGTCACCTACTGGGGCCACATGCTCGGCATCAACATCGAGACGGAGATGCGGCGGAAGGCCTTCGACCACCTGCAGAAGCTCTCCTTCCGCTTCTACGACAACCAGAAGACCGGCCATCTCGTCGCCCGCGTGACGCGCGACCTGGAGGAGGTGGGCGAGGTGGCGCATCACGGGCCGGAGGACCTGTTCATCGCCGTGATGACCTTCATCGGCGCCTTCGCCCTGATGTTCAGCGTGCATGTGCCGCTTGCGCTCCTGACGGCGGTGATCGTGCCGTTGATCGGCTGGGCCTCGACGCATTACGGCAGCCACATGACCAACACCTGGCGCCGCCTGTTCGGCCGCGTCGGCGCCTTCAACGCCCGTATCGAGGAGACGGTGGGCGGCATGCGCGTGGTGCAGGCCTTCGGCAACGAGGACCACGAGCGTGCCCTCTTCGCGCAGGACAACGCGCAATACCGCACCACCAAGCTGGAGGCCTACCGCATCATGGCCGCCAGCACCTCGCTGAACTATCTCGGCATGCGGCTGACGCAGATGGTCGTGATGCTGGCGGGCAGCTACTTCGTGCTGAACGGCCAGCTCTCCAACGGCGAGTTCGTCGGCTTCCTCCTGCTGGTCGGCGTGTTCTTCCGCCCGGTGGAGAAGATCAGCGCCGTCATCGAGACCTACCCCAAGGGCATCGCCGGCTTCCGCCGCTACTGCGAGCTGCTGGACACCGCGCCCGACGTCACCGACGCGCCGGGCGCCACCCCCGCGCCCCCGCTGCGTGGCGAGATCCGCTACGAGCATGTCCGCTTCGGCTACCTGCCCGGCAAGCCGGTGCTGCGGGACATCAGCCTGCACATCCCGGCCGGCAGCACCGTGGCCTTCGTCGGTCCCTCCGGCGCGGGCAAGACCACGCTCTGCTCCCTGCTGCCGCGCTTCTACGACGTCGAGGCCGGGCGCATCAGCATCGACGGGCTGGACATCCGCGGCATGACGCTGGCCTCGCTGCGGGCGCAGATCGGCATCGTGCAGCAGGACGTCTTCCTCTTCGCCGGCACGCTGCGGGAGAACATCGCCTATGGCCGGCTCGGCGCCTCGGAGGCGGAGATCCGCGAGGCCGCCCGCCGGGCGAAGCTGGACGGGCTGATCGAGCGGCTGCCGGAGGGGCTGGACACCGTGGTCGGCGAGCGGGGGGTGAAGCTCTCGGGTGGGCAGAAGCAGCGGCTGGCGATCGCCCGCATCTTCCTGAAGAACCCGCCCATCCTGATCCTGGACGAGGCCACGTCGGCGCTCGACACCGAGACCGAGCGCGCCATCCAGCAGTCGCTGGCGGAACTGGCCAAGGGCCGCACCACCCTGGTCATCGCCCACCGGCTGGCGACCATCCGCAATGCCGACCGCATCGTGGTGGTGGACGAGAGCGGCATCGTCGCCCAGGGCCGGCATGAGGAGCTGGTGGCGCAGCCCGGCCTCTACCAGCGGCTGAGCGCCGTGCAGGAGACGCATCTGGGCCGCATCGCCGGCTGAGATGCCGGGGCAACCCGGAAGGCGCCCCGCGCGTCCTTCCGGCGGAACCCGCAAAGGAGGCAGGCCCATGGCCAGTCAACGCTTCGCGCCCCCCGGACCGCTCGGCTTCGGCGGCGCCCCGCTCGGCGACATGTTCGCCAAGGTGGACGAGGCCACCGCCGAGGCAACGCTGGAAGCCGCCTGGGAGAGCGGCATCCGCTACTTCGACACCGCCCCGCACTACGGCGCCGGCCTCTCCGAACACCGCTTCGGCAACATGCTGCGCCGGCACAAGCGGGACGAGTACGTGCTCTCCACCAAGGTCGGGCGCCTTCTGGTGCCGGACCTGGAGGCCGAACCCGAGCCTCCCTTCCTCAGCGCCCTGCCCTTCCGCCGCGTACTCGACTACTCCGCCGCCGGCGCACGGCGTTCGGTGGAGGACAGCCTGCAACGGATGGCGGTGGGCCGGATCGACATCGTCTATGTCCATGACCTCGCCGCCGACCATCTGGGCGATGCCTGGACGGAAGCGTTCGAGAAGGCCCGCGACGGCGCCTTTCGCGAGCTGATCAAGATGCGCGAGGAAGGGCTGATCCGCGCCTGGGGCCTGGGCGTGAACCTGCCCGAGCCCTGCATCCGCGCGCTGAAGGAATCCGATCCGGACGTCTTCCTGCTCGCCGGCCGCTACAGCCTGCTCGACCTCACCGGGCTGAAGGAGCTCTTCCCACTCTGCGCCGAGCGCGGCGCGCATGTGGTGGTGGGTGGACCCTTCAACTCCGGCCTGCTCGCCGGGGGCCGCACCTTCGACTACAAGGACGCCCCGCCGGAGCAGGTGGCGGCGCGCGACCGCCTGGCCGCCGTGGCCAAGGAACATGGCGTGGACCTGCGCGCGGCCGCGCTCCAGTTCTGTGCCGCGCATCCGGTGGTGGCCTCGGTCATTCCCGGCGCCAAGCACCCGGACCGCGTGCGCCAGAACGCCGAACTGATGCGGCAGGAAATTCCCGCCGCCTTCTGGGCCACGTTGAAGGCGCAGTCGCTGCTCCCGGAGGAGGCGCCGACGCCCGCGGACTGATCAGTCTTCGTCGGGCAAGGGGCGCCAGAGCCGCAGCGGCGCGGCGCTGGCGCCCCGGATCGCCGCCTGCGCCTCGTTCTCCAGCCCGGAGAGGAAGCGGGAGCGGTCGGCATTCCCCATGGCTGCCGGCCCGCGCGTACTGGCGCCGATCTCCCGCAGGTGCCGCGCCACCTCGCGCCCGGCCAGTGCGCTGCCGATATTGTCAGTGGTCCAGAGCCGGCCGTTCGGCGCTAATGCCCGCGCGCCCTGCTCCAGGCAGCGCGCGGCGAGCGGGATGTCAGCGGTGATGCAGAGGTCCTGTGGCTGGATATGCGCGGCGATCCAGTCATCCGCTGCATCCGGCCCCTCGGGCACGATGACGCGGCGGATCCAGTCGGCCTCCGGCAAGCGGATGCCGCGCGCGCCGTTGGAGACGACATGCACCACCAGGGCGTGCCGTCCCGCGACGCGGAACACCTCCTCCCGCACGGGGCAGGCGTCGGCGTCGATCCAGATCTCGGGCCGCTGCGGCGTCGTGGCGTCAGTCATGGCTCCGCAATACGCCATCTGCCTCGCGACGCCCAGGGCGGCGCCGACATGGCCACCCTGCAACGGTATCGGCTTGGTCCATCGCCGATCTGCTGATGGAAGCGGGCGGGGAAGGCTATCCACCCTCCCCGCCCCATGTCAGCCCGCGGCTTCGGCGAGCCAGCGCGTGACCACCGTGCAGGCCTCGGCGAAGTCCTCCATCCGCATCGCCTCATGCGGATTGTGGCTGCCGTTCTGGTTGCGGACGAAGAGCATCGCGGAGGGAATGCCCGCCGCCGCGAAGGCCGCCGCGTCATGCCCGCCGCCGGAGGCCATCTCCAGGTAGCGCACGCCGGTCGCCTCGGCCGCCCGCGCCAGGCCGGCGCGCAGCCCGGCATCCATCGGCGCCGCCACCGAGCCGGTCTCGGCGCCCAGCTCGAAGCGCACGCCGCGCCGCGCCTCGATGGCCGGCACCTGCCGGGCCAGTTCGGCGAAGATGGCGTCCACGCTGGCCGGGTTCACGCTGCGCACGTCCAGCATGAAGGTCGCCTCGCCGGCGATCTTGGTGAAGCCGGCCTCGGCCGTGGTGGCCAGGGTGCAGAAGGTGCAGACGAGCCGGTGGCCATGCGCCTCCAGCCGCGCCCACTCATCGTCGAGCGCCACCGCCAGCTCGGCCAGCGCGATGGCGGCATCCCGCCGGTAGCGCCGCGGCGTGCCGCCGGAGTGGTTGTACTCGCCGAGCACGCGGCCCTGCCGCAGCCGCCGGCTGCCCGGGATGCCGGTGACGATGCCGACCGGGATGCCCTCGGAATCCAGCACCGGCCCCTGCTCGATATGCACCTCCAGGAAGGCGGCGGCATTCTCCGGCGTGATTACCTTCTCGCCGCGCGCGGCGAAGTCCGGGTCGAAGCCCTCCTCGCGCATGTGGTCGGCGAGGCTGCGGCCGGAATCCTGGCGCTTCACCTGAAGCTCCTCCGGCTTCAGCCGGCCCAGCGCGCCTCGGCTGCCGGGATAGGAGGTGGGGAACCAGGCCCCCGCCTCTTCCGCCCGGGTCGCGATCACCGTGACGTCGCGCGTTGGGGTAAAGCCCGCGCGCTTCAGCCCGGCGACCGCCGCCAGCCCGGCCAGAACCCCCGCGGCGCCATCGAAATTGCCGCCCTGCGGCACCGAATCGAGGTGGCTGCCGAGCAGCACCCGCTTTGCCGCCCGATCCTGGCCCGGCAGGGTCATGTGCAGGTTGCCGACGGGGTCGGCGCTCACCTCCAGGCCCAGCGCCTCGGCCTCGCGGCGGGCGAGCGCATGCGCCATGCGCTCGCCGGGGCCATAGGCCTCGCGGGTGATGCCGACGCCGTCGAAGCTCTTCTGCCGCAGCTCGTCGAACAGGCGCTCGGCCAGCTCGACATCCGGCGACAGGTTGCGCCGCATCGCCTCAGACGCCACGGACCACCCCGCCATCCACCAGATGCACGCGTCCGGTGATGTAGGAGGCATGCGCCGAGGCCAGGAAGGCACCCATCGGGCCAAACTCCTTCGGCTCGCCGAAGCGGCCCACCGGAATGGTCGCCGAGCGCTCGGTCACCAGATCGTCGATGCTCTTGCCGGTCTTCTGCGAGGCGGAGGCCAGGGTTTCCTGCGTCCGGTCGGTGGCGAAGGCGCCCGGGCCGATGATGTTGCAGGTCACGCCATCGCCGGCGATCTCGGTCGCCAGCGTCTTGTTCCAGCCGACAATGGCCGAGCGCAGCGTGTTGGACAGCGCCAGACCCGGAAGCGGCTGCACCACGCCGGTGGAGGCGATGGTGATCAGCCGGCCCCACTTCTGCTGGCGCATCGCCGGCAGCAGCCGGTTGGCGATGCGGATCGGCGAGAGCACGATGCGCTGGAACCAGGTGACGAGGTCCTCCTCCTTCATCTCCAGCGCGGTGCAGGTCGGCGGGCCGCCATGGTTCAGCACCAGGATGTCCACCCCGCCCAGCGCGGCCACGGCCGCGTCGGCGAGCCGGTCCATCTGCGCGCCCTCGGCCACGTCGGCGGTGATGCCCACCGCCTTCGGCGCGCCGGCCGCCTTCAGCTCCCCGGCCACGCGGTCCAGGCTCGCTTGGTTGCGGCCGGAGATGGCGATCGCAACGCCCTCCGCCGCCAGCGCGTCAGCCACCGAGCGGCCAAGCCCCTTGGAAGCCCCCATCACCAGGGCGCGACGCCCCTGCAGACCCAGATCCATGGTTCCGCTCCTCTTCCCTTGCTGGCTAAGGGGGCGGACCGTGAACCCTTCCCCTCCCCCTGGCAAGACGCCGCCCGGCGATTAAGCTGGGCTTGAGGCACAAAGGGAGGACGACCCACCATGGACGCGATGGCCTTCGGCAACGCCCGGATTCCGGCAGAGAGACGCCCCGCATGAGCAAGCCCGTCATCCTGCTCACCCGCCGCTTCCCCGATGCCGTGGAGGCCCGCGCCCAGCGCGACTACGTCACCGTTCCCAACCCGGCCGACACGCCGATGACCGGCGACGAGATCGTGGCCGCCGCGACCGACAGCGCCGCCGCCGGCCTGCTCTGCGCCGCCGGGGACGCGCTGAACGCCGAGACCATCGCCCGCCTGCCGGATAGCGTGCGGATCATCGCCACCTTCAGCGTCGGCACCGACCATATCGACCTGCCGGCGGCCGCCGCGCGCGGCATCCTGGTGACCAACACACCGGACGTGCTGAGCGTCGCCACCGCCGAGATCGCCATGCTGCTGATCCTGACGGCGGCCCGGCGCGGCGGCGAGGCGGAGCGGATGGTGCGCGCCCGCGAATGGACGGGCTGGGCGCCGACGCAGCTCATGGGCGTCACGCTGGAAGGCAAGCGGCTCGGCATCCTCGGCATGGGGCGGATCGGCCAGGCGCTGGCGCGAATGGCGCGCGGCTTCGGCATGGAGATCCACTACCGCAACCGCAACCGGCTCTCCGCGGCCGAGGAACAGGGCGCGGTCCATCATGCCGAGGACGCGAAGTTCCTCGGCAATATCGACGTGCTCTCCATGCACATCCCGGGCGGCGCGGCGACGCGGAACTGGCTCAATGCCGAGCGCATCGCCATGCTGCCCAAGGGGGCGATCGTGGTGAACACCGGCCGCGGCACCACGGTGGACGATGCCGCGCTCTGCGCCGCGCTGGCCTCCGGCCACCTGCGGGCGGCAGGGCTGGACGTCTTCGCGGGCGAGCCGAACATCTACGAGGGCTATCACACCACGCCCAACCTGGTGCTGCTGCCGCATCTGGGCAGCGCAACGGTGGAGACGCGGGACGCCATGGGCTTCCGCTGCCTGGACAACCTGGACGCCGTACTGCTGCGGAACGCGGCGCCGCTGCACCCCGTCGCCTGAGGCGGGGCCCGGCGCGGCCACCGCGCCGGGCTCAGCGCAGCCAGGCGCCGATCAGCCGGTCGGCGTTCTCCGCCACCCGCGCCGCCGGTCCGCCGGCACCGAACAACTGGCCGGAGACGAAGGCGCCCTCGATCAGCAGCAGCAGCCCATCGCCCAGCGCCTCGGGGTCGCGGGCGCCCATCTCCGCCGCCATGGCGCGCAGCCGCCGGCGCAACTCGCGCTTATGAGCCTCGCTCACCAGCCGCGCGGGATGGCCAGACGCCGGATATTCCACCGCCGCGTTGGTCAGGCCGCAGCCGCGATAGCCCTTGGTGGCGGCCCGCTCGCCCAGCGGGCGCAGGAAGGCGACGATCTGGGCGCGCGGATCGCCGGGATGCGCCGCCACAGCGGCATCGAAGCGCTGCCAGAACTGCCCCTCGTAGTCGCGCAGGTAGCAGGCGGCCAGTTCATCCTTGGAGGAAAAGCTGCGATACAGGCTGGGCTTGGTGACGCCGGCGCGGGAGACGATCTCGTCCACGCCCACCGCGCGGATGCCCAGCCGGTAGAACAGCTCGGCGGCGGCTTCGCGGATGCGGGCAGCGGCGGGGAGCGGCTTGGCGGAGGTCGTGGACATGTGGCGCAGAAAGATCCTTGACGATGTTACTGACCGGTACGTACGCTAGCCCCGAAACGTACCGGTCAGTCACATGAACATAGGCATCGTCCGGCCGCTTGGCCAGAAATACGCGTTCGTCGTCGTCGCGGTGGTCTTCCTGGCGCTACTGGCCTCAGCCGGGCTGCGCTCGACCCCTGGCGTGCTGATCCTGCCGCTGGAGGACGCCTTCGGCTGGAGCCGCAGCACCATCGCCTTCTCGGCGGGGCTCGGCATCTTCCTCTATGGCCTGGTGGGCCCCTTCGCGGCGGCGCTGATGGCCAGCCTCGGCCTGCGCCGGACGGTGCTCGGCGCGCTGGCGCTGATGTCGGCCTCCACCGCTGCCAGCGCCTTCATGAGCCAGCCCTGGCAGCTCGTGCTGAGCTGGGGCGTGCTCTCCGGCATGGGCTCCGGAGCGGTGGCGCTGGTGCTGGGCGCCACGGTGGTGAACCGGTGGTTCGTGAAGAACCGCGGCCTGATGATGGGCCTGCTGACCGCCAGCACCGCGACCGGCACCCTGATCTTCCTGCCGCTGCTGGCCGCGCTGGCGGAAGCCGGGGGGTGGCGCCCCGTCGTGCTGACGGTCTCCGTCGCCACGGCGGCGGTCATCCCGCTGGTCTGGTGGCTGGTGCCGGAGAGGCCAGCCTCGGTCGGACTGGTGCCCTATGGTGCCGCGCCGGGCAGCACCGTGCCGCAGCAGCCGGCCGCAGGCCTGCTCGCCGCCGCCTTCGGCAGCCTGAAGCGCGCCTCCCGCACCCGCACCTTCTGGTATCTCTTCGCCACCTTCTGGATCTGCGGCTTCACCACCAACGGGCTGGTCGGCACGCATCTGATCGCCCTCTGCGGGGACATGGGCATCCCCGAGGTGCGGGCCGCCGGGCTGCTGGCGCTGATGGGCGTCTTCGACCTCATCGGCACCACCCTCTCCGGCTGGCTCACCGACCGCTACGACCCGCGCAAGCTGCTCTTCTTCTATTACGGGCTGCGCGGCCTCTCGCTGATCTACCTGCCCTATTCCGACTTCTCGCTCTATAGCCTCAGCCTCTTCGCCGTGTTCTACGGACTGGACTGGATCGCCACCGTGCCGCCCACGCTGCGCCTGGCTACCGAGGCTTTCGGCGAGCGGGACGCGCCGGTGATCTTCGGCTGGGTTGCGGCGGGCCACCAGGTCGGCGCGGCCAGCGCGGCCTTCCTGGGCGGCGTGCTGCGTGACACCCAGGGCGACTATCTCGGCATGTTCATCCTGGCCGGGGCGACCGGGCTGGTGGCGGCGGGGCTTTCGCTCGCCATCCGTCGCGGCGCGGTGACGGCTCCCGCCCTCGCCTGAGCAGCGCTCCCGCTGGACAGGGCGGCGCGCCCCACCCACCATGCGCCGCCCGAAGGGAGAGAAGCACAGGCCCATGCAGTTCGACTTTGACAAGCTGAGCGTCGCCGAGCGCTACAAGCTACTGACCTCCACCGTCGTGCCGCGGCCAATCGCCTGGGTGGTGACGCAGGACGCGGCCGGAGTGGTCAACGCGGCCCCCTTCTCCTTCTTCAATGCCTTCTCCAGTGATCCGGCGATCATCGGCGTCAGCGTCGGCGGCTCGCCGCGCGCGCCGGGCGACAAGGACACGCTGGCGAACATCAAGGCCACCGGGCAGTTCGTCGTCTGCCTCGTCTCCGAAGCCACGGCGGAAGCCATGAACATCACCGCCATCGACATGCCGCCCGAGGTGGACGAACTGGCGGAGGCGGGCCTGACGCCGGTGCCAAGCCGCATGGTCAAGCCACCCCGCATCGCCGAGAGCCCGGTCGCCATGGAGTGCGAGACCTTCCAGCTCGTGCCGCTCGGCGGCAACACGCTGGTGCTCGGCCGTGTCCTGGCAATGGAACTGCGGGACGACTGCATCGCCGATCCCGCCAAGCTCTACATCGACTCGCCGCGCATGGAGCTGCTCGGCCGCATGCACGGCCGCGGCTGGTATGTCCGCACAACCGACCGCGTGGAGATCCCCCGCATCAGCTGGGACAAGTGGCAGGCCCGCAAGGCCGGGAAGCCGGACTGAAGCCGCCCGGGAGCGGTCGGCGGGGCGGGCTCAGCGCTGGCGGAACAGGCTGAGCGCCACCAGGCCGACGACGGCCGCGCAGAGGCCATGCAGCGCGAAGTGCCAGGCCGTGGCTGTTGCGCTGACCAGCATGAGCAGGAGAAGGTCCCCCACCGGGATCAGCAGCGTTGCCGTCAGCAGGACCGCAACGGCGCGGCGCCCGGCGAAAACGGCGAGCGCGGCGACGTCAGGGCGGTGCTCGACAGCATGGCGAAGGAAGGGACGCTCAATCCGGACTGGTCCAGCCGGACGATCGAGGTGATGAACAAGGCCGATCTTCTCGGCGGTATCGGGAAGGTGTCCCTCCGCCCCGGTATGGTCGCCGTCTCTGCGCTGACGGGCGAGGGTCTGCCCGATCTCAAGAAGGCCATCGACAGCCGCCTCGGCGAAGGCATGGTCGTGGTGGGCTATGACATCCCGACCTCGGATGGCGCGCAGCTGGCCTGGCTCTACGAACATGGCGAGATCGTCGGCCGGCAGGATGGGGAGAGCGCCATCCACGTCACCGTCCGGCTGCGGCCGCAGGACCGCGCGCGCTTCGAGCAGCAGGCTTCCCCGCCGCACTGAGCGGGTCAAAGCGCAGGAGATGGAAGAACCCGCTCCTGCACCCTCCGCTTGCCTGCGGTCAGTCGCCGATGGCGCGCAGGCGCGGCTTCCGGTTGGCCGCGATCAGCTCCTCGTAGACCGAGACATAGTCCTCGGCCATGCGGCGGGCGGTGAAGCGCTGCTCGAAACGGGCGCGCACCTTGCCGCGGCCCAGGCCTGGGATGCGGCCGATGGCGGCCACCGCCTCATCCTCGTTCTCGACGATGAAGCCGGTCAGCCCGTCCTCCATCACCTCCGGCACGGAGCCGCGGCGGAAGGCGATCACTGGCGTGCCGCAAGCCATCGCCTCGATCATCACCAGGCCGAAGGGCTCCGGCCAGTCGATCGGGAAGAGCAGCGCATGGGCGCCGGAGAGGAATTCCGGCTTCTGGTCGTCGTTGATCTCGCCGATGTATTCGACATGCGACTGCGCCATCAGCGGGGCGATCTCGCGCTCGTAGTAGGCGCGGTCCGCGTCGTCGATCTTGGCGGCGACCTTCAGCTTCACCCCGGCGCGGGCGGCGATGCGGATGGCCTTGTCCAGCCCCTTCTCCGGCGAGACGCGGCCGAGGAAGGCGAAGTATTTCTGCTCCACCGGCTGCGGCGTCAGCCGGTCCTTCGGCATGCCATGCAGCACGGTGCGCACCCAGTTCAGGCGCGGGATGGGCAGGCGCTGGTGGTCGGAGATCGAGACGAAGGGCGTGTGCCCATAAGTCTCGTAGATCATCTTGAATTCCGGCAGGTCGAGCCGACCATGCAGGGTGGTGAGGAACGGCGTGCGCTGCCGGTCCAGCAGGCCGAGCGGGAAGTAGTCGATATGGGAGTGGATCACGTCGAACTCGTCCGCGCGCTGCGCGACCTGCTCGACCATCTTCATGTAATGGGCGACCCAGTCCTTCACGCTGGGGTCGAGGCGCAGGGCCTGGTCGCGCATGGCGGCCAGCTTCGCCGCGGTGACGGAGTCGCCGCTGGCGAACAGCGTCACCTCATGGCCCATCGCGACCAGTTCCTCGGTCAGCGAGGAGACGACCCGTTCGGTGCCGCCGTAGAGCTTCGGCGGAACAGCCTCGAAGAGCGGCGAGATTTGCGCGATGCGCATGAAGTTCGACCCCTTTTTCCCGGCAGGCCGGAAGTTTTACTTGAGGCAGGCGGGCAGGAACTTGCTGGTATTCAAGACTGCCTATATCTATGATGAACATACAAATTGAATATGGCGAAATGTAGGCTGCCGTGACTGCAACCCACACGCCTGTGAAATCCCCGCTTCTCTATCTGCTCGGCTATGCCCTGCACCACAAGGCCGGGTATGCGCTGGTGTTCGGCGCGGTGCTGGCGGCGGTGGTCTGCGCGGTCTCCACGCAATACGGGCTGAAGCACCTGATCGACATCCTCGCGCAGGGGCCGGCAACGGCGCAGGGCGTCTGGCCTGCATTCTTCCTGCTCTGCGCCCTGATCGCGGCGGACAACCTGCTCTGGCGGGTGGGCGGCTGGGCGGCAACGCGCGCCTTCACCGCCGTCGGCGGCGAGATCCGGCGCGACCTCTTCACCCATCTGGCCGGCCATAGCCCGGGCTACTTCGCCGACCGCCTGCCCGGTGCCCTGGCGGCGCGCATCTCCGCCACCGCCCAGGCGGCCTTCTCGGCGCAGAACACACTGGCCTGGAGCGTCGTGCCACCGGCGGCGGCGGTGTTCAGCGCCATCCTTTTCACCGGCGCCATCCATCCGGGCCTGGCCGTGGCGCTCGCGGTGCTGGCACTGGGCATCGGGATGGTGATGCACCGGCTCGCCCGGCGGGGCACGGCGCTGCACCGGACCCATGCCAGCCGCGCCGCCACGGTGGATGGCGAGCTAGTGGACGTGGTCAGCAACATTCCGGTGGTGCGCGCCTTCGGCGCCACGCTGCGCGAGAAGCAGCGCATCGCCGGTGTCGTGCAGGCCGAGATCGGCGCCCACCGCCGCAGCCTCTACTACATGGAGAAGCTGCGCCTCATCCATGCCGTGCTGACCGTGCTGCTGACCGGGGCCACTCTCGCCGCCGGGCTTGGCCTCTGGCAGCACGGCCATGCCTCGGTCGGCGACGTGGCGCTGCTGGCCAGCCTTTCCCTCACCATCCTGCACGGCACGCGGGACATCGCAGTGGCGCTGGTGGATCTGACCCAGCAGATGGCGCGGCTGGAGGAGGCGCTCGGTGCGCTGCTGGTGCCGCATGCGCTCGAGGCTCGTCCCGGCGCCGTGCCGCTGCGCCGCGGCCCAGGCGCCGTGCGGTTTGAGGCGGTGCACTTCGCCTATCCCGACCGTCCCTCGCTGCTGGACGGTTTCGACCTCACCGTGGAGCCTGGGCAGCGCGTCGGGCTGGTGGGCTTCTCCGGCGCCGGCAAGTCCACCGTGCTGGCGTTGCTGCAACGGTTCCACGACCCCGATTCGGGCCGCGTGCTGGTGGATGGGCAGGACCTGCGCGACGTCACGCCGGACAGCCTCCACGAGGCCCTGGCGGTGGTGCCGCAGGACACCGCCCTCTTCCACCGGACCGTGCTGGAGAACATCCGCTATGGCCGCCCTGAGGCCACCGACGAGGAGGTGCTGCGCGCGGCCGAGATGGCGCAGTGCCGCGGCTTCATCGAGGCGTTGCCGGAGGGCTTCGACACCCTTGTCGGCAATCGCGGCGTGAAGCTCTCGGGTGGGCAGCGCCAGCGCCTCGCCATCGCCCGCGCGCTGTTGAAGGACGCACCGATTCTCCTGCTGGACGAGGCGACCTCGGCGCTGGACAGCGAGAGCGAGCGCGCCATCCAGGCGGCGCTGGACCGGCTGATGCGGGGCCGCACCGTCATTGCGATCGCGCATCGCCTTTCGACACTGCAAAATTTCGACAGAATCATCGTCATGAATCACGGCCGGATCGTCGAGGATGGCGCGCCTGCCGAACTGGCCCGCCGCCTCGGCCCCTATCGGGAATTGCTGCGCCAGCAGCAGGCCGGCCACGCGCCGGAGCTGCCGGAGGCGGCCTGAAGAGGAACGGCGCGCATGTCGCGACTGGTCGTGGTTTCCAACCGCGTCGCCCCCATCACTGAGGGGGAGCCGACCGCCGGCGGCCTCGCGGCGGGCGTGATGGACGCGCTGCGCCACAGCGGCGGCTTGTGGTTCGGCTGGTCCGGCCAGACGGTGCCTGATGCGCTGGTGCCGCCCGACACCCTTCTCCCCGGCCTGCCGCCCGCCGTCGCTCGCAGCGGGCCAGTGACGCTCTACACCACCGACCTGACGCAGCGCGACTACAACGACTACTATCGCGGCTTCTCCAACGGCACGCTCTGGCCGGTGCTGCACTACCAGACCGGCCTCGCCCGCTTCGAGCATGGCGAATTCGAGGGCTACCGCCGGGTCAATGCGCATTTCGCCCGCCACCTCGCCGCCCTGGTGGCGCCGGACGACGTCATCTGGGCGCATGACTACCACCTGATGTGCCTGGCCGAATCGCTGCGCGCGGCGGGCCTGCGCAACCGCATCGGCCTCTTCCTGCACACGCCCTTTCCCGCCCCCGCCGTGCTGACCACCGTGCCCGTGCATGCCGAGCTGGTGCGCGCCCTCTGCCAGTACGACCTGATCGGCTTCCAGACGGAGGGCGACCGCCGCGCCTTCGCCGACTACATCCGCTACGAGCTTGGCGGCGAGGAACTGCCCGGCGGTATCCTGCTGGCGCATGGGCGGCGGATCAGGACCGGTGTCTATCCCATCGGCGTGCAGGTCGAGGCGCTGCGGGCCGAGGCGCAGGCCAGCGAGCCGGAACCCATGGCGGCGCTGCGCTCCGGCCTTGGCGACCGCTCCCTGATCATCAGCGTGGAACGGCTCGACTACTCCAAGGGGCTGCGCCAGCGCTTCGCCGCCTATGAGCGCTTCCTCGCCACCCACACGGCCTGGCACCGCCGCGTGGAGTACGTCCAGATCGCGCCGCCCTCGCGCTCCGATGTCGAGGCCTATCAGGCCATCCGCCGCGAGCTGGAAGGCGAGGCCGGGCGCATCAACGGGCGCTTCGCAGAGTTGGACTGGATGCCGTTGCGCTATCTCAACCGCGGCTTTCCGCGCCGGCAGCTCATGCCGCTCTATGCGGCGGCGCAGGTCGGGTTGGTGACGCCGCTGCGCGATGGCATGAATCTCGTCGCCAAGGAGTATGTGGCGGCGCAGGACCCGCAGGACCCCGGCGTTCTGGTGCTCTCGCGCTTTGCCGGCTCCGCGCGCGAGCTGGACGCCGCACTGCTGGTGAACCCTCATGACGAGGCCGCCGTGGCCGCCGCGCTGAACAACGCGCTCGCCATGCCGCTGGAGGAGCGGCGGGAACGCCATGCCGCCATGCTGCGCGTCATGCAGCACAACACCTTGGACCGCTGGCGAGACCGCTTCGTGGCGGATCTGCATGACTTGGAGGCCGCTGAAGGAGCCGCCTGAGCGAGCTCTGCAGGACGCGCCAGGGCACCCGGCCGCCCCGGGCGACGCGCGCGTCCGAGATGCGGAAAAAGCCACGCATTACGGCGGCTACACATAGCACTCTGGAATTCACGGCTTCGGGAGGGCAAATTGGCGGCATGCGCATCTATCTCGCCGGCCCTGACGTGTTCCTGCCCAATGCTGGCGAGATCGCCGCCGCGAAAAAGGATATCTGCGCGCGTCACGGCGCTGTCGGCGTTTTCCCGACCGACCCCGTCGCGGACCACGCGGCGGATGCCGCCGACGAGCGCTACCTGGAGATCTATCTGCGGAACGAGGCGCATATCCGCCAGAGCGATGCCCTGATTGCCAACCTCACGCCCTTCCGCGGCCCCTCCGCCGATGCTGGAACCGTTTATGAACTAGGCTTCATGCGCGCACTCGGGCGCCCAATCAGTGGTTATGCCAACACGACCAAGCATTTCGCCGAACGAACACGGAACTTTCTGGGGGATGCCGCCCGGCAAGGCGCCGATGGCGTCTGGGTGGATGCCGAGGGGCTGAGCCTTGAGGATTTCGGCCGGCACGACAACCTGATGATCGATGGCGGCATCGTTGCCGCCGGTGGCCTGCTGATCACCCGCGAGGTGCCGGACCACCTGCGCTGGACCGACCTCGCCGCCTTCGAGGCCTGCGTGGCGGCGATGGTGCAGCGGATGCGCGGCGCCGCCTGATCCCGGCGGGGCGGTACGAGCGAGGCGCCGAAGCGTCCTTCGCAAGCCCGGCCGATTGCGGCACCTTGCAAACGCCCATGCACGATACCGCCCCCTCCTCGGCCTTCGCGCCGCTCCGGCACGCCACCTTCCGCAACCTCTGGACTGCCAGCCTGGCCAGCAATACCGGCATGTGGGTCCAGAACACCGGTGCTGGCTGGCTGATGACCAGCCTCGACCCTTCGCCGCTGATGGTCAGCCTGGTGCAAGCCGCCTCGATGCTGCCGGTCTTCCTGCTGGCTCTTCCGACAGGCGCGCTCGCCGACATCGTGGACCGGCGCCGCTACCTCATCTTCGCGCAGAGCTGGATGTGCCTCATGGGGCTCGCGCTCTGTGTGCTCACCGCCACCGGGCTGCTCGGCCCCTGGGGTCTGCTGGCGCTCACCTTTGGCATCGGCGCCGGCAGCGCGATGAACTTCCCGGCCTGGGCCGCCACCACGCCGGAGCTGGTGCCACGGGCCGATCTCACCCAGGCCATCGTGCTCAACGGCATTGGCTTCAACCTGGCGCGGGCGGTCGGGCCGGCGCTGGGCGGCTTCGTCATTGGCCTCGCGGGTACGCAGGCGGCCTTCGCCTTCAACGCCGCCTGCTTCCTGGTGCTGATCCTGGCGCTGGTGGCCTGGCGACGGGAGGAGGCGCCGCGCACCCTGCCGAAGGAGCATTTCCTCTCCGCCATGCGGGCGGGGATGCGCTTCGTGGCCGCCTCCCCGGCGCTGCGGCGGATCATCCTGCGGGCGGTGGTGTTCTTCTTCTTCGGATCGGCCATGTGGGGGCTGCTGCCCCTGGTGGTGCGGGAGCGGCTGGGCCTTGGCCCTGAGGCCTTCGGAATGTTGCTGGCGGCGATGGGAGTAGGCGCCGTGGCCGGCGGGCTGCTGCTGCCGCGCCTGCGGGCGCGGGTGAGCCGGGGGGATCTGGTCGTGCTCGCGTCGCTGATCGCCGCCGCCGCACTCTTGCTGCTGGGCCTGGGTCGCCACTGGGCGCCGGTCGGGCTCGGCATGCTGCTCTACGGCAGCGCCTGGATCAGCGCCTCCAGCACCCTGCAGGCGGCGGCGCAGATGGTGGCACCGGCCTGGGTGCGGGCGCGGGCCATCGGCATCTATCAGCTCTCCTTCTTCGGCGCCCTGGCCTTCGGCTCGGCCCTGGCGGGCTGGCTCGGCACCATCATCGGCGTGCACTGGGCGCTCCTGGGCTTCGGCGGCGCCGGCGGCGTGGCCGCGCTGGTCATGCGACCTTGGGCGCTGGACGCCGATGTACCCGCGGACGCCCCGGCGACCCTGGCGCCGCGCCCGGAGGAGCCGGCGCCGGAGATCGCTCCCCTCCTGGCACAGGACCGTGGCCGCCTGCTGGAGGTGGTCCGCTATCACATCCGGCCGCAGGACCGCGCCACCTTCCTGGCCGCCATGGCGCATGTCCGCTGGGCGCGGCTGCGCAGCGGCGCGCTGAACTGGCGGCTCTATGAGGACATCGCGCACCCCGAACGCTGGGTGGAGCTCTGGTCCGTGGAGAACTGGCACGAGCATCTACGCGAGCAGAGCCGGCTCGTGCCCGAGGACCATGCCGCCATCGCCCGCGCCGCTGCGCTGCATCAGGGCGAAACCGGACCGAAGGCGGTGCGCTACATTCACCAGCTTCCCTGAGAGGGGTCAGCTTCTCCGGGCGCACGGCAACCTGGACTTGTGCGTGGCGTTTCCCGGGTCAGACAGGAGGATTAGTGATGGCTTCCCTTCACCGCACCCGCAACGACCTTGGCGAGAACATCAAGAAGGTTTCGGTGAACGTGCTGAACGGCACCCTGACCGATATGATCGACCTGACCAACGCCGTCCGCATGGCGCACTGGACCATGAAGGGCCCGAACTTCATTGGCCTGCACCAGATGCTGGAGCAGTTCTACAACGAACTCTTCGCCACGGCGGACGACGTGGCGGAGCGCCTGGTGCAGCTTGGCGGCACGCCGGACGGCACCAGCCAGATCGTCGCCGAGAAGTCTCGCCTCGCGCCCTATTCGCAGCAGACGACCTACACGCTGGACCATGTGAAGGAGCTGGCGGATCGCTTCGCCAACCTGGGCAAGTCGGTTCGCGAGGGCATCGACAGCACCGATGACGCTGGCGACGCAGACACGGCCGACCTGCTGACCGGCCTCTCGCGCGACCTCGACAAGAAGCTGTGGATGCTCGAAGCGCATCTCCAGGAGAAGTGAGTGCCAGGAGGGAGGGCAGGCCCCTCCCTCGCCGCTTGGGGTTGCGGCCCCCACCCCCCTTTGGCTAGTTTGCCCGCCAGGGGTGTGAACAAGACATGAACGATCTCTTCGGCGGCCGCGCGGCCAAGGCCCAAGGCGGTGCGACCTACTCGGCCAAGGACATTGAGGTACTGGAGGGGCTGGAGCCCGTCCGGCGCCGTCCAGGCATGTATATTGGCGGCACTGATGAGAACGCGCTGCACCATTTGGCCGCCGAGGTGCTGGACAACGCCATGGATGAGGCGGTGGCCGGCCATGCCGACCGCATCGAGGTGACGCTGGAGGCCGGGAACTACCTGACCATCCGCGACAATGGCCGCGGCATCCCGACCGACCCGCACCCGAAGTTTCCCAAGCTCTCAGCGCTGGAGGTGATCCTCACCACCCTCCACTCCGGCGGCAAGTTCTCCGGCAAGGCCTATGACACCTCGGGCGGCTTGCACGGCGTCGGTAGCTCGGTGGTGAATGCCCTGGCCGAGCGGCTGGAAGTGGAGGTCGCGCGTGACCGCACCCTGTTCACCCAGGCCTACTCGCGCGGAAAGCCGCTGGCCAAGCTGAAGAACGCGGGCGCGGTTCACAATCGCCGCGGCACCACCATCCGCTTCAAGCCGGACCCCGAGATCTTCGGCCCGCTGCAGTTCTCCGCCCCCCGGCTGTTCCGCCTCTGCCGCTCCAAGGCCTACCTGTTCCGCGGCGTCGAGATCCGCTGGTCCTGCGACCCGACCCTGATCCCCAAGGGGCAGGAGACGGAGACGCCGGCCCAGGCCACGCTGCACTTTCCGGGCGGGCTCTCGGACTTCCTGGCCGCCGCCGTGGAGGGCCGCAGCTCTGTCATTCCCTCACCCTGGGCCGGCGAAGTGACCTTCCCGCAAGGCGCGGGGCGCGCCGAATGGGCCGTGACCTGGCTGGAGCAGGGCGAAGGCTTCCTGCACACCTATGCCAACACCATCCCGACGCCGCAGGGCGGCACGCACGAGACCGGCCTGCGCGCCGCCCTGGTGAAGGGCCTGCGCGCCTATGGCGAGCTGAAGAAGGAGAAGCGCGCCGCCAACGTCACCGCCGAGGACCTGTTTGGCGGGCTGGCGGGGATGCTCTCCGTCTTTGTCCGGGAACCGCAGTTCCAGGGCCAGACCAAGGACAAGCTGACCAGCCCTGAGGCCTCCCGCCTCGTCGAGGCCGGGCTGCGCGACCATTTCGACCACTGGCTGGCGGGTGACCCAGGCCGCGCCGACAACCTGCTGGCCTACGCCATCGAGCGGGCTGAGGACCGCATCCGCCGCCGTGAGCAGAAGGACACGCCGCGTAAGACGGCGACTCGCCGCCTTCGCCTTCCCGGCAAGCTGGCCGACTGCTCGCGCGAGGCGGCGGAGGGCACCGAGCTGTTCCTGGTGGAGGGCGACTCGGCCGGCGGCTCGGCCAAGCAGGCGCGCGACCGCGAGACCCAGGCCGTGCTGCCCCTGCGCGGCAAGATCCTGAACGTTGCCTCGGCCAGCGCCGACAAGCTGCGGCAAAACCAGGAGCTGAAGGATCTCATCGAGGCGCTGGGCTGCGGTGCCGGCGACCGCTTCGACCCGAAGCGCCTGCGCTATGGCCGCGTCGTCATCATGACCGACGCGGATGTTGACGGCGCCCATATCGCCGCGCTGCTGATGACCTTCTTCTACAAGGAGCTGCCGGAGCTGGTGCGGCAGGAGCGTGTCTATCTGGCGCAGCCGCCGCTCTACCGCCTCGCGACCGCGGGCAAGACCGTCTACGCGATGGATGATGCAGAGCGCGAGAAGCTGCTGAAGAAGGCCTTCAAGCCCAACCAGCGGGTGGAAGTCAGCCGGTTCAAGGGCCTGGGCGAAATGCCTCCCGCCTCGCTGAAGGAAACCACGATGGACCCGCGCAAGCGGACCCTGCTGAAGGTGGTGCTGCCGGCGGAGGAGCGTGCCTCGACCGCTGAGCTGATCGAGGCGCTGATGGGGCGGAAGCCGGAGCTGCGCTTCCGTTTTATCCAGGAGAATGCCGCACGGCTGGAGCTGGAGGCGGTCGACGCCTGATCGTTCAGGCGCCGGCCATCGCCGGGAGAGCGGTGCCGCCGCGCCGGCCCCAGGGCGTCATCGCCGATAGGGCTGGCAGCGGTGAGTGGCGTGCCGTCAGCACCGGGCGGCCGATCACCTCCGACAACAGATCGGCCAGCCGGCGCCCCATCACACCCTGTCCCGGATCGCCGCCGAGGCGCAGCACACCCCCGGGCGCCAGGGCCTCCGTGAGCCTCGCCAGCAGGGGGGTGGCCTCAGGAAGATGGGCAGCATCCAGCACCGCCTGGCCCAGCATGGCCCGGCCCGGCGTTCCGTATTCCGGCAGATGGATTGCCTGAAGCGGCGCATAGCTGGCCGCCACCTCAACCACCTGCTGCAGCCCCTCGCATTCCGCATCCAGGAGAAGGACGGCCGTATCCGCGCCCGCCGCAGTCAGTGCGGCTGGCCATCCAGGCTGGCGGGGGTCCAGCACCAGAAGTTGGACAGGACGCGGGGCAGTTTCGGCGATCTCGGTCATGGTGCGGTTCTTCCTTCTGGAGTGCGTTCATTATCCCCGGGTTTGCTAAAGAAACGGTTGATGCGCCCGTCCGATGGAGTCATCGGCAGCGTCCGGCAAATGCTGGCGTCCACAAGGCTTGCTCCCACGCGGCGGAGCCGCCATTCCCGCTTCACCATGCCCCCTGCTGCCCATGCATGATCTCGCCGAGGCCGCGCTGCTGGCCCTGCGGCTGATCGGCGGCGCCGATCCGGAACTCGGCCAGATCGTGCTGCTCTCGCTCCGGATCTCCGGCAGCGCGGCGCTGCTCGCCTTCGCCCTTGGCCTGCCGCTGGCCCTGATGCTGGCGCTCGGCCGATTTCCAGGGCGCGGCGCCTTGTTGGTGGGGGTGAACGCGGCCCTCGGTCTCCCGCCGGTGGTGGTCGGCCTGATCTGCTATCTCGCCCTGTCGCGCAGCGGCCCCTTCGGCTGGCTGGGCTGGCTGTTCCAGCCCTCCGGCATGGTGCTGGCGCAAACCATCCTCGCCCTGCCAATCGTCGTGGCGCTGGCCCACCGTGTGCTGGCGCCGCTCTGGGCGGAGATCGGCGATCCGCTGCGCATTGATGGCGCCGGGCCGGCGCAGTGCGGCTGGCAGTTGCTGCGCCTCGGGCGGGCTGCTTTCGGCACGGTGCTGCTGGCCGCCTTCGGGCGTGCCATCGCGGAGGTTGGCGCGATCCTGATCGTCGGCGGCAACATCCGCGGCGAGACGCGCACGATGACCACGGCCATTGCCCTGGAGACGCAGAAGGGCGACCTGCCCCTGGCCCTCGCGCTGGGAAGCATCCTCCTGCTGATCTGTCTGACCATCAGCGCCATCACGCTGCGGCTCGAACGCCGCGGCTGATGTCGTGCGAGAATCTTCCCGCCGCCGCAGGCCAGGACTACGCTCGGTGCGAGGGAGTGGCCGCCAGGCCAAGAGGAGACCGAATCCGATGCAACGCCGCCTGTTCCTGGGCGCCGCCGCCGGCGCGCTTGCCCTGCCCTACCTGGCCCGTGCGCAGGCCTTGCCGAAGATCACCATCGGCATGTCCGGCTGGACCGGCTTCGCTCCACTGACCCTGGCGGAGGAGGCCGGCCTCTTCAAGGCGAACGGCGTCGAGGTCGAGACGCGCTTCGTGCCGCAACGGGAACGCAATCTCGCGCTCGCCTCCGGCGCGTTGAACTGCGTCGTCACCACAGTGGACACCATGATCCTGTGGGGCAGCACCATGCCGCTGGTGCAGGTGCTGGTGCTCGACCGCTCGCATGGTGGCGACGGCATCGCCGTGCGGCCTTCGATCGGCGGCTGGCCGGACCTGAAGGGCAAGACGCTCGCCGTGGATGGCCCGGGCACCACCCCCTATTTCGTGCTGGCCTACATGCTCCGGGAGAACGGCCTCTCCATCAAGGACGTGCAGACCGCCTCCCTGGCGCCACAGCCCGCCGCGCAGGCCTTTGTCGCCGGGCAGTTCGACGGCTGCTCGACCTATGAGCCCTATCTCTCCCAGGTGCGCGCGATGGGCGCCGACAAGGGCAAGATCCTCGCCACCACGCTGGACTATCCCTGCGTGGTGGACACGCTCGCCTTCCAGCCGGACTTCGTGGCGAAGAACGGCGCGGCGGTGAAGGCGGTGGTGCAGGGCTGGTACGATGCGCTGGCGATGATCGGCAAGGAGCCGGACAAGGCCTATGCCATCATGGGCAAGCGGGTGAACCAAAGCGGCGAGGCCTTCAAGGCCAGCGCCGAGTTCATCGAGTGGATGGATCAGGCGAAGAACCGCGCCTATGCGGCGGACGGGCTGCCGCAGTTCATGCAGAAGGCGCTGGAGGTGCAGAAGGAGGCCGGCGTCCTGCGCCAGTCCCCGGACCTCCCGAAGCTGCTGAACACCAGCTTTCTCGGCTGAGGTCCATGGAGGCGCCCGGCCGGCTCCGCGAGCCGGCCGGACACAGCATCAGAAGGCGACGCTCAGGCCGACATGGAAGGCATCGTAGCCGCGCTCGCCATTGAGATAGCTGATGTTGGCGCGCACCGGGGTGGTGGTGCCGAGCACGGCGAAGAGGCCATATTCCTGCCAGCTCTTCACCGCCAGGTCGTCACCAGCCATGCGGGTGTCCACGAAGGAGGCACCGAGAAGCACCGGCAGGTTGGCCAGCAGGCCGACTGGTCGCGAGATCGAGGCGCCGTTGCGGTAGTAGGCGTTCTGCAGGTCATAGGCCAGGTCGTAGTCGCTGACCTTCAGCGGCTTGGTCTCGTAGTAGCCGATGGTGTTGCCGATCCCGAGCACGAAGTCGTTCGGCAGCGCCAGGCGCAGGTCGCTGGTCACCGAGCCGCCATAGGCCTGGCCGACCGAGCCCACCTCGGAGGAGCCGGCGGCGCCGATGCGAAGCTGTGGCGTCAGCGCCCAGCGAACGGAGGGGCCCTTCAGCACCGGCACACGCAGGCCGATGCCGGCCGAGCCGAGATAGGAATAGGCGCCGCTGGTATCCGTCAGGCTCAGCGGGACGTTCAGGAACAGCTCCACGCCGTCCTGGCCGAAGGTGTAGGAGACGGCGAGCGGCAGGCTCCAGACATTGGTGTCGAAATCGCGCGTCTGCTGCCGCGTGTAATCGCCGCCCACGCTGAAGTGCCAGCCCGCCGCGCGCGGCTCCATCCGGCCGAGGTCGCCCGGCAGCAGGGTGCCGGCGGCATAGTCGGCCATCACCGACTGGCCCTGCAACGAGGCCGGATTGCCGGCCACCGGGTCGGCGGTGGTGGTGGAGACAATGGTGTCGTAGATCTTGCGCAGTTCTTCGGTGTTGCCGTTGCCCTTGGCGAAGTCCTCAAGCTGGCGGCGCGATGCGGCCAGGCTGCCCGCATCGAACACCTGATCCACGCCCGCGCCCGGGACCGAGAGACGGACGGCCGTGGAGCCGGGCTCCGTCGTCACGGTTGCCGGGACACCGCGGAAGTTGACGACGGCATTCACCGCCGAGCCGGAGGTGTAGTTCGGTGCGACTGACTGGATGCCGCCCGGGTTGAGCAGGTTCAGCAGGTCGTCAAGGTTGTTGTAGCTGCGGGTATAAGTCTGCCCGTCAACGTTCAGGTTGAGGACGAAGGGGTCCGCAGCAACAGCCGTACCCGGCGCCGCCAGCATTGCACCCATAGCAAAAGTGGCTGCGGCCCAGATGCCGCACGTGATGCGTGTGCTCATGGAAGATCAATTACCATATTGGACAAACGCCAGTGCGAGACCTGTTCCTCATTGGCCACAGAATCCACCATTTCGTTGCAAAATTACCACAGCTTTGGCATTGCAATTTTTGGCACGGCGCGCTCAGCCCTGATCCCGCCAGTGGCGTGCGGCTTGCAGGTGGCGTTTCATGGCACTTCGCCTGCCCTTCCCTCCTTCTTCAGCGAGGCGTCTTGGAACCACTCAAGCCCGTCACCGCGACGACACGCCTTCTCTTGGGAATCGGATTTTTCATCCTGTTCCTGGCCCTTTGGGCGCTCGCCACGGAAGGGGGCTATGTGCAGCCCCTGTTCCTCGCCTCACCAGGCCGCGCCCTGGCTGCCGGCTGGTCGCTGCTGACCGAGTACGGCTTCCTGCACGACATCGGCATGACCATCTGGCGCGTGCTCGGCGGCTTCCTGCTGGCCGCGGCCATCGCCGTGCCGCTCGGGCTGATGATGGGGGCCTACAAGGGGGTGGAGGCTTTTTTCGAGCCGTTCATCTCCTTCGCGCGCTATCTGCCCGCCTCCGCCTTCATCCCTTTGCTGATCCTCTGGGCAGGCGTCGGCGAGGCGCAGAAGCTGGCGGTCATCTTCATCGGCAGCGTGTTCCAGATCGTCATCATGGTCACGGTGATCGCCGGCGGCACGCGCATGGATCTCGTCGAGGCCGCCTATACGCTGGGCGCGGGCCGCAGCGGCATCCTGCGGCGGGTGATCATCCCCGCCGCCGCGCCGCAGGTGATGGAGGCGCTGCGCCTGGTGCTCGGCTGGGCCTGGACCTACGTCATCGTCGCCGAACTGATCGGCGCGCAAAGCGGCATCGGCCACATGATCATGGACAGCCAACGCCTGCTCGACACCGGACAGATGATCTTCGGCATCGTGGTGATCGGGCTGATCGGCCTGGTCACCGACCTGCTGTTCAAGCGGCTGAACCGCCGCCTGTTCCGCTGGGCGGCGCTATAAGGAAGGGCGCTGACATGCAGGGGCTTTCGATCCGCGGCCTGACCCGCACCTTCCCTGGCCAGGGCAGCGCCGGGCCGACGCTCGCGCTGCAGCCGACCGATCTCGACGTCGCGCCCGGCGAGTTCGTCTCCATCCTCGGCCCCTCGGGCTGCGGCAAGTCCACCCTGCTGCGCATCGTCGCCGGGCTGGACCGGCCGACCGGCGGCAGCGTCACGCTGAACGGCCGGCAGGTGACGCGGCCAGGACCGGACCGCGGCATGGTGTTCCAGTCCTACACGCTGTTTCCCTGGCTGACGGTGGAGCAGAACATCCTCTTCGGCCTGCGCGAGCGCCGCGTGCCGCTCCCGCAGGCGCGCGAGATCGCCGCTGCCTACATCGCCCGCACCGGGTTGCGGGGATTCGAGCATCATTGGCCGCGCCAACTCTCCGGCGGCATGCAGCAGCGCACCGCGCTGGCCCGCGCCCTCGCCAACGACCCGGAGATCCTGCTGCTGGACGAGCCTTTCGGCGCGCTGGACCACCAGACACGCGAACTGATGCAGGAATTGCTGCTGGAGGTCTGGGGCGCCGATACGCCCGCCGCGCGCAAGACGGTGCTGTTCGTCACGCACGACATCGACGAGGCGGTGTTCCTCGCCAGCCGTGTGCTTGTGATGTCGGCACGGCCAGGTCGCGTGAAGGCGGAGGTGCCGGTCCCCCTGCCCTATCCGCGCGACTGGACGGTGAAAACCGCGCCGGAGTTCGGCGCCCTGAAAGCGCGGCTCATGGGAGAGATCCGCGAGGAAGTCCGGAAAGCGGCACTGGCCTGAGGGGTTCTCAGTCCTTGTGCTTGCCCTTTCCTTTGCCGGCCGCCGGACCGGTGACGTGCCCTTCCGCCGCCATGGCCGCCAGCCGCGCCGGGAGCGCCTGCAGGATGGCCTCGCGATAGCCCGGAAGGCGCTTCCAGGCCTTGCGTTCCGGCTTGGTCATGCCGCAGGCATGGCACCAGCCGGTATCCTCGTCATAGAGGCAGATCTTCAGGCAGGGTCGTTCCATGGCCAACAGATGGGGTGGTGCCGGCTTCCTGACGAGCCGTCCCCCTGGACGTGGCGGGCGCCGCATCCGAGTTTGTCGGCATGACGATTCCCGACACCATTCCCCGCGTTGCGCTGGTCACGGGTGGCGCCAAGCGCATCGGCCGTGCCATCGCCCTGGCGCTCGCGGGCGCCGGCTTCGACGTCGCGCTGCACTACCGCAGCAGCAGGGATGAGGCGGAGGCGACACGGCGGGATATCGAGGCGCTCGGGCGCCGGGCAGTGACGCTGCAGGCGGCGTTGGAGAAGGAGGCAGAGGTCGAGAACCTGCTTCCAGCGGCGGCTTCCGCGCTCGGGCCTGTCGGCGTGCTGGTGAACAACGCCTCCACCTTCACCCGTGACGAATGGCACGACGCCACGCGCGCGAGCTGGGACCATCACCTGGAGCCGAACCTGCGCGCGCCCTTCGTGCTGACCCAGGCCTTCGCCCATGCGCTGCCTGCGGGTGCGGAGGGCGTGGTGGTCAACATGCTGGACCAGCGTGTCTGGTCGCTGACGCCGCATTTCGTCAGCTACAGCGTCTCCAAGGCGGCGCTCTGGGCGCTGACGCAGAGCCTCGCGCTGGCGCTGGCGCCGCGCATCCGGGTGAACGGCATCGGCCCCGGCCCGGCCATCCCGGCGCCGCGCCAGACGCCGGAGCACTTCGCCGCCCAGGCTGCCAGCACACCGCTCGGCCACGGCACCAGCCCGGAGGAGGTAAGCCGCGCCATACTCGCCATCCTCGGCCTGCCGGCCATGACCGGCCAAATGATCGCCCTCGATGGCGGGCAGCACCTGCAATGGCGGCCTGACCCGCCGCGGAGCCAGGACCGATGAGCTACACCCCCGATGCCGCACGCGGGCTGCGCCGCGTCTTCGTCCGGCACCTGGCGGTGAATGCCTTCCTCGGCGTTTACCCAGAGGAGGAGGCGGCGCCGCAGCGCGTTCTGATCGACCTCGAACTCCTGGCGGAGGACGATGCCGCGCCGCATGGAGTTGGCGCCGAGGATCTGGGGCGGGTGGTGGACTACGCGGCCATGGCCGGAATCGCGCGGCGCATTGCGGGAGAAGGCCATGTTCGGCTCGCGGAGACGCTGGCGGAGCGCATCGCTTGCGCTTTGCTGGCGGCGGACGGCCGGCTGGTGGGGGTACGTGTCACGGTGGAGAAGCCCGATATCATGGTTGATGCCGCGGGCGTCGGGGTGACAGTGGAACGCCTGCGACGCTGAGTTTCAGGGTGGCCGCTGCCCAAAGCCTGAGCAAACGCCGAAAAACGGCTGTTTTCCGCCGGTTTCCGGCCAACAGATCGGTAATTTCCACAGCCTTGTCCACGCGCATCGTGGACAAGGCGGTGGCCCAGCGCGCTCGCCGAGGGGGAAAATCGCCGCGCAAGGTTGAGCCAGTTTGATCCGAGAGGAGGCAACTCGCGCCGCAATCTCAGTTATGCAAAAAAAGCATATCTGGTATGCGATCAAAAAAAGCCGCCTCATTGCGCCGCGTGAAAATGCTTGTGCGTCTTCTCAGCAGCTACGGCGAAGGTCCCGAATCAGAAATATTCCAGCTTCCGCTTGGTGTCATGCTCACGGGGAGAGTTCGCACCAAATACGATACGATTTGGCAAACATTTTCACCTTTTTGAGGGGTTGTGGCGCTGCCCCTCAGCGGGACGTGATGACCGGATAAAGACGCAGCCGGAATCATCCACCGTCTTTCCCAACGTCAGCGCGCACTGAATGCGTCAATCGCAAAGTTGCCCTTGACGCGGCTTGCCCCGCCGTTTTTTTGACCTACATAACGATTTCAACGATTTAGGTTTTTGCTCAAAGCTTGGGCAAGGTGATGTGACGCGCGGATGACAGTGATTTAGCGGGATTCACCCCCCTTCCATCCACAGGATTATCCACAGGTTCGGTGGACAACTTCCGCCCTCCTTGAGTCCCTGGCTCCTTCTATGATTGATCCCGCCCATGCAGACAGCAGGCCCTGACGCCTCCCTTCCTGAAGCTCCGGTCATGGAGGGCGTGGCCGTCATCGAGGCCGCGCTTGCCACCATGCCGCTCGCGCCCGGCGTCTACCGGATGCTCGATGCCAAGGGCGAGGCGCTCTATGTCGGCAAGGCGCGCAGCCTGAAGAAGCGCGTGGTGGCCTATACGCAGATTGCCCGCCTACCCGAGCGGCTACGGCGGATGGTGCACGCCACCCGCAGGATGGAGATCATCACCACCGGCAGCGAGGCCGAGGCCCTGCTGCTGGAGGCGAACCTCATCAAGCGGCTGCGGCCACGCTTCAACATCGTCCTGCGCGACGACAAGTCCTATCCCTGGCTGGTGCTGACCGAGGACCACGCCTATCCGCAGATCAGCAAGCACCGCGGCGACAAGCGCAAGGGCGCCAGCTATTGGGGTCCCTTCGCCAGCGCCTGGGCGGTGAACCAGACCATCACCGCGCTGGAAAAGGTCTTCCTGCTGCGCTCCTGCCGGGACACGGTATTCGAGACCCGCGAGCGTCCCTGCCTGCTCTACCAGATCAAGCGCTGCTCGGCGCCTTGCGTGCAGCGCATCAGCGCTGAGGACTATGCCGGCCTGGTGCGGGACGCGAAGAAGTTCCTCTCCGGCGAGACGCCGAGTGTCCAGAAGAAGCTTGCCGCCGAGATGGAGCAGGCCGCCGAGGCGCTGGAATTCGAGCGCGCCGCCGCCATCCGCGATCGGATCCGCGGCCTGACGCATATCCAGGGCCAGAACGCCATCAACCTCGAAGGCGTGGGCGACGCCGATGTGGTGGCGCTGCACCAGATCGCCGGCCAGTCCTGCGTGCAGGTCTTCTTCTTCCGCGGCGGGCGCAACAACGGCAACCGCGCCTTCTTCCCCACGCATGCGAAGGATGACGCAGAGCCGGAGGAGGTGCTCTCCGCCTTCCTGACCCAGCTTTATGACGACCTGCCGCCGCCGCCGCTGGTGCTGCTCTCGCATGAGGTGCCGGACGCGCCGCTGATCGCCGAGGCGCTGGCGCTGAAGGCCGGCCGCAAGGTGGAACTGCATCGCCCGCAGCGCGGCGAGAAGCGCGCCGCCGTGGACCACGCCGCCACCAACGCCCGCGAGGCGCTGGAGCGGCGGCTCGCCGAGGGCACCGCTCAGGCCGCCCTGCTGGAGGGCGTCGGCACGCTCTTCGACCTCCCCGAGACACCGGCGCGCATCGAGATCTACGACAACAGCCACATCCAGGGCAGCCACGCCTATGGCGTGATGGTGGTCGCGGGGCCGGAAGGCTTCATGAAGAACGCCTACCGCAAATATGCCATCCAGGGCACCGTCGCGCCGCGCGTGCCGCAGCCCGTGGCGGCCGAGGTGCCGGGCGGCGTGGCCGAGACGCGCCGCGTCGCGGGCGGCGGTGGCACAAGGCAGGCCAGCGGCGGCGGCGACGACTTCGCCATGATGCGCGAGGTCTTCGAGCGCCGCTTCGGCCGCGCCCTCAAGGAGGACCCGGAGCGCCAGGGCGAGGGCTGGCCCGACCTGGTGCTGATCGACGGCGGCGCCGGCCAGCTTTCCGCCGCGCGCGAGGTGATGGCGGAGCTCGGCCTTGGCGACCTGCCGCTGGTCGCCATCGCCAAGGGGCCGGACCGCGATGCCGGGCGGGAATGGTTCCACATGGCGGGCAAGGCCCCCTTTCAGCTCCCCCCGCGCGACCCCACGCTCTACTATCTGCAGCGCCTGCGCGACGAGGCGCATCGCTTCGCCATCACCACGCACCGTGCCGGCCGCTCCAAGGCGATCACCCGCTCGGAGCTGGACGAGATCCCGGGCGTGGGGTCGGCGATCAAGCGGCGGCTGCTGAACCATTTCGGCTCGGCGCGCGGCGTGCGGCAGGCAGGGCTGGAGGACCTGCGCAACTGCCCGGGCATCGGCCCCTCGATGGCGGGGCGCATCCATGAGCATTTCCACCCTGGCGCCAGCACGGCGAATTTGGGAAAGGGTTGAGCGCCCCACCGGGAAGGGAACGTCTTGCCAACCGATCTGCCGAACCTCCTGACGCTCTCCCGCATCGCCGCGGTGCCGCTGCTGGTGCTGCTGGCCGTGCTCCGCCTGCCCTGGGCGGATCTCGCGGCCTGCGCCGTCTTCTCGGCCGCCGCCATCACCGACTATTTCGACGGCAAGATCGCCCGCGAGCGCCAGCTCATCTCCGCCTTTGGCCGCATGCTGGACCCAATCGCCGACAAGCTGCTGGTTGGCGCCGCGCTGATGCTGCTGGCGGGGCTTTCGCACCTTTCCCTGCTCGGGCTGGTCGCCGCCATTGTCATCCTGCTGCGCGAGATCCTGGTCTCCGGCCTGCGCGAGTATCTGGCTGGCCTCTCCGTCGGTCTGCCGGTGACGCGACTGGCCAAGTGGAAGACCGGCGTGCAGATGACGGCGCTCGGCATCCTCCTGGCCGGCGATTCCGGCGGCTCGGTGCTGCATCTCTCCTTCCTGCCGCTCAACGCCATCGGCGAGGTGATGCTCTGGCTCGCCGCCGCCCTGACGCTGCTGACCGGCTGGGATTACCTGCTGGCCGGCCTGCGCCATGCCGAGGCACAGGACACCGCGCGCAACCATCCCGGGCAAAAGGAATTGTCCCGCCCTTGAGTGGGCGCCTAACCCATCGCATTTTCCCATGAAGCATCCCAGGAGCGGTCGATGAGCGAGGTTTCGAGCGGCAGGCGGATCAGCAGCGGCCTGCGGCGGGGAAATGTCGGGCGAGTTTCGGCCATGGTGCTGTTGCTCGGGCTGGGCGCCTGCGCCTCCTCCTTCACCGGCGAGCGAACCGAGGCCATCCCGGCCAGCCTGACGGTGCGGCGCGTGCTCGGTCAGCCGCTGGCGGTGGCGCCGCTACAGCCGGCGCCCGGCGACGTCTGGCCCGCCCCGGAGCAGGAGGAGAACCGGCCGACTCTCGGCAGCCCAAACCTGCTGGAGCAGACGCCCGAGACGCCGCCGCCGCCGCACCGGCCCATCCCGCATGGCAGTTCCACGAGCTCGGACCTGCTGCAGCCCGGCACGGTGGTCCGCGAGCCCAATATCACCCGCGTCGAGCCGCCTCCGCGGCCATACGACCTGGTGCCGGCGCCGCGCCGCGCTGATGGCCAGGTGATCCCGACCCCGAGCGGCCCCGTCGTCACCAGCGGCGGCGGCCAGAATTACAGCACCTACAACCGCCCAGGCGGCGGCTCGGGCATCGCCATCCCGAATGGCGCCACCACCCTGATGCTGGATGCCGATGGCAGGGTCCAGCAGGTTCCGACCCCGCGCTGAACGCCATGCAGGTCCTCTATTTCGCCTGGGTGCGGCAGAAGGTGGGCGTCGGCCAGGAGGAAGTCTCGCCGCCGCCTGAGGTGACGGACGTCGCCGGCCTGATGCACTGGCTCTCCGGGCGCTCCGAGGGGCATGCGGCGGCCTTCGCCAATGCCCGGCAGGTTCGCGCCGCGGTGAACCAGGAGTTCTGCCCGCCCGACCACCCGTTGCGTCCGGGCGACGAGGTCGCCTTCTTCCCACCGGTCACGGGGGGCTGAGGGCATGGCCGTGGTGCGGGTGCAGGAAAGCCCCTTCGACATGGCGGCGGAACAGGCGGCGCTGTCCACCGGCCGCACGGATGTTGGCGGCATCGCCAGCTTCGTCGGTCTCTGCCGTGGCGATGACGGGCTCTCCGCGCTCGTGCTGGAGCACTATCCCGGCATGACGGAGCGGGCGCTGGCTGGCATCGCCGCCGAGGCGGAGGCCCGCTGGCCGCTCACCGGCTGCACGGTCGTCCATCGTGTCGGCCGCATCCGTCCTGGCGAGCCGATCGTGCTGGTGCTGACCGCCAGCGCCCATCGCGCCGCTGCGCTGGAGGCCTGCGCCTTCCTCATCGACTGGCTGAAGACCGGCGCTCCCTTCTGGAAGCGCGAGGAGTTCCCGGACGGGCGCGAGCGCTGGGTCGAGGCCAAAGACAGCGACGACGCGGCAACCGCCCGCTGGCAGCAAGCGTGAGGCGCCTGGCCGCGCTGTCCGCCATCCTGGCGGCGGCGCTGCTGCTGGTCTGGCCAGCCTTCCTCAACCGCTACCCCATCCTGTTCAGCGATACCGGCGCTTTCCTGGCGCAGACCATCGAGCCGCTGATGATCTGGGACAAGCCCTGGATCTACGGCCCGCTGCTTCATCTCCTCCACTGGCGGCAGACGCTCTGGCTGCCGCTGCTGGCACAGGGGTTGATAGTCTCCCATCTGCTCTGGCTGGTACAGCGCGTGCTGCGCGGCGGTGCCACGCCAGCGGCCCATCTGCTGCTCTGCGCCAGCTTGGCCGCGCTGACCGCCCTGCCCTGGGTCGCGGCGCTGCTGATGCCGGACATCTTTGCGCCGGTGGTGGTGCTGGCGCTGTTCCTGCTCGGCTTCGCGCCAGACGGCGGCCTCTCACGCGGGGAGCTGGCTTATCTGCTGGTGCTGGCGACACTCGGCATCGCGTCGCACCTCTCCCACATCCCGCTCGCTCTGGCGCTGGTGGTGCTGACGCTGCTGGTTGCCCGCGCGCTTGGACCGCTGCTCCGGACGGCCGCGCCGCTCGCCCTGGCCGTGCTGCTGCTGCTCGCGACCAATGCCGTGGGGCATGGGAAGGCCTCTCTCTCCCCCTATGGCGCCACCTTCCTGCTGGCACGGCTGATCGCCGATGGGCCGGCGGCGCGCACCATTGCCGCCGAGTGTCCGCAGCGTGCCTGGTATCTCTGCGCCTGGGCTGGCCGCCTGCCCACCGACAGCGACGTCTTCCTCTGGGAGCCGGAAAGCCCGGTGAATCAGGATGCTCACGGCAATTCCCGCTTCCTCGGCGGCATGCTGCTGGCGCCGGAGGCACAGGAGATCGTCGCCGAGACGCTACGGCGGGAACCCTTCGCAGTGGCTGCCGCCGCGCTGCGCAACGCGACGGTGCAGCTCTTCAAGGCCGGTGTGGGCGATACGCTGGGCCGGCAGGCGCTGGGGGATGCTGTCCGCCCAAGGCTACTCCAGGGCTTCCCTGCCTCCGAAGTGGCGGCGCATGATGGCTCGGCGCAGTTCAAGGGACAGTTGCCCGCGCTGGCGGCGCCGTTCCTCTGGCCACAGGGCCCAGTTCTGATTTTGGGGGCGGTGGGGCTGCTGCTCGCCTGGCGGGCCCTGACCCGGCGCGACGGCACTCTGCCGGAGACCGAGCGCCGCCTCCGCCTGGGATTCGTGCTGATGCTGCTGGTCGGGGTGGCCGCGAATGCGGTCGCAACCGGCGCCCTCTCCAAGCCGCACCACCGCTACCAGGCACGGATCGCCTGGCTGATGCCCTTTGGGGTGGCCGTGCTGCTGCTGCCCCGGAGCGGCCTCCATTCACATTACAAAACTGAAACCTGAGACCTTCCTCGGAGCTTCAAGGACGGACCATAAGCCTTGGGAAATGCCATGCGCCCTCTCCTTGCGCCCCTTCTCCTGCTCGCGCTCGCCCTCCCCTCAGCCGCGTTGGCGCAAACTGGCATCGAATGGTCGGAGGACGGCAAGCCTGAGCTGAGCCTCGCCGGTGGTGCCGCGAAGCTGACGCCTGTGCTGCGGCTCGACCTCGACGCCGGCGCCTATGGCGACCAGGACCGTCCTGAGGGCTTCCGCTCCGGCGTGAACCTCCGACGCGCGCGGCTGGGCATGGAGGCCATCTTGCCGCAGGGCTTCGAGGCAACCTTCATCTGGGATTTCGGCGCGTCCTCCGTGCGCGACGCCAGCGACCTGTACGAGGCTTCCCTCGCCTGGACTGGGCTGGGCTGGGGCACCCTCCGGGCCGGCGCCTTCAAGCCACAGCACATGTTGGAGCAGGCCGGCAGCTCCTTCGACCTCCTATTCATGGAGCGCGCCGTCATTTCCGACCTTGCCGCAGGGATCGCGACCGGCACCGGCCGACAGGCTGCAGGGCTCGAAGTGCATCAGGACCGCTGGAGCGCCGCCGCCTATGTCACGGCTGGCGAGATGTCGAAGCCACAGAGCTGGGGGCAACGCGGCGTGGCTGGGCGCGTGACGGCGATCCCGCTGCGGCAGGATAGCCTCCTGGTGCAACTTGGCGCCAATGCCGCCTACCAATGGCGGCCAGGCCAGGAGGGCGCGTACAACGAGGCCAGCCTCAGCGGCTATCCCGAGTTGCGGGTGGACTCCCGGCGGTTCCTGGACACTGGCGACATTGAGGCGGACAGCCTCTGGGCGGCCGGCCCCGAACTGGCCGGTGCGGCGGGGCGCTTCTACGCCCAGGCGGAATATCAGTTCATCGGCATCGACACGCCAGAAGACGGCCCCCGGCGCGGCGAGGGCTGGTACGTCGCGGCCTCCTTTGCCCTGCTCGGCGCACCCCGCGCCTATGACCGTGAAACCGCCACCTGGAAGCGGCCGAAACCCCTGGAAGCTTTCAATCCGGCCATGGGACAGTGGGGCGCGCTGGAGGTGGCGGGGCGCTACAGCGTTGCCGACCTTCGCGACGGCCCGGTGCAGGGCGGTGCCCAGCGGATCTGGACCGCCGGGCTGAACTGGTATCCCCATTCCATGGTGAAGGTCATGCTGAACTACCAGGACGGCCAACTCGAACTGGCCGGTGGAAACCGAAATTTCAAAGCAATAGGCCTTCGTCTTTCCTATTCGCTTTAAAAACAGCGCAGCCCGCTTCTACCCAAAGGTGGCGGCCAATCCTTCGGCGAGCGGTCGCGGCGTGACTCCAAGACGCGCCCGCATCGGCGTGATGTCGAAAGCCTTGTCCTCGGTCAGGCGGCGGATTTCGTCCGCTTGGATGGTGGGCAATACGGGCAGGAAGGGCGTCAGCCGCGCCAGCAGTCGCAAGGGGGCGGCCGGCACCGGCAGCACGGGTGGCACACGCAGCCCGGCAGCCCGGGCGACGGCGGCCAGGAAGTCGCGGTAGGGCATCGGCTCTGGCCCCGCCACCACCAGCGTCGCGGGTGCCGGCCAGTCACGCGCGAGGGCCGCCAGCAGGGAGGCGGTGACGTCATCCTGATGGATCGGCTGCACCAGCGCCCGTCCGCCGCCCGGCAGTGGCGCTACAGGAAGTCGGCGCATCAGCGCGGCGAGGCGCTGCACGTTGTTCTCGCCCTGGGCGCCATAGATCATCGTCGGGTGCAGCATCACACCGGGATGACCACCGGCCAGGAAGGCAGCCTCGCCGGCCCGCACCCCGTCGCCATGCTCGTCCGGCCAGCGCGAGTACCGGCGGGTGGAGCCCATCAGCACCAGCGTCGCGCCCGCCGGCGCCGCGGCCAGGATGGCCGGCGCCCAGCGCGCATGGGCGCAGGAGACGATCCGCTCCGCCCCCGCGAGGGCCGCCTTCAGCGCCACGGCGTCCTGGAGGTCGGCGAGGCGCGGCTCGCCTGGCAGATCCAGGGCGCGCCACGCGGCCTCCCGCCGGACCACCGGCACATAGTCCTGGGCCCGCGCCGCCAGCGCCCGGCAGAGCGCCGCGCCCGAGCGCCCGGCGGCGCCGATGACGGCGATGCTCATGCCGCGGCGCGCTTCAGCCGCTCCACCGCGCGCGCCCGGCCGATGACGGGCAGGAAGAGGCGCAGCTCGGGGCCATGCTCCTCGCCGGTCAGGGCGCGGCGCAGCGGCAGGAAGAGTGCCTTGCCCTTGCGGCCTGCGGCAGCGCCGAGCGCCTTGGTCCAGGCGCCCCAGGTTTCCTCGGACCAGGGTTCGGGCGGAAGCATCTCCAACGCCTGGCGCAGGAACTCCGCCTCCTCCGGCTGAGAGGGAATGGCGATGGGGCCATGCGCCACCTCCCACCAGTCCCGCGCCTCGCCCAGCAGGTCCAGGTTGCCACGCACGGCCATCCAGAAGGCCTCGTCGGCGCCTTCGGGCAGGCGCTCGCGGACCGCGGCGAAGTCCAGCCCGTGCAGGTAGCGGCGGTTCAGCGCCAGGAGCTGCGTGGGGTCGAAGCGGGCGGAGGAGCGGGAGAGCCGGTCCAGCGCGAAGCCCGGGGCCAGTTCGGCCGCTGGCGCCGCCACCGGGTCCTGGGAGGAACCGAGGGCCGCCAGATAGCCGACCAGCGCCGGAGGCTCGATGCCGTCTCGCCGGAGTTGCCGCAGGCCCATGGAGCCGAGGCGCTTGGAGAGCTGTCCCCCTTCCGCGTCGGTCAGCAAGGGCAGATGGGCGAAGCGGATGGTGTTGGGCTTTCCGCTCAGCGCCTCCAGGATGTCGATCTGCACGCCCGTGTTGGTGACATGGTCCTCGCCACGAACGATGTCGGTGATGCCGGTCTCGAGGTCGTCCACCACCGAGGTGAAGGTGTAGAGGAAGGAGCCGTCGGCGCGGATCAGCACGGGGTCGGAGATCGGCGGCAGCTTCACCGCACGGCGGCCGAGCACGCCGTCCTGCCATTCCACCGTCCGCGTGGAGAGCTTGAAGCGCCAGTAGGGCTGCTTGCCGTTGGCGAGCGCGCGCTCGTACTGCTCCGGCGTCATCTGCAGCGCGCCGCGGTCATAGACCGGTGGACGGCCTTGCTTCTGGCGCTGCTCGCGCTTGAAGCGCAGCTCCTCCTCGCTCTCAAAACAAGGATACAAGTGGCCGCTTTTCTTTAGTTTTTCCGCCGCCGCCTCGTAGCGGGCTATGCGGTCGGACTGGCGGAAGCTCTCATCCCAGTCGAGCCCCAGCCAGCGCAGGTCCTCCTCGATGCCGGCAGCGAACTCCGGCTTGCTGCGAGCGGCATCGGTGTCGTCGAAGCGTAGCACGAAGCGGCCGCCATGGCGGCGCGCCAGCAGCCAGTTGGCGACGGCGATGCGTGCATTGCCGACATGGAGATAGCCGGTCGGGCTGGGAGCGAAGCGGAGCTTCATGCCTCGTCCTCCCCCTCGCCTTCACCGCCCTCACCCTCTTCCATGCGGCGCGGGTCGAGCACGCGCCAGTTGCGCTCCTCGGAATCCCGCACAGGATCGGCCGCGAAGTCACGGATTTCATTGCCGCTGGTCCAGCCCTGGCCGGCAGTGCCGACCACCTCGGCATCCTCGCCGAAGGCGAACCAGGCGGCCAGCACCTCGTCCGGCGTCAGGCCGGGGGCGCGGCAGCGCTCGATGCTGTCGCGCACATAGCGGCGGGCGAAGCCATTGGCATGCGCCAGGGTCTGGAAGCCGCGGATGGTCTCCACCGGCTCCGCGCCGTTGCCGCCGGAGAGGTCGCGGATCTGCACGCTAAATCCGCCCTGCGGCGCAAAGAGAGTGTCGTCGAATTGGCCGCTCATGGCAGGAGGCCCGTCATTCCGTTGGTAAAGGGGTCGCTATGGCCCCGGCCGAGCCGCAGGGCGGCGGGCGCCTGGCGCCGCCTGTGGGCAGCGGCCGCCAGGGCGCGCCAGAGCCGGGACACCTCGGCGGGGTCGTAGCCCTGCGCGGCGAGCACGTCCACCGGCTTCTCCTCCAGCAAGCCGCGCAGGATGGCCTCGGTTCCGCTCTCCGTCGGAGGTGGCGGCAGGCCGCGCGCCGCCGCCAGGGCAGCCAGATCGCCGGGCCAGAGCTCGGCGAGCGGCGCGAGGTGACCGGCCCGGCCCGCCTGCCCCAGCGCCCGCCGGTCGGCTGTGGCGGCGTTGAGCAGCAGTGCATCGCGCGCCGCCGCGAGCGCCTCCAGCGCCGCTTCATGCGCCGGCGAGGGGGCGCCTCCCACTTCGTCTTCCACGGGGATGACCCGCAAACCCGCCGCCCGCGCCGCGTCAGCCAGCAGCAGGGCGGCAGCACCCTGGGCCATGTCCAGCATCACACCGGCGAAGCCGCCCTTCGCCACCGCATCAGTCATGGCCAGGACCAGGGCCTGCCACAACTGCTCTTCCGGCGGAATGATCGGCGGCAAAGGCTGCGGCCGGCAGTGCCAGCCTGCCTCGCCCTCCTCCCATTCCACCAGCAGCGGCTCGGCCCGGAAAGCGGGCAGACGCGCGGCGAGGCGTCGGTCGGCGTTCAGCACGAAGCCACCACCGGCATGAACCCACGGCCCCTGCCCGCCCCGCAGGTTGAGTCCGAGGAATGGAAGCCCCGTCTCCACCACCGGCGCTACAGCGGCATCGCTGGCGCGGTCCTCCGCGCGTCCGTCAAAGACCCTCGCTGTTAGAGAAATCAGAAGGTTAGATCCGGTCTCTTCAAGCGTTTCCGCAGTGGCGGGATCGTCGGCATCGGCGCCGCTCATCACCCCCAGCCGCAGGCCACGGAACGCGATCGGCCCGGGCGCCGGGCCAGGGCTGAGGCGTGCCGCGAGCCCAAGGGGGAAGGCATGACGGGCGCGCCGGGCTGCAACCTTGCCGCCCTCCAGCAGCAGAATGCCGCTATAGAGCCGACCGGCCTCCTGCCACGGCGCGCCGACCAGCAGCCCCGGGCCGCCATCAGCGGTTTCGGCGGCCAGAGCCTGCATGGTGCCCTCGCAGGCGGCGAGCAGTTCCGGTCGGGCGGCGATATCAGCCGCCGGAGCTCCACTGAGTGAGGCCTCGGGCGTGATCAGCAGCGCCGCGCCCTGACCCGCCGCCATGGCGCGGGCGGCCCGGAGCGCCTCGGCATTGGCGGCGATGGCGCCAAGTTGCGGGTTCAGGGCCGCGAGAAGGAAGCGCATCATCTCAGCGCCGCCCGCCGAGCACGCCAAGCACCATGCCGATCGAGACCAGCGCCACGCCCAGCAGCCCCGCCCAGCCAAGCCCCTCGCCCAGCAGCGGCCCTGCGGCGAGCGCCGCCAGAGCGGGCGTCAGCGCCGTGATGGTGGTGGTGCGGGCGCTACCGAGGGCGTTCACCGCACGAGTATAGAGGAAGCCCGCCACCACCACCGCGAAGAAGCCCTGATAGACGAGCTGATAGCCGATGGCGCCGGCCGAGGCGGCGCCCATCGCCGAGGGCAGCCCCCACCACCACAGCGGCAGGTAGAGCAGCGGCGGATAGAGGGCGAGCATGGTGGTGGCCGTGAGCGCCGGCACCTGCCACCGGCGGATCAGCACGGTGAAACTCGCCCAGGAGAGGCAGGCGGAGAGGAACAGCAGGTCGCCCTGCCAGGCGCCGGGATGCGCGCCGAAGGTGTCGCCCGCCAGCAGCAGGATGCCGCCGCCCACCACCCCGAGCGAGAGCAGCCGGCGGCGCGGGAAGAACTCGCCCAGGAACACCGCGCCGAGCAGGGCCGCTGCGAAGGGCAGCATGCCCGTCATCAGCACCGCGGCATGCGCCGTGGGCGCGAAGCGAAATCCCCAATAGGCCAGGAGGGGATAGCCGAAGGCGGCGGTCGCCATCAGCGCCAGGCAGCGCCCGGGTGGCAGGCGGGGCCAGCCAAAGGCTCCAGCCATCATCAGCCCCACCGCCAGCGACCCCGTATAGCGTAGCGCCGCCATGTCCCAGGGCGTGAAGGACTGGCGGGTGCCGAAGCGGGAGGAGAGCAGGAAGCCCGTCCAAACCGCCAGCACGCCGACGGCGCAGGCAAGGCCGATCAGACGCTCCCGACCCGGGCGCAGTGTGGGGAGCGGCAGGGCGCCGGCGGGAGACTCGGTGGCCATTCCAAGACCCTACCGCTGCTTGCCGACTTCGCCCATGCTGCGCTGCGTCGAAAATCTTGAGGGGCGCATCCTCAGACTCGGCGCTTGCCTCTTGCGGCAGTATTTACCGCCGCGATATGCCAGATCGTGGTGTGGGCAATCGGCTTCACCCAAGATCTGGGTGGCCCTGTCCCCCCTAGGGAAGGAGGTGCCGCGATGTCCGGCTTGCAAACCGTCGACCGCGACCGTTCCGCCAATCCGCTCGACGTGCTGGAGCAGATCGTTGCCGCCAACGAGTGGGCCTTCGAGCGCCGCTCGGACGGCGAAATGGCGGTCGAGGCGCCTGGCAAGTGGTGCGACTACGGCCTGTTCTTCTCCTGGTCGCAGGAAATCAGCGCGATGCACTTCACCTGTGCCTTCGACCTGAAGGTGCCGGCGGGCCGCCGTGCGCCGCTTTACGAATTGCTGGCGCTGGCCAACGAGAAGCTCTGGATCGGCCATTTCGGCATCGAGAACGACGAGGGTGCGCCGGTCTACCGCCATTCCGTGCTGCTGCGCGGCGCCCAGGGCGCCAGCGCGGAAAGCCTGGAGGACATGGTGGACATCGCCATCACCGAGTGCGAGCGCTTCTTCCCGGCGTTTCAGTTTGTGCTCTGGGGCGGCAAGGGGCCTTCCGAGGCGCTGGCCGCGGCCATGCTGGATTGCGTGGGCGAGGCGTGAGCGCTGGCGTGATGGGGGGCGGCACCCTGCCCTCCCTTCTGCTGGTCGGGTGCGGCAAAATGGGCGGCGCCATGCTGGAAGGCTGGCTGGAGCGCGGCGCCGAACAGGTGGTGGTGGTGGAGCCTTCCGCCGAGGCCACCGCTGGCTTCGCCGGGCGCGTCACCACCTGCACGGCGATGGAGCAGATCCCCGCAAGCTTCAACCCTGCCGCCATGGTGCTCGCGATCAAGCCGCAGCAGGCGGACGCCACCCTGCCCTCCCTCGCCCGCTTCGCGCAGGAGGGCACGCTGGCGGTCTCGATCATGGCCGGCAAGACCGTCGCAGGTATGACTGCCGCTTTGGGCGGCAGGGCACAGGTGGTGCGGGCCATGCCCAACACCCCTGCCGCCGTGCGCCAGGGTTTCACCTGCGCCTATGCGGGACCCGGCGTCGGTGCGGAGCAGCGCGCCTTGGCCGACGGCCTGCTCTCCGCCATCGGCGAGACCGCCTGGCTGGAAGATGAGGGGCAACTCGACGCCGTTACCGCCGTCTCCGGCGGCGGACCGGCCTATGTCTTCCTGCTGGCCGAGTTGCTGGAGGCGGCCGCGATTGAGCAGGGCCTGCCGCCCGCACTGGCGCGGCAGATGGCGCGACGCACCGTCGCCGGCTCCGGCGCCTTGCTGGCGGCGAGCAGCGAGGATGCGGCCCAGCTCCGCCGCAACGTCACCAGCCCCAAGGGCACCACCGAGCGTGCCCTCAACGTGCTGATGGCCCCCCAGGCTTGGCCGCGCCTGATGTCCGAAGCCATCGCCGCCGCGACCGCCCGCTCGCGCGAGTTGGCAGGCTGACGACCTGGCAGCGCCCGTCTGTGATTTCGCCGCTCGCAGCCTTGGCGAAATCCTCTTCGGACACCAGAGTTTCGGTATGAGCGATAGCATCGGCACCGCCCCCGACGACACTGCCCTGATGGACGCCCTCTGGCCGCTGGTGGCCGAGCGCGGCTGGAATGGCTTCACCTTCCCTGAACTGGCGGAGCGCGCCGGGATCAGCCTGCCCGACCTGCGGGAGCGCGCGCCAACCAAGTTCCACCTGCTGCGCCTGCACTCCCGCCTGGTGGACAAGGCCGTGCTGGAAGATGCCGCCGTGAATGCCGGCGGCGCCCCGCGGGACCGCATCTTCGACACGCTGATGCGCCGCATCGATGCTCTGCAGCCGCACCGAGAGGGGCTGATCCGCTTCGGGCGCGATATGCGGCACGACCCGCTGCTCAGCCTAGCCCTCGCGCCGGTGCTGGCCGCCTCCATGGCGTGGATGCTGGAGGCGGCGCGGGTCACGACCTGCGGCGTGACCGGTATGCTGCGGGTGAAAGGCCTCTCGGCGGTCTGGATCGCGACCCTGCGGGCGTGGGAACAGGACGAGAGCATGGATCTCGGCTCCACCATGGCTGCGCTGGATCGTGCGCTGGACAAGGCCGAGCGGATCGCCCGCACGCTGCGGCTTGATGCGGGCGAAGCATCGCCGCCCCCCGCGCCAGCCCCCGAGGTCGTGACCTGAGCTTTGGGGAAGCTGTTTTGCGCCGCGCCCGGCGCGGCCTAGACTGGCTGTGAAGCCAGAACCGAGGAGACGTTCATGTCGGACCGCCCCAAGTTTCCCCTGGAGACGGACATGATGCGCCTGCTTTCCGAGTTCCGCCTTCCGGCCCTGCCGGACGCGGACGCGTTGGCCGTCGCGCAGAAGCGCAACCTGGAGGCGCTCTCCGCCGCCAACAAGGTGGCGCTGGAAGGCGCGCAGGCGGTGGCCCGGCGGCACATGGAGATCCTGCAGCAGTCCGTCTCCGAGATGACGCAGGCTCTGCAGGGCCTCTCCGCCGAGGCCACGCCGCAGGAGAAGGCGGCGAAACAGGCGGAGGTGCTGAAGGCCAGCTATGGCCGGGCGGTGGCCAACATGCAGGAGATCGCCGACCTCATCCAGAAGTCGAATGCCGAGGCGCTGAGCGTGCTGAACCGGCGCTTTGCCGAGGCGATGGATGAGGTCAAGTCACTGATGGCCAAGTCCTCCGGCTGATCCGGAAGCGGGCGGCGGCCACGCCCGCCGCCCTGCCGGCGCTCAGGCCGGCAGCCGCACCCGCGCGCGCAGCCCTCCCAGCGGGCTGCCTTCCAGGGCGATGTCCCCACCATGCGCCCGCGCGATATCCCGTGCGATCGCCAGCCCAAGGCCGGTGCCGCCGGCCGAGAAGCTGGTGAAGGGCTTGAAGGCCTCCTCCCGCGCCGCTTCCGGGATACCCGGTCCGTCGTCATCCACCGTGATCATCACCCAGCGGCCCGGCGGACGGCCTGGCTCCTGGCGCGGCACCTCGGTGATGGCGAGGGCGATGCGGCGAGCATGGCGGCGGGCATTGTCCAACAGGTTGCCGAGGCAGCGGCGCAGCGCATCCACCCGCACCGGCAGCACAACCGTTCCCGACGCCTCCACGGTCACCATCGCGCCGTCCCGCCGGGCGCGCGCGGCAAGATCCTCCACCAGTTCGGCGATATCGGCTGGCTGGGCATGTTCAGTCCCCTCGCCGCGCGCGAAGGCGAGATAGGTGGCGATCATCCGCTCCATTTCCGCCACATCCTCCGACATGGCGGCGGCGTCCTCCTCCGTCCCCGCCGGCAGCATGGCGAGGCCGAGGCGGAGGCGGGTGAGCGGCGTGCGCAGGTCGTGGCTGATGCCGGCCAGCATCTCCGTCCGCTGATTGACGAAGCGGCGGATGCGCGCCTGCATCTGGTTGAAGGCCGCGGCGGCCTGTCGCACCTCGCTGGCACCCTCCGGCTTGATTGGACCGATCTCGCGTCCCATGCCAAAGGCCTCGGCGGCGCTGGCGAGGCGGCGGATGGCACGCACCTGGTTCTTCATGAACAGGGCGGCGACCACGAAGAGCAGCAGCGATGTGCCGACCAGCCAGATGACGAACAGATAGAGCGTACCGAAGAACAGCCGTTTGCGGGGCGCCTCCACATGCAGCACGCCACCGGGCATCTGCACGCGGATGATCACGCTGCGCGGGTCGCTCTGCCAGTCCGTGTCGAAGGGCAGTCCGACACGCTCACGGAGAGCCTGCGAGAGGTCCTCCTCCAGAGGGAGGATGGGCAACCAACTCTGCCGCTGGCTCGGCATGCCAATGCTCGCCCCCGGTTCGAAGGCAAGCGAGAGGTCGAGCCGCCAGGCCGCCTCACGAAACACCCAGCTATGGTCCTCTCCGCTCCGCTGGCGCCCGAGGATCTCGACCACCATGCCGACGTCGCCAGCAACGCCGCCCGCCAGCCGGCGCGAGATGACGTCGAGATGCCCGCCATAGAAGAGCTGCAGCGCAACGCCCTGGAGGATGAGCAGCGGCAGCAGGATGATCAGCAGGGTGCGGCCCAGCAGGCCGCGCGGCGTCAAATAGCGGAAGGGCGCCCCCATGCGCCGGAGCAGCCGCCGCGCCCAGGAGGGACCGCCTCTCATGTGCCGGGCTTCAGGACATAGCCGCGGTGCCGCACCGTCTGCAGGAAGCGGGGCTCGCGGGGATCGGGCTCGATCTTGCGGCGCAGGCGCGTCACCTGCACGTCCACCGCGCGCTCGCCCGCCTCCGGCGTGCCCAGGGCAGCGGCGATCTCCTCGCGCGTCAGCACCTCTCCCGCCCGCCGGGCCAGGGCGGAGAGCAGCGCCGCCTCGCCACTGGTCAGGCGGTGCGTACCATCCTGGCCGCGCAACTCGCCACGCTCCGGGTCGAACCATCGGGAGCCGAGCTGCACCGGCGCCAGCGGCAGGCTGGCGGGCAGCGCGGGTGCCGCCCGCCTGAGGATGGTACGGATGCGCAGCGCCAGTTCACGGGGATCGAAGGGCTTGGCCAGGTAGTCATCGGCGCCATGCTCGAAGCCGGCGATGCGATCGTCCGGAGCGCCCGCGGCGGTCAGCATCAGGATCGGCACGTCATGCCCTTCCCGGCGCAGGCCCTCGGTCAGCTCTAGGCCGGATTCGCCGGGCATCATCACGTCCACCACCAGCAGGTCGAAGGTCATGCCTTGCATGGCCTGCCGCGCCAAGGCGGCGTCGGCGGCGGCGGTGACGCGGAAGCCTTGCTCTGAGAGGAAGCGTTGCAACAGGTTGCGCAGCCGCGCGTCGTCATCCACCACCAGCAGATGCGGCTCGTTCCCGCTCATGCGGCACTCCGGGGCTTGGGGTGGATGGGGCCGCTGCGCGGATCGGGCGGCGCAGCTCGGTCAAGCTGGGCACGCGCCTCCGGCCCCATCAACCCGCGCATGACGCGGCGGAATCCCTCCACCGCCACCGGCCCGGCCTCGCGGTAGGCGCGCATGACCCATTCACGCTGCCGCTCGAAAAGACGCCGCTCCAGCGCCTCGCCCTTTTCGGTCAGGGTCAGCAGGCGCTGGCGGCGGTCGCTGCGACCTGGGGTCTGGGTGACATAGCCCTCCTCGACCAGCGGCGTCAGCACCCGGCCGAGCGACTGCTTGGTGATGCCGAGGATCGCCAGCAGCTCTCCCACGGTGATGCCGGGCCGCCGCCCCACGAAGTGCAGCACGCGGTGGTGCGCCCGCCCCATGCCAAGCTCGGCCAGAATGGCGTCGGGCCCGGCGGTGAAGTCGCGGTAGCCGAAGAACAGCAGGTCCTGCGCCAGCCGGAGTTCCTCCTCCCGGAGGAAAAGCAGCTGGCGGCCTGCGCCGACGGGCTTGGCCTCGCCCGCGGCCTTCGCGTCCGGTGTGTCTGGCATCCCTGGCATGCGTCCGTCTTTGGTCAGCTTCGTTGACATATTAGCGAAGCAAGTTTTACGATCCGGGTATCAGGCGCAATGATATTGCGTAATTAAGATCGGGAGGATGTCACTCATGACGCTGGTTCCCTTCGACGACCGCGACGGCTGGATCTGGCTGGACGGTCAGATGGTGCCCTGGCGGGACGCCCGGCTGCATGTCCTGACCCATGGTCTGCATTATGCCAGCGGCGTGTTCGAGGGCGAGCGGGCCTATGGCAGAAATATTTTCAAGCTGCGCGCGCATACCGACCGGCTGATCGCCTCCGGCCGCATCCTGGGCTTCGAGATTCCCTGGAGCGCCGAGGAGATCGACGCCGCCTGCATGGCAGTGCTGGAGAAGAATGGGCTGGAGGATGCCTATCTGCGGCCGATCGCCTGGCGCGGCTCGGAGATGCTGGCGGTGGCGGCGCAACAGACGAAGATCCATCTGGCGATTGCCGCCTGGGCCTGGCCGAACCTGTTCGGTGCAAACCGCATGAAGGGCGTGCGGCTCGCCATGGCGCAATGGCGCCGGCCGGCGCCGGATACGGCGCCCACCGCCTCCAAGGCCTCAGGTCTCTATATGATCGGCACGCTCTCCAAGCACGCCGCCGAGGCGGAGGGCTACGACGACGCGCTGATGCTCGACTTCAAGGGCGACATCGCCGAGGCGACCGGCGCCAACATCTTTTTCGTCATGGAGGGCGAGCTGCACACGCCGACGCCCATCTGCTTCCTCGACGGCATCACCCGCCGCACGGTGATGGGCCTTGCCCGGCACCGGCAGATCAAGGTGGTGGAGCGCACCATCGCGGCGGATGAAATTGGTGGCGCCACGGAAGTCTTCCTCGCGGGAACGGCAGCGGAGGTAACGCCCGTGCGCGTCATTGGCGAGCATAGCTTCACACCGGGCGCCATCACCGAGACGCTGCTGAAGGACTACGAGGCGCTCGTGCGGCTGAAGCCGGAGGAAGTGGCGCGCCGCGCCCCCTGAGCGCCTGGCTGGCCGGGGCGGCGCCTAGCCGATTGCCAGCGCGATCGCGACCAGCACGATCACGCCGGCCAGCACGGCCAGGATCATCCGCCCGGTGCGCGACCGGTCCGCCGAGCCGCGCGCCTCGGCCTCGCTGCCGCTATGCGCCAGGCTTCGCGCCGCGTTAGGGGCGGCGCCCACCTCCATCGCATGGGCGTGCGCGATCATTTCCGGGCTGGGTGGAACGCCAGCGGCTTCGTCATCGGCACCGAGGGGTGCGGCGGCCGGATCGCTGAAGGCTACCTTGTCGCCACTGCGGCCGCTGTCGATGTCATGGCGCAGCTTGTCCACGCGCGCGTCGGTTCCAGCCATGTCCCGTCTCCCGGCGGCAAGGCTCCGGCCCGCCGCCTTACCGTTCAAGATGTCAGCGCCCACCGAGGGCGCTGGGCTGAGAGAGAAGCCGCCGACGAGGCGGGAGGTTTCCGGGTGCCGCAAAAAGGCAGGCGGCGGCCCTGCCTTCACCTTCTCTTCCCTCGGGTCCAGAATGCGCGGCAAGCACACCGAAGGGGAACGCCGCCCGCATGAGCTGGACCGATGCCTCCGCCCGCAACGCCTTGCGGCGCCTGTTCGACGCGGCGATCCGCGCGGCCGACCCACGGGCCATCCTTGCCCGCCACCTGCCCGAGCCCCCGAAGGGCCGCGTGGTCGTGGTGGGCGCCGGCAAGTCGGCCGCGGTGATGGCGGCGGCGGTGGAGGAAGCCTGGCCGCAGGCCGACCTCTCCGGCCTCGTCATCACCCGCTATGGCCATGCCGTCGCTACACGCCGGATCGAGGTCGTGGAAGCCTCGCACCCCGTCCCCGACGCGGCAGGCGAGGCGGCGGCGCGGCGCGTGCTGGCGGCGGTGCAGGGGCTCGGCGCGGAGGATCTCGTCCTGGCGCTGATCTCCGGCGGCGGCTCCGCGCTGATGGCGTTGCCCGCTGAAGGACTGACGCTGGCCGACAAGCAGGCGGTGAACCGCGCCCTGCTCGCCTCCGGCGCCACCATCAACGAGATGAACTGCGTGCGCCGGCATCTCTCCGCCATCAAGGGCGGCCGGCTGGCGGCGGCGGCGTATCCGGCGCGGATGGTGACGCTCGCAATCTCCGACGTGCCGGGTGACGACCCGACGGTCATCGCCTCGGGCCCCACCGTGCCTGATCCTTCCACCTTCGCGGAGGCGCGCGGCATCGTCGCGCATTACGGCATCGATCTGCCGGCCTCCGTGGCCGCGCATCTCAGGGCTGCGGCGGAGGAGACGCCCAAGCCCGACGACCCGCGCCTGGCCCGCGCCGAGTTCCGCATGATCGCCACCCCACAGATGGCGCTGGAGGCAGCTGCGACGGAGGCGCGCGCCCTCGGCCTCGCGCCGCTGCTGCTGGGCGACGCGTTGGAGGGCGAGGCGGCGGTGGTCGGCACGGTTCTGGCCGGAATGGCCCGCAGCGTGCGGACGCATGGCCATCCGCTCGGCGCCCCGGCGGTGCTGCTCTCGGGCGGCGAGACGACGGTGACCATCCGCCCCGGCGTGACACCGGGGCGGGGCGGACGCAACTCCGAGTGCCTGCTTGGCTTTACCCTCGCCGCCGCCGGAATGCCCGGCACCTGGGCGCTGATGGGCGACACGGATGGCATCGATGGCTCGGAGGACAATGCTGGCGCCCTCGCCGCGCCGGACACCCTGGCGCGCGCGGCGGCGACGGGGCTGGACCCGCGTGCCATGCTGGCTTCACACAACAGCCACGCCTTGTTCGACCGGCTTGGCGATACCATCGTCACCGGACCGACGCTTACGAATGTCAATGATTTCCGTGCCATTCTGATCGTCTGAGCCGAGTCCGGCTTCCGTCCGACGGGCCAAAGCGCCCGCCTCCTCTCCCGAGCGGGCCAAAGCGCCCGCAGCCGAAGGACAGAACTTTGCCGCCGCGTATCCCTCTCCGCCGCCGTCGCCGCACCAAGATCGTCGCCACGCTCGGTCCCGCCAGCTCCACGCCGGAGGTGATCGAGCGCCTCTACCGCGGCGGGGCCGACGTGTTCCGGCTCAACTTCAGCCATGGCAGCCATGAGGACCACGCCAGCCGCATCCAGATGATCCGCGCGCTGGAGAAGCGCGTCGGGCGGCCGATCGGCATCCTGGCTGACGTGCAGGGGCCGAAGCTGCGCGTCGGCCGCTTCCAGGGCGGACGCGTGCAGTTGCAGACCGGGCAGAGCTTCCGCCTGGACCTCAGCGCCACGCCGGGCGACGTGCGGCGCGTGCAACTCCCGCATCCCGAGATCATCGCGGCCGCGCGCATCGGCACCACGCTGTTGCTGGACGACGGCAAGCTGCGCCTGCGCGTGGTACACAAGCGCGACGACCACCTGGAGACCGAGATCCTGGTCGGCGGCGCGCTTTCCGACCGCAAGGGCGTCAACGTGCCGGACGTGGCGCTGCCGATCCCGGCGCTGACGGCGAAGGATCGCGCCGATCTCGACTTCGTGCTGCCGCTCGGCATCGAGTATATCGGCCTCTCCTTCGTGCAGCGGCCGGAGGACGTGATTCAGGTGAAGGAGATCGCCGACGGGCGGGCCTGGGTCATGGTGAAGATGGAGAAGCCGCAGGCCGTCGAGAACCTTGAGGGCATCCTCGACGCCACCGACTGCGCCATGGTGGCGCGCGGCGATCTCGGCGTCGAATGCCCGCCCGAGGAGGTTCCGCTGGTGCAGAAGCGCATCGTGCGCGAGTGCCGCCGGCGCGGCCTGCCGGTCGTGGTGGCGACGCAGATGCTGGAGAGCATGATCAACGCGCCCTCCCCGACCCGCGCCGAGGCTTCCGACGTCGCCACCGCCGTATTCGACGGGGCGGATGCGGTGATGCTCTCCGCCGAGAGCGCCGCCGGCCAGTTCCCCTATGAGGCGGTCAACATGATGGACCGCATCCTGGCCCGGGTGGAGCAGGACGACGGCTGGCGGCAGATCACCGACGCCGCGCGCCCGGAGCCGCAGAAGAACTCCGCCGGTGCCATCGCCGCCGCCGCGCGGCAGGTGGCGGAGACGATCGGCGCTCAGGCCATCGCCACCTTCACCGCGACCGGCTCCACGACGCTGCGCGTTGCGCGGGAACGGCCCTCCAGCCCGATCATCGGCCTGACCTCCAGCGAGGAGACAGCGCGACGCATGGCGGTCGTCTGGGGCGTGCATCCGCTGCCCTCTGCCGAGCCGCACAGCATGACGGACATGGTGGCCAAGGCGGTGCGTGCGGCGCAGATTGAAGGCTTCGCGCAGGCCGGCGAGGAAGTGGTGGTGACGGCTGGCGTGCCGTTCGGGACGCCAGGCACCACCAACGCGCTGCGCGTCGCGGTGGTGAAGTAAGAGGGCCTCAGGCCAGCGGGAAGGCGGTGCCCATCCGCCGGAGGTGGTCGCCCTCGTGGCGCGCCACCTCCGCCAGAATAAGGTCCGTCGCACCGTCCCGCAGCGCACGGCGGGCCTCCAGCGCCGGAGAGGTGCCGTAGATGCCGTGGCCATCGGTGCCGAGGACGGTGGCCACCCCGGCCCGGATCAGCCGCGCCAGACGGCCGCCGCCGCCGCTCCGGCCGGGGCCGCTGCGGTAGCCGAGCGCCCGGTTGGAGCCGATCCCCATCTCCACAACGGCGCCGATCTCGCGCGCGAGGGCCACCTCGCGCCGCCCAACGCCGTAAAGCGCATGGCCGACCCGGCCCATCCCTGGCGGCAGCCCCGCTGTCCGGAAGCCTTCGAGCGCTGCGCGCACATTGCCGGGGTGCCAGGGCGTCTCGCCCGCATGAACGCGGACCACCGTGGGAAGGCCCCGGCGTACGCGCCCGGCGGCCCAGGCGACCACCACTGGCATGAAGTCCTCGGTCGGGTTGGTCTCATGGCCCGCGAGATCGACACCGGCCAACAGCAGATGGCCTTCCATCAAAGCGTCGAGCCGCGTCAGCGCACGAGCGATGTCATCAGGCGCCGCGTGCCGGTTGATGGTAGCCAGGAAAAGGATGCGAACCCCGGCATTCGCCAGGATTTGGCGGGCAGCGCTCTCCGCCGCGCGCATCCAGGCCTCGCCCTCCTCGCCCGGCGCGAGCGGGGCGCTGGCGCTGAGTTCGATATGTGTCACGCCGTCGCGGCGGCCGTCCTCCGCCACCGAGGCGAGGATGCCGGGCAGCAGCGCCGGATGGGCGCCGAGCGGACGGCGGATGGAATAAGCCCGCTCCAGCAGGACGAAGGGGTCCGGTCCCTCGCCCATAGCCGGGCGCCGGGGCATCTCCATTGCGGCTTCGAGCAGGGCGAGACTTTCCGGCGGCAGATCCCGCAGCCGGACCATGGGCGAGCCCCTCGCGGGCGCAGCAATGCCGCCGGGCAGGATGCGCGTGTCGCCCTCGGCCAGACGCACCCCCTGCGGAAGGGGAACATCGGCAAGGCGCAGCATGGCGGCCGGATAGTGCAGGTCGTGCAGCAGACCGAGGCGAACCAGCTCGGCGGAACGGGGCGCGCCGGTGAGGTGCGTGTGGATGTCGGTGGTGACCGAGGGCGCGGCGGGGGTGACTTGCGGCTGCTCCATGTCCGACCTTAGCGGGAGCGATGGCGCGCCGCCATCAAAACAGTGCGCGCCACTTTCCGCTCGCAGGGACCGGCCTCAGCGGGCCGCCTTCTCGCGCGCCAGCAGATCCTGCTTGCGAGGCAGTCCCCAACGGTAGCCGGTCAGCGCACCATCCTTGCCGATCACGCGATGGCAGGGCACGGCAAGCGCGGTCGGGTTGGCCGCGCAGGCCGCCGCCACGGCGCGCACGGCGCGAGGCTGACCGATGGCCTCCGCCAAGCTGGAATAGGTGGTGGTGCGGCCGGGCGGGATCGCCATCAGCGCCTGCCAGACGCGCTGCTGGAAGGCGGTCCCGCGCAGGTCCAGCGGCAGGGCGCGGGCCGCATGCGGTTCCTCGATCAGCGCCACCACGTCCTGCAGCATCGCCGCCATCGCCTCGCCAGCGGGCAGGCGCTGCGCATGCGGGAAGCGCGCGGCCAGCTCGCCGAGGAGGGTTTCCTCGTCCGGGCCGAAGGCGATGCGGCAGATGCCCTTTCCGGTCGCGGCCACCATCAGCAGGCCGAGCGGGGAGCCGGTGAAGGCATAGTGGATCGTCTCGCCCTCGCCGCCGCGCCGGGCGGCGCCGGGGCTCATGCCGAGCAACCGGCCGGGCTGCTCATAGACGCGGCTCTCGCTGCCGAAGCCGGCTTCCGCCACCGCTTCGGCCACGCGAACGCCTTCGCCCAGCGCGGCCTGCAGGCGCCGGGCTTTCACCGCATCGGCATAGGCGCGCGGGGTCAGGCCGGTGATCTCTCGGAACAGCCGCAGGAAATGGTGGCGGGCATAGCCGGCGCGCGCAGCCAGTTCGGCCAGAGGCGGCATCACCTCCGCCGCCTCGATGCGGGCGCAGGCGTCGCGCACCGCCTCGGCATGCAGGGCGGCGCGGCTGCCGAGGGGATCACAGCGGCGGCAAGGGCGGAAGCCCGCCGCCTCGGCGCTGGCGGTGTCCGGAAAGAAGCGGACATTACGCCGCAGCGGCAGGCGCGAGGGGCAGCCGAACCGGCAGTACACGCCCTGCGTGGCCACCGCATAGACCATGTCAGGCCTCGCCTCGCGGCGTTGCAGCTCGGCCCAGAGCATGTCGGGATCGGGTTTCATGGGGAGGTTTGTGCCAGGGATGGCACCCTCCGCGCCATCCGCGGGTTGCGGCGGTTCAGATGCCCTGACCATGCACCGCGCGGTAGAGCTTGCGCAGCCGCTCCTCCGCCCCGGGCATGCGGGGATAGATGGTCACCGCCTCCTGCATGGAGCGCAACGCGTCCTCGGCATCGCCCATCTGCTCCTGCAGGCCGGAGAGCACGGCCAGTGCGGTAAAGTGGCGCGGCTCCAGCGTCAGCACCTGCCGCAGGTCGCGCAGGGCGGCGGTGATGTCGCCGGTCTCGGCCAGGGCCTGGGCGCGCATCAACCAAGCCTGGACGCAGTCGGGCTGGAGCACCAGGGCGGCATCGAAATCCTCCACTGCATCGGCCGCCGCCTCGCTGCGCAGGTTGCGCTGGCCGCGGTCGAGCAGCAGCGTCACCGCCGGGGAGGCGGCCTGCGCCCAGAGATTCCGGATCTGCGCCGCAACGGCCGCGGCGACGGTGTCGTCCGGCGCGTTGGGCAGGGCATCCAGCAGGCGGTCGAGTTGCGCGCGGCGTGCCTCGGGCGCGGCGGGCCGGGGGCCCGGCTGCTGCGCCGCCGCCCCTGATGGAAGGAGCGGAAAGGCCAGTGCGGAGGCAAGGAGGAGCGGCGCGACGCGCATAGCTCATAGGTTGGACCAGCCTGCCACGCGCGCAAGGAAAATCCGCCTCCTCCTGCGCCGGCGGCGGTCTCTCTGCGGTTTCGGCGCCTCGTGCAACCCGAGGAGGTCACACCGGCGCCAGAGGTGCATTGTCGGCCGTTGGCAATGAGGGCACCGGCAGGCAGGATATGGCCATGCATCTGGTGCTGGCAGGCGCGGGCCATGCGCATCTGGAGGTGCTGCGGCACTTCGGCCGGCAGTCGCCGGGTGCGGAGCCGCCACGCCTTACGCTGGTGACGCCCGAGGCAACCGTGATCTATTCGGGTGCAGTGCCTGGGGTGGTGGCCGGGCTGTTGCCGCCCGGTGCTGCGGAGATCCCCCTGGCGCCGCTGCTCGCCAAGGCCGGTGCGGAATGGATCGAGGATCAGGTCACCGGCCTTGATGCCGAGCGCCGGCTGCTCCTGCTCCGCAGGAACCCTCCCCTCGCCTATGACCTGCTTTCGCTCGATACCGGCGCCCTCCCGGCCACGCCCCCGGGCTGCGTGCCTGTGCGGCCGTGGCGAGGCCTGTTCGCGGCGCTGGCGGCGCTCGACCCCGCTGCCGGCCGGGTGGCGGTCATCGGCGCAGGCATAGGCGGGGTGGAGCTGGCCCTGGCGCTCGCCCGCCGCCCTGGGCCGCACCCCCTGCTGCTGGAGGCGGCCCCGGAACTGCTTCCTGGCCTTCCGGCGAGCTTCCGTGCCCGCGCGGAGCGGATCTTGCGGCTGGCCGGCATCTCCTGGCGCACTGACTTCCCGGTGGAGTGCCTGGATGACGGCGTATTGCACAGCGCGGAAGGCCGCATGGGTCAGGTGGCGCTGGCGATCGCCTGCACCGGCGCGCGCCCTGCCATCGACCTGCGCGGCAGCGGCCTGGCCTGCGACGCGGCAGGCTTCCCGCGGGTGGACGCCACGCTGCGCAGCCCGAGCCACCGGGAGGTGTTCGGTGCCGGCGACGGCGTCGACTCGGGCCTGCCGAAGGCGGGCGTCTGGGCCGTGCGCGCCGGCCCGGTGCTCGCCGGGAACCTGTCGCGCGCGCTCCGCGGGGAGGCGCCGGAGCCCTGGACGCCACAACGGCAGGCGCTGGTCCTGCTCGGCACGGGGCGTGGGGAGGCTCTCGGCCTCTGGCGCGGGATCAGTTTCGAGGGAGCCTGGGCCTGGCGCTGGAAACGATGGCTGGATGACCGCTTCCTCCGACGCTACGCCAGGACAGGAGGCGACCAGCTTTGACGAACTGCGCTCCCGGCCTATCTGCTTCGTGCCGATGCCCGCAAAATTCCTCGCGGGCGGCTGCCACCCGCCTTCGCCTCGCGCGTTGGCGGCTCAGCCTGCGCCTGCCGCGCCGCGCGGCGGGGTCCATCACGCCATTGCCGTGTCCCCGCCCGGCACGGCCCTGACCGGAGAACCACGCCGATGCCCCGCACCACCCTCACGCGCCGCGCCGCCCTGGCCAGCGCCACGGCCCTGCTGCTCGCTCATCCACGCCTGAGCCTGGCACAGGACAAGCCGGTCGTCGTCGGCTCGAAGCTGGACACCGAGGGCGCCCTGCTCGGCGAGATGATGGCCCGGCTCCTGGAAGCCAAGGGCGTGAAGGTGGAGCGCCGCCTGCAACTCGGCCCGACCAACATCGTCCGGCAGGCGCTGCTCTCCGGCGAGATTGACCTCTATCCCGAATATACCGGGAACGGCGCCTTCTTCTTCCAGATGGAGGACGACCCGGCCTGGCACGACCCCGCCAAGGCCGCCGACAAGGTTCGCGGGCTCGATCTGGAGCGCAACAAGCTCGTCTGGCTGCAGCCGGCCAGCGCGAACAACACCTGGGCCATCGCCATCCGCCGCGACCTGGCGGAGAAAGGCAAGCTGAAGTCGCTGGAGGATCTCGCCGGTTATCTGCAGAAGGGTGGCGAGTTCAAGCTGGCGGCCTCCGCCGAGTTCGTCGAGAGCCCGGCGGCGCTGCCCGCCTTCCAGAAGGCCTATGGCTTCACCCTGCCGCCGGAGCGGCTGCTGGTGCTGGCTGGCGGCGACACCGCCGTGACCATGCGCGCCGCCGCCGAGCGGTTGAACGGGGTGAATGCCGCCATGGTTTACGGCACGGATGGCGCCATTTCCGCGCTGGATCTCGTGGTGCTGGAAGACCCGAAAGGCGCTCAGGTCGTCTATCAGCCGGCGCCGGTGCTGCGGAAGGCGCTGGCGGACCGGCTGCCGCAGGTCGACGAATGGATGCGGCCGCTCTTCGCCTCCCTCACCTTGGAGACGCTGCAGAAGCTGAACGCGCGCATCGTGGTCGAGGGCCAGCCCGCGCGGCAGGTCGCCGAGGCGCATCTGCGCGGCCTCGGCCTGTTGGGCTGAGGCATGCCGCTGCGCCCCGCCCTGCTCGCCGCCAGCCAGCCCGCCGCCGCGCCCACCCCGCCGCGCGAGGCCACGGCCGTGGCCTTGCTGGCGGCGATGGCAGCGCTAGCGCCCTTCCTGCTCGGCTGGCTCTCGCTGGCGCCCAACCGGCTGCTGAGCCCACGCCCTGCCGCCCTGCCGATGGGGCCGGAGCTGGGCCTGGCCATGGGCGCTTTCCTGCTCGCCTGCCTGCTGATGCTTCTGCTGGCGCGCCGGGCGGCGCTGCTGCCCTGGGCGGAGGCCACCGCCGCGCTGGCGCTTTGCGCGCTGCTGGCCACCGCCGGACTGGGTGCACGGGCGGCACTGGACGCGGCCTCCCCCATGGCGCGCGCCATGCCGGCAGCCGGGGTTTGGGTCTCGATGCTGCTGCTGGCCCTGGCGGCGGGAAGCTGCGCGGCCGGGCGCGGTGGCACGCCCGGCCGCTTCCTGGCGCTGGCCGTGCTCGGCCTGGGCGGCCTGCTGGCGACCGGCCTGCTGGATGGGCTTTCCGTCGTGCACGAGGCCGCCGCCCGTGGGCCGGAGCTGCGCAGCGCCCTCGCGGGCCATCTGGCGCTGGCCGGTGGCGCGCTGGCGCTGGCGCTGCTGGTTTCCGTGCCGCTGAGCCTGCTGGCCCTGCGCCGCCCCCAACTTGAGGCGGCGCTGATGGGCCTCGCCAACGGCTTTCAGGTGGTGCCATCCCTGGCGCTGTTCGGGCTGCTGATGGGACCACTGGCAGCCTTGGCGGCATTCTGGCCAGCGCTGCGGGACTGGGGTGTCGGCGGCATCGGCCCGGCGCCGGCTATCCTGGGCATCGCCGCTTATCTGCTGCTGCCGCTGGCCAGCAGCCTGCTGGCCGGGCTGCGCGTCGCCTCGCCCGCCCTGCTGGACGCCGCGCGCGGCCAGGGCATGACGGAAGGCGGCATCCTGCGCCGGCTGCGCCTGCCGCTCGGGCGCGGCGTCATGCTCGGCGGGCTGCGCGTGGCGGCGGTGCAGGCGGTGGGGCTCGCCACTCTGGCGGCGCTGATCGGCGGCGGCGGGCTGGGCCGGCTTCTGTTCCAGGGCATCGGCCAGATGGCGACCGACCTGATCCTGCTCGGCGTGCTGCCGGTGGTGCTGCTCTCCCTGCTGGTGGACGGGCTCTTGGCCCTGCTGCAATCGGCGCTGGAGGTGGCCCGGTGATTCGCTTCGAGGGTGTCACCCGCCGCTACGGCGACCGCGCGGTGGTGGACCGCGTGACACTGGACGTGCCGGACGGCAGCATCTGCGTGCTGCTCGGCGAGTCCGGCTCCGGCAAGTCCACATTGATGCGGATGGTCAACCGGCTGGTGGAGCCGAGCGCCGGCCGCGTGCTGGTGAATGGTCGCGACGTGGCAACCGCCGATCCGGAGGCGCTGCGGCGCGGCATCGGCTATGTCATCCAGTCCGTCGGGCTGTTCCCGCATTGGCGGGTGGCCGAGAATATCGCGACGGTGCCGCGGCTGCTGGGCTGGGATGCCGCTCGCATCATTGCACGGGTGGACGAGTTGCTGGCGCTTGTCGGGCTGGAACCGGGGCGCTTCCGCGAGCGGTTTCCGCATGAGCTGTCCGGCGGACAGGCGCAGCGCGTCGGCCTCGCCCGCGCCCTCGCCGCCGATCCGCCCTTGCTGCTGATGGACGAGCCCTTCTCCGCCCTCGACCCCGGTACGCGGCGCGGCTTGCAGGCGGAACTGCGCACGATCCATGCCGAGACGGGCAAGACCATCCTCTTCGTCACGCATGACGTGGAGGAGGCGCTGACCCTGGCCGATACCGTTGCGGTGCTGGAGGAGGGCCAGCTTGCCGCGCGCGGCAAGCCGGCCGAGTTGCTGGAGCGCGGCACCGGCGCGCCCGTGCGCCGCCTGTTCGGCGAGGACAGCCTGGCCTTCCACCGGCTCGCCACCCTGTCCGTCAGCGCCATCGCCCGGCCGGAGGATGCCGCGGGCGGCCTGCCGATCCTGCCGGCGGAGGCCTCGCTGAAGCAGGCGCTGATGCTGATGCTCTCGGAGGGCACCGACCGGCTGGCGGTGCCGCCCTCCGGCGCCTTCGCCGGCGGCACGCTCTACTGGTCCGACCTGGTGCATGCCGGATGAGCGCGCTGCTGGCGCAGGTGGCGGGCTTCCTGGTCGCGCTTTGGGCGGCGCCGCATCTGGGCGCGCTCTGGCACATGCTGTTCCCCGCCCTCGCCCGCCCCACCTGGGACAGCCAGAGCTGGTTCGTGCTGCTCGGCGAGCACCTGCTGCTCTCGCTGGGCGCGGCGCTGATCGCCGCCGTGCTCGGCCTCAGCGCCGGCATCCTGGCGACGCGCGGCGCCGGGCGCGCGCTGCGCCCGTTGCTGGATGCCGTCTTCGCCTTCGCCCAGGCCATTCCGCCGGTCGCGGTGATCGCGCTCGCCCTGCCGCTGCTCGGTTTCGGCGCGGCGCCGACGCTGCTCGCGCTGGTGCTCTACGCCGCTCTTCCGGTGATGCGCAGCGCCGTGGCCGGGCTGGACGCCGTGCCGCCCGCCGTGCTGGACGCGGCGCGCGGCACCGGCATGGGCCGGGCCGGCATCCTGGCGCGGGTGGAACTCCCGCTCGCCCTGCCGGTGATCCAGGCCGGGCTGCGGGTGGCGGTGGTGCTCTCCATCGCCACCACCGCCGTCGGCGCGGTGGCGGGGGCAAGCTGCCTGGGCACGCCGATCGTGGTCGGGCTGGCCAATGGCAACACCGCCTGGGTGCTGCAGGGAGCGATCTTCACCGCCTGGCTGGCGCTGATCGCCGACCGGGCACTGCGGCTGGGGCTGCGCCGCGGCGCCACGGCCTGAGGCGCGGCGCTACAGCCGCACCTTCAGCAGCCGCCCCAGCTCGCCCATGATGCCAGCGCGGAAGAGCAGCACGCAGACGACGAAGATCACGCCCTGGATCACCGTCACCCAGGCGCCCAGTTCGGCGAGCTGGTTCTGCATCAGCACGATCACCGCCGCCCCGGCCACCGGGCCGAAGACGGTGCCAAGGCCGCCGAGCAGCGTCATCAGCACCACCTCGCCGGACATGCTCCAGTACACGTCGGTCAGCGTGGCGATGCCGAAGACAATGGCCTTGGCGCTGCCGGCCAGCGCCGCCAGCGCGGCCGAGAGGGTGAAGGCCAGCAGCTTGTAGTCGTCCACCCGGTAGCCGAGCGAAATGGCGCGCGGCTCGTTCTCGCGGATCGCCTTGAGCACCTGGCCGAAGGGCGAGTGGACGACGCGGCTGATGAAGAGGAAGCCGGCCAGGAAGATCACTGCCACCACCCAGTAGATGGCCATGTCCGGGCGCAGGTCGATGACGCCGAAGAGCGCGCCGCGCGGCACGCGCTGGATGCCGTCCTCGCCGCCGGTGAAGGGCGCCTGGAGGTAGAAGAAATAGACCATCTGGGCGAGCGCCAGGGTAATCATGGCGAAGTAGATGCCCTGGCGGCGGATGGCGATCCAGCCCGCCACTGCGCCGAGCACCGCGCCGAAGGCCGTGCCCACGAGGATGGCGAGTTCCGGCGTCAGGCCCCAGATCTTGGCCGCATGCGCCGCGATGTAGCCGCCCGTGCCGAAGAACATCGCGTGGCCGAAGGAGAGCAGTCCGACATAGCCGATCAGCAGGTTGAAGGCGCAGGCGAAGAGCGCGAAGCACAGCAGCTTCATCAACAGCACGGGGTAGAGGAAGAACGGCCCGGCCACCACCAGCAGCAGCATCACCAGGAAGGCGATGCTCTGCGCGCGGTTGAAGCCGAAGCCGGAAAGGCCCAACAGTCCGGGCGCCTCACGCGCCGGGGCGGCGGCGATGGCGGATGCCTGCACGGCCATGACTCAGGCCCTCCCGAACAGGCCGGCGGGCCGCGCCAGCAGCACGATGGCCATGATGACGAAGATCACGGTGGAGGAAGCCTCCGGGTAGAAGACCTTGGTCAGCCCCTCCACCAGCCCCAGCCCGAAGCCGGTGAGCACCGAGCCGAGGATGGAGCCCATGCCGCCGATCACCACCACCGCGAAGACGACGATGATGAGGTTGGAGCCCATCTGCGGGTTCACCGAATAGATCGGCGCCGCCAGCACGCCGGCGAAGGCGGCGAGCGCCACGCCGGCCGCGTAGGTCAGCGTGATCATGCGCGGCACGTTGACGCCGAAGGCCTGCACCAGCGCGGCATTCTCCGTCGCCGCGCGCAGATAGGCGCCGAGCCGCGTCTTCTCGATGATCAGCCAGGTGGCGAGGCTCATCACCAGCGCCGCCACCACCACCCAGAGCCGATAGACCGGCATGAACATGAAGCCGAGATCCACCGGCGGGCCGCTCAGCGCGGCTGGCGGCGCATAGGGCATGCCCGAGGAGCCGAACTGGTTGCGGAACACGCCCTCGATGATCAGCGCGAGGCCAAAGGTCAGCAGCAGCCCGTAGAGATGGTCCAGCTTGTAGAGCCGGCTGATCATCGTCTTTTCCAGCAGCACGCCGAAGGCACCGACGATCAGCGGTGCCAGGATCAGCGCCGGCCAGTAGCCGATGCCGAGCCAGTTCAGCAGCATCCAGGCAACGAAGGCGCCCATCATGAACTGCGCCCCGTGGGCGAAGTTGATGACGTTCAGCATGCCGAAGATGACGGCGAGACCCAGCGAGAGCAGCGCATAGAAGGCGCCGTTCACCAGCCCCAGCACGACCTGCGGCAGGCCGATCTGCAATTGGAACAGGAGGTCGTCGAGCACTGGCGGAGCTTCCTGCGAGGAGGCATGCGGAAGGCGCGGCGGCGGCCGTCATGCCGCCGCCGCGCCACGGGTCGGCTCAGGTGCGGACCAGGCTGCAGCCGCCCTCGCCCATTGGGCGGAAGGCCTCGTCCGCCGGCGTGGTCTGCAGCACCTTGTAGTAGTCCCACGGCCCCTTCGACTCCTCGGGGCTCTTCACCTCGAACAGGTAGACAGGGCAGAGCTTGCGGCCATCCTCGCGGATCTTGCCGGCGCCGAAGCAATCGTCGTCGGTCGGCATGGCCTTCATGCGGGCCACGACATCCTTCCCGCTGGCCTTGGCGGGAGCGACGCCCATGTCCTTCACCGCCTTCAGGTAGTGCAGCACCGAGGCGTAGCAGCCGGCATGGTCCATGTTCGGGTAGTTGTCGCCCACCGCGCCCTTCACGCGGTTCAGGAAGGCGCGGGTGCGATCGTTCAGGTCCCAGTAGAAGCTTTCGGTGCAGACCAGGCCCTGCGCCGTCTTCAGCCCGAGCGCGTGCACGTCGCCGATGAACATCAGCAGCACGGCGATCTTCGTGCCGCGGCGGGTAACGCCGAACTCGGCCGCCTGCTTGACGCAGTTGATGGTGTCGGTGCCGGCATTGGCGAGGCCGACCACCTTGGCGCGGCTGCTCTGCGCCTGCAGCAGGTAGGAGGAGAAGTCGGTGGACTGGAGCGGATGCCGCACGCTGCCCAGCACCTTGCCGCCCGCCGCCTTGACGAAGTTCGCCGTGTCCCGCTCCAGCGAATGGCCGAAGGTGTAGTCCGCGGTGATGAAGAACCAGGAATCACCGCCCGCCTTCACCATGGCGCCGCCGGTGGACTTGGCGAGCATATAGGTGTCGTAGGTCCAGTGGACCGTGTTGGGCGTGCACTGACCGCCGGTCAGTTCCGTCGTGGCGGCGCCGGAGTTGAGGTAGACCTTGTTCTTCTCACGCACGACGGTGTTCACCGCCAGCGCCACGGAGGAATTCGGCACGTCCACGATGACGTCCACGCCATCCTGGTCGAGCCATTGGCGGGCGATGGTGGCGCCGACATCCGGCTTGTTCTGGTGGTCGGCGACGACGACCTCGACCGTGGTACCGGGCGGCGCCATCTCCTTCACCGCCTGTCGCACGCAGGCGACCGAGGTGGGGCCGGAGGTCTCGCGATAAACGCCGGACTGGTCGTTCAGCACGCCGATCTTGATGGCGTTGGACTGCGCGCGGGCACGGCCAGGCAAGGCACTCAGCCCGGCGCCCAGCGCCGGCGTCATGGCCGCGGCGGCAACGGTCTTCAGCAGGCTGCGACGATCTTGTGTCATCGATCCGTTTCTCCCAACGCCCCTGTGTCTCCCCGGGGCCGGTTCCACAGCGCCGCGCGTCCTTGGCGGCCAGCGGCCGCGCGGAAGTGAAGCGTTCCGGGCGCGGTCAGACGCCCAGGTATCCGTGCAGCCGGTCCATCGCGCCGGCCATCTCGGCATTGCTCACCGCATCCACCACATGGCCGTGCTCCATGACGTAGTGGCGGTCTGCGACGGTCTGCGCGAAGCGGAAGTTCTGCTCGACAAGCAGCACGGTGAAGCCGCGCTCCTTGATGGCGCGGATGGTCCGGCCAATCTGCTGCACGACGACGGGGGCGAGGCCCTCGGTCGGCTCGTCCAGCATCAGCAGCTTCGCCCCGGTGCGAAGGATGCGCGCAATGGCCAGCATCTGCTGCTCGCCGCCCGAAAGCCGGGTGCCGGGCGAGCGCGCGCGCTCCTTCAGGTTCGGGAACAGCGCGTAGATGGCATCGAGATCCATCCCGCCTGGCCGTACCACGGGCGGCAGCAGCAGGTTTTCCGTCACGTCCAGGCTGGCGAATATGCCGCGCTCCTCCGGGCAGAGGGCGATGCCGGCACGGGCGATGCGGTCGCTGCGCGCGCCGATCAGCTCCTGCCCCTCGAAGCGCACGCTGCCGCTGCGCCGTCCGACCAGTCCCATGATGGAACGCAGCGTGCTGGTCTTGCCGGCGCCGTTGCGGCCGAGAAGCGTCACCACCTCCCCTTCCCGCACCTCGATGTTCACGCCGTGCAGGACATGACTCTCGCCGTACCAGGCCTGCAGGCCCTCGACCTTCAGCAGCGGCTCAGCCATGCGCCTGCGCTCCTGACATGGCGGGATCGGTGCCGAGATAGGCGGCCACGACCTCCGGGTTGCGGGAGACGCTGGCATAGTCGCCCTCGGCCAGCACACGGCCCCGCGTCAGCACGGTGATGGTGTCGCAGAGCCCCTCCACGACGCGGAGGTTATGCTCCACCATCAGCACGGTCCGGCCCTGCGCCACCCGGCGGACGAGCGCGACGATGCGGTCCACATCCTCATGCGTCATGCCGGCGGTGGGCTCGTCGAGCAGCAGCATCACCGGGTCGAGCGCCAGGGTGGTGGCGATCTCCAGCGCGCGCTTGCGGCCATAGGGCAGTTCGCCCGCCAGCAGATGCGCGTGGGCGCCGAGGCCGACATCCTCCAGCAGCGCCCGCGCGCGGGCATCGTACTGGCCGAGCACCTTGTCGGAGCGCCAGAAGTCGAAGCTGCGGCCACGGGCGCGCTGCAGCGCCACGCGGACATTCTCCAGCACCGTCAGGTGCGGGAAGACGGCCGAGATCTGGAAGGAGCGGACCAGACCGAGCCGCGCCACCTCGGCCGGCTTCATGCCCGTGATGTCCCGGCCGTCGAAGCGGATGGTGCCGCGCGTCGGTTGCAGGAACTTGGTCAGCAGGTTGAAGCAGGTGGTCTTGCCTGCTCCATTCGGGCCAATCAGCCCGTGAATGCTGCCGCGCCGTACGTTAAGCGAAACGCCGCCCACAGCCGTGAAACCAAGGAATTCCTTGGTCAGGCCCTCGGTTGCCAGGATGGTGTCCACCCTGCATCTCCTGCTTCCCTGAACGTTTTTTAAGGCCTGTTTTCCAAGCCCTTAGGGGAAGCATGGCGAAGTGGGCGCGCCAGTGCAAGCGCCGCCTTGACGGGCCGCAGCCATTCAGATCGCGAAGTTCAGGGCTTCCGGCGCGGGCCGGCGCAAGCCGGCAATGGTCGCGCGGCGCAGCAGCTCGGCGACGGTGTGGCCGCCAAGCATCTCGAGCAGGGCGCCCTCCAGCTCGGTCCACAGGGGCAGTATCACCAGGTTCTGGAGGGGCGAAGGTGGCGCTTCCTCGGGGAGAGCACCGTTTTCGACGCCGCTGACCGCTGCCACCACCTCGGCCAGCGTGATGTCCCGCGCTGCCCGGCCAAGCCGATAGCCGCCCTTCGGACCGCGCGTGCTGCTCAGAACCCCGGCGCGCGAAAGCGCCTGCAGCACCGGTTCGATGCCGCGCCGCGCTTCGCCAAGGCGATCCGCGATATCGCCTGCCGGAACCGTGGTGCCACGCCCTGCATGGAAGGCCACGTCCAGCACAATGGAAACCGCGGTCATCGCCCGGTCCCGTCGCAACAACATCGTGATTGCCCCCTGATCCACGCGCACAAGGCGTGATATACAGTGCCTATGCGCGAAGGAAACACCTGCCGATCCGCCATGGCCGATAGTTCGACGCAAAACACGGACCGCATGCACCCGAGCGTGCTTTCCACCATCGGCAACACGCCACTGGTCCGCCTGCCCCGCCTCGAGGCAGCCCATGGCGCGCATGCCCGGCTAGCGCTGAAGCTGGAGTTCTTCAACCCCCTGGGCTCGGTGAAGGACCGCATCGGGCTTGCCATGATCGAGGCGGCCGAACGCGAAGGGCGCATCACTCCTGGCGAGTCGGTGCTGGTTGAGCCGACCTCCGGCAATACCGGTATCGCGCTAGGCTTCGTGGCCGCGGCGAAGGGTTACCGGCTGATCGTCACCATGCCGGACGGTGCCAGCATCGAGCGGCGCAAGATGCTTCGCCTGCTCGGGGCCGAGGTGGAGCTGACGCCCGCCGGACAGGGTATGTCAGGCGCCATCGCACGGGCGGAGGCGATCGTCGCCTCCACGCCAAGCGCCTGGATGCCCCGGCAGTTTGACAATGCCGCTAATCCCGCTGCGCACGAGGCGACCACGGCCGAGGAGATCTGGGCCGACACGGCGGGCGAGGTGGACGTGGTGGTAGGAGGCATTGGCACCGGCGGCACGCTGACGGGGATCGCACGGGCGCTGAAGCCCCGCCGGCCTGGGTTGAGGGTGATCGGGGTGGAGCCCGCCGAATCGGCGGTGCTATCCGGCGACGACCCCGGCCCGCATGAAATTCAGGGCATCGGCGCCGGCTTTCGCCCAACAGTGCTGGAACTGGGGCGGATTGACGAGGTGCGGCGGGTCACGGAACGCGAGAGCTTCGCCGCGGCCCGGCTCTGCGCGCGTACCGAGGGTCTGCCGATCGGCATTTCCTCCGGCGCCGTGCTGCACGCGATGCTGGAGTTGGCGGCGATTCCGGAGATGGAGGGCCGCCTGATCGTCGGCATCGCGGCCTCCTTTGCGGAGCGCTACCTCTCGACGGATCTGTTCGCCGGACTGTAGGCCTCGAAACCGTAAAGTTTGGGCCTCAGCTGTCCGTAAACCCCTCAACCCTGTGGGGCGCGCTGGCGATCTGGCTCGCTTCACACTCCGGCCTGCTTGCCGGACTGAGAAGTCCGGTTGATGGTTCCGGCCTTCGGCATGGCGGAAACCTACTCAGCTTCCATTCCCTGCGGTTTGCTGGCTTACCTGCGCTGCTTCCTGTCCATGGCTGGCATCCTTTTCTGCCGTGAAGCGCTGCCATGGCAGCGGCAACCACTGCCGGATCTGAGCGCAGCCCCGATGAGAGCTGGCCGCAGATCCGTACCGGGCAGATGACGCCCTCCGGAAGGGCGTGGTCCGGCGCCGAGCCCGAAAGAAGTCTGTCCCGCGCTTCCCATGGAGACGCCGAAGGTCGGAACAGAAAACGCTCGAACCTTTTAGAGATGTTGATGTGCGCGGTCAGGATGACGCCGGATCGGCGGATCGCCCCAGGCAAACACCTCGCCGAAGGTCAGGGGCGGCATTCAGGCCAGAACATGCCTTTTCAGGCGCAGGGGAAACTTGCTGGCCTTTGAAGATGGTCGGAGCGGCGGGATTCGAACCCACGACCCCCAGTCCCCCAGACTGATGCGCTACCAGGCTGCGCTACGCTCCGACGGGGTGGGCAATAGCACCGGTGATCGGCCCCCTCAAGCCCCCGCATATCACCTCATGCGCGCTTATCGGCCTTCACCGCCGTTATGCGGGGCTTCACCGAGCGAGCGCAGCTCGGCCGCGATGGTCTCTAGCTCGGCCAGAATGTCGCGCAGCATCGATTGGCCGGAGAGCGCGGGAGGCGCCTCCGCCTCCATCTCGGCCTCCGCCTCGGCCTCTGCAGCTTCTGACCCTTCCAGGCCGCTCTCGCGCAGCAGGCGCTGCACGCCCTTGATGGTATAGCCCTGGGTATAGAGAAGATCGCCGATCCGGCGGAGCAGGGCGATGTCCTCCGGTCGGTAGTAGCGCCGCCCGCCGCCGCGCTTCAGCGGCTTGAGCTGCGGGAACTTGGTCTCCCAGAAGCGCAGCACATGCTGCGGGATCTGCAGGTCCTCGGCGACCTCGGAGATGGTGCGGAAAGCAGTGGGCGCTTTGCGCAGTCGGCCAGAAGCCTCCTGGTCCTCAGGCATGAGTTGCACCCCGTCATTCATCAGTCGGATCCAGCCTCTGCACCGGCCTGGCGGCCGGTGGTTCATTCATCGTCGGGGCCGGCCGACTCGCCGTTCAACCGTGCCTTGAGAACCTGGCTCGGCCGGAAGGTCAGCACCTTCCGTGGCATGATCGGCACCTCAACGCCTGTCTTCGGGTTGCGCCCGACGCGCATACCCTTCTGGCGCACGGAGAAGGTCCCGAAAGCGGAGATCTTCACCGGACGGCCGGATTCCAATGCTGCGGAGATGCGCTCCAGCACATCCTCCAGCAACGCAGCGCTTTCGTTACGCGACAGACCGACTTGCGCATAAATCGCCTCGGCCAATTGCGCGCGCGTGATGGTGTTCATGACCGAGCGCGGCCCATGGCGTGAGACTCCTCGCAACCCCTTCTTCTTGCAACAGAACCGGTATGGCCGGCCAAGGTCAACCGCGCCGCAGGGTGTGGCGTGGAAGCTTCAGCGGGGTGATGCTTTTGTGCAACAGTGCCGCGAAGGGGGCAAAGTACTTAGGCGCGGTCCACGCGCGCGGTGGCGGTCAGCAGCCGCTCGATCGGCTTCCAGAGCATAGCCGTCTGATCAACCGGCCGGCCGCCAACATGGATGGCTTCGGTGGCCACGAGTTGCCCCCCCAGCCTCTGATAAAACCATCGCGACGGGTTCTGGCTGAGAACCCAGAGCATCACCGAACCACAACCGATGGCCGCCAGATGCGCCGCGGCGGCTCGCATCAGCCGGCGACCGAGTCCCTGCTCGCGCCAGTCATCCAACACATAGAGGGTTTCAATCTCACCCTCCGCGAGGCCCCGCCGACGCGCACGGCGGCAGGACGTGAAGCCCACCACCTGCGGCACCTCCTCAGGCAGTTGCGGCGGCACCACGGCGACGAAAAGCGCCTCCCCATTCTGCCGCTCGACAAGGCTGCGATAGTAGCCCCCTGCGATGCGGGGCAGCGAGAGCCCGGCAAGGTAGGCGTCTGGCAGGAGGCCAGGATAGGTGCTGCGCCAGCTAGCGATGTGCACGGCCGCAATTGCGGTAGCGTCGGCGGGTTGGGCCCGGCGGATGCAGATCATCGGCACGTGCCTCCCTTCCCTTCCTGGCTGGCGTCAGGCCTTTCGCCGCAGGACGGCGGCGAAGAAGCCATCTGTCCCGTGATCATGAGGGGCTAGTTCCATCCACGGTCCCGGCCCGGGCGGCGGTGTCAGCGGCATGGCGGGAGCGAAAGCCTCGGCCCAGGCTTCCGCCAGCGGCACTGCCTCATAGTCGGGGTGATCCGACAGGAAGTTCCGCACCTGCACTCCGTCCTCCTCCGGCAAGACCGAGCAGGTAGCGTAGACCAGCTTTCCGCCGGGGCGAACCAGACCAGCAACACTATCCAAGATAGCGCGCTGCTTCGTGATCAACTCCTCAAAGTCGCGAAGATCCGTCCTGGTTCGCGCGTCTGGGTTGCGCCTCCAGGTTCCACTGCCCGTGCAGGGTGCATCGACTAGCACGCAATCGAACTGTCCAGCGCGTCGCTTCACCCAGCGGTCGCCCGGCGTCAGAAGGTGGCGTTCCGCGTTGTCGACGCCGGCCCGGCGCAACCGCTTCGCCGCGCCTTCCAGCCTGGGCGCCGAGACGTCGCAGGCAACGATGCGTCCGCGGTTGCCCATCATGGCGGCGACGGCGAGCGTCTTGCCGGCAGCGCCGGCGCAGTAGTCCGCCACTCGCATGCCCGGGCGCGCCCCGGTGAGCAGGGCGATGAGCTGGCTGCCCTCATCCTGGATCTCGATCAGCCCCTCGGAAAAGGCGCGGCTGGCCAGGATCGGGCGGCGGTCCGGCACGCGCAGGCCCCAAGGCGAGAAGGCCATGGGCTCGGCCTGAATCCCTTCCGCGGCGAGCATGGCGGCGGCCTTCTCGCGCGTGCCGCGCAGCAGGTTGGCGCGCAAATCAAGCGGTGCGCTACCGTCCATCGCAGCGGCGGCTTCGGGCAGCGCCGCGCCGAAGCGCTCCCGGAAGCCGGGCAGCGCCCAGTCCGGTAGGTTCAGGCGCGGCCCTTCCGGCATGCCTGGCGGCACCAACGGAATGCCATCCAAGGCCTTGATGGTGGCCAGTTCGCCCGGATCGGGCGGGTCGGCGTTGAAGCGGCCACCCGGGAAGGCCTGCACGACCTCCTCGCGCGTCCAGCGCTCCACCAGCAGCAGATAAGCCATCAGCAACAGGCGGGGCGTCGGCGGCAGGCCGCGCTGGGCGAGGTGCCACTCCAGCCGCAGGCGCTGGCGCAGCACGCCCCAGGCGCGCTCCGCCACCGCCCGGCGGTCGCCACTGCCGATGTAGCGGCGCTCGCGGAAGAAGGCGTTGGCGGTGGCATCTGCCGGGCGGCGCGGCGCGGCCTCCGCCTCGGTGAGCAGCGCCACCGTGGCGGCAATGCGCGCGGCGGGAGTCATGGTGCGGCGTCAGCCTTCCTGGCGGTAGTTGGGAGCCTCGCGCGTGATCGCCACGTCATGAACATGGGACTCCCGCAGGCCCGCATTGGTGATGCGGCGGAAGGTGCAGCCCTTCTGCATGTCCGCGATGGTGGCGTTGCCAGTGTAGCCCATGGCCGAGCGCAAGCCGCCGGTGAGCTGGTGGATCACCGGCCCGACCGGCCCCTTGTAGCCGACACGGCCCTCGATGCCTTCCGGTACGAACTTCATCTGGTCCTGAACCTCGGCCTGGAAGTAGCGGTCGGCCGAGCCGCGGGCCATGGCGCCGAGGCTGCCCATGCCGCGATAGGACTTGTAGGAGCGGCCCTGGTAGAGGAACACCTCTCCCGGCGCCTCGTCGGTGCCGGCGAAGAGGCTGCCCATCATCACGCAGTCGGCGCCGGCGGCGATCGCCTTGGCGATGTCGCCGGAGGAGCGGATGCCGCCGTCGGCGATGGCTGGCACGCCCTTCTCATGCGCCGCCGCGGCGCTCTCCAGCACGGCGGTGAGCTGCGGCACGCCGACGCCCGCCACAATCCGCGTGGTGCAGATGGAGCCAGGGCCGATGCCGATCTTCACAGCGTCCGCCCCGGCCTCGCACAGGGCTTCGACCGCCTCCGGCGTCGCCACGTTGCCGGCGATCACCTGCACGCTGTTGGAGAGGCGCTTGATCCGCTCGACCGCCTTCAGCACGCCCGCCGAGTGGCCGTGGGCGGTGTCCACCACAATGACGTCCACCTCGGCCTCGATCAGCAGCTCGGCACGGCGCAACCCGTCCTCGCCGGTGCCGGTGGCGGCGGCGGCGCGCAGGCGGCCCATCGCGTCCTTGACCGCGTTCGGGTTGGCCTGGGCCTTGTCCATATCCTTCACGGTGATCAGGCCGATGCAGCGATAGGCATCGTCCACCACCAGCAGCTTCTCGATGCGGTGCTTGTGCAGCAGCCCCCGCGCCTTCTCCGCGGAGACGTCGGCCGTCACCGTCACTAGGTTCTCGCGCGTCATCAGCTCATAGACGCGGATGCTGGGGTCGGTCGCGAAGCGCACGTCGCGGTGGGTCAGGATGCCGACCAGCCGGTTGCTCTCCCGCTCCACGACCGGAATGCCGCTGATGCGGTAGCTGGTCATCAGCGCCTGGGCCTCGGCCAGGGTCTGGTCGGGATGGATGGTGACGGGGTTCACCACCATCCCGCTCTCGAACTTCTTCACCTGGCGGACCTGCGCGGCCTGCTCTTCCGGCGTGAAGTTCTTGTGGATGACGCCGATGCCGCCGGCCTGGGCCATGGCGATGGCCATCTGGCTTTCCGTCACCGTGTCCATGGCGGCGGAGATCACCGGCATGTTCAGCGCGATCTCGCGCGTCAGCCTGGTGCGGATGTCGGTGTGGGCCGGCAGCACGGTCGAGTAGGCCGGGACCAGCAGCACGTCGTCGAAGGCATAGGCCTCGGCGATGAGGGTACGGCGCGGCGCGGCGCCGCGGTCAGCGGGGCCGTCGGTCGGGATGGTGTCGGGAGCCATGGCGGGAGCCTTTCGCAGAACTCACAGGCGCGTTCCGCAGCCTTGGCGCGTCCCCCTACCCCAGAATCGCGCCGGCCCGCAAGCATCACAGGCGTGATGATTGCGCAACAGGGACCCGCGCCCGCCGCTCAGCCCTGCTCGCCGCGGAAGCCCTGGGCGACGACATACATCTCCGCGCTGTCCTTCCGGCTGGCTGGCGGCTTCGCATGCTTCACCGTGGCGAAATCACGCTTCATGCGGTTCAGCAGGTCGCGCTCGGTGCCGCCCTGGAACACCTTGGCGACGAAGGCGCCGCCCGGCGTCAGCACCTTGCCCGCGAAGTCGAGCGCCAGCTCGACCAGGCCCAGGATGCGCAGGTGGTCGGTCGCGTTGTGGCCGGTGGTGTTGGGCGCCATGTCGGAGAGCACCAGGTCGGCCGGGCCGTCCAGCGCCTCCAGCACGCGCTGCTCCACCGCCTCGTCCTGGAAGTCGCCCTGCAGCAGGGTGGCGCCGGCGATCTCGTCCATCGGCAGCAGGTCGAGGCCCACCACCTTGCCGTGGTCGCCCGCGCGCTGGACCGCCACCTGCGTCCAGCCACCCGGCGCCGCGCCAAGGTCCACCACCCGCTGCCCCGGGTGGAACAGCTTGTACTTCTCGTCCAGCTCCAGGATCTTGAAGGCGGCGCGCGAGCGCCAACCCGCCGCCTTGGCGGCACGGACATAAGGATCGTTCAGCTGCCGCTCCAGCCACTTCTGGCTCGCGGTGCTCCGGCCCTTGGCAGTGCGCAGGCGCGTGGTCAGGCCGCGTCCGGCCTCACTCGGTAGTTTCACAGTCGTTCATCCTCAAGGAGCGGGGTGCGCCGCCGCCCGGTGCCATGATGCAGCACGGCGGGGCGCCGCCCGCTCCTGCCGCATCATGCGCAGCAACATGCCCTCCCGCAGCCCCCGATCGGCGACCGTGACGGAGGAGGAGGGCCAGACCTGCCGGATCGCCGCATAGATGGCGCAGCCCGGCAGCACGAAGTCGGCGCGCTCCGGCCCGATGCAGGGATGCTCCTTCAGGCCCTCCGGTCCCAGGGCGAAGAGGTCGCGCAGCGCCTGATCAGCGGCCTCGGTGTCCAACACGCGGCCGTCGATCAGGGGGCGGGAATAGCGTGGCAGCGCCAGCGCCACGCCGGCGAGGGTGGTGACGGTGCCGCTGGTGCCCATCAGCCGCACGCCGCCTGCCCGCATCTCGCGCGCGATGCTGTGCACCCGGTCGAAGCGGGAGAGTTCCTCGGCCACCTCGTCCACCACGCGCCGGAAGCCTTCCGGGGTGCCGCAACAGAGCCCGGCCCGCTCGGCAAGAGTGACAACACCAAGTGGCAGCGAGACATAGCCGATCAGCTCGGTGGAACCGCGCGCTTCGCTGCGGATCCAGGCGATCTCGGTGCTGCCGCCGCCAATATCAAAGAGCAGCGCACGCCGGTCCTGCGCGCGCAGCAGCGGTGCGCAGGATTCCATCGCAAGTTCCGCCTCCTCCCGCGCCGAGATGATGCGGATCGGCAGCCCGGTCGCGGCACGTGCCTCCGCCACGAAGGCGGGGCCGTTCCGGGCCTGGCGGCAGGCTTCGGTGGTGACGGCGAGAAGCCGGCGCAGAGGGCGGCGTACGAGCTTCTGGGCGCAGGTCTGAAGTGCGGCGAGCGCCCGGCTCATCGCCCCTTCGGAAAGCAGCCCATGGGTGGCGAGCCCCTCTCCCAGTCTGACGACGCGGCTGTAGCTGTCCAACACGCGAAAGGAACCGGAGGAAGTCGGGGCGCCCACCAGAAGCCGGCAATTGTTGGTGCCCAGGTCAATGGCCGCAAACGTCCCGACGGCGCGATCCGGGCATGTGCGTGACAGGGAGTTGGCAGGGCGGGACACAGCTTCTGGCATGACGATATGGCCTTCCCATCACCGCCGGCGCGGCGGCAACACGGGGGCTTTCTCCATGATCCGGCCTGCGGACGGCGAGAGCAAGAAGTTTCGCATCGCAGTGCGGAACGATTCACGAGACGGCTTGCACCCTGCCCGCGCCAGCGTTATATCGCCGTCACCGCCGATTGGCTGGTGGGGAATAGTTTAACGGTAGAACTCCCGACTCTGACTCGGGCAGTCTTGGTTCGAATCCAGGTTCCCCAGCCACAGCAGGCATTCCAACAACTTAGCTGCCAGACCAGGCCGTGAGGGGCGCATGCTCCACAAGCCTGTTCCACAACCCTGTTCCACATGGGGCATGGATGGGCAGCAATCTCCGCCGCCGGAGCGGCACCTACTGGTTCCGCCGCCGGGTTCCCGATGCGCTCCGGACGCTCATCGGCCGCGTCGAAATCAATCGCAGTTTGCAGACCACCTGCGCTAGAACGGCCCGTGAACGGGCCCGCCAAGCATGGCTCACAACCGACACCGCGTTCCGGACCATGGCCTACAAGTCGCTGAGCCAAGAGCAAGCCGAACTCATCATCCACCGCCTCCTGGCGGAGCCGCTCTGGGCCTCCCCCACCACTGCGGAGTTGGCGGAGGCCGTTGCGGCGGACGACGATGCGGCCCTCGATCTGCTCTTCCGGCACGCCGCCGACGTTCTGCCTGGGTTGAGCCGTGAGGACGGCCAGCGGCTCCTCCACTCAATGGAGCGGCTCACAGACAAGCTCGAGGTTCGGGAAGCCGCGCGATCGGCTGAGTGGCATGGCCTCCGAGCCCGGCTCCAGGAGATTAAGGCGGCTGTAGCGCAGATCGGTGAGGCGCGCGCGGAGAAGCGGGCGGAGGTGTCGGCCGCGGCCGCCGCCAAGGCCGAAGTCGACCTGATCGTTGCACGCCGCGTCGCGGACCGGGAGGCCGGGGTCACCCCGGGGCCGAGGAAGGCCAAGCCCGGCAGGCCGCCGCTCTCCGCGCTCGTGGAGTCGTTCTTCGGGCGTCGGCGCGATGTGGACGAGATGACGCACCAAGTCATCGGCCAGGAGCGCGGCACCCTGCGGCGGTTCCTGGAGGAATGTGGCGACCGCTCCGCTGACGCGTACGACCGGGGCGACATCACGCGCTTCCTGGGAACGCTCCGGCGCCTGCCCGCCACCTACGGCAAGTCGCCGAAGGACAAGGCGCGCTCACTGGCCGAAATCATCGCGCGGGCGGACGAGGCGAAAGAAGAGCGGCTTAGCGACCGGACCGTGAAACGGCACCTGAGCGCCCTCTCGCAGTTCTTCGGATTCGTCGTCGACCAGGGGCATCTGTCGGGCGCCGCCCGGGCGGAACTGGTCGACGGGCACCGCTTCCGGCTTGAAAAGGGTGCCAGGGACCAGCGGGACGCATGGAGTTCCGCGGAGTTGAAGGCGCTATTCGCCAGCCCCGTCTGGACAGGCTGTCACCCGCATTTCCGCAGCGAACGAGGCCCGGAGATCCTCCGGGATGCCCGGTTCTGGCTCCCGTTGCTGGCGCTCTTCCACGGCGCCCGCCTGGAGGAGTACGCGGACCTGTACCGGCGGGATGTCTGCTGCGATGAGGGCACCTGGGCCGTGCGGCTGGTCGAGTCGGAGACGGAGGATGGGGCCAGGCGGCGCCTCAAGACCGCCAACGCCACCCGCACCGTGCCCCTGCATTCCGAGATCATCCGGCTTGGCTTTCTGGATCATGTTCAGCGGACCGCGCGTGATCCTGGAGACCCGCTGTTCCCTGACCTTCGCCCTCAGGGCAAGGACGGCAAGCGCGGTCCGCGGATGACCCGCTGGTTCGTGCAATACCGGAAGGCGGTGCATCTGTACCGCGAAGGTGTCGGGATGCACGCCTTCCGGCATACTGCGAACACCAGGCTGCGGGATGCCATCACCGACTGGCAGCAGGAGCGCCACGTCGCCTACCTTCTTGGCCACTCGCAAGGCGGCGGTGAAGGACGGGAGCGATATGACAAGGGTCCAGGTCTTCGCGCAGCCGCGGAAACCTTGAACCTCCTCCGCTATCCGGAACTCGATTTGCGCCACCTTCAGGTGGCGAGCGCCTAAGGCGCTGCCTCGCAGGATGAGACAACCTGCCAGTGCTACTGTGGCCAGAGTTCAGCGTAAGGCGCGCCGGTCCAGCCACACCGGCCCCTGTGATGGATCCAGGCACTCATTCACCATCAGGAGGTGTGCGGCGTTGAGTTGGTTGTCCTCGGCCTGCTCGATCGCCGACGCCCACAGACGCCCGTCGCATCCGCATCCGAGTTGACGCTCGTCAGGCACAGCGAAGCGTAGGCCGCAATTCCAGCACCAGACATGGAACTGGTGGCAGACGTCGCATTTGCCGGTGAAGGTGATATCCCATCCGGGGTCCACTGGAAGGACATGTTGCGCGTCCCACAGCACCAAGCCTCTCCGCTCGGCGGGAACGCGGTCACAGCATCGGCCAAGGCATGGCTCGTAGGATGACCACAGGAATTCATCCACGTCGTCCGGCGCCAAAAGCCGGATCGTGACCACCTCCTGCGCCCGGGCAAGGGCCGCCGCCGTATGACCCGACGAACACACCAGGATGCCGCGAGACGCGCGACAGTCCGCCATCATGCCTATGAAGGTTTCGACCTCCTTGATGTCCACCTTCCGTCGCCGGAGCTTGGCGTCGACGATGGTCCGAGCCGACACATCATCAGACCAACGAAGATCCAACAGGACGTCGATCTGGCGCGTGTAACCGCTAATCGCGCCCCGGATGCGCGCGTTTGGGGTCACCGAGATCTCGATTCCAATGTGCTCGGCTTCAACTGCGGCGACGATGCGCTCGTAGGTGCGCCATCCCAATGTAGCTGGCATCTGCTGGATGATCCGACCTACGAGGTTTGCCGCTCGGCTTCTAGGCGAGCCAGGAGCCGGATTCGTCCAGTCTCGAAAGGCTCTGATGGATCTCCTAAAGGCCTGACCTCGACCACCTCCGGCAGCCCAGGCGAGTAGGCCGACTGGCTCATGATCGCCAGCCAGCCGCTGACACCGGCGTGGCGCAGCCCGTCCTCGATCCTCGCGATATCATCGGCGTCCGGCTCCCGATGGCGGCCGATGGTTGAGTAGCGACCATCGGCTACGAGCACGATCCAGCGGGGGTTCTTAGCCTGCATGGAAATCCTGTTCCTCTGGCGCCACCATTCACAAGCATTCACGTTATGTTCGTCGACAATCCTTGGCGAATCGGGTATGCGCCCCGAGGAATATGCTGCAAGGTGCCGCGGATTGCAGCACTGATTTGGCCGGATTTCTTCTGGCCGCTGCGGAGGCCGGGCTATGGGGAAGCGTGTGCGCGTCGCGACGACTAGGATTTCGGCCAGCATACCCGTGACTCATGCCGAGGCGCTGCAACGCATGGCGGACCGCGACCGCGTCTCCGTGTCGCACGTCGTCGCCATGGCCATCGAACGCGCCATCGAGCAGGCCGAGGGGGGACTTCTCCTGGATCTTCCGGCCCAGCGCCCCGCTTCCCCTCCGGCTCCAAGGAAGGCGCGATCCGATGCGGCCTGACAACCTCACCTCGGCCGAGCTCTTCTCGGGCTGCGGCGGGTTGGCGCTCGGCCTGTCGCGCGCTGGCTTCAAGCACGAGCTCCTGGTCGAATGGGACCACGACGCCGCCCAGACTGTAGCCCACAACATCATGCGCAAGCTCGAGCATGTGGCGGACTGGCCCTACGAGCGCGAGGATGTGCGCAACGTCGACTGGACCAAGTACAGGGGCGTCGATGTTTTGGCCGGTGGACCACCGTGCCAACCGTTCGGGATCGGCGGCAAGGCGCTGGGTCCCGACGACGCGCGCGACATGTGGCCGGAGGCGGTGCGAGCCGTCCGCGAGGCGACGCCGGTGGCTTTTGCCTTCGAGAACGTCTTCGGACTGCTGCGCGAGCGCTTCGAGGGCTACGTCGCCTGGGTGAAGGCCAGCCTGGAGCGTCCGCACCTCACCCGGAAGGCAGGTGAGACGCATGAGGAGCACCTCAAGCGCCTCTCGAAGTCGCGCCAGCCCAAGGTCTACAACGTCGTCATCCAGTCGGTGAACGCGGCGGAGTTCGGCGCGCCGCAGAACCGGCGCCGCATCCTGTTCCTGGGCGTCCGCGCCGACGCGGGCTACGAACCGCCGCTGCTGAAGCGGACGCACAGCCGCGAGCGCCTTATCTGGGACCAGTTCATCACCGGCGTGTACTGGGAGCGGCACGGCATCCCCGCCGAGAGCCGCAAGCCGCTGCTCCAAGCCGACGCCTCTCTGGTCCACAGGCTCAAGAACACCATGATCCAGCCGCCGGGTGATGCCTGGATTACGGTGCGGGACGCCTTCCACGATCTCGGCGAGCCGGACGGCAAGAACGGTCACGTGTTCCAGCCCGGGGCGCGCAGCTACCCCGGCCACACCGGCAGCCCCCTGGACCTGCCCGCCAAAGCCCTCAAGGCGGGCGACCACGGCGTGCCGGGCGGCGAGAACATGATGTACCGCGACGACGGCACGGTGCGCTACTTCACGATCCGGGAGTCCGCGCGCCTGATGGGGCTTCCAGACGATTATGAGTTCCCGCGCAGTTGGAGCGAGTCCATGCGGCAGATGGGCAACGCTGTGCCGGTGCAGCTTGCGGAGGCGGTGGGAAGATGGCTCGCGGACCAGGTCGCAAACGTGCGCGCGACGAAAAAGAACGCCGCCTGACGGAGACACTCGACCACGTCATCACGAGCCCGCCCTATTCCGACGGGCTCGATCCGATGAGCGTGGCTCGAGCGGCGCTCGACCGGCTGCCGGGGCATATCGGCCTGTCCAATAAGGCCGCGAAGGACCTGCGTGAGAGCTTCGACTCCTACGCTCGGCAGTTGTCTGGCTACCGCGAGCGAATCGACCCGGTCGCCGATCCCGACGCGAGCTTCGATCCGGGCAATCCTGACACCGTCGGCCGCTTGGTGGTCATGGCGTTGCTGGCACAGGACCGCATTCCACTTTCCCTGATCCGGCCGACCTACGGCAGCGGCGTCTACGCCATCTACTACCATGGCCTGCATCCGGCTTACGAGGAGGTCACCGGCACCGAGACCCCACTCTACGTGGGCAAGGCGGATCCGGCCGAGCCGCGGGCGGCGACGCCCCGTGAGCAGGGTGTCCGGCTGTTCGGAAGGCTGTCAGACCACCGAAGGGCCATCAAGCGGGCCGAGGACTACGCGCTGGCCCAAAACCTTCCCAACCCGCTGCGCGTCGCCGACTTCCATTGCCGCCGCCTGGTCTGCGCCACCAACGCCCAACTCGTCGCCGAGAAGCATCTCATCGAGATCTTCCGCCCCGCCTGGAATGCCGAGACAAAGATCTGCTTCGGCATCTCCAAGCACGGTGATGACTCCGAAATGCGGCGCAATAAGCGGAGCCCATGGGACGTCATGCATCCCGGCCGGAACTGGGCCACCGGCAACGAGGTCCGCACAGGCATGACGCCCGAGACCATCACAGCCAAGCTGGCCGCGCACTTCGCCAAACACCCTCCCCGACGGGATGTCGAGGACATCATGCAACTCATGCTCGACAGTTTCCGCCAAGTGGGACGTACCTCCGCCGAAATCTCCGAGGCGGCGGCCGATAGCGACGAGGTCGAGGAAAGCAACGCGCAGGAGGCCCGTGAGGCGCGGACAAACCAGCAGGACTTTGATTTCTGAGGATCGGACTGTTAGTCCGGCGCGATCGCAAGGAAATAGGGGGCGGGCGCTAAGGAATGTCCGATACGGGAGACGACGAGGCATCCATAGGCCCCGACGAGGCAACGGCATCCCTCGTGGCGCCGGTCCTGCTCCCGGCCGAGGGGCACGGCGGGGTCATCCAGGGCTACGGCGAGTTTGAGCTCGACGTCGAGCAGGTCCTCCGCGAGAAGCTGCCGGTCTTTTTCGACGGCCTGGAGCAGACGCCCCTGACGCTGGAGCATGTCGAGGCGCTGCCGGAGCGCTCCAAGGGCGCCTACATGCTGTTCCGCGGCGACGATCCCAAGCCGGTCTACGCGGGCAAGACGGACACCACTCACGGGTTCCGCGACCGGCTCGCCCGGCATGCCTGGACCGTCCAGGGCCGCCAGAACCTCGACCCGGCCGAGATGCGCTTCAAGGCGGTCCGGATCCTGGTCTTCGCGGCGCTAGACGCCGAAGCCATCCTCATCCGGGAGATGCGGGCCCGGATGCCGGGCGCGCTGGCCTGGAACAACTCCGGTTTCGGCTCCAACGACCCTGGCCGGAACCGCGACGGCCAGCAGCCCGCGAAATTCGACAAGGAATTCCCGGTCGACATCGACTTCCCGGTTCCAGATTTTCCCGACGAAGCCTTGCCTATCCCCCAGGCCCTGGACGCCCTGAAGCAGCGAATTCCGTACCTGCTCCGACACGGCGGCCTGCCGAATGACCGCGTGATGCCCGCGCTCCAGGGCGACAAGACGGTGCGCGGCGTGCTTACCGCAGCCATGACCGGCCTTCCCACCGGCTACCAGGCCACGGTGCTGCACGGCCGGATCGTCGTCTACCAGGAGACGCGCGAGTACCCCTACATGCTGGAGGCGATCCGCTCCTGACCGATGCCGCCCGCAGCGCGCAGATGGCACTCGTCCGAGGCAAGGACACCGGCCCGGAGATGCTGGTGCGCCGGGCCCTGCACGCCGCTGGCCTGCGTTACGTGCTGCACGACAAGCGGCTCCCCGGGCGCCCCGACATCGTGCTGCCGAGCCGGGGCTGCATCGTCGAGGTCAGGGGATGCTTCTGGCACCGGCATCCGGACCCCCGCTGCCCCCTGACGCGGACGCCGAAGAGCAGGCTGGAGTTCTGGGAGGGCAAGTTCGCGGAGAACGTCGCCCGGGACCAACGCAACGACTCCGTCCTGCGCGAGATGGGTTGGCACCTGATCGTCGCCTGGGAGTGCGAGCTCCTCCGGGATGGACCGCAGCCGGTCGTTGACGCGGTCCTCGCGTTGCCGCCGGTGATCAAGCCCCCTCATCGACCAAAACCATCGGCGCCGCGCCGGACGGGCAGACGCAAGTCGGTGAAATCCCGCAAAGCATTGACATAGATCGCTTTTTCGGCTTCTATCCCGCCACAGAACGGAGCCCCTCATGCGTTCCCGCGCCCCTCTCTCGATAGGCAATTGCCTGCGCAGGTAGCCCCCGCCTCCTGCGCGCCCGCCGGTCATCCGGCGATCCGAGAACAGCAGCAGGAGCGCGTCCATGATCGACAACTCCACCTCCCGCACGCGTAAGCGCATCCTCAACGACGACGAGGCCAACGCGCGCTATGGTCGCATCCGGAAGCGACATTGGAAGGCCGCCAAAGAGGGCCGTCATCTGCCCTCCGTCCGTGAGCTCCTTGCCGACAGCCCGCACCTCGAAGACAGCGTGACGGCCGACATCAGCGCCTGGTGCCAGCGCGTCCTGCGGCGCCTGAAGCTGGAATCGGACATCGATCTGTTCGTGCAGATGGCGATCCGGGACGTCGAGCACTCCCCTGATGCCAGGTCCTGCCTCGCGGCTGCGGACCTGCTGCGCCAAGGCGTCGGCAATCGGGGTTACACGGGCCCCGATGCCAAGGAATGCGCCAACCGCGCCGTCCTGTACGCCGCCATCCTGGGTGATTCCGGCGCCTGCATCAGCATGGCCCAGCTTGCCAGCCGCCTGGCGATGGACACCGACACCTCGTCCGCAGAGAGCGCGGATTTGACCGAGCAGGCCATGGGCTGGCTCTCTATCTCCACGGATGCCCGGCCCGTCAGCCTTGTCGGGGGTAAGTTGGGCCGCTGGGACGATCACCGCGTCAAGGCGGCGATGGCTGCGCATGCTCACATGCGCCTGCTCGTGGCCTACTTCGATGGCGAGGCGAAGCAGGCGGAGGAGGGCAAGGCGAATTCGGAAGCAGAGCCACGCAGTCCTGCCAACTCCGCCGCGCCTCGCCGCCGGGGGATGCTCCGGGTGCCGAACTATGACTGCCCCGAGGACCTGGACGCCGTGTTCGAGGCCGCTGTGGATGACGAGGAGACGCCTGTGATGCCTGGCATCGTCGTTGTCCGCGAGCTCGGTGGCACCGGAAACAAAGAAGCCAAGGAGGCGCTGGAGCCCTGGAAGGAGCTCGTCGGCAAGGCCCTGCCGCTGCCGACGGTCGACGTCGACGCCGTGCCGCGCAGCCTCCGGCGCCTGGCCTACGAGTTCCCGCACGCCGTGGAGGTCGCCGAGGTCCTCCTCCGAGATCTCCAGGGCCGCGAGACCGTCCGCCTGAGGCCAACAATCCTCGTCGGCGCCCCGGGATGCGGCAAGTCGACGTTTGGGCGCCGCCTGCTCGAGCTCGTGGGCGTTCGCCATCAGATCTATCCCTGCGGCGGCGCATCCGATGCCTCGATCGCAGGCACGCCACGGCGCTGGCACAGCGGCGAGCCGAGCATGCCGGTGGCCCTCGCCCGCCGCTACCGGACCGCAGCGCCCGGCATCATCCTCGACGAAGTCGAAAAGGTCGCCACAGGCAAGCACAACGGCAACCTGCTCGACGCCCTGCTCGGCATGTTGGAGCCGGAGAGCGCCTGCCGCTGGCTGGACCCATTCCTCCAGGCGCCGGTGGATCTCGGCCACGCCATCTGGCTCGCCACCGCCAACAGCCTGGAGGGCATCCCGGCGCCACTCCGCGACCGCTGCCGGATCATCCGGTTCCCCTCCCCGTGCGCCGAGCACGCCGAGGCCCTCGCCAACCACATCATCCGCCGGACGGTGGACGACATCGGCTGGCATCAGTCATGGGGCGCGCCGGTGGACGGGGTCGAGCTCGCCGCCATCCAGCAGGCGTGGCGGGGCGGCTCGCTCCGGGTTCTGCGGCGCCTGGTCGAGGGGGTGCTGGCGGCGCGCGACCAGGGGATGGCGCGCGCATGAGTGGGCCGCCACAGGACTGGGAGGCGGCACAGGCCGAGGAGGCCGAAGACGCCTTCTTGCTGACCGTGGGCGAGAAGGAGGCGCGCGTCCGCTTCCTGGCCCTCTGCCAGGACACCCGGGAGGCGCTCACCGCCGCCGGGGAGCGGGTGAGCCGGATGACGACGTGGCGTCCGCAGCCGCATTCAGCCTTCAATTTCATCCTCCAGCGTTGGCTGCACGACAAGGTGTCGCCGGAGATCGTCGAGCGCTGGCAAAATTGGAAACAGGATTACGAGGAGATGGTCTCCCGGAATCCAAGGCTCGAACTCGCCGACGCCCTGGCCTGGATCTCGGAGAGCGATAACGCGTCGTCCTGGCCGCATTGCTACGAGGATCGGCTGCGCAAATGGGTCGACAGCGGCGTGCGGGAGCCGCTGCCGGTGCACGACAGCCTCAAACTGCTGACGCCAGTGTTCTACGAGCGTCTCGGACACCTGCGCGCGGTCACCGGCGGCTGGCTCTACTATGACGAGGGCGCCGGGCGCGTTGTGTTCCGGGCTGATGATGCATGACAACGAGCCCGAACACATCCGGAGCACACGGCTCCCGTGGACGCACTCAAGGCTAGCGGGTGGCCTAAGTGGCGGGACTACACCTTTGACGCAGGAACCTCCAGGGGGTCGGTGAGGCCGAAAACTTCCTCAAGGACCAAGGATTGCGCCTCATTCACCGTTGCGACATACCCAACGATGGCGCGCTCCTTTGCACCGTCTGTGGTTCTCTCGGTAGCGGCAAAGGCTGCCATTCGCTCCGGCGAGACTTCGAGAAAATCCTTCGCCATCCTCAGGTTGAACGCCTCGACCTCTGGCACGCCGACCTGTCGCTTCGCCGGGCTCAGAATGAATCCCGCCATCGCGGCCGCGCGGTCTAATACGCTTACAGCGGCGTCCACCTGGGCGACGTCGCGGGCAGAGACAAGGATGTCATCCATGTAGACGGACAGGGCGACCTCACCGGCACGGCGTAGCGACCAGAGGGCCTTCCCGAGAGCCGACCTGTCCAAGGCAAGCGAAGCAAGGGCAGGCGACTGCACAAACCCGAAGGGCAGGCTGCGTCCCGATGCCTTGTTCACCGTGCTGAGGGTCGCATAGTCGAGGGCATCCGCCTTGGGAATCCGGAGTGACCTCAGGGCGCGGTCGATCTTCGACCGCGTGACGCTGTCGAAGAAGCCCTGGATGTCGAGCCGGGCGAACACTGTGTTCATCGTGTGAAGGCGCGCCGCTTCCACATGCCCTCCGGACCTGAAATGATAGAAGTACGCTGGTGGTGGCCAGGTATTTAGAACGCGTTCTGCAATGGCCTCGCCGAGCTTCCTGCCTTCAGGCGTGGGAACGAAGATCTCCAGCCCTTTGGGTGTCCGGAAGCGATGGGAGTAGACCTGCTGCATAGGGATACGACCGGTAGTTAGTGGCCTCGCTCACGATCTTCATGACGAGGAGAATGAACTTGGCGACCAAGATCAGCACCCCCATGACACCGCGAGCGAGGCCGAGCAGGCGCTTGAAATCCATGCTCTGGGCTCCCTTTCGTGCCCCAGCGGCCTTGTCAATGACACAGCCACCAACCAAGCAGAGGTCATGCAATGCGACACTAGGACACACTGATGGTCTGCCAAATGCCGTCCTAAGTATGACCTTAGGACCGCGGGAGGAGCCCCTAATGCTGGGGCGGGGTGTTTATAGAACCTCTGGTTGCGGAGGTGAAGGCATTTTTGGGTCCTATCCTTGCGTCAGGCGCCTATTGCTAAGTCTTGGCGATGCTGTCCTTCCTCCTGTCCTGCCAGTCTGCTCAGCGCCCAAAGCAGCCGATTGCTTAACGTGAGCAGCTTCCCAAGACCGGACATAGCGCTACAGGCCAGCTAGTGGTGGAACCGAGCTCACCGGAGCCAACGAGCCGCCTTGATACCTCTTCCTCCGAGGTATAGCCTGCCGATATGTCCAAGCAGCCCGCCGTCCAAGCTGTCGCCCGTCCCTCTCCGGACTTTACGGACAGAAGTTATTGGGCCGGGACCATCAAAATGGCCCTGAGCCGCTTTTTCGTTTTGCAGGTGCTGCATGACGGCCCGGCGCATGGCTACGACATCGCGCGCGCCGTGGAACGGACTACCAATGGCTGCTGCTCGCCCTCGGAGGGTGCCCTGTATCCGACGCTCCGGGAGTTCGAGCAGGGCGGTTACCTGACCTCGGAATCTGAGGTCGTCTCCGGCCGTGAACGCAAGGTCTACACTCTAACCGACAAGGGCCGGGAGGCTTTCAGGGTTGGCCTGGAGGCCTGGATGGATGCCACAGCCGCCCTGACCGAAACCGGCCGCGTCGCCAAGGCCCGCCGCAAGGCCAAGGGCGCCTGCCCATGCTGACCGTTAGTTTGCCCATATGCATCGCCCATCGAGGCATCATGAAGGGGAACATGAGATGAGCTCTTGCTGCTCCGCCAAGCCTGCCCCTCAGAACAGGGCCCCTGAGGGCTCTGCGAACGCTGGATCGCTGCCCATCGCCATCATCGGCGGTGGTCCGGTCGGCCTAGCCGCCGCCGCGCACCTGCTGGAGCGCGGCCTCGAGCCGGTGGTGTTCGAAGCCGGTCCCTCGGTCGGCACGGCGCCCCGGGACTGGGGCCATGTCCACATGTTCAGCCCCTGGCGTTACAACATCGACAAGGCCTGCCGCGCGCTGCTGGAGCGGCATGGGTGGGCGGCGCCGGATGCCGAAGCGTTCCCAACTAGCTGCGAACTCGTCGAGAACTACTTGGCACCTCTGGCCGCCCTGCCGGAGATCACCGCCTGCCTGCGGCTGAGAACCCGGGTGACCGGCATCGCGCGGTCGCGGGCGGGCAAGGTCCGCGATGCTGGCCGTGAGCAGCAACCCTTCGAGGTCAGGTTCCAGAGCGGGGGCCAGGAGGGCCGCCTGCTCGCGCGGGCCGTCATAGTGGCGACCGGCACCTGGGGTCATCCCAATCCGGCGGGCGCCTCCGGCCTACCCGCCGTCGGTGAGCAAACAGCCGCCGACCGGATCCGCTACGGCATGCCGGACGTCCTGGGCGCCGAGCGAGGCCGGTACGCGGGCAAGCGCGTGCTGGTCGTCGGCTCTGGCCACTCGGCCATCGGCAGCCTCATCGACCTCGTCGCCCTGGCCGATCAGGCGCCGGGCACCACCGTCATCTGGGCGGCACGCAGCCCTGATCTAACGCGGGCCTATGGGGGCGGCGCGGCTGACCAGTTGCTAGAGCGTGGCGCCCTGGGGCAGCGGCTGAAGGCCTATGTCGAAGATGGCCGGGTGCACTTGCTGGCGCCCTTCGCTGTGGAGGAGGTCCGCCGCCAGACGGACGGCTCGCTGGATGTCCTCGACAGCAGCGGCCTGTTGGTTCAGGCGGACGAGATGGTGGTGGCCACCGGCCTGCGCCCTGAGCTCTCCATCCTGCGGGAGGTCCGCCTCGACCTGGACCCGGCGCTGGAGTGCCCTCGCGTCCTGGCGCCTCTCATCGACCCCAATCTGCACTCCTGCGGGACCGTGCGGCCGCATGGTGCCATCGAGCTCCAGCAGCCGGACAGCGGGCTCTTCCTGGCGGGCATGACCTCCTACGGGCGGGCCCCGACCTTCCTGCTGGCCACCGGTTACGAACAGGTGCGCTCGATCGCCGCCTTCCTGGCGGGCGACATTGAGGCTGCGCGCCGGGTGGAACTCGACCTGCCGCAGACCGGCGTGTGCAGCAGCAGCCGCGTGCTGCCTGCGGACGCTGACGCGGCATCCTCCTGCTGCACGCCCGCAACGCCCCAGGGCACCTGCTGCGCGCCAAAGCCCGAAATGGCGGAGGACGCGCCCTGCTGCGGAACTGCTGATCAGAAGGTGGCCGTCTCGGCCGAGCCTGCCGAATGAGCCAAGCCGCCATTCCGGCCGGTGCTGGCTCCGCAGGTCCGGCTACCAGCCGCTCCAAGCTGACGGTCGTCTCCGCCATCGGTGTCGCCCAGATCCTCGCCTGGGGCTCCTCCTACTACCTGCTGGCTGTGCTGGCGGGGCCTGTGGTGGCGGACACCGGCTGGCCGCTGACCTGGCTCATGGGCGCCTTGTCCATCGGCATGCTGGTGTCGGGCCTGGTGTCGCCGCGCATCGGCTTCCTGATCGAACAGCGCGGCGGCAGGCCCGTTCTGGCGGCCAGCGCCGTCCTCTTCTCCGCCGGGCTGCTGCTGCTCGGGCTGGCACCCAGCCTGCCGGTGTTTGTGCTGGCCTGGATCGTCCTCGGGCTGGCCATGGGCGCCGGGCTCTATGACCCGGCCTTCTCGACGCTGGGGCGGCTGTATGGCGAACATGCCCGCCCGGCCATCACCCACGTCACCCTGTTCGGCGGCTTCGCCAGCACGGTCTGCTGGCCACTCAGTGCCTTGCTGGTCGACCACCTGGGCTGGCGCGGCGCCTGCCTGACCTATTCCGCCATCCATCTTGCGGTGGTGCTGCCGCTCTACCTGTTCGGGGTGCCGCGTGAAGCCGCCAAGCCCATCCTGGCATCCACGGCCGCCAAGGCCGCCAAGGCCGCCAAGGCCGCTCCGGTGCCGGGCCATGTGCGGGCGGGCCAGCGCTACGCCTTCGCCATGCTGGCGGCGGGCTTCACCCTGGCCGCGGTGATCATGACCGTCATCTCCGTCCACCTGCTGACCCTGCTCCAATCCCAGGGGCTGGCCCTGGCGGCGGCCGTTACCCTGGGCACGCTGATCGGGCCCGCCCAGGTCGGTGCCCGTGTGCTGGAGATGCTCTTCGGCAGCAAGGCGCATCCGATCTGGAGCCTGGTCGCCTCGGCTGTTCTGGTGGCCGTCGGCCTGGGCATGCTGGTGGGCGCGCCGGGCATCGTGGCGGCGGGCATCGTCCTCTACGGCATGGGCAGCGGCATCCGCTCCATCGCGCGCGGGACGGTGCCCTTGGCGCTCTTCGGCAAGGAGGGCTACGCCGTGCTGATGGGCCGCATCGCGATGCCAACCCTCATCGCGCAGGCAGCCTCGCCCTTCCTCGGCGCCTGGCTGCTGGACAGCTTCGGCACGCAGGCAACGCTGGCTGTCCTGTGCGGGGCAGCGATGGTGAACATCCTGATGGTGCTGGCGCTGTTGCCAGTAGTTCTGAGCCGTGTCACTGGGCCGAGCGCGCTCTGAACGGAGAGCGGCAACTCGGCGGATGAAACCAGATCTTCCCTGTAGGTTTGAGCCAGTGAGGAGCCAATGTTGAGATCTGGCCCCGACTTTCCGCAGGAGGCGTGTCAACAGTGGCTTCCGTCTTCTTCTCCTACTGCCACGCCGACGAGGCGTTGCGGGACAAGCTCGAGGTCCATCTCTCGGGTCTGAAGCGTCAAGGCGTCATCGAAACTTGGCATGACCGCCGGATCACCGCTGGCAGCGAGGTCGACCACACCATCAGCAGCGCGCTGGAAGCGGCAAATGTCATCCTGCTGCTGGTCAGCGCCGACTTCATCAACTCGGATTATTGCTATGATCAGGAGATGATGCGGGCACTGGAACGGCATGAAGCCAAGGAGGCCCGGGTCATCCCCGTCATCCTGCGCCGCTGTGACTGGAGTGGCACGCCGTTCCGCAAGCTCATGGCGACGCCGAGGGATGGAAAGCCGGTCATCAGTTTCCCGGACCTTGATGAGGGCTTCATGCAGGTGGTCGAGGCCTTGAAGGCAGCGCTCAGCGAGATGAAGGCACCACCCTCGCCACGGCAGGCACCCGCCGCAGCAGTGCCGTCCTCCATGGCGGCGGCACCTGGCCCGCGATCGAGCAACCTTAGGCTCCCGAAGACCTTCACCGAGGCCGACATCGACCAGTTCCGGGAGGACGCCTTCGACTTCATGGCCAAATTCTTCGAGAACTCGCTTCAGGAACTTCAGGCCCGGAACGAAGGCGTTGAGACCCGCTTCAAGCGTATCGACGCGCACAAGTTCTCTGCCGTCGCCTACGTCGGCGGCAAGAAGCGGGCCTACTGCCACATTGCCATGGAGCAGAGTCCCAGAGGAATCGCCTACTCATCCAGCGAGAACATGGGGCCGGGCGGCTACAATGAGTGTCTGCTCGTCGAGGCCGATAAGGAAGACATCTTTATGCGGCCGTTGGGCTTCGCATCCCATGGTCGGGATTCGTCACGCCTGACCTTCCAGGGTGGTGCGGAGGCCTATTGGGAGATGTTCATGGGCGCCATGAGGTGGTGAACCACCGCTGACGGTTCCTTATCATGCAATGTTGACAAAGCGCTTTCGAGCAGGAGCATGAATCGCCAACGTTGCAGCCGATGACGACACACTTGCGACTTGCCTGTTGCTCGTATGACCGTAATGATCTCCTGCCTGCCCGCATGCAAGTTCCGCAGCCGCTGTTGTTTTTCACCATACGGCCGCCGTTCAGGACCAGAGGCGACATGGCGGATGGCAAGGGAGTGGGTTGCGCAGACTCTTTGGGGAGTGGAGCGTGACTGGCTTGCTGGGCAGTCACCATCCGCAATTCAATGACGCAGGGCCAAGGTGCTTTCAGACCGCTACGGTAGCACGTTAGCGCCCAGGCCCTGTCCTCCCCTGCCAATGCCGCATCAGCAGCGGCAGGTCCGCGTGCTCGAGCATGAACCGCGACACGCCGCCCAGGACGAACTCGCGCAGTGGGCTGTGCGGGTAAGCACTCATGACCAGCAGGTCGGCACCGAGCGCGTGCGCCCTGGCCAACAAAGCCTCACTCTGATCCCGCGCGGAAGCCCTGGCGTTCACGCCGGGGAGGAAGCCCGGCTGGTTCCGCTTTGCAGCCCCGAGGGTACCGCCGCAACGGAACAATCTCCTGTACAGCACGGCTCATGTGCTTCCTTCGTGGATGGGTTGTCCCGGTCTCCTGCTGAGGATCCGATCACCGCTCCAAGGAGCAGGCCTCATCCGCCGCCCAGTCGGCGAAGCTCAGGTAATAGGCACCGACATCCGAGTAGCCTGCCTGCGCCGCCGCCAAGGCCGCCAAGGCTGCGCGTCCACCGCCGTCGCAGTGCGTCACGACGCGCTCCCCTGGGTTGAACCCCGCCTGATCGATAAGCCCACGGAGATCCTCAGGCGCGCGGAGCCTGCCATCAAGCCCAAGCAGAGCGGCATGGGCCAAGTGCCTCGCCCCCGGCAGATGCCCGCCGCGCCGGTTGGCGCGCAGATCCTCGCCTCGGTACTCCGCTGCCGTACGGGCATCGAGCACCTGGGGGCCGGTACCCCGCGCCAGGGCATCGCGCAGCGAGACGCGCTCGACCAGCGCGACCACCCCGGAGCCAGGGCGGGGCGTGAAGACAGCCCTGCGGGGCGGCGGCGGTGCGCCCTGCTCGGTAGCTCCGGCTTCCTTCAGCACGGTAAGCAGCGCGGGCCAGCCGCCGTTGACCACGGTTGCGGGCACGCCGAAATGTTGCAGGATGAACCAGGCACGGGCTGCCTCCGTCATGCGGCCGTCATCGTAAACCGCGACCTGCGTGCTGCCATCGACGCCAAGGCGCCCGATGGCCTCCGCCCAAAAAGTCGTCTGGCTCAGAGCGCCTCCCGGTGTCTTGGCAGCCTTCTCCCACACATCGATAGACAGGCGGACGGCGCCCCGCGCGTGTTGCGCGAGGAAGTCAGCTTCCGGGCGCAGGTCGAGTAGCAGGGCATCCACACCGGCGGCGATTTGTTCGGGTTCCAGCACCAGGTTCCGAGAAGACTGAGTCATGGGTGTTTGTCCTTCCACGAACAGGGCGTTCGGCAGGGTTGAGCGCCTACCGCGTGACGTCGGCCGAGGCGTCGGGTGAGCCACCGGTCACCCAGTTGAGGATGGTATCTGCGGCAAGGAAGGAAGCGCCTGCCAATGCGGCGGTCCCGGCCAGGCCCACCGCAACCAGCATGCCATCCCGCTGCACCATGCCGAGCGCGATCGCGAGCAGGCAGGCCGCTGGCGGCAGGTTGCCGAGCGGGATCGGCAGTGCGACGACGAAGGCTAGCAGCAGGCAGACCAGAGCAAGCAGCCTTTCGCGCCGTGCCAGCGCGAGCCAGCGCGGCCGGGACAGCTTCTCCAGCCACCGCATGATCGGGGCCGCTTTCCCAGCAACGAGGCGGACCAACCGCGCGGGCAGCTTTCTCCGTGCGATCCCGGCCGGGATGCCCTGCTTGGAGCCAAAGGCAGCCAGGTGGGTCGCCAGGATCATCAACGGAATGCCAAGAAGCGTGGACATGCCTGCAACAGGCAACGGCAGGGCCTCGGGCAGCGCGAGGATAACGAGGACGACCGCGTGCGCCCGGGAACCCGCCACCTCGACGATGCTGGCCACTGACACGTCTCCCTCCCTCGCCATCTCCTCCATCCGTCCGAGGAGCTCCGAGGTCAGGACACCGCCGTCCGCGGGAGCAGATGCCACGCTACCCAATCATCCCCCACCGAGCAGCGCGGCAGCGGCCAATCCCGCGCCGGTGGTCAGAACCACCACCAACCAAGCCGGGACCCGCCACAGCACCAGCGCCGCGAAGGCCAGAAGGGCGATGGCGAAATCGGCCGGGGTGCGGACTGTGGAAGTCCAGATTGGGTCAAACAGCGCCGCCGCCAGGATGCCGACAACGGCGGCGTTGACGCCCATCAGGGCAGCACGTGCTGTCGAGCGCTGCCGCAGGGCATCCCAGAAGGGCAGCATGCCGTACATCAGCAGGATGCCGGGCAGGAACACCGCGAGGAGCGCCAGCGCACTGCCAAGCACGCCGTTGGGCCAGAGAGACTGCGCCGCACCGAGGAAGGCGGCAAAGGTGAAGAGCGGCCCGGGCACGGCCTGGGCAACGCCGTAGCCCGCAAGGAAGCCGTCCGCCGAGATCCAGCCGGTGGGCACCATGGCCCGTTCGAGCAGCGGCAGCACCACATGGCCGCCGCCGAAGACCAGCGAACCGGCGCGGTAGAAGGCTTCCACCGTCGCCACGGCATGCGAGCCGGTCGCCGCGACCAGCAAGGGCAGGCCGATCAGCAGGATCGGGAACAGCGCCAGGGCGAACATTGCCGCTGCACGCGGCACCCGGAAGGGCAGAACAGCATCGGGTCCCGCCGACGCAGCGTCGCGGTACAGCGCCAGCCCGACCGCGGCGCCCAAGAGGAGGACGCCCACCTGCGTGAACGTCGAGGGCAGCAACAGGAGGGCGACGGTGGTCAGGATGGCCAGACTGGCCCGCGGCCGGTCCGGGCAGAGGCCATTCGCCATGCCCCAGACCGCCTGGGCCACGACGGCGACGGCCACCAGCTTCAGGCCGTGCACCACGCCCGTGCCCGTGCCGCCGGTCAGGGCATCGACGCCGTAGGCAGCTAGCAGCATCACGAGCGCGGAGGGCATGGTGAAGCCGAGCCATGCCGCCGCGCCGCCGGGCAACCCGCCGCGCAGCACACCGAGGGCGAAGCCGACCTGGCTACTGGCCGGACCGGGCAGGAACTGCCCGAGGGCGACGAGGTCTGCGTAGCCCTTCTCGTCCAGCCAGCGGCGCCGCGTGACGAACTCCTCGCGGAAATAGCCAAGGTGGGCGATCGGACCGCCGAACGAGGTCAGCCCCAGCCGCAGGAAGATCAGCAGGATCTCGAGGAAGGAATTCCGTGCCGGGGCCTCCCCGGTCGCATCAGTCATGGTGGCAGGCTGCGGTGGAGCGTCCATACGTCGGTCCTCGGGTGGGTCGGAAGAAGGAGGGAGCTTGGTCAGCCAGCGCGCCAGCCAAAGTCGCGGTAGGCGTATTCGAATGAGCCATCGGGGTGGCAGTCGAACACGCCGAAGCCCTCCGGCGTCGTGCTGCGCGGGCCGCCCCATTGCTGCCCGCTCACGGAGCCCGAGCAGATGAAGGTCTGACCCTGCACCTCGATGCGGTCGAACTCGTGGATGTGGCCGCTGGCGAAGGCACGGACATTGCCGATCCGGGCGGCTTCAATGACCGCCTGAGGGTTGTCGACCAGCCGGTTGGTGGCGAGCGACCAGGCATTGTCCTTCACCTCCGCACGGCCTTTGGTGAAGAATTCGGTGGCCGTCACGATCGGAACATGCGTGAAGACCAATGTTGGGCGTCGTGGGTCCGCGGCCAGGGTCTCACGCAGGAAGCGAAGCTGTTCCTCAGGTACCGTGCCGACAAACCGGCCCTTGCGGGACATATCGACATCGTCGAGCAACACCATGCGCCAGCCGCCATGTTCGAAGGCGTACCAGTTGCGCTCCAGGCCGAGCGACCGCAACGGCAGGCCCAGCCCGTAGCGTGGGTCGCTCTGGTCGGCACCGTCGCGTGACCAGCCGACCCAGTCATGGTTGCCGAGCAGGTGACGCGTCGGGATGGTGGTGTTCTCGGCCCAAAGGCGACGGAACAGAGCGAGCATCTCCTCGGCCTGCTCGTAAGACTGGCTACGAAGGTCGTGGCAGAGGTCCCCCCCGGTCACGATGAGGTCCGGCCTTGGCTGCAAGGCCTCGACCGCCCGTAGCGCCGCCGCTAGCCCTTCCGGTGACCGGCGGTCGCGGCGGAGATGGATGCAGGGCATGAAAACCAGGCGGAAGCCTTCGCCCGGGGCCCTGGACGATATGGATTGCGCGCGGGCTGGCGCCGTTGCGGCGGGAACGGCGGTCAACGCAGCACCTGTGGCCAGCAGGTTGCGCCGGGTCTGGATGATCATAGGGATTCCTCCGTTGACGCAGCAGGGCGGCCCGACGGAGGCGGTCCGCGCCTCAGGCTTTCTTGTCGGGTGCCTGAGGTGGGGCCGGGGGAAGCACCTCCCCTGTCAGTTCGCGCATCCGCTCCATGGCCAGGGCAAGCCCCTCCCGACCCAGCGGCGTGATGCTGTAGAGGCGGCGGATGGCTCGGCCGTTCCGCTCGCGGCGTGAGACCAGATAGCCGCGCTCTTCCATGGCCTCGAGCATGGGGTACAGCGTGCCCGGGCTGAGCCGGTAGCCGTGCCGGGCCAGTTCCTCGATCATCCAGAGGCCGTAGACCTCGCCCTCGGCCGCGTGGTGCAGCACGTGCAGGCGTACAAATCCGGCCAGTAGGTCGCGGTGCTCCATACGGGAACTGTAGCATCGATCTGCCCCTGTTCCATAATCGAATTTCGATAACGAAAAACGATACTTACGAACAATGGCTAGCCTGTCAACCGTGGCCTGCTACTCGTTGGATGAGGTCAGGATCTCTACGCCCTGGCGTCAAAAGGTTCTGCAAAAGCTCAGCGGCGAGTACCCGGAGATCTGCACCCTGAGCGGAGCGGACCAAACGTAGTCCGGTTCTCCAACGTCACCCTGAGGCAGTGGCTCCCGACAGCTTTGCCAAGTCAGCCTCGGCCTGCTTCTCCGCCCGCTCCTTGCGCTCGCTGTAGCGATCGGTCAGGTGGCCCGAGACGTCGCGCGTCAGCAAGGTGAACTTCGCCAATTCCTCCATCACGTCCACGACGCGGTCGTAGAGCGGCCCTGGCAGCATTCGTCCGGCTTCGTCAAACTGCTCGTATGCCTTGGGCACCGAGGACTGGTTGGGGATGGTGACCATCCGCATCCAGCGGCCGAGCAGGCGCAGCGTGTTGACGCTGTTGAAGCTCTGGCTGCCGCCCGAGACCTGCATCACCGCCAGCGTGCGTCCCTGGGTCGGCCGGACGCCGCGGCTCTCCAGTGGCAGCCAGTCGATCTGGTTCTTCAGGACGCCGGTGACGGCGCCGTGCCGCTCAGGGCTGCACCAGACCTGGCCCTCAGACCACAGGGACAGCGCCCTGAGTTCCGCCACTTTGGGGTGGTCGGCGGGCACGCTGTCGACCACGGGCAGATCGCGAGGGTCGAAGACGCGCGTCTCGGCACCGAGACGGCGGAGGATGCGCTCGGCCTCCAGCGTCAGGAACCGGCTGTAGGACCGCTCCCGCAGCGACCCGTAGAGCAGCAGGATGCGCGGCGGATGCGTGCTGGCGCCGGGGATGCCGAGCTTGGAGAAGTCCGGCATCTGAAGATGGTCGTCGGCCACATTGGGCAACGAGAGGTCGAGGTCGGCGGGCATCAGGGTCTCCCCGTCGTCAGGAACTGTTGGATGGCATGAACGGTGTCACGGGCCGATCGGGTGATGCCCGCCAGGGTCGCGGAGGCGGCGCCGGTCCAGTCGCCGTAGCCGAGCACCCACAGGCGCGGCTGGCGCATGGACCGACCGTTCTCGACGGCAACATGTCCATCTGCCTCCAACACGCCCAAATGTGCCAAGTGGCTCAGGTCTGTTCGAAAGCCCGTACACCAGATGACGGCGTCCACGGCGGTGCGCGTGCCGTCTGGCCAGACCACGCCGTCCGTCGCGAAGCGGGAAAACGGCCGGACGGTGTAGAGCACGTCCAGGTCACGGGCTTCCCGCACTGACGGGACCATGACGATGTCGCCCAGCCCGCCCTTCGGCAGGTCCGGCTCTCGGCCTTCCATCTGTGCACGCACCCGTTCGGTGGCGCGCTCGAACAGCACGCGGCCGTCCACCTCGTCCGGCAGGAAGCGGGGTGGCTCCGGCGTGACCCAGGCCGTCTCGGCGACCCTGGCAACCTCCGCCAGGATCTGTGCGCCCGAGTTACCGCCGCCCACCACCAGCACGCGCTGGCCCGCGAACTCGTCGGGAGAGCGGTAGGCGGAGGAGTGGATCTGCTTGCCCCGGAAAAGCGCCCGGCCGGAGTAGGGCGGGATGAAGGGCTGGCTGGCACCGCCGGTCGCGCTGATAACCGCCTTCGCCAGCCAAGTGCCGCGGTCGGTCCGCACCGAAAGACCTTCAGCCGAGCGCAGGACACCTTTGACGCGCACCGGCCGCTGGATGGGCAGGCTGTACCGCTGCTCGTAGTTCGCCAGGTAGTCGACCACATGGTCCCGGGTGGGATAGCCGCCTGCCGAGGGCTGCATGGGCCAGCCAGGCAGCGAGCTCATCTGGGCAGGTGAGAACAGCCGCAGGGAGTCCCAAGCGTCTGGCCAAGCGCCGCCGGGACGGCCGTTGGCGTCAAGGATCTCGAAGTCTACCCCGCCTCGCCGCAGGAAGTACCCGGCGGCGAGGCCGGACTGCCCGCCGCCGATGACAACCACATCGCGGAGAACCTCGCTGCTCATAGCGCGCCCACCACTGGCAACCAGAGGACCAGGGCCGCCAGCACCACCAGCAGCACCGGCGGCGTGATGACGAGGCCGACCTTCATGTATTGCCCCCAGGTGATGGTGGTGCCCTTGCTGGCCAGCACATGCAGCCAGAGCAGGGTGGCGAGGCTGCCAATGGGCGTGAACTTGGGGCCTAGGTCGCAGCCGATGACATTGGCATAGATCATCGCCTCCCGGGTAGCGGGCGGGATGCCCTGCGCCTGCTCGATGGCCAGCGCGCCGACCAGCACGCCCGGCATGTTGTTCATCACCGAGGACAGCAGCGCCGCGCCGAAGCCGGTGCCGATGGTGGCGACCCAGGGACCATGCCCGGCAAGCCAGACCAGCGCCCCTGCCAGGTAGTCCGTCAGCCCGGCGTTCCGCAGGCCGTAGACCACGAGATACATGCCTAAGGAGAAAATCACGATTTGCCAGGGCGCACCCGCCAGCACCTTGCGGACAGGCACCACACTGCCGCGGCCGCCTTGATGCCAACGCGCGGCCAGCGCCAGCAGCACCAGCGCGGCTGCGCCGGTCACGGCGGCCACAGGAACGCCGAGTGGCGCAAGGACGAAGTAGGCCAGCAGCAGCACCGCCAGCAGCGGAAAGGCGGCTCGGAAGACGAGGTGGTCGCGGATGGCGGCGCCGGGCCGCTCCAACTGATCCATGTTGTAGCTCGGAGGCACTTGGCGTCCGAAGTAGGCCCAGAGCACGCCCAGCGTCGCCGTCAGCGCCACCAGGTTCACCGGCACCATCACGGCGGCATAGCGATCGAAGCCGATGTTGAAGTAGTTGGCCGAGACGATGTTCACGAGGTTGGAGATCACCAGCGGCAGGCTAGTAGTGTCGGCCACGAAGCCGCAGGCGACGATGAAGGCCAGCGTGGCGCCCGCGGAGAAGTTCAGCCTGAGCAGGATGGCCATGACGATGGGCGTCAGCAGCAGGGCCGCGCCATCATTGGCAAAAAAGGCGGCGATCAGCGCGCCTAGCACCACGATCAGCGGGAACAGCCGCCGAGCGTTTCCGCCGCCCCAGCGCGCGACGTGCAGCGCGGCCCACTGGAAGAACCCTGCCTCGTCCAGCAGCAGCGAGATGATAATGAGCGCCACGAAGGTGAAGGTGGCATCCCAGACGATGCCCCAGACCACCGGCACGTCGGCCCAGCCGATGACGCCGGTCAGCAGGGCCAGCGCGGCGCCGCCCATGGCGCTCCAGCCGATGCCGAGGCCGCGGGGCTGCCAGATGACCAGGACGAGGGTGAAGACGAAGATAGCCAAGGCCAGCATGTAGAGGGTGCTCTCAGACTTCAGGGCGCGCCAGGATACCCGCTCACCTGGGACGGAGCGGTGCAGTACGTCGTCGTCAAGGGGGGAGAAGGCGCGGACGCCCGGCTCTCAGATTAGGCGGCGGCCCTGCTCATCGACCACCGGCTCACCACCCTCTTTCGCGTAGGCGCCCTGCTGCGGGTTCGGCAGGATGTCGAGCACCGCCTCGGACGGCCTGCACAGCTTCACGCCGAGCGAGGTCACCACGATGGGACGGTTGATGAGGATGGGGTGCGCCATCATGGCGTCGAGCAACTGGTCGTCCGTAAGAGACGGGTCGCCAAGGCCAAGCTCTGCATAGGGCGTGCCCTTCTGGCGCAGCACGTCGCGCACCGACACGCCCATGCGCTGGATGAGGCCCTTGAGTTCCTCCCGCGTCGGCGGCGTCTTCAGGTACTCGATGACCTGCGGCTCCTCGCCACTGTTGCGGATGAGGGCCAGGGTGTTGCGAGACGTCCCGCAGGCCGGGTTGTGGTAGATGGTCACGTTGCTCATGGGACAGCCTTCTCTTGCGGGCAGCAGGGCAGCAGGTCGGCGATCAGGGGCTGGCACAGGTCGGCGCGGCCGCCGCAGCAGTCCCTGACCAGGAACAGCATCATCTCGCGCAGGCGCTCCAGGTCGGCCCGATAGACGATGGAGCGGCTGAGGCGCTCGGAGCGGAGCAGGCCAGCGCGCGTCAGCACCGCCAGGTGCGTGGACATCGTGTTCTGGGGAACGTCGAGTTGCCGGGCCACCTCACCGGCGGGCAGGCCGTCCGGCTCATGCCGGACCAAGAGCCGGAAGGTTTCCAGGCGCGTGGACTGCGACAGGGCACCGAGGCAGGCCAGGGCGTCATACGATTCCATATATCTGGTATTGCCGATATATTCCCGATGTCAAGCCGGATTGGCGGCCCGAATGAATGCCAGAAGTGCCGCATGCTTTGTCCGTCGGGTCGATACGGCCGCCCGCCGCCTCCATGAAATATCTTGTCACACTCGGGCAATCTTCGGCTCGCACTCGGCCGCCATCCTGACCCCGTCACATCGAGCGTGGGCCTTGCCTTTCCCGCGCCTGCACAGACCGGGGAAGCCTAGAGATGCGTCTTGTCACCTCCGTCGCGGCCGCCGCCCTGGCCCTCCTCGCCGTCGCGGGCCAGACCTGGCCCGCCGCCGCGGACCAGTCCTACCAGGAGTTCGGCACCCTCGGCCGCGCCCAGGACGTCAAGCGAACGATCGACATCGTCATGCGCGACAACAGCTACCAGACGCAGCGCATCCAGGTCCGCGCTGGCGAGACCATCCGCTTCCGGGTGCGCAACGCGGGCGAGCTCCTGCACGAGTTCAACATCGGCACCGCCGCCATGCACCAGCAGCACCAGCGTGAGATGCGGGCCATGTTCGAGAGCGGCATGATGTCGGCGACCCGCAAGGACGCCATGGCAGGCATGGACCACTCCAGCATGCCGGGTATGAACCACGGCGCCATGGGCCACGGCGGCATGAACCATGGCGGCGCTGCGATGCGTCACGACGACCCGAACGCTGTCCTGGTTAACCCAGGTCAGACCGAGGAAATGATCTTCAAGTTCACCAAGGCCGCCGAACTGGAGTTCGCCTGCAACGTGCCGGGCCACTACGAGTCCGGGATGGTGGGCAACGTCGTCTTCTCGCGCTGACCAGCCAGCAAGGCCACGCCGCGCCGTCGCGGCCAAGGATCGAACGATGACCAACAACATGCTGAGCAGGCGGCAGGCGCTGAGCCTTGGGGTCGCCGCCCTGGCGTTCCCAGCCGCCCCTGCTGCCCTGGCACAGCCCGCCGTCGGCCGGGTGATGCCGCGCGAGTTCAACCTGACTCTGTCCCACGTGACGGCCAACATCACCGGGCGCCGCCGCCCGGCCATGGCCATCAACGGGCAGATCCCAGGACCCGTCCTGCGCTTCCGCGAGGGCGAGGAGGTGGTGATCAATGTCACCAACCGGCTGCGCGAGCACACCTCGATCCACTGGCACGGCCTGATCCTGCCGAGCAGCCAGGACGGCGTGCCCGGCATCAGCGACGGCTTCCAAGGTATCGACGCAGGCGGGACGCACCAGTACCGCTTCCCGCTCGTCCAGGCCGGGACCTACTGGTACCACAGCCACTCGGGCTTGCAGGAGCAGTCCGGGATCTACGGCTCCATCGTTATCGACCCCGCGACGCCGGAGCCCTTCGGCTACGACCGCGACTACATCATCCAGTTGTCGGACTGGACGGACGAGACGCCGAGCCACGTCATCGCCAACCTGAAGCGTGACCCTGGCTACTACAACTACAACAAGCGCACCCTGGCCAGCCTGGTCGGTGAGCTCCGCCGCGCGCCAGACGGCGCCGCCCGCTCGGCCATCGTCTCCGACCGCATCATGTGGGGCGACATGCGGATGGACCCGACCGACATCGAAGATGTCGGCGGCTACACTTATCTCGTCAACGGCCACACTCCGGCGCAGAACTTCACCGCAGTCTTCCGGCCGGGCGAGACGGTACGCCTGCGCTTCATCAACAGCGGGGCCATGTCCCACTTCGACGTGCGCGTCCCCGGCCTCGAGATGACCGTGGTGCAGGCGCATGGCAACAACGTGCGCCCGGTCACCGTGGATGAATTCCGCATCGCCCCGGCCGAGACCTTCGACGTGCTGGTCCGCCCGCGCGACGGGCGCCAGTACCAGGTGCTGGCGGAGTCCATGGGCCGCCAGGGTTTCGCGCAGTTCAGCCTCGCCACCCAGGAGGGCATGCCCGCCCTGCCGCTGCCGCCGCACCGCCCGCGCCCGGTCCTGACCATGGCTGACATGGGCATGAACTACGGGCCCAAGGGCCTCGACCGCGGCACGCCGATGCCGGAGGTGGACGCGCCCGGCCACGTCGCGCCGATGGACATGGGCGGCATGGACCACTCCGCCATGCAGATGCCCGCCGGAGGCTCCCAGGGCATGCAGCACGGCTCCATGGGCGGGATGAACCACGGGAGCATGGCCGGGATGGACCATTCCTCCATGGCGGGCATGGACCACTCGGCGATGCCGGGGATGGACCACTCCAACATGGCTGGGATGAACCATGCCGGGATGGCTGGCATGAACCACGGTGCCATGGGCGGCATGGACCACAGCGCCATGGGCCATGGCGGCATGGCGATGCCAGATCCGCTGGTGAACGACGTCGGCGCGCCGCCGGGCGCCCGCGTGCTGTCCTACCGCGACCTGCGGGCCGCGAAGCCGCTCTACCCGGTGCGCGAGCCCACCCGGATCATCGAGATCCGGCTGACCGGCAACATGGAGCGGTACTTCTGGTCCATCAACGGCAACAGCTTCAGTCAGGCGCAGCCCATCCAGTTGCACCTCGGCGAGCGGGCGCGCTTCCGCTTCGTCAACGAGACCATGATGAACCACCCGATGCACCTGCACGGCATGTGGATGATGCCGCAGGTCGGCAACGGGGCGGAGAATCCCTTGCTGCATACGGTCAACATCAAGCCCGGCTCGACGGTCGACGTGGACATCGAGGCCGACGCGCCCGGCGGCTGGGCCTTCCACTGCCACATGCTCTACCACATGGAGACCGGAATGATGCGCAAGGTGTCGGTCGTGTCGATGCCCCGCACGGCTGCGGCGCGGTGACGGCCATGAAGACCAAGAGCATCCTGGCCGCCGCCGCCTCTCTGGCCGTGCTGACCTGGGGCGTCCTCCAGGCCGCACCGGCGCAGGCGCAGGCCATGCAGCACAGCACCGAGCCGCCGTTCAGCCACGAGATCTTCACCGGCGCGGTTCTGTTCGAGAAGCTCGAATACGGCTGGGGGCTGGACGGCCCCAACATCGGCCGCTGGGATGGGCAAGCTTGGTATGGCGGCGACGTCAACCGCGTCTGGCTGAAGACCGAGGGCGAGACGTCTCGGAACGGGATCGTCGAGGGCGCCGAGGTCCAACTGCTCTACTCCCGCCTGCTCAGCTACTACTGGGACTTCCAGGCCGGTGTCCGCTACGACATCCGTCCCCGGCCGGACCGCTTCTATGGCGTCATCGGCCTCCAGGGGCTGGCGCCCGGCATGTTCGAAGTCGACGTCCAGGGCTTCGTCAGCGAGAAGGGCGACCTCTCGGCACGCGCGGAGGTGTCCTACGATGCCTACATCACCCAGCGGCTGGTGCTTCAGCCCAACGTCGAGGTCAACCTAGCGCTCCAGAAGGTGCCCGAGCTTGGCGTCGGCAGCGGCTTCAATGACATCGAGGCCGGGCTGCGCCTGCGCTACGAGGTCACCCGCGAGGTCTCGCCCTACATCGGCGTCAGCTACGAGCGGAAGCTCGGCGATACCGCGCGCTACGCCCGCAATGAGGGCGAGGACGTCGGCGGCTGGGCCTTCCTGACCGGCATCCGGCTGTTCTTCTGAAGCCGGTCATGGTGCTCCGCACGCCCCCCGCCGCGATGGTGACCTTCGGCCGTCCCGGCGTTTACCCCGTGCGGTGCACACCCCACTCTGGGCTGGGCATGGTCCTGACCGTGATGGGAGACGCCGACATGAACGAACTCGCAGCGCAGACTGCATCCGCCGATGCCGCCGGTCGATCCTGAGACCGAGCGGGAGGCGCGGGCCGCCAGCCCGCTCCCCCCCGAGGCCCACATCCTCGTCGTCGAGGACGACGGCGAGATGCGCACGCTGATCGCCAAGTTCCTGCGCCAGAATGGCTTCCGGGTGACGGGCGCGCGGAACGGCGCGGAGATGTGGGACACCATCGCCCTTGCCCCGGTGGACCTCGTGCTGCTCGACGTGATGCTGCCGGGCCAGTCGGGGCTGGACCTGTGCCGGATGCTCCGCGCTAGGTCGGAGGTTCCGATCATCATGGTGACCGCACGTGGCGAGGAGGCCGACCGGGTCGTAGGCCTGGAACTTGGCGCCGACGACTACCTCCCCAAGCCGTTCGGCCGTCCGGAACTCCTGGCGCGCATCCGCGCCGTGCTTCGTCGTGCGCAGGGAGGAGCCGCGCGGATGGGGCTGGTGACCGGCGACCGCATGGTGTTCTCCGACTGGGTGCTCGACACCCGACGCCGCGAACTGGCGGCGCCGGACGGCTCGGCCGTCGACCTGTCGAGCGGTGAGTACGACCTGCTGCTGGCCTTCTGCGAGCATCCGCAGCGCGTCCTGTCGCGCGACCAGTTGCTGGACCTCGCGCGCAACCGGATCTCGGACAGCATCGACCGCTCAGTCGACGTCATGGTCAGCCGCCTCCGCCGCAAGCTGGAGCCGCTGCCAGACAGTCCCTCCATCATCAAGACCATTCGGGGCGCGGGTTACATGTTCGTCCCCGCGGTGGCCCGACAGTGAGACGCCTGCTGCCCAGCACCCTGGCTGGCCGCATCATCCTGGTGCTGCTGGTCGGCCTGATGGCCTTCCACGTGGGTAGCCTGTGGCTGCACCAGACGGGCAGCGACATCCTGCTGGGCAGCACGCAGCAGAGGGTCACCGCCGAGCGGGTCGCCGCCGCCGCGCGTGCCGTCGGCATGGTGCCGCCGGAGGCCCGCGAGGCCGTGGCGCAGGCTCTGTCCTCGCCGGGTTTCCAGGTGCGCTGGCAACCCGGTGCTGTGGAGGGCACCGTCGCGGCCGAGGACCTCACCATTACGGGCCACCGGGAGGCCCAGGGCACGGTCGGCCTGCCGGAGGGCGGCTCCCTCTGGTACCACGCCGACCCGCTGCAAGCGCAGCCGGAGCACGCCACGCTGCTTTCCACCACGGCGATGGCGGTCGGCATCCTGGTGCTGGGACTGCTGGTGGTGCGCCTCATCGCGCGGCCGCTGCGCGAGCTTTCCAGCGCGGCCGACCGCATCGGCAGGCCGGGGCAGACGGTCACCGTCCCCGAGGAAGGTCCCCGCGAGGTCCGGCAGGCGGCCCAGGCATTCAACCGCATGCAGGCGCGCATCGACCGCCTGATCGCCGATCGCACCCAAGCTCTTGCCGCTGTCAGCCACGACCTCCGCACGCCTCTGGCGCGCCTGCGCCTGCGCGCGGGCTTCCTGGACGACGCCGAGGTGCAGCAGCAGATCGACGCCGACCTCGACGAGATGGACGCCATGATCGGCTCCACGCTGGCCTACCTGCGGGGCGACGAGGAGCAGGAGGAGGTGCGGTCCGCTGACATCGCGGCGATGCTTCAGACGCTCTGCGGCGACGCTGAGGACATGGGCAAGGCGGTGACCTACGAGGGTCCGCCGCAGGCGCGGCTGCCTTGCCGGGCCATCGCGCTCAAGCGTGCCTTCGCCAACGTCATCGACAACGCGGTGAAGTACGGGACTTCGGCCCGGGTGGTGCTGGCCGACCGCGGCCGGGAACTCGTGATCCACGTCGACGACGCCGGACCGGGGGTGCCGGAGGAGCAGTTGGAGAGTGTCTTCCAGCCCTTCTACCGCCTCGAGGAATCCCGCAACCGCGGCACCGGCGGCTCGGGGCTCGGTCTGGCCATCGCCCGCCAGGCGGTCGGCCACCACGGCGGCTCGGTGACGCTCCAGAACCTCGCGGGCGGCGGCCTGCGCGCCAGCATCCGCCTGCCCAGGCTCGCCTAGGAGAATGACGATGCCCGCCCGAAGCACGCGCCGGAGCTTCACCACTGGCCTGCTCGGCCTGGCCGCGTTGCCCACGGCCTGCGGTGGCCCGCCCAAGGTGGAAGCTTGGTGGGACCGCACATGCGGCTGCTGCGGCGGCTGGGTCGAACACCTGCGGGCCGAGGGCTTTGAGGTGGACGACAAGGTGGTGGACGCCGTCGGCCCGCACCGGCAGGCGCTCGGGACGCCTCCCAACCTGATGTCGTGCCACGCTGGGAAGGTCGGCAGCTACGCCCTGGAAGGCCATGTCCCGGCCGCCGCCATCCGGCGGCTGCTCAAGGAAATGCCCAGCGGCGTCGCCGGGCTATCCGTGCCCGCCATGCCGGTCGGCGTGCCGGGCATGGAAGTCCCGGGCGCGGAGCCCTCGACCTACGAGGTCGTCGCCTTCGGCCGCGACGGCTCTTGGCGGCCGTGGATGCGCTTCTGCGGCCTGGAGGCCGTGTGAGCGCGGCCGCCACCTTCGCTTGCGGCGGGCCGCCCGAGTGCCTGCCTTCACCCCACGTCCTGCACGGCGCGTCGGTCGCGGCGCCTGGCCTCCGACCCACCGTGCAGCGTCGTCACCCTGGCTGGCCGCGGCGGGCCGGGGCGCCCGAAGAACCCCTGCCACCCCTAGGAGGACACATGGTCCACATCACATCGAAGGCGATCGGCAAGGTCGCCTTGGCCGCGACGCTGCTGCTGGGCGTCGCCGCCTGCGCGCAGCCCGGAGGCCCCCCGGCAGCGACCCCGACCTCGTCGCAGATGTCCCTGACCCCGGCGCCGAGCACCCCGCGGGGCTCGTCCGCCGCCACGGCCACCTCGGGCGCCCAGGGCGGCATGGGCTCCATGCCCGGCCACGACATGTCCAGCATGCAGGGCCACAACATGGGTGGCATGGGCGGCATGAACATGCAGCAGATGATGCAGCACTGTCAGCAGATGCGGGCCCAGGCCCAGCGGGGCTCGCTGTCGCCGGAGATGCAGCAGATGATGCAGCACTGCCAAATGATGAACCACTGACCCCCGGGGCGGGGCGCCCCCGGGCGCCCCGTCACGCGACATCGGCCAGCGGCCTCAGGCGGCCACCTGGTTGGCGTAGCCCGCCTGCTCGATGGCCGCGGCGAGTTCCGCCTGCGGCACGGAGGAGGTGACGGTCACCCGCCTGTTTTCGACGTCGGCGCTAAATCCGGCCGACGCGTCCTTGGACTTCACGGCGCGCTCCACCTTCTTGGCGCAGCCGCCGCACTTCATGCCGGGAACCTCGAAGCGGTACATCGTGCTCTCCTCGCGAGTGACCGCGCCACAGGTGGGGCTTGCCCCCGTGGGAAGGTCAAGGCGCTGGCCGAACCCTTGCGGCGCCTTGACCTTCCCACACTGGGAAACTCCATCTCAGCCCAATGGAACGGCCACGGCGGCCGTAGGGAGTGCCGCAGATGGACGAGCGTCATCACGATCACCACCATCACCATGGCCACCATCACGGCCATGATGTGCCACCGGCCGTGCACCCGGCCAACAACAACGCGCCCAAGGTCCGCGACCCCGTTTGCGGGATGGAGGTCGACCCGGCCAAGACGCCGCACCACGCACATCACGGCGGCGCCGCCTTCCATTTCTGCTCGGCGGGCTGCAAGTCAAAGTTCGAGACCGACCCCGACAGATATCTGAAGGCAGAGAAGGTGGCCGCGCTGACGGCGGCGGAGAAGGCCGCGATCTACACCTGCCCGATGCACCCAGAGGTCCGCCAGCAGGGCCCGGGCAACTGCCCAATCTGCGGCATGGCCCTGGAGCCGCTACAGGTTACCGCCGAGGCCGCGCCTAACGCGGAACTCGCCGACATGACGCGGCGGTTCTGGGTCGGCCTGGTCCTGACCCTTCCCATCCTTGTGCTGGAGATGGGTGCGCATATCCCGGGCCTCGACATCCACCACCTGGTGCCGTCCAGGGTCTCTGTGTGGCTCCAGTTCCTGCTCGGGACGCCCGTGGTGCTCTGGGCGGGTTGGCCGTTCTTTGTGCGCGGCTGGCAGTCGGTCGTGAACCGCAGCCTGAACATGTTCAGCCTGATCGCGCTCGGCACCGGCGCCGCCTATCTCTACAGCCTGGTCGCGACCTTCGCGCCCGGCGTCTTCCCCGAAGGGTTCCGCAGGATGGACGACACGGTCGCCGTCTACTTCGAGGCTGCGGCCGTCATCACCGTCCTGGTGCTGCTAGGCCAGGTGCTGGAACTGCGCGCCCGCGAGCAGACCGGCGGCGCCATCCGCGCCCTGCTCAACATGGCGCCCAAGACCGCGCGCCGCATCCGTGCGGACGGCTCGGACGAGGAGATTCCCTTGGCCGAGGTGCATGCGGGTGACCGGCTGCGCGTGCGGCCGGGCGAGAGCGTGCCGGTGGATGGCGAAGTGCTGGAGGGGAGCGGGGCCGTGGACGAGTCCATGGTGACCGGCGAATCCCTGCCGGTCGAGAAGCAGCCCGGCGCCAAGGTCATCGGTGGCACGGTGAACGGCACCGGCGCGCTGGTGATGCGGGCGGACAAGGTCGGCTCCGACACCATGCTGTCGCGCATCGTCGCCATGGTTGCCGAGGCGCAGCGCAGCCGGGCGCCCATCCAGCGCATGGCCGACACGGTGGCGGGCTGGTTCGTCCCCGCCGTCATGGCCATCGCGGTCATCGCCTTCGTCGCCTGGGCGGTCTGGGGTCCGTCGCCAGCGCTCTCCTACGGGCTGATCGCCGCTGTCTCCGTGCTCATCATCGCCTGCCCCTGCGCGCTCGGCCTGGCCACGCCCATGAGCATCATGGTCGGCGTCGGCAAGGGCGCGTCCGCAGGCGTGCTCATCAAGAACGCCGAGGCGCTAGAGCACATGGAGAAGGTCGACACGCTGGTGGTGGACAAGACCGGCACGCTGACGGAAGGCAAGCCGAAGGTCGTGGCCGTGGTTCCGGCTCCCGGCCTGACCGAGGCCGAGGTGCTGCCGTTGGCGGCCAGCCTGGAGCGGTCCAGTGAGCACCCACTGGCGGCGGCAGTCGTGGCCGCCGCCAAGGAGCGCGGCATCGCCTTCGGCGAGCCCGCCGACTTCGCCTCCGTTACCGGCAAGGGCGTGACCGGCATCGTAAGCGGGCGCCGGGTGGCGCTGGGCAACGCGCGGCTGATGCAGGAGCTCGGGGTGGACCTGGGTGGTCTCGCCGCCAAGGCCGACGAACTCCGGCGCGAGGGCGGCACGGCGCTGTTCCTGGCGGTGGACGGAGGCCCGGGCGGCGTCATCGCGGTCGCCGATCCAATCAAGCAGAGCACCCCCGCAGCGCTGGAGAGCCTGCGCGCCAGCGGCATCCACATCGTCATGCTGACCGGCGACAACCGCACGACGGCGGAAGCGGTGGCCCGCAGGCTCGGCATCGATGAGTTCCAGGGCGACGTGCTGCCCGAGGACAAACACCGCATCGTCCGGGAGCTCCGCGCCCAGGGGAAGGTTGTCGCCATGGCGGGCGACGGGGTGAATGATGCCCCGGCGCTGGCCGAAGCCGATGTCGGCATCGCCATGGGCACCGGCACGGACGTTGCCATGCAGAGCGCGGGTGTGACGTTGGTGAAGGGCGACCTCGCGGGCATCGCGCGGGCCCGGACACTGAGCCGAGCGACGATGAGGAATATCAGGCAGAACCTGTTCTTTGCCTTCGTCTACAACGCGGCTGGGGTGCCCTTGGCGGCGGGTGTGCTCTACCCGGTGTTGGGCCTGCTGCTCAGCCCCATCGTCGCGGCCCTGGCCATGGCGCTGAGCTCCGTCTCGGTGATCGGCAACGCGCTGCGCCTGCGGACCACGCGCATCTGACGGGCGTGGTCGAGGGGAACGCAAATTGACCGACCGCTCCACCACCGACGGTTTCCGGGGCACGTCGCCCGCGGACCTGCCTCCTATGTCCGGCGAGGGGCGGCACGTCCTGGTCGTCGAGGACGACGAGGATCTCCGCAAGCTCCTGCTCTCCCTGCTGCGCCGGAACGGGTTCCGGGCCACCGGCGCCCGGGACGGTGTCGAGATGCGGCGCCTCCTGGCGGCGGCGCCGGTGAACCTCGTCCTGCTCGATGTGATGCTGCCCGGCCAGTCGGGATTCGAACTCTGCCGCGACCTCCGCGCCGAGGGGCGGGTGCCGGTGATCATTCTCACTGCTTTGGCCGAGACCTCGGACCGGGTCATTGGACTGGAACTGGGTGCCGACGACTTCGTCGTGAAGCCAGCCGATCCCCGCGAACTGGTGGCCCGCATCCGCGCTGTTTTGCGCCGGGTCGAAGACCAGGAGGGCTCCCCGGGTGCGCTGGGGCATGAGGTGGCGCGCTTTGCCGGGTGGTCCCTGCACACCAGGCGGCGCGAACTGCTCCGGCCGGACGGGGTGGCCGTCGAACTGACGAGCGGCGAGTACGACCTCTTGCTCGCCTTCGTCGAGCGGCCGCAGCGGATCCTGACGCGCGACCAACTCCTGGACCTCGCCCGGAACCGCCCTTACGGCGGGCTGGACCGCTCCATGGACGTGCAGATCAGCCGGTTACGCGCCAAGCTGGGTCCTCGTCCGCACGAGGATGGTGAGCCGGGCCTGATCAAGACCGTGCGGGGCATCGGCTACCTGCTATCGAGCCCCGTGGAATGGTCGGCGTGAGGCGCTTCATCCCGCAGTCCCTGGCCGCCCGCACGCTCGCGGCACTGACGGTCGGCTTCGCGGTTCTCTTCGCGGCCATGATCGGGGTGCACGACATCCTCCTCCGCCAAGCGGTGGAGCGCGGGACCGAGGAACTGCTGGCCCACCGCCTCGCGACACTGATGGACGCCGTGGGCGCCGCGCCCGAGGCGGACCGCGACCACGTGGCGCACGCCCTTTCCCGGGTGGACCTGAGCGTGCACTGGCGGCGCGACCCGGCGCCCACGCCCGAACACCCTCTTCCGGGTGAGTGGGGCACTCTGGCAGCCCGCACCCTGGCCTTGTCGGGCCTCGCCACCGAGGTGCGGGTCCGCCCCGGGCGCCACGACGCGACATCGGACCGGATCGTCGACATCGCTGCCATGGCGCGCCTCCAGGATGGATCCTGGCTCGACGTGGAGATCGCCTCCCTCAACGTCCTGTCCGCCGACAGGAGTGCGCTGCACCTCTATGCGGCCGCCATCGGCCTGGCGCTGCTGGTGGCCGTAGGCGTCGCCGCGCGCTCGGTCTCGGCGCCGGTTGCCGCCCTGGCAAGGACCGTCTCCGGCATGGACATCGAGCGCGCGGCGCCGCTCCTGGCAGCCTCCGGCCCCCGCGAGGTGAGGCAGTTGGCCGAGGCGCTGAACGACATGGCCGCCAGGACGCGCGACGCGTTCCGGCAGCGGACGCTGGCCCTGGGCGCGCTGTCGCACGACCTAATGTCGCCGATCGCCCGCCTGCGCCTGCGCGCCGAGGAGATGCCCGACGAGGTCCGGGAGCCGGTTCGGCGCGACCTTGCGGAGATGGAGACCATGGTCTCAGACGTGCTCGCCTACCTGCGCGGGGGGCATGCTGGTGAGGCCGTCCAGCCGCTGGCGTTCACCGCGCTCCTCCGCACCGTCGTGGACGAGTTCGCCGAGGCGGGCACCCCCGTCCGGGAGGGGCGCATGGACGAGGAGGCGGTTGCATCGGTGCGGCGCGTCGCTGTGAAGCGGGCCGTGACCAACCTGGTGGCCAATGCCGCGCGCCATGGGCGCGATCCCTGGGTGGAGGTTGAGGCCCACGCCGACGACGTGCTGGTGCGGGTCGGCGACCACGGTCCCGGCATTCCGCCGGAGGATCTGCCAAGGGTTACCGAGCCGTTCTTCCGCGGCGACCGCACGCGTGCGGCGGGCGGCGGGAGCGGCCTCGGCCTCTCGACCGCGCGCGCCATTGTCGAGGCCCACGGCGGCGGGCTAGCCATCGAGAGCGCCGCGGGACGCGGGACGGTGGTGACGGTGCGGTTCCCTCGTGGAACTGTCGGCGTGGGCTGCAATAAAGCGTTGTAATTGGCCGACGATCCCGACGTCCGCAGCGATCGTTAAAGCAGGCGTCGAGAACGATGTTCACCGGCCGTGTCACGCGCGGTCGGTCTCGGGGCATCGCGTCCGACCAGAGCAAAGGACCGAAGCCGATGACGATCGACCGCCGCGCAGCCCATTCGGCCGCCCTGGCTATCATTGCGGCCCCGCTCCTGTGGGCTGCGCCCTCGCTGGCGCAGGGCGCCAGTCAATCCGCGACCGGCCAGGGTGCGGCCGCCCAAGGCGCCACAGCCGGGTACCACGCCGCCATGGAAAAGATGAACCGGGAGATGGCGGGCGAGGCCCCCTCTGGTAACGCCGACCGGGACTTCGCGAGCATGATGGCCAAGCACCACCAAGCCGCCATCGACATGGCTCGCGTGGAACTCGAGCATGGCCGCGACCCCGAGATGCGGAAGATGGCCGAGGAGGTCATCCAGAAGCAGCAGCAGGAGATCAGCCACCTGCGGACTTGGCTGTCCCGGCAGCCCGCGAGGTGAGGTCGTCCATGTTCGCCGTGTTCCCGACGTGGGTAGCAGCCCAGCAGCAATAAAATGGTGGGAAAACGCCGCTGCGGGGTGTCCACTGCCTGCTTATTGAGGGGGTCGGATGATCGCCGGGGCGGCAGGCCGCGGCGAGCGCTGACAGGAGATTTCCATGCTTTCTCGCTCCACCTTCCTCCGCCACGGCATCCTCGCCGCCGCCCTCGGCGTCCTGGTTCCCGGCGCCGCCTCCGCGCACGCGATGATGCACTCGTCCGACCCGGCCGACGGCGCAACGCTGAACGCGTCCCCCCGCACGCTCAGCCTGGCCTTCACCGAAGACTGCCGCGTGACCGCGTTGCGCCTGCTCGACGAGGGCGGCCGGGAGCACCAGGTGCGTCGCGAAGGTGGCCGGGCTGCGTCCAGCCAGGTGACGGCAACGCTGGTGGCTCCCCTGCGTCCCGGCGCCTATCGGCTCGAGTGGCGCGCGATGGGCGACGACGGCCACGTCATGAGCGGGGCGGTGCGGTTTGCGGTGAACGCGGCCCGGTGATCCTCGAACTGCTTGGGCCTGAGCCGGACCTGCTGCGCGCCCTCTCCGTGGCGCTGCGCTTCGCCTACTACGTGTCGTGCCTCGGTGCGGCTGGCCTTGCCATCTTCGCCATGGGCTTCGGGCGCCTACAGGACGCCGGTGACGTCGCCGCATGCCGCCGCCTGACCCTGGTCATGGTGGCGGCGGGATTGGGCTCGAGCCTTGCTTGGCTAGCGGCCCAGGTCGCCCTGGCGTCGGATGGCGATCCGTTCGACGCCGAGATCTGGGAGATGATGCTGGGTTCGCGTCCCGGCATGTCCGTGCTGGTCACCTGGGCGGGCCTGCTGGCCGTGGCGCTGGCGACCCGGATTGGACGCGCGGCCTGGCCGCTCGGGGCCGCTGGCGTGCTCGCGGTCGCCGCAAGCTTCACGGCGGTCGGCCATACGACGCAGCACCAGCCACGGTGGCTGCTGGCCACGGCGCTGGTGGTGCACCTGCTTGCGGCGGCCTTCTGGGCGGGCAGCCTGTGGCCCCTCCTGATCGCCTCCAAGCGAGCGGGCCCGGGGGCCGTCACCGTGGTCGAGGAGTGGGCGCGGGCAGCCTCCTGGGTCGTCGGTGGTCTTATCCTGGCCGGTGTGACGCTGGCGTGGCTGTTGGTCGGACAACTGGACCTGCTGGTGACCACCGCCTACGGCTGGGCCCTGCTCGTCAAGGTCGCGCTGGTCGGCGCCTTATTGGGTTTCGCCGCCTGGCACCGCTTCCGACTGACTCCAGCCCTGGCTGCCGGGGCACCGGGCTCCGGCGCCCGCCTCGCAGCTTCGATCGGCTGGGAAATCGTTGTGATGGTGCTGGTCTTCTGGGCCGTTGCCGAGATGACGTCGACCAGCCCGCGCCCCGAGGGCGTGTAGCCAGCCGCGTGCCAACGCGGAGCGCTGGCCATGTCGGCGCGGCGCTCCGTGCGTGAACCACCTGTCCGCTGGACCCAGCCGGGCGTCGACGCGGAAGGCTCCCCGGTGCCTTGTCCCAGATCAAGGCGCGGGCACGGACCGGAGGGCAATGATCCGGATGTGGGAAGGAGATCCAAGATGCATGACCATGCTGATTCCTCTTGGTGGCGCAGCCGGACCGGCATCGCCGTCATCGGGTTCGCCTTGATCGCCGCGTTCTATGTCCTGCGGGAGCACTACGCGCACGTCCTCGGCGTGCTGCCGTACCTGCTCCTGCTGGCCTGCCCCCTGATGCATCTGTTCATGCACCACGGCCACGGCGGGCATGCCGGTCACGGGGAGGCGCGCGACGACGTCAGGCCGGGAGTGGAGCGCGGTGGGAGTTCCTCGTTCGGCCCTGGCCGCGGCTGACGGCGATCGTACAGGATCCTCGGCAGCCGCAGGCGTCTTGCCAGGTCAACGCAACCCGGCCGTGGCTCCGGCGGCCACTCTGACGCCCTGGTGGCCCAGGTCGGGACGGCGTGTCCCGGATCGCCGCCTTGTGCGGCTGGAAGCGCAACCCGGCCTGGATTGACGCCTTACTGGGGTACCAGTGGAGCGGACGAACCGATGCGCCTGACGGCGAGCGCAATCCAAGCTGTAGTTGTTCTGGCGCTCACCCTGTGCGTGTCCCTGCTTGCCGTGCCCGCTTCGGCCCATCGTGGTGCCCCCATGGCGTCCGCCGTCCCGGTCGCCATGCAGGCCTCCGTCCATGCGGGCCGTCCGGCACCCGCGTCCCAGGCCATGCGCTCATCCGGCCCCGCCATGAAGGGCCGAGGGACTGGGAAGAAGTGCTGCCCGAACTGCGGTGACGACGGCATGCGGCCCGGGTGCTGCACCCTCGGGCATTGCGGGAGCGGCGCCGCGCTGCTGCCGACGACGAGACTTCAGGCCGCGCTCCTGGTCAGCCGTGGCGGCTTCTTCGCCACGCCCACGGCGGCGGTCGTGGGCATCACGCCGGACCTTCCCTCTCCACCACCCCGATAGGGCGCACCAAGCCGTCCGCGGAGCCAATGGCCCGCGGATGGCGGAACGTGGCCTTACCGCTGCCGAGAGGGCGCGGGACCAAGCCAGCGCTCCACCTGGACCGGCCGTCGGCCCGGCGCACGGGTCGGCGAGCCTTCCCTCATGGAAGCCCTTACGGAGAAGAGAAATGCATCAGATGACCCCCGCCATGCAGGCCTGCATCGAGGAATGCCTGCGCTGCCACTCCACCTGCCTCGGCATGGCCATGAACCACTGCCTCGAGGCGGGCGGCAAGCACGTAGAGCCGCAGCACTTCAGGCTCATGATGGCTTGCGCCACCATCTGCCAGACCTCCGCCAACATGATGCTGATCGGCACGCCCCACCATAAGCACACCTGCGCCGAATGCGCCGAGATCTGCGAGGAGTGCGCCAAAAGCTGCGAGGCCGTGGGTGGCATGGAGGACTGCGTCGCGCAGTGTCGCAAGTGTGCCGCGTCCTGCCGCGAGATGAGCGCCTGACGCCGAGACAGGGACCGGGCATCGGGCCTGGTCCTTGTCGCCTCAACCGGAAGCACAAGCGCTTCCCGAGCGGGTCAACACGTTCTGACGGAGCTTCGGCATGACTTGGGGCCAGCACCACGACAACCTTCTCGCGAGCCTCGCAAACCGTGGGGCGGATAGCCTGCACGGCGCATTGGGCGGGCTTCACTTCAATTTCACGGCCGGTGACCACGTTCATAACGTCACCTTCGGCGGTGAGAACCCCGACACCTTGGGCGGCACTGACGGCGCCGAGTTCACCTGGGGCCTGGGCGGCGACGACCGCATCGGCGGGGGCGGCATGGACGACGTCCTCCATGGCGGTGCGGTCGCCGACCTCGTCTCCGGCAACATGGGCGACGACGAGGTCGAGGGTGGCGACGGCAATGACACCCTGTACGGCGGCGCGGGCGCCGACACGGTGCGGGGTGGCGCCGGGAATGACTACCTCGACGAGGGCGAGGGCCACAGCACCGTCGACGGCGGCATGGGCGACGACACCCTGGTCGGCGGCGGCGGCCCGGATGCCTTCATGATCGGCCGGACGAGCGGCCACGACGTCATCAAGGACTTCACCGCCGGTCCCGGCATGTTCGACCACCTGGCGGTCATGGACGGCCTCCAGTGGACGGATTTGGCCTTTGCCGACACCGCGGACGGGGTACAGGTCAGTTGGGAGGGCGGATCCGTCCTGCTGGAAGGTGTGTCCAAGGCGGCTCTGGCGCAGGACGACTTCATGTTTGGCGACGCGGCCGAACTGCCGCCTGGCTTGCGGGAACCCGTGGGCCCATCCGACGAGGCGCCGACGCCCAGCGTCGCCGGGCCCAACATCGTTGGCGAGCCGCAAGCGGGCGCGGTGTTCGATGTTCTAGCCGACCACCTGTTCAACGGCCGCACCCTAAGCTTCAACATCGAGGGGAACGCCATCCTCCGCGGCACCGACGGTGACGACGCCCTGGCCGGGTCGTCGGAATCGGACACGGTCTTCGGGCTGGCCGGGGACGACCATCTCCAGGGCGGCGACGGCATGGACCGCCTGATGGGCGAGGCTGGCGACGACAGGCTCTCAGGCGGGGCGGAATCCGACGAGCTCATGGGCGGCGACGGGGACGACTACCTCGACGAGGGCGCCGCGCACGGCATGCTGAACGGCGGCATGGGCGACGACACCCTGGTCGGCGGCACCGGCGCTGACGCCTTCATGGTGTCGATGGACAGCGGCCACGACGTGGTCCTGGACTTCGAAGCGACCGGCGATGCCCAGGGCGCCTTCGACCACATCGCCTTCATGGAGGGTATCCAGCCCGCGGATGTCGTGGTCCGGGACACCGCCGAGGGCGCCCTGGTCGGCTGGGGCATGGAGGCGGACGGCACCTTCGCGGGGTCCATTCTCCTCGAGGGCGTCGGCGAGGACGACCTGCGGCAGAGCGACTTCATGTTCGCCGAGGTGCCAGGTTTCGTGGAGGGCATCAGCGACATCGGCTCCTGGTACGTCTTCCCGGAGAGCGGCGGCCCGATCGCCTGAGCCTGACGGACGTCCAATCGGACGGGTTCCTCATATGGCCGATGCCTGCGGGCGTCGGCCACCCCTCAACCGATTCCTGATTCCGAGGCTTGCCGGGACTGAAGATGCCCGGCCTTTCAGAGAGACACTCCGCCATGAGCTATACGCGCTTCGGCCTGATGATCCTGACCTCGACCGTGATCATGTTCGGCCTGATGTACCTGAACACCTACGCCTTGGACCACGTCTTCTACAGCCAGACCCGGACTTGGATGGCAATCGTCATGGGAGCGACCATGGCGGTCATCATGCTGCTGTTCATGCTGGGCATGTATCGCAACCGGACCGCCAACATGGCCATCCTCGGCGCCAGCGTCCTGGTGTTCGCGGGGGCGCTGTGGCTGGTCAGAAGCCAGCAGACGGTGGGCGACGTGGCCTACATGAAGGCGATGATCCCGCACCATTCCATCGCCATCATGACCAGCGAGCGCGCCCGCATCCGGGATCCTCGCGTTCGGCAACTGGCCGACAGCATCATCGACGCCCAGGTGCGGGAGATCGGCGAGATGAAGCAGTTGGTTGCCGAATTGGAAGCCAACCCTCCCGCCTCGTCGGCGCCGGTAATCCCGCCCTCGCGATAGTTCGTAGGACCGGCGCGCCAGGGACTACCTGGCGCCGGGAGGCTCTGGCGTCCCCCAAGGCTGGCCGACTGCTTACGCTCTTGTCCCGCTCGGCTCCGCCTTGACAATGGCGGAACCCTTCGCGCGCGCCGAGGCGGCTTGGCCGTTGAAGAGGACGACCAGGATTGGGTGGCGGGCCACCAGGCAGTGGAAGCCGTAGGAGGCGGCCACCGTGATGATGGTGATCAGCAGGAACTCGACTTCGGCAGGCCATCCCACAGCCAGGAAGCCGACGGTAAGCCAGAGGACGATGGGAACGTGAACTAGGTACATGGTCATCGCCGCCTCCACCATGGCTGCGGACAGCCGCGTCCGGCGGTCCAGCCAGAGCCGGGCGGAGGACAGCAGCAGGTGCGCGAATAGAACGCCCACCACAGGCATCAGGAAGTAGGTAATGGCCCGGCTCATGTCGCCGTCGTCGTCCTGGAACACGGCCATAGTGACGGCCGTGGCGAGGGCGACCGCCCAGACCGGCCAGCGCGGGCGTATGAAGGCCTCAAACCACGTTGGGCGGGACGCTATCAGGGCGCCGACCAGGAACATCACGCCGTCGGCTACGAACTGGCCCGCCACGAAGATGCCGCCCATCAGGTAGGCGATGTCCAGCTTGGCAGCCACCACGGCACTGGCGAGGACCACCAAACCCAGCGCCGCCAACCCGAGCCATCCCAGCCACGGATTCTGCTCTATCCGGTCCTGGACCCGTCCGATGGGGGCACCGAGACCCCACCTGCTGCCCAGGAGCCAAAGCCCCGCGAAGAGCATGCAGTAGATGAGCAGGTAGAGGAGGAACCAGAGATGGACGGTCCAGGCGGCGCTAGGACTGCTCATCTCCGTCAGCAGGGTGGGGATGGCGTTGGTCGCCCCTCCAGCGGCCACCCCACTGGCGAGCACCATCAGCGGGCTGACCAGGATCAGTGACGTCAACAACGGAATCCCGATACGCCATGCACGCCCGGCCAGCCACAGTCCCAAACCGCGCCTGGGGATCATCAGCGCGGAGAAGAATCCTGCGATGAGAAAGAATACGGGCATGCGGAAGGTATGGCTAAACTGGATCACCCAAGTGACCGGCAGTGACTTCTCGGATGATTCCACGATCCATACGGCATGCGCCGCATAAACGAGGCCAACGTGGTAAGGGATCCCGATTAGCATCAGGATGGCCCGAAGTTGATCCAAGAAGTCCCACCTCTCGGTGCGTGTGGGTCCTGCTTGGGTGGCAGGGAAACTGGGTATGGCAGCAGATGGTCTGTCGGTGTTCACGCTGAGATACTTCCGGCAAATGGCTGTGGCTAATGCTCAGCACACGTCCGAGATTTACCGGTTGGCTGCTGACACAGTTTTACAAGTTGTGTCTGCGGTGCCTGAGATGATCACTGGTAGGCAAGCGCGGGTACCGGAACTGCATCGCCATGCTGACGCTCATGACGGCGGCTGCATTCCCTCTTCTGGGCGCACGGCTGCTGGACGGCTTCGGCGCCTCCACCACGCTGGCCGTGCCCTGCGGCGCCGCCATGCTGAATATCCTGCTGGTGCTGCTGCCGATGGCTTTCAGGACTGCGCAGAGCGGATCCGAGCGAGCGCCTTGACCTTCCCGCAGGATTAGGATGCACGCTTCCAAGTTGGTGTAGTGTTGGAGGCTGGAGTGATGGCCACGCGGCTGGGCGAAGGGGTGAACTGGATCGGGGTGGGCACCCTCTACCGCCGGGAGGTTCAGCGCTTCCTCGCAGTTGCCGCACAGACGGTTGGTGGCCCTGTGGTGAGCACGCTGCTCTTCTTAGCGGTCTTCGGAGTTGCGCTGGGCCGCCACGCACCGGCGCCGGGCGGCGTTCCTTATCTGGTCTTTGTTGCCCCGGGCCTTGTCATGATGGCGGTCTTGCAGAACGCCTTCGCCAACACCTCGTCGTCGCTCCTCGTCGCCAAGGTCCAGGGAAACATCGTCGACCTCCTGCTGGCACCGCTCGGGCCAGGGGAGTTCCTGACCGGGATGGTCCTTGGAGGTGTGACACGAGGCATCCTGGTGGGCGCGTTGACTGCCCTTGCGGCCTCGCTGTTCGTGCCGCTGCCGCTGGCCGACCTTGGCCTCTGCCTGTTCTACGCCGTCGGCGGTTCCCTGCTGTTCGCGCTGCTTGGCATCGCGGGCGGATTGTGGGCCCAGAAGATGGACCACCAGGCCGCGGTCACGAACTTCATCATCGCGCCCCTGACGCTGTTGTCCGGCACCTTCTATGCCGTCAGCAGCCTGTCCGAACCGTTCCGCTCCATCGCTTACCTCGATCCTGTCTTCTACATCGTGGACGGCTTCCGACACGGCATCACCGGCCACTCGGAAGCATCGCCCGTTGTCGGCATCCTCGTGGTGCTGGTCGCGAACGGGTTGCTTGGCATCCTCTGCCACCGGCTGCTCGCGTCGGGCTGGCGCCTCCGGCAGTGACGCAGCAGATGCCAGGAACCCACCGCGCCATGACCGTGTCCTGCCAGCCCGCTGCGGCCATCGAGGTTCGGGACCTCGAGAAGGTTTATCCTGGCGCGGGCGGCCGCACCGCCAAGCACGCCCTCAAGGGAGTCGACCTGACCATTCCCCGTGGCAGCATCTTCGGCCTGCTCGGACCGAATGGTGCTGGGAAGTCGACCCTCATCAACATCCTCGCCGGATTGGTGAGGAAGTCTTCTGGGACGGCTCGGGTCTGGGGCATTGACATCGACAAAGCGCCTCGGGCGGCACGGGCCGCGATCGGCGTCGTGCCGCAGGAACTCACCTTGGACCCCTACTTCCCGGCCCGTGCCGCGCTCGAGCTCCAGGCTGGGCTCTTCGGCATTCCCAGAGCCGCTCGGCGCACTGACGAACTCCTTGAGGTTCTGGGCCTCGCCGACAAGGCGACGGCACCCGCCCGTAGCCTTTCGGGAGGCATGCGGCGACGGCTCATGGTGGGCAAGGCGCTGGTCCACAGCCCGCCCGTGCTCGTCCTAGACGAGCCCACCGCAGGCGTCGATGTCGCGCTGCGCCAGCAGCTTTGGGACTATGTCCGCCTCCTCAACCGGCAAGGCACCACCGTCCTGCTCACGACGCACTACCTCCAGGAAGCCGAAGCTCTGTGCGATCAGATCGCTGTCCTGGCGGATGGTAGCATTGCCGCCCATGCTACCACGGACGCCCTCTTCCGGCGCGTGGAGGACCAGGAACTCGTGGTCGATGTCTCCGCGCCTCTTGGCGCCATCCCGGATGCCCTTCTACCTTTCAACCCCACCTTGGCTGCTCCCCAGCGGTTGGTGTTCCGATTTGCGCAGGCGACCGGCAATGTTGACGAGATGCTCACCGCCATTCGCGCCGCGGGTCTACGTGTATCCAGTGTGACGACCAAGCAGCCGGACCTCGAGGAGGTCTTCCTCCAACTCGTGCAAAGCCCATCCCAGCAGCCATGAGGGCGCCGGTTCGAGGCGCTTGATGGCGGGAGATCGGCAGACCAGCCTGGCGGCCGCGAGCTACTGCTATCCGGCAGTGGCCCGGATCGCTGAGTCCCTCCTGGGCGCCGACTGACACAGGGAGCTCGCCCGGGTCCTCGGCTCCCATCATCCGGATGGCCCGCGCGCGACGCTCGATCCGTGCCTAATCCGTCGGTGGGCCGCCGAGGAGCGCCCGGTCCCGGATTGGGTCAGGGCCGTGCTCGTCGGCCTGCTTAAGTGGCAGGCAAAGGAGATGGAGGCGGCTGCAATGTCGCAGCGGGTACCAGCCGCAGCGAGGCTTCAGCCAGGGTAGTGCGGGTGGGGCACCAGGAGGAGTTGCCGCTCGATGGCACCCGCCGCCTTGAAGTGAACATTGGGTTTGTAGAGGTGGTCCAGGGCCTCGGCCTCGGTGTCGAAAGCGTCCCAGCTATAGCGGTCGCGTCCCATGCCCTCATTTGGCAGATTCCGGGAGAGCATCACCACGACGAGCCAGGGCCATCCCGCTTCGGATGGCGGGTGCAGCAGGACCTTGAGATCCCGGCCTGGCGGGTAGGATGACCGCCGGGTGTTGGGGCGGTCGATGGTCTTGCGCAGGTCAACGAACCCTCCTGTCACCGACAACGGCTTCTCGAGCGATTCCTTAACCACTTTCCGGTCCCCTGCGGTCTCTACATAGACGATGTGATAGGGACCCGGGTCGCCGCTGAATTGCTCCATTCGCCGCACGAACTCAGGGCGCCGGAACAGCAGCAATGTCGGCGTGTCCGGCATCATGGTGGGATACCAGAGGGATGGCATCACCTCGCGAAGGGGTGTGCGCGCGAAATAGTCGGCATCGAATGATTTGCTCATCGTGCTCACTCCCCCGCCTCGGATGTGGCGACCGCGTGCTGGAAGGCGTCTTTCGGATTGGGGTAGCGGGCGAAGTAGCGGTTGACCTCCCCATCCCAAGCGGTGCGGCTCGCGGGGGCTTCGGCAAACTTCGCTGCGTGGAGCGCGGCGAGCTTGCGTGTGAAGTCCGGCGAGGCGGAGACGTACTTCAGCGCGCGGACGATGCGCCTCTCATCGACAAGGATGATCGAGATGCCGGTGCGGGTCTGCGGGCCGAGGTCGGCGTCAGCCCACGGCAGGCGCTGGTTTTCCGGCGGCTCGATGGCGGGGCAGTAGGGTGCGTCCCAGGACGCAACACCATCGCGCATGAGCCAGATGTAGCCGCCGCGCAGGGGCAGCAGGCCGAACTGGCGCTCGCCAGCCCGGAATGCGTGCACGTCGACCGGGCTGCACCGGTCGAGGAGCACGTGCAGCGTGATGCCGCTTGGCATGTAGTGCGCGAGCATGCCCGAGTGCGCGGGCAGCTTGTCGCGATGCGGATGCGGGTTGCCAATCGAATAGCCGAGAAGGCGCTCGGAAGGGTCGAGGTGTTGGGTCTGCATGAGGGGTTCCGAAGGCGTGGGAAGGAATCGGGAGAGAGGCCCCTCAGGGACCCCGGCCAGCTACGGCTATCGATTCGACGTCTTCGGATACATCGATGCGCAGGCATTACCCTGCGACCGGACCTGCAATAGATCAGCTTGGGCGATCTGTGTCAACAAAGATTCGCAACCTATGGTGGCACCCACTGTCACCAGGCCCTAGCGACCTTGAAACCCTGCCCCAGAAGCGGCCAGGCAGCTATCGGCCAGTAGCGGCAGAAAACATTATGATATCGAATCGCTCTCCTCCGGCCTCTAGCAAATCGCCGCGCACCAGCTTCCTTTTCATTTAGGACCTTCTACAATGAACGCGTGCGCCAGATTCTTTTCCTTTCGGTCCTAGGCTCCGCCCTCCGCTCCGCCCGTCGCTCATCAAAGCTGACCCAGTCTGCGCTGGCCCAGCAGGCCGGGATTTCCTTACCAACACTCCGGCAGGCCGAGCGCGGCCAGGGCGCCCTAAGCACTTATGTCAACTTGGCCGCCGCGCTCGACATGGAGATCAGCGGCCGTTCCTTGCCGCCCGGGGAGACCTTGGGCGAGCGGCTGGCGGCGCTGAGGAAGCGACGGAACCTGGGGCGGCGCGTCCTGGCGGAGATGGCGGGCATCAGCCCCACGACCTTGGCCGCCGTCGAGCGGGACGGCGGTGCCCATCTGGCGACGGTGGCACGCATAGGCGAGGCCCTAGGCGCTCAGCTTCGCTTGGCTCCGAAAGGAGAGGCCGCACAGTTCTGGACGGCGGCGGCTGCGTCGAGTGTCCATGACGGGTGGACGACGCCACCTGAGATCCTGGAGCGCCTTTACAGCGTAGTCGGGGGTTGCTTCACCTTGGACCCCTGCTCGCCAGTGCGGTCGGGGCCGCGAGCGCCTGTCCGAGCCCGCATTCGCTACGTTGCCGAGGACGACAGCTTGGCTCTGCCCTGGATGGGCTCCGTGTACATGAATCCGCCTTACGGCCGGGTGCTGCCGAGATGGACGGCCAAGGCGCGGACGGAGGCCGCGTCGGGTCGGGCCTCAGTCGTGTTTGGGCTCATCCCGGCCCGGACAGACACCCGCTGGTGGCACGCCGACGTCGCCGGTCACGCAGATGTCTGGCTGCTACGGGGCAGGCTGGCCTTCGGTGACGGGACGCAGCCTGCCCCGTTCCCGTCGGCGATCGTCGTCTGGTCGGCCACCGACCACCACCGCGCGCGCATGGCCTTGGCCTTCCCAGACGCGTGGCACGTGCCGGGTGCATCCAAGCCCAACCACACCCAGGACGGCACCCTGCTCGCAGCAACGGACTGAGCGCCTCCACGATGATGGGCCATCCCGCCTGAGGCGGGGGAGCCGCGATCAGCCCCGGTCCTCGTCGCGCAGGCTGACCTGGGGTGACGGCAACACATCCATTGGGGCCGCAGTCATGACCTGCGTGAACTGAAGCGAAACGGGACTCCCTTCCGTGCGGTGCTGGAGTGGGTCTCTATGTCTCCACCCCAGGGGAGCCACGGACGCTTTGGAGAACGCGTCTCGACGCAGGCGGCCCACAACGCTGGAAATACCTTATTCATAGGCGGCGACCCAGCGCGGTATAGAGACTTTTACGGTAATTATGTTGACTTTCAATGCGGCCCCGGTCCAGAATGTTACCAATGGCCGGATCGTCCCCGGTGGCCAGCTTCAGGAGCCCCCATGACTACCGCCGATCGTATCTCCAACGACCTGCACTTCAGCATCGGCACCGGTATGGCGGTGTTCGGTGCGGCACTGCACCAGGGAATCGAGCAGGCACGGGTCCGCGCCGTCCAGCGGGCCGCCGAGGATGCCCGTGGCGCAGCGATGGTGCACTCGGCCGTCGGTCAGGTGCATGCGCAGGTGGCCTCAGACCTGCGGGGCCGCCTCATCGGTGCGGAGGCTGAGATCGACCGGCTCCGGGAACTCACGGACACCCTGCGCGCCGAAGTCAAGCACTTGGCGGCGGAGCGCGACGAGGCGGCGGCCATCGCCTACGGCCTGCTCGATGAGCTCGAAAGCCTGCGCGGCACTAAGGCGCACTGACCTCTCTTTCAGGGCGACGAAATGCGAAGGGCCGCCGGGTCATCCCTAGCGGCCCCTTCTACGTCCGGCGGCTGCCGGTCAGGCGGGGCGGCTGTCGAAAATGTAGCCGTGGTTCTCTTCGCGAGGCTTGCGACCGGCGGCGATGAGCCGGGTGCGCAGGCCACCGAGGACCTGCTCCTTCTCCGGCGTCCGCTCCGGCTGGCCATGTGCCTTGGTCCTGGCCGCCCCAGGAGCAACTGGCTTCGGCGACAGGTTCACCAAGGCCACCGCCGTTGGGCCCCGAACGCCAGGCAGGCCGTCCCGTGCGCCGGACACGAGCTCGCCGACGGCCCGGGCGTCGGTCTCAGCCAGCCGATGCGCCTCGCCGGTGCTCAGGTTTTCAACGTAGCGGAGCCAGCCGGGCGCCAGGGCATCGGCCAGCGGCTCAAGATCTCGGCCCTCGGAGCGGAGCCTGGCGGCGCGCTGAAGCAACCGGGCGGTCTGGGTGATGCCCATGGCCCGCTCGGCCTGCTGAGCCTGCTGCTGAGCCTGCATTTGCGCCACCGCGGCGGCCTCGGCGGTCGAGGGGCCAGCGTCACCGCCGCCCAGGCCCGCAAGCACGCGAACGGGCGCGGTGACTGCTCTCAGCACCATCTTGGAGCCGTCCCAACACCAGGTCAGCGTCGTGCGGAATGTGGCCACAACGGCCCTGAGGGCGTCGGCGAGACGAGACAGGATCGACATTTGGATCTCCTGGGGTGGATGCCCACCGGCAATTGGCGGACGCTATCCCCAGGGTGCGGAGGCCGTTGGCAAGGCAGCATCTCGCACGCGCGTCATATGATGTTTAGATGCTCGCACGATCACTCCTCCGGCTCCCTGCGGAACCGATGCTCCGGCAGCCGCGCCCAGGCCTCGGCGCACCGGGCCGGATCTGCCAACAGGCTAGACATCGTGTCGCCATGAGACGGCGCATGGAGCCACGCCACCGCCTCCAACCAACGCCAGCCGAAGGCGTCGAGCACTCGGCCATAGTCCGCCTGCGAGACCTGACAGACGCCCAACCGCTCATCGACGCCGTTGAGCGCACCCACGACGAGCCGGTACTCGCGCAGGCCGAGGCCTGTCAGCGGCTCCAGGTGGACAGTGTCAATCGGCGGCGCCTCGTCAGGAGTGGCGGCGAGGATGACATGCCAGCCCTCGACGTCGTGGTCCCCCGTGCCCTGCGACCGGATCCAGGGCATCACCCCGTCCAGGTCCGCCACCCACCAAGTCGGATGCAGGTACTCGGCGAGGTCGAGGAGACAGAGATCCTGTCTGTCCGCGACAGCCTGCTCCTCCGACGGCGCGAGCAGCACCAAGCGCGCCTGAGTGACTTCTAGCAGGCGGCCGAGGAGCCAAGCGGCCTGCTCATCGATGCCGCCGGTGACGCCCCGGAGCCCCGCAGGGCCGGTGCGCAGAGCGCCTCCAGCTTCCAAAAAGATGATGCGCTGGCGGCTCATCGCGTAAATGTCCTCCAATCCCAGTCATAGCCAAGCACGCGTCCGAGTTCCCAAAGAGCGCGGTCCGTACAGCCCTCGGGTGGCAGGTCCGGCGGCAGGTCGTTCCTGATGGCGGCGAACTCCAGTTGCAGCGCATCGCGCATGCCCTCTGCCGCTCCAAGGAGCCAGCCCCTGCGGACCCACGGCAGCCGGGGATCTAGGTAGCTGCCGTGGGCGCTCATGCGACCTCGCCGTCAATGCGACGACACTCGCCGATGCCGAGCCCCACCACCCGCGTCTCCCGGCCGCTCGGGAGATTCAGGCGGGCCTCATACGAGCGGTGGTGATGCCCATGCAGCCAGAGGCGGCATCCAACTCGGTCGGCGAGCAGGTCCAAGGCTCGGAAGCCGTGCCGGTGGCACGACGGCGCCTCATGCGACACGACGACGTCACAGGGCCCTGCCGTCGCTACGCGCTCGAGGTCCTCGGAGAAGATGGCATCGCGCATCCGCAGCGGCATGCCACGGAGCTCTGGGATTTCGGGCTGCGTCGTTGTGGCCCTCCAGCGCTCCGGCGGCCGCACCTGCCGCATGTACTCGGCCCGGGTGCGATAGCGCGGCGGCTCGGTCCCCTCCTGCGGGTACCAGATCTTCGCCTTGAAAATGCCCGAGAGCCCGCCGACCCGCAGCCCACCGACGTCGATGTGGCGGCCGCCGAGGTACCCGTCTGGATGTTGCCCAAGGCTGCCGACCAAGTGGTCGTAGTAGCGGTCACGTCCACAGTCATGGTTGCCTAGCAACCAACGGACGTTCCAGTGATCAGCGTAGAGCGGCTCCAAGGCGTCAGAGAGCGGCTCCTCGAGGTTCTGGTCTCCGAGCAGGATGAGCACGCCCGCGCGCTCCTGGCGACGGCAGTACTCGATGATTGGCGTGTAGGCGCCATGAGGATCGCCAGCAGCGACCACGGGGATAGGAGACATCGGGGCAGGCTCCGGGAGGCGGGCAGGCATGCGCGGCGGACCGCGCGGGCGGGTCTCAGACGGCAGAGCGTCGTATCGAGTGGACCCGCAGCATCTCTGGCCTCCAGTGAGTTAACCTTTTTACCGCATTTATCCTTTGCAAGCAAGTACGGGTGTCTGGATTTCATGCATTCGGGCGTGAGAAAATCCTTACAGCGGTCGGGAAATCCCGACACCTCACGACCCCTGGAGGAAATCATGTCCTGTGTCATCAGCTTCCCATTCCGCCCTGAACTCGTCGAACTCCGCCGCCAGATAGCCCCTCGTGCCCGCTGGGACGGGCGCAGCAAGGCCTGGACGATGGAGACCTGGGACGCCGAGAAGTTCCTCGAAGCGGTCCGCATCCGCGGCCTGAGCGACGGCCTCATCTGTGACGGCGTGGAGTTCTTCCCACGCCGACAGCGCAGCGTTGCCCAGCCACGCTACCAGGAGCTCGAGCGCGTCGAACTCGGCACCTCGGTCCTCGGCCTCCTGGATGAGGTCGACGGCCAGCGCTGCGTCGCGGTCCGGCCGAAGCGCGACATCGCCGCCCGGGAGGACCGCCAGGTGCTCCTGAGCCTTGGCCTCTCGCGCTCGTATGAGTGGCTGGACGGCGACGAGGTCGAGATCTGGGCGGCGAACGCCAAGTTGTGGCCGCGCATCCTCGCGGCATTCGGCGTCCGGCAGACCCCGTTTGCCGGAGTGCGTCAGCCCGCTCCGGCCCCATCCCCTGCCCCGGCAATAGCCGTTGTCGGCAAGGGCCCGCTCGCTATCGTCGACACCGACGGGCGCCCCATCGTCAAGGCTGCCGCCATGAGCGAGCTCGTGTCGTGGCTGGCAGCCGGGCACCTCAGCGCGCGGGACATCGCCAGCGGCGGCTACGCCATCCAGCGGCGCAACGGCGAGCGGATCGCATCCATCCCGCTCACACCGGACCGGTGCCTCACCTGCGGCCATCCGGCGGTCCAGGCCCTCGCCACCGCCTGATACCGCATACGTTACTGGAAACCTCATCCAGCCCGCAGGGTTCACCCCCGGCGGGCTTTGCCATTGGGAGTGGTGGGAATGGGTGAGGATTTGGAGGTCCGATGCTCTGTATCACCTGAGCGGCGTCAGCGGCTGACGATAGAGACGCTGCGAGAGATGGCTCGGTATGCTGTGGACGCCCGGCGCATCCAGGGGCTGTCCGATGACGAGATCGCCGAGGACCTTGAGCGGCAGTGGCCGGGCGCAATCCCGGGGGGCATCGCTGTCGATACCCAGGGTTCCGTCATCTGGATCCACGCGGCCGAGTACCGCTGAGGCACCGACGTGCATTAGGTGGGAACGCTTGCCATGGCCAGGCAAGCCAACGAGCATTCCTGCTCATAGACCATTGTGAGGCAAGGTCATGGACGTCCTGAAGATACTTGCTCACGCTGCACCAGCGGAGCCGAAAGCCCCGGATTTCTCCGGCGCACGGAAGAATGAACTCGGCTCCGAGATGACGCTCACCGTGCAGGGCGGCAAGCTCTCCGGACGCTACAAGAGCACGGTGAGCAGCGGCGGGAAGGAGATCGAGGGGGAGCTAACGGGCCATGTGAACGGTGACCTGATCGCGTTCACCGTCAACTGGCCGACTGCCGCCATCACCGCCTGGGTCGGGCAAGTCGTCTCGGTCGGCGGCAAGGACAACATCCAGACCCTCTGGCAGATGACCACCAACATCCCGGAAGCCCAAGAACCCAAGGGCCTCTGGCATTCAGTCTACGCTGGCACCGACACCTTCGCCCGGCCATAAAGCGGCCGGGGCGCGCTCTGCTGTTCAGAGAGGGCGCCGCCCTCTCTCGTCCAGCGCCCGGCGAGCCCGGCCGGGGCCGACGGCGTCCATGGCCACCACGTCCTCGTTGCTGACCAGGAAGACCTCGTAGTCGTCCTGGTCCACCGCCAGCAGCACATTGCCGTCCGTCCCCAGCAACGCTTGGCGCCGGAGCTCCTTCAAAGCGCCGGTGATGGTCCCGGCGCGCGACACCAGCCGCAGATAGCCGCCCGAGTGCCTGTCAAAGATGGCGATCATGCCGGAGCCCTCCTGCCAGCCGGTGGCCGCATGTCGCGGCCGGATGCTCCAGATGTGCTGGCTTTGTTCCTGGCTGGCAAGAGGGCTGTCCGCATCCCGGCCGCCGTTCAAGGATTCAACAATCCTCAACAGTCGCCCCGGCCGGGCTCAGCCGTCGGCGAGTTCCAGAACCGGCACCGCCACCCGGTGGCGTGGGCGGCGGAGGTGCACCCAGAAGCCAGGCAGGACCTCCAGGCGGCCGTCTCGGTCACCGGCTGCCAGAGCCAGACCCGAGCCGCCGCAGGCACGGCAGGGCTCGATTGGCGCGTCATAGTCTTGGGTATCGGGCTCATGGCCCAGGCCAGCGCAGGAGGTGCAGGTGAGCTTCATGGTATTGTCCCCTTGTCCTTGACCGGCGCCGACCGGAGCCGCGTGAGGCGCTTCTCACGGATCAGGCCAGTGATGTCCGTAGCCGACCCCGGGTTGCGCATGGCTTCGTCGGCGACGGCGAGAATGCGGTCGAGGTGCTGGGCGGCAATCTCATCCGCCATCGACGCTGTGGGCGCCTCGACATGCAGCGCCACCGGCGGCTGTCTGCCGACAACCAAGGGCACGATGGAGCCGCCCGCGCACAGGACGACGAAATCCTCCTCAGATGGCCGCCAGGCGCTCTGGAACACATCGCCATCGACGCGGACCGCCAATAGCTCGCAGGTCCGCTCCGGGGTGTCCTCCCAGCCCTCGGGCGGCTGGAGGACGTGGGTGGCGCCCGAGATGGTGACGGGGGTCATGCTGCCCTCCTGCGGGCCTTGAACCGCTCGAAGGCGGCGTTGATGTCGTGGAGGCTGCCGGTCGTGGACCCGGCCTCAAGGGCGTCGTTGTTGTCGAAGAAGGTCCAGTGGACGGCGTGGTCGCGCGTGCTGACCTCGGCGCGGAACCGGCAGTCGGCGAACCGGCGGCGCTCGAGCTCCTCTCTGGAGTTGGCTGGGTGCATCCGCACCCTCGGGGACTTCAGGTGAGCCGGGAGGTGGCGCCAATTGCCGGTGCGCCCGGCCGCCTGAATGAGTGCCAGCGCACGGCGGCTGGCGGCCTCGGAGCACCAACCGGTGTGGGCGTGCCGCTCGGGCGGGCTACGGAGCGCGACCTGCGCGGCGGCGTCGGGCATGGAGAATTCGGTCATGCCAGCCTCCCGGCCGCCTGGCGATCTCGCGCAGCCGCTCGAGGACCTGCTCTCCCGTGACCGGACCGGAGGACCTGCCGACCGCAGCGGCTGCGGCGCGCTGCCGGTAGTCGGCCGGGGTGAGTGCGTAGGCTTCCGAGCCGTCGCGGCAGGAGGCGTTGGCCCGGGCCACTTGGTGCCCGTATCCGGTGGCGTAGGTCCGGACCCAGCCGTCCGGGGCAATTCGGCGCGAGAGCATGCCGTGAGCGATGAGCCGGATGCGGGCCATCTTGGAGAGGTATCGCCCATCCTCGATGCCTTCGGGATGCCGGATACACAGGCGCAGGTCGGCGAGGTCGGTGCGGCGGAGCGCCTTCTTGTCGTCGCTCTCGGGAAACGTCAGGAACTCGGGGATTTGGTTCATGGTTTGCCCTCCAGGGCTGCGCGGGCCCGTGCGACCAAGCAGTCTTGGTCGGGGAAGCCGCCTTGAAGGTCCTGCCGATTGCTGTGGAGCTCCACGAACTCGGCGAGCAGGCTGTGGTACCGCCGCACCCATTCCTGCTTCTCGGCGGCGATGGCGTTCATGCGGACCTCCCCGGGCGCCGCGCTCGCCGGGTACGATCGACCTCGGCGTAGTGCTCGGCGAGCCTCTCCAGGTCCGCGACGATGGCGCCAGCGAGGTCCTGGCGGCTCATGTCGGTTTTGGCCGACACCGCGACCAGCGAAAGGCCGTCGGTGACAAAGGCCATCAGACGCCGGGTCGAGGCCTCGCCGACGGCGGCGGCGGCCACGCGGAACCGAGTGGCCGCGTCGATGGTTGAATAGTGGATTCCGTCAGCGTGCGCACCGCTGCCAAGGTCGACGCCCAGGAACCGCATCTCGGATGCGCGCAGAGGATGGCCGGTGCCGCGGCTCAGTCAGCGTGCCAGCGGTCAGCAGCGGCAAGGTGGGCGTCGGAGAGCTTGCCAGCCTGAAAGAGGCTCAGGACGCCGCTGCGGATGCGGCGAATCTTGCTCAGATCCCTGGGCTGATCGCGGTCGAGGGCGACCTGGTCCTCGCCGACCTCCTGGGGATGGCCGGTCCACCGGCCATGGCGGTCGAGCCCGCCGAAGCGATGTTCGGTCTCCGGCAGAGTAACGGCCGGGGCTGCGGGCCTTGGCTTGCGTTTGTTGATGTGCCTGGACGGCTCCCGGCGGCAGGAATTTTGAGCAGACTCAAAGGGATATCCTGAGCCATTGTGCCGGATCGCAAGGCTAGAAAGGAAGTAGGTAAAGTAAAGCAAGAACAAAATCTTACCGGAAAGGTAAGCGGATGGTCGATCAGGTGTGTCCTCTCTATTCTTAGGGATTCGCCCATCCACACACCAATCTTGTAACCCACTGAAAACTGGCCTCTTCCCCACCGGCCTGCTGTTCTCCGAGTCGGCCGAGATCCCTGTCTTCACCCGCTGACCGGGCGCCAGCAGGCCGCGCCCACCCCCTGGCGGCCCACGCTCCCAGTCGGCGCAATTCTTCTGGTTAAAGTAAGCAAAAATATTGACAGTAGGATTTTCTTAAGAGTTCTGCGTGCGGATTCCTTGCTTTCTTTCCAGGCGATCCGTCAGGGTGAATGTATCAACCAGCTAACATGGTCCACCCCTCCATGAGCTTTCTGAAACCCATCGCCCGCCGCGGCGCGCATGTTGCCGCGACCTCGGTCGGCTCAGCAGAGGATTGGACGGAGCTTTCCGGCCTCTTCTGCTCCGTCGACCCCCGTGTCCTTCTGCGGCAAGACCACGGCCCTCAACTCCTTGCCCTACAGGCGGCTCTCATTGCCGCAGCTACGGCAGGCCGGTCCGAGCTTCCGGCCGAGGCGCTGGCCAAGGTCTGCGGCCTCAGGCTGCGCGAGCTCGGCCCGGCGCTGGTTCGCATCTCCCGGGACACCTCCCTGTCCGCGCACGGCCGCGACAAGCGCCCGGTGACGGCCGTGCTGGACCGCCAGGTCGTCCGCCTCGGACGGGTCCAGCGCCAGGTGCTTGAGCAGGACCTCTACGTCGCGTTTCCGGTCTCCGTGCTCGCCGAGGCGCCGACGCCGCAGCACGCGCGCGCCTTCCTGCTCTCGGCTCTCGCCAGCGTGCGCCTAACGGGAACAGAGAAGGTAGAGGTCACTGAGGCCCGTCGGTGGCTGCGCATCCCCTCGTCCGCCGACCTGGTCGCCGAGCTCGGCAAGCTCGAGTCCTGGGTCTGCGGGAAACTCTTCGGCGGGCGCCGCGAGCGGCCCATCCAGTACCGCACTGAGCGCAGCCGGGACGGAGATCCGAAGAAGGCCCGCCTGGTCGTAGGCGCGGGCGCCGAGAACCGGAACCGCTTCGGCACGGTCGACAAGGCGGATCGCCGCTTCGACCTTACCTCATACCGGCTGCCCCACCTTGGCTACCGGCTGCGTTACTACGCCATCGCCGACGGCCAAGTGCACGGTCACCCGATGTCCGTGGACGCATTTGCCTCAGCAGCCGCGCAGGACTGGGCCGCCAAGGCGTACGGTCTCGACACCACTCCATCTCAGTGGCGGCATCTGTGGCTCGCCCTCGTCTCCTGCTGGTCGGCCGGGGAGGAGGCTACCGGCGTCGAGTGGTGGCCTGCGGGTCGCTTCAGCGAACTCGTCGAGCAGGGGCTCACGGCCGACGAGATCTTCTGCCAGTTTGTCTTGGACGCAGCTTACGAGAGCGAGCCCGCCGAAGAGGTGTGGGGCGAGGGCCAGCCCCACGGCCTGCTGTGCTCAGTTTCCGAGGCAGACGGTGCCAAGCTCGACGCCCAGCGCCTGGCGCGCCTGCGGGCGGTCAAGGCAGCAGCGGCGGCTCTGACGGCTGCGGAGCCCACCGAGACCGCTTCTCGGCGCCGTGGCGGGGTCCGCCATCCGCTGATCGTGCCGGTGCTGCCGTCGGATGGCGCACCGCGCCGGGGCACCCGCAAGACCCCGTTCCTGCCCGCAAGGAAGGTCGTCGCCCAGGTGGCCGATGCCGCTGCGGCGGCCGGGGCGACAGATGAGACGGCCGAGATCGCCCGCGAGGTTGCGCGGGACATGGCCAAGGCGGACCGGTCACTGTTCGCCCGGGTCGCCCGTGGCCAGGCGGACACGGCGCCTCAGGATCTGATCAGGGATTTCGCGTCGGCCGTGTTGCGTCAGCGGTGCGCGCGGGATCTGGCCTTCCGCGTGCGGGTCCTCGGGCCCGACATGCCCGCCGGAGACCGGGCCGACAAGGAATACCTGCGTGCCGTCGTCATCCGGCGCGCGCAGGATGACCGCGCCGTCCGCGAGGTCGCTGACCTGGTCCGCAGCGCTTGGCTCGCCGCCTTTCAGACCAGCAACATCTAACCTTGGAGGACACCGCCATGGTCACACCTTACGTCCAGGCCCAGCGTGACGCGGAGGCCGCTCATCTCAACTTGCTCGCCGAGTGCTGGCCCGATCACCCCGACATCGTGCTTGGATTTGTGCGGCTGGCATCGATGATGCGGGCGGGCCGAGATAAGACGCCCGAGTACAGTCACCTTGAGTATGAGGTGTCGTTGCGCGTCCGCGAGATCACTCCTGACAACCGCACCGAGGAGCAGCGCGCCGTCGAGGATGCCCGGCGCCGCTTGGAGGGCCGGGAGGATGCCTGGGGTGTCCCGGCCGAGCTCCGTGGCCGCTACACGCTCGACGATTTCCCCCAGGTATTCCTGGCCGACCGCTCCCCTGCTGCGTTGGTCGCCAAGGCTAAATTCTACGCCCAAATCGCCCAGGATCGCCGCGAACTTGCCCGCGCTGCCCGCCAAGCATCGGTAAGCGCTGCTCCGGCTGCCTCCACGCCCATGCAGATCCCGGCGCCTGTGGAGCAGCCCACGCCTGCCAAGCCTGCTCGGCCGCCCCGCCCGACCTTCTTGCGCGGAGACAACCGCTGATGTCGGCCATACAGAACTTGGTGACGCGCATCGCCGCCGCAGGCCGCCCGGTGCGCTCTCTCGAACTCGCGGGCGACGGCTACAACCGGGCGCACCTTTCCCGGGCCACCGCCAGCGGCCTCCTCGAGCAGGTCGCCCGGGGCTGGTATGCGGCGCCTGGTGCCGTGCCAGTCGGGCGCCGCGACTACCTCCAGGTGGCTCTACGTTACCCCCGGGCTGCCTTCCATGGCGCCGCAGCGGCCTGGCTCCTGGAGCACCTGGACGAGGAGCCCGCCGACCTGGAGATCGTCCTCCCGCGCTCTCAGGGTTGGCCCAGCGGGGAGCAGCCGGTGGTGGCAGGGCGCAGGGTGCGGATCCACCATGTCGCCGACCACCGGATGCCCAGGACGGCGACCGTGAAAATCGCGGGGCATCCGGTGAAGGTGGTGACATGAGGCGAAATGGCCGTACCGGCACCGCGCCGGTGCGGCCCCGGTACGGTGGCCGCACCGTATAATCTTTCTAAGCTATTGAAATCTCTATTCGGGTTTGTTGACAATATGCGCACACACAGGCCCGACTCCTGGGATCCAGTCCCCGGCCGCCACCGCCGCACGATGCGCAGCAGTGGACACCCGACGGCGCGGTGCCGCAGAGATCCGGATAAGGCCACAGGGCCCCGCCACCTCATCGTGGTAGCTGTCCTGGAATGCCTGCATGGCTGAGCAGTAGTCTCGGTTAGCAGTAGTCGTATCCCTACCAGCCGCCTTGGAGAGCCGTTTGGCGCGGTGACCAGGATGCAGGTCCATCGTCGTCGCCAGAGACGGCGCGACGACGACCCAGTGGTGGTGCAAATATCTCTCGTCGGTGTGGAGGACGACAGACAAGATTTGAGCACCCTGGAAAGTCTTTCGGACCCAGGCCACGTCTCTCTGCTGCCATGCCTTGAATCGCTCCGTCTCCTCCATCGAGGCTCGGACCTTTTCCGCAGGCACGGGCCACGAGGAAACTCCGACCAGCGCCACCCACGAGTCCTTGCGCAGATGGCGGCCGCTGATGGTCTGCTTCGCGTGCTGCGCTTCGACCCAGGGCAGTATCTGCTCAGGGTAGTGGCCGTAGACGTGAACGGGCTTCCGGGGGATCTCAAGATGGGAACAGTAGCCCGGCTGCCTGAGCATCTCGCCCATGACATCGCCGAGGGTACGGGCCTCCTTCTTCCTCGTCGCCGCGAGGTGCAGGCTGTAGCCGTTGAGGTGTACAAACTGGTGCATTCTGGGCCTCCGGGGATGAGCAGTAATGACTCCCGAAAGGTCGACGATCCGCTGGCAAGGGACGGCCGGTGAGCAGTAGTCGGTTGTCCTCAGCCCCCTCCCGACGGACTACTGCTCCCCTGAAGCAACCATCTCAGTCGCCGGTGACTACCAAGTGCCCGCAAACGCAAACGGGCGGCCCGCAGACCGCCCGTCAGCCCTCCTCCTTGTCATTCGGCAGCCTATCCCCTGCCCTCCGTCGCCATGGCCTTCGCCGCGGCCCGCCAACCCGCGCTGAGACGGCCGAGCACCGCACCGACCGCCTCACCAAAAGGCACCATCGGCATGCCGACAAGCTCATCCTCGGCGTCTTGGATCTGCGCCAAGGCAACAGAAAGCCCGTCCAAGCCGTCGCTGTCCTCTCGTTCGGCGGCGACACACTGGAGGCACGACGTCCAGGCCCCGAGATCGCCGTCCGCCATCAGGGCGCGGCGCACCTGCGCCCGCTCACCGGCAACCAGGATCTGTCCGCAGCCGAAGCACAGGCAGCGACCGTCGAGGATGCGGGCCTGCTCGTTCACGACACGGAGGATCTCGTCATCGTCGACGACGGAAAGAGCGGCTGCGCTTCCGCGCCAGGACTTCATAGTTGACATAGTTGGCAAAATCCCAGGGTTGGTTGTCGAAGGGCTCAGGCACCCCGGATGCGGCGCTGCTTGGCTGTGAGCAGGTCCAGCATGCGGTGATGGGCCCATGCGTCGGGCAGACCGCGGGCCCGCGCGATGTCGAGGAAGTCGCGCTTGCGACGCGCAGCGGCCAGAAGCTCATCTAAGGGAGCCGTACGCAGGTAGTGTAGACGCTCCTCGCGTTCAGCCTTCCGTGTAGCCTCCCGGGCATCCTCGCGAGCGATGGCGTCGCGGAACCGGGCCATCACCCGCTCCGCGACCTCCTTGTTGGTCGAGCGGCGGGGTTGGCTGGCGCGCTGGCGAAGAATCTGTTCGAGGGACTCGAAAATAGGATCGGGTTGGCGGATGGGGGCGGTTTCTGGCGCCGCCAGGATGAGGCCAATGTGGTCGACCTTCGACAGGCGGCTGAGGCCGAGCCGGTTAAACGGTGAGCGCATTCTGTCCTCCCATAGTCCTTATTGTTGACAAAAATCCTTGGCTGGCGAAGGCGGGTGCGGCATACCGGCGGCATGTCCGCTTGCCTCGTCATCCAATCAGTCAGTCGCTGCGGGCACCGGCTGCCGGTAGTCGGTGATGAACCTCATCACCGCCTGGATCCTGGCGAGCGTGATGCGGCCTGCGCGAAGCTCGCGGACGAGATGCCCGTCGGCGGCGACTTCCATGCCCAGACGCGACGGCGCCATGCCGGTGTCGGCCAAAAACTGGTCGACGGTATCAACAACGGATTTGTGGACATCAAGCATGATGCGGTCCTCCTGTACCGATTATCATGTGGATTTCCTCATGATAGCAACATTGTCGGCATAGGAGTGCTGCGGTGACTTGGAATTCTTCAAGAAATACGGACTTCGGCTGATGGCCAGGCCGCGCACGATCCCCTGGCCGACCCCGGAGCCCGACAGCGTCGCGGACAGGCTCGGGCGGATACTTAAGATGCGCTCCATGACTCCAAGGGCCGCATCCTTGGCAGCGAAATGCCATGCGGACACACTTAGAAATGTGTTGCGAGGTCGTTCAAAGCTACCCAGGGGCAAGACCTTGGTAGGTGTGACCAAGGTTTTGGGTGTCAGCGAGGACATGCTCCTCGGTCGCGTGCCCCTGCCCGACCAACTGCCGCCCCTGAGCGCGCCTCAGGCGCCCTCCCCTGCCCCGCAGCCGTACTCCGCGCCACCGGCCACCAGTGCACCGGCCCAGCCGCCCATGGGCGCCTCTCCTCAGGATCTAGCGCCCGCTCTCCAGCGCGCGTTGGCCGCAGTCGAGCGAGCCAAGGGCGTCTATGCCGACCGCGAGACGATGCCCGCCCGCCGAACGCTGATGTCCGCCACTGACGCTGCGGTGCAGGAGGCAGTGGCCCAGGGCTTGGCGCCCGAGGCCGCGCTGCGCGTCGCCGTCCAGGCGGCGATGATGTCTGCTCTCGGCGCCGGAGTAGATATGGCCGACATCCTGGATATCGTCGCATCCTGCGCCGGTCCGGTGGCAGCGAGAAAGTAATCAGTTTTGCTTATACTGATTATCGCCGAATAAAAATTGGTCTGGGTCGCAACGAATCTCTCGCGTGCGGATTTCCGCACTCATTACCTGGGCCCGAGGGCCCTCGTCTCATTCCCAGAGCTCCTTATTGTCAACATAAGGATCAAAGTTCAAAGTTTACGGGTTTAGTGCTTGCCGTGCGCCGATTTCCTTGCGTCAGGGGATTTTCTCACACCATCATGTCTTTATCGCAGTCGGTATTCTCCGATTGCCCGGCCTCCACCCCGGCCGGAATGAGGACCATCCCCCAGATGTCGCACATCAACACCGAGGACCTCCTGTCCGCCGCCACCGCCATCCGGCACGCCGCCGAGGACCGCGTGGGCATCGCCTTCCAGCACTGGACCCAGGCGGCCGAGACCGCCGCTCCAGCGGCGAAGGCCGCTCTCGATGCTGCCCGCGCCGATCTGGCGTCCGCAGCCTCCGCCGAGCGCGACACCCTCCGTACCGACTGCGGCATTGGCGTCTCTGACGCTCGCGAGCGCGTTGCCGCCGCCGAGCGCGCCCTCGCTGATGCCCGCGCTGCGCTTTCCGCCAACATGGCCGCTTGGGACGCCGCGGCCGCCGCCAAAGACCTCATCCGTGATGCACTCAAGTCCGGCGACACTGAGGTGACCGAGGGTGACCTCAAGGCGGCTCGCAACCGGCAGAGCAGCTACGGACGTCAGGACAGCAAGCTGCGGGCTGCGGTCAGTGCCGCCGAGCGCGGATTCGAGGCTGCCGAGGCCGCCCTGGCCGAGATCCTCGCCGCCGAGGACGAGGTGGCGGTGTCCGAGGCCCCTGCCGCGGCCGTCGATGACGGGCCGATGCCGCTGACCCCGGTCCAGCGGGCGGCCGTTGAGGATATCGTGCGAGCTGGCCTGGAGTGGTGGGAGACCCGCGATCTCGAGGTCGCGGGTTTCGCGGCCGATAGCCCGCTGGGCTTGCTCCTGGTCTCCAGCGGCATCACCGGCTCCGGCCGTCCGTTGCCGATTTACCTGATCATCGACCGTGACGGCGTTCCCCTGGACGGCCGCAAGGTCTGTTTACCAGTGGGCATGGACCGCATCCGGGTGGCTCTTCATGGTCCCCAGTCGCCGTCCGCCCGCAAATGGGTAACCCCACGTGACCGGGCTGCCCGTCAGATGCGAGCCCAGCAGATTGCCGCCCGTGCCGCTGCAATCATGGCGACGGCCCTGCCCCGCCCGCGCGTGTCTCCGTTCAAGGGGTTCCCGCCCGCGCGGCTGCCGAACATCTGCATGCCGCCGTCCGGAGTGATCTACGACACGCGCCAAGTGGACCTCGAGGAGGCGATTGCCGTCGCGGCGGCGTTGGAGCAGGTCCCGGCTGCCGAGCCCGTGGCAGACGCCTGGACTGCACCTTCCGGGCCTCTGGTGGACATGGTGTCGGCCATGGGGGAGGTCGCAACGAACCTGCCGAGAGGACGGACGCTCAGCGGGATCCACATCACCGGCGACAAGGCTGCTCTGACAGCGTGGCTGCGTACGGCGCATTTCTGCGGCGGCCTGACCCCGGCCTACTCTCCAGAGTCCAAACGCCGCACCGGCGACTACCTGGTTGTCGATGCCGACGGCAGGGTCCTGGAAGGCGATTACACCGAACTCTCTGTCATGGACGCGGCCAGGGCGCTGGTCCGGCGCGCTCTCGATGCCGAGTCACCGATTGGCCCGGGCGGCGGGAAGGACACTGAGGCGCCGGAAACCCTTGCCGCGCCTGTCGCCGCAATCAAAGGCGTGCCGGTGGTGCAGTCCGTCGAGGAGGTCGTGGTACACGCCGGTTTCAGCCGGGCTTCGGCCAAGGGCCGCCTCCCCGCCGCCGGAAGTTCCTGTTCGAAGGCATCCGCCCCCGCCCTGACCGCCTTGCGGCCATCGGGCGCGGCGAGTTCACCTCACTCTACGGCAACCCGAGCCGGTACTCGGACGGCACCTGGCTCTACACCTGGTTCACCGGGTCGCCGGAGAAAGTTTACTGGGCGACGCTGCTGCCGCCTGTCGAGCCGCCTCAAGGCCCAGGCGGTGGAGAGGCTTCGACCGCTACCGATATGCTCGATCACAGCGCACCGGCAGCAGTGTCGCATACGGCGGAGGGCGACGACGACGCGGTGACTGGGCGCCGCGCTCTACGGACGGCGGAGCGTTGGACCGAGAGCGCACTTTCCGCCATCGCCTTCGGGGAGGCAGAGGTCGACAGGGAAGGCTTGGTACCCGCCAACTTGTCCGGCGACTGCCGGGCAGGTTGGCGGGCAGGATATGCCCGCGGTCGCTCCTGCCTGGGATACTCGACCGAGTACGAGGTGCCGCACAGCGGCAAGGGTCGGGCGCCTGGACCTCCCGGCCGGATCGTTCTGGAGCCTCGACCGAGCTTCCGGGCAGAGTGGCGCTCGCACCTCCAGGAGGAGATCGGCGCCAGTGGCTGAGCCGGACAGCATTGGTCCCGGGCGTCCGAGCTCCGTTCGCCGCGTCTGGGAGCCGATCATGCCCAAACGCGGCGACCGAGCGCTCCCTCCCCTGCCCTGCCGGGGCCAGTTGAGTGTCAGTGCAGCAAACCTTGGATTGGCGGCCGCCTAACCGCCCGAGCGTATGCTAGGAAGCTCGTATGCGCTTCATCCCGCCGCCGGAGAGCCTCCGCGACGTCTCAGTGCTGGTCGACACTCACGGCGCCGACTACACGAACATGGTGAAGGAGTTCATCGACCACCTCATCCGGGACCTCACGGCCAAGGGCGCCCGGAACAGAGACTCTCTCCTCTCCATCAACCCCGCCGTCTTCAGGGACGAGCCGACCCACCTCCCGAAGCTGGTGCAGCGCGTCCACCTCGCGGGCCTGGCCGAGCACATGGCCAACCTCTCGGGGCAGCCCGCCCCGGCGTGGTGCCAGCGCCAGGAGTTCTTCCTCGCCGAGCCGCTCTATATGTGCGGCCCGGCCGCACGCGAGCGCACCCTGGCGGAGACCCCTGCCGCGTTCCGCCGCCGCCTCTTCTTCTGCGGCCGCGTCCTGGTGAAGCTCTTCGCCTTCCTGCCGGACTGATGCCCCGGCGCAATCCGGGGCATCAGTCCGCCTCCAACCTCCGGCTCCCGCTGCCGTCCTATGACGCTCATAGGCATATGAAAGGGGGCCCGTAGGCTCCTTCCCCGTTTTCCTGGCGCAGGTCGTCAGGCCCTCCGGCCCATGCCCGGCTCTTGGACGCCCTGCACCGCTGCCAGCGTTCGTGCCAGGTCGCCAAGGTCGACGCCCCGGCGGCGGCTGAGGCTGACCTCGGCGGTGGCGACGCCCTGGCTATACGCCAGCCGCGCCTCCTCGGCGATCCGGGTCATGAGCTCGGCCGCCGCTATCGCGATGAGGCTGCCTATCTCCCGGAGCTCGTCAGCGACGAGTCGGCCTCCTCGGCCAGCACCTCGAGGTCCACACGGGTGTGCAGCCGCCCCGCCGTGTCCCGCGCCCCCGACCGCTCGACGATCTCGGCGGCGGCAGTCTGGGGATCCCAGCCGCGCTCGTGGCTCTCCCCGGGCGTCCATGTCCGGGTGACGCGGCCAGCATCGTGCCAAGCGGCAGAGAGCAGTCCCGCGTCGACGGTCATCATCGACGGACCGCCATAGCCAGAGTCCAGGCGGCCGTGGCTGTAGACGGTCATCGCGCCCCGGCTCTGGGCCGTCACCCGGACCCGAACAGCGTGCTCGGCATCCCGGACAATGGTCTGCTCCTGTGCCGGGCTTACGGGCCGCAGCGTGCTCGGATCCAGGCCGACATCGCATAGCTCAGGCTCGCGGGCGGTTCCTGACCCCAAATCCCGGCGGCCAGGTCTTCCGTGGCGCGTTCCACGACGGCCTCGGCGGTCCGGCGGCCGAGCAAGTTGACGAGCCGGTCACGCAGGGTGCGCCGCCGGGGGTCACGGATGCCCTGGAGCCCGGCTTAGGCGAGTGCGGCGGCGCGACGGCTGGCCCGGAATGCTTGCACGTCCTGGTCCAGGTCACCGGCCGTCCCGGCGATCATGATGGCGGGCAGGGTGACGAGCACCGGGGCGACCAGGGCTCCGGCGGGGCCGCCGCAGGCGAAACCCACGATGGCTGCGGTACCGAGGAGCCCGGCCAGCGTGCCACCGGCGGCGAGAAGGCCAGCAGGGGAGGCGGGCTCGGCGCGCCAGGTGGCAACGCGCCGGTCCAGGATGGCCTCGGCATTGGCGAGCCGCCGGTCGTACTCGGCGGCAGAGGCGCGGGCCTGAGGCATCGGCAATGCTCCGTGGGTGGGGATTCCCCTATCCTCGGGCGGAGCTAGGCAAGGGAGGTGGCTGGATAGCGTCCACCATTGACTGCTCCATTCGCCTGTTCCACAAACCAATTGTCTGGCGGCTCTGACCGTTGGCGTGCATTGATGATGTTGGGTTTTTTGCCTGGGGACTGCGAATCCAGGTTCCCCAGCCAAAATCTCCAAAGCTTCTGCAAACAATGTTGAAGGTGGCCCGGCTTTCCGTCGGATGCCGCCTTTGCGCGTTGTCCTCCCATATCGTTCTCAAGCGCGGCATCGCCTTATATCGCCGCCTGACACGCGCCTTGCGCGTGGATGGAGAAGTGTCCATCGGCCTCAGAACCCCACAATCTCGGGGGAGATGCGTGTCTGGCGAAGATGGTCATTCGCCCGCTTGATGGCGCCTCGGTATGGGCAAGGGCTGCCTCGGCAGCAGACAACTTGGACGTGAATGCCACCCTTCGGACTTACCTGAAGGAGGCGCTCAATCGGAACCGACTGCGCTGGATGGAGCGACCGGCATGCGCTTCCGTCTGGTAGGAGGCCAGCGGTCCTGCCACGGCGTGAATGCCTTGACTTTCGGGGCAGGCCGTTGAATTGCATGGCAGATTTCTCATCTGACCAGATGTACGTAACGGAGTTCGCGTGAGGCCGGATGCCAGAGTGGCAGTGGCGGGACATTGCCAAGCCGAGAAGGGCCATAGCACTTGCCCCGGCGCCGAAGTGGCTGACGTGCTCGCTTCCCGGGTCCCGAGCATTCCGTCGGTAGAAGTGCTTCTAGCCCTCAGGGACGGTGCAGCCTGGCCCTCGCGCACTCCTCCGGGCGGCAGAACGAAGACAGGCTGGGGTGGGACGCCATGAGCCGCAAGGCTGCCAAAGCCAGCCCTAAGGCAGTGGAAAAAACTCTTCGGAAGCCGCAGAGCGGCCCCAAGCCTCGCAAAGCTGGCAAGAAAGCGCCGGCCAAGAAAAACCGGAAAGCACAGAAAGCAGATCCAAGCGGCAGCATTTGGGAGCCGCTGTTGCTGCGGATCGCCGACTATGCACTAGGCTTGGCACTGCTTGGAGCTGGTATCTGGGGCCTGGTGGCATTCAGAAGCGTGTTGTGACGTCCCTTTCCTCAGGAGTCGCCGTGCACTCCAGGCCATCTGCGCTGCAACCTTGTTTCTTCCAGGTCCTGTTCAGGAGGAAAGGCGCTAGCGCGCGGCCGACGGTCTCAAGGAGAGGCCGCCGGAGCACAATGAACTCCAGTTCCTGCCAAAATTATGTGTCGACACGAAATTCCTTGCGGCGGACGGGGCCAAGCCTCACTTTCGGGACCCACCCAGAGACGAGAAGGCAATATGGGCAGGACCCAGGACTTCGCACCGCAGGAGGGAACGGCACCTGGAGAGGCAGCCAACTCGCCCGCTCCAGCGAGCCGGTGCACTTCACCGACGCAGGCAGAGAGCAGCTCTGAACTTCCTCAGTGCCGTCGTGAGCAACCCGCCCCGGGTGCTGTTCAAGAGAACTCGCCAACTGGCGGTGCGGTCCAGGATTCCGTGTCGCCACAGAAGACTGCCTCGGGGGAGATGGGCACCGCAGCGGTACCCAGGAAGCGTGGGCGGCCGCCGCGCTTTGGGGAGGCCATGTCCAATTCGCTCCGCAGCCGCCTGAAGCGGGATGCCCGGCGCGAGGAGATCGGAGCCACGCTCCGCCTGCTAACGGATCTGTTGTTGACCGACTCCCCGGAGGCTGCGGCCTTCAAGCTGGAAATCGGAGAAATCCGTGGCTACGGCGTGACCGCGGCCCGAGTACTGGAGGCCTATGGCTTGGCCGATCAATGGTCGCTTATCACCGCGCGCCTCACGCCAGGAGCATCTGGGAAGGGCAAGTAGGCGAGGAAGGCCCGCTGGAGCGGCAGCTGCCCTCACAGCGTGGAGTTTACTTCTTCGGCCGGGTGCGAGACTCCACTCGCCCGAAGAAGTAAGGCAAATGCGCCATGACTAAGGCTGCTCGCGCATCGGAGAGGATCTCTTCCTCGTAAATTAATTCCCAATAGATTCAAGTATTTAGCTTTAGGCAGGCTGCGCTCGCCACACTCCTGACAGGGCAGATCCCGGTCGTCGCATATCACGATTGAGGCAAAAATTGGCTCAGCCGCCACATTTAGGGCTGAAATATGGCGGGGCGTGCCCTAATTAGGGTGCAGCAAAGGAGGCCGCCCTATGATGGACCGCAAGCCGACCCAGAGCGAGACCACCACCGAGAGCCGCCCGACCCATGCCGCTCCGGAAACCGATCGCTACGACACGTTCCGCAGCGAAGCTGGGAATGGCTACGCCAGCTGGAACTCCTGGGGCGAGCGCAATCCGCTGACGCTGGGTTCCTTCGGCCGCTGGTAAGCACCCCCTCTCCGATCCCCGTTCTCCGCCAAGCCCGGCTCCCCCAGCCGGGCTTTTGCGCGCCTGGGAATGGTTGCCAGGCGCGAGGCGCCCGCCAGAAAGGCGGGCAGGCGCCAGGGTCCGCTTAGCCGGCGCGCGGCGGCGGTGCCTCGGCCCCCTTCCGGCTGGTGATCAGCCCATAAGCCTCTGGCCGCCGGTGGGCGGCGAAGTTGAACATCTTCTCCTTGCCCTGTCGGCAGAGATCGAGGTCGCAATCGGCCAGGATCACCTCGTCGGCCAGGGTCTTCGCCTCGGCCACAATGCGCCCGTTCGGGTCCACGATGCAGGAACCGCCGATCAGGCCGGAACCGTCCTCGTCTCCCGCCTTGGCCACCGCCACGGCCCAGCTCGCGTTCATATAGGCGTTGGCCTGCGCCATCAGCTGCGAGTGGAAGGTACGCAACGTGGCATCTTCGCTGTCGCCGCCATTGGGGTCATAGGCGGCCGAGTTGTAGCCGACGAGCAGCATCTCCAACCCTTGCAGTCCGTAGATGCGCCAAGCCTCAGGCCACCGCCGGTCGTTGCAGACCAGCATGCCCAGCACCGGCTCGCCCCAGGCGGCAGGCCCACGGAAAGCGGGGAAGCCCAGGTCGCCATATTCGAAGTAGCGCTTCTCCAGCTGCTGAAAGCGCGCGCCTTCCCGCGGCTCGACCGAGCCCGGCAGGTGCATCTTGCGGTACTTCTGCAACACCGTGCCATCGGGGCCGACCGTGACGGCGCTGTTGAAGCGCTTGCCCTCCGGCGTCTTCTCGGCATAGCCGACATAGAAGCCGACACGGAGTTCACGGGCGCGGTCGAACAGCGCCTGGGTGTCGGGACCCGGCAGGGCGGATTCGAAATAGGCCTCGAGCGCCGCTTCATCGAGCAGCCAGCGCGGGAAGAAGGTGGTGAAGGCCAGTTCGGGGAAAACCACGAGCTGCGCGCCGCCGGCCGCTGCCTGCTCCAGCAGGGCAATCATGCGGGCCAGGGTCTGCGCGCGGGAATCGGCGCGCTGTGTCGGCCCCATCTGGGCGGCGGCGACACGGAGGATACGGGACATGGCGGAAACCTTCGGCTGCACCGCAGGGCGGCGGATTGACCTTCCCCGAATGCCGCAGCCTTCCTCGCGAGGCAATCCGGCTACGGCGTCGGCACCGCCTGTTAACCGGCTGGCGAGAGCTGCCGGGGCAATCTTCCTGGGCTCGGTAGTGGCGCAATTCCAGCCGCGCGGCGGGCCCAGGAAGGACCAAGTCAATGACGCAGCGCCTGACGGCGGAGCTCTCCACCTGCGAAGTCGGTCCGTCGGGCCTACGCTCTGGCTGGCGCCTCTCACTGGTCTTCATCATCCGGCTTGCGCTGGCGGCGGCGATCGTCACCGCGCTCGTGCCGCCCGGTAGCTACCTTCTCGCCCAGTATATGCAGGCGGCGCAGACGCTCGAAGCTCGCGCCACATCACTGGCAGCGGCGCTGAGGCAGCAGGGCTGGCCACCGCTTGCCCCTGAGGCAACCCATCTACAGTATCCCCCGGACTACGGAACGGCAGCGCTGCAGCCAGAAATGCTTCGCGTCCTGCGGCCGGACGGAACCGTTCTCGTCATCCAGGCCCCGGCATCTCCCCTCCCCGCCCCTGTGCTGCGGCACCGCGCCCTGCTTTCCTCCGAACAGGATGCACCGTGGCAGGTCGAGGTGGCCCATTCGCTCCGGCCTGCCTTCACCGGCGCCGCCTTGCTGCTGATTCCCTGCGCCGGGCTCGGCGCGCTGATCTTCCTGCTGCTGCGTCTGCTGCCGCTCCAGGCCCTGGCGGACGCGCGTAGCCATGCCGCCTATCTCTCCACCCACGACGCCCTGACCGGCCTGATCAACCGCGCCACCTTCCAAGCGCGGCTGCGGCTGGCCTGGCAAGCCCTACCACCAGAGGGCGTGCTGGCGGTCCTGCTGATCAATCTCGACCGCTTCAAGCCGGTGAACGATACCTCCGGGCAGGGGGGCGGCGACACGCTGCTTCATCTGGTGGCCCAGCGGCTCTCCGAGAGCCTGCGCTCCGGTGAGACCCTGGCGCGCCTGGGCGGCGACGAGTTCGCCATCCTCCAGGCCGGCGCCAGTCCGGAGGCCGCGGCTGCCCTGGCCAGCCGGCTGCTTGCCTCGCTCAGCGCGCCCTTCCTGCTGGACGGCCCGCCAGTCCTGCTGGACGGCCCGCCAGCCGAGATCGGCGCCAGCATCGGAATCGCCTTCGGGCGCAGCGGTGTGCCAGAGGACGCCGAGAATCTCCTCCAGCGGGCCGACCTCGCCATGTCGCAGGCCAAGCAGCAGGGGCGCGGCGGCGTCCGCCTCTTCACACCGGAGCTGGAGCAGCAATGGCGCGAGCGCTGCGGGCTGGAGCGGGACCTGCGGCGCGCCCTGGCCGAGGGCCAGTTCCGCCTGGATTACCAGCCGCTGGTCTGCCTCGCCTCCGGACGGCTGCTCGGTGCCGAGGCCCTGCTGCGCTGGCACCGGCCAGGCCATGGCGAGATGCCGCCCGACCAGTTTATCGGCCTCGCCGAAGAGATCGGGCTGATCGGGCCGATCGGCGCCTGGGTTCTTCAGGAGGCCTGCCGCGAGGCGGCGCATTGGGTGGCGCCACTTGGCATTGCTGTGAATGTCTCGCCGCTGCAGTTCCGGCTGTCAGACCTCTGCGAAACCGTGACAACGGCGCTGCAGCAGGCGGGCCTCGCGCCAGACCGGCTGGAGCTGGAGATCACCGAGGGCATCCTGATGCGCGACACGCAGGAAACCCTGGAAGCCCTTCGCCGGCTGCGGGGCCTCGGCGTGCGTCTCGCGATGGATGATTTCGGCACCGGCTATTCCAGCCTCGGCTATGTCAGCCGCTTCGCCTTCGACAAGATCAAGATCGACCGCAGCTTCGTGCGGCAGCTGACGCATGACCCCAAGGCCAAGGCGGTGGTCCGTGCCGTCATGGGCCTGAGCCAGACGCTCGGCATCCGCGCCCATGCGGAAGGCGTGGAGAGCGACGAGCAGGCGGAGTTGCTGCGCCAGGAGGGCTGCGAGGAGGTCCAAGGCTATCTCTACGGCCGCCCCATGCCGCCCCAGCAGTTCGCCAGCCTCTGCCACCCCGCGGCCTGAGGCGCCGGGTCGTTCTTCAGGCAGTGGAAGGTTGACGTGGGGCGCCGATCTGGCGCACCAACCGCCCCTGTTTCCACAAACCAGCCCGACAAGGCAGCCTGATGACCGAACTGGCCTTCCACAACAGCGCCACGCGCCGGCGGGAGACGTTTGTCCCGCTCGATCCGGAGCATGTGCGCCTTTATGTGTGCGGCCCGACGGTCTACGACCTGGCGCATCTCGGCAATGCGCGCCCGGTGGTGGTGTTCGACGTGCTGGCGCGGCTGCTGCGGCGGCGCTTCCCGCACGTCACCTATGTCCGCAACATCACGGACGTGGACGACAAGATCAACGCCCGCTCGCGCGAGAGCGGCGAGCCGATCGCCGCCATCACCGCGCGCACCACGGCGGACTTTCATCGCGACATGGCCGCCCTCGGCTGCCTGCCGCCGGACGAGGAGCCGCGCGCGACCGAGAACATCGATCGCATGATCACTCTGATCGAGCGCCTGATCGCCAATGGCAACGCCTATGTCGCCGAAGGGCATGTTCTCTTCGCGGTGTCGAGCTACGCCGCCTATGGCGCGCTTTCCGGCCGCTCGACCGAGGAGATGCTGGCCGGTGCCCGTGTGGAGGTCGCCCCCTACAAGCGCGATCCCGGCGACTTCGTGCTGTGGAAGCCCTCCGAGGCGGCTCTCCCGGGCTGGGAGAGCCCCTGGGGCCGTGGCCGGCCGGGCTGGCACATCGAGTGTTCCGCCATGTCCTGGCGCTATCTCGGCACCGATTTCGATATCCATGGCGGCGGGCACGACCTGCTGTTCCCGCACCACGAGAACGAGGTGGCGCAGTCCGTCTGCGCCTTTCCCGGCAGCCGCTTCGCCCGCTACTGGCTGCATAACGGCATGCTGCTGGTGAACGGCGAGAAGATGTCGAAGTCGCTCGGCAACTTCCTGACCGTGCGGGACATCCTGGCCGCCGGCCCCTGGGCGGGCGAGGCCTTCCGCCTGCTGCTGCTCAAAACGCATTACCGCGCCGCCCTCGACTACACCGCCGAGCGGCTGGAGGAGGCCAAGGCCGAGCTGGACGACTTCTATGCCCTGCTCGCCCGCGGCCTCCCCGTGCCCGAGGCGGATGACGCGCTGGTGGCCGAGATGGCCGAATGGGCGCTGGAGCCGCTGGCCGACGACCTGAACACCCCCCTCGCCCTGACCCGCCTGCGGGACCTGCGCACGCTGGAGAACGTGGCGACGGTGGGCGGCTCGGCCGCCACGGTGCTCGCCCGCATCGGACGGAACTGGCAGCCGGAATCCGGCCAGGCGGCGGCGGCGATCCGGCAGGCCGCCGGGGTGCTGGGGCTGTTCGGCAGCGATCCGGTCGCCTGGCGCCAGGGCGGCGGCGAAGACGAGGCCGCGGCCGCAGCGGTCGAGGCCGCCATCGCGGCGCGGCTGGCCGCCCGTCAGGCCAAGAACTGGGCGGAAGCCGACCGCATCCGCGCCGATCTGGCCGCCCAGGGCATCGTTCTGGAGGATGGGCCGGGCGGCACCACCTGGCGTCGGGCCTGAGAAGCGTTCCCCGTCCCGGCCTCAGTGAGCCGGGCGCGCGGCTGGCAGCCGTTCGCGCAGCAGGCGCGCGGCCCGCAGCAGCAGGGCCGCGCCGCCGGCGATCCCGACCCAGAGCGCCGGTCTTAGTCCGAAGCTGACATCCAGATTGGCTTCCAGCACCGCCAGCGGCGGCACCCCGGTGCCCACGGCGTACCATCCGGCCTCCAGCAGCGCCGTGCCCAGCGCGGCGCCCAGGGCCAGCCCGATCAGCCGCAGCAGACCCGGCGCGCCGCCCTTCGGCGCCAGTGCGCGATAGCCCATCAGCCAGAGGAACAGGCCAGCCATCAGCATCGCCTCGGTGGCGTCGATCTTCGACTGAAGGGCGAAATGCACCAGCGCCAGCACGCCGATGGCGTAGACAGTGCGGTGCAGCCCTTGCCAGCGCCGGCCGCCGAGCCGCCGCACCCATCCGTCGGTGGAGGTGACGCCCAGCGCCGCCAGGCCGAGCAGGGCCACGAAGCCGATGGTCAGGTAGAAGCGCAGCACGATCTCGCTGGCCACCTTCAAAAGGTCCCATTGCTGGTCCAGCGCGTAGAGGGTGAGATGCAGCGCCGCATAAGCCAGTGCGCCGAGGCCCAGCATTCGCCGCACCAGCATCAGGCGCGGCCAGCGCAGCATCTGCCGGAGGGGTGTTACCAGCAGCGAGAGCAGGAGGATGCGCACTGCCCAGAGGCCGGCCTGATGGATGGCCTCCATGATCGGCCGGGGACCGAGCCCGCCCTGAAGGGCTAGCCAGCCGATCCAGAGCGCGGGCAGAGTGAGCCCCAGCAGCACCCCGAGCTTCAGCGGCGAGAACTGGCCCTGACGGTCGCGCCAGGGTGGTGTGAGGCGACGGGGAGGCTGGACCATCGGGTCTCCGGCACCGGATGTGGGTCACAGGCATTTGGGGCGGCCGAGCGGTCCTGACAGCGCCCCCATGTGTTACCGAGCGTCTCGTCGCCCGGGCGGCTCTTGCCTTCCCCCTGTGGGAAGGTGCGATCTGCCTGGCACGAGCTTCGTACGACTGGAGAACTTGATGACCCGAATGCTTCTGGCGACTGCCGGCCTGCTTGGCACCTTGCTCCTTGCCGTCCCCGGGCAGGCGCAGCATGCCGACCATGCCGCTTCGGCCGGCGCGCAGACCGAATCCGCCGCCACCGCGGAGTATCGCGCGGCGGCCGAGCGGATGCACCGCGACATGAACGTTCCCCTCTCCGGCAATGCCGACCGCGACTTCGCCCAGGGCATGATCGCCCACCACCAGGGGGCGATCGACATGGCGCGCACGCAGCTTCGCTACGGCAAGGACCCGGTGCTGCGGAAGATGGCGGAGGAGATCATCGCTAACCAGGAGCAGGAGATCGCGGTTCTCCGTAACTATTTGTCGCCGCCGCGTCGCCGCTGAACGGCGGCCCCTTTCGCCGGGCGCCCCTTCCACTGTGCCCTCGGGGGCGCTATCGGGGCGGCCTAGCCCTTCAGCCTGTGAGGATGACCCGCCCATGACCGGCCGTGACGGTGGCGCTGACCTGAAGCCATTGCCCGGCGAGAGTCCGATCGTCGTGCTGGTGCGGCCGCAACTGGCCGAGAACATCGGCACGGCGGCGCGTGCCATGGCCAATGGCGGACTGTTCCACCTGCGGCTGGTGGCGCCCCGCGACGGCTGGCCGCTGGAGCGTGCCTGGTACGCCTCCTCCGGCGCCGACCGCATCCTCGACGCGGCGACGGTGCATGCCACCGTGGCGGAGGCGGTGGCGGACTGCCACCGTGTCTTCGCCACCTGCCCGCGGGCGCGTCACGTCATTACCCCGCTGCGCACCGCCCGCTCCGCCGCCGAGGACCTGGTGGAGATCTGCCGCACGCGCGGGCTGCGCAGCGCCATCCTGTTCGGCCCGGAGCGTGCCGGACTGGAGAACGAGGACATGGCGCATGCCGATACCTGGGTGCGCTACCCGCTCAACCCCGACCACATGTCGCTCAACCTCGCCCAGGCGGTAATGATCCTGGCCTATGAGTGGTGGAATGCCGCCGAGGACCAGACGCCGCCGCGCCAGTTCGTCACCAACGAGACGCGGGTGGCCACCAAGAGCGAGCTGGAGGCCTTCCTGAACCGCCTGATGGCCGAGCTGGACGCCTCCGGCTTCCTCGACAACCTTCCCAAGCGGCCGGGCATGGTGCGCAACCTGCGCCACTGGTTTCAGCGCGGCGAGGTGACGGAACAGGAGTTGCGCACGCTGCACGGCGTGGTCACCGAGCTTTCCCGCGGCCGCATGCAGCGCGGGCGCCCGGCGGAAGAGGACCCGCCACTGCCCTGGGATGCCGCCTGAGGGCCCTCCTCTTAGCCGACTTCCCAATTGTGGATCACGCCGCTCCAGGTGGTGAAGGGCTGCCCATCCAGCACCCAGTCCACCTCGGCGGCGAAGGGTATCCAGCGCCCCTGGTGCTGGCGGTAGTCGCCGAAGCGGCCGCGCCAGGGCCGCTCAACGAAGCCATCGCCCTCCTCGCGCGGCCGGTCCTCCGCTGCCACCTCGGCAATCCGCCCCAGCGTGTCCAGCCGCAACGTGACCTCGCCGCGCGCCTCGCCCTGGCCGGCGCCGACGCGCAGGCGCCGCTCGTCCACCACCCGCCAGTCCAGCTCGGCATTCATCAGGATGGCATCGGGCGCCCAGGCGAGTTCCGCCAGGTAGCGCATGGTTTCGCCCTTGGTCAGCGCCGGGCTGGCCGTCGCGCTCCCGAGAGGAATGACGCGCAGCAGCCGCAGGTCGAGGCGCGGCTCGCTCTCCTCCAGCGCATCCACCACCGAGACACAGCCAAGCGGCCCCACATTGGCGCGCCAGGAGAAGGCACAGCGCCGGAGTTCGATGCTCTGGGACGCGGTGAACCGGAGCGGCCGGCTCTCGGGCGCTCCGCGCATCGTGCCGGACTGCGTCAGCGTCACCGTGGAAAGCGGTGGCGCGCCCATGGCGCCGAGGCGCTCCGCAAGGGCTCTCACCGCACCGGGAAGCGCCGGCACGGCTTGGGGTGACGGGTCGGAAAGCCGGACTTCCATGCAGACCGCCGCTCAAGGGACAATGCTGGCCTGTCGCCGGCGCGTAGCAGCCCATCTGCTCCGCCTTGGCCGCGCTCCCTGAAAACTCCGTATAAGACGGCATGACCAAGGAAGCACAAGCCGCCTCGACGGCGGTACTCCCAAATGAGCGGGGGAACGTCACCCGGCTCGCCATCGCCCAGGCGCTGGCCGGCGCGAACGCCACCATCGTCTATGCGACTGGCGCCGTCGTCGGCAATTCGCTGGCGCCGGATAAGGCGCTGGCCACCCTGCCGATCACCATCTTCGTGGTCGGCATGGCCGCCTGCACCCTGCCGGCCGGCGTGGTGGCACAGCGCCATGGCCGCCGCGCCGCCTTCCTGATGGGCACAGGCTGCGGCGTGCTGGTCGGCCTGCTGGCGGCGCTGGCGGTGGCATTGGACTCCTTCTGGTTGTTCTGCCTCGCCACCTTCTTCGGCGGCGCCTATGCCGCCGTTGTGCTGACCTTTCGCTTCGCCGCAGCCGACTGTGTGCCGGCAGCGCGGCGCGCGCGGGCGATTTCCGCCGTCATGGCGGGCGGTGTCTTCGCCGGGGTGATCGGTCCGCAGATCGTCACCCACACCATGGACATCTGGCCGCCTTATCTTTTCGTGCCGACCTACCTGGCGCAGGCCGCCGTGGCGGTGCTCTGCGCCCTGGTGCTTGCCGGCGTGCGGCTGCCGAAGCCGAAGGCGACCGAGGCCAGCGAACGCGGGCGTCCGCTCTCCGAGATTGCCCGCCAGCCGCGCTTCATCAGCGCCGTCACGGCCGGCGTGATCTCCTACCTCATCATGAACCTCGTCATGACCTCCGCCCCGCTGGCCATGCGCCTCTGCGGACTGTCACAGGATGACGCGAATCTGGGGCTGCAATGGCATGTCATCGCCATGTACGGCCCTTCCTTCGTCACCGGCCGCATCATCGCGCGCTTTGGGGCGCCGCGCGTTGTCTCCGTCGGCCTGCTGCTCACCGCCTGCGCTGCCGCGGCGGGGCTCACCGGCATCACGGTCGGCCATTTTTGGCTGACGCTGATCTTCCTCGGCCTGGGCTGGAACTTCGGCTTCGTCGGCGCCTCGGCCATGGTGGTCGAATGCCACCGGCCGGAGGAGCGGACCAAGGTTCAGAGCCTGAACGACTTCCTGGTCTTCGGCCTGATGGTGATCGGTTCCTTCGCCTCAGGCGGCCTGCTCAACAGCTATGGCTGGGAGATGGTCTGCTGGGTGTCGCTGCCGCCGCTGCTGATCGCCGCGGTCACGCTCTGGGCAACCGGTTCCTTCCGGCCGCAGCCCGCCACCACCTGAGGGAGGGTGCAGCGCCAGGCGGCCACGGCGGCCGCCTGCCGCAAGTTCCTTCAGAAGTGGCTCCACCCCGCGCGGTCGAGCGGCAGCGGGGCACCCTTCGCGTCCCGCACCACCACGACCGCCTCGCCCGGGACGAAATGCCCGATGCGGGTGACGTCCACGCCGCAGGCCTCCGCCCGCGCAGCAATTGTCGCCGCAGCGTCGGTCGGTGCGGCGAAAAGCAGCTCATAATCGTCGCCGCCGGTCAGCAGGCGCGGCAGCAGCGCCGGCCGGGAAGCCACCAGCGCGGCGGCTGGGCCGGAGAGCGGCACCGCAGAGGCCAGCAGCTCGGCACCGCAGCCGGCGGCGCGGCAGAGATGGCCGAGGTCCTGCACCAACCCGTCGGAGACGTCCATGGCCGCCGTCGCCAGCCCTATAAGGGCCTGCCCGAGGGCCAGACGGGGCCGCGGCAAGCGATAACGCCCGGCGAGATGGCCCTCCGCATCGGCGGGCAGCTCGCCCTGCAGCACCGCCAGCCCCAACGCACCGTCGCCGATGCTGCCGGAGACCCAGATATCCTGCCCTGGCGCCGCCCCGGTCCGGCGCAGCGCCGCCCCCGGCGCGACATGGCCGAGGATGGTGAGGGAGAGCGTCACAGGGCCCTGCGTCGAGACGGTGTCGCCGCCCAGCAGCGAAACGCCGAACTCCGCCTGGTCGGCCTGCAGCCCGGCTGCGAAGGCGGCGAGCCAGGCGTCGCCGGTACCGCGCGGCAGAGCGGTGGTCAGGAGGTAACCGAGCGGCACCGCACCCATTGCGGCCAGGTCGGAGAGGTTGGTGCGCAGCAACTTGCGGCCGATGGTCTCCGGCGGGTCGTCGGGCAGGAAATGCACGCCCGCCACCATGGCGTCGGCAGCCAGCACCAGCTCGCGCCCGGGGGGTGGCACGAGCACGGCCGCGTCGTCGGTAAGGTCGAGCGCGCCGGGGCCGGCGAGCGGCCGGAAGTGCCGGGCGATGAGGTCGAATTCCGGTGGCAGCGTCATCGGTGCCCTCCCTCTCCGCGGGATGCCGGGGCGCGGCGGCCCCGGCTCAGGCGCTCAGCGCCGGAACTCGTCCGGGCGCAGGCTGCGCGCCATGGCATCCAGGACGCCATTGGCGAAGCGCGGCTCGTCGCCGCCGAAGAAGCCGTGCGCGATGTCCATGTACTCGTTGATCACCACACGAGCCGGCGGCTCGGTGCCGGAGGACAGCTCGAAGGCGGCGGCGCGCAGCAGGGCGCGCAGCACGGGGTCGAGCCGCGCCACGGTCCAGTCCTTCGCGAGATGGCCGGCGACGATCTCGTCCAGGCTGTCGGACTGACGGGCGACGCCGCGCGCCACCTGGGCGAAGAGCGGCACGTCGGCCAGCGGCACGCGGCCATCCTCGTAGCCGCCAGCATCGGGGCCGATGCGATGGCGCACGAACTGGTCGATCACCGTCTCGGCGGTCTCGCCCGTCTGCTCGCTCTGGAACAGCGCCTGGATGGCGGCGACGCGCGAGCCGGTACGCGGGCGGCCCTGCACGTTCGGGCGGCGGGCCGGCTTGCCGGAAGTCACGCTCATCGGAGCCCCCACTTCCGCGTCAGGGCGATCTGGCCAAGCACGGCCTGCGCGGCCTCGGCGCCCTTGTTGTGGCGGTCCTCGGTGCTGCGCGCCTCGGCCTGTGCCAGCGTCTCCACCGTCAGCAGGCCGAAGCCGAGTGCCAGCCCGGTCTCGCTGCTGATGTCCATCACGCCCTGGCAGACAGCCTCGCAGATGAACTGGTAGTGGTCGGTCTCGCCCTTCACCACGCATCCCAGCAGCAGGAAGCCGTCCCAGCCCGGGGCGACCTTCTGCGCCATGCGCAGCGCCGCCGGCAGCTCGTAGGCGCCAGCGACGTCCACCACCTCCAGCATGGCGCCGGCCTCAGCGCAGACGCGCTCGGCACCGCGCCGCATGCCGCCAACCACCGCCTCGTAGTAGGGCGCCTGGATCAGCAGGATGCGTGGCGGGGGGCCGGGAATGGCAGGGGTGGCGCGCTCCGGTGCGTCAATCGTACTCATGCGGCGCCTTCCTCGATCGGTCGTGTCTCGGCCACGGTCAGGCCGTAGCCTTCCAGGCCAACGATGGCCTTGGGATGGTTGGTCAGCAGGATCATCTCGTGCACGCCGAGGTCGGCCAGGATCTGCGCGCCGATACCATAGTCGCGCAGCTCGCGCTGCACGGGGAGCTGACGGCCGTCACGCACCCGCTCGGACAGGGCCGTGGGGCTGGCCTCGCGGATCAGCACCACCACACCGCGCCCGGCCTCGCCGATCTCGCGCATGGCGGCCTGCAGCTCACGCGGGCCGTGCGGGCCGACGATGTCGGTGAACAGGTTGACGGCATGCATCCGCACCAGCGCTGGGCCGCCGCGCGAAAGGTCGCCCTTCACCAGCGCGACATGCTCGCCATACTCCAGCGCATTGGCATAGACGATGATGCGCCACTCGCCGCCCGGCGCTTCCGGCAGCCGGCCCTCCTCGATGCGGCGGACCAGCCGCTCGGTGCGGCGGCGATGGCCGATCAGGTCGGCGATGGTGCCGAGCTTCAGCCCGTGGAGCTGGGCGAAGGCCACCAGGTCCGGCATCCGGGCCATGGTGCCGTCCTCGTTCATGATCTCGCAGATCACGCCGGCGGGGTTCAGCCCGGCGAGGCGGGCGAAATCCACCGCCGCCTCGGTATGGCCGGCGCGCACCAGCGTGCCGCCCTCGCGCGCCACCAGCGGGAAGACGTGGCCGGGGGTGACGATCTCGTCCCGCGTTGCCTCGGGGTTGATGGCGACGGCCACGGTGCGGGCGCGGTCGGCGGCGGAGATGCCGGTGGTCACGCCGTCCCGGGCCTCGATGGAGACGGTGAAGGCGGTCTGGTGCCGGGTGCCGTTGCTCTGCGCCATCAGCGGCAGGCCGAGCTGCTCGACGCGGGTCTTGGTCATCGCCAGGCAGATCAGGCCACGCGCATGGCGGGCCATGAAGTTGATGGCGTCGGGCGTGGCGAACTGCGCGGGGATGACGAGGTCGCCCTCGTTCTCGCGGTCCTCGTCATCCACCAGGATGAACATGCGGCCGCGGCGGGCCTCCTCCAGCAGCTCCTCGGTGGGGCTCAGGAACTCCGCGAAGGAGGTGCGGCTCGTCAGGACGGTCATGCGGTGAGATCCTTCGCGTTGAACTGACGGAGCCGTGCGACATAGCGCGCCAGCATGTCGATCTCGACGTTCACCGGCTGGCCCGGCCGCAGCTCGCCCAAAGTGGTGACGGCCGCGGTATGGGGGATCAGGTTGACCCCGAAGCTGGCGCCCTCGACTTCGTTCACGGTCAGCGAGACGCCCTCGATGGTGACCGAGCCTTTGGGCGCAACGAAGGGCGCGAGGCCCTGCGGAAGCTGGAACAGCATGCGGAGCGAGCCGTTCTCCGGCGTCGCGGACAGCACCTCGGCGACGCCATCCACATGGCCGGAGACGACATGCCCGCCCAGTTCGTCGCCCATGCGCAGCGCACGCTCCAGGTTGATGCGGCTGCCCTTGCTCCAGCGGCCGAGCGTGGTCTTGGACAGCGTCTCGCCCGAGACCTCGACGGTGAAGCGGTTAGCCCCCAACGTGACGACCGTCAGGCAGCAGCCGGAACAGGCGATCGAGGCGCCGATGGCGGCGCCTTCCAGCCAGCCCTCAGGCGTCTCGATGGCAAGGCGCATGTCATGCCCCTCACCGATGGGCTCGACCTCGGCGATAGTGCCGGTGGCGGTGATGATGCCGGTGAACATTCAGGCAGTCCCCGATCCCTCGGTAACGAACTCGCTGAGCAGGTCCGGCCCCAGCGGCGCCAGGCCGACGCGGCGATATCTGGGCATGGCGGCCAGAACCTCCAACGGCAAGGCATCGGCGGCGGGGCGACCATCGGCTCCCATGACCGCGGGCGCGTGGAACCAGGCGAGCCGGTCCACCAGACCGGCACGCAGCAGCCCGGCGGCCAGAGCGGCGCCACCCTCGGCAAGCACGCGCGTCAGACCGCGTGCCGCCAGCGCCCGCAGAAGCGCGGGAACGTCGAGCCCCGGGCCGTGCTCGGCCTGCGGCACCTCGATGATCTCGGCGCCGGCTGCCCGCAGCGCCTCGCGCGGCGCGTCCGGATGGCCGGCGCGGGTGGCGATCCAGACCGGTCCCGGTCCCTGGAACATGCGGGCGGTGGGCAACATCCGCAGACGCGCATCAGCCACCACGCGCACCGTCGGCACTGGCGCGAAGCCCGGAATGCGGCAGGACAGGTCCGGGTCGTCGGCCAGGGCGGTGCCGCTGCCCACCAGCACGGCGTCGTGCCGGCCGCGCAGCGCATGCGCGGCACGGCGCGCGGCCGGGCCGGTGATCCACTGGCTCTCGCCTGTGCGGGTGGCGATGCGGCCGTCCAACGTGGTGGCGAGCTTCAGCGTCACCAGCGGGCGGCCTTCCTCCAGCCGCGTGATGAAGCCGGCATTGAGCGCCCGCGCTTCCGCCTCGAGCACGCCGACCGTGACGGCCACGCCCGCAGCATGCAGGCGCTCCAGCCCCGCACCATCCACACGGGGGTCGGGGTCGCGCAGCGCTACCACGACGCGCGCCACCCCGGCAGCGATCAGCGCATCTGTGCAGGGCGGCGTGCGGCCCCAATGGCAGCAGGGCTCCAGCGTGACATAGGCGGTGGCGCCCTTGGCGGCGGCGGCGGCGCGCTTCAGCGCCTCGGTCTCGGCATGGGGACGGCCGCCGGGAGCGGTCCAGCCGCGCCCGACCACCGCGCCATCCCTGACGATGACGCAGCCGACCGAAGGATTCGGCCAGGTATTGCCCAGCCCGCGCGCGGCCAGCGCCAGCGCGGCGCGCATATGCGCCGCGTCCTGGGCTGGATCGGGCAGGTTGGGGGGCGCGCTCATGCCGCGGCGCTGACCGGCGCCGCCAGCGGCTTGGCCAGCATGCAATGCGGCAACTGCACGCGCAGCACCGGCTCGCTCCGACGGCCGGCCGCCAGCATGGCGTAGCCCCGGCGGCGGAACAGGCCCAGCGCGCGCAGGTTGCCGCTCGGCACCCGCACCCGCAGGGCCGTTGCGCCCTCGGCGGCGAGCAGCGCCTCCATGGCCTCCAGCAGGGCGGAGCCGATGCCCTGGCCGGCGGCCTGCGGCGCCACCCAAACGCCGGTTAGGCGGGCGGTGCCCTCCTCGATGGCGCGCTCGGCGAGGATGCAGCCCAGCGGCTGCCCGTCCTCGTCCTCCGCCATCAGCAGCGGGCCGCCCTCGGCGAAGAGGGTGTGGAAACGCGCGGCGTCGGCGCCCGCGCGCAAGCCGGCGGGGACCAGCGCCACCACGCCCTGCGCGAAGGCCTCGGCCGCCAGGGCAGCCAGCGCGGCCTGGTCGGCCGCACGGGCCGCCCGCAGCGGCACACTCCCTGGAAAAGAGATGACGGACATGCCCCCGGCCGCCAGTGCCGCGGGATGGAAGAGCTTCACCACGATGCGTTCAGCCGTTGTCGTTTGGGTCCAGCGAGCCAAGAAAGGCTTTGAAGTCCTTGGCTTCGCTGAAGTTTCGATAGACCGAGGCGAAGCGCACATAGGCCACCTGGTCGAGTTCCTTAAGCGTCTCCATCACCATCTCCCCGATGGCGCGGCTGCTGATCTCGCTCTCGCCCTCAGCCTCCAGCCGGCGCTGGATACCGTTGACGATGCGCTCCACCCGGTCCTCGTCCACGGGCCGCTTGCGCAGCGCGATACGGATGGACCGGGCGAGCTTGTCCCGGTCGAAGGGTACGCGGCGCTGGTCGGCCTTCACCACCGTCAGCTCGCGCAACGTGACGCGTTCGAAGGTGGTGAAGCGGGCGCCGCAGGAGGGACAGGAGCGCCGCCGACGGATCGCCGCCCCGTCATCGGCGGGGCGGCTGTCCTTCACCTGCGTATCCTCACTGCCGCAGAAGGGACAGCGCATCGCCTTCGACCCTCCTGCCCGGCCGGCTCAGGCGCGGTAGATCGGGAAGCGGTTGCAGAGCTCCAGCACCCGGGCACCGACGTCCTTCTCCACGGCCGCGTTGCTCTCCGGATCGTTGGCGCGGGAGAGGCCGGTCAGCACCTGGCCGATCATGCGGCCGATCTCGCGAAACTCCGCCTCACCCAGGCCACGCGTCGTGCCGGCCGGCGTGCCGAGGCGAATGCCGGAGGTCACGGCGGGCTTGGCAGGATCGAAGGGAATCGCGTTCTTGTTGCAGGTCAGGTGGGCGCGGCCCAGCGCGGCCTCGGCGGCCTTGCCGGTCAGGTTCATCGGGCGGAGGTCCACCAGCATCAGGTGGTTCTCAGTGCCGCCGGTGACGATGCCGGCGCCCTGGGCGATCAACTCGGCCGCCAGCGCCTTGGCATTTGCCACCACAGCCTGGGCATAGGCCCGGAACTCGGGGCGCAGCGCCTCGCCGAAGGCCACCGCCTTGGCGGCGATCACATGCTCCAGCGGACCGCCCTGCAGGCCGGGGAAGACGGCGCTGTTGAGCTTCTTGGCCAGCGCCTCGTCATTGGTGAGGATCATGCCGCCGCGAGGGCCGCGCAGCGTCTTGTGCGTGGTGGTGGTGACGACATGCGCGTGCGGGAACGGGCTGTCATGTGCGCCGCCGGCCACGAGCCCGGCGAAATGCGCCATGTCCACCATGAAGTAGGCGCCCACCTCGTCGGCGATCGCGCGGAAGCGGGCGAAGTCCCAGGCGCGGGAATAGGCGGAGCCGCCGGCCACGATCACCTTGGGGCGGCTCTCGCGGGCAATGCGGGCCACCTCCTCCATGTCGATGGTGCCGGTCTCGCGGCCCACCGTATAGGGCGCCACCTTGAACCACTTGCCGGAATAGTTGACGTGGCTGCCATGGGTCAGGTGCCCGCCGGCGGCGAGGTCGAGGCCCATGAAGGTGTCGCCCGGCTGCATCAGCGCGAAGAACACGGCCATGTTGGCCTGCGCGCCGGAATGCGGCTGGACGTTGGCGAAGCCGCAGCCGAAGAGCCGCTTGGCGCGCTCGATGGCCAGCGTCTCGATCTCGTCCACGAACTCGCAGCCGCCGTAGTAGCGCTTGCCCGGCAGGCCCTCGGCGTACTTGTTGGTCAGCACCGAGCCCTGCGCCTCCAGCACCGCCCGGGAGACGATGTTCTCGGAGGCGATCAGCTCGATGCCGTCCTGCTGCCGGGTCAGCTCCTTGCCGATCAGCGCGGCGATCTCGGGGTCAGCCTCGGTCAGCGGCGCGGCGAAGAAGCGGCCGGTGCCATTCGCGGGGGACAGCTCGTTCATCGGTTCAGGCCTCCTGCGGCCGCGCGCCGGGCGTCAGCTTGGCGATGCGGCGATCATGCCGGCCGCCCTCATAGGGCGTGGTGAGAAAAGCGGAAAGCGCGTCGAGCACCACTTCCGGTCCCATGGTGCGGGCACCGAAGCAGGCGACATTGGCATCGTTGTGGGCGCGGGTCAGTCGCGCCTCGGTGGTGTTGTGCAGCACGACGGCGCGAATGGCCGGGTGGCGGTTGGCCGCCATCGCCATGCCGATGCCGGTGCCGCAAACCAGAACGGCGAACTTCGCCTTGCCCGTGGTGATGGCGTCGGAGACGGGATGGGCGAAGTCGGCGTAGTCGCAGCTCGCCGTGCCATGGGTGCCGAAATCGAGAACCGGGTGGCCGGCGGCCTCCAGCGCAGCACGCAGGCTGTCCTTCAGGGCGACGCCGGCATGGTCGGCGCCGAGGGCGATAGGGGTGCTGGCCGGATTCATGGCGCCTCCGTTACCACGCCTTGTTGATCGGGGGAACTCGGCCCACCACGGGCTGTGCGCAACCCCGTCATGTGCATCCAGGTAGGCGGGAGCGGGCGGCGGCGCCAGGGGCACGCAAGCAGAGGGCCACCATCAGCGGAGAGAGGGCAGGAATCCTGCCTCTCCTGGGGCCAGTCTTGGGGCCAGGCCAGGAGGTGCGGGTACCTCGCCCCCTTCCCCGCTCCCCTGCAGCATGGCACGAGAAGCCCGGAGAGAACCGGCGGGAGGCGCGGAATGGCTGACTTCACCAAACCCGAAACCATCGTGTTGCATGCTGGCTGGAGGGCAGACCCGACAACCGGCTCGGTCGCGGTGCCGATCCACCAGACCACCAGCTATCAGTTCCAGGACACCGGCCACGCGGCGCGGCTCTTCGCGCTGGAGGAGCTGGGCAATATCTACACCCGCATCATGAACCCCACCGTGGATGTGCTGGAAAAGCGCATCGCGGCGCTGGAGGGCGGGGTGGCGGCGCTGGGTGTGGGCTCGGGCCAGGCGGCCAGCACCTTCTGCGTGATGAACCTGTGCTCGGCGGGGGACAACATCGTCTCCTCCACCGCGATCTATGGCGGAACCTGGAACCTCTTTGCCAATACTCTCAAGCAGTTCGGCATCGAAGTTCGCTTCGTGGATCCGGCCGATCCGGAGGCCTTCGCCCGCGCCTCGGACGACCGCACCCGCGCGTGGTATGCCGAGACCCTGCCGAACCCGGCGCTGGAGGTCTTTCCCATTACGGAGGTGGCGGCGCTCGGGCGCAAGCTCGGCATTCCGCTGATCATGGACAACACCGCGGCGCCGGTGCTCTGCCGTCCCCTCCAGCATGGCGCGGCCATCGTCATGCACTCCACCACCAAGTGGATCGGCGGGCATGGCACCAGCATCGGCGGCATCGTGGTGGATGGCGGCAATTTCGACTGGTCGGCCCACGGCGACCGCTTCCCCACCCTGAACCAGCCCGACCCCTCCTATCACGGCGCCGTCTGGACGGAGGCGGCCAAGCCGCTCGGCCCCATCGCCTACATCCTGCGGATGCGCACCTGCCTGCTGCGCGACGTCGGCGCCGCGATGAGCCCGATGAACGCCTTCATGTTCCTCCAGGGGCTGGAGACCCTGCCGCTGCGGATGGAGCGCCAATGCGCCAATGCGCTGCGCGTCGCGGCCTATCTCTCCGGCCACCCAGCCGTCACGCGCGTCATTCATCCCTCCGTTGCGCAGGGCGAGGCCCGCCGGCGGGCGGAGGCGCATCTGAAGGGCGGCCTCGGCAGCCTGCTCGGCTTCGAGCTGAAGGGCGGAATCGAGGCGGGACGCCGCTTCATCGAGGCGCTTCAGCTCTTCTACCATGTCGCCAATATCGGCGACGCGCGCAGCTTGGCGATCCATCCCGGCACCACCACCCACAGCCAGCTTTCGCCCGAGGAGCAACTGGCGGCGGGCGCCACACCGGGCTATGTCCGCCTCTCCATCGGCATCGAGCATATCGACGACATCCTGGCCGACCTCGACCAGGCGCTGGTCGCCGCAGGAGATACTGCATGACCGCTCCCGCACCGGCCGCCTTCCACGGCGCGTTCCCCGCCATCCGGCCCCGCCGCAACCGCCATGACGCCTGGACACGGCGGCTGGTGGCGGAGAACCGCCTCGCGGTTGACGACCTGATCTGGCCGATCTTCGTCATGGATGGGCGTGAGACCGTCACCGAGGTCGGCTCCATGCCGGGCGTGCAGCGGGTGACGCTGGACCGGCTTGAGGCGCATGTCGCCCCGGCGGCGGAGCTGGGCATCCCTGCCCTGGCGCTCTTCCCAGTCACGCCGGCGGAGAAGAAGGACGCTGAGGGCACCGAGGCGCGCAACCCGGAGAACCTGATGTGCCGGGCCTCCCGGCTGCTGAAGGAGAAATTCCCGCAGGTCGGCCTGATCGGCGACGTGGCGCTCGATCCCTATACCGACCACGGCCATGACGGCGTGATCCGCAACGGCTACGTGGACAACGACGAATCCCTGGAGGTGCTGACCGCCCAGGCGGTGGTGCAGGCCGAGGCGGGGATCGACGTCATCGCCCCCTCCGACATGATGGACGGCCGCGTGGCGGCCATCCGTACGGCGCTGGACGGCAAGGGCCTGATCCACACCCGCATCATGTCCTATGCTGCAAAATATGCCTCGGCCTTCTACGGTCCCTTCCGCGACGCGGTCGGCTCCGGCGGCGCGCTGAAGGGCGACAAGAAGACCTACCAGATGGACCCCGCCAATTCCGACGAGGCTCTGCGCGAGGTGGCGCTGGACCTCTCCGAGGGCGCGGACATGGTGATGGTGAAGCCGGGCATGCCCTATCTGGACATCATCCAGCGGGTGAAGGAGCGCTTCGCGGTGCCGACCTTCGCCTATCAGGTCAGCGGTGAGTACGCGATGATCATGGCGGCCGTGCGCAACGGCTGGCTGGACCATGAGAAGGCCATGCTGGAGAGCCTGCTGGCCTTCAAGCGTGCCGGCGCCAGCGGCGTGCTGACCTACTTCGCCATCGAGGCGGCGCAGCGGCTGCGGGCCGGCTGAGGCTCCTCGCCCTACTGGCCTCTTCTCTGAGGAAAGCAGCCTATACCGCTGTTTTTCAATCTTTCCCTTTGCCGCAGGGCGGCGGATGGGAGGACAAGAAGATGGCGGTCGGGAGTGCCTGGAACGGTCCTCGGAACTGGACGAAGATAAAACCGGGGGAGAATGAATTCTCCCCCAGACCCCCTCTTCTTTTTTTCTGCCAGTTTTGTCGCATAGGCGGCACGGGCCGACGCAGCGAAGCCATAAGAAGGCCTTCGTCAGCAACGTGAGCGTCAGCTACCAGAAAGCAGATGGGGTTTGAGGGAATCCATCCCCCAAACTTTCCTGGGCCAGCTCAGGCCACTCGCTCCGGCTCCACTCTAAACAAGATCTTGTAAGGTCCTGTTATAGAAAAAATATAAGCCGGACAGGCCGGATCAGCTCGCCCGGTTCAGCCGCTCGATATCCTCCGCGTCCAGCCGCAGCTCGGTAGCGCCGATCAGGTCCTCCAGTTGCTCCAGCTTGGTCGCGCTGGCGATCGGGGCGGTGATGCTGGGCCGTGCCATCAGCCAGGCCAGGGCGACCTGGGCCGGCTTGGCCTTGTGGCGGGCGGCCACCTCGTCCAGCGCCGCCAGCACGCCGAGGCCTTGCTCGTTGAGGTACTGCGCCACGCTCCGCTCGCCGCGGGGGCTTTTCCCCAGATCGTCCTTCGAGCGGTACTTGCCCGTCAGGAAGCCGGCGGCGAGGGAGAAGTAGGGGATGACGCCCAGCCCTTCTTCCTTACAGAGCGCCTCCAGCCCGGACTCGTAGTGCGCACGCTCGACCAGGTTGTAGTGTGGCTGCAGGCTTTCGTAGCGCGGCAGGCCATGCTTCGCGCTGGCCTCCAGCGCCGCCTTCAGGCGGGGCGCCTCGTAGTTGGAGGCACCGATGGCGCGCACCTTGCCGGCCTTGATCAGCTCCGCATAGGCGCCGAGCGTTTCCTCCAGCGGGGTGTCCGGATCGTCCTTGTGGGACTGATAGAGGTCGATGACGTCGGTCTTGAGGCGGCGCAGCGAGTCCTCTACCGCCTGGCGAATATAGGCGGGTGCCAGGCCCTTACGGTCCGGTCCCATCTCCATGCCCACCTTGGTGGCAATGATGACGCGGTCGCGCTTGCCGCCGCGGGCGAGCCAGTTGCCGAGGACCGTCTCGGACTCCCCACCCTGATGCCCCGGCGCCCAGCGCGAATAGACGTCCGCGGTGTCGATGAAGTTGAAGCCGGCCTCCACGAAGCGGTCGAGCAGACGGAAGGAATCCGCCTCATTGGCCGTCCAGCCGAACACGTTGCCGCCGAAGCAGAGCGGCGAGACCTTGAGGCCCGAGCGGCCGAGCGCGCGCATTTCCATCGTCAGCTTCCTTCCTTCGGTGAGGGCGCTGAGCGGCAGAGTGGCCCTTCCTCCGGCGTGGCGGAAGTCCCCCTTCCGGAAGGCAGCCAGGGGAGACCGGCTCCCCTGGCCCGGCCTTGCTCGCGTGGTCCGTGGGGGCGGATCACGCGAGCAAGCGGAAACGGAACGGCGCGGCTTAGCCGCGACGGGCGCGGCGACGGTCCGGCACGACCACGGCCGGCGCCGGCAGCGCGAAGGCGGATTGCAGCTCGCCCGCGACGAAGCGCTGGGCATCACCGGCCTGCGCCAGCAGGAACGGATTCACGCCGAAGAACTCGTGGGTCACGCCCTCGAAGTCACGCGCCACCACGGTCACGCCGCTCTGCCGCAGGCGCTCGGCGAGCAGCATGCCATCGCTGCGCAGCGGGTCGATCTCCGCGGTGACGATGACGGCTTTGGGCAGGCCCCGCAGGTCGGCACGGCCATAGACGTTCAGGCGTGTGTCCTGCATGTCCGTCGGGCTGCTGGTGTACTGCTCGAAGAACCAGCGCATCATGGCCGCGTTCAGCGGCTTCGCATTGGCGTTCTCGACATAGGACTGCGTGGTCATGTCAGTGCCGGCCACCGGGTAGATCAGGCCCATCGCCACCGGCAGCGGCGTGCGGGCGTCGCGGGCGGCCATGGCCACGTCCAGCGCCAGGTTGCCGCCGGCACTCTCGCCCACGACGGCGACGCGCGAGAGGTCGGCGCCGAACTGCGCGGCGTTCTGTAGCGCCCAGAGGTAGCCGGCATAGGCATCGTTGACCGGACCAGGGAACTTGGCCTCGGGGGCCTGGCGGGGATGCACGGCCAGCACCACCGCCTGGGCCTCCGCCGCCAGCGCGCGGGCCGAGGCGTCATAGGCATCCAGGTTGCCGATCACCCAGCCGCCGCCATGGTAGTAGACGATCAGCGGCAGCAGCGGCTGGCCCTGGTTCCGGCGTGGCAGCTCGACGGGGCTGTAGAGCCGGGCCATCAGCGGGCCGGCAGGGCCGGGGATCTCCAGGTCGCGCACCACCGGAAGCGGGCGCGGGGTGTCGGCGCGGTCCAGGACACGCAGGCGGTGCCTCACCGCATCCGCCATGGTCGGCTGCAGTCGCGCCTCGGCCGGGGTCAGTGTCTCGATGGGCTTGGGCCGGAGCGCCTGCAGGCTCTCCAGCAGGTCACGCATCTGCGGATTGGCGCGCCCCGTGGGGTCGGCCGGCGGCAGGGACTCCGGGGAGGACGCACAGGCGCTGACGAGGCCGGCAAGGCCGAGCGGCAATAGCAAGCTGGCGCGGCGCGACAGAACGGGCATGGAAGCATCTCCTGGGCCCCGGTCGGGGGACCGGGATATGCGGAGATGGCAACGTGGACTTGACCGCCGGGTTGCAGAACCAGAACGGGTGGCCCGGCATGGGCCAGGCCACCAGGGTTGATCAGACGATTCCCTTTTCGCGCAGAGCCGCGATCTGCTCGGCCGAGTAGCCAAGGCCGCGCAGCACGGGATCGGAATGCTCGCCCAGCACCGGCGGGGCGGAGCGGTAGTCCGGCGGGGTGGCGGAGAGCTTCACCGGGTTGGCGATCACCGTCACCGTCTCGCCAGAGGCGTGCGGCATCTCCTTCAGCATGTCGCGCGCCAGGACATGCGGGTCGGCGAAGACGTCCTTCAGCGTGTTGATCGGGCCGCAGCCGATCTTCAGCGCCTCCAGCTTCGCGATCCATTCCTTGGTGGGCATGGTCTTGGTGATGGCGGTCAGCGCCTCCGTCACCAGGGCGCGGTTCTGCACGCGGGCGGCGTTGGTGGCGTAGCGCGCATCGGCCAGCAGGTTCTCCAGGCCGAAATTCTTGCAGAAGCGCTCGAAGGTCGGGTCGTTGCCGATGGAGAGCACCATGTAGCCGTCCTGGGTCGGGAAGACCTGGTAGGGCACGATGTTCGGGTGCTGGTTGCCGAGGCGCGGCGGGTTCTCGCCAGTGGCCAGGTAGTTCATGCCCTGGTTGGCGAGCCAGGCGACATGGGTGTCGAGCATGCCGATGTCGATCTGCTGCCCCTGCCCCGTCGCCTGCTTGTGGCGCAGCGCGGCCAGGATGCCGATCGTGCCGTAGAGCCCGGCGAAGAGGTCGGCGATGGGAATGCCGACCTTCTGCGGCTCGCCCTCCGGCTCGCCGGTCAGGCTCATCACGCCGCCCATGGCCTGGATCAGCGCGTCATAGCCCGGCCGCGGCGCATAGGGACCGGTCTGGCCGAAGCCGGTGATCGAGCAGTAGATCAGGCCGGGATACTTCTCCTTGAGCTGCTCCCAGCCCAGCCCGTACTTGGCCAGCGCGCCGGTCTTGAAGTTCTCGACCAGGATGTCGGCCGTCTCCAGCAGCTTGTGGACCACCGCCTGACCCTCGGGCTGGGCGATGTCCAGCGTCAGGGACTTCTTGTTGCGGTTGACGCCGACGAAATAGGCGCTCTCCTTCGTGTTCGGCACATAGGGCGGCGCGAAGCCGCGGGTGTCGTCACCGGCTCCGGGGCGCTCGATCTTGATCACCTCGGCGCCAAGGTCGCCCAGCATCTGGGTGCAGGTCGGGCCGGCCAGAACACGGGTCAGGTCAACCACGCGCAGGCCCTTCAGCGGACCGGTGGGGTTGGAGGGGCTCGGCTCGGACATCAGGCTGGCTCTTTCCTGTCGTATTGGATGTTGCGGCCGCTCAGGCGGCCGGGCAGCGCATGAAGCCAGATTCGACGCCGCCCCGCCACCCCGGCGCCTTCAGGCCAGCATTCCACCCAGTGCCTTCAGCTCGCCGATCAGCTCGTCGAGGTCGATCGGTATGGCGATGGCATGGCCCTGGGCGAAGTCCACGCCGATCTCGCGCAGCTGTTCCAGGATCAGCCCGTTCTCGACGAACTCGGCCACCGTCTCCGCGCCGATCTCGTGCGCGATGCGGTGGATGGAGCGCACGATGGTCAGGTCGATCACGCTCTCCGGCAGGTTGCGGATGAAACTGCCGTCGATCTTGATCGTGTCCACCTTGAAGGCGCGCAGATAGCCGAAGGAGCTGAGGCCAGCACCGAAATCGTCCAGCGCGACCCGGCAGCCGAGCTGGCGGATGCTGTCCAGCATCGCTCCCGCGGAGGTCAGGTTGCTGACCAGGGCGGTCTCCGTGATCTCCAGGGTCAGCGCCTGCGGCCGCAGTGGCGAGTCCTGGAGGAGTTGCAGGAAGAAGGCCAGGAACTGCGGGTCGTTCAACGAATGGGCCGAGATGTTGACGGCCAAGGAGAGACCCGGCACGGCAGCCAGTTGTGGGGCGCGGCGCTGCAGGACCTCACGCAGCACCCAGCGATCCAGCTCCGCCATCATGTCGTAGCGCTCGGCGACGGGGATGAACAGGCCTGGCGAAACCAGCAGGCCGTCCTTCCCGACCATGCGCAGCAGCAGTTCGTAGTGCCTGCCACGCTCCACCCCGATCGCCGCGATGCGCTGGGCATGCAGGCGGAAACGCTCCTCGCGCAGCGCCGTGCGGATCTCGGTGGCCATGATGATCTCGCGGTGATGGGCGCCGCCGGCCTCGTCTTCCATGTCGTAGACGCTGATGCGGTTCCGTCCGGCGAGCTTGGCGGTATAGCAGGCGACGTCGGCGTGCTTCATCACGCTGGCGCTGGTCGCCACGGCGCCGATCGAGGCCACGCCGATGCTGGTGGTGATGTGGTAGTCCCGCTCCTCCCAGGCGAAGGTCATGGCGCCGATCGCCTCGATCACCGGTGCCAGCACGCGCCGCGCCTTCGTCACCGGGCAGCCGAAGAGCAGGATGGCGAACTCGTCGTCACCGAGGCGCGCCACCATATCGGTGGGCCGCACCATCCGGGAGAGGATCTGCGCCACAGCCCGCAGCAACGCGTCGCCCGCCGCATGGCCGGCGGTGTCGTTGATGATCTTGAAGCGGTCAAGGTCGAGGAAGCAGAGCGTGTGCTCGCCGCCGCCGACATGCGCCGAGTCGACGGCGCTGGCCAGTGCCGCCTCGAACTTGCGACGGTTGGGCAGCCCCGTCAGGGCATCATGGAGGGCGGAGAATTCCAGCTCCTTCTGCATGCTCCGCACCGCCCGCACGTCCTGGAACACCAGCACCGCGCCAAGGATGCCGCCCTCCTTGGCGCGAATCGGCGCGGAGGCGTCGCGGACCTCGATGCGTTCGCCATGCCGGTCGATCAGCACCGCCTGGCGCTTGAGGTCGAAGGGCCGGCGGGTCGCGAGGGTGACGCGCACGGGGTTGAGCAGCGCCTCGCCGCTCTCGGCATCCGCGATATCGAAGACCACCTCGATGGGCCGGTGCCGGGCCTCTTCCAGCGTCCAGCCGGTGATCGCCTCCGCCGCCGGGTTCATGAAGCGGATGCGCCCCTCGGCGTCGGTGCTGATCACCCCATCGGTGATGGCGCAGAGCGTGACATGCAGCCGGTCGCGCTCCTCGTGCAGGGCGGCCTCGCTCTGCTTCAGGCCGCTGATATCCTGGATCTGCGATATGAAGTGCAAGGGCTGCCCGGCCGTGTCCCGCAGCAGGGAAACGGAGAGCAGGCCCCAGATCAGCTCCCCGTCCTTGCGGCGGTAGCGCTTCTCCATCTGGTAGCTGTCGGCCCGGCCATCCAGCAAAGCTCGAAGCTGCTGCAGGTCGGCGGCGAGATCGACGGGATGGGTGATCTGCTGGAAGCTCAGCCGCAATAGCTCGGCCTCGTCATAGCCGAGCAGCGCACAGCAGGCCTGGTTGACGCGCTGGAAGGTGCCGTCCAGCCCGACCAGCGCCATGCCGATGGGCGAGTGCTGCATGATGCTGCGGAGTTGTGCCTCGCTGGCACGCAGCGCCGCCTCGCGCTCCCGCAGCGGCGTCAGGTCGCGCGTCACCTTGACGAATCCAAGATGCCGCCCTTCGGCATCGCGAACCACACGCAGGGCGACATGCCCCCAGAAGGACGCCCCGTCACGCCGCAGGCACCAGCCCTCAAGCTCGGCCTGGCCATCCCGCAGGGCGCGGGCAAGCAGTGCCTCCGGGGCCTCCCGGTCCCCATCCTCCTGGCGAAAAAAGGTGCCGAAGGGCTGGCCGATGATCTCGGCCGCGCTGTAGCCCATCACGCGGGTGGCACCCGCATTCCAGCTGAGAACCTGCCCGGAGGGGTTGAGCATGAGGATGGCATGGTCCTGCACGGCATCGAGCAGCTGCCGCTGCATCCAAGCCGGCCAATCTCCCGCGGCCACATCCATGCTCGCCATGGCATGCCCTTCCCTTGCGTGCCGGAATTTCCTTACCCTCAACCCGGCCGGACCATCGCCGCCACCGCGCGGCGCCATGTCCCTCTCCAGCAAGCGGTCGGACATCTTGTCCAGCGGCAAAATTCCAGAATCGCGAGGGATACGCAAGGTAATGTGACCGCTCGTTGAGCATGGCGCGGGGCGCGGGAAGCGGGGTTGCCTGCCCGCCTGCGCCGGCGCATGGTCGCGGCCTATCAAACGCCAGAACGCTGCCGAGGAAATCCATGCTCGACCGTCCGAACCCTGCGCCGGAAGCGCCCTGCCTCGACCCCTTCGCCCTGGCCAAGTCGCTCTCTGGCGTCCACTTCATCGGCGGCCGCTTCACCCCCGCCAAGTCCGGCCGCAACTTCGCCGTGGTCAACCCGGCGACCGGGGCGGAGGTGGCGCAGGCGGCCGAGGGTGATGCCGCCGATGTCGAGGCGGCGGTCGCCGACGCGGCGAAGGCGCAGAAGGAATGGGCCAAGGTCCCCGCCCGCAAGCGCGGCACCCTGGTGCACAAGGCCGCGGCCCTGATCCGCGATCATGTGGAGGAGCTGGGCCGGCTGATCGCGCTGGAGACTGGTAAGGCGCTGCGCACCGAGAGCCGGGTCGAGGCCAATACCGTGGCCGACGTGCTGGAGTTCTTCGGTGGGCTGGGCGGCGAGCTGAAGGGCGAGACCGTGCCCTTCGCGCCGGACGTGCTCTCCGTCACGGTGCGTGAGCCGCTTGGTGTGGTGGGCGCCATCATCCCATGGAACGTGCCGATGCTGCTGATGGCGCTGAAGGTGGCGCCCGCGCTGGTGGCCGGCAATTCCGTGGTGGTGAAGAGCGCCGAGGAGGCGCCGCTCGCCGTGCTGCGCATCTGCGAGCTGATGAACCGCGTCCTGCCGCCCGGCGTGTTCAACATGGTCTCGGGCTTCGGGCCCGAATGCGGCGCGCCGCTGGTCGCGCATCCGCTGGTGCGCAAGGTGACCTTCACCGGCTCGGTCGAGACCGGGAAGATCGTCTACAAGACCGCAGCCGAGAAGCTGATCCCCGTCACGCTGGAGCTGGGCGGCAAGTCGCCCATGATCGTCTTCGCCGATTGCGACTTCGACAAGACGCTGGCCGGCGCCCTCACCTCCATGCGCTTCACCCGCCAGGGGCAGAGCTGCACGGCCGCCAGCCGCATCTATGTGGAGCGGCCGATCTTCCAGAAGTTCGTCGACGCCATGGCCGAGAAGGTCGACCAGATGGTGATGGGCGACCCGCTGGACGAGAAGACCGACATTGGCACCATCATCTCCGATGGCCAGTTCGAGAAGGTGAAGGCCTTCATCGAGGAGGGCAAGGCCACGGCCGGCGCCACCGGCCGCGCCTGCTCCGCCATGCCGCAGGACCCGGCGCTGAAGAAGGGCCTGTTCATCCAGCCCATGATCTTCACCGGCCTCACCAAGGAGAGCCGGCTGGTGCGGGAGGAGATCTTCGGTCCCGTCACCTGCATCTTCCCCTTCGACGACCCGGAGGCGGTGCTGGCCGAGGCGAATGACAGCGAATACGGCTTGGCCGCTAGCCTCTGGACCAACAACCTGAAGGTCGGCCTGAACCTCGCCCACAAGCTGGAGGCGGGGCTGGTGCAGATCAACCAGAACCTGGTTGTGCAGGCCAACCTCTCCTATGGCGGCGTGAAGTCCTCCGGGCTCGGCAAGGAGGCCTCGCTGGAGGCCATGCTGGAGCACTTCACGCACAAGAAGACGATCATGGTGAACATGGGCTAGCCTCGCCGCCGCAACTCGGCGGAACCGTGAGGGGATCGGATGCATGGAGCGCCCAGCCTTGCTGTCCTGATCCCCTGCCGCAACGAGGCGGCGGCGATCGGCGGCGTGGTGGCGGGTTTCCGCGCCGCGCTGCCGGAGGCCGCCATCTTCGTCTACGACAACAACTCGACCGACGAGACGCGCGCCGTGGCCGCCGCGGCGGGCGCCGTGCTCGGCAGCGAGCGCCTGCCGGGCAAGGGCAACGTGGTCCGGCGGATGTTCGCCGATATCGAGGCCGACCTCTATCTGCTGGTGGACGGCGACGGCACCTACGACCCCGCCGCGGCCCCCACCATGGTGCGGATGCTGCTGGAACAGCGGCTGGACATGGTGACGGGCATCCGCGTCGCCGACGCGGCGGGCGCCTACCGGCCCGGCCATCGCCTGGGCAACCGGGTGCTGACCGGGATGGTGCGGCTGGTCTTCGGCAAGCGCGTCTCGGACGTGCTCTCGGGCTACCGCTGCTTCTCCCGCCGCTTCGTGAAGTCCTTCCCCGCCTTGGCCCACGGCTTCGAGACGGAAACCGAGTTCACCGTCCATGCCCTGGAGCTGCGCCTGCCGGTCGGCGAGTTGCCCACCGCCTATCGCGAGCGCGGCGAGGGCTCCACCTCCAAGCTGCACACCTGGCGGGACGGGCTGCGCATCCTGCGCACCATCATCCGGCTGATCCAGCGCGAGCGGCCTCTGCTCTTCTTCGGCGGTGTTGCGGTGGTCTTCCTGCTGCTTTCCGCCGGCTTCTTCCTGCCGGTGTTCAGCACCTATCTCGAAACCGGCCTGGTGCCCCGGCTGCCAACCTTCCTCGCCTCGGTGGCCTTCCTGCTGCTCTCCTTCCTCTCCGGCGCCTGTGGGCTGATCCTGGACACGGTGACTCAGGGCCGGCGGGAGGCGAAGCGCATCGCCTATCTCGCCATCCCCGCGCCGGAGAGCGGGACGATGGCGTCGCCAGCCTTTTCCGACAGTTCAAAACCGGCGGCCCGCATGGCAGGTTGAGCGCCGCATGCGCCTCACCCTCCCCGCGATCGCCAATGATCGCCGCTTCCTCATCATGCTGGCCCTTGGCTTCTCCTCCGGGGTGCCGCTGCCGTTGACCGCCTTCGTCCTGCGGCAATGGATGTCGGAGTCGGGCATCGAGCTGACGGCGATCGGCCTCACCGCCCTGGTCGGCCTCTCCTATTCGCTGAAGTTCCTGTGGTCGCCGTTGATCGACCACTCGGCGCCGCCGCTGTTCCGCGGCTGGGGCCGGCGGCGCGGGTGGCTGGCGAGCATCCAGCCGGTGCTGGCGCTGGCCATCCTGGCCATGGGCTTCACCAACCCGGCCGCGGCGCCGGAGATCACGGTGGCGGTGGCCGTGCTGGTCGCCTTCCTCTCGGCCAGCCAGGACATCGTGGTGGACGCCTTCCGCATCGAGATCCTGGAGGAGCGCCAGCAGGGGCTTGGGCTCGCCTATTATGTGTGGGGCTACCGCGGCGCGCTGCTGGCGGCCAATGCTGGGGCGCTGACCGTCGCCAACTTTGCGGGGTGGACGGCCGCCTTCGCCTACTGCGCCCTGTTGGTGGGGGTGGGCTTCCTGGCTGTCGCCTACGCCTCCGAGCCGGCCGCCGCGCCGCGCCCGGCCTTGGCCTGGGCGGCACGGATGCGCGCCGCCGTGGTGGACCCCTTCGCCGACTTCACGCGCCGGCCCTATTGGCTCGCCATCCTGCTGTTCATTGCCCTCTTCAAGCTCGGCGAGGCACTGGCCGGGGTGATGACGGCGCCCTTCTACCGCGAGATGGGCTTCAGCCGCGTCGAGGTGGCGGCAGTGGGTAGCGTCTTCGGCCTCTTCGCCACGCTGCTGGGCGCGCTGGCCGGCGGCTGGCTGGTGGTGCGCATCGGCACCGCCCGCGCCCTGGTGCTGACCGGCATGACGCAGATGCTCTCCAACCTGATGTATGTGGCGCTTGCCCATGCCGGGCACGACATGCCGATGCTCTGGGCCCAGGTGGGGGTGGAGAACTTCACGGACGGCCTCGCCGATGCCGCCTTCGTCACCTACCTCTCCAGCCTGACCAGCCGCGCCTTCACCGCGACGCAGTATGCCCTGCTCTCCTCGCTCGCGGCGGTGCCGTTGCGGACGCTGGGCGCCAGTTCGGGCAGCCTGGCGGAATGGCTGGGTTGGGCCGACTTCTTCCTGCTCACCACGGCCGCCGCACTGCCGGCCATGGCGATCATGCTGTTCCTGCTGGCGCGGCTACCGCCGCCCCGCCCGGCGCCGGAAGCCGCCCTGCCTGCATCCGAAGCCTGAGCTACGGCGTTACAAGGGTGTTACAGCCCCTGCCTGGAGCTCTCCATGCCCTCGCCGCGCCCTGCGCTCGAACTGCTTGCCCGCCTCGGCTATGCCGCGCGCGGCGTGGTCAACCTGCTGATCGGCGTGCTGGCGCTGGTCGGCGCCTTCGGGTCCGCCAGCGGTCAGGCGACCGATTCAAAGGGCGCATTGCAGGAGCTGCTCTACCATTCCTTCGGTAGCGTGCTGCTCGGCGCGGTGGCGCTCGGCCTCTTCGGCTTCGCGCTCTGGCGCGGCCTGCAATCGCTGCTCGATGCCGACAACAAGGGCAATGGCGCCAAGGCCCTGGCTATACGCGGCGGACAACTGGTCTCCGCCTTCGCCTATGTCAGCCTTGGCGTCTTCGCGATCAGCCTGCTGATCGGCACCGCGACGCGCAGCGGCGACGGCCAGTCGGCGCGTGACTGGACCCGCTGGCTGCTGGCGCAGCCCGCGGGCGAGTGGCTGGTGGCGCTCGCCGGTGCGGTGGTCGTGGGCGTCGGCGTCGGCATGCTCGCCATGGCCTGGAAACGCACCTTCACCCGGCATCTCCGCTGCCCGGGAGACGCCGCGCGCTGGGTGGTGCCGCTGGGCCAGATCGGCTTCGCGGCGCGCGGCGTGGTGTTCCTGATCATCGGCGGGTTCGTCATCATCGCGGCCTGGCAGTCGGACCCGAACGAGGTGCGCGGCCTGGGTGGCGCGCTGCTGGCCCTGCAACAGCAACCCTTCGGCCGGGTGCTGTTCGGCCTGGCGGCGCTGGGCATGGTGGCCTTTGGCACCTTCGAGTTCGCCGAAGCGCGCTATCGCCGGATCGACGCGCCCGGCTAGAGGCCGCGCGGAAGCACTGATAGCAAGCGGCACCGGCCAAGACCGAGCCCGGCTTGTTAATGATAGTGATTCGCAATATCAGGACTCCCAAGGTCGCCTTTTCGGGCACAGCCAGGGGATTCCGAGATCATGATGCATGCCGCCGCCTCCTCCGCAGGGCTGCGCCGACTGCTGCTCGGCGGCGCCGCGATAGCGGCCCTCGCCGCGCCGGCCCAGGCGCAGGATATGGCGCCGCTGGTCCTGCCCGAGGTGAATGTGGAGGGCACGGCTTGGCGTTCCTGGTCCCCAGTGGAGGGCTATGTCGCGCCGCTGACCACCACCGGCACCAAGACCGACACACCGCTGATCGAGGCGCCGCAATCGGTCGGCGTCGTCACCCGCGACCAGATCGACGATCAGGCGGCGCTCACTGTGTCCGAGGCATTGCGCTACACGGCCGGCGTGCTGCCCGAGGTACGCCCGACCAGCCGCTACGACAGCGTCTATGTGCGCGGCTTCGGCGGACAGGGCGCCAGCGCAGCCTATGTTAACTTCCTCGACGGGCTGCGGCAGCAGCGCGGCATCTCCTACGCCATTCCAGGCGTCGATCCGTGGCTGCTGGAGCGTATCGAGGTGCTGCGCGGCCCGGCCTCGGTGCTCTACGGGCAGACCGGCTCAGGCGGCATCGTCAACCTGGTCAGCCGGCGCCCCACCGAGACGCCGATCCATGAGGTGCGGCTGGAGGCCGGCAGCAACGCACTGCTGCAGACCGCCTTCGACTTCGGCGGCAAGCTGACCGAGGATGGCCAGTTCCTCTACCGCCTGACCGGCATCGGGCGCATCGCCCAGTCGCAATACGACTACAATGACGAGCAGCGCATCGCCATCGCCCCCGCCCTCACCTGGCGGCCAAGCGACCAGACCACCCTGACCATCCTTGCCAACTACCAGTACGAACCGGAGGGCGGCTTCTACAACTTCGTTCCCGCCACCGGCACGGTGCTGGCCAGCCCCTTTGGCAAGCTGCCCTCCAGCTTCTTCGGGGGCGATCCCAACTGGAACCATTTCGAGCGTCGCCAGGCCGCGATCGGCTACCAGTTCGAGCATCGCTTCGACGAAACCTGGACGGTGCGGCAGAACTTCCGTTACCAACACCTCGACACGGTTTTCCAAGCCATCTCCGGCCGCAGCCTGACCGGCGGCCGCACGCTGACTCGCGCGGCCGCGAATTCCATCGAGCATGCCGACACCGTCGCGCTCGACAACCAGGTGCAGGCACGCTTCACCACCGCAGGCGTGGAGCACACGCTGCTCGCCGGGCTGGACTGGAGCGGCTCCTACGCCAAGCGGCGGCTCGGCAACGGCACGGTACCCTCGCTCGATATCTTCGCGCCGAGCTACTACGTCTCGATCCCGACGATCGCCGCCTCGGGTTACACCGACCAGGACCAGACCCAGCTCGGCATCTATGCCCAGGACCAGATTGTCTGGGGCCGGTGGCGCCTCAGCATCGGCATCCGGCAGGACTGGGCCGAGACCGACACCACCACGCGCAACACCGGCGTCAGCAGCTCGCAGGAGGACAGTGCCACGACTTGGCGCGCCGGGTTGCTCTACCTCTTCGACAGCGGTGTCGCGCCCTATGTCAGCTATGCGACCTCCTTCCTCCCCAACAGCGGCACCTTCGCGCCGCAGCGCGGCGGCGGCGCCTTCGACCCCACCACCGGCGAGATGTTCGAGGCCGGCGTGAAGTACCAGCCGCCAGGGATGAACAGCTTCATCCAGCTCGCGGCCTTCCAGATCACCCAGCAGGACGTGCTGACCGCCGATCCGCTCTACGCCAACTTCAGCTTGCAGACCGGTGAGATCCGCTCGCGCGGCATCGAGCTGGAAGGGCGTGCCAGCCTCTCCGACGGCCTCGACCTGATCGGCACCTATGCCTACACGGAGGCCGAGATCACCAGTTCCACCACCCCGGGTGTGGCTGGCAACCAGGCGCCGCAAGTGCCGAAGCATGCCGCATCCGCCTGGGCGAACTACCGCTTCCGCAGCGGCGCGCTGAACGGGCTGGGCCTGGGTGGCGGCATCCGCTTCATCGGCGAGACGCAGGGTGACGAGGCAAACAGCTTCACCGTGCCCTCCGTCACCCTGGCCGACCTCGCGCTGCGCTACCAGCTTGGCGCGCTGCGGGACGACCTCACCGGCGCGGAGGTGACACTGAACGTCAGCAACCTGTTCGACAAGGAATACGTGGCGAGTTGCTCCAGCACCACCAACTGCTTCTTCGGTAACCGGCGCGTCGTGCTGGCGGGGCTGCGCTACGCCTGGTGAGCGCCGTTGACGCCACAGGGGGGCACCGCAAGGGCTATGGGTGGTGCCGCTTGAATATCGGCCGCCCGCACGCGAACTAGAACCCTGCCTTTTGGAGGACGCAGGTCATGTCCGAGACGCCCACTCCCAAGTCCGAGAAGCCCACTCCCAAGTCCGAGGCACTCAAGGCTTTCGCGGTTCTCAAGCAGGCGGTGGACATCGCCTGCCAGCGCAAGAGCCATCTCATCGCCGTCGAGACGGCCATGGAGCAGGGCCTGACCCTGTCGGGGCAGGCCGATGACGTCGAACGGGATTCCCTGCAGCGCCGCACCTGGCCCGAAGAGGGACTGGCGCTGTCGCTGCGCTTTCAGCGCTATGACCGGCTCAATCCCTTCCAGCTCGAACCGAGTTCCGACCGGCTCCAGCTCACCCTGGAGGACCGCAGCGGCACCCTGCTGAGCCACGAGGCGACCTTCAAGGAATAGGGCCGCCGGTCACGGCGGGGTCGGGAGGGCGGCCTCAGCCGCGCTCCCGCATCAGCCGCGCCTTGTCACGCTGCCAGTCACGCTCGGCGATGGCGTGGCGCTTGTCGGCCTTGGACTTGCCCTCGGCGAGGCCGAGCACGACCTTCGCGACGCCGCGATCGTTGAACAGGATCTCCAGCGGCACGATGGTGACACCCTCGCGGGTCACCGCGCCGATCAGCTCACGCATCTGCTTCTTGTGCAGCAGCAGCTTGCGGGGCCGGCGCGGCTCGAACCGGGCGACGAAGCTGCCCGCCTGCCATTCCGGGATGTAGGTGTTGAACAGCCACAGCTCGCCGTCCCGCTCGCCGGCCCAGGCATCGGCGAGGGCCGCGCGGCCGGCGCGCAGCGACTTCACTTCCGGCCCGACCAGCACGATGCCGGCCTCCACGGTGTCGTTGATCTTGTAGTCGAAGCGCGCCTTGCGGTTCTGCGCGGCGGTGCCGTGGCTGATCAGGGCTTTCTTGCGGGGCTCGGCCATATCGTTCCTGGAATGCTTCCCCCTGCTGGCGGGGACCGGGGTAACGATGTCACCCCGGCGGGGGATCCAAGGGGGCGGCGCCCCCTTGGCCGCGGTTTCAGTTCAGCAGGCCGGCGGCCACCATCGCGGCCTTGACGCGCGCCCGGTTCGCCTCGCTGACGGGCGCCAGCGGCAGGCGGCAATGGGCCGAGGAGTAGCCCATCAGGCTGGCGGCGTACTTCACCGGACCTGGCGAGGTCTCGCAGAACATCGCGTCGTGCAGCGGAGTCAGGCGGTCCTGGATGGCCATGGCGTCCTGAATCTGCCCGGCTTCCCAGGCGGCATGCATCTCGGCGCAAAGGCGCGGCGCGACGTTCGCCGTCACGCTGATGCAGCCGGCGCCGCCGGCAGCCCGGAAGGCAAGCGCGGTGTGGTCCTCCCCGGAGAGCTGGCAGAAGTCCGGCCCGCAGGCGAGGCGGGTGTGCAGCGGCCGGGTCAGGTTGGCCGTCGCGTCCTTCACGCCAACAATGTTCCGGTGCTTCGCGAGCCGCGCCATGGTTTCCACGGACATGTCGATCACGCTGCGCGGGGGGATGTTGTAGATGATGACCGGCAGGTCCACCGCGTCGGCGATGGCGGTGAAGTGCAGGTAGAGGCCTTCCTGCGTCGGCTTGTTGTAGTAGGGCGTGACGACCAGCGCGGCATCGGCGCCCGCCTGCTTGGCGTGGCGGGTCAGCGCGATGGCCTCCTCGGTGCTGTTGGAGCCCGCCCCGGCGATGACCGGCACACGCCCGGCGGCCGCCTCGACGCAGAGCTCCACCACCCGGTGGTGCTCCTCATGCGAGAGGGTCGGGCTCTCGCCGGTGGTGCCAACCGGAATCAGACCGGAACTTCCCTCGCTGATCTGCCATTCCACGAGGTCCTGGAACGCTTTGGCGTCCACGGAGCCGCTCTCGGTCATCGGCGTGATCAGCGCGACGAGGGATCCCTTGAACATCGGACGAGGCTTTCCTTCCCGGAATGGCGGCGGCATGCTGGCGCGAAGCTAGGCGCCCGCCCGGCCCCGCACAAGCGCCGGACGTCGCATGGCTTCCCCAAACGCCGGGACAAGTGCTCGCGGATCGGTTAACTTTGATGCCCATGCTTTTCGCCTCGCGCCCTTCCCTGCCCCGCCCCGCCCTCGGCCGCCCCGCTCTGGGCCGCCCCGCTCTGGGCCGCGCTTTGGCGCTGGCCCTGCTTCCTGCCATTGCACTGGCGGCTCCCGCCGCCCTGGCGCAGCCCTGGGCGCCGGATCAGGCCCGTGCCGCCGGCCGCGCCGCCCTCATCGCCGCCAGTGCCGGCCGTTGGAGCGAGGCACAGGCCCTGGCGGACCAGGGGGCCGATCCGCTGGCGGACAAGCTCATCACCTGGATGCGGCTGCAGGTGCGCGGCCAGGCCAGCGCGGCGGAGATCGCGGATTTCCTCGCCGCCAACCCGGGCTGGCCGTCGCAGGCGATCCTGGCGCAGCGCGGCGAGGAAACCCTGCCGGTGCTCGCCGATGACGCGCTGGTGCTGCGGCTCTTCGCCCGCACGCCGCCGCGGGGCCTGCCCGCCGTGCGGCAGCTCGCCGAAGCCCTGCAACGCCAGGGTGACGCCGCCGCCGCCCGGCGTGCGGTGCAAGCTGGCTGGCGCGATGCCACGCCGGATGCGCAGGCGGAAGCGAACTTCCTGGCCACTCTTGGCAGTGTGCTGACGCCGGAGGACCATCGCGCCCGCTTCGAGCGCTTGGCCTGGAGCGGCCAGACCGCCGCCGCGGCGCGCATGCTGCCCCTGCTACCGCCCGAGGCCCGGCTGAATGGCGAACTGCGGCTGGCGCTGGCCGGCGGCCAGGGCGCGGCGGAGGCCGGCGCCGCGCCGCGCGCCGCCGCCGATCTCGGCCTGGCGATGGAACTGGCGCGCTATCTGCGCCGGCAGGACCGCGACCGCGAGGCCGCCGCCGTCTGGCAGCAGGCCGAGTCCCTGCAGCGCAACCTCTCCGACGAGGCCGCCCGCGCCCTCTGGGCCGAGCGGCAGATCCTCTCCCGCAAGCTGCTGCGGCTGGGCGACGCTGGCACGGCCTACCGCGTGGCCGCCGCGCACGGCCTGACCAACACCGACAGCGCGGCGCTGCACGACGCCGAGTTCCTGGCCGGCTTCATCGCGTTGCGGCGGCTGAACGACCCGGCGCGCGCGGCGCAGCACTTCGCCCGGCTCGGCGAGGAGAGCAGCAGCGTCATCACCCGCGCCCGCGCGCATTACTGGCGGGGCCGGGCCGCCGCCGCGCGAGGCCGCGCCGAGGAGGCGCGCGCGCAGTTCGCCGCCGCCGCCGCGCTGCCCACCGCCTTCTACGGCCAGCTTGGTGCGCTGGCCCTGGGCGAGACATCGCCGCAGTTGGCCACCCGTATCGCCGCCGTGCCCGCCCCGCAGCCGACGGCCGAGGCCGCCAGTGCCTTCCTAGGCAAGGAGATGGCGCAGGCGGTGCTGACGCTCGCCGATCTCGGCGACACCGACCGCACCCGCACCTTCCTGCTGCGCCTGGAGGACACCGCCGCCGACCCCGCCGAGCAAGTGCTGACGGCACGGCTGGCCAACAGCATCGGCCGGCCGGACAATGCCGTCTGGGTGGCGCGCCGCGCCGGCATCGACGGCGTGACCATGCTCGCCGAGGGCTACCCGACGCCCTATCCCGTGCCGGAGGGTGCACCGGTGGAGCCGGCCTTCGTCTATGCCATCAGCCGGCAGGAGAGCAATTTCGACCCCGGTGCCGTCTCCCCGGCCAATGCGCGTGGGCTGATGCAGCTCCTGCCCTCCACCGCCACGCTGGTGGCGCGGCAGATGGGCATCCCGCACCAGGCCTCCTGGCTGACCGGCCAGCCCGAGCACAACCTGCGCCTCGGGGCGCAGTACCTGAACGACCAGATCGCGCGCTTCGGCAACCTCGCCATGGCCGCCACCGCCTACAATGCCGGACCGCGCCGGGTGGACGATTGGATCGTCTCCTATGGCGACCCACGCATGCCAGTTGATGCCGGCGGGGCCGACATGATCGACTGGATCGAACAAATTCCCTTCAGTGAGACCCGCAACTACGTGCAGCGCGTGGTGGAGAACGCGGTGATCTACCGCGCGCTCCGCGGCGAGGGCGGGCTCGACCATCCCCTGAAGCCCTGGCTTCCGGTCGGAACGGCACGCTGATGTCCACTCCGCTCGCGGCGCCGCCGCTTCCGGCGGCGACGCTGCCGCGCCTCGTCGCCAGCCTTGGAGGCGCCGGCTTCATTCGCCCGGCGCCTGGCACCTGGGGCAGCGCCATCGTACTGCCCTCTGTCTTGCTGGGGCCGGATGGCTGCCTGATCCTGGCGGCTCTGCTGACTTTCCTGGGATGGTGGGCGCTGGAGCGCCTGCCCGATGCCCGGACCGACCCCGGCTGGGTGGTGATCGACGAAGGCGCCGGGCAGAGCCTCGCCCTGGCGGCCCTTCCCCTTGGCACCGGGGCGGCGGGGATTATCCTGGCCTTCCTGCTGTTCCGCATGCTCGATATCACCAAGCCCGGTCCGGTCGGATGGGCCGACCGGCAGAAGGGCATGACCGGCGTGATGCTGGATGACCTGATCGCTGGCGCGCTGGCCGCCTTGCTCATCCTGGCGCTGCGCTTCTGGGAGGTCCCTCTGTGACGGCACTGCTTGACGACAAGAGCCTGGCAGAGGCCGCCACGCTGCTGCAGGCCCTGCAGGCACGGAGCCTCACCCTCGCCACCGCTGAGAGTTGCACCGGTGGACTGGTGAGCGCCGCGCTCACCGCCGTCCCCGGCTCCTCGGCCACGCTGCTGGCGGGCTACGTCACCTATTCCAACGCGGCCAAGCAGCGGATGCTCGGTGTCCCCGAGGTGATGCTGGCGGAGTTCGGCGCCGTCAGCGCGCCGGTGGCCCGCGCCATGGCCGAGGGCGCACTGCGCGATTCAGGGGCCGATCTCGCCGTGTCCATCACCGGCATCGCCGGGCCGGGCGGCGCCACCCCTGGCAAGCCGGTGGGGCTGGTGCATTTTGGCGCCGCCCGTCGTGGCGGTCCCACGCTGGTGCGCCATGAGGTTTTTCCTGGCAGTCGGGAGGCGGTGCGGGCCGCGAGCGTGGATATGGCATTCCGTCTGCTACGCGAGGCGGCTGGTCTGCCCCCGGCGGATCGCGGCGCCTGATCGCCAGCCGGTGCCGAAACGGAACACGCTGCCGTGAGAGTGGCCTTCGAGACCCCGCTGTGGCAGGCTGTATGATCGCAGGCTTGGCGGCGGCGTTGTAAGTGACCGTCATGGGCCTTGCTGCGTGGCCCCGGACGGATCAGGCCATGGAAGCCAATCAGGATGTTGCCGTTCGCCTGCACCAGCAGGCGTTGATTGCTGAGTTTGGCCTCGCCGCCCTGCGGTCGCAGGACCTGCAGGCCTTGCTCGACATGGCCGCGCCGCTGGCCGCGCGTGGGCTTGGAAGCGACTTCATTAAAGTCCTGGTGTACCTGCCGGATCAGAACCAGTTCCTGGTCCGGGCTGGATTCGGCTGGCGGCCAGGTGTCGTCGGCCACGCGCGCATCGAGGGCGAGATGGAGAGCCCCGCAGGCTATGCCTTCCGCACCGGCCGGCCCGTGATTACCAATGCACTGACCACCGAAAGCCGCTTTCGGACGCCCCGGCTGCTGGCCGAGCATGGCGTGCAACGCGCCGCCAATGTCATTATCCGCGGCGAGAGCACGCCCTATGGCGTGCTGGAGGCGGACAGCCGCGACGGCGCTCCCTTCACGCCGGATGACACCAACTTCCTCCAGGCCTTGGCCAACACGCTCGGCGTGGCGATGGACCGCGAGCGCGACCGGCAGGAGCGAAGCCGGCTCGTGGCGCTCGCCGAGGCGCGCGCGCGCGAGGCGGAGGAGGCGCTGCGGGCACGCGACGAGCTGCTGCGCGAGAAGGATCTCCTGATGCGGGAGATCGACCACCGCGTGAAGAACAGCCTGACCGTCACGCGCTCGCTGCTGGCGATGCAGTCGCGCATTACGCCTGATCCTTCCTCTCGCGCGCTGCTGGAGGAGGCGGCGCAACGTGTCTCCACCATCGCGCGGGTGCACGACCGGCTCTATCGCAGCAGCCGCATCGGCCAGGTGGACCTGGCCGACTACCTCCAGGGGCTGTGCGAGGATCTGCACTACGCCTCGGGCCTGGCGGATGCCGGGCGGCCGTTGCATGTCGCGGTGGAGGTGGCGGAGTATCCGGCTGACGACGCGGTGGCGATCGGCCTGATCGTGACCGAGCTGCTGACAAATGCCGCAAAATATGGCGCGGGCGCGGTGGATCTGCAGTGCCGCCGGCAGCCCGACGGCGGCCTGCTCCTGACCGTGCGGGACGCCGGCGGCGGCCTGCCGAGGGACTTCGTGCCAGCGGAGGCCACGGGCCTGGGCATGGTACTGATCCATGGACTGAGCCAAAAGCTCGGTGGAACGCTGCGCTGGAGCGCGCCGGAAGGCGCCCCCGGCCTGCTCGTCACGCTCGACCTTCCGGCCCCAGGTGCGGAGCGTGGCGAGGCAGGGTGAGGTTTTCCCCGGCGCCGGCATGCGCTTGCCGCTGGCGTCCGTTCCGGAAGGCGGCTAAGAGCGCAGCGCCATGATGACCATCCTGCTTGTCCTGCACCTGTTCGTCACCCTCGCGCTGATCGGCGTCGTGCTGCTCCAGCGTAGCGAGGGGGGTGGGCTCGGCATCGGCTCATCGCAGGGCATGGGAGCCTTCATGAGCGGGCGCGGCACGGCCAACCTGCTGACCCGCACCACCGCCGTGCTCGCAACGCTCTTCATGGCGCTGGCCCTTGCGATGGCGCTGCTCGGCCGTGGCCAGTCGCAGCGCAGCTCGATCCTGGATTCGCCGCCGCCTCCGGCCGCGACCGGCGAGCAGCCGCTGCAGCCGCAGCCGCAGCCGGCGACCCCCGCCGCTCCGGCGCAGCCGGCAACACCGCCGCCTACAGGCGTGCCGAACAACTGACCGCCGACTCGGGCGCCGGGATACCCCCAGGCGCCCGAACTGTTTGATGAGGGCATGCTGCGGCCGGAGGTCGGATCGCCATGCCCGCGGCGCGGCCATTCCGGCCCCGCTTTCCACACACAACTGCCTCGTCGCGCTTTCGCTTCCCGCCGAAGGCGCCGCACGCTAGAAAGGACGCCCATGACGCGGTTCGTTTTCATCACCGGCGGCGTGGTTTCCTCTCTCGGCAAGGGCATCGCGGCGGCCAGCCTCGGCGCGTTGCTGCAGGCACGGGGCTACAAGGTCCGCCTTCGCAAGCTCGACCCCTACCTGAACGTCGATCCGGGCACGATGAGCCCGTATCAGCATGGTGAGGTCTTCGTCACTGACGACGGCGCCGAGGCCGACCTCGACCTCGGCCACTATGAGCGCTTCACCGGCGTTCATGCCTCGAAGCTGGACGCCTACACCTCCGGCCGGATCTATGCCGACGTGATCGCCAAGGAGCGGCGCGGCGACTATCTCGGCGGTACGGTGCAGGTGATCCCGCACATCACTGATGCCATCAAGGAAGCCGCCACGGCGGATACCGAGGGGCTCGACTTCGTGCTGATCGAGGTCGGCGGCACGGTGGGCGACATCGAGAGCCTGCCCTTCCTGGAGGCGCTGCGCCAGCTGCACAACGAGCTGGGCCCGCAGCGCAGCCTGTTCATGCACCTGACCCTGGTGCCCTATATCCCCTCGGCCGGCGAGCTGAAGACCAAGCCGACGCAGCACTCGGTGAAGGAGCTGCTCGGGCTCGGCATCCAGCCGCAGATCCTGCTCTGCCGCTGCGACCGGCCGATTCCGGAGAACGAGCGCCGGAAGATCGCGCTGTTCTGCAACGTGCGGCCGGAGAGCGTGATCCCGGCGCTGGACGCCAGCTCGATCTATGCTGTGCCGCTGCAGTACCATTCCGAGGGCCTGGACCGTGAGGTGCTGCGCCATTTCGGCCTTTCGATCTACGGCGAGCCGGACCTCTCGGGTTGGAACCGCATCGTCCAGCGGCTGGAGAACCCGGAGGGCGAGGTCCGCATCGCTGTTGTCGGCAAGTACATCTCACTGCTCGACGCCTACAAGTCGCTGGCCGAGGCGCTGACCCATGGCGGCATCCACCACGGGGTGAAGGTGAAGCTGGACTGGGTGGACAGCCAGATCTTCGAGACACCGAACGCGCTGCAGCGGCTGGAGGGGGTGCATGGTATCCTGGTGCCCGGCGGCTTCGGCGAGCGCGGCGCGGAGGGCAAGATCGAGGCGGTGCGCTTCGCCCGCGAGCGCAAGATCCCCTTCCTCGGCATTTGCTTCGGCATGCAGATGGCGGTGATCGAGGCGGCGCGGAACCTGGTGGGGCTGGAGAAGGCCTCCTCCACCGAGTTTGGCCCGACCGACGAGCCGGTGGTCGGCCTGCTGACCGAATGGCTGCGCGGCAATGAGCGCGAACGCCGTACCGCCGCGGGCGACCTGGGCGGCACCATGCGGCTCGGCGCCTACCCCGCCGTGCTGGCCGAGGGCTCGCTGGTGCGCCAGGTCTATGGCCGTAGCGAGATCGAGGAGCGGCACCGCCACCGCTACGAGGTGAACATCGGCTACCGGGAACGGCTGGAGGAGGCCGGGCTGCGCTTCTCCGGCCTCTCACCAGACGGGCTGCTGCCGGAGATCGTCGAATACCCTGACCATCCGTGGTTCCTTGGCGTGCAGTACCATCCCGAGCTGAAGTCGAAGCCCTTCCAGCCGCATCCTGTCTTCGCCGGCTTTATCGGGGCGGCCGTAAAGCAGGCGCGGTTGGTGTAAAGAAGTTTGTGCGCCTGCCGCCCGAGTGCGGCAGGCGTAGCCATTCCCACGGGCGCTTGCCCGACTGGCGCACCCTTCTTGTCGGCTGGGTAGGAACGAGATCGCGCCGCCCGGCCGCGAGGTAGCCCCAAGCGCCGGCACGACGGCCTCTAACCATAAGAATTGCTCCGGCTGCAGGCATGGCACTCCCGCCAAGCATGCAGCACGATAAGCAGGGCTTCATTCCTCTGATAGCGCGATGCCGCGGGATGGAAGAAGGCTCCGCCACACGTTTGCCGAGCAGGAACTGTCGGTTGTGAACGTTGCCAGACAATAACGTTCATGCGATCCGTTTGCGCCAGTTGTGGCTGAATATCGCAACATTTGACTCCTCGGTCACTGTTTTCGCGAGCATTCAGCGCAGAGATGCACTTACGGGTGCTCATTGAGCTCTAGTGCCACAACTTCCGGAAGTCGCTCCGCCGCTTAATTCATTATCAACAACGCCGATGCAATCTTTGGTTGGTTGAGGCTGACCAGATTTCTGAGGCATATGTGCAAATAATGACGGCATAAATGATCCAAATAATTACGAGATCGGAAAACGTTCGTCAGAAAAGAAGAGATTGCAACCTGACGGTTTGGCAGTTCGCCAGCGGAAAATTCAACCCTTCACGTGATTTTCTCGGGGGCTTATCTCCATGACCATCGAGTTCTCCGCCGACGCCGAGGGCCTCAGTCGTGTCAATATCGTAGTCGTTGATCCACGGCGGCTATCACGCGAAGCGCTCCGGCGCCTGATTTCCTCTCCCAGTTTTGCCGTCGTTGCTGAAGGCGCGACCCTCGGCGAAGCCCTTCAGGGTGCACCAGACGGGACCAGCATTCATCTCCTGATCCACACTCTGGATTCCGACACCGGAATCGAGGTCGCCCTTCCTGACATCCAGTTGGCACGGCTGCGCTTCGGTGGGATGAAGGCGGTGGTGCTGACCGATTGCAGCCGGCCTGCCCTGCTGCTCCCCGCCGTGCGGAGCGGCGTGGAGGCCTTCCTCTCCCGCGATATCTCGGCCGAGGTATTGCAACGCGCTCTGGAGTTGGTCCTGAACGGGCAGCATCTTCTGCCTGGCAGTTTGGCACAGCTGGTCTTCAACCCAGTCTGGCTGCAGCCGGATGGCGCAATCCCGTCGGATCTCGCACCGTCCCGCTTGAACACCGAGCCCACGCCCCGGATCGCCGAGCGGTCGCGTACCATCAGCCTGTCGAAGCGGGAATGCCAGATCCTGCAGTGCCTGGTGGATGGCCTTTCCAACAAGATGATCGCGCGCGAACTCGACATCACCGAGGCCACGGTGAAAGTACACGTCAAAGCCCTGCTGCGAAAGACGCAGACGGCGAACCGGACCCAGGCAGCCATCTGGGCGGTCAACCACTGGTTTAGCAACGAGGCCGAGAGCGGAGAGGCCGCTTCCCTTCTCCGGAGCGAAATGGCGGAAGCCGGGCAGAGCGGTGAGCATCAAGGTCGATCAGCCTGATGCTGGGGCATGGGCGGGAGGGAGGCGCTTAGGCCTTCGCTGGCCCGCCTGTTGAAAGACGACGAGGTGCGCGCCGGCCGCCGACTAGCCCGGCACCCTCCTCCATCGCCCGCCGAAGGGGAGCCTTCCCCAGGCGGGTGCCAAGCTGAAGCCACGGGCCGCCTGGAGCTGGTTCTTGCACCGGACCGGCATCGCGGTGCCCACACCGGAATTGCTGACCTCGCTTCTGCTCTGGCATCGCGCCATCCATGAGGCGCCCTGCCCAGGAGCGGATGTTCCTTCCGCGCATTGGATCTGATGGCCAGCTTTAATGGGCTCTTCACTGCCGAGGAGCAGGCCCGTCGCGCCTCGTTCCACCGCCACGCCATGATGCGGCGCCTGCGTGAGTACTTTCCCCGTGTTGCGTCGGTTCAGTCCTCGCCCGTCATCCCGGGAGTGGGGAGGGCCGCCTTCCAGGCCGGCATTGACGCCGGTACCAGTTTCGGCCCGCATGGCCAGCCGCATTTCGCCGTCAGGCCTGAGGGCGAGTAGCCCCTCCGTGCGCCGCTTCTCTTCATCGAGCCGGTGGCGGTCAACGAGTCCATCTTCGGCTTCGAGCACGAGGCCGAGCCCAGCCGGCAGCGCATCCTTGAACGGGCACGCGACTCCGGTGAGCTGGAGGTCCCGCTGTCGCTCAGCTGCTGCAGGAGAGCCAGGGCTCCCTGATCTTCCAGGCTCTTCACCGGCGGGACACTTCCGCCTGCGGGGGACCACGGCTCCCATCCTTTCATGGCGTGCTCGGCATCGCTTTCCGCAGCGCGGAAATCATGGCGGCCGCCTTTCGGCTCCGCTGCCCAACGGCCTGCTGCTCGACCGCCGCCTGGAGAGAGCGGTCGCCGCAGCGGAGCACAGGCAAGGCTGCCTCGCCCTGCTGTTCGTCGACCTGGACGGCTTCAAGTCGATCAACGACATTCTTGGTCAAAAGGGCAGAGACGACGTGCTGCGTTGGGTTGGCACCGTTTGCAGGGCGAGGTGCGGTCTGGCGACATGCTGACCCGCCTCGGCGGCGACGAGCTCGTGGTGCTGCTGCCTGACCTGCCCGCCCCGGATCTCTGACGGGTCATGGCGGACCGCATCCTGGCGGTGGTCAGCCACCCGACGATCCTGGAGAGGCGCCGCATCCGGGTGGGCACAAGCCTGAATGCCACCGGCCCAATCCGCAGCACGGCACCAGGGCGGCGGCGCAGAGCGCAGCAGCCGGAGGCGGACACGAAATCGTCGCCTCCTGCGGCCGTGGTCAGGCCTTGCCCTGGGGCGGCCGTCGTCTTATCCGCGCTCAGTCCAAAGATTCATCCGATACACCTCAGGGGGCCCGGAATGACCGCCATTGCCGACATCATCGCACGAGAGATCCTCGACTCGCGCGGCAACCCGACGGTCGAGGTCGATGTCGTGCTGGACAGCGGGGCGGTCGGCCGCGCCGCCGTTCCCTCCGGCGCCTCCACCGGCGCGCACGAGGCCGTCGAGCTGCGCGACGGCGACAAGGCCCGCTTCCACGGCAAGGGCGTGCAGAAGGCCGTCGCCAATGTCGAGGGCGAGATCTTCGACGCCCTGTCCGGCATGGACGCCACCGAGCAGGTCAAGATCGACGAGACCATGCTGGCGCTCGACGGCACGCCCAACAAGGGCCGGCTGGGCGCCAACGCCATTCTCGCCGTCTCCCTCGCCACCGCCAAGGCCTCGGCCGAGCACTACGGCGTGCCGCTCTACCGCTATGTCGGCGGCGTGTTCGCCCGCACCCTGCCGGTGCCGATGATGAACATCATCAACGGCGGCCAGCACGCGGACAACCCGATCGACATCCAGGAATTCATGATCATGCCGGTGGCCGCCGGCAGCGCGGCGGATGCCGCCCGCATCGGCGCCGAGGTCTTCGCCAGCCTGAAGAAGGCGCTGCACGATGCCGGCCACAACACCAATGTCGGCGACGAGGGCGGCTTCGCGCCGAACCTGAAGTCGGCCGAGGAGGCGCTTGGCTTCATCGCCAAGGCCTGCGAGGCCGCCGGCCACCGCGTCGGCGAGGACATCATGTTCGCGCTCGACTGCGCCTCCACCGAGTTCTTCAAGGACGGCATCTACGACATGGAGGGCGAGGGCAAGAAGCTCGACGCCGCCGGCATGGTGGACTACCTGGCCAACCTCTGCGCCAAGTACCCCATCATCTCCATCGAGGACGGCTGCGCCGAGGATGACTGGGCGGGCTGGAAGCTGCTGACCGACAAGCTCGGCGCCAAGGTGCAGCTCGTCGGCGACGACCTCTTCGTCACCAACCCCGAGCGCCTGCGCCAGGGCATCGAGAAGAAGACCGCCAACTCCATCCTGGTGAAGGTCAACCAGATCGGCACCCTGACGGAGACCCTGGAAGCCGTCGAGATGGCGCACCGGGCCGGCTACACGGCGGTGATGTCGCACCGCTCGGGCGAGACGGAAGATGCCACCATCGCCGACCTCGCCGTTGCCACGAATTGCGGGCAGATCAAGACCGGCTCGCTTTCCCGCTCCGACCGGCTGGCCAAGTACAACCAGCTGATCCGCATCGAGCAGGGCCTCGGCCCGGCGGCCCGCTATGCCGGCCGCACCATCCTGAAGCGCTAAGCCGCGAGGGCGGGGGTGGGCGCTGCCCTCCCCCGCGTGTCTCGGGCGCAACGCTGACGCGGCAAAGCGCCCGGATTTGTGAAGAAGCCCTTGCAGCGCACGGCGCACCTGCCGTTAAGTGACTGTGTTTTCTACGGTACAGGACGACTCGATGCGCGCCATCAAGCGAATGGTCCAGGTGCTCTGGCTGCCGCTGATCTTCGCGGGGCTGATCTGGCATTTCGCCTGGTACGCGGTGCATGGGCCGCGTGTCGGTTCGCTGGCCCGCGAGGCCAAGACGGCCGAGATCGCTGCCGCGAAGATCACCCTGGCCGAGGTCGAGGCTGAGCGCGACTCCATGGAGCGCAAGGTGGCCGGGCTGCGCGGTGAGCGGATTGACCGGGACCAGCTCGACGAACGCGCCCGCGCCCTGCTGAACATGGTCGGTAAGGACGAGCTGGTGGTGCCCTACAGCAACGGCCATCGCCTGTTCTGATCCCCCCCTTTACTGCAGCGCCAGGTCCAGCAGCGCCCGTGAGGCGCGGCTGGCATAACGCTCCTTGTGGCGCAGTGCCTTGAAGGTGCGTGGTGGCAGCGTGACCTGGGCCCGCACCAGCAGCCCTGCCCCAAGATGCGGCCCGGCGGCGCGCTCGGAGACAACGGTAGCGCCGCCATCCGCCTCCACCGCTGCCAGGACGGCCTCGTTGCTGGGAAGCTCCAGCGCGATGGTCAGCGCCTCCGGTGCCAGCCCCCAGCCCGGTAGCCATTGCTCAAAGGCGGCGCGCGTGCCGGAGCCAGCCTCACGCATGATCCACGGCGTCTCTGCCAGGCGGGAAGCCGCGATCGTCCCCTGCCCCGCCCAGGGATGCCTTGGCCCCACGACCACGATGAGCTGATCGCGCGCCAGCACCGTCTGCTCCAGCGCGGGATCGTCCACCTCGCCTTCCACCAGGCCAAGCTCCGCCACGCCGTCCAGCACGGCTTGCGCCACGCTGCGGGTGTTGCCCGCACCGACTTCCACCGCCACGCCAGGGCAGGCCGCCCGGAACCGCACCAGCAGCGGCGGTAGCCAGTAGGAGGCGACGGTCTGGCTGGCCTGGACGCGCAGCGTGCCGCGCAGCGCGCCGCCCAGTTCGGAGAGCACCAGTTCCGCCGCATCGGCGCGCGCCAGCACGGCGGCGGCCTCGGTCCGGAAGATGCGGCCATCCTCCGTCAGCTCGATGCGGCGTCCGACGCGGTGGAACAAGGCGATGCCGTGCCGCGTCTCCAACGCTCGGATGGCGGCGCTGACGGCGGACTGCGTCAGGTGCAGGGCCGCCGCTGCCCGCGTGACGTGCTCGCGCTCTGCGACGGCGAGGAAGATGCGCAACTGTTCGAGCGTCATGATCCATCAATTCTATCGAACGGAATGACAAGAACAACGCGTTGGATCGAACGGAATGGCGGTCACATGCTCTGCAACATCAACGCAACAATCGAGTCGCCCTCGTGTCGTCTTCCGCTGCTCACACCCAATCTCCACCCGCCCTGATGCCCAGGTTGCGGGAACTCGCGCCTGGCATCCTGCTCTGCGCCGGCGTCTCCGCCATCGCGGAAGTTCTGGCTCGGGCAGAGGAGGCCGTCTTCGGCCATGCCTGGCTGGAGCCGCTGGTGCTCGCCATCCTGATCGGCACGCTTCTGCGCAGCCTCTGGGTGCCACCCAAGGCGACGGCACCGGGCATCGCCTTCAGTGCGAAGACGCTGCTGGAAGTGGCGGTGATGCTGCTCGGCGCATCGCTCAGTCTAACCGCGATGCTGGCCGCTGGGCCGACGCTGATCCTGGGCATCGCCGTGGTGGTGACGCTCTCCATCGCCTTCAGCTACGGCATCGGGCGCGCCTTTGGTCTGCCGCGCCACATGGCCGTGCTGGTGGCCTGCGGAAATTCGATCTGCGGCAACTCGGCCATTGCGGCCGTGGCGCCGGTGATTGGCGCGCAGGCGAAGGACGTCGCGGCCTCCATCGCCTTCACCGCGGTGCTGGGTGTTGTCATGGTGCTGAGCCTGCCACTGCTGATGCCGGTCTTCGGGCTCAGCCAGTTGCAGTATGGCGTTCTGGCCGGGCTGACGGTCTACGCCGTGCCGCAGGTCCTGGCCGCCACCGCCCCGGCGGGTTCGCTCGCGGTGCAGATGGGCACGCTGGTCAAGCTGGTCCGCGTGCTGATGCTTGGCCCGGTGGTGCTGGCACTCTCCCTCGCGAATGGGCGGCAGGATGGCCGCGGCAAGCGCCCCGGCTTCGCCAAGCTGGTGCCCTGGTTCATCATCGGCTTCGTCGCGCTGGCCGTGCTGCGGGCCGTGGGCGCGGTGCCCGAGGCCCTGCTGCCCCCCCTCGCCACGATCACCAGCATCCTGACGGTGCTGGCCATGGCCGCGCTGGGCCTCGGCGTGGATGTGCGGGTGGTGGCGCGGGCCGGCGGGCGCGTCTCGGCCACGGTGGTGCTGTCGCTGCTGGCGCTTGGTGCGGTGAGCCTGGGCCTGATCCGGCTACTCGGTACCGCCTAAGGAAAACCGGCCAGGGACAGGCGGATCACCCGTCCCTGGCCGAAAGCCCAGCTCAGCGCCGGGCCTCGATCGCGTCCCAGATCGCCTTTTCCAGATTCACGCTGTCGAAGCGGGCAATCTCCTGCAGGCCGGTGGGCGAGGTGACGTTGATCTCGGTGAGGTAGTCGCCGATCACGTCGATGCCGACGAAGATCAGCCCCCGCGCCTTCAGCTCCGGCCCGATGCGGGCGCAGATTTCCTTGTCCCTTTCGGTCAGCTTCACCGCCTCGGGCCGGCCGCCGACATGCATGTTGGAGCGGCTTTCGCCGGTGGCCGGCACGCGATTGATGGCGCCCATCGGCTCGCCATCCACCAGGATGATGCGCTTGTCGCCCTGCCGCACGGCGGGGACATACTTCTGGATCATCAGCGGCTCGCGGGAGCGCTCGGCGAAGATCTCCAGGAGGGAGTTCAGGTTGCCGTCATCGGGCCGCAGGTGGAACACTCCGGCGCCGCCATTGCCGAACAGCGGCTTGACGATGATGTCGCCGTGCTTCTCGCGGAACTTCCGCACTTCCAGCGGGTCGTGGGTGATGATGGTGTCCGGCATCAGGTCCGGAAACTGCATCACGAACAGCTTTTCCGGCGCGTTACGCACGCTGGCGGGGTCGTTCACCACCAAGGTCTTGGGGTGGATGTGCTCCAGGATATGGGTGGCCGTGATATAGGCCATGTCGAAGGGCGGGTCCTGCCGCATCAGCACCACGTCCATGGTGGAGAGGTCGTGCTCGGCCGCCTCGCCCAGCGTGAAGTGGTTGCCCTTCTCGCGCCGCACCTGCACCGGCTGCATCCGCGCCAGCACCTGGCCGGAGGCCAGGGTTAGGTTCTTCACCAGGTAGAACCAGAGCTGATGACCGCGCGCCTGCGCCTCCAGCATCAGCGCGAAGGTGCTGTCACCGTCGATGTTGATGCTCTCGATGGGGTCCATCTGGACCGCCACCTTCAATGAACGCGGCATGGAACGCTCCGTGTCTCGACTGTCGGGGCAAGTGGTGGCATCGCCGGGCACGGAATGCCAGGGGGTATGATGCTGGGATGACGCATGGGGGCATTGACCAGGCGCCTCGCGCGGCGGATTCATGCGGACATGACGATCCTCACCGGCAAGGCAAAGCTGGCGGGCGTGCTGGGCTGGCCGGTCTCGCATTCCCGCTCCCCACGGCTGCACGGCACCTGGCTGGAGCGGCACGGCATCGACGGCACCTATGTTCCGCTGCCGGTACGCCCGGAGGACTTCGCCGCCGCCGTTCGCGCCCTGCTGGCGCTGGGCTTCCAGGGGGCGAACGTCACCATTCCCCATAAGGAGGCGGCCTTCGCCCTCTGTGACACGGTGGAGGAGAGCGCCCGCCGCGCCGGTGCAGTGAACACGCTGGTCTTCCGCGAGGGCCGCATCGTCGGCTCCAACACCGACGGATTCGGCTTCCTGGAGAGCGTGCGCGAGCAGGCGCCAGGCTGGCAGGCCGGCGACGGGCCGGCGGTGATGCTGGGCGCCGGCGGCGCGGCGCGCGCCATCGCCGCCGCGCTGCTGGATGCCGGCTGCCCGCGCCTGACCATCGTCAACCGCAACCCGGCGCGCGCCGAGGCGCTGGCGGAGGCGCTCGGCGGCCCGGTGGAGGTGGCCAGCGCGCCCCCACTGGCCGATGCCGCCCTTCTGGTGAATGCCACCAGCCTCGGCATGGCCGGCCAGCCGCCACTGGCGATCGACCTCGCCCCCCTTCCCGCCCATGCCGTGGTGGCGGATGCGGTCTATGTCCCGCTGGAGACGCCGCTGCTGGCCAGCGCCCGTGCCCGGGGCCTGCGCGCGGTGGATGGGCTGGGCATGCTGCTGCACCAGGCGCGGCCGGGCTTCGCCGCCTGGTTCGGAGTGATGCCGCAGGTGGATGCCGCCCTGCGCGACTTCGTGGCCGGTGACATCCCCCGCACCGCATGAAGATCCTGGGCCTGACGGGCGGCATCGGCATGGGCAAGTCCACGGCAGCGAACACCTTCCGCCGCCTCGGCGTGCCGGTTTTCGACGCCGATGCCGCGGTGCACCGGTTGCAAGGACGTGGCGGCCGGGCTGTGGCACCGATCGGCGCCGCCTTTCCAGGAACAGTGCAGGACGGCATGGTGGACCGCGAGGCGCTGCGCCGGGTCGTGCTCGGCAACCCTGCGGCGCTGAACCGGCTGGAGGCCATCGTGCACCCGCTGGTGCGGGCGGAGGAGCGGCGATTTCTCGGCCGCGCCCGGCGCGCCGGCCGGAGGCTGGTGGTGCTGGACATCCCGCTGCTCTTCGAGACGGGCGGCGAGGCGCGTTGCGACGCCGTCGTCGTGGTCTCTGCCCCGCCCGCCGTGCAGCGCGCCCGCGTGCTGGGTCGCCGCGGCATGACGCCGGAGCGGCTGGCAGCTATCCTGGCCCGCCAGACGCCCGACGCCGAGAAGCGCAGGCGCGCCGATTTCGTCATCCGCACCGGATTGTCCCGCGCCCATGCGCGGCGGGCGATCCGGCGCCTGCTGGAGAGGTTCCGATGAGCCGCGCCCTGGTGCTCGACACCGAAACCACCGGCTTCGACCCGCTGACCGGCGACCGCGTTCTGGAAGTCGCGGCGGTGGAGCTGGTCAACCTCGTTCCCACCGGCCGGCATTTCCACGTGCTGATCGACCCCGAGCGCGAGGTGCCGGAGGAAGCCGTGAAGGTGCACGGCTTCACCTGGGAGATGCTGCGCGGCAAGCCGAAATTCGCCGAGATCGCGCCCGCCATGCTGGAGTTCCTGGGCGACGACCCGGTGATCGCGCACAACGCACCCTTCGACTTCGCCTTCCTCGACTTCGAACTGAAGAAGGCCGGCCACCCCATCATCGACCGCGCGCGGATGGTGGACACACTGGTGCTCGCCAAGAAGCGCTTCCCTGGCCTGCCCAATAGCCTCGACGCGCTCTGCCGCCGCTACGGCATCGACAACTCGATGCGCACCTCGCACAACGCGCTGCTCGACGTGCAGCTGCTGGCGCAGGTCTATCTGGAGTTGATGGGGGGCAAGCAGCCAGGGCTGGAACTGGCCAGCCGGCCAGCCGTTTCCGCGCCCGCCGCCATCCAACTCAACGCCGTGCCGGTCACCCGCACGCCGCGCCCGATCGTGCCGAGCGCGGCAGAACTGGAGGCGCACCGCGCTTTCCTCGCCAAGGTGAAGGAGCCGATCTGGCTCTCCCTGCTGGAGGCGGCGCCGAAGGCGGAAGCCTGACGGCGCGCCCCGCCTGCCCTCAGGCGTCCCAGTCCGGCGAGAAGTCCGGATTCACCTGTCGCCGGTCCTTCGGCAGGGCGTCAATGGCAGCGACATCGCCGGCATCCAGCTTGCCCGCCAGCCCCACCGCGTCGAGATTGGCCTGCTGGCTCTGCTTCCGCGCCGCCTTGGGGATGGCCACCACCCCCTCCTGCCGCAGCAGCCAGGCGAGGGCCACCTGCAGCGCTGTCGCGCCATGTTTGCGGCCAATCTCCTGCAGGGCCGGCAGCTCTGCCAGCACACCGCGGGCGAGCGGCGAATAGGCCGTCACCGCGATGCCGCGCGGACGGCACCAGTCCAGCAGGCGCTGCTGGGAGAGAAGCGCGTGATACTCCACCTGGAGGCAGGCCGGCTCGGCGCCGATCTCCTCCAGCCGCAGCATCAGGCCCAGTGGGAAGTTGGAAACGCCCCAGCGGCGCACCAGCCCCTCGTCACGCGCCGCCTGCATGGTGCGCGCCACCGCCGGAAGGTCCATATCCGGCGCGGGCCAGTGAACCAGGAAAAGGTCGAGATAGGTCGTGCCGAGCTTGCGCAGCGACCCTTCCAGGGAGCGGCGGATCGCATCAGGCGCCAAGTTGTTCCACCAGACCTTGCTGGTGAGGAAGATTTCGCCGCGCGGAATGCCCGAGGCGGCCATGGCGGCGCCGACGACCTCCTCGTTGCCGTAGCTGTCGGCGGTATCGAGATGGCGGTAGCCCAGCGCGAGGGCACTCTCCACCGCAGCCTGCCCCTCAGCGCCGGCAAGCTTCCATGTGCCGAGGCCAAGCTTGGGAATGCTGATGCGGGGCGTCTGAACGAACGGGACCATGCCGCTTCCTTCCGGGTTCATTCCCGCAGGATCGGCGCGGAGGGCCGGGCGGCGCAACCCCGTCCCTCATAGGGAGGCGCCCCGCAACCGCTACGCCCGGGCGGGCGTTGGAAGCCCTATGCCGGCCCCCAACGCCCGCCCGGACCGTGCCGCCGGCGCTTCAGTCCTGCGCCTGCGCCAGGGCGCGCCGCGCGGTCTCCGCCAGGAAGCCGCTGGCCGCCGGCAGCACCGCGTCGTTGAAGTCGTAGTGCGGGTTGTGCAGCTCGCGCCCACCCTCGGCCGGGCCGTTGCCGATCCAGACGAAGGCGCCGGGCACCTCGTGCAGGAAGTGCGAGAAATCCTCGCCCGTCATGGCGGGCGGCACGTCGCGGCGCAGTTCGGTCACGGCCGCGGCGGCCTCGGCAGCCAGCTCGCGCTCTTCCGGGTGGTTCCGCGTCACCGGCACGCCGCCGAGGATGCGCATCTCCGCCTTCACGCCGAAGGTGGCGGAGACGCCCTCGGCCACGCGGCGCAGCCCGGCGCGAATCTGCTCGCCCACCTCGTCGCGCACGAAGCGCATGCTGCCGCTGATGAGGACGCGCGCGGCAATCTGGTTCTGCGCCTCGCCGCCATGCACCATGGTCAGGCTGACCACGCCGGTATCCAGCGGGTCGAGGCTGCGTGCCACGATGGACTGGCAGGCGACGATGGCGTGCCCGGCGGCGACGATCGGGTCGCGCGTCAGATGCGGCAGCGCGGCATGACCGGCATGGCCCTCGATGGCGATCTCGAAGCGGTTCCCGGCCGCCATCACCGCGCTCTCATGGACGGCAATGGTGCCCGCCGGCAGGCCCGGCCAGTTGTGCCAGCCGAAGATCCGGTCCATGGGGAAGCGTTGGAACAGACCATCGCTCACCATGGCGGCGGCGCCACCGCCGCCTTCCTCCGCCGGCTGGAACACCAGGCGCACCGTGCCACTCCAGCTTTCGTCCCGCAGCAGCAGCGCCGCGGCGCCCAGCAGCGCGGTGGTGTGGCCGTCATGTCCGCAGGCATGCATCACGCCGGGATTGGTGCTGCGCCAGGGCAGATCCTGCGCCGCTTCCTCGATCGGCAGCGCATCCATGTCGGCGCGCAGACCCACGCTGCGGTTGCTGCCGGGACGATGAAGGGTTGCCACAACCCCATGACCACCGACATTGGTGGCGATGTCGGTGACGCCGAGCTCCTTCAGCTTCTCGACGACGAAGGCAGCGGTGGGGCCCTCGTGCAGGGTGAGGCCCGGATTGGCGTGGAGATGCCTGCGCCAGCCCGTCAGTGTTTCAGCAAGGGTCGGATCCATTTGACAAGGCATAGCCCGTAAGACGATGCGCCTCAAACCTCGCTTCCCCCGGCTCGCGCTGACCGCCACGCTGCTGGCAGCCCTGCCGCATGCCCTGCTGCCACCCGCCGCCGCCCAGGACGCGCCTCGGGCGGAGCCGCAGCCAAGCGGGGAAGCCGAATCCGCGCCGACCGTCGAGTACGAGGTCACGTTCCCCGAGACTGATGACGACTCGCTGAATGACGCCATCCGCCGTGCCTCGGCCCTTGAACAGTTGCGTGAGCGCGCGCCGGTGGATGCCTTCGGGCTGGTCAGCCGCGCCCTCGCCGACCGTGAAAACATGCGCAGCGCGCTGCGCTCCGAGGGCTATTACAGCGGCACCGCCGAGATCACCGTGGCCGGGGAGCCGCCGAACACGCCGGGACTCGCCGACCGGCTGGCCGGGCGCCAGGGGCCGATCCCGGTTACCATCACGGTGGAGCATGGGCCGCAGTATCACCTCGACGTGGTGACCGTGTCGCCCAAGTCGCCTGGCACCTCTCGGGAGGAGGCCGGCCCGGTGGGGCTGGAGAAGGGCAGTCCTGCCCGCGCCCAGCCGATCATCGACGCTCAGAACCAAATGGCCAGCCGCCTGAAGGATGCCGGCCATCCCTTCGTGGATATCAGCCGCAGCGTCACGGTGGACCACGACACCCACACGATGCAGGTGGCCTTCACAGTGGATGCCGGGCCGCGTGCCGAGTTCGCGCGGCCCACCGTCACAGGCGAGGAGCGCACCGACAGCGACCTGGTCAGCCGTGTCGTCCGCCCGCTGGAAGGCGAGATCTACAGCGAGGAGGAGATCGAGAAGAAGCGGCAGGACCTGCTCAGCCTCGGCGTGTTCAGCACCGTCCGCGCCCGCGCCGCGGACCGGCTGAACGAGGAAGGGCGCCTGCCTGTCGCCTACACGGTGCTGGAGCGGCCGCTGCGCGCCATCGGCTTCAGCGCCGCCTACGAAACGCGGTACGGCCCCACCTTCAGCACCTACTGGGAGCACCGCAACCTCTTCGGTGGCGCCGAGCGGCTGCGGCTGGAGGCGGAGGTCAACCGCCTGGGCACCACCGGCGACTTCAGCGACACCGGCGGCCGGCTGGCCGCCAACCTGCGCACGCCCTGGTTCGCCGGACGCAACCAGACCCTGACCCTCGGTGTCGCCGGGCTGCGCGAGCGGCTGGACGCCTATGACCGCGACGCCTTCACCCTCGATGCCCTGGTGGAGCGGAAGATCTCGCCGCGACTGACCGTCACGCTCGGCCCGCAACTCGATTTCAGCCGGGTGACGCAGGACGAGGTGACCACCAGCTACCAGCTCATCGGACTGCTCGGGCAACTGGCCTGGAGCGACGTGGACAGCCCGCTCAACCCGAGCCGCGGCCTGCGCGCCGCCTTCCTGGTGAACCCGATCTACAGCCTGGGTGGCGGCAATGTGTTCACCCGCCTGCGTGGCGAGGTCAGCACCTACTTCGACGTCACGGGCGACAAGGGCAGCATCCTGGCGCTACGCGGCGTTGTGGGCAGCATCAACGGCGCCTCCTTCGGGGACGTGCCGCCGCACCAACGCTTCTATGCCGGTGGCGGCGGCTCGGTGCGCGGCTATGACTACCAGTCCATCGGCCCGCGCACCGCGAGCAACGAGCCGGCGGGCGGGCTTTCGCTGGTCGAAGGCACGGTGGAGCTGCGCCAGCGGGTCAGCGGCCCCTGGGGCATGGCGGCCTTCGTCGATGCCGGCTCGGTCACGCGCGACCCGACGCCCGACTTCAGCAATCTCAAGTTCGGCGCGGGCCTCGGCGTGCGTTATCTCACCGGCATCGGCCCGATCCGCGCCGACTTCGCCGTTCCCTTGAACAAGGAGCGCGGCGACGCCGCCTTCGGCTTCTATGTTGGTATCGGACAGGCTTTCTAATGCGGCGTGTTTTTCGTGGCTTCCTCATTGTCGGCCTGATTCTCGGCCTCGGCCTGCCGGTGCTGGAGGCCGGCGCCGCGCCGGAGGACCAGCCCACGAGCGTGGAAGCCGCGCCTGAGCCCGGGCTGATCTCGGGCGCCGCGGGCCGGATGGTGGTCAGCCTGCTGAAGCGCTTCGTGCCGGGCCTGCAGATCGAGGGCCTGCGTCCGGTGCCCGGGGCGATGAGCTTCACCAAGCTGACCATGGCCGACGACAAGGGCCCCTGGCTGGAACTGGATGACGTCCGCCTCAACTTCGGGCTGATGGCGCTGCTGCGGCGCGACCTCCGCATCTCCGAGCTGACCGCCGCCCGCGTGGCGCTGCTGCGCCTGCCGGAATCCGGTGGCGCGCAGCCCCCGCCGCCACCCGCGGACCAGCAGAACCAGTCGCTGCTGCCCAGCCTGCCGAGCCTGCCGGTCGATCTCTATGTGGAGAAGCTCTCGGTGGGCCGCATCGAGATCCCGCGCGAACTGGTCGCCGCCACCGTGGAGGAGCACGGGAGCAAGCCGGGCTTCGCGCTGTCCCTGAACGGCAATGCCAGCCTCACCGGCGAGGCGCTGACCGCCGACCTGACGGCGCAGCGGCTGGAAGCCGAGGGTCAGCTCAACCTCAAGCTCCGGATGGACCCGAAGCAGCAGCTGTTGGTGGACTTGCAGGCGAACGAGCCGCCGCAGGGCGTGCTCGCCACCGCGCTGCGCATCCCGGATGCCCCGGCCCAGCTTTCGCTGCATCTGGAAGGCCCGCCCAGTGGCGCCGACCTGCGCGCCCTCGCCGATTTTGGCGGACAGGCCGGCTTCAAGGCGGATGGCAAGCTGGCCATGGCGCCGAATGGCAGTGGCTCCCTTGTCCTCAAGGGTCATCTGGACGCGCCTGCCAGCCTGGCCCCGCCGCCCGTCGCCAGCCTGGACTTCGACATCGATGGCGGCATCCGCTCCGACAAGCAGCCGGTGCTGAACCGGCTGCACCTCACCGCGCCCGCCGGGGAGGTCATCGCGAAAGGCAATCTCGACCTGCTGGAGGCGGAGGCGCATGTCGCCTCCTCCGCGATGCTCGGCGCGCTGGTGCCGCAGATCGTGGGCTGGGAGGGCATCGACCTGAACGCCCGCGTCACCAATGGCGAGCAGATCCAGGCGACGCTGCGTCCGCGCGGTCTGACCGGACCGGACCCGCTCAGCACGGTGCTCGGCCCCGAGCCGGTGGCCGAATATGCCGGCACCGCCTTCCGCATCGACTCCCTTACCGTGCGCGGACGCGGCGCGACGCTGGAAGCCAGCGGAACGGGCTGGGACCAGCTTGACCTGACGGCGAAGCTCACCGTGCCGGATCTTCAGGCGGTGCGGCCCGAGCTGTCCGGCCCCGGGACGCTGGAGGCGCATGTCACCGGCCCCGCCGCCGACCCCGCCATCGCCGCCCATCTCCAGAGCCCCGGCCTTGTCGCCGCTGGGCGCCGGATCGAGGCGCTGGACCTGACCGCCGAGATGCCCTCCGTCAGCGGCATGGCCGGCACGCTGCGCCTGAACGCCCAGGCGGAGGGCCAGCCGGTCTCCGTGGCGCTGCACGCCGCCCGCGACGGTGACCTGGTGCGGCTGACGGAAGCCCAGGCCAATTTCGGCCCGGCCCAGGCCAATGCCGAGGGCGTGTTCAACACCGCTGCCCTCCGCTTCGACGGCAGTCTCAACGTCGCGGCTGAGAACCTGGCGCCGCTGGCTGGCCTGATCGGCCAGCCGGTCTCGGGTGGGCTTCGCGTCGAGGCGAAGCTGAACACCGCGCCCGACGGGAAGCAGCTGGTGGATGCCCACGCCGCCACGCGCAACTTCCAGCTCGCCGGACAGCCCTATGCGGTGAATGCCAACCTCAAGGGCAGCAACGCGGCACTGGACTGGGACGTCAAGGCGGACCTGCCGCAGGCGGATGTCCAGGGCCGCGGGCAGTTCGCGCAGACTGAGCAGGGCATGCGGCTCGACATCGCCGCTTTCAACGCGAAGCAGGGCGAGATGGGCGTGCGGCTGACCCAGCCCGCGACCATCCGCCGCCTGCCGAACGGCGCCATCGAGATCCCGGGCATGCGGCTCGCCGCCCAACCGGCCGGCGACTTCACCGTCAGCGGCCGCTGGGGACCGGACACGGCCGATATCCGCGTCGCGCTGGCCGCCCTGCCCGCCTCGGTGGTCAACCAGTTCGCGCCGCAGCCGCCGCTTTCCGGCACGGTGGTGGGCGAGGCGCGCATCACCGGCCCGGTCTCGGCGCCGGAGGTGAACGCCACGCTGAACGGCACCAACCTGCGCACCGGCGCGGACTGGGCGGCCGGCTGGCCCGCCGCCACGCTGCGCGTCGAGGCGCATCGTGCCGGCAGCGGGGCGGTGCGCGCCAATGCCGCGCTGCGGATGGGCAGCGTCGTGACGCTTGATGCCGAGGCCAGCCTGCCGCAAGGGCCGGGCGGCGACGCGCCGCTTTCCGCACGCGTCACCGGCCAGGCCAACCTTCAGCCGCTCGCCGCCCCTGCCCTCGGCGGCAGCGCCAACCAGGTGGCCGGGCGCATCACCATCGACGGCGGTGCCTCGGGCACCCTCGGCGCGCCCGCGCTGAACGGGGCTGTCACGCTGGCCAATGGGGAGGTGCGCAACCCGCTCTACGGGCTGCGGCTGACCAACATCGCCGGCCGCGTGCGCGCCGAGGGCGACCGGCTGCTGGTGGAGAACGTTGTGGCGCGGGCCGGCAGCGGCCGCATCACCATCCAGGGGACGGCCCAGCCCTTCGCCCCGGGCATTCCGGCGGATATCAGCATCACCGCGCGCGACGCCACGCCGCTGCAGAGCGAGCTCGTCACGGCGCTGATGAACGCCGACCTCCGCTTCACCGGGCCGGTGCAAACCAGCCCTGCACTGGGCGGCACGGTGCGGCTGCAACGGGTAGCCATCACCATCCCGCAGAGCCTGCCCGGCGGCGGCGTGCCGACGCTGGGCGATGTGCGGGAGCGCGGGGCGGCGGCGCCGAAGCCGACGGCGCCCGGCCCCGCCGCCCCACCGGTGGCGCTGAACGTCAAGGTCGAGGCGCCGCAGTCCATCCTGGTGCGCGGCCGCGGGCTGGACGCCGAGTTGGGCGGCTCACTGACCATCGGCGGCACCGCGGCGGCGCCCCAACCGGACGGCGCCTTCACCCTGCGCCGCGGCACCTTCCAGCTACTCGACCGGCGGCTGAACTTCAGCTCCGGCAGCCTGACCTTCGATGGCACCATGACGCCGCGGCTCGACTTCACCGCGACCACGACGGCGCAGTCGGTGAGCATCACCGTGGTGATCAGCGGGCCGGCCAATGACCCGAAGATCACCTTCAGCTCATCCCCCGAGCTGCCGCAGGACGAGATCCTGGCGCGGCTGCTGTTCAACCGGCCGCTGAACAAGCTCTCTCCCTTCGAGATCGCGCAGCTTGCCGGCGGTGCCGCCAGCCTCGCCGGAGTCGGGCCCGGCGGCTCGCGCGGCTTCTTCGGCAAGATCGCCGACAAGCTGGGACTGGACCGGCTCGGCGTCGGCAGCGCCAACGACAGCAGCAGCTCGGCGAACAGCAACAGCAACGCCATGAACCCCTCGCTGGAGGCCGGTGGCTATGTCGGCAAGGGGGTCTATGTCGGGGTCGAACAGGGCACGAAGGGGGGGCCGCGTGTCGGCGTCGATGTGGAGCTGACGCCGCGCCTGAAGCTGGAGAGCAGCACCGGCGGGGAAGAGGGCGAGCGGGTCGGGCTCTCCTACGAGTTCGAATACTGACCACTGGCGGCCGCTCTTCGGCGGTGCATGGCAGCATAGTTCCGCCGCGCCTCATTGTGCGCTAGGCTGCTGCCATGGACGTGGTGCGAGCAAGGCAGGAGCCGATCGACCTTGGCCCCCTTCCGGGGTTGCTGGGGCATTTGCTGCGCCGTGCCCACGGCCGGATGCAGACCGGCTTCGCCGAGGCGACCGCCGGAACGGGCGTCACCGCCAGCGAATTCGCCCTTCTCTGCCTGGTGGAGGCCAATCCTGGCATCACCCTTGGCCAGCTTGCCCAGGCGGCTGCGCTGGACAAGTCCACCCTCAGCCCGGCCATGCAGCGCCTAGCCGAACGGCAGCTTGTGGAGCGCCAGCCGGTCAGCGGTGACCGCCGTACTCAGGCGCTGCGACTCAGCCCCGCAGGCGCGGCCCTGCTGCCCTCCTTGAAGGCCTGTGTCGAGGACTACGAGGGCCGCATGGTCACGCTCCTGACGGAGCAGGAACGCGAGACCCTCCTCGGCCTGCTGCGCAAGCTGAACGGTCTCTGATCAACCCCGGTTTTTTTCATCCTGCGCCGGCCTGCCTCCGTGGCCGGCGGAGCACCCAAAGGATTTGCCATCATGCGTGCCTTTGACGGACAGCTTTCCGGCAGCCGCCCCATCTCCCGCACCATGGAGGAGAAGAAGCGGCAGCTGCGCGACCTCAAGGAGGCGCTGGCGGCGCTGAAGCCGCATGCCGCGGCCTCCCTGCGCCAGTCGCTGACCGCCAAGATCAAGGCGCTTGAGACCGAGCTTTCCGCCGGGCGCTAAGGCGGCTTGCCCCGCCCTCCGGTGGAGGGCGGGAAGACGGGCCCTGCCGCAAATGGCGGGCCCGCGCCGTTCAGGCGGCGTTGGTGTCGCCCTTGATCTCGGGCTTGATGACGACCTTCTCTGGCCCGGGCAGCTCAACCTCTATGGCGAGGGTGCTCATATCCCCGCCGCGGTCGAGCGACACGTTCACCGCCTTCGGGTCGATGGCGACATAGCGCGCCACCACCTCGATCAGCTCACGCTGCAGGCGTGGCAGGAAGTCGGTGCCGGTGCGGCTGATACGCTCGTGCGCCAGCACGATCTGCAGCCGCTCCTTTGCGGCGCCCGCACTTGGTGGCGGCTTGCGGGCGCCACGAAAGACGTCGAGCCAACTCATGCGGCCCTCCCCCCGAACAGGCGCGACAGGAAGCCCCGCTTCTCCGGGTCCAGGAAGCGGTGCGGCCGCTCCTCGCCCAGGAAGCGCGCCACGGCGTCCTTGTAGGCGACGCCGGCATTGGATGCCTCGTCCAGGATCACCGGATTGCCGGTGTTCGAGGCCTTCAGCACGCTCTCGCTCTCCGGGATGACGCCGAGCAGCGGAATCGCCAGGATCTCGCGGATGTCCTCGAGCTTCAGCATCTCGCCCCTCTCGACCCGGTTGGGGTCGTAGCGGGTGACGATCAGGTGCTCCTTCACCGGATCCCGCTTCTCCTCCGCGCGCTTCGACTTCGACTGCAGCACGCCCAGGATGCGATCCGAGTCACGCACCGAGGAAACCTCGGGATTGGTGACGATGATCGCCTGGTCCGCGAAGTAGAGCGCCAGCAGCGCACCCTTCTCGATGCCGGCCGGGCTGTCGCAGACGATGTAGTCGAAGTCCTTCGACAACTCGTCGATGATGCCGGCGACGCCCTCCTTGGTCAGGGCGTCCTTGTCGCGCGTCTGGCTGGCGGGGAGGATGGAGAGAGTGTCCACCCGCTTGTCGCGGATCAGCGCCTGGTTGAGCTTGGCCTCGCCGCTGATGACGTTAACGATGTCGAACACCACGCGCCGTTCGACACCCATGATGAGGTCGAGGTTGCGCAGGCCGACGTCGAAGTCGATCACCACCGTCTTCTTGCCGCTCTGGGCGAGACCGGTGGCGAAGGCGGCGGAGCTTGTGGTCTTGCCGACCCCTCCCTTGCCGGACGTCACCACGATCACTTGCGCCATGAGTCTCTCCTTTGTGCCGGTGAGCCGCCCAGTCAGCCCAGCCGGTCGAATCGCATATTCTCGCCGATCAGGCGCACCTGCACGGACTTGCCGATCGGGGCATCCGTGAGCCCTTCCCGTACCGCGTAGTAGCCCGCGATGGAAACCAGCTCCGGATCGAAATTCAGCGCGAAGACGCGCGCCTCCGTGTTGTCTGCGCCACCCGCGATCGCGCGGCCGCGCAGTGCGCCGTAGACGTGCAGGTTGCCGTCCGCAATCACTTCGGCGCCGGGATTCACGGTGCCGTTGACGATCAGGTCCGCGCCCTGCGCCCAGATGCGCTGTCCCGCACGCACCGCATGGTCGATCACCATGGTCGGCCGAGCCGTGCCGGGTGGTGGTGGCGGGGCAGCGGGCTCCTGCGGCGCGGCAGCCGGAGCGGGCGCAGGGGCAGAGGCCGGTGCGGCGGGCAGCGCCACATCCTCCTCCTTGCTGCCACCGGCGAGGCGCAGCGGCGGCAGGCCGGCGCCCTGGGCGGCGCCACGCAGCTCAGGCGTGCCGCCCACCGTGCCGATGGGGGTGATCTCGATGCGCCGCAGCTCGGCGGCCAGGGCCGCGAAGTCGATCTCGTGCGGCGCGATGGCGAGATCATCCAACCCGAGCACCAGCGGCGCGAAGCGGAGGAATCCCGGCGCGCGGCGGAACTGATCGGCCAGCGCGGGGATGATCACCTCCGGCCGCGGGTCCAGCAGCCGCAGCACGAGCAGGTTGAAATTGGCACCGCGCAGCCGGAATGGCTCAAGGCGGGGAGTGGCGGCGGGGGCTGACATCGGCTGCGGTGGCGATCCTGGCCTGGGGGCGGCGTGAGAGGCTTCCGGCGCGACGGAGTGCCGGCCCGGCGGCATTGCGCCGTCGGGAGGCATCCTGTTCGCCAAGGATTCATAACCTATACAAAAGCACGGCCTCCGGGCGAAGCCCTGGCCGACATGGGCAGCGTTGATTTACGCCCGCGCGTGCGAAAAGCGTCACAGCAGCAACAGGAGATCCCGTTCGCCATGGGCAAGACCATCCCCCGCCGGGCCGAGTACCGCTTCTTTCTGGAGATTCCAACCCGCTGGGGGGATCAGGACAGCTTTGGTCATGTCAACAACGCGGTTTACTACACCTACTTCGACACGCTGGTCGCGCACTTCCTCAACGCCACCGGTGGCCTGGACATGCGCAATGGCGAGGTTCTGGGCGTCGTGGTCGAGACCCTTTGCCGGCACCATGCCCCCGCCTTCTTTCCGGACGTGCTGACGGCCGGCCTGCGGGTCGCGCATGTCGGCAACAGCTCGGTGCGCTACGAGATCGGCATCTTCCGGCCGGGCCAGGACACCGCCTGCGCCGAAGGCCACTTCATCCACGTGCATGTGGATGCCGCGACGCAGAGCCGCACCCAGGCGGTGCCGCCCAGTTTGCGGGCAGCCCTGGCGCCGCTGATGGTGCCTCCCGCGGCCTGAGGGTGCATCCGGGGCGGCGCGGCACGGAGGTTGCAGAGGCCTTTGGGTGACTTGCCCAGCCGGAGCCTCCCCAGCATGCCGCGCACGCCTGACCGGAAGAATTCCGAACGCCCCCGCCATCTGCGGGTGACAGCGACATGAGCGCCGCGCCCGCGGGTACGCCGCAGGACCGCCCCGTGGCGCCCCTCATATCCCACATTGCCACGCTCTCACCCGCGGAGCGGGTGGCGCAACTGGCTGCGGACTCCGCCGCCCTGCGCGCCGCCCGGCCCGGCAAGCTGGATGTGTCCTATGGGGGCGGCGAGCATTGCCGCTGGGATCTCTTCCCCGCGATCAGCGCGGCGTCGCCCTGTCTGGTGCTGCTGCCCGGCGGCCAGTGGCGCAGCAGCGGCCGGAAGGAGTGCGGCGCCCTGGCGCGGGGACTGCTGGCGCATGGCTGGTCCGCTGCCCTGCCCGGCCACAGCCTGATGCCCGAGGCCAGCCTCACGCGCATCGCCCGCGAACTGCACCGGGCGCTCGACTGGCTGGGCGCCCAGGGGCCACGGCACGGCATCGCCGGCCCGGTGCTGGTCTGCGGCTGGGAGTCCGGGGCGCTCCTGGCCGCGCTACTGCTGGGCCATTCGCGCGTGAAGGCCGGGCTGGGCCTTTCCGGCCTCTACGACCTCGCACCTCTGGAGGAGCCGCTGGAACTGAGTCCGCTGGAGGTGGAGGCGCTCTCGCCTCTGCGGCTGCCGGTGGTGCGCAAGCCCTTCGCGCTGGCCTTCGGCGAGGCGGAACCGCCGGAGCGGCAGCGCCAGGCCCGCGCCTTCCACATGGTGCGGCAGAATGATGGAGGCGTCGGGCCGCTTCTGCCCCTGCCCGCCCTGGAGGAGGTAGGCCTGCTGGAAACCCTGGAAGCGCCGGACGGGCTGCTCTGCCACACTGCCCGCGCGCTCATCGAGGACGCCTGACCGGGAGGACGCGCCGCACCCTCCCCGCCCCGGCCTCAGCCGCGCGTGCCGGCCTCGGCCGACTTGCGTTCGATCAGCTCGATCTTGTAGCCGTCCGGATCCTCGATGAAGGCGATCACGGTGGTGCCGAACTTCACAGGGCCCGGTTCGCGGGTGATCTTCACGCCCTCGGCGCGCAGCTTCTCGCAGGTGCCGTAGATATCAGGCACGCCGAGCGCCAGGTGGCCGAAGGCATTGCCGAGTTCGTACTTCTCGGTGCCGTAGTTGTAGGTCAGCTCGATCACGCCGGCGCCGGTGCTCTCCGGCGCGTAGCCGACGAAGACCAGCGTGTACTTGCCCTCGGGCACGTCGTTGCGGCGCAGCTCCTTCATGCCGAGCAGGCGGGTGTAGAAGTCGACGCTCCGCTCCAGGTTGCCGACGCGGATCATGGTGTGCAGGAAACTGCTCATATGCGGTTCTCCTCCGTCAGGATTGCGGTTCAGCCCAGACCAGCGCGGTCGGGTCGAGGGCGACCAGGAACAGGCCCGCCGCCTCGGCCGCCGCGACGGTCGCCGGCCGATCCACCACGATGGTGCCGTTCGCCTCGATGACAATGCCGCGCAGCCCGGCTGCGGCGGCACCGGCGACGGTGTCCGGCCCGATGGTCGGCAGATCAACGCGGCGATCCTGCCCCGGCTTCAGGATCTTCACCAGCACGCCGCCGGGCCCCTCGCGGCGCAGTGACCCGGCGCGGGCCAGCATGGCATCGGTGCCTTCGATGGCCTCCACGGCCAGCACCAGCCCCTGCTGCACCACGGCACACTGGCCGACATCCACGGCACCGAGTGCCCGAACCACGGCAATGCCACGGCGGATATCCTGGCGTGCCGCCTCGTCCGGCAGGGCGGTGGTCAGCGCGGTGGGCTCGGGCACCAGCAGTTCCTGCAGCACGTCCTGCGCCGGCATGGGGTTGAAGCCCTCCTCGCGCAGCACGCGGAGCACGGCCTGCAGCAGGGAGTCATCCCCGCCGAAGGCCTTCATGCCGATCCGGGGCAGCAGGCGCGCCGCACCGGCATCCGGGCGCAGGGAGAGGAAGCTCGGGCGGGTCACCTTGCCGGCCAGCACGAGGTCGCGCGCGCCTGTGCCGCGCAGCCATTCCAGCATCCGCCCGCCTGCTCCGAGCCGGCAGACGATGTGGGGATAGCCGGCATAGTCGGCCGGATCGCCGAAGCCTTCGAGGATCACGACATGCGGCGTCCGGCCAGCGGCGGCGGCGGCGGCGGCGGCTCGCTGCGGCAGCAGCCCACCGCCGACAATCATGCCGAGCGGCGTGCCCATCGCCTCAGGCCTCGGCCTCGGCGTCCTCATCCTCAAGCATCTCGCGGCCGGCGCGGCAGAGGCCGCGATGGCTGTCGGCGCGGATGAAGGCCAGGATCTCGCGCACCACCTCATCCTCACCGAAGGCGGCTTCGGTGGCCTCCACCCGGCTCTGGAAGGCGCCCGGCGTCCGGAACAGGCTGCGATAGGCGGCGCGCAGCGTGTGGATCTGGCTGCGCGCGAAGCCGCGGCGCTTCAGGCCGATCAGGTTCAGGCCGGTCAGCCGGGCGCGGTTGCCCATCACCGCACCGAACGGGATGACATCCGCCTCCACGCCGCTCATGCCGCCCACGACCACCTGCCGCCCGATGCGGACGAACTGGTGGATGGCCGCGCCGCCGCCGACGAAGACGGTGTCGGCGATATGCACGTGCCCGCCGAGCATGACGTTGTTCGCCAGGATGACGTGGTGGTCGAGCGTGCAGTCATGCCCGACATGGCCGTTGACCATGATGAGGCAGTCCGGCCCGACCGTCGTCACGCCATGACCGCCGACGCTGCCGCGATGGATGGTGGCGTGCTCGCGGATCATGGTGCGGGCGCCGACCACCACGCGGGTGGGCTGGCCCTTGTACTTCAGGTCCTGCGGCGCATGTCCAATGGTGGCATAGGGGCTGACACGCACGCCGTCGCCGATCTCAGCGACGCCGTCGATGGAAACATGGGAGTCGAGCACCACGCCCTCGCCCAGCGTCGCGTCGGCACTGATGATGCAGAACGGTCCGATGCGGCAACCGGCGCCGATGGAGGCGCCGGGAGCGACGATGGCGGTGGGATGGATCTCGGCGGAGGGGTGGATTCCGCGCTCTGTCTGGGTCACGCTTTCAGGCATCCACTCAGCGGTCCATAATCATCGCGGCGTAGCTGGCCTCGGCCACCACGGTGCCATCGACCCGGGCCACAGCATTGAATTTCCAAACATTGCCCCGCGCGCGTTCCTTCTGGATGTGGATGCGCAGCTGGTCCCCCGGGCCAACCGGCCGGCGGAACTTGGCGTTCTCGACACTCATGAAATAAACCAGCTTGCCCTGCGCGCTTGGCCCCAGCGTCTCGACCACGAGGACGGCGGCAGTCTGCGCCATCGCCTCGATGATCAGCACGCCTGGCATCACCGGATGCGCCGGGAAATGACCCTGGAAGAAATTCTCGTTAATGGTGACATTCTTGATGCCGACGGCGCTTTCGCCCAGCGCCATGTCCACCACGCGGTCGACCATCAGGAACGGGTAGCGGTGCGGAATCGCCCGCATGATGCGGGCGATGTCGCAAACCTCAAGACTCTGCTTTGCCGCCGGCTCGGAGCCGGTCTGTTCTTGCTGGTCCATGTGTGTTTAGTCCGTCTGTCCCGACCGCCTCCCGGGCGGCCCCTTCTGATCTGCGCGTCCCTGCGCGGCGCCGGTGTCCGGCGTCTTGCGGGCGCCCACCTTCCGCAGGTAGAGCGCCGCTCGCAAGGCATCCTTGACCGGCATGGCGGGCGATCCCGTCACATCCTGGCCGGGCGGAATGTCGCTCTGCACGCCGGCCTGGGCGCCGATCCGTGCCCGGGAGCCGATGCTCAGATGCCCTGTCAGCCCCGCCTGCCCGGCGATGGTCACATAGTCGCCCAGGCGGGTCGAGCCGGAGATGCCGACCTGTGCGACAATCACGCAGCCACGGCCCGTGACGACGTTGTGGCCGATCTGCACAAGGTTGTCGAGCCGGGTGCCCGGCCCCAGCACCGTGTCGCCCAACGCGCCGCGATCGACGCAGGCATTCGCCCCGATCTCCACCTCATCCCCCAGCACGACGCGGCCGAGCTGCGGGATGGTGAGGAAGCGCCCCTCCGGCGTTGGAGCGAAGCCATAGCCTTCCTGCCCCACCCGCGCGCCGTGGTGCAGGGTGACGCGGTGCCCCGCAAGGCAGCAGATCGCGCTGGCGTGGGCGTGAATGCGAGCATCATCACCAAAGACGCAACCGGGCCCGATGACGGCGTGCGGCCCGACATAGGCGCGCGCGCCCAATACCGCCCCAGCGCCGATCACAGCGTAGGGACCGACCTCGCTGCCCTCGCCGAGCACCGCGTCGGGCGCAACACTCGCGGTGGGATGGATGCCGGCCACGGGCGCGGGTGCTGGATGGAACAGGGCGGCAATGCGGGCGAAGGCGAGGTGCGGCGCTGGGCTCACCAGCGCCACGCAGCCCGCCGGAACGGCCTGCGCGAATTCCGGACGCAGGATCACCGCGCCGGCCTGACTGGCCTGCATGGTCTCCAGGTTGCGGCGTCCATCGAGGAAGGCGACCTCCTCCGGGCCCGCAGCATCCAGCGGCGCCACATCGCGGAAGCGCCGCTCGCCGTCGCCGCTGAACTGCGCCGCCCCCGCCTCGGCCACCCGTGCGAGCGGGAACGGGCCTGCGGTCGGATGGAAGCGCGGATCGGCGGCCACAGCGTCAGTTCCGCTTCTGCGGCTGACCCTGGGCGGGGCGGCTCGCCGCCGGGGCAGAAGCCGGTGCCGGATTCTCCTCGGGAGCCACCTTGACCGACTTCAGGATCTTGTTGAGCTGCGTCGAAACCTCGGACGAGAGGTCGAAGGGCGGCTCATTGTAGATCACCATTGGGCGCGGCAGCACGAGGTTCACCTTGCGGCTCGCGGCCACCTGCCGGATCACCGTCGCCAGCGCCCGCTCGATTTCCTGCAGCGCCCCCTGGGCCACCTGCTCGATGTCTCGCGAACGCTCACGGAAGACACGCTGCGCGTCGGTCACCCGCTCCTGCAGGTCGCGCTCCTTGGCGCGCAGATCCTCAGGGGAGAGGTTGCTGCGCTGGTTGGCCAGCGCCTGCTGCTCCTCGCGCCAGCGGGCCTGCTCACGCTGCAGGTCGTCGTTCAGCTTCTGGCGCCGCTTCTCGATCTCCTCCCGCACCTGATTGAAGGCGGTGGAGTTGCGCTGCACTTCTGGCACGTCGACGATGCCGATGACCGCGGCAGGCGGCTGCTCGCCGGGCGGCAGCGGCGCCGGGTTGGGCTGCACTGCACGTTGGGGCGGCGCCTGGCGCTGTGGAGCGGAACGCTGGGGCTGGGACTGCTGCTGCTGGTTGGGAACGAACCACTCCTGCTGCTGCGCCAGCGCCGCCCCTCCCGGGATCAGCGTGGAAGAAAGCAGGACCGCCGCAAGCGCGGTGGAAGCGCGTCGGGCCATTTGGACAAACTCCGTACGGAAACTCAGAAGCGCGTGCCGAAGCCGAAGCGGAAGACCTGCGTATCGTCGTAGGGCTTCTTCACCACGGCCTGCGCGAGGTCGATGTTGATCAGGCCGAAGGGGCTTCGCCAGGAAATGCCGACACCGGCGCCAACGCGGGGCGAGGAGTCATCGGCGACGACAGGATCGTTCACAGACCCCCAGAGCGCGCCGACATCCACAAAGGCGCGTCCAAGCAGCCCAAGCTCAGACGGCACGCCCGGCAGCGGGAAACGCATCTCGGTGCTCTGCGTCCAGATGGTGCGGCCGCCCAGCGAGTCACTCGTGGAGGTATCGTGCGGACCGGCCCCCGCCACCGCGAAGCCGCGCAGGTTCTCGCCACCCAGGAAGAAGCGGTCGATGATGCGCTCATCCTTACCGCCATAGGTCACGAGATGGCCGGCGCCGGCGGAAATGGCGAGCACGTAGTCGGGATTGCCGAGCCAACGCTCGAAGGGAATGTAGTAGGTGCCGTCCAGCCGAAGGCGGACATAGCTGACGTCGCCGCCGAGGCCGGCGAGGTCGGTGCCCAGGCGCACGACATAGCCATTGTGTGGGTCGAGGCGGGAGTCGCGCGTGTCGTAGGTCAGCGTCTGGCCGATCTGCGACAGGACGGTGATGCCCTTCTGCTCCTGGATGTAGCGGCTGGCGTCCCTGTCTACGTTGAACACGTTGCGGCGCGACAGCGTATAGGCCCAGGACTGGCGCAGCCGCTCGTTGAACTCGTAGCCCGCGCGCAGGCTGAAGCCGGCCCGGCGCTCCTCGAAGCCCGAGTAGTCCGTCAGGTCGCGCACGATGTAGAACAGGTCGGCGCCGACCGAGAGGTTGCGGTCGAGGAAGGCAGGATCAGTGACCGAGAGGTCCACCTGGCTGCGGCGCTGCGCGATCGTGGTGTTGAACCGCGCATCCACGCCGGTGCCGACGATGTTGCGCTCACGCAGGCCGAAGTCCGCCAGTGCGCCCGCATCCGTCGAGTAGCCGCCACCGAGCGAGATCTCGCCGGTGGCACGTTCGGAGATCTGCGTGTTCAGCACCACACGATCCGGCGTCGAGCCGGGCGCCGGGTTGATCTGGACATCGTTGAAGAAGCCGAGGTCGCGGATGCGCTGGCGCGAGCGGCGCACCTGCGCGGCGTTGAAGGCATCGCCTTCGGCCAGGCGGAACTCGCGGCGGATGACCCGATCCTGCGTGCGGGTATTGCCGGTGATGTCGATGCGCTCGACATAGGCGCGCTGGCCCTCATGCACGTCGAAGACGATGTTGATGAGGTGCTTCTCGCGGTCACGCGTGATCTTCGGCTCGACCTCGACGAAGGGAGCGCCGGCGAGATTGGCCTCGTCGGTCAGCGCCTCGGTCATCCGCTCAACGGCGTCCCCGTCGTACCAGTCGCCCTTGTAGATCTCCAGCACCCGTTGCAGCCGCTCGGGGCCGACATTGCGCAGGCTGGACTTGATCTCGACATCGCCGACGCGATAGCGCGGCCCTTCATTGATCGTGTAGGTCACGAAGAAGCCGCTGCGATCCGGTGCCAGCTCGGCGGTGGCGCCAGTGACGCTCACATCCGCGTAGCCCTCGCGCAGGTAGAAGCGGCGTAGCAGTTCACGGTCGAAGTTCAACCGCTCCGGCTCATAGGTGTCCGAGGAGCTGAAAGGCCGGTACCAGGCCGCCTCCTTGGAAGCAGTGATCTCTTTCAGTCGGCTGTCCGAATAGGATTCGTTGCCGACGAAGTTGATCCGGCTGATCAGCGCCGCGTCGCCCTCGGTGATCTCGAAGACCACGTCCACGCGGTTCTGGTCGCGCTCGATGATCTTCGGCTCGACCCGGGCGGCGAAGCGGCCGCGGCGCGCGTAGAGTTCGAGCAGGCGCTGACGGTCGGCCTGGGCGGTCGCGGGGGTGAAGACGGCGCGAGGACGGAGCTGCACCTCGGGCCGCAGGGTGTCGTCCGAGAGCTTGCTGTTCCCCTCGAAGGCCACCTGGTTGACGATCGGGTTCTCCTGCACCTGCACGATCACGCGGTCGCCCTGGCGGCTGATCCGCACGTCCTTGAACAGGCCTGTGGCGAAGAGGGTGCGCAGGCTGCGGTCTGCCCGGGCATCGTCATAGGTGTCGCCGGGCTGCAGCAGCATGTAGGAGCGGACGGTATCCGCCTCGATGCGCTGGTTGCCCTGCACCTCGATCTGGCTGACCACCGGCCCTGCGGGCTGCCGTGCGGGCTGGGCGGCGCGCCGGGGTGCGTTGCGCGGCTGGGCGACGGCCTCAGGCGGCATCAGCACGGGCACGAGGCAGGTGGCGGCGAGCAGAAGGGCGCGGGTGGCGTGCAAAGGTCGGATCCGGGGCCGGTTGGTGGGGGCCAGGAGAAAGGCCTTGGAACCCTCGGGGACCGAGGATTCAGGCGGCGGAGACTAGCCGGGAACGCGACGCCCCGCCACCCCTTGAGGGGAAGCGGGGCGATCTCACGGATCAGGAAATTTTTCAGTATGTTAGCGAGCGATACGCGAGCGGCGTCCGAAGGCCGGCAGCACCGCCCGTCGGCTCAGCCGACCAGTCCGCTCACCCAGCGCACCACACCGAGGCTGGAAAGATCGTTCCAGGTGGCAAAGACGAACAGTGCCAGGAGCAGCGCGAATCCGGCGCGGAAGCCGTATTCGATGGCGCGCGGCGGCAGCGGGCGACCACGGATGGCCTCGGCGGCGTAAAACAGCAGGTGGCCGCCATCCAGCACCGGAATCGGGAAGAGGTTGATCAAGGCGAGATTCACCGACAGCACCGCCATGAAGGAAACAAGGCTGGCGAGGCCAAGCTGCGCCACCTGGCCGGAGAGCTGGGCGATGCGCAGCGGTCCGCCGAGTTCCTCGGTGCCGCGCTGGTGCGAGATCATCTGCCACAGGCCGCCCAGCGTCTGCACGGTGACGTTGACGGTCTGCTCCGCCCCCGCCCAGACGGCGCTGACAGGGTTCAACCGGGTGAACTCCGGCACGCCGCCTGAAATACCCAGGACCCCGACGGTGGCGCCGTTCGATTCGCGCCCCTCCGGGGTGGCCTGCAGGCTCTCCTCAGTGCCGTCGCGCTGCACTCGGAGCTCAACCGGCTGGCCGGCGCGCGGCTGGATATGGCGCTGGATCTCCTCGAAGCGAGTCACCGGGGTGCCGTCCAGGCTGAGGATGCGGTCGCCCGGTTGCAGGCCGGCGCGCTCGGCGGCGCTGCCCGCCACAACGGCGCCCACCGTGGCGGTCGGCTGCGGCTGCCCCACCGTCATGTAGAGACCGGCGAAAAGGAAAGCGGCGAGCAGGAAATTGGCGATCGGGCCCGCCGCCACCACGATGGCCCGGTCCCTCACCGGCTTGTCGTGGAAGGTCCTGCCGGCGCGCCAGGCGGCGCGCACCTCGGGATCGGCCTCCGTCGGGCCTTCCTGGCCGTGCAGCTTCACGAAGCCGCCCAAGGGCAGCCAGGAGAGTCGCCACTCCGTGCCGTGCCGGTCCACCCAGCTGTGGATGCGCTTGCCGAAGCCGATGGAGAAGACCTCGACATGCACACCCCGCCACCGGGCGGCGAGGTAATGGCCCAGCTCGTGGATGAAGACGAGCACACCCAGCACCACGATGAAGGCAACGATCGAGCGGAAGGGCTCAGGCAACAGGTCCAAGGTCGCGTTCTCCTGCCCGGGCCATCGCCGCGCGGCGGCAGGGGCTCAGGGCGTGTTCAGGCCGCGCGGCGCGCCGCGTGGGCCAGGGCATCCTGCCTTGCCGCGCTGTCCAATGCCAGCACGGTGGCGAGGTCAGGCACCTCAGGGGCACCCAGGGCCGCCAGCGTCTCCTCGACCACCACGGCGATGTCGAGGAAGCCAAGCCGTCGCTGCAAAAAGAGCCCGACGGCCACCTCGTTCGCGGCATTCAGGATGGTGGTGGCCCCTGCCCCCGCTCGCAAGGCCTCGCGGGCCAGCCGCAACGCAGGGAAACGATCTGTATCAGGCGCGTAGAACTCCAGCCGCGCCAGCGCCGCGAGGTCAAGCCGCGGCAGTTCCACCGGCATCCGGCGCGGCCAGGCCAGGGCATGGGCAATCGGCGTGCGCATGTCCGGCGTACCGAGCTGCGCCAGCAGCGACCCGTCCGCATACTGCACCATGCCATGCACCGCCGATTGGGGATGCACCAGAACGGCGATGCGCGGCTCCGGCACCGGGAAGAGCCGGGCCGCCTCGATCAGCTCAAGCCCCTTGTTCATCATGGTGGCGGAATCGACGCTGATCTTGGCCCCCATGGACCAGACGGGATGGCGCACCGCCTCCTCGGGCGTGACTCGCGCCATACGCTCCAGCGGCATCTCGCGGAACGGGCCGCCGGAGGCGGTCAGCACGATCTGTTCAACCGCCGCGGGGTCGCGCGCATCCAGTGTCTGGAAGATGGCGTTGTGCTCGGAATCGACCGGCAGCAGCGTGGCGCCGGCCTCCTGCACCGCTCGCAGCACCAGCTCCCCGGCGCAGACCAGCGACTCCTTGTTGGCCAGCGCCAGCGTGCCGCCGTTGCGCAGCGCGGCAAGCGTCGGCTCCAGCCCGGCGGCACCGACGATTGCGGCCATGGTCCAGTCAGCCGGCATGGCGGCGGCGGCGAGCACGGCATCGCGGCCGCAGGCCCAGGCGATCCCGGAACCCTCCAGGCGTTCCTTCAGCCGAGGTGCCGAAGCCACATCAGCCAGGACGGCGATCTGCGGCCGCAGCCGCAGCGCCTGCTCGGCCAGCGCGTCGGCATCCTGCCCCGCCACCAGCGCGGCGACGGAGAAATCCCCCGGCGGTGCCGCTTCCAGCAACGAAACCGTGCTGCGGCCGACCGAGCCGGTGCTGCCGAGAATACTGACGCGACGCGGCCCTACCGCCACAGTGGCACTCCGTATCCGACCGCGAAGGCAAGCAGCGCGGCGACCGGCGCGGCCGCCATCAGCCCGTCGAGCCGATCCAGCAGGCCGCCATGGCCGGGGATGAGCATCGAACTGTCCTTCACCTTGAAGTGGCGCTTGACCGCGCTTTCCAGCAGATCGCCGAGCTGGGTAGCAACGCCGAGCAGGGCCGCCACGAGCAGCACCCGCGCCACCGGTGGCGTGCCGGGAGCGAGCCAGACAGCGGCAATCCAGCCGACAAGCATGGTGGAGATCAGGCCGCCCAAAGCGCCCGACCAGGTCTTTCCGGGTGAGATGGCCGGGGCCAGCTTGGGCCCGCCGAGCAGGCGCCCGAACATGTAGGCACCGATATCACTCGCCCAGACCACGAAGAAGAGAAACAGAATGTTACCGCGCCCGGCCTCATTGTCGTGCCGCAGCTCGATCAGTGCGATGCCAGCGATGCCGATATAGAGCACACCCATGGCGAGCCAGCTCGCGGGCGGCGGGGGCGCACCGGCGCGGTGCAGCCGCGGCACGGTCGCCCAGGTCGCGAGAAAGCCCAGGGCCAGCACCAGCAATCCGCCCACAGGCTGCCCATAGACAGCAAGGGCGCAGGCGATGAACACCACCGCGGGCAAGGCAATGCCGGGCCAGGTGCGGCTGCGCAGGCCGCAAAGATGGACCCATTCCCAGCAGAGCAGCGCCACCGCCAGCGCCATCAGCGCCGTCCACGGCAGGGCTCCGAGCCAGGCACAGAGCAAGGCACCCGGACCGAGCACCGCAGCGGAGATGGCCCGCTTCTTGAGGTCGCGCCATCGCTTCGCCGATGGCGCCTCGGAACTCGAGGGACCGTCCATCGTCAGCCGCTGCCCACCCCAAAGCGGCGGACACGCCGGCGGTATTCGGTCAGCGCTTGGCCCAGATGGCTCGCATCGAAGTCGGGCCACAGCACATCGAGGAAGACAAACTCGGCATAGGCGGCCTGCCAGAGCAGGAAGTTCGAGAGCCGCTGCTCGCCGGAGGTGCGGATGATCAGGTCAGGGTCCGGCATGCTCCGCGTCGCGAGGTGACGGGTGAGCGTCTCCTCGTCGATGCTGGCGGGATCGAGCCGGCCGGCGGCCACTTCCTGCGCAATGCTGCGGGCGGCCGAGGCGATCTCGGCCCGGGCGCCGTAGGAAAGCGCCACCGTCAGGTTCAGGCGGGTGTTGTGCGCGGTGGACTGCTCGGCTGCCTCGATGGCCGCGACGGTTTCCGGCCCGAAGCGCTCCCGCTCGCCGATGACACGCAGGCGGACGCCATTCTTCGCGAGCGTGTTGACCTCGCGACGGAGATAGATGCGCAGGAGGCCGGTGAGGTCGCGCACCTCATCAGCCGAGCGGCGCCAGTTCTCCGAGGAGAAGGCGAAGAGAGTCAACCAGCCGATGCCGGCATCGGCGGCGGCCTGGATGGTGCGGCGCACCGCCTCCACCCCGGCCTTGTGGCCGAGGGCACGGGGAAGGCCCCGGGCCTTCGCCCAGCGGCGGTTGCCGTCCATGATCAGGCCGACATGGAGGGGACCGTCAGGAGGGGCCGCCAGGTCCGGCAGCGCCGCAAGAGGCTGGTTCAGGGACGCGGCGCTCATGAGGTGTTCAGACGGCCTTGATGTCTTTTTCCTTCTCGGCGAGCAACTCATCGACCTTCTTGATGGTCAGGTCGGTAAGCTTCTGCACCTCGTCGGACCAGTCCTTCGCCTCATCCTTGCCGATCTCGGACTTCTTTTCCCAGCCCTTGATCTGGTCCATTCCATCGCGGCGAACACCGCGGACAGCCACTTTGGCAGCCTCGGCATACTTGGCCGCCTGCTTGGCCAGCTCGTTGCGGCGCTCCTGCGTCAGCGGCGGCAGCGGCACGCGGATGGTCTGGCCCTCGGCCTGCGGGTTCAGGCCGAGGCCGGAATCACGGATGGCGACCTCGACAGCCTTAGTGGCGCCGCGGTCCCAGACCTGCACGGACAACATGCTGGGGCCAGAGACGGAAACGTTCGCCACCTGGTTCAGCGGCTGATTGGCGCCATAGACCTCGACTCGGATCGGCTCCAGCAACGCCGGCGAGGCGCGGCCGGTGCGCAGACCCGAGAACTCCTTCTTCAGCGAATCCAGCGCGCCATCCATGCGGCGCGAGAGATCCTGTTTCAGCGTGTTCAGATCGGCAGGGGCGGCCATGACCGGGGCTTCCTTCTTATTGATCCACGACCGTGGTGAAGCGGCCCTCGCCTTGCATCACGGCGGTGAAGGCGCCCGGCTCGTGGATATTGAAGACGATGATCGGCAGCTTGTTCTCGCGCGCCAGGCTGATCGCGGCGGCGTCCATCACGGCGAGGTCGCGCGCCAGCATCTCCAGGTAGGTCAGCGTGACGTAGCGCTCGGCTTGCGGGTTCTTCCGGGGGTCGGCGGAGTAGACGCCGTCCACCTGGGTGCCCTTCAGCAGGACATCGCAGCCCATCTCGGCGGCGCGGAGCGCGGCGGCCGTGTCAGTGGTGAAGAAGGGGTTTCCGGAGCCGGCGGCGAAGATCACCACCCGCCCCTTCTCCATGTGGCGCTGGGCGCGGCGGCGGATGAAGGGCTCGCAGACGCTGCTCATCGGGATGGCCGACTGCACGCGGGTGGGCACGCCGATCTTCTCCAGCGCGTTCTGCAAGGCCAGGGCGTTCATCACGGTGGCCAGCATGCCCATGCTGTCAGCCTGGGCGCGGTCCATGCCCGCGGAGGCGCCAGCGACGCCACGGAAGATGTTACCGCCCCCGACGACCACGCAGACCTCGACGCCGAGCTCGACCACACCCTTGATGTCCTGCGCGATGTCACGGACCGTGGTGGTATCCAGCCCGTAATCGCGGGAGCCCATCAGCGCCTCACCCGAGAGCTTGAGCAGGGCGCGCTTGTAGATCGGGCTGGGCATGAGCAAAGAATCCGGGATCAGGAAGCGTCAGGGGAGCCATGGCACGATACGGACGGCATCCGGGCGCGACAAGGCCACGACTAAGTCAATAACCGCACCACAGATGCGGCCAGTATGCCGGCGGAGCGGCAGCCAGCCGGGGCGGGCGCGCAAAGGCACCCGCCCCGGCCAGGCAGATCAGACAGTGCCGGCGGCGGCCGCGACCTCGGCGGCGAAGTCGCTGGACTGCTTCTCGATGCCCTCGCCGAGCTGGAAGCGGGTGAAGCCGGTCAGCTTGGCGCCGGCCTTCTGCACCACGGCCTTCACGCGGCTCTCGCCGTCATGCACCCAGACCTGCTCCAGCAGCACCACTTCCTCGTAGTACTTGCGGACCCGGCCCTCGACCATCTTCTCGATGATGGCGTCCGGCTTGCCGGAGGCGCGGGCCTGCTCGGTCAGCACCGCCTTCTCGCGCTCCAGCGCGGAGGGATCGACGGCGCCGACTTCCAGGGCCTCCGGCCGGGTGGCGGCGACATGCATGCCGATCTGGCGGCCCAGCGTCTCCAGCGCCTCGATCTCCGAGGCCGCCTCCAGCGCCACCAGCACACCGATCTTGCCCAGGCCCGGCTTGACCGCCGAGTGGACATAGGTGGCGACCACGCCGGAGGGAACCGTGAAGCGCTTGGCGCGGCGAATGGTCATGTTCTCGCCGATGGTGGCGATCAGCCGGGTCAGCTCGTCCTGCACCGAGTGCGTGGTGCCGGGGAAGGTCGCCGCCTTCAGCTGCTCGACGTCGTCGCCGACCGAGAGGACCAGCCCCGCCACCTCGGCGACGAAGTTCTGGAACAGCTCGTTACGGGCCACGAAGTCGGTCTCGGCATTGACCTCGACCATGCCACCGACCTGCGGGCCAGTGGCGGTGCCGATAAGGCCCTCGGCGGCAACGCGGCCGGACTTCTTCGCCGCGGCGGCGAGGCCCTTCTTGCGCAGCCAGTCGATCGCCGCCTCGGCGTCGCCGTTGTTCTCGACCAGAGCCTTCTTGCAGTCCATCATGCCCGCGCCGGTCTTCTCGCGCAGGTCGCGGACCATCGCGGCGGTAATCTCAGCCATGGGTTTGCTCCTGTCTGACGGCTCTGCTTCAGGACTGCGGGGTGGCCGGCTCGGCCGGCGCGTCAGCGCCGCCCACCAGCGCCTCGCCCTCGGCCACGGCGCCGGCCACGCTCTCCGGGTCAACGCCCTCGACGGCCGGCAGATCCTCGGCGCCCAGGTCCTCGGACGCGCCGATATCGACGCCGGAGGCCTGCAGCTCGGCGCTGATGCCATCGAACACGGCACCGGCGACCAGGTCGCAATAGAGGTTGATGGCGCGGATGGCGTCGTCATTGCCCGGAATCGGGAAGGCCACGCCCTCGGGATCAGCGTTGGAGTCGACCACGGCGACGACGGGGATACCGAGCTTGTTGGCCTCCTCGACCGCCAGCTTCTCCTTCACCACGTCGATCACGAACAGGATGTCCGGCAGGCCACCCATCTCGCGGATGCCGCCCAGCGCGCGGTCGAGCTTCTCGCGCTCGCGGGTCAGCATCAGGACTTCCTTCTTGGTGAGGCCCTGGGTGTTGCCGCCGAGCTGCTCGTCCATCTGCTTCAGGCGCTTGATGGAGCCGGTGATGGTCTTCCAGTTGGTCAGCATGCCGCCGAGCCAACGGTGGTTCACGTAGTACTGGCCGCAGCGGGTCGCCGCCTCGGCGACGTACTCGGCCGCGGACTTCTTGGTGCCGACGAACAGCACGCGGCCGCCGCCGGCCACCACGTCACGGATGGTGCGCAGCGCGCGGTCCATCATCGGCACGGTCTGCTGCAGGTCCAGGATGTGCACCTGGTTGCGCACGCCGAAGATGTACGGCGCCATGCGGGGGTTCCAGCGGCGGGTGTGGTGGCCAAAGTGGACACCGGCCTCGAGCAGCTGGCGCAGGGAAACTTCCGGCATCGCCATGGTGGCGGTCCTTCCTTCGATTGCAGTCCGGTTCGACCTCCGCGGCGCCGAACCTCCCTCGGGAGACCGGACCTTGCGCCAGTGTTGGCGGAAGGGTGCGCCGCGTGCGGATTTGCCGCCCCAAGCCCAGCTCGCGGGCGGCGGGGCAGCAATTGCCACGGATCCCGCCCTGAAGCAAGCAATGCGACAGAGGCCCCTCCTGTCTGTGGCGGAGCAAGGAGGTCTTAATCCCCGACGCCGATAGTGGGCGGCACGATACCCTCACAGGAGCTTGCCCGTGCGCATTCGGGACTTCTTTCTGGTCTGCTTCTGCGCCGTCACGGTGCCTGGTGCGCTGGCGACGGGCTGGCTGGCCCTGGACGCCTGGTCGGACCTGCAGCGCACCGACGCCGCCCGCCTCGCCTCCCGTGCCGTGAGCGACGCGCAGCGCGCACAGTCGGCCATCGCCGTGGAAGTCGGCGCCTTCGCGAGCCAGCTCCAGCTGGCCAACCCGGACGTGGCGACGCTGCGGCGCTCGGCCGAGGTGACCGACAAGCTGCTGCCCGCCGCGGTGGACAGCGCGCGGAAGGGCGGCTTCCAGGCCCAGCTCGCCCAGGACATGCTGGCGCGCATCCACCCGGTGCGGCAGCGCACCATGGAGGAGCTGGCGCGTCCCCCCGCCGCCCGCGACCCGGAGATGCCAAAGGTGACCCAGGCGCTCCGCAACGAAGGCGTCGAGGCGCTGAGCCGCCTTGCCTACGAGGCGGCGCGGCAGGTCTTCGCCACCTCGCCCGAGGCCTCGGCGCTGATCAGCATCGCCAGCTCGGCCATGGACTACCGGGACTTCATCGGCCGGCGCAGCGTGCCGCTCACCACCTGGGTCGGCGGCGCCCCCATCGACCCGAAGGTTTATGACAACCTGCTGGTCTATACCGGCCGCATGGAGCAGAGCTGGGCCTCGATGCAGCGCCAGATCCGGGCGATGCCGGACCGGGCGGCGCTGCAGGCGGCGCTGCAGGAGCAGGCGGCCGCGCGCGGCCCGATCGAGACCCGCTGGCAGGACTTCATGCAGAAGAGCCGTATCGCGCTCGACGGCGGCAACCCGAACTGGGGCACGACGGTTCCGGAATTCCGGCCCTGGTCCCTCGCCTCCCAGGCAGAGATCCTGAAGCTGCGGGACGCCGCGCTGGACGAGGCGCTGGCCACCACCGATGCCCTGCAGGCCGAGAGCCTGCGGATCTTCCTCGGCGCCCTTGGCCTAACCTTGCTGATGGCCATCTCCGCCCTGGGCTCGATGCTGATGTTGATGTCGCGCATCGTGCGGCCGGTGCAGGCGCTGACCGGCTGCGTCACCCGGATCGCCGATGGCGAGCTTGAGCTTGACGTGCCGCATCGTGACCGCCGCGATGAGCTGGGTGCCATGGCGGCGGCCGTGGAGACACTGCGCCGAGGCTCGGCCGAGCGGCTCGAACTGGCCAGCGCCCAGCAGCGGACACAGCAGCAGCAGATTGAGCGGGGCGAGCGCGTCGATCGGTTGCTGAAGGCCTTCGAGGAGGAAACCGCCGGCATGCTGCGCACCGTGGCGGCGGCCGCGGCGGAGATGGACGCAACGGCCGGCGGCATGGCCAGGATCGCCACCACGGGGAAGGACCGCGCCAACCTGGTCGCCGGCGCCTCGGAGCGGGCCAGCGGCAATGTTCAGACCGTGGCCGCGGCGGCGGAGGAGCTTTCGGCCAGCATCGCCGAGGTGGCGCGGCAGGTGCGGGACAGCGCGGGACGCGCCGAGCAGGCTTCGGCGGCGGCGCAGCAGACCGACCGCACGGTCCGCGGGCTTTCCGAGGCGGCAGCGCGGATCGGGGATGTGGTGCAGCTGATCGCCGGCATCGCCAGCCAGACCAACCTGCTGGCGCTCAACGCCACGATCGAGGCGGCGCGGGCCGGCGAGGCCGGCAAGGGCTTCGCCGTGGTGGCGGGCGAGGTGAAGAACCTGGCCAGCCAGACCGCCAAGGCCACGGGCGAGATCAGCCAGCAGATCGCCGCCATGCAGGCGGAGACGGAGCGCACCGCACAGGAGATCGGCGGTATCGCGCAGATGATCGTGGCGCTGAACGAGGCGACGGCCGTGGTGGCCGAGGCCGCCGGACAGCAGGCGGAGGCGACGCGCGAGATCGGCTCCGCGGTCGCGCAGGCGGCAGTCGGCACGCAGGAGGCGTCGCACCACGCGGCGGGCGTGAGCGAGGACGCGGAACGCACCGGCCGGGCCGCGGAGGAGGTGCGCGGCGCCTCCAGCGAGCTGGCCCGGCAGGCGGACCGCCTGCGCGGCCGGATGGAAGAGTTCCTGACAGCCCTCCGGGCTGCCTGAGAACGAAGAAGGTGGCCGCCCGGCGCCCTCAGCCGGTGGCCACCTCGCAGACCCCTGGCACAACCTTGATGGCCTGCGCCAAGCGCGGCGACACGTTCCAGGCGCCGGGCAGCGCCACCTCCAGCTCCTGCCCTGCGCCAAACCGGGGGATCAGGATGACCCGTCCCTTCCCCGGTCCCTCGCGGTTCAGCATGTCGCGGATCGGCTCCACCGCTGCCGCGTCCTCGATCCAGAGCCTCAGCATCTGGCCGACGCCGGAAGCAGCCTTGTCCAGCGCCTCCAGGCCCTGGGCGGTCAGGCGCAGGGTCTCGCCTTCCATCCGCGCCTCGGTGGTGACCAGGAGGGCCGTCCCCTCCGTCAGCAGCGGGCGGGAGCGCAGCAGCACCTCGGAGAAGAGCGTGACCTCGGTGCTGCCGGTGGCGTCGGAGAGGCGGACCCAGGCCATGCGGCTGCCGGTGCGGGTGGTGCGCTCCTTGCTGTTCACCACCGTGCCGGCGATCTTGACATGCGTGGCGCCTCGTTCCGCCCGAACTTGCAATTGGGCGATGGGCACCACGCGCAGCTTCTGCAGCACCTCCTTATAGGTGTCGAGCGGATGGGCGGAGAGGTGGAAGCCCACTGCCTCCGCCTCCTGGGTCAGGCGCTCCAGTTCGGGCCAGTCCGGCACGTTGGGCATGCGCAGCGGCTCGGGGCGGGTATCCCCGCCGCCGAACAGGCCGATCTGGCTGGAGGTTCGCTCCTCGGCGGCGGCCTGGGCCCGGCGCAGGATGACCTCCGCCGCCATGGTCATCTTGGCGCGGTTCTTCTCCATGCTGTCGAAGGCACCCGCACGGGCCAGATTCTCAAGCTGCATCTTGTTGAGCAGCTTGGGGTCCACGCGCCCGGCGAAGTCGGCCACCGAGCGGAATGGTCCCTTGGCGTCGCGCGCCTTCACCATGTCCTTCATCGCCTGCATGCCGACGCGCTTCACCGCGGCCAGGGCGAAGCGGATGGCCTGCTTGCCATCCTCCATCGTTTCCACGCGGAAATCGGCGGCCGAGCGGTTCACGTCGGGCGGCAGCACGGGAATGCCAAGCCGCGCCGCCTCCTGCATGTGGTTGGCCAGCTTCTCCGTCTTGTCCATGTCGAAGGTCATGGACGCCGCGAGGAAGGCGACGGGGTGGTTGGCCTTCAGATAGGCCGTGTGATAGGCGACCAGCGCGTAGGCGGCGGCGTGCGACTTGTTGAAGCCGTATTCTGCGAACTTCTCCATCATGTCGAAGATCTCGCCGGCCTTGCCCTCGGGGACGCCGTTCTTCACCGCGCCATCCACGAAGATCTTGCGCTGCGCCTCCATCTCCGAGCGGATCTTCTTGCCCATGGCGCGGCGCAGCAGGTCGGCACCGCCGAGCGAGTAGCCGGCGACGTCCTGGCTGATCTGCATGACCTGCTCCTGGTAGACCAGGATGCCGTAGGTCTCCTCGACCAGGTGGCGCATGGACGGGTGCACCGGCTCCCAGGGCTCGCCATGCTTGCGGGCGCAATAGGCCGGGATGTTCGCCATCGGCCCCGGGCGGTAGAGCGAGACGGCGGCGATCAGGTCCTCGAAGCGGTCGGGGCGCATCATGCGGAGGCAGTCCCGCATCCCCTGCCCTTCGAACTGGAACACGCCGGCGGAATCGCCGCGCGCCAGCATCTCGTAGGTGCGGGTGTCATCCAGCGGGATGCGCGCGAGGTCGATGGTGATGCCCTGCTCGGCCAGGATCTCCACCGCGCGCTGCAGCACCGTCAGGGTCTTGAGGCCGAGGAAGTCGAACTTCACCAGTGAGGCGTTCTCGACGTATTTCATCGAGTACTGCGTCACCAGCATGTCGGAGCGCGGGTCGCGGTAGAGGGCGACGATGTCGATCAGCGGCTTGCGGCCGATGACGACGCCGGCGGCATGGGTGGAGGCGTTGCGGTAGAGGCCCTCCAGCACCAGCGCGGTTTCCATCAGCCGGTCCACCGTCTCGTCGGCCTGCCGCATCTCCTGCAGGCGCGGCTCCTCGTCGAGCGCCTGCTGCAGGGTGATGGGCTTGGCCGGGTTGAAGGGGATCAGCTCGGCGATCTTGTTCACCTGGCCATAGGGCATGCCCATGACGCGGCCGACGTCGCGCACCACCGCCTTGGCCTGCAGGCGGCCGAAGGTGATGATCTGCGCCACCCGGTCCGGCCCGTATTCGCGGCGGACGTACTGGATCACCTCGTCGCGCCGGTCCTGGCAGAAGTCGATGTCGAAGTCCGGCATCGAGACGCGCTCAGGGTTCAGGAAGCGCTCAAAAAGCAGGCCGAAGCGCAGCGGGTCGAGGTCGGTGATGAGCAGGGCCCAGGCGGCGACCGAACCGGCGCCCGAGCCACGGCCCGGCCCCACGGGAATGCCGTGCTCCTTGGCCCACTGGATGAAGTCGGCGACGATGAGGAAGTAGCCGGAGAAGCCCATCTTCTCGATGATGCTCAGTTCGAACTCCAGCCGCGTGCGATAGGGCTCGCGGTCGGTGGTGCCCTGGGCGTCCAGCCGCGCCTCCAACCCGCGCCGGGCCATGTCGCGCACCGTCTCGGCCTCGGTCATGCCCGGCTGCACCTTGGGGCAGATCGGCAGCTCGGGCTTGCGCGTCTCGGCCATGATGGCGCAGCGCTGGGCGATGGCGAGGGTGTTGTCGCAGGCCTCGGGCAGGTCGGCGAAGAGCTTGCGCATGGCCTCGGCCGACTTGAAGTAGTGCTCGGCGGTCAGGCGGCGGCGGTCCGGCTCGGCGAGGGTGCGGCCCTCGGCGATGCAGAGCAGCGCGTCATGCGCCTCGTACATCACGGATTTGGCGAAATAGACGTCGTTGGCGGCGACGATGGGCAGGCCCGCCTGGTCGGCGAGCGCCAGCAGCGCCGGGTCCAGCCCACGCTCGATATCGAGCCCGTGGCGGGTCAGCTCCACCGCCAGCCGGTCGCCGAAGCTCTCCTTCAGCGCGTCCAGGAGGATGACGGCAGCGTCCCGGCGGCCTTCCAGCAGCAGGCGGCCGAGCGGGCCGCAGGTGCCCCCGGTCAGCAGGAACACGCCTTCGGCGTGCTGCTGGAGCAGTTCCAGGGTGATGGCGGGCTTGCCGGAGGGGTCGTCGCGCAGGAATCCGTGCGAGGAGAGGCGCTGGACGTTCTCCAGCCCCTGGGCATTGGTAGCGAGGGCCACGATGCAATCGGGCGCGAGGCGGGCCACCTCGGGGCGCGGATCAGCGGCGGAGCGGGAGAGCCAGAGCTGGCAACCCATGATCGGCTGCACGCCCTTGCCGGAGCAGGCCTTGGCGAACTCCAAGGCGCCGAACATGTTGGCCGTGTCGGTCAGGGCCACGGCGGGCATGCCATGGGCCTTCGCCAGATCGGCCACCTTCTCCGCCTTGATGGCGCCTTCGGCCAGGGAATAGGCGGAGTGGACGTGCAGGTGAACGAAGCTTCCGGTCATGGTACCGGGTTTAGCACAACCCGCCCCTGCGTGCCTGAGTCCCCTGACTTGCAGAAAAAGATGAAAGGGCCCGGAGGAGAACTCCTTCTCCCCCGGCCTTGCTCAGGCTGCCACGATGCGGCCTTCGCGCAGGGTGACCACGCGGTCCATCCGCGCTGCCAACTCCGGGTTGTGCGTGGCGATCAGCGCCGCCACCCCTGCCCCGCGCACCGCCTCCAGGAGCTGGGCGAAGACACGATCCGAGGTCTCAACGTCCAGGTTGCCGGTCGGCTCGTCCGCCAGGAGCAGGCCGGGCCGGTTGGCCAGGGCGCGAGCAATGGCGACGCGCTGCTGCTCGCCACCGGAGAGCCGTCCGGGCCGATGCGATTCGCGCCCGGACAGCCCGAAGCCGGCCAGCAGCTCATGGGCGCGGGCATTGGCGGCGCGCTCGGGGGCACCGTTGGCCATCTGCGGCAGCGCCACGTTCTCCAGCGCGGTGAATTCCGGCAGGAGGTGATGGAACTGGTAGACGAAGCCGATGGCACGGCCACGAAGCGCGCTGCGGGCCTCGTCGCCGAGGTTGCCGGCTGCCTGGCCATCGATGAAGACCTCGCCGCCATCCGGCCGCTCCAGCAACCCGGCGAGGTGCAGCAGCGTGGACTTGCCGGTGCCGGAAGGTGCCACCAGGGCGACGATCTCGCCGCCCCGCAGCGTCAGGTCGGCGCCGCGCAGCACAGGCAGCTCGCCCGCCTCGCTGCGGTAGCGCCGCTCGACGGCGGCGAGGCGCAGGCGCTCGGTTCCGGTCGCGTCACTCATTGCGCAGGGCCTCCACCGGATCGGTCCTGGCGGCGCGCCAGGAGGGATAGAGCGTGGCCAGAACAGAAAGGCCGAGGCCCATCAGGACGACCCGCGTCACCTCCTGCACGTCGAGCACCGCCGGAAGCTGGGTGAGGAAATAGACCTCCGGGCTGAACAGCTGCGTGCCGGTGAGCGCCTGCAGCGCCTGCCGGATGCGCTCGATGTTCAGGCAGAAGACCACGCCGATGGCGAAGCCGATGCCGGTGCCGAGCACGCCGATGGAGGTGCCGCAGATCAGGAAGATGCGCATCACCGCGCCGCGGGTGGCGCCCATGGTGCGAAGGATGGCGATGTCCCGCCCCTTGTCCTTCACCAGCATGATCAGCGAGGAGATGATGTTGAAGGCCGCCACGACGATGATCAGGGTGAGGATCAGGAACATCACGTTCCGCTCCACCTGGACGGCGGCGAAGAAGGAGGAGTTCGAGGCCTGCCAGTCCAGCACCCGGAAGGGCATGGGCGAGAGGGCGCGGATGATCTCCTGCGTCACCTGCCGGACGTTGTCCGGGTCCTGCACGAAGACCTCGATCTGCGAAGCGGCGTCGCGCATCTGGAAATAGACCTGCGCGGCCTGCAGGGGCAGGAAGACGTAGGAGCTGTCGTACTCGTTCATCCCCGCCTCGAACATGGCGACGACGGTATAGGCGCGCATCCGCGGCACCGTGCCGATGACGGTGGTGCGGCCCTGCGGCGAAACCAGCGTCACCTTGCTGCCGATGCCAAGGCCGAGCTTCTGCGCCAGACGCGTGCCGACCATGATGGCATCGTCGCCCTGGAAGTCGTCGAGCGAGCCGGCGCGGATGTTGTTGGCCAGGATGGGACGGGCGCGCAGGTCCTCCGGCTTGATGCCGCGCGCAAGCCCGCCGGTGGCGCCGCCGGCCTCGCTGGTCAGCAGCACCTGCCCTTCCACGATCGGGGTGGCCATCGCCACGCCGGCGAGCTTCCGCACCCGCTCGGCGATGTCGTCATAGTCATGCAGCCCGCCCGGCCCGGCGGCATAGACGCCGAGATGGCCGTTCAGCCCGAGGATGCGGCCGAGCAGCTCCTGCCTGAAGCCGCCCATCACGCTCATCACGATGATCAGCGTGGCCACGCCCAGGGCGATGCCCACGAGCGAGAAGGTGGCGATGACGGAGACGAAGCGCTCCCCCTTGCGCGCCCGCAGGTAGCGGAACGCGACCTTCCGCTCGAAGGCTCCGAACATCGGGCGATCAGTTCCCCAGGATGCGTGCGAGGGCGGATTCGAGGGAGACCTCCTCCCGCTCGCCGGTGGCCCGGCGCTTCAGCTCGATAACCTCCTTGGCGGCGCCGCGCGGGCCGATGATGGCCTGCCAGGGATAGCCGGCGAGATCGGCATCGGCGAACTTCACGCCGGCGCGCTCGTTGCGGTCGTCATAGACGGCATCGCCCGGGAGCGAGGCGTAGAGCCTTTCGCAAAGCGCGTCGGTGGCGAGGTCGCCGGGCTTCAGGTTGAGGATGGCGCAGCGGAAGGGCGCCACCGCGTCCGGCCACTTGATGCCGGCCTCGTCATGGTTGGCCTCGATGATGGCGCCGAGCAGGCGGGAGACGCCGATGCCATAGCTGCCCATCTGCGGCGTCACCGGGTTGCCATCCGGCCCGGCGACGGTAAGGCCCATGGTGGCGCTGTACTTCGTGCCGAAGAAGAAGATGTGGCCGACCTCGATGCCGCGGGCCGAGACCTGATGCTCGGCGCCGAGGGCGTTCCAGGCGGCCTCGTCATGCATCTCGTCAGTGGCGGCGTAGCGGCTGGTCCAGAAATCGACGGTTGGGTTCAGGTCGCCGTCGTAGTCGGGCTTCTGCGCCAGCACGTCGAAGTCCAGCAGGTCCTTGTGCAGGTAGACCTGGCTCTCGCCGGTTTCGGCCAGGATGATGAACTCGTGGCTGAGATCGCCGCCGATGGGGCCGGTGTCGGCGCGCATCGGGATGGCCTTCAGCCCCATGCGGGCGAAGGTGCGGAGATAGGCCACGAACATCTTCTTGTAGGAGAGCCGCGCGGACTCGACGTCCAGATCGAAGGAATAGGCGTCCTTCATCAGGAACTCGCGGCCGCGCATCACGCCGAAGCGGGGCCGGATCTCGTCCCGGAACTTCCACTGGATGTGGTAGAGGTTGCGCGGCAGGTCCCGGTAGGAACGGGCGAAGGACTTGAAGATGTCCGTCACCATTTCCTCGTTGGTCGGGCCGTAGAGCATCTCCCGCTCGTGCCGGTCGGTGATGCGCAGCATCTCCTTGCCGTAGTCGTCGTAGCGGCCGGATTGCTTCCAGAGATCGGCGCTCTGGATCGTCGGCATCAGGATTTCCTGGGCGCCGGCGGCGTCCTGCTCCTCCCGGACGATCTGGCTGACCTTCTGCAGCACGCGCAGGCCGAGCGGCAGCCAGGCATAGATGCCGGCGGAGGTTTGCCGGATCATGCCGGCCCGCAGCATCAGCTTATGCGAGGCGATCGCGGCCTCGGCGGGAACTTCTTTCAGGGTAGGCAGGAAAGCGCGGGAGAGGCGCACGGGGTCAACTCCGTCCGGTCAGCGGTGCGCGAAGGTAAGGGCGCGGGCCGCAGGATGCCAGGGGCGGCGAGGCATTCCGTCGCGCGAACACTGCGCTGCAATATTATTTCTCATTGGGATAGGAACAGGAAATTTTTCCGGTTTCTGGCCCGGCATACAGCAAGCGCATTAGGAGAAGCGGAACACAGCTGCTGTCGCGCACTCAAAAAGAAAGGGCCACACCAGAGGTGCGGCCCGAGTTTAGGGAGGAAACGCCAGTCACACGGCAGGAAGAGAACCAGCTCTCTTCCTGGAACTGATCGTGCGCTGGCTTTCGCTGCACTGCAACGCAAAAACTTCCTAAAAGAGCCGAAAAATTGGGCGCCAAAATCATCAAAGCCTGCTTCATAGTCATTTCCAGGAAAACAGGCGAAATTTCGCCTAATTTTCAGGCATCGCAAGCCAGCCGTGGCGGAAGCTCAACCAATCGCTGTTGATCAGAGCATAGATGCCCAGGAAGACCAGTGTTGCCACCGCAGTGGTCCAGAGTGCCTTGCGGCCAATCCCAGGCGCCTCCGGAGCGCCGCGCCACCCGCCAGGCGCCTGTCCATCCGCGTCAGGCCGGATGCCCACGGGCAGCACGGCGAAAAGGACCGTCCACCACACCAGGAAATAGACCACAAAACCTGTGAACCAGTTCATTGCTTGCCTCATTTCCCGCCTTTGCGGCAGGAGATAGGCCCTTCGAGCGGCCCCGGCCAGCCTACCAAACCTCCCCTGAGCGTGAACGCGCTGCCGCAACCCTGCCACAGAAACATGGTTCGCAGAGAGCCATCCGGGCGCGCCACGCGCACCGGCCGTGTTTCCTCCTGCACGGCAGCCCCCACGGGCCGTGCTCCAACCGGTTGCCCGGCACTGCGGTGCCCAGACCTGTTCGAACCCGGGAGCTCATGAAAGCACCCTCCTCCTCCCGCCTTGTCGAGCTCGATTCCCTGCGCGGCATCGCAGCCCTCATCGTGGTCGTGCATCATGCCTATCTCAGCCTGCCCGAAGTCCCGGACTGGGTGGCCTGGACCGTCAACGATACGCCTCTCCGGCCTATAGGAATGGGCCGGCAGGCCGTCATCTTCTTCTTCGTGCTGAGCGGCTACGTTCTCACCCGTGCACTGGCACGGCAGGAGGAGCGGCAGCCTGGGAGCGTGCTGAGTGGCAGCGGATGGGTGCATTATGGCGCCCAGCGCGCCATCCGCCTTGGGCTGCCCGTGCTGGCCGCCGTGTTGTTTTCTGCCCTGATGCAGTCGGTAAGCTGGTCGGGTCCGCTCCCCCCGGAGACGCCACATATTACAGGCGGCGCCACCTGGGCCGTACCCTGGACTTGGCAGGACCTCGCCGCTCAGGCCCTGCTGTTGAAACACGGAGACGGGTTTCAGCTTGATCCGGTGCTGTGGTCGCTGGTGCATGAGTGGCGCGTCGCCCTGCTGCTACCGCTCGCCTTGCTGTTCCGCGGCCAGTTGGCTTTGCTGGTGGCGGTCGCGCTCGTCGGCGCCGGCATCGCCCGGCTGGCCGGGATGCCCGAAGGCCATGTCTCCCTCGGTGAGAGCCTTGCCGGCACCTTCGCGGCAAGCGCCGGCTTCCTGCCTGCCTTTGCCGCCGGCGCGGCGCTTGCACTACGGCAGGTCCCGCGCCTGGATGACGTCCAGGCCCGTGCCGCGGGCGTGGTGATCGTGGTCATGGCCATGGCTGCGCATGACTACGGTGTCATTGCTGGTTCAGTGCTGCTGATCCTGCTGGCGCAGCGGGGCGGCACCTTCGCCCGCGGGCTTCGCCGCCCTTCGCTGCTCTGGCTGGGGAAGGTTTCCTTCAGCCTGTACCTGGTGCACCTGCCGGTGTTGCTGATGCTGACGCACCTCCTGCACGACCAGACCGCACCCGGCGTCGTGGCGGTCATGGCGATGTTGCTGGCCCTGCCTGCCGCCGCCGCCATGCATGCCTTGGTGGAACGCCCGGCGCATCGGCTGGCCCGCAGCCTCCCGGCGCCGCGCGGAGGCAGGCTTCATGCACGCCTGAGCTAAGTGCAGGGCGGGGTAGGTATGCCTCCCCGCCTTCGCCGTTCAGACCCTCAGCAGATGGATCTCAACACTCGGACGCTTGCGGAGCCGGCGGCTGACCGCCTTCCGCAACACGCTGCGCGCGGCGTCCCGCAGCGTGTCATCCTCCTGCTTCAAAGCCGGCGGCAAATCGGTCACCGCGCGCGCCAGCTCGTCGGCGAGCTGGCCAGGTTCCATATCTGCCATGTCGAACAGACCTGGGGCGGAGATCTGCGGGCTGCCCAGAACCCGGCCGCCGCGGTCCACCGCCAGCGAGGCCATAACCACGCCGTTGAACAGCATCCGCCGGCGGGCGCCGAGCACACTGCCGTCAAGCGGCAACAGGCGGTCGCCATCCAGCGCGAGCTGGCCGGTCGGCACGCCTTCCACCACTTCCGGGGCGGCGTTGCCGCTGCGGGGGGCGAGTTGCAGGACGTCGCCGTCCTCGACGAGCACCGGCGTGGAGCCCATCTCCCGAGCCAGCGCGGCATGTTCCTGCAGGTGGCGCCATTCGCCATGCACGGGCACCGAGAAGCGGGGCTTCACCAGGGAGTAAAGCCGCCGCAGCTCATCCCGCGCGGGGTGGCCGGAAACATGGACCATGTGGTCATCGGCCGTCATGACCTTGCAGCCGCCACGCGCCAGATCGTCCTGCATGCGCAGGATGGCGCGTTCGTTGCCGGGGATCATGCGGGACGAGAAGATCACCGTGTCGCCTTCTCCCAGCGAGATGCGGGGGTGCGTGTCGGCGGCGATCTTTGCCATGGCCGAGCGCTGCTCGCCCTGGCTGCCCGTGCAGATGATCAGCAGCTGATCATCGGGAACGTCGTCCGCATCCTCCTCCTGGAGGAAGGGGGGAACGCCCTGCAGATAGCCGCATTCCCGCGCCGCCGCCTCGGCGTTCCGGAGGCTACGGCCGAACAGAGCAACCTGCCGGCCCGCCGCACGTGCGGCCATCGTGATCGACTCGATGCGCGCCACATTGGTGGCGAAGCAGGTGACTGCCACACGCCCCTTCAGCCTGCGGATCAGCGCCGTCATGCTGCGACGGACCTCCGCCTCAGAGCCCGAGTGGCCTTCCACCAGGGCATTGGTGCTGTCGCACACCATGGCTAGCACACCCTCGCGCCCGAGTTCGGCAAAAGCCTCCTCGTCCGCGGGCTGGCCGATCAAAGGGTCAGGGTCCAGCTTCCAGTCGCCAGTGTGCAACACCGTGCCGTGACGGGTGCGGATGGCAATCGATTGCGGTTCCGGAACCGAGTGCGTGACGCGGATGAAGCGCAGATCGAAAGGACCCAGTTCCACCCGCCCACCAAGCGGGACGGTGATCAGCTCGACCTGGTTGAGCAGGCCCGCCTCGCCCAGCTTGCGCCGCAACACTGCCGCAGTGAAGGGGCTGGCATAGACAGGGCAGCGAAGCTGTGACCAGAGCGGCGCCACAGCACCGACATGATCCTCATGCGCGTGAGTGATGACGAGGCCGAGCAGCCTGTCCCGCCGCTCCGCAAGCCAAGCCGGGTCCGGCACCATGACCTCAGCCTCCGGCTGCTCCGCGCCGCCGAAGCCGATGCCGCAGTCGATCGCCAGAAGTTGGCCGTCGCAGCGGTAGACATTCAGGTTGCAACCGATCTCCCCCGTTCCGCCAAGCGGAATGAAGGCCAAGTCTTCGTTATTGTTCAGGTTCATTTACTCTCGCCAGTGGTGATGTCCATGCAGTCATGCCCTTCGCAGGGCAGATTCCGTGGCCTTCGTCATGCCCACGCCCCTTCTGGGGGCGGGGCGCGTCAGGCAAATCCGTCAGGAGGAAAATGGGAGCGCACCGGCGCTTCGCCAACCGCACGCCATGAATTGCCATGATCAACGCGGCAGCCAGCCACGCGAGATGGCCCAGCCAAACGTGCCCGGCGATGCAGCGGCCGGCATCATGGTGCACTGCGTCCTTCCACACAGACCACATAACCCGAGACAACGTCCGATTGCATCGCCGGATCAGTCACACCATCGATCACGGATTGCGGACGAAAGGCGCTCCTGGCGGAAACAGGATGGCGCGGAGAAGGGAGGGCAAGGAAATCCGCGCGTGACGCAACGCCTCCGCGGCAGAAAACAGGCCGTCGTTCAGCGGTGCCCTGGCCTTCCGGAAACTTCTCCAGCCCTGTTCCCCTGCCCCCCGACCAGCTCGCCGGCAGCGAAAGCGATGCACTCGCCCCTGACCCGCAGCAACAGACGGCCGTCGGGCGCCAAGCCGGCGAAGCACCCCTCCACCACCCCTTGCGACTGGCTCAGCACCATTGGAGCACCCAGAGTCGGGCCGAAGCGCAGCCAGGCTTGCCGGACAGGTGCGAATCCTTCCTGCTGCCGCACCTGGCGCCAGCGGGCCAGTGCTGCCAGCAGCGCCTGCGCGAAGGCGACCGGCTCGGGCGGCGCAATGCCGGCCGCCGCCAAGCTGGCTGTGGGCCGGTCCGGCAGGACGGGTGCCTGTCGCAGGTTGACGCCAATGCCGGATACTAGCCAAGCGACCCCGCCTCGCTCGTCGAGGCTGGCTTGGGTGAGGATCCCAGCGCATTTGGCCCCGCCGAGTAGCACGTCATTCGGCCACTTCAGCGCCAGTTCGGTACCCGCCGGCAGCAGGTCCGCGACGGCTTCGGCCAGGGCGACCGCCACGAGCAACGCCCATTGCGGCAGCTCGCGCGCAAGACTCTCCGGTCGCCACAGAAAGGAGAGATGAAGGTTACCGGAGGTGGAATGCCAGGACCGCCCCTGGGTACCGCGCCCGGCGGTCTGCCGCCGGGCGAGGACCGCGAGCCCCTCCGGCTCTCCCGCGGCCGCGGCGGCCAGCACGACGTCCTGCGTGCTGGCCAGTTCCTCATGAACAGTGAGCCGCCATGCGGCCGCGCCGTCCGTCACCCCAGAAGGGCCGTCACCGCCGTCTGCGCCGCCGCCAGGAAGGGCGCCGGGAAGACGAAGAAGAAGACGGTGAACAGCCCGGTGCCCGTCAGCACGATCGAGAGGCTGGCCGGACGCGGGTCAAGCGCGACGCCGGTGTCGAAGTACATCACCTTGATGACGCGCAGGTAGTAGTAGGCGGAGATCGCGGAGGTGAGCACGCCCACCACGGCCAGCGTCCAGTAGCCGCCCTGCACCGCCGCCAGGAAGACGTAGAGCTTGCCGAAGAAGCCGGCCAGCGGCGGGATGCCGGCCATGGAGAGCATGAACACCGTCATGCCCAGCGCCATGGCGGGATCGGTGCGGCCGAGGCCGGCGAGATCCTCGATGCCTTCCAGCGCGCGGCCGTTGCGGCGCATGGCGATCAGCACGGCGAAGGTGCCGACGCTGGTGAACACGTAGATCGCCATGTAGAGCAGCAGGCTCTGGATGCCAATCTCGCTGGCCACCGCCAGGCCCATCAGCGCGTAGCCGACATGGCCGATGGAGGAATAGGCCATCAGCCGCTTGATGTTGCGCTGGCCGATGGCGCCCAGCGCACCAATGATCATCGAGCCCAGCGAGGCCAGGATCAGCACCTGCTGCCACTGCCCGGCCAGATCGCCGAAGGGACCGGCGGCGACGCGGGTCAGCAGGGCGATGGCCGCCACCTTCGGCGCGGTGGCGAAGAAGGCGGTGACAGGGGTGGGCGCGCCCTCATAGACGTCAGGTGTCCACATGTGGAAGGGCACGGCCGAGATCTTGAAGGCCAGCGCCGCCAGCACGAAGACCAGCCCGACCACCAGGCCGAAGGGAATGCCGTCGGTCGCGCCCACAGCATCGGCGATGCGGTCGAAGTTGGTGGAGCCGGTGAAGCCGTAGATCAGGCTGGAGCCGTAGAGCAGCATGCCCGAGGCCAGCGCGCCCAGGACGAAGTACTTGAGGCCGGCCTCGGAGGAGCGCTCGCTGTCCCGGTTGAAGGCGGCGATCACGTAGAGGGAGAGCGAAAGCAGCTCCAGGCCCAGGTACAGCGTGATCAGGTCGTTGGCCGAGACCATGACGAGCATGCCGAGGCTGCTGAACAGCAGCAGCACCGGGAACTCGAAGCGGGCCAGGCCCTCCTTCGCGTTCCAGTCCATCGCCAGCAGCAGGCCGAGCGCGGCACCGGCCAGCACCAGCAGCTTCATGAACTTGGTGAAGGCGTCGGAGATGTACTGGCCGTTGAAGGCCACGCCCTCCGGCTGGCCGAGGACCAGCACGGCGGTCAGCAGCAGCGTGCCGAACACCGCCATGTTGACGGCGAAGCTGGTATCCCGCTTGGGCAGCACGCCGGCGGCCAGGATGATCAGGCCACCGATCGCCAGCACGAGTTCGGGGATGATGAGGGTCCAGTTCATGCCGGTCACATCCCGGCCATGCGCGGCAGGGCCATCGCGGCTTCATGCCGCGTGACCAGCGCCGCGACACTGGCCTCGAAGAAGGAAAGGAAGGAAGACGGATAGACGCCCATCCAGAGGGTCAGCAGGATGAGCGGCGCGAAGGTGATGTACTCGCGCGGGCTGAGGTCCAGCAGGACCTTCAGGTCCTCGCGGGTGATGCGGCTGAAGATCACGCGGCGGTAGAGCCACAGCATGTAGGCCGCACCCAGGATCATGCCCAGCGCACCGCCGAAGGCGACCCACGGGTTGACGTGCCAGGCACCCACGATGACCAGGAACTCGCCGGGGAAGCCGGCGGTGCCGGGCAGCGCGACCGAGGCCATGGTGAACAGCATGAAGACCATCGCGTAGGACGGCATGATCTTGGCCACGCCGCCGTAGCGCGCGATCTCGCGCGAGTGGACGCGGTCATACAGCACGCCGACGCAGAGGAAGAGTGCTCCCGAGACCACGCCGTGGCTAAGCATCTGGAAGATGGCGCCTGAGATGCCCTGCTGGTTGAGGGTGAAGATGCCCATGGTCACGATGCCCATATGGGCGACCGAGGAATAGGCGATCAGCTTCTTCATGTCCTCCTGCGCCATCGCCACCAGCGAGGTGTAGACGACGGCCACGACGGAGAGCGTGAAGATCAGCGGCGCGAACCACTCCGTCGCCTGCGGCAGCAGCGGCAGGGAGAAGCGGAGGAAGCCATAGGCGCCCATCTTCAGTAGCACGCCGGCCAGGATGACGGAGCCGGCGGTCGGCGCCTCCACATGCGCGTCCGGCAGCCAGGTGTGCACCGGCCACATCGGCACCTTCACCGCGAAGGAGGCGAGGAAGGCCAGGAACATCCAGACCTGCACCGAAGGCGCGATCTGCAGCTCGAAGAGCGCGGGGATGGAGGAGGTGCCGGCCTCGTACCACAGCGTCAGCAGCGCCAGCAGCATCAGCAGCGAGCCGAGCAGGGTGTAGAGGAACAGCTTGTAGGCGGCATAGACCCGCCGCGGACCGCCCCAGACGCCGATGATCAGGAACATCGGGATCAGGACGCCCTCGAAGAAGATGTAGAACAGCACGATGTCCAGCGCGCTGAACATGCCGACCATCATCGTCTCCAGGACGAGGAAGGCGATCATGTACTCCCGCACGCGGCTCTCGATGGCTTCCCAGGAGGCCAGGATGCAGAGCGGCGTCAGCGCGGTGGAAAGCAGCACGAACAGCACGGAGATGCCGTCCACGCCCATGTGGTAGCCGAGGCCGAACTCCGGCATCCAGCTGACCTGCTCGACGAACTGGAAGTCCGCGCTCGTCTTGTCGAACTGGAACCAGAGGATCAGCGACAGGGCGAAGGTGATCAGGCTGGTCCAGAGCGCCGTCCAGCGGGCGTTGGAGGCGACGACCGCCTCCTCCCCCCGGATGAACAGCAGGATGCCCGCGCCCACCAGCGGCAGGAAGGTAAGGAGCGAGAGCAGAGGGAAACCCGCGGCGTTCATCGGCCGACCCCGAACAGGAAGATGCTGACGAAGAGGACGAGGCCGATGATCATGGCGAAGGCGTAGCTCGCCACCCGGCCGGACTGCAGGCGCACCACACGGCCGGAGGCCTGGGCAGTGAGGCTGGCCGCGCCGTTCGGCATGCCGTCGATGATCTTCACATCGCCCACCTTCCAGAGCTGCACGGCAAGCGCGCGCGCCGGGCGGACGAAGATCCGGTCATACAATTCGTCGAAGTACCACTTGTTGAGCAGGAAACGGTACAGCCCCGGCACGGTCGCCGCGATCCGCCCCGGCAGGGCGGGTGCGAACATGTACAGCACGTAGGCCAGAACGATGCCGATCACGCCCACCACGGTCGGCAGCAGCGGCACCCAGGAAGGCACCTCGTGCGCCGCGTGCATGATCTCGTTGTGCGGCGCGCTCACGATGGAGCCGTTCCAGAACTCCGCCCAGTGGTGCCCCACGAACTGCTCGAAGAACACGCCGCCGGTGAAGATCGCACCGACCGCCAGCACGAAGAGCGGCACCAGCATGACCCAGGGGCTCTCGTGCACGTGCTCCATCGTGTGATGGTCCGCGCGCGGGGCACCGTGGAAGGTCATGATGATCAGGCGCCAGGAGTAGAAGGCCGTCAGGAAGGCCGCCACGATGCCGCAGATGAAGGCATAAGTGGCGGTCCAGCCCTCGCCCGCATAGGCGGCCTCAAGGATCATGTCCTTCGAGTAATAGCCGGCGAAGAGCGGCACACCGGCCAGCGCCAGGGAGCCGATCCAGAACATCGCGTAGGTGAAGGGGATCTTCTTCCAGATCCCGCCCATCCGGCGGATGTCCTGCTCGTCCGACATGGCGTGGATGACGGAGCCGGCGCCCAGGAACAGCAGCGCCTTGAAGAAGGCGTGCGTGAACAGGTGGAACACCGCCGCCTGGTAGGCACCGACGCCGACGGCGAAGAACATGTAGCCGAGCTGCGAGCAGGTCGAGTAGGCGATGACCCGCTTGATGTCGTTCTGCACCATGCCGACGCTGGCGGCGAAGAGCGCCGTCGTGCCGCCGATCACGGCGATGAAGCCGAGCACATGCGGGGCGTATTCCATCAGCGGCGACATGCGCGCCATCAGGAAGACGCCGGCGGTCACCATGGTGGCCGCATGGATCAGCGCGGAAACCGGAGTCGGGCCTTCCATCGCATCCGGCAGCCAGGTGTGCAGGCCGATCTGCGCCGACTTGCCCATGGCGCCCAGGAACAGCAGCAGGCCGATCAGCTCCAGCACCGGGTAGCCGGCGAAGGTGGTCTGCCGGGCCGCCTCGACGCCCTGGAAGATGCCGTCGAACTCGATGGTGCCGAAGGTCCAGAAGGTCAGCGCCATGCCGAGCATGAAGAAGAGGTCGCCCACGCGGTTGACGATGAAGGCCTTCATCGCCGCGCGATTGGCGCTCTCGCGCTCGTACCAGTACCCGATCAGCAGATAGCTCGCGAGGCCGACGCCCTCCCAGCCGAAGAACAGCTGAACCAGGTTGTTGGCCGTCACCAGCATCAGCATCATGAAGGTGAACAGCGACAGGTAGGCGAAGAAGCGCGAGGGCGTCTCGTCATGCGACATGTAGCCCACGCTGTAGAGGTGGATCATGGTCGAGATCAGCGTGACCATGCCCACCATCATCGCCGCCAGCGTGTCGTAGCGGAGGGCCCAGGAGACCTGCAGCCCGCCCACATCGATCCACTTGACGATCTCGACCACACCCGGGGTGTGGTTCAGGCCCACCTGCACGAAGCCGTAGAGGCCGCAGACCGCGGCCAGCGCCATGCAGAGCACGGTGGCCCATTGCGCCGCCTTGTCGCCGATCCAGCGGCCGAAGAAGCCGGAGATGCAGGCGCCAAGCAGCGGGAAGAAGACAGCACCGACATACATGCGACTAACCCTTCAGGGTGGAGACGTCCTCCACCTCGATGCTGCCGCGGTTGCGGAAGTAGATGACGACGATGGCCAGCCCGATGGCCGCCTCGGCGGCCGCCACGGTCAGCACGAACATGGCGAAGATCTGACCGGTGAGATCCTGCAGGGCCGAGGAGAAGGCGACCATGTTCAGGTTCACCGCGAGCAGGATCAGCTCGAGCGACATCAGGATGACGATGATGTTCTTCCGGTTCAGGAAGATGCCGAACACGCCGAGCACGAAGAGGATCGCGCTCACCGTGAGGTAATGGCCCAGACCGATGCTCAGCATGTCAGTGGTGCCCGCCCTCTTCGTGGTCGTGGTGCCCATGGCCGTGCGCCTCGTGCGCGACCTTCTTGGGCTTCGGCGGCTCCGGCAGCTTGCGGCGGACAATGCCAAGCTTGTCCAGGCCGGTGCGCGCCGGCACCTTCGTCAGCGTCACGGCCTCGGCGCGGGCCAGCTGCACGCCGATGTCCTGGCGCTTGCTGTTGGCCGGCTTGTCGCGCAGCGTCAGCACGATGGCGCCGATCATGGCGACGAGCAGGATCAGGCCGGCAATCTGGAACAGCAGGACGTAGTCCGTATAGACCAGCCGCCCCAGCGCTTCGGTGTTCGACAGGGTCGCATCAGGCGGCACAGCATTCAGCCGCAGCGCCGCCACATCCGGCGCGAACTGCCAGGAGCCGAAGACGAAGAGCAGCTCCAGGAAGAGAATGGCCCCGATCACGGCGCCGATGGGCGCGTAGCGTTGCAGTCCCTGCCGCAGCTGGACGAAGTCGATGTCCAGCATCATCACGATGAACAGGAACAACACCGCAACCGCGCCGACATAGACGATGACCAGGATCAGGGCCAGGAACTCGGCCCCCGCCATCAGGAACAGCGCCGCGGCGTTGAAGAACGCCAGGATCAGGAACAGCACGCTGTGCACGGGATTGCGGCTGGTCACCACCATGACCGCGCTGGCGATCAGGATGGCCGCGAAGACATAAAAGGCGAGTGCGGCGATCATCGCAGCCCGCCCGCGTGCAGATGCAGCATCATGGCACCGTTCCGAGAGAGCCGTCCTGGCAGGAGGACGGGGCCGTGGAGGAAGGCTGCGGGGGCGTCACGACCAGGCCCACCCCCGCGCCGGTGATCAGCGGTAGGAGGAGTCGAGCTCGAGGCGCTTGGCGATCTCCGGCTCCCACCGGTCGCCGTTCGCGAGCAGCTTGTCCTTGTCGTAGAGCAGCTCCTCGCGCGTCTCTGTCGCGAACTCGAAATTCGGTCCCTCGACGATGGCGTCCACCGGGCAGGCCTCCTCGCAGAGGCCGCAATAGATGCACTTCGTCATGTCGATGTCGTAGCGCGTGGTGCGGCGGGAGCCGTCCTCGCGCGGTTCGGCCTCGATGGTGATGGCCAGCGCCGGGCAGATCGCCTCACAGAGCTTGCAGGCGATGCATCGCTCCTCGCCATTGGGGTAACGGCGCAGCGCGTGCTCTCCCTTGAAGCGGGGCGAGAGCGCCGTCTTCTCGTAGGGATAGCTGATCGTGGCCTTCGGGCTGAAGAACTGCTTCAGCGTCAGGGCCATGCCGGAGACCAGCTCGGTCAGCAGCAGGCTGCGCGCCATGCGGTCAAGCGATGCCATCTCTCACCTCGTTGCGCGGGGGTAGCCCGCGCCCGTCATTTGAACAAGAGACCTCATGCCGGCAGCCACCCCGCGAGCTTCAGCACGAAGGCGACCAGCACCAGGTACACCAGGCTGAAGGGCAGGAACACCTTCCAGCCCAAGCGCATGAGCTGGTCATAGCGGTAGCGCGGGAAGGTCGCGCGCACCCAGATGAAGGTGAACAGGCAGAGGCAGATCTTGAGGATGAACCAGATCGGGCCCGGCACCCAGTTGAAGGGCGCGATGTCGAAGGGCGGCAGCCACCCACCCAGGAAGAGGATGGAGGTCATCGCCGACATGAGGATCATGTTGGCGTACTCGCCCAGGAAGAAGAGGGCGAAGGTCATGGAGGAGTATTCCACCATGAAGCCGGCCACCAGCTCGGACTCGCCCTCGGCCAGATCAAAGGGCGGGCGGTTCGTCTCGGCCAGGGTCGAGATGAAGAAGATGATGAACATCGGGAAGAGCGGGATGAAGAACCAGACGGTCTTCTGCGCCACCACGATTTCGTTCAGGTTCAGGCTGCCCACGCAGAGCAGAACCGTCACGATCACCAGGCCCATGGAGACTTCGTAGGACACCATCTGCGCGGCCGAGCGCAGGGCGCCAAGAAAGGCGTACTTCGAGTTGGAGGCCCAGCCGGCGATGATGATACCGTAGACGCCGAGCGAGGAGATCGCCAGCAGGTACAGCACGCCGACATTGATGTTGGCGACCGCCCAGCCATCGTTCACCGGGATCACCGCCCAGGCCACCAGCGCCAGGATCAGCGTCAGCATCGGGCCGAAGATGAACAGGCCGCGGTTGGCGCCGGAGGGGATGATAGTCTCCTTCAGCAGCATCTTCAGCGCGTCGGCGAAGGGCTGGAGAAGGCCGAAGGGGCCGACCACGTTCGGCCCCTTCCGCATCTGCATCGCGGCCATGACCTTGCGCTCGGCGAGGGTCAGGTAGGCGACGCCGATCAGCAGCGGCACCAGCAGGGCCAGCGTCTGCAGCAGCGTGATGACGAGAACGCCAAGCGGCGAAGCGAGGAAGCTTTCCATCCCGGTCACTCCGCCGCCAGCCGCGGCGTGGGGTCGTTGTAGATGCGGCTGCACTCGGCCATCACGTCCGAGGCGCGGCTGATCACGTCGGCCTGCCAATAGTCGGTGATCGGCAGGGCGAAGGGCGCCTGACCAAGGCTGGCTCCGCCGGCCTGCGGGCCGGTGGTGTCGGCGCAGCCGCCGGCGACGCGCCCATCCACCATGCGGAAGGCCGGGTTGGCCGCCGCCATCCGCTCCCGCAGCGCGTCCAGCGTGTTGAACTGCAGGTCCAGGTTGAGCGCGGCGCCGGCGGCGCGGATGATGCGCCAGTCCTCCTTGGCCTCGCCCGGCGGATAGAGCGCCAGTCGGCCGCGCTGCGCCCGGCCCTCGGTGTTGACGTAGGTGCCTTCCTTCTCGGGATAGGCCGCGCCGGGCAGGATCACGTCCGCCCGCGCCGCAGCCCGGTCACCATGGTGGCCCTGATAGACCACAAAGGTGCCCGCGGGGATCAGGCTGGCATCAAAACCGTCGGCGCCTAGCAGCCAGAGCGCGTCGACGCCGCCCGCCAGCATGCCGGCGAGGTCCAACCCGTTCGGGCCGGGCACGAAGCCGGCATCCAGCGCGCCGACCTGGCCGCCGAAAAGGTGCAGCAGGTTGAAGCCATGCCATTCCGGCGTCAGGGCGCCGACCGCACGGGCCAGCTCCCAGGCCGCCGCCAGCACCGCCGCACCGTCCGGACGGGCCACAGCGCCACGGCCGAGCATCACCATCGGCCTCTTGGCGCCCTTCAGCACCTCGGCGAAGCCATTGCTGCCGTCGATTAGGGCGGACAGGGCGGCAGGCCCCTCCCCCAGATGCTCGGTGTGGTAGGTCAGGTCCAGCCCGGCTGGGCCGATGAAGCCGACCTTCAGCGCGCCCGCCGCCCAGCGCTTGCGGATGCGCGCGTTCAGCACGGGCGCTTCCTTGCGCGGGTTGCTGCCGATGATCAGCAGCGCGTCCGCCTCGTCGATCCCGGCAATGCCCGAGTTGAAGAGGTAATAGTCACGCCGGGAGGCGTCGATCGCCGCCCCGTCCTGCCGGCAGTCGAGATTGGCGGACCCCAGGCCCACCATCAGCTCGCGCAGGGCGAAGGCACTCTCGGCATCCACCAGATCACCGGCCACGGCGCCGACGCGGTTGCCGGGAATGCCCTGCATCCGCTCGGTGATGACGGCGAAAGCCTCTTCCCAGCTCGCCTGCCGCAGCTTGCCGTCCTGGCGAACCCAGGGGCGGTCCAGCCGCTTGCGGCGGAAGCCGTCGAAGGAGAAGCGGCCTCGGTCAGCCATCCACTCCTCGTTCACGTCATCATTGACGCGCGGCAGGATGCGCACGACCTCGGGGCCGCGCGTATCGATGCGGATTGCGGCGCCCACCGCGTCCAGCACGTCGACGCTCTCGGTCTTCCGCAGTTCCCAGGGCCGCGCCACGAAGGCGTAGGGCCGGCTGGTGAGCGCGCCGACCGGGCAGATGTCGATCAGGTTGCCGGAAAGCTCGGTGGTCAGCGCCTTCTCGACATAGGTGCCGATCTGCATGTTCTCGCCACGCCCGGTGGCGCCCAGCTCCGGCACGCCCGCCACCTCGGTGGCGAAGCGCACGCAGCGGGTGCACTGGATGCAGCGGGTCATGATCGTCTTGATCAGCGGGCCCATGTACTTGTCTTTGACCGCCCGCTTCTCCTCGCGGTAGCGGCCGCCCTGGCCGCCATAAGCGGTCGCCTGGTCCTGCAGGTCGCACTCGCCGCCCTGGTCGCAGATCGGGCAGTCCAGCGGGTGGTTGATCAGCAGGAATTCCATGACGTTGCGGCGGGCGTTCCGGACCATCGCGCTGTCCGTGAACACCTTCATGCCGTCCGCCACCGGATAGGCGCAGGAGGCGATGGGCTTCGGCGCCTTCTCGACCTCCACCAGGCACATGCGGCAGTTGCCGGCAACGCTCAGCCGCTCATGGTAGCAGAAGCGGGGAATTTCCTTCCCCGCCGCCTCGCAGGCCTGCAACACCGAAGCGCCGTTCGGGACCTCAACCTCGGTCCCGTCGATCGTAACCTTGGCCATGGCGCGTTACTCCGCCGCCAGCGGCACGTTGGTGCCACCGTGCTTCTGCTTGTAGGTCCGGATGCGCTCTTCCATCACGGGCCGGAAATGCCGGATCAGCCCCTGCACCGGCCAGACGCCACCATCGGCGAGGGCGCAGATGGTGTGACCCTCGATCTGGCGCGTCACGCCTTCCAGGAGGTCGATCTCCTCGATCTCGGCGCGGCCCTCGACCATCCGGTCCATCAGGCGCTTCTGCCAGCCCATGCCCTCGCGGCAGGGAGTGCACTGGCCGCAGCTCTCGTGCTTGTAGAAGTCCGCCAGGCGCGAGATCGCCTTGATGATGTCGGTGGACTTGTCCATCACGATCACCGCGGCGGTGCCGAGGCCGGACTTGTGGTCGCGCAGCGCGTCGAAGTCCATCAGCACGTCGTCGCAGATGTGCTTCGGCAGCAGCGGCGTCGAGGAACCGCCGGGGATGACGGCCAGCAGGTTGTCCCAGCCGCCGCGCACGCCGCCGGCATAGCGCTCGATCAGCTCCCGCATCGGGATGCTCATCTCGGCTTCCACGTTGCAGGGCTTGTTCACATGGCCCTGGATGCAGAAGACCTTGGTGCCCGAGTTGCGCGGACGGCCGAAGCTGGCGAACCAGGTGGCGCCGCGCCGCAGGATCTCTGGCACGACAGCGATGGTCTCGACGTTGTTGACCGTGGTCGGGCAGCCGTAGAGGCCCACCGCCGCCGGGAAGGGCGGCTTCAGGCGCGGCATGCCCTTCTTGCCTTCGAGGCTCTCGATCAGCGCCGTCTCTTCGCCGCAGATATAGGCGCCGGCGCCGCGGTGCAGGTAGAGGTCGAAGTCCCAGCCCGAGCCGGCGGCGTTCTTGCCGAGCAGCCCGGCCTCATAGGCCTCATCGATGGCCGCCTGCAGCACCACGGCTTCGTTGTAGTACTCGCCGCGGATGTAGATGTAGGCCGCGTGCGCCCCCATGGCGAAGGAGGCGATCAGGCAGCCCTCGATCAGCGTCTGCGGGTCGTTGCGGACGATGTCGCGGTCCTTGCAGGTGCCCGGCTCCGACTCGTCGCAGTTGACGACGAGGTAGGACGGACGGCCATCCGGGCTCGCCTTCGGCATGAAGCTCCACTTCATGCCGGTCGGGAAGCCAGCGCCGCCGCGGCCGCGCAGGCCGGACTGCTTCATCTCCTCGATGATCCAGTCGCGGCCCTTGGCGATGATGCCGGCGGTACCGTCCCAGTTGCCGCGGCGCAGCGCCTCCTTCAGCTTCCAGGAGTGGATGCCGTAGAGGTTGGTGAAGATGCGGTCCTTGTCGCTCAGCGGCATGGCATCACTCTCCCTTCCGCCCGACCACGATGGCGGGGTCCTTCAGCGGAATGTCGAGCAGCACCTCCGGCCCGCCCTCGGGCGCGCTGCAGAGGCGGCCCCTGGCGCTGCCCGGCTTCGGGCGCTCGCCCCGCTTCAGGGACTCGATCAGCTTCACCGTGCTCTCGTAATCCAGGTCTTCGTAGTAGTCGTCGTCCACCGCCAGCACCGGCGCGTTCACGCAGCCGCCGAGGCATTCCACCTCGGAGAGGGTGAACAGGCCGTCCTCGCTGGTGTCGCCATAGCCCTTGAGCGCGCCAGCGTCCTTGCACGCCCGCAGCACCTCGTCCGACCCGCGCAGCCAGCACGGCGTCGTGCCGCAGACCTGCAGGTGGAACCGGCCGATCGGCTTGGTGTTGAACATGAAGTAGAAGGTCGCGACCTCGTAGACGCGGATCGGCGCCATGTGCAGCCGGGTCGCCACCACGTCCATCGCCACGCGCGGCACCCAGGCGCTGCCGGTGGCGCGGCCCATCTGCTTCTGCACGACATAGAGCAGCGGAATGACCGCGCTGGCTTCCTTGCCGGCCGGGTAGCGCTTCAGGATCTTCTCGATCTGGGCTTCGCTGTCCGCGTCGAAAGCGAAGCTCGCAGGTTCCTCGTGATGATTGACGTCCTGCTGGGCGCTCACCGGTCGATCTCTCCGAAAACGATGTCCAGGCTGCCGATGATCGAGACGGCGTCGGCCAGCATGTGGCCCTTGGAGAGCTTCTCCATGGCCTGCAGATGCGCGAAGCCGGGCGCCCGGATCTTGCAGCGGTAGGGCCGGTTGGTGCCGTCCGCCACGAGGAACACGCCGAACTCGCCCTTCGGCGCCTCGACCACGGTGTAGGTCGAGCCCTCCGGCACGTGGTAGCCCTCGGAATAGAGCTTGAAGTGGTGGATGAGCGCCTCCATCGAGCGCTTCATCTCGGCCCGCTTGGGCGAGGCGATCTTGCTGTCCTGCACCTTGATCGGGCCGCCCGGCATTTGCGCCAGGCACTGCTTGATGATCTTCAGGCTCTCCCGCATCTCCGCGACGCGGACAAGATAGCGCTCGTAGCAATCGCCATGACTGCCGACCGGGATCTCGAAGTCGAGCTGGTCGTACACGTCATAAGGCTGGCTGCGGCGCAGGTCCCAGGCGCAGCCCGAGGCGCGCAGGCACGGCCCGGAGAAGCCCCAGGCGAAGGCCTCCTCGGCCGTCATGATGCCGATATCGACGGTGCGCTGCTTGAAGATGCGGTTGCCCGTCAGCAGGCGCTCGATGTCGTCCACGAACTTCGGGAACTGCTCCGCCCAGGCGGCGATGCGGTCGGTCAGCCCGGCCGGCAGGTCCTTCGCCACGCCACCCGCGCGGAAGTAGTTGGCATGGTAGTGCGAGCCGGAGGTCGAGTCATAGAACTCCAGCAGCACCTCGCGCTGCTCGAAGCCCCAGAGGCTCGGCGTCGTCGCACCCACGTCCAGCGCGTAGGTCGTGATGTTCAGGATGTGATTCAGGATGCGGCTGATCTCGGCGAACAGCACACGGATGTACTGCGCGCGGATTGGCGCCTCGATGCCGAGCAGGCGCTCCGTGGCGAGGGCGAAGGCATGCTCCTGCGCCATCGGGGCGACGTAGTCCAGACGGTCGAAATAGGGCAACGCCTGGATGTAGCTCTTGTGCTCGATCAGCTTCTCGGTGCCGCGATGCAGCAGGCCGATATGCGGATCGGCGCGCTCCACCACCTCACCCTGCATCTCCAGGATGAGCCGAAGCACGCCATGCGCGGCAGGGTGCTGCGGGCCGAAGTTGATGGTGTGGCTGTCGATCTCGACGACGCGCTTGCCGGCGGCGGCGGGAGTGTCTTCGGTGCTGAGGCTCATTCGCGGCTGATCCGGTTGAGGTGCACCTTCTCGTCGCCGGGCAGCGTGGTCATGCCTTCCCAGGGCGAGAGGAAATCAAAGTTGCGGAAGTCCTGCTGCAGCTTCACCGGCTCGTAGACGACCGCCTGCCGCTCGGGGTCATAGCGGACCTCAACATAGCCGGTCAGCGGGAAGTCCTTGCGGAGCGGATGGCCCTCGAAGCCGTAATCGGTGAGGAGACGCCGCAGGTCAGGCTGGCCGCTGAAGACGATGCCGTACATGTCCCAAGCCTCGCGCTCGAACCAGGTGGCGGAGGGCCAAAGATCGGAGACGGTCGGCACGGGGGCCGCGGCATCGGTGGTGGTGATGACGCGGATCCGCTGGTTATGCGTCAGCGACAGCAGGTGGTAGACGACATCGAAGCGCTCCGGCCGCGCCGGCCAGTCCACGCCGCAGATGTCCATGCACTGCTCAAAGGCGAAGCGCGCCTCGTCACGCAACAGCTGCAGCACCGCATGGATGGCGGCGCGCTGCACGCGGATCTCCACCTCCACCCCGCGGGCGATCTGGGACTCGGTCACCACCCCCTGCGGGATGGCGCCCAGCACGGCGTTCAGCAGCTCTTCCTGGGCAGTCGGGGCGCGCGGCGCCTCGGCCGGAGCAATGGCGGTTTCGTCAGCCACGCAGGATGCTCCCCGTCCGACGGATCTTCTTCTGCAGCTGCAGCACGCCGTAGACCAGCGCCTCGGCCGTAGGCGGACAGCCCGGAACATAGACGTCCACCGGCACGATGCGGTCGCAACCGCGGACGACGCTGTAGCTGTAGTGATAGTAGCCGCCGCCATTGGCGCAGCTGCCCATCGAGATGACCCAGCGCGGCTCGGCCATCTGGTCGTAGACCTTGCGCAGGGCAGGCGCCATCTTGTTGGTCAGCGTGCCCGCCACGATCATCACGTCCGACTGCCGCGGCGAGCCACGCGGGATGGTGCCGAAGCGGTCGAGGTCATAGCGCGGCATGTAGGCATGGATCATCGGCACCGCGCAGCAGGCCAAGCCGAAGGTCATTGGCCAGAGGCTGCCGGTGCGCGCCCAGTTCACCACCTTGTCGAGGTTGGCGACGATGAAGCCCTTGTCCTCGATCTCGTCAGTAGCGGCCTTCACCACCGCGTCCTGATCCGCGCCGGGCTGCAGGGCCTGCTTGTTCCAGGCCAGCTCGTTGCTCGTACTCATGGGATTCATTCCCAGTCCAGGGCGCCTTTGCGCCATTCGTAGAGAAAGCCCACCGTCAGCACGGCCAGGAAGCCCATCATGGAGAGGAAGCCCAGCCAGCCGATGTCGCCCAGCGCAACCGCCCAGGGGAAGAGGAAGGCCACCTCCAGGTCGAAGATGATGAACAGGATGGCCACCAGGTAGAATCGAACGTCGAAGCGCCGGCGCGTGTCGTCGAACGGCTCGAAGCCGCATTCGTACGCCGAGACCTTTTCTGCATAGGGCTTCTGGCGGGCCGCCAATACGCTCCCCACCACCATGGCGACGGCGATCGCGGCCGCAATGGCCAGGAAGACCAGGATCGGGAAATAGTTCGCCAGCAGTGGCTGGGTCATGATGCGTCCGTCCCTCGGGCCTATGGCCCATCACGGCCACACGCAGGGGAGCGCATGGCCAGCCACGCCGCAGACCGTGCCGCAGCGCAACGCTCGGCGCGGACATTACCCCCCAAGCGCCCACTTCGCCATAGCCCCTGGGGCATTGCAGAGTATTGAAATTGCGTGGCCGAAAAGTCAGAAACGCCGCCCTGGAGTTCCAGGACGGCGTTTCTAAGCGACTGGCGCGAGTGACGGGGCTCGAACCCGCGACCTCCGGCGTGACAGGCCGGCGCTCTAACCAACTGAGCTACACCCGCTTGCGTCGTGGAGGGGGAAATAATCCGGCCCCGCCCCCCTGTCAATCAACGAAAATCGCGTTTCGATGATCAATCCGCAGGAGAAACTGATTGGCCAAGCCTGCGCTGGAGCGGGACGGAGTGGGCACTGACGGATTCGAACCGCCGACATCCTCGGTGTAAACGAGGCGCTCTACCGCTGAGCTAAGTGCCCGTCCCTCCGGCGCAGCGATTAGCGCCCTGCCCCACCCCCCGCAAAGCCCAAAAATGCGAAAGGCCGGCTTTATGGCCGGCCTCTCCTGCGAATCCCTGCCGCCCACTGTTCAGCCGAGCGTGTCCTTCAGCGCCTTGCCGGCCTTGAAGCGCACGGTCGTGGAAGCGGCAATCTCGATCTCCTCGCCGGTCCGCGGATTGCGCCCCTTGCCGGCCTTGCGGCTGGAGGTGGCGAAGGTGCCGAAGCCCACCAGCCGGACTTCCTGCTTGGCCTTGAGCGCTTGGCTGATCGCGTCGAACACCGCGTCCAGCACCTCGCCGGCCTTGGCCTTGGAGAGTTCTCCCGTCTCCGCGACAACCGCGACGAGATCCTGCTTGTTCACCTGGTTCATCCTCGCCTGAGATTGGGCGGGATCAGCCGGAGCCGGCCCGCTTGAAGATGGACACTAGGCAACCGGATTTTGCCCCGTCAACGCCGCGCTTTCGGTTGCGCGCGGAAGGGGCCCATAGAGCAGCCGCCAAAGAAAAAGGGCTGGGAGGCGAACCCCCCAGCCCTTGCGTTCAGTGCGGCAGGCTGGCCGGCTGGCTGGCCTTGCCGTCGGCTGCCGCCGGTGGCGCCTCCTCCGGCTCGATCCAGTCGATGGCCTCCGGGGCACGAACCAGCGCCTTGCTGATCACCTCGTCCACATGCGCGACCGGGATGATGGTCAGCCCCTTCTTCACGTTGTCCGGGATCTCGGCGAGATCCTTTTCGTTGTCCTTGGGGATGAACACCGTGGTGATGCCGGCCCGCAGCGCCGCAAGCAGCTTCTCCTTCAGCCCGCCGATCGGCAGCACCCGGCCGCGCAGCGTGATCTCGCCGGTCATGGCGACATCCTTGCGCACGGGGATGCCGGTCAGCACGGAGACGATCGAGGTCGCCATGGCGATGCCAGCCGACGGCCCGTCCTTCGGAGTCGCCCCCTCCGGCACGTGCACATGGATGTCCCGCCGGTCATAGACGTTCGGCTTGATGCCGAAGCTGGCGGAGCGGCTGCGGACATAGGAGATGGCCGCGGAGACGCTCTCCTGCATCACGTCGCCCAGCTTGCCGGTGGTCTGCACCTTGCCCTTGCCAGGGACCATGACCGACTCGATGGTCAGGATCTCGCCGCCAACCTCGGTCCAAGCCAGGCCGGTGACCACGCCCACCATGTCCTCGGCCTCGGCCTCGCCATAGCGGAACTTCCGCACCCCGGCATACTTGTCGAGGTTCTTGCGGGTGATCGCGACCTTCTTGGCCTTCTTGGAGACGATCTCCTTCACGGCCTTCCGGGCCAGTCCGCCAATCTCGCGCTCAAGGTTCCGGACGCCGGCCTCGCGCGTGTAGTAGCGGATCAGGTCCAGCAGGGCCTCGTCGGAGACGCTCCACTCGCCCTCCTTCAACCCGTTGGCCTCGGTGACCTTGGGCAGCAGGTGGCGCTTGGCGATCTGCACCTTCTCATCCTCGGTGTAGCCGGGGATGCGGATGATCTCCATGCGGTCCAGCAGCGGCTGCGGCATGCGCAGGCTGTTGGCCGTCGTGACGAACATCACGTCCGAGAGGTCGTAGTCCACCTCCAGGTAGTGGTCGGCGAAGGTCGAGTTCTGCTCCGGGTCCAGCACCTCCAGCAGGGCCGAGGACGGGTCCCCGCGCCAGTCGGCGCCGAGCTTGTCGATCTCGTCCAGCAGGAAGAGCGGGTTGGAGGTCTTGGCCTTCTTCATGCCCTGGATGACCTTGCCCGGCATGGAGCCGATATAGGTCCGCCGGTGGCCGCGCACTTCCGCCTCGTCGCGCACGCCGCCGAGCGACATGCGAACGAAGTTGCGGTTGGTCGCCTTGGCGATCGACTTGCCCAGCGAGGTCTTGCCGACGCCCGGAGGGCCAACCAGGCACAGGATGGGCCCACGGATCTTCGGCGAGCGCGACTGCACCGCCAGGTACTCCAGGATCCGCTCCTTGATCTTGTCCAGCCCGTAGTGGTCGGCGTCCAGCACCGCCTCGGCCTTGGCCAGGTCGTTGCGGACCTTCGACTTCTTCTTCCAGGGGATGGAGAGGATCCAGTCGAGGTAGTTGCGCACCACCGTCGCCTCGGCGCTCATGGGCGACATGGAGCGGAGCTTCTTCAGCTCGCCCATCGCCTTGTCGCGCGCCTCGGGGGAAAGCTTGGTGGCCTTGATCTTGGCCTCCAGCTCGGCGGCCTCGTCCTTGCCGTCCTCGCCCTCGCCCAGCTCCTTCTGGATCGCCTTGAGCTGCTCGTTCAGGTAGTACTCGCGCTGGGTCTTCTCCATCTGCCGCTTGACGCGGTTCCGGATGCGCTTCTCCACCTGAAGGACGCCGATCTCGCTCTCCATGTGAGCAAAGACCCGCTCCAGCCGCTGCGCCACGCTGGCGATCTCGAGCAGCTCCTGCTTCTCGCTGATCTTCAGGTTCAGATGGCTGGCGACCGTGTCCGCGAGCTTGGCGGCGTCATCGATCTGGTTGATCGAGACCAGCACCTCGGGGGCGATCTTCTTGTTGAGCTTGATGTACTGCTCGAACTGCGACACGACGGTGCGGGCGAGCGCCTCCACCTCGGACGATTCGGCCTCGGCCTCATCGATCGCGGCGGTATAGGCCTCGAAATACTGCTCCGTCTCCTTGAAGCCGAGCACGCGGGCGCGCTTGCCGCCCTCCACCAGCACCTTCACCGTGCCATCGGGCAGCTTCAGCAGCTGCAGCACCGTGGAAACGGTACCCACCTCATAGAGGTCGTCAGCGCCGGGATCGTCCTGGGAGGCGTTGCGCTGGGCGACGAGCAGAATCTGCTTGTCCTCCCGCATCACCGCCTCAAGGGCACGGACACTCTTCTCACGCCCCACAAAAAGCGGAACGATCATATGCGGGAACACGACAATGTCCCGCAGCGGCAGCACAGGAAGCAACTCGCCGCTCAGCAACTCGGGTTTCTTATCCGCCATTGGGGACCTCACTCAGGACAGCCGGCGTGGCTCCGCCCGTTCTCGGCACGGCGCCTCACCACGGGGATCTCCCATGAAATGGGAACGGCACGGGCACAGGGCAAGCCACGTAGGCCAGCCCTGCTTTCCCGGCCGGGCTAGACCTCACGCGGAAGTCTGCTCCGCTGCCCGTTCACCATAGATGAACAGTGGGGCGGCGCGGCCTTCGGCCACCTCCTTGTTCACCACAACCTCTTCCACATCCTCCAGGCCCGGCAAATCGAACATGGTGCCGAGCAGGATGCCCTCCATGATCGAACGCAGGCCACGGGCGCCGGTCTTGCGCTGGATGGCGCGGGTGGCGACCGAGCGCAGCGCGTCCTCGGTGAAGGTCAGCTTGGTGGCCTCCATCTCGAACAGGCGCTGGTACTGCTTGACCAGGGCGTTCTTCGGCTTGGTCAGGATCTCGACCAGCGCCTTCTCGTCCAGGTCATCCAGCGTGGCCACAACCGGCAGGCGGCCGATGAACTCCGGGATCAGCCCGAACTTCAGCAGGTCCTCCGGCTCCACCTCGCGCAGGATCTGCCCGGTGCGGCGCTCATCCGGCCCACGGACCTCGGCGCCATAGCCGATTCCCGAGCCCTTGCCGCGGCCGGCGATGATCTTCTCCAGCCCGGCGAAGGCGCCGCCGCAGATGAAGAGGATGTTCGAGGTATCGACCTGCAGGAACTCCTGCTGCGGGTGCTTGCGGCCGCCCTGTGGTGGCACGGAGGCCACGGTGCCTTCCATGATCTTCAGCAGGGCCTGCTGAACGCCCTCCCCGCTCACGTCGCGCGTGATCGAGGGGTTGTCCGACTTGCGGCTGATCTTGTCGACCTCGTCGATATAGACGATGCCGCGCTGCGCCCGCTCGACGTTGTAGTCGGCGGCCTGCAGCAGCTTGAGGATGATGTTCTCCACATCCTCACCGACATAGCCGGCCTCGGTCAGGGTGGTCGCATCCGCCATGGTGAATGGCACGTCGAGGATGCGGGCCAGGGTCTGGGCGAGCAGCGTCTTGCCCGAACCGGTGGGCCCCACCAGCATGATGTTCGACTTGGCGATCTCGACGTCGCCAGTCTTGCCGCCATGCGCCAGGCGCTTGTAATGATTGTGAACCGCGACCGAAAGCACGCGCTTGGCGTGTTCCTGCCCGATCACGTAATCATCCAGCACCTTGCAGATCTCGCGCGGGGTCGGCACCCCGTCGCGGGACTTCACCAAGTGCGTCTTGTGCTCCTCACGGATGATATCCATGCAGAGTTCGACGCACTCGTCGCAGATGAAGACCGTCGGGCCGGCGATGAGTTTGCGGACCTCGTGCTGCGACTTGCCGCAGAACGAGCAGTAGAGAGTGTTCTTCGAGTCGCCGGACTTGCTCATGCGCGCTCCTGGACCCCCCGGGGATCGACCGGCGGATCTTGCGGGACTGTAGCCCCCCTGTCATCCAGGGGGAAGCGGAACGGAAACCGGACGGCCCGCGCCAGTCCGGTTTCCGCAGGTAGGCTCTGCCACCGGGAGGCCCAGGGCACGGTCTCCCGGCCGGGCATCACCCCTTCGGCACCTCGGTCGGCGCCATCGGCCGCTCCTCGACCACTTGGTCGATGAGGCCGAACTCCTTGGCCTCTTCGGCGGACATGTAGCTGTCGCGCTCCAGCTTCCGCTCGATCTCCTCGATCGGCTGGCCGGTATGCTTGACGTAGATCTGGTTCAGGCGCTTGCGCAGCGCAAGGATCTCGCGCGCCTGGATCTCGATGTCCGTCGCCTGGCCCTGGGCGCCGCCTGAGGGCTGGTGCACCATGATCCGGCTGTTCGGCAGCGCGAAACGCTTGCCCTTGGCGCCGGCCGTCAGCAGCAGGCTGCCCATGGAGGCGGCCATGCCCAGGCAGACCGTACTCACCGGGGCGCGGATGTACTGCATGGTGTCGTACATCGCCAGGCCCGCCGAAACCACGCCGCCCGGGCTGTTGATGTAGAAGGCGATGTCCTTGTTCGGATTCTCGCTTTCCAGGAACAGCAGCTGAGCGCAGATCAGCGACGACATCTGGTCATAGACCGGACCCGTCAGGAAGATGATCCGCTCCTTCAGCAGGCGCGAATAGATATCGAAGGCCCGTTCGCCCCGCGCGGTCTGCTCGACCACCATGGGGACGAGGTTGTTGTAGATTTCGACCGGATCGCGGTCCCGCATCTTGCATCCTCTCGCGGCGGCGGAGCCCCGGCGCCTCCGCGAGCCCCTGCCCGCTTCGGTCCGGTGCCGGCCTGCCGCCGTCACCTTAGACTTCGAAGGTTAACATGGGGCAGACGCCACTCGGGCGAAAGAGGGGGGTCCCCTTCACGCTTGCGGGCCGGGGCGGTCATTCCGCGCCCGGCCCGCCGCAAATCGAAGGGGAAAGTACCGTCAGCCCTGCGGTTCAGCCGAGAGCTCGGCCGCCGGAACTTCCTTTTCCGTCACCTTGGCCAGTTCGAGCATGAAGTCCACCACCTTCTCCTCGAAGAGCGGCGCCCGAAGGTTTTCAATGGCCTGCGGGTTCTTCTGGAAGAACTCCAGAACCTGCCGCTCCTGGCCCGGATAGCGCTGCGCCTCGGTGCGCATCGCCCGGGAGAGCTCGTCGTTGCTCACCTGGATGTTGTTGCTGCGGCCGATCTCGGAGAGCAGCAGGCCCAGACGGATGCGACGCTCGGCAATGGCGCGGTAGTCCGCCTTCAGCGTCTCCTCGTCCTTGCCCTTGTCCTCCTCGTCCAGCCGGCCGGCCTTCATGTCGGCCTCAACACGCTGCCAGATCTGGGCGAACTCCATCTCCACCATGCCCTGCGGCACATCGAAGGAGGCCTGCGAGGAGAGGGCGTCCAGCAGCTTGCGCTTCACATTGAGGCGGGAGAGCTGGTCGTACTCGCCCTGCAGGGACTCGCCGATGCGCTTCTTCAGCTCGTCCAGGCTCTCCAGACCAAGCTTCTTGGCGAAGGCGTCATCCAGCGTGGCCTGGGCCGGCTTCTTCAGCGCCTTGGCGGTCAGCTCGAAGCGGGCCGGCTTGCCCGCCAGCTCGGCAGCGCCGTACTCGGCCGGGAAGGTCACGTCCACATGGCGGGTCTCGCCGATCTGGATGCCCTCCAGACCTTCGGCGAAGCCGGGAATGAAGCCGCTGCCTCCGATCTCGACCGGCATGTCGCTGCCCGTGCCGCCCGGGAAGGGCTCGGCGAGGGCGTCGCCGCCCACCACGCTCGGGGACCAGATGCGCAGCGTCACCTCGGCATTCGCCGGCTGCTGGAAGTTGAGCCGCAGGAAGGGGCGCACCGCGTGCACCTTGTCGGCGGCGACGGTCAGCTGCACTTCGGCGGAGGCCGGCTCACTGCCCGACAGGGTGAGGGCCGCGGTATGCGGCTCCACCACGCCACCGCTGGCGTCACGCGCGCTCAGGTCGAGCACGGCCGAGGCGCCCTCGGGCAATTCACCCGCCACCACGGCCACCTTCAGCCGCGCGGTGAAGGCCTCGCCCTGCTTGGCGGGAATCGCGCCTTCCTCAGCCAGGGCCACCGCCACCTGGCCGGAAGCGCCGACCGCGCCCGAGAGCTTCACGTCCACGAAGGCGCCCGCGGCATCGCGGCCGACGCCGGCCGGGCTCGCCTCGGCGGTGGTGCCATTGCCCTTGTTGTACACGCGCCAGCTCGCCGGCAGCGCATCCGCCCCTTCGCCCGGAAGGGGCTGCACCAGCTCGCCACCCTTCAGCCGGCCGACGAAGTCCGTCACCACCACGTCGCCCTGCGCGGCCGGCCGCGCCTCGGTGACATCCTCCAGGTCGCGGTTGCGGGCCGCAATGCCCTCCAGCGCCTTGGTGACTTCCTCGTCGCCAACCTTCGCCACCGGCTTCTCCAGCTCGATGGTCGAGAAGTCCGGCAGCGGAATCTCGGGGAGCTGCTCCAGCTCGATCTTGAACTCGAGGTCGGCGCCCTCGGCGAAGTTCACCAGCTCGACCTTCGGCTGCATGGCCGGGCGCAGGCCGCGCTCGTCCACCACGTTCTTGGTGGCGGACTGCACCTGCTCCTCCAGCACCTCGCCCATGATGGCGGAGCCGTAGCGCTGCTTCACCACGCCCATCGGCACCTTGCCGGGGCGGAAGCCGGGCAGGCGGATCTCCTTGGCGAGGGACGTCAGGCGCTGATCGCGCGCCGCGGCGATATCCGCCGCCGGAACCACCACGGTAAAGGCCCGCTTCAGCCCCTCGGCTGCCAGCTCGGTCACCTGCATCGCCACACAACGCTCCTGAAGAGAATCCATAATCCGCCGGCAGTCCCGATGGTGCGGGCGGAGGGACTTGAACCCCCACGGCTTGCGCCACTGGAACCTAAATCCAGCGTGTCTGCCAATTCCACCACGCCCGCAGAGGCCGGCGCTCCTTAAGGCCGCGCGTTTAGCGCAGTGGGCGCCGCTTTGAAAGGGTGGCCTCACCCGCTCGGCGCCTTGCATGCCCTCTGGCGCGGCGGCACACAGGCCATTCGCCCCGGAGACCCGCATGAACACCACCCCCGGCACCCCGCCCGCACCCTCCCCCTTCGAGGACCTGCCCGAGCGGATCCGCAGCCTGCCGCAGAACCAGATCGCCGAGATCGCCTATCTCGGCCTGGAGGACCCGGAGGTCATCAAGCTCTGGGTCGGCGAGGGCGACCTGCCGACGCCGGACTTCATCACCGAGGCGGCAGCCGCGGCCATGCGGGCCGGCCATACCCGCTACACCTACTCGCTTGGCCTGCCCCGCCTGCGGCAGGCGCTCTCCGACTACCACCGCCGCCACTGGGGCGTGGAGGTCCCGGCGGAGCGCTTCAGCGTCACCGTCGGCGGCATGAACGCTATCATGCAGGCCATGCAGGCCGTGCTCAGCCCCGGCGACGAGGTGATCTTCCCGACTCCGCACTGGCCCAACATGGCCGAGGCCGTGAAGGTGGTGGGCGGCACGCCGGTACCGGTCGCGCTGCGCCAGGACGCCGCCGGCACCTTCCGGCTGGAGCTGGCGGATATCGAGGCCGCGATCACCCCGCGCACCCGGATGATCGCCATCAACTCGCCCGCCAACCCCACGGGCTGGGTGATGCCGAAGGCCGAGATGCTGGCGCTGCGCGATCTCGCCCGCGCGCGCGGCCTCTGGATTCTCTCCGACGAGGTCTACAACCACTTCACCTACGGCAACGCCATCGCCCCTTCTTTCCTGGAAATTTGTGGCGCCACGGATAAGCTGGTGGTCACCAACACCTTCTCGAAGAACTGGGCGATGACCGGCTGGCGCGCCGGCTGGCTGGTCTTCCCGGAAGGGCTGGCGCCCGTCTTCGACAATCTCGGCCAGTACAACACCACCAGCATCCCGACCTTCCTGCAGCATGCCTGCATCGCCGCGCTGGAGCAGGGCGACGACTTCATCCGCACCATGGTCGGACGCTGCCAGGAGAGCCGGCGCATCTTCCTGGAGGGATTCGCGAAGCTGCCCAACATCACCGTGCAGCCGCCCGAGGGCAGCTTCTACCTGATGCCCTCGGTGGCGGGCGTCACCGATTCCCGCGCGCTGGCCATCCGCCTGCTGCGCGAGGCCAAGGTGGGCGTGGCCCCCGGCACCGCCTTCGGCCCGGCCGGCCAGGGCAAGCTGCGCATCTGCTTCGCCGTCAACCCGGCCCTGGCCGAGGAGGCGATGCGGCGCCTCACCGACTTCTTCCGCAAGGGCTAAGACCTCGGCTGCCGGGGCGGCCTATTCCGCCTCCAGCCCCGGCCCGCGGGTCGCATCGGGGGCGCTGGCGGGCGGCAGGCTCACCGCCGCACCGGTGCGGGCGCTCTCGTAGAGCGCTTCCATGATGCGGTGGTCCTGCAGCCCCTCCTCGCCTGGCGTGCGGGGCACGCGGCCGGTCAGCACACAGGCCGCCATGTGGTCGATCTCCTCGGCGAACTGGTTCTTCTGCCCGAGGCGCAGCTCCTCGACGCCCTCCGCCTTGCCCTGCCGCCGGGCCAGCCGTAGCGACTGGCCCTCATAGGCGAAGGCGTCGTCCACCGCGACCCAGCCCTTCTCCAGGTTCAGCCGCAGGTCCTTGCACTCGTGGGCGCCATAGCTGGCGGCGCAGTTCGCCATCAGCCCTGAGGGAAAGCGCAGCATGAAGGCGATGCTCTCCTCCACCTCGCGCCAGCGCGGATCGTCCGGCGTGCTGTGGATTCGGGCGAAGACCTCCACCGGCTCCTCGCCGCTATAGAAGCGGGCGGCGTTGAGCCCGTAGAGGCCGATATCCGGCAGTGCCCCGCCACCGGCCATGGCCTTCTTGAACCGCCATTGGTCCACCTGCCCCTGCACCTGGGTGTTCACCGCCTCGATGAAGCGCGGCGCGCCCAGTTCGCCGGAGCGCAGCAGGTCCGTGGCGCGGCGGTTGTAGGGCTCGTACTGGCAGCGATAGGCCACCATCAGCGTGACGCCGGCATCGTGGCAGGCCGCGACCATCGCCTCCGCCTCGGCGGCCGAGTTGGCCATCGGCTTCTCGCAGAGCACGTGCTTGCCCGCCTTTGCCGCGCGCAGGGTGAACTCGTGGTGCATCCCGTTGGGCAGCACGATGTAGACCGCCCGGATCTCCGGATTGTCGCGGATGCTGTCGAAGTCGTCGTAGCCGTAGATGGCGTCCGGCCGGATGCCGTGCTGCGCCGCCACCACCTTCGCCTTCTCCGGCGTGCCGGAGACCAGCGCCACTGGCCGCGCCCGCTTGCATTCGGCGAAGGCCGGGAGAATCTGCTCCAGCGAGAGCCGCCCCAGCCCGGCCACCGCGAACCCCACCCGCTCGCCAGGGGGCATCGGCGCCGGCGGCGGCGGCGAGGGCCGGTCCGCCTCGCCCTTCCAGTTCGGGAAGGCAACGCGGCCGTTCTCGACCTTCCCGATATCCGCCGGCGCAGGCGGGACCGGCCCCGTAGCGAGGGCCGGACGCGCCAGCCCGGCACCGAGCAGGCTGAAGGTACCACCGCCGACAAGGCCACGGCGGGACAGCGGAAGGAGCGCAGAGGTCACGGGCCGTGGTTCCTGGCTGAGGAGGGGGACCGCCGCCAAGGCGCCGGCGGGAGGCAAGCGCGGAAGATCCGGACGCCGGGAGAGGCGGGGCGAGGAGCGCCTCCCGCAGGGCACAAAGCGCCGGTGGCAGCCTGGTTGCCGGCTATCCGGCGCCGATCCATCCTGCGCCGCCGCCAGGTGGGGAGGGTCCGGTGCGCGTTGTGGTGATCGGCATTTCCGGCGCGGGCAAAAGCACCTTTGCCCGCGCGCTGGCCCAGGGGCTCGGCGCCTCTCATGTCGAGCTGGATGCGCTGCACTGGGACCCTGGCTGGGCTCCCGCCGCGCCGGAGGTCTTCGCTGCGCGGGTCGCGGCCGCCACCGCGGGCCCGGCCTGGGTCGTGGATGGCAACTACAGCGCCGTCCGCTCCCTCGTCTGGGGTCGCGCCAGGCATCTGGTTTGGCTGGACTACCAGCGCCTGCCCATCATGCTCCGTGTCATCCGTCGCTCCGTCCAGCGCGCGCTGAGCCGGCAGGAGCTGTGGAACGGCAACCGCGAGGACTGGCGGAACTGGTGGCGCGCCAGCCATCCCATCCGCTGGGCCTGGAGCCAGTGGCGCGGCCGCCGCGCGAGCCTCGAAGCCACGCTAGCGGAGGGCAGACACGCCCATCTCCGCCTATGGCGGCTGCGCCATCCGCGCGAGGCACCCGGCGCGCTCGCTGCCCTGTTGCGGGAGCACGCCCAAGCGCAGGCCTGAACGGCTGCCCTACCCCGCCAGCAACGCCTGGGCGCAGGCGTCGAGGATGGCGTCGGTGTCCAGCCCGTATTCCCGGTAGAGGTCGGGGATGTCACCGGACTGGCCGAAGCGGTCCACCCCGAGCGGCACCACGCGGTGCCCGCGCACCGCGCCCAGCCAGCTATGCGCCGCCGGATGCCCGTCCAGCACGGAGACGATCGCCGCGCCGGGCGCCAGCGGCGCCAGCAGCCGCTCCACGGGCGAGAGCGCCGCGCCCGGACCCTGCCGCGCCGCGCGGCGCGCCTTCAGCCAGCCGTCATGCAGGCGGTCGGGGCTAGTGATGGCAAGCAGTCCGGCGCCCGGCTCCTCCTCGCGCAGTGCCTCGAAGGCGGTCCAGGCCTCCGGCGCCACCGGACCCTGATAGGCGATCGCAATGCGCGCGCCCGGCTCCGGCGGCACCGCCCAGTAGCCGCCCTCGATCACCGCAGCCGGATCGAGGCTACGCTCCGGCTGCGGCACGCCGCGGGTGGAGAGCCGCAGCCAGACCGCCGAGCCATCCGGCTGCTGCATGTGGTGGAAGGCGTAGCGCAGCAGGATGGCCAGTTCGTCGGCGTGCGAGGGCTCGTAGGCGACGAGCCGGTCCTGGGCCATGCCGATCAGTGGGGTGTTGACGCTCTGGTGCTGCCCGCCCTCGGGCGCCAGGGAGAGGCCCGAAGGGGTGGAGACCAGCAGGAAACGCGCATCCTGGTAGCAGGCGTAGATCAGCGCATCGAGGCCGCGGTTGACGAAGGGATCGTAGACCGTGCCGACCGGAAGCAGCCGCGCGCCATGCATCCGGTCCGCCAAGCCTAGCGCGCCGAGCACAAGGAACAGATTCTGCTCGGCGATACCCAGCTCGACATGCTGCCCCTTGGGCGACATGCCCCAGCGCTGCGCCGAGGCCACCTTGGCGTCGCGGAACACGTCGTTCTTCAGGTGGCGGTCGAAAATGCCGCGCCGGTTCACCCAGGGGCCGAGATTGGTGGAGACCGTCACGTCCGGGCTGGTGGTGACGACGCGCTCGGCCAGCGGCGCCATCTCCTTTCCGCCACGTCCGATCTCGGCCATCAGCTCGCCGAAGGCGGCCTGGGTGGAGAGCGTGCGGTTCGGCGGCAGGCGCACCGGTGGCAGCCGTTCCGGCACCGGCACGTAGGGCGCGGTGAGGCTGCGGCCCTCCGGCGTCAACGGTTGCGCAAAGGGCACCTGCCCGAGGAAGGCGCGCAGCTCCGCCTCGGGGATGTCCAGCCCTTCGAACAGGTCCCATTCATGCCCGGGGCGGATGCGCATCTCCTCGCGGAAGGCCTGCATCTGCTCCTTGGTCATCAGCCCGGCATGGTTGTCCTTGTGCCCGGCGAAGGGCAGGCCCATGCCCTTGACGGTATAGGCGATGAAGCAGGTCGGCTGGTCGCCGGCCGCCTCCTGGGCGCGGAAGGCCTCGGTCAGCGTCTCGACGTCATGACCGCCGAGATTGGTCATCAGCGCGCCGAGCTCCTCGTCGGTCAGCGGGTCGATGATGGCGCGGATGCCGGGCACCCGGCCCAGCTCGGCCAGCAGCGCGCTGCGCCAGGCGGCGCCGCCCTGGAAGGTCAGTGCGGCGTAGAGGCTGTTGGGGCAGTCGTCGATCCAGCGGCGCAGGTGCTCGCCATCGGGCCGGGCGAAGGCCGCCTCCAGCTTGCGGCCGTATTTCAGGGTGACGACGTTCCACCCCATGTCCCGGAACAGGCCCTCGATGCGGCCGAAGAGCCGGTCGGGCACCACGGAATCCAGGCTCTGGCGGTTGTAGTCCACCACCCACCAGACATCGCGCACATCGTGCTTCCAGCCCTCCAGCAGGGCCTCGTAGATGTTGCCTTCGTCAAGCTCGGCATCGCCGACGATGGCGACATGACGCCCGTGCGGCAGCTCCGGGCGCCCAAGCTCATGCAGCCGCACATAATCCTGCACCAGGGAGGCGAAGCTGGTCATCGCCACGCCCAGGCCGACCGATCCGGTGGAAAAGTCCACCTCCGGCCCATCCTTCACCCGGCTCGGATAGGGCTGGATGCCCCCGAAGGCCCGGAGCGTGGAGAGCTTCTCGCGATCCTGCCGCCCCAGCAGATAGTTCACCGCGTGAAAGACCGGCCCTGCATGCGGCTTCACCGCCACCCGGTCCTGTGGCCGTAGAATGTCGAAGTACAGTGCCGTCATGATCGCCGCGACCGAGGCGGAGGAGGCCTGGTGGCCGCCGACCTTCAGCCCGTCGCGGTTGGGGCGAATGTGGTTGGCGTGGTGGATGGTCCAGGCGGAGAGCCAGAGAAGCTTGCGCTCCAGCGCCCGCAGCATCCGCAGCCGGTAGGCCGGATCATCGGCGGCGCGCAGGGCGCGCGGATCGGGCGTGGCGTTCATCAGCTTCCCCTTGTTACCCGCAGTCTTGGACGGGACTAGCCTATGGGTGATAGGCTGGCGGACCAAGGCTTCCCTCGTTTATCTTTCGTTATCGTGTGTCGCGCAGGTTGAGGCGGCCGCCAGCTGGAGAGTTGCCGCCTTGAACCGCCTTGACGCCGAACACGGCGAGCCTCACCGGGCTTGCGCCGCCTGCCGCGACGGAAGCGTCACCATCCCCCCGCTCTCGATGGCCTTCCAGCCGATCCTGCACTGTCCGCCCGAGGGCGGCACCGCCCTCTACGCCTATGAGGCGCTGGTGCGCGGCCCGAATGGCGAAGGCGCCGGCAGCGTGATCGCCCGGGTGAACGACGGGAACCGCTATCTCTTCGACCAGACCTGCCGCGTCCGCGCCATCACGATGGCCACCGCCCTCGGGCTTGGCGCGACGACGGCGGCGCTCTCCATCAACTTCATGCCCAATGCGGTCTATGAGCCGCGCGCCTGCATCCGCGCCAGCCTGGCAGCGGCACAGCAGGCCGGCCTGCCGCGCGAGCGGCTGGTCTTCGAGTTCACCGAGAACGAGGCGGTGCAGGACCCCAAGCACCTGCTCCGCATCCTCGCCTGCTATCGCGAGATCGGCTTCCGCACGGCCATCGACGACTTCGGTGCCGGCTACTCCGGCCTCAGCCTGCTCGCCGATTTCCAACCGGACACGGTGAAGCTCGACATGGCCCTGGTTCGCGGCGTGGACCAGGACCGGGTCCGGCGGATCATCATCCGCCATGTCGTCGCGCTCTGCGCGGAGTTGAGCATTACCGTCGTGGCCGAGGGCGTGGAGACACGGGACGAGTTCCTGGCACTGCGCGACCTCGGGATCACCCTGTTCCAGGGCTACCTGATCGGGCGGCCGGGGTTCGAGCAGCTTCCGGCCGCCCTGCTGCCGGCCTGAACGGGCAGGCCGCCTCCCCTGCCCGCCTCTGGCGGCCCGGCCTCAGAGCACGCTGCGCGCCAGCTTGCGCAGCGCCGGAGCGGCCGGGCGGTTGCCCTCGCCCACATAGGTCTCGTGGTAGCTCTCGATCCGCCCGGGATCGTAGAGGTAGTTCACCATGAAGCCCAGGCTCTCGCGGATGCCCTTCTCGGAGATGTCGCCGCGCCAGCAGATCCGCTCCACCCGCGCGCCGTTGGAGAGGTGGAAGTTCCCCACCGGATCAAGCGCCCGGCGGCCCCGCTTGCCGTTCTCGACGAGAAGGTAACGGGCGCAGAGCCGAGTCAGCACCGGCTCCGCCTTGCCGCAGAAGGCTTCCGAAAGCGGGCGGCGGCTGGCCAGCAGGGCGCGCAGCGCGGCATGGCCGTCATCCAGGCCGGATGCCTCAGCGAGCAGCTTGTCCTCCTCCTCCGACAGCAGGTTCGGCTGCGGCTCGATGAGCTGCTCCTCCAGCCAGCGGCGGAAGCCAGGGATCGGCGAGAGGGTCGAGAAGGCCTTGAGGTTCGGGAACTCCTCGGAGAGCAGCGTCACCACGCGCTTGATCAGGAAGTTGCCGAAGGAGATGCCATCCAGCCCGCGCTGGCAGTTGTTGATGGAATAGAAGATGGCGGTATCGGCCTCGCGCGGGTCCTGCACCGGCGCCTTCTCGTCCAGCAGCTTCTGAACGGAGGCGGAGAGCCCCTTCACCAGTGCCACCTCGACGAAGATCAGCGGCTCCTCCGGCATGCGCGGGTGGAAGAAGGCATAGCAACGGCGATCGGAGTCGAGGCGGTTCTTGAGATCGCGCCAGGTGCGGATGCGGTGCACCGCCTCATAGCCCACCAGTTTCTCCAGCAGCGCGGCCGGGGACTGCCAGTCGATCCGCCGCAGTTCCAGGAAGCCGAGGTCGAACCAGTTGGCGAGCAGGCCGCGCAGGTCGGCCTCCAGCGCCATCAGCATGGGGTCCCGCCCCATCATCCGCATCAGGTCGGCCCGCAGGTTGACCAGGAACTTCACCCCGTCCGGGATGGTGGAGAACTGCGTCAGCAGCCGCAGGCGCGGCGGCTCCAGCATGCGGCGCAGCCGCGCCTTGGCGGCGGCGCGAGCGGCGACGTCGGGCGCCGCGCTGACCTCGCGCATGGCTCCTTCCACCGCCGCCGGGTCCGAGTCGAAGCTTGCCAGGGCCTGAAAAAAGGCCAGCCGCCCCGCCTCCTCCAGCACGGTGTAAGACTGTGCCAGGCTGGCGGCGCGGTTGCGCATCGAAATCTCGCCGCCGCGCGCCTCCAGGCAGGCGCGCATCCGCGCTTCCCACGAAGCATCCTCGGCCGGGCCGGACACCGAGGATGCCATGTCGCGCCACAGCAGTGCGACCCGCTTCAGCGCCCGGTCGAACAACCCGACTTCCGCTACAGCGACGTCTGACATGGTGCCTCCTTCAGCCTGCCCGGCGCGGACCGGATCTGAAACTCCGCGAAATATATGGTGATAACCATGCCTCAGCCGAGGGTCATGAGGGAAGCACGGAGGCGAGGGTAACACCGATTTCCGCCATGAACTCTTCGGGTAGCAGCGGCGCTCCGGCGGCGCGTCCACGCAGGGCGTGCTGCGCGGACGCACCATGCAGCCAGACGCCGGCGCAGGCGGCCTCGAAGGGCGCCATGCCCTGTGCCAGGAGCCCGGCAATGAGCCCCGCCAGGACATCGCCGCTGCCAGCGGTCGCCATCGCGGGCGGCGCGTTGTCGTTGATGGCGACGCGGCCGTCCGGTGCGGCGATGATGGTGTCCGAGCCTTTCAGGACGGTGACCGCCGAGAGGTCCGTGGCCACGGCACGCACCGCAGTCAGCCGGTCCGCGCCCGGCGCGCCGAAGACGCGCGCGAACTCGCCGGCATGCGGGGTGAGAACGCTGACGCCATGCAGCGCATCAGGCTTGCCCGCCGCCGCCGTCAGGGCTCCGCCATCCGCCACCACCTGGCGTCCGGCTTCCACCACGCGGCGCAGCAGGTCACGTGTCGCCGGAGCCGCGGGCAAGCCGGGGCCGAGCACCCAGACATTGCGCCGCTCGTCGCCCAGCAAGGCGGCCGGCGAATCCTCCGCCACCATCAGCCCCGGCTCCCCGGAGCGCAGCAGCATGGCGGTGGCGCGGTCTGGCGCGGCGAGGCTGACCAGCCCTGCCCCCGCGCGCCGTGCCGCGCCCGCCGCGAGCCGCGCCGCACCCGTCAGCGCCGCGCCTGCCGGCACAGTGACGTGGCCGAGGCTGAACTTATGGCTCTCCGGCTGCCGCACCGGCAGGCGCCACAGGCCGGGAGCGTTGTGGAAGGCGCGCGGCGCAATTTCCGCCAGCACCGAAGCCGGCAGTCCGATCTGGGCCAGTTCCAGCTCACCGCAAAGGCCGCGCCCGGGCAGCAGCAGATGCCCCGGCTTGCGGCGGAAGAAGGTCACGGTGAGCGCAGCCTGCGGCGCGAAGCCAAGCGGCTGCCCGGTAGCGCCGTCCAGGCCGGAGGGCACGTCCACCGCGACGAGGGGCGCGCGTACGGCCCGCAGCACGTCCACCACCGGTTCCTCCAGCGGCCGCGCCAGCCCGGCGCCGAACACCGCGTCGATCACCAGCCCGGCGCGCGCCACCTCCGCCGGGTTGAAGGGCAGCATCGGTCCTCGCCACTGCCCCGCCGCTCCGGCGGCATCGCTGCCCATACGCGGCGGCGCGAGCGCGGCAACCGCCACGGGCCAGCCCGCCTGCTCCAGCAGCCGCGCGGCGACATAGCCGTCGCCGCCGTTGTTGCCCGGCCCCGCCAGCACCAGCGTACGGCAGGGGCGGAAGCGCGCGCGAATGGCCCGCGCCACGGCCGCGCCCGCCGCCTGCATCAGTTGGGGGCCGGCAATGCCGGCCGCCATGGCGGCGCGGTCGGCGCGGCCCATTTCGTCCGGCGTGAGAAGTTCGAGAGGGATCATGCAGGCAGGCTAAAGCGGCTCGGGCATCCCCGGGAACACGCCAGGGGAGGCAGCGTTGCATGACGTTTCGCCGGCGATGCGAGGGAGGCTCCTGCCCCGCTTCCGAGCGCAATGCCCAGGGCGCAGGCAATGATGGCGCCGCACTTGCTCGGAAGGGCCACGACGCCGTGCGGATGCGCTTGCTTTCTCCCCTGCCCGCTTGGCACTTGAGGCCAGGCAGACGCGAGAGGGCTGGCATGGCGGCGATGGAGCGGCCTTTCGTCGAGATCGACAGCGTTTCGATGCGCTACGGCGGCGCCGAGGGGACGCTGGCCCTGCAGGACACCACGCTCGCGGTGCGGCGTGGCGAATTCGTTGCCGTGGTCGGCCCGTCGGGCTGCGGCAAGTCCACGCTGATGAAGCTGGTCAGCGGCCTTTGGCCAAGCAGCGCCGGCAGCGTCGTGGTCGCCGGGCAGGAGGTGGACCGGCCGCTCTCCGTCGTCGGCATGGCCTTCCAGAACCCGACGCTGCTGCCCTGGCGCACCATCCTGGGCAATGTGATGCTGCCGCTGGAAGTGGTGGAGCCGCATCGCCGCCGCCTGCGCGCCGAGCGCGCCGCCTACGAGGCCAAGGCGCGCGGCCTGCTCGCCATGGTCGGCCTCGCCGGTTTCGAGAAGAAGTTTCCCTATCAGCTCTCGGGCGGCATGCAGCAGCGCGCCAGCCTCTGCCGCGCGCTGATCCACGACCCGCAGTTGCTCATGCTGGACGAGCCCTTCGGCGCGCTCGACATCTTCACCCGCGAGGATCTCTGGGCGCAGCTCCAGGAGGTCTGCCTGACGCTGAAGCCTACCGTCATCCTGGTGACGCACGACCTGAAGGAGGCCGTCTTCCTCGCCGACCGCGTACTGGTGATGTCCACCCGCCCCGGCCGCATCCTGGCGGACCGCCAAGTCCCCTTCCCCCGCCCGCGCAGCCTCGACGACACCTACCGGCAGGACTTCCAGGACCTCGTGCACGAGCTGCGCGACCACATCAACGCCGCCCGCAAAGGCGCGGAGTTCGCCGATGCCGCGTGACGCCGCTCCCCCTTCGCAGCCAGCCACCCTGGCACCGCACGGCAGCAATACTTCCGCGCTACGCCGCGGCGATGCCAACGCCCGCCGCGTGGCGGCCATGGCCGCCGCCGCACGCCGCCGTCGCCGCTTGCAGACCCTGCTGCCCTGGCTGGTCATCGCCGCCACCTTCCTGCTCTGGGAGGCGCTGGTGCGCGGGTTGCAGGTGGATGCCTTCATCCTGCCCGCGCCCTCCGCCATCGCCGCGAGCATGGTGCAGTGGTGGCAGCCGCTGCTGGCGAATGCCTGGCAGACGCTGATGACGACGCTGGTGGGCTTTGGCCTCGCCATCGTCTTCGGGCTGGCGCTGGGGGTAGCCATCGGCAGCTCGACGCTGCTCTACCACGGGCTCTACCCACTGCTGATCGGCTTCAACTCGGTGCCGAAGGTGGCTGTCGTGCCGATCCTGGTGATCTGGTTCGGTATCGGCACCGTGCCGGCCATCATCACCGCCTTCCTGATCAGCTTCTTCCCCATCGTGGTGAACGTCGCCACTGGCATCGCGACGGTGGAGCCGGAACTGCGCGACGTACTGCGCGCCCTCGGCGCCCGCCCGATCGACATCATCCGCAAGGTCGGCCTGCCGCGCGCGATGCCCTATTTCTTCGCCTCGCTGAAGATCGCCATCACCGTCGCCTTCGTCGGTTCCATCCTGGCCGAGACGGTCGGCTCCAACGCCGGCATCGGACAACTCATGCTCGTGGCGAGCAGCCGCTTCGACGTGCCGCTGGTCTTCGCCGGCCTGATGGTGACGGCGGTGATGGGCGTCGCGATGTACGCCGTCGCCGCCGCCATCGAAGTGCGTACGACCGGCTGGGCGATGCGCGGCCAGGCAGAGCAGCAGGTCTCCGGTCTGCCCGGCGGCTGAGCACCGCCCGGCGATGCGGCGCCGGAAGGACGACTTGACCTTGGCCGCCCGGGGCGCGACGGTCGCTCCCTCAGGCCAGCAGGACCACCAGGCATGTTCCTCCGGATCGCGGACCATCTCGTGCATTGCTTGGTGGAAGGGCCTGCGGCGGCGCCGGCGCTCCTGCTGCTGCACTCCATTGGCACGACGCAGAACGTCTGGGACCCGCAAGCCGAGACCCTGGCCCGCCGCTTCCGCGTCATCCGTCCCGACCTGCGCGGCCACGGCCTTACCGGCGTAAGCCCTGGCGAGTATTCGATGCAGGGGCTGGCGCGGGATGCCGTGGCGCTGCTCGATGCGCTGGGTGTCGCCCGGGCGCATGTCGCGGGGCTTTCCATCGGCGGCCGGATCGCGCAGCAGCTCGCCGCCGACGCGCCGGAGCGCGTGGCCTCCCTCCTGCTGATCGACACCGCGCTTGAGTTCCCTGACCCCGTCACCTGGCAGGCGCGCATCGATGCGGTGCGCGCCGAGGGCACGCAGGTGCTGGCCGATGCGGTAATGCCGCGCTGGGTGGCGCATCCGGAAGCTCCAGCCGGCGAAGGGCTGCGCTGGATGCTGCTGCGGACCGACCGGATGGGCTATGCCGCCGCCGCCGCCGCGCTGCGCGACGCCCGGCCCGGGGAGGTGCTCGGCCGCATGCGGGCGCCGGCGACCGTGATCATCGGCGAGCATGATCCGGTTGTGCCGCCGGCCGCGACGGCGGCGTTGTGCGCGGCCATTCCCGGTGCCCGTCTCGTCACCCTCCCCGGCACACGCCACATCCCGAACTACGAGGCCCCCGAGGCGCTGGCCGGGGCCATGCTGACGCATCTTGAAGCCCTGACGTGACGGGGACCTAGCCAGCCGTGGCGGCAGGCAACCTCCGGGTTTCCGCGGGGTTGCTGCCATTGCGAGCTGGATTTCAGGGAGGGCCAAGCCTCAATGCTGTCCGTCAATCCGGCCGATGGAGCGGTGCTCTCCGTGCTCTATGGCACCGATGCCATGCGCATGGTTGTGGGCGAGCGGGCCTTCCTCGGGCAGATGCTTGCGGTGGAGGCGGCGCTGGCCCGCGCCCAGGCGCGCCTCGGCATCATCCCGGAGGAGGCCGCCACCGCCATTACGGAAGCAGCAGCGGTGGATAAGCTGGACCTTCCGGCCCTCGCCCGCGCCACCCGCGCGGCTGGCTACCCGGTGATTGGCCTGGTACGGCAGCTCGCCGCCCTGGCCGGCACGGAGGTCGGCCGCTGGGTGCATTGGGGCGCTACCACACAGGACATCATCGACACCGCTGTCGTTCTGCAGATGCGCGAGGCCTTTGTCCTGATCGCCACCGATCTCGACCGGCTGAACGCGGCACTGGCGGAGCGGGCACGGCAGCACCGGGAGACGGTGATGGCCGGCCGCACCCATCTGCAGCAGGCCCTGCCGGTCACCTTCGGCTATAAATGCGCCGTCTGGCTCTCGCCGCTCATCACCATGCGGCAGCGGCTGGAGCAACTCATGCCGCGCGTGCTGAAGCTGCAGTTCGGCGGCGCGGCGGGCACGCTTGCGTCTCTCGGCGGGCGCGGCATCACGGTCGCCGAGGCGCTGGCCCAGGAGCTGGACCTCACCGCTCCTGACATACCCTGGCACGCCGCCCGCGACTCCATGGCGGAGGCGGTCTGTTTCCTCGGCCTGCTGGCTGGCTCCCTCGGCAAATTCGCGAGCGATGTGATGCTGCTGATGCAGACCGAGGTGGCTGAGGTGGCCGAGCCCTACAATCCCGGACACGGCGCCTCCTCGACCATGCCGCAGAAGCGCAACCCGATCGGCTGCGAATATGTCGTGGCCCAGGCGCATGGCGTGCAGGCACTGGTGCCGCAGATGCTCGGCGCCATGAGCGTGGACCAGGAGCGCGGCGCCGGCCCCTGGCAGACGGAGCCGCTGGCCTTGCCGCAGGCCTTCACCCTCGCGCACGGCGCGCTTGTCCAGGCGGTGACCATCGCCGAGGGCATGACCGTGGATACCGCACGGATGCGGCGCAACCTGGAGGCCAGCGGCGGCCTGATCATGGCGGAGGCGGTGATGATGGGGCTGACCCCGATGCTCGGCCGCGGCGGCGCGCATGAGGCAGTCTCGCGCGCCTGCGACACCGCCCTGGCCGAGCATGTCACCCTCGCGGAAGCGCTCGGCCGCGACAGCTGTGTGGCCGGGGTCCTGGATGCCGAGTCGCTGGCCCGGCTGACCGACCCCGCCAGCTATCTGGGCAGCGCCGCGGCCTTCACCGACCAGGTACTTGCGCGCCTGTAGCGGTTCCTATTGCGCTTTCTGGGTTTGCCCTCCGCCATCCCTGTGCCAGACAGGAACAGCATGATTGAAGGGAGTATCTCCTTGGCATGAAGCCTGTCCTGGTGCTGGGCGCCCTGCTGGTGCTGCCGGGCTGCAACGCCTTCCTCACTGAAGGCACGGCCGACATAGCGGGCCTTACCGGCGCCGCGATCTCCACGGCAGTGACCGATAACGGCGCGGTAGCCGCCGGCATCGGCCTCGGCGTCCAGTCGGTAGCGCGCGCGGGGCTGCAATACACCCAGCGTCGCCTGCAGCGCGCCGAGCAGGACAGCATCGCCGCAGCCGCCGGCCCGCTGACCGTCGGGCAGGTGGCGAGCTGGTCGATCGCCCATTCCGTGCCCATCGCCGACGACCACCAGGGTCAGGTCACCGTCAGCCGCGACATCGGCGGGCTTGGCCTCAGTTGCCGGGAGATCGTTTTCTCCGTCGAGGCGATGGAGCACCCGCATCCCGGCAAGGCGCCGCCCAACCCGCCCAAGGCACCGGAGCGGGGCTTCTACACCGCTGTCATCTGCCGCAACGGCGCGCAGTGGAAATGGGCCAGCGCCGAGCCGGCCACCGAGCGCTGGGGCGCGCTGCAGTGAGCCGCCGCTGCGCGCTGGTGCTGTTGGCACTGATGGTGGCGGGCTGCGGAAAGGACGGGGAGGTGACGACCGGCGCCGGGGAGATCGCGGGCAGCGTCGGCGGCATTACCGTCGGCGGCCTCACCAGCAATCCGGCGATAGGCTATGCGATCGGGCTCGGCATCCGCACGGCGGTCAGCGCCGCCCTGTCGAGCTGGTTCCGCGGCCTGCGCCATGACGAGCAGCAGGCCATCGCCGCCACCGCCGGGGCCATGCAGCCCGGCGAAAGCCGCCCCTGGAAGATCGACCACGGACTGCCCTTCGGCTACCAGAACCTGGAAGGCCAGATGGAGGTCACGCGGGTGATCGAGAACCCGCTCGCCGACTGCCGCGAGGTGCTGTTCTCCGTCGCCGGCGACAAGCCGGCCGACCCGCCCGCCGGCATCTTCATCACCACCGCCTGCAAGCAGGTGGAAGGCTGGCAGTGGGCCACCGCCGAGCCGGCGGTGGAGCGCTGGGGCGCGCTGCAATAGCCCGAGGCTTGGCAGGAGCCGGCGCGGGGGCCATATCCGCCGCGCCCATGGGAACATTGCCGGAACCTTTCGCCAACTGGTTTGCCGCGCGCGGCTGGCAGCCCCGCCCGCACCAGCTCGCCATGCTGGAGGCGGCGGAAGCCCATCGCTCCGCCCTGCTCATCGCGCCAACAGGGGGTGGCAAGACCCTGGCCGGCTTCCTGCCCAGCCTGATCGACCTGCACCGCGATCCGCGCCCGGGTTTGCACACGCTTTATGTGTCGCCACTAAAAGCTTTGGCGGTGGACATCGCCCGCAACCTGTTGGCGCCGATCGAGGAGATGGGCCTCGGCATCACCGTCGAGACCCGCACCGGCGACACCCCGGCCAACCGCCGGGCCCGCCAGCGCGCGCAGCCGCCTCAGATCCTGCTGACCACGCCCGAGAGCCTGACCCTGCTACTCTCCCTTCCCGATGCGGAAGACATGTTCGGCAGCCTCGCCCGCGTGGTGGTGGACGAGGTGCATGCCCTGGCCGGGACCAAGCGTGGCGATCAGCTCGCGCTTTGCATGTCCCGCCTCTCCCGGCTGGCGCCGGACATGCGGCGATTCGGCCTCTCGGCCACCGTCGCGCATCCCCTGGCCATTGCCGCCTGGGTGGCGGAGGATGCACGGGCGGAGTCGGTACGTTTGGTGCGGGCCGAGGGCGGCGCGGCGCCGGCGCTCGACATCGTCCTGCCGGCGGGGCGGCTGCCCTGGGGCGGGCATATGGGGCTCGCCTCCATGCCGGAGGTCTATGAGGCCCTGAAGGGCGCAGGCGTCACCATCATCTTCGTCAACACGCGTGCCCAGGCCGAGCTGTGCTTCCAGGCGCTCTGGCGGCTCAATGACGACAACCTGCCGATCGCCCTGCACCATGGCTCGCTGACCGTCGAGCAGCGCCGCAAGGTGGAGGCGGCCATGGCGGCGGGAAAGCTGCGCGCCGTGGTGGCCACCGCCTCGCTCGACCTCGGCATCGACTGGGGCGCGGTAGACCAGGTGATCCAGGTCGGCGCGCCGAAGGGCGTGGCGCGGCTGCTCCAGCGCGTCGGCCGCGCCAACCACCGGATGGACGAACCCTCCCGCGCCCTGCTGGTGCCGGCCAACCGCTTCGAGGTGGTGGAGTGCCGCGCAGCGATCGAGGCCGTCGCCGCGGGGGATGTCGATGGCGAGCCGCCCCGCCCTGGCGGGCTGGACGTGCTGGCGCAGCATATCCTGGCCATGGCCTGCCATGCGCCCTTCCACCCCGACGACCTCTTCGCCGAAGTCACGCATGCCGCCCCCTATGCCGCCCTCGCCCGCCGTGACTTCGATGACACTCTGCGCTTCGTCGAGGATGGCGGCTACGCCCTCGCCGCCTATGAGCGCTTCCGCAAGCTGTTCCGCGACAGCGAGGGCATGATCCATGTCCGCTCCACCCAGGTGGCGCGGCAGTTGCGGATGAACCTCGGCACCATCGTCGAGACGCCGCTGCTCAAGGTGCGGCTGCGCGGCGGCCCTGTGCTGGGCGAGGTGGAGGAATGGTTCGTCTCCACCCTCCAGCCCGGCGACAACTTCATGTTCGCCGGCCAGCTCCTGCGCTACGAGCGGTTGGACCCGACCGCGGTCGTCGTCTCGCCGGGCGGCGAAGGCGAGCCACGCGTGCCGGCCTATGGCGGCTCGAAGCTGCCGCTGACCACCGACCTCGCTCGCCGTGTGCGCGCCATCCTGTCGCAGCCGCGGCGCTGGCGGGAACTGCCGCCTCCCGTGCAGGAATGGCTGAGCCTCCAGCGCCACGCCTCGGAGATGCCGCCGCGCGAGGGGCTGCTGGTCGAGACCTTCCCACATCGCGGCCGCTGGTTCCTCGTTGCCTACTGCTTCGAGGGGCGGCTGGCGCACCAGACCCTCGGCATGCTGCTGACCCGGCGGATGGAGCGGATGGGCTTTGGCCCGCTCGGCTTCCTCGGCACCGACTATGTGCTGGCCACCTGGTCCGCCTTCCCGCCGGAGGACATGGATCACCTCTTCGCCGAGGACCTGCTGGGCGAGGAGCTGGAGGAATGGATGGCGGACAGCTCCATGCTGCGCCGTTCCTTCCGCAACATCGCCACCATCGCCGGGCTGCTGGAGAAGCACCACCCCGGCCAGGAGAAGTCCGGGCGGCAGATGACCATGTCGGCCGACCTGATCTACGACGTGCTGCGCAAGCACGACCCGCAGCACATCTTGCTGCGCGCCACCCGCGCCGAGGCGGCAGCGGGGCTCACCGATGTCGGCCGTATCGGCGCGCTGCTGGCGCGCATCAAGGGACGCATCCGGCACCGCGCGCTGGACCGGGTCTCGCCGCTGGCCGTGCCGGCGTTGATCGAGGAAGGGCGTGAATGGGTTGCCGGCAGCGCTGAGGACGCGCTGCTGGCCGAGGCCGAGGCCCTGGTGGAGGAGGCGACGGAGGGCGCCGACCACTTCACCGGCACATTGGGGCTGGAGATGCTGTCCCCCGGTGCCTCGCCCCGGCCGCCACGGGAGCGCGGCCCCCGCCGTTCGCCGCGCCATGCCCGCCAGCGCCTGCGGCACGGGGCCGTCTGAGCCCGCCATTCCGCAGGCGGCGTGAAAACGCCTCTTCCCGCCCGGCCTCCCGTCCGGTAACGCACGCAAAGCAATGATTTCCGCGCCCCTGCACCTGGCCGGCGAACGCCTGGCCCTCGATCCGGCGGGCGTGCTGTTCTGGCCCGCCCGGAAGCTGCTTGCCGTCTCCGACCTGCATCTGGAGAAGGGCAGCCACTTCGCCGCCCGCGGCCGCTTCGTCCCACCCTATGATACGCGCGAGACTCTGGCCCGGCTGGTACCGCTGCTGCGGCGCTATGCGCCCGAGCACCTCGTCTTCCTCGGCGACAGCTTTCATGACGCGGCCGGGGCTGCGCGAATGCCCGCCGCCGAGCGCGCCACGCTGCGGCAGGCGCTGGACGGGCGCGAGGTGACCTGGGTGCTCGGCAACCATGACCCGCTGCCGCCCGAGGCGCTGCCGGGAATGGCGACCGAGGAGCTACGCCTCGGGCCGCTCGTGTTCCGCCACCAGGGCATTCCCGGCAACGCCGCGGGCTTCGAGCTGAGCGGACATTTCCATCCCAAGGCCAGCATGGCCACCCGCTGCGGCGCGGTGACGCGGCCCTGCTTCATGACCGACGCGCGCCGTATCCTGCTGCCCTCCTTCGGTGCCTATACCGGCGGGCTGGCGATCACCGAGGCGCCGGTGGCCGCCCTCTTCCCGCGCGGCGGCCGCGCATTCCTGCTCGGCAAGGAGCGGCTGTTCAGCATGGCCGTGGGACCGATGAAGCATCTGGCCGCGGCCCTGACCAGGAGCCAGGCCGCACCCACATCCCCGGCATGACCGAAGCCCCGACCCTGCTCTGGCTGCGCCAGGATCTGCGTGTCGCCGACAATCCCGCGCTGCACGCGGCCGCCGGGGGGCCGGTGCTGCCGGTCTTCGTGCTCGATGAGTCCGCCGCCGGCCGGTGGGCCACGGGCGGGGCGGGGCGCTGGTGGCTGCACCACAGCCTGGCGGCACTCGGCGCGGCCCTGGCGGAGCGCGGCGCACCCTTGCTGCTGCTGCGCGGCGACACGCACGAGGTGATCCCGGCCCTGGCGGCGAGGATCGGCGCGGCGGCGGTGCATGCCGGGCGCCAGCACGCCCCCTGGACCCGCGCGCGGGACGAGGCGGTGGCCGAGGCGCTGCGCCGCGATGGCCGCAGCCTGCACCTGCATGACGGCGCGCTGCTGATCGAGCCGGAGCGACTGCGCAATGGCCAGGGCCGCCCCTATGCCATCTACACCCCCTTCGCCCGCGCGGTGATGGCGCTGGGCGACCCGCCGCCGCCGGTGCCGGCGCCACGCCGCTTGCACGGTGTCCAACCACCCGGGGCCGGCCTGGCACTGGACGAGCTCGGGCTGCTTCCCCGCCCCGACTGGGCCGCAGCCTTCCCGGACTACTGGACACCGGGCGAGGCCGCCGCCCAGGCGCGGCTGCACGAGTTCCTGGAGGACGCCGCCGGGGAGTACGACACCGGCCGCGACATCCCCGGCGAGGACGGCACCTCCCGTCTCTCCCCGCACCTGCATTGGGGCGAGCTTTCCGCGCGGCAGGTCTGGCATGGAGTGATGCAGCACGGTGGCCAGCAGGGAGGGCGCGGCACCTTCCTGCGCGAGATCCTGTGGCGGGAGTTCAGCCATCATCTGCTCTGGCATCGCCCCGAACTGCCGGAGCAGCCGCTGCGCAGCGACTACGCCAGGTTTCCCTATCAGCCCGACCACGCCCTGCTGCGGGCCTGGCAGCAGGGCCGAACCGGCTATCCCATCGTGGACGCCGGAATGCGCCAGCTCTGGCAGCATGGCTGGATGCACAACCGGGTGCGGATGGTCGCCGCCAGCCTGCTGGTGAAGCAACTGCTGCAGCCCTGGTGGGACGGCGCTGCCTGGTTCTGGGACACGCTGGTGGACGCCGACCTCGCCAACAACAGCGCCAATTGGCAGTGGGTGGCCGGCTGCGGCACCGATGCCACGCCCTATTTCCGGATTTTCAACCCCGTGCTGCAGGGCCGGAAGTTCGATGCTGACGGCGCCTATGTGCGCACCTTCGTGCCCGAACTGGCGCGCCTGCCGGACCGCTGGCTGCACGAACCCTGGTCCGCACCGGCCGAGGTGCTGCGCGGCGCCGGCGTGGTGCTCGGGCGCACCTATCCCGCCCCCGTGGTGGAACCGGAAGCCGGCCGCGCCCGCGCTCTTGCCGCCCTGCGGGGCATGAAAGCCGCCGAATGAGTGAATCTCCCGCCGAACTGCTGCACCGGCTCCGTGACGCCTTCGCCGGGCTGCGCGTGGTCGGCGACGTGCATGGCGACGCTGCCAGCTTCGCCATCGCGCTGGCCGGCGCGGAGGAGAAGAACCTCTTCGTCCTGCAACTCGGAGACCTGACCGACCGTGGCCCGGACAGTCCGGAGGCGCTGCGCCTCGCCTTCACCATGCGTGAAGCGGGCCGTGGCCTGTTCCTGCTCGGCAACCACGACCACAAGCTGCGCCGCGCTCTGGCCGGCACGGTGGTGCGGCCCGACCCTGAAGGGCTGGGCGTCACGCTGGCGCAGCTCGATGCAGCGCCCGACGGCCCTGCGCTGAAGGAGCGCGCACTGGCGGAGATCGGCCATGCCCCGGCCTGGCTGCGGCTCGGCCCCTGGCTCTTCGTGCATGGCGGCTTCCACCCGCGCATGTTGCGCGAACCATCGCCGCCCGATGCCGGCCTGCGCAAGCCGGAGGGCCTGGTGCCGCGCGCCCTGTTCGGCCAGGTGACCAGCCGAACGCGGCTCGACGGCTATCCGGAGCGGCTGCACAGCTGGGTGCACCGCATTCCCTCTGGCATCACCGTCTATTGTGGACACGAGATGCGCAGCCTGAACGGACGCCCCTTCGTCGCGGTCTCCGCCGCCGGTGGGCGGGCGGTGTTCCTCGACACCGGGGCCGGCAAGGGCGGGCATCTCTCCTGGATCGACCTGCCCTGGTGAGGCGTGGTGCCCCTCCTTAGGAGGTAGGGCGCACGGTGACTGCCAGAAGAGTGCGGAACTTCCGCTTCGGGCGCGTGTTTTTCTCTCAGATGACGGGAGAGGGCCGATGCCGGCTGAAACAGAGCCAACTGTTGTGCCGGTTGCCGACGAAGTCCTCAAGGTCAGCAAAGCTGAGTATCAGACGGGCCGTGTCCGCGTCTCGGTTCGCACCGAGACGGTCGAGGAGATGGTCGAGGCACGGCTGCGCAGCCGCACGGCTGCGGTCGAGCGGGTCCCGGTGGACCGTGAGGTGACGGAAGTTCCGCAGATCCGCGAGGAGCACGGCGTCCTCATTGTGCCAATCGTCGAGGAAGTTCTCGTGGTCGAGCGGCGGCTGGTCCTCAAGGAGGAGATCCGCTTGCACCAGACGGAATCGGAGGAGACGGTGCGGCAGCCTGTCGCGCGGCGCGTGCAGCATGCGGTCATCGAGCGCTTGCCTGCCGCGCAGGAAGAACCCGCCTCCCCGCCATCGGCTGATTCGCCGTGAGGCAGAAGAACGAAGCAGGAGGTTTCATGACTTGCACCATCACCGGGCTTTTCGACACACGCCAGGCGGCAGACGAGACCATTCGCCATCTGGTCGAGCATGACGGGATCGACCGTGCCGCAGTGCGGCTGCACGGCCGTGACGACGTCACCGTCTCCTCCGGCCTGTCAACGGCCGGGGAGGATCAGGGCATCTGGGCCTCCTTGAAGAGCCTCTTCATGCCGGATGAGGATCGCTATACCTATTCCGAAGGGATACGGCGCGGCGGCGTCGTCGTCTCGGTGGAGGTCGAGGATGGCCAGGTTGAGCACGTCATGGACGTGTTCGAACAGAATGGTGCTGTCGATCTGGACACGCGCGAGGCCGAATGGCGCCAGAGCGGCTGGGGTGGCTATGCGAGCGACACCCGGACCACCAGCACGGAAGCGATGGGCCGCGACACGACGGGCATGCCCGCTGGGGGCATGGGCTTGGCGGCGAGTGCCGCACCGGGACTCCCCGCCTCGGGAGAACGGACTGGCATGGCGGAAAGCCGCAGCGGTGTGAGCGGCGCCGCGACTGACCACGCCACCGCCACTCCTGCGCCGATGGCCGGCAGCGACAGGAGCGATACCGGCGACGCTGCCACGCCCATGACAGAAGGTCGCGGCGGTGAAGAAGTCGTCCCGGTCGTTGAGGAGCAGTTGCGCGTCGGCAAGCGCGATGCGGAACGCGGCCGTGTGCGCGTGCGCTCCTACGTTCAGGAGCGGCCGGTTACGGAGAATGTCACCCTGCGGCAGGAGCATGTGAACGTCGAGCGGCGCAGTGTTGACCGACCACTTACCGGCGCCGACGAGGCCTTCCGCGACCGCACCATCGAGGCCACCGAGCACACCGAGGAAGCCGTCGTCTCGAAAGAGGCGCGCGTGGTCGAGGAAGTGATCATCAACAAGGAAAGCACACAGCACGAGGAGACAGTGCGCGACACGGTAAGGCGGCAGGATGTTGAGGTGGAGGATACCCGCACCGGTACCGCCACCCCGACGCCGCGCAAGCCGGCCTGAGGCTGGCTGGCCAAGGGACCGAGACACGTCGGGGCCGGCTTGCCGGCCCCGCTCCTTGGCACCGCTGAACCATTCCCGACGCTTCGGTCGCAGCGTGCCTGTGTCCGGGGCGTGGCTCTGTTGACCGCCGGCCAGTCCTCGGCGGGCTTCCAGGGGCCGAACTTGCGCTGCCCGAATGAGAATTGGCCTGCGAAATGCGCATAGCCGGCACCGGCTGGCTTCCTGGGGCGGGCGGAACAGTCAGCTCCGAGGTTCTCGCGGTGCGGGCGCGGTTACGCATTCACGAAGACCATCGCATCGCAGGCGTCCTCCATGGAGCGTGGCAGCTGCTGCCAGTGGGTGCCGACGGGCATATGGGCATGCACAAGGCGTGCGACGGTCATGATGCGGTCCATGCCGGCGCCGTCATTGTCGCTTTCGCCTCCAAGCGGCTGGAGCTGTAGTGCCTGTCCCGCTCGGTGGCCGAGGCGGCGTCGAGGCGCTGCCTCGGCCCATCGGCGCCATGGCAGACGGTGCATGGCTCGGTGAAGACTTTCCGGCCACGTCTCGGGGCAGCGGCCTGACGCAGCGCCGGCGGTGCCGACACGGCTATGCTGGCTGGGGCTGCAACGGGTCCCCTTAGTGTTGCTTCCGACGAAGCGCGGCCGGACTGCGGCGCGGGTGGGTCGATGAACAGCACGAGCCTGCTGGCGATCGACGCCCCGACCGAAATCGTCGTGATGGCAGGCCTGCGCACCCGGGAATCCGTTTCGGGGTAAACCCGTCCGCTTCATCGGGACAAGTCATGGACGCCGGAGGCCCGGATGCCGCGGACGGCGAGTCGCCCCATTCGAGGTGAGCGTTGAGGTAAAACCCCTTCCGGCTCGGCCTCGGCGTTCATTAGCTTGCGCACAGTCTGAGGTGGGCGCCGCCACGAGGCGCAGGCCAGCTCGCGCGTTTCCCATTCCCCGCCCACGCCGTCACGTCGCCCTAAGGCGCGAGGTGGAAGGCGGCAGCGTTGCGGTAGAGCATGTAGAGGGCGACAATGAAGACAAGGCCGGCGAAGATCCGGTTCAGCGTGGCTTTATGTCCGGCCAGATGGCAGGCAAGCAACATGCCGAGATAACCGCCCGCCAAGCCGCCGCCGATATATTCAGCGGCAACGCGCCAGTCCACCAGGCCGGAGGCGGCATAGCTGACGGCCGTGGTGAGGCCGAAGGCGCCCACCGCCAGCAGTGAGGAGCCGACCGCGTAGAGCATCGGCATTCCGGTGGAGAAAAGCAGCCCCGGCACGATCAGGAAGCCGCCGCCAATGCCGAAGAAGCCCGCAAGCAAGCCCACGGCGAGCGCACTACCCACCACCAGCAGGCGGCTGGTCGTGCCATGCGCGGATGGCGCCGGGCCACCGCCGCGCCCACGCCGCAGCATCATCACGCCAACCACGATCATCAGCAGGGCGAAAAGGAAGAGCAACCGCTGCCCATCCACGCTCTTGCCGAAGAACGAGCCTATGGCGGCCCCGATTACCCCGATTGCAGCGAAGATGGCCGCATCGCGCCAGCGCACGTTGCCGGCACGCGCATGGCCGGCAAAGTTGGCGAAAGCATTAACTGAGACGGCCAGTGCTCCGGTACCGATGGCCATATGCGGCTGGAGGCCGACAACGTAGAGCAGCAGCGGTGTCGCCATGATGGAGCCACCGCCGCCTATCAGGCCGAGCGTGAAGCCCACCAGCCCGCCGGAAAGCACGGCCAGAACGGATTGCAGCAGCATCGTCAGTTCGTCTCTTCCGGTTTCCACAGGACCGCGCCGGGGCCGTCAACCGGCAGGCGAGAGAGCATCCGCATGGGAATGTTCATCGCGCGCCGCGCACCACGGCGAAGCTGGCCGCCGGCATCAGGCGGCGGTGCGGGGTGGACAGGGGGGCAGACGGTGGCAGGACAGGCGCCCCCTGCCCCAGCCCTTGTCGGAGGCTGGCGAGGAGCCGCTCCGGTCCGCCGGGAGCCACGCGGTAGAAGATCGCCCGGGATTCCCGGCGGGTCAGGAGCAGGCCTGCCTCGCGCAGTTCGCCCAGATACTGAGAAAGGTTGGGCTGCCGGATCGCCAGCGCCGCCTCGATCTGGCCGACGGCGCATTCGCCCTCCAGCAGGTGCAGGGCGATGCGCAGGCGGGCGGGATGCGCCAGGACCCGCAGTTGCGCGGCGACATCGGCGATGACGACGGGATCGAGGCTCACCGGCGTCGCTCCCGCGCGGGGCGTGGCAGCGGGCCGGTGCGATAGTACCAATCGCCTCCCTGCTCCGCCGTTGCGAAGGCGGCCTCGGGCGTCAGGTCGGGCGGCAGGATGACGTCGTCACCCGGCTGCCAGCCTTCCGGCGTCGAGACGTCATGCGCATCCGAAGTTCGCAACGCCGCCACAAGGCGCAGCAGCTCCTCCACGTTCCGCCCGGTTGTCATCGGATACCAGCTGATGGCGCGGATGATGCCGTCAGGGTCGATCACGAAAGCGGCGCGCACCATCGCGGCGTTCGGCGCCTGCGGGGCGATCATCCCGTAGGCGCGGGCGATCGCCATCGAGGGGTCCTCGATGACCGGGAACGGCACCTTGACGCCGAACTGCGCATGGATGCTGCGGATCCAGGCAAGGTGCGAGAACAGGCTGTCCACCGAAAGCGCAAGCAGTGCGCAGCCCAGCGCCTCGAAGCGGTCGGCTGCGCGGGAGAAGGCGATGAACTCGCTTGTGCAAACCGGCGTGAAGTCGGCCGGATGCGAGAAGAGCAACAGCCAGCGCCCGCGATAATCCGACAGGCCGCGCTCACCCAGTGTGGTGCGGGCGCGGAAGTCCGGCGCGGGATCATGGAGCAGCGGCGGTCCCCGATTCTCGGTGTTCGGCTCGGTCATGTCCGGTCCTTGGCTTCAGGGGCGCCGTCGGGGCCGGAGGAACAGGCCGCAGCGCCGAGCAGGCGACAGGTGGTGATAATTGGTCACTTAAGCTATCTTCAAAATGTCAAAAGGCCAACTATAACCCTGGGGGTCCAGGAAGGCCCCGCTTCGGTGCCGGAGTGAGCTGAGGCAGCGTGGCAAGCAAAGGAGGTTGCGGCATGCGTAAGGCGCAGTACGGAGCCGAGGCGGCCAGGCAGGTTGCCGCGCCGGAGGTGAAGGCCTTCCACGACCCGCGGACCTGCAGCCTGCAATACGTCGTTTCCGACCCGGTCAGCGGCGCCTGCGCCGTGATCGACCCCGTGCTCGACTTCGACGAGAAGTCCGGCTCAACCGCCACGCGCTCGGCGGATGCGATTCTCGCCCATCTGCGGGAGCGCGGCCTGCGCCTGGAATGGATACTCGACACCCATCCACACGCCGACCACTTCTCGGCGGCCGGCTACCTCAAGTCCGTGACGGGCGCTCCAACGGCGACGGGAGCGCAGGTGGTCCGGGTGCAGCGGCTGTGGAAGGAGCTCTACAACCTGCCTGACAGCTTTCCGATCGACGGCTCTCAATGGGACCGGCTGTTCGAGGACGGAGATCGGTTCCGCATTGGCGAGCTTGAGGGGTCAGTACTCTTCTCCCCCGGGCACACCATGGCTTCGGTCACCTTTGTCGTCGGCGACGCCGCCTTCGTGCACGATACCCTGTTCATGCCGGATGGCGGTACGGCGCGGGCCGACTTCCCAGGCGGCGACGCGCGGGCGCTCTGGCGCAGCATCCAGCGCATCCTCGCCCTGCCCGACACGACGCGCCTCTTCACCGGGCACGACTACCAGCCGAACGGGCGGCCGGTCGCCTGGGAAAGCACGGTCGCCGGGCAGAAGCAGCAGAACGCGCATGTGAAAGGGCAGGATGAGGAGAGCTTCGTCCGCCTGCGGACGGCGCGCGACCGTACCCTGCCGATGCCGAAGCTCATCCTGCACGCCTTGCAGGTGAACATTGCTGGCGGCCGCCTGCCACCACCGGAAAGCAATGGCCGGCGCTACCTTCGCATTCCGCTGGACGCTTTCGGCACCGTGCCCTGGGAGTGAGCAGGCGCCGGCCTATCTTCCCTCGGCCGCACCGCCTGCGCGTCCGGCCGGCGCGCTGACCAGCACGCGGACGTCATGCTTGCGCAGCGTCTCGGAGAGGCGCGACGCCTCCTGCTGAAGCTCGTGGAAGGCGGCCTCAGTGAAGGTAATGTGCACGCGCATCGCCTCCCCGGCCGCCGCGGCATCTCCCCGCAGGATGGCGTCGCCGAGTACCTGGTGTTGCTCCAGGATGGCAACGCGCAGCGCGTCGCGCTGCCAGTACTGCTCGTGGCTCAGCAGGATGCCCCGCCGCAGCAGGCCGGCGAACACCCGCAGCACGTGCAGCATCACCAGATTGTGGCTCGCCTCGTGCACGATCTGATGCAGCCGCAGGTCCTCCGCCGCCTCCTCGGCGGGCACGGCGCGGGCATGGGCCGTCCGCAGGGCAGCGAGGCAGTCCTCCAGACCCGCCCGCTCGGGCGGGGTGATGCGCGCGGCGGCCAGCGCGGCGGCTTCCGGCTCGATCAGACGGCGATATTCGAAGTAGTCGCCGGCGATGCGGGGATTCCGGCCGAACAGCCCCTCCAGCGGCCCGCTGAGCGGCGCCAGGAAATCCGCCACCACCGTGCCGTTGCGCGAGCCGGCTAGCAGGCCCTTGTTCTCCAGCATGGCCAGGGCCTCGCGCAGCGAGGGGCGCGAGACGCCCAGCGCCTCGGCCAGTTCGCGTTCCGCTGCCAGCCGTTCGCCCGGGCGCAGCGCCCCCTCCAGGATCAGCCCTTCCAGGTGGCTGGCCACGGCGCTCGCCAGCGGCGGGGTGCGGATCGGCGCGGGCATGGCAGCTCCGAAATCTGGTCAAAAAACTTTACCAAGGCCCCGCACCGCATGACAATGGCGGCACCGTACCGAAGGGATCGCCATGCCGCCCGTCACCAATATCGAGGACCTGCGCCAGATCGCCCGCCGGCGCATTCCCCGCGCCATCTTCGACTATGCCGACCGCGGCTCCTATGACGAGGCCACCTACCGCGCCAATCGCGAGGACCTCGCCGCGCTGAAGCTGCGTCAGCGGGTGATGATCGACGTTTCAGACCGCAACACCGCCAGCACCATGCTGGGTGAGCCTGTCACCATGCCCGTCGCCATCGCGCCCACCGGACTGACGGGCCTGTTCCACGTGGATGGCGAGATCCATGGCTGCCGCGCCGCGCAGGCCTTCGGCGTTCCCTTCACGCTCAGCACCATGTCCATCTGCTCGATCGAGGACGTGGCGGCGGCGGTGGACAAGCCCTTCTGGTTCCAGCTCTACGTCATGCGCGACCGCGGCTTCGCGGAATCCCTCGTGCAGCGCGCCATCGCCGCGAAATGCTCGGCCCTGGTGCTGACACTCGACCTGCAGATCCAGGGCCAGCGCCACCAGGACATCAAGAACGGCCTCGCCGTGCCGCCGAAACTGACGCTGAAGAACGCGCTCGACATCGCCACCAAGCCGCGCTGGGCGCTGGAGGTGCTGCGAGGCAGGCGCAAGACCTTCGGCAACCTGACCGAGGCGCCGGGCGCCAAGGAGGGCCTCAGCACCCTCTCGCACTGGATCGCCGGACAGTTCGACCCCTCCCTCTCCTGGAAGGACGTCGCCTGGATCCGCAAGATCTGGCCGGGCAAGCTGATCCTGAAGGGGGTGCTGGACGTGGAGGATGCCCGCATCGCCGCCGATTGCGGGGCCGATGCGATGGTGGTCTCCAACCATGGCGGCCGGCAACTCGACGGCGCCCCCTCCTCCATCTCCATGCTGCCCTCGATCGCCGAGGCGGTGGGTGACAAGACCGAGGTCCTGTTCGATGGCGGCGTGCGCTCGGGGCAGGACGTGCTGAAGGCGCTGGCGCTTGGCGCCAAGGGCTGCATGATCGGCAAGGCCTGGCTCTACGGCCTCGCGGCCGGCGGCGGCCCCGGCGTGACACAGGCGCTGGAGATCATCCGCAAGGAGCTGGACGTCTCCATGGCCCTGACCGGCACGAAGGATGTGCGCGAGGTCACTGCCGAGGTGCTGCACGCGCCGCGCCGGGAGGACGTGGTGCGCCCGGCGGGCTCACGGATGGAGCTGGCCTGAGGGCACCCGGCACCGGACCGGCGGAGTGCTCCGCCGGCCTCAGCCGGCCTCGTAGCGCACCGTGCTGCCGTCGTCGCCGCGCATGGAGAAGGCAACCCAGGTGCCCGCCGCGTCATATAGCGCGACCATGCCGCGCTCCGGCCATTCCCAACGTGCCAGCGCGCCCTGCCGGCTGCGTTGCGGCGCGGAGGTCAGTGGCTTGCCGGTGGCGGTGTCGAAGAGCGGGCGCTCCAGATGCGCGGGCGTCCACCAGGAAAGCGGCGCCGCCTCGGCCGGCAGCCGCACCGCCCCCTCGGGCCCCTCCCCCCGCAGTCCGTCGGGCGTGGCGACCAGTTCCAGCCGCCCTTCGTCGCCGTTGCGCAGGGTGCGTGCGGCGAAGCCCACCAACCGGCCACCCTGCCAGCGCTCGGCATAGTCATGCGTCATGCGGAAGACGGTGAAGGAGAGCAGCTTCACCTCCAACGCGACTGTCGTCCGGGTCACGCCGCCCGGCTCGGTGCGCACCGTATGGGTGCCGATCTCGCGCCCCTCCCGCACCAGGCGGAACCGGTAGCCGCCGGCAGGCATGGCGCCGGCGGACAGCGGCAGCGCCAGCAGCGGCGCCGTGAGCAGTGCACGGCGCCGTATCAGCCCTTCGCCCGCAGCGCGACCGGGCGCGGCCTCATCGGCAGTGGGCCGACGCGAAAGCACCCTACCCGCTCCGTCAGCCTCCCCCGGCACAACCACCCGGTCCGCCATGCGCCTTCCTCTCCAGCTACTGCATTCCCCCGGGAGATAAGAGGCTTTGCCCGGAGCGTAACCCCGCCCCGATGGCTGCCCGCCTTTCCCACCCCCCGCGACAGCGGCAGCGCGGCGTGCCAGAGTGAGCACCATGCGGCAATTGCTCCTGCTGCGGCACGCCAAGTCGTCATGGGACGATCCCAGCCTGCCCGACCATGCCCGCCCGCTGAACGCGCGCGGAAAACGCGCCGCCGCCATCATGGCGGGGGTGATGCACGATCTTGGGCTGTCGCCTGACATTGTGCTCGTCTCCTCCGCGCGCCGCACCCTGCAGACGCTGGAGGCCCTTGCGCCCCTGCCGGACAGCCCCATCGTCGAGCCGATGGACGACCTCTACCTGGCGCCCTGGCCACGCCTGCTGGACGCCCTGCACAGCGCCCCGGAGACAGCGCGCAGCGTACTGCTGATCGCTCATAATCCCGGGATGCACGACCTCGCCCTTGCCCTGGCCGGCCCGGCCGGCATGGCGGGGCGCGCACCCGGCACACAGCGCCTCGCGGGCGGCTATCCCACCGGCTCCCTCGCCGAGTTCGCCGTCGCGGCACCCTGGCGGATGCTGGAGCCGGGCGGCGGCCGGCTGGTACGCTTCATTGCACCGAACGACCTTCCGGAAATGGCGGAATAGGCATGGTTCTGCGGCTCCAGCTCGCGCTGCCGCCCGAATCCGTCGCGGCGCTGTGGCGGCACGCCGCACTCGCCGGCGTGCGGCGCCCGCGCCCAGTGGCGGAGGAATGGACCTGGCTCGACAGCGCAGGGGGCCTCTTGGCGCGGGCCGGGCTGGCGCTGCGCAACCCGCCGCCGGGCAACCGGCGCCTCTGCCGGCTTGAGCCGCCGGCCGGTTTCCGCCTGCCCGGCACCCCGCCCGGCGAGCCGGAGCCCCTGCCAGCTGGTGCCGCCCCGCCGGAAGCCGAGGGCGCGGCGCTCGAGCCGGTGGCGCGCTACGCCGGCCGGGTGCAGCAAGCGAAGCCGGATGCCGCCGGCATCACCCTTTGCCTGCGCACCGGCACGTTGACGGTCGGAGAGGCGACCCGGGCCGTGGCCTTGCTGGACCTGGAGGGGCCGGATGCGCCTGTCCTGGAACTCGCCAGCACCCTTGCCGCCGACCTGCCGCTGCTGCCGGCCGTGGCCGGACTCGACGCCATGGCGCTCGCGCTGCGGCGTGGCCCCGCAGCTCGCCAGGACGGACGGCGCGGCGCGCCCGATCTCGGCGCGGCCGAGGCGGCGGAGGACGCGTTCGCCCTGGCCATCGCCCACCTCACCGACGTGCTGCTGACCCATGCGCCGGCCGCCCGCCCCGATCGCGGCCCCGAGGCGGTGCACCAGCTTCGCGTGGCCGCCCGGCGACTGCGCTCCTGCCTGCGGCTCTTCCGGCCCGTGCTGGATGGTCCTGCCCTGCGTGCACTGGACGCCAGCCTGCGCGACTTCGCGCGGGCGCTGGGCGAGGCGCGCGAATGGGACGTGTTCCTGGGCGAGATGGGGGCAGAACTCGCCGCGGCGCTCGGGCCGGACCGGCGCTGGGCACGGCTGCTGCGGGCGGCGGAGGCCCGACGGCTGGCGGCCTATACTCAGCTACGGACCATGCTCGACGGCCCTGCCTTCCGTAAGCTGGTCTGGCAGGCTGTGCGGGCCGCCGCCCTTCGGGACTGGGGAGCGCCCGAAGGGGCCGATGCCCCGCCGCCGCTGCGTGACCTGGCCGCGGGACTCCTGAGCAAGCGTCACCGCAAGCTGCTGAAGGAGGGGCGGCACATCGAGACTCTCTCCGATGAGGCTCTGCACGAGTTGCGGCTGAAGGCCAAGCGGCTGCGCTACGCCGCGGAGCTGTTCGCGCCGCTCTGGCCCGGCAAGCCGGCCCGCCGTTTCCTGAAGCGCATCGCTGCCCTGCAACAGGCGCTGGGGGTGGCGAACGATACCGTCACGGCGCGCGCCCTGGTGGCCAGCCTGGGGCAGGCCGCACCGGCCTGGGCGATCGGTCTGGCGGAGGGCTGGGCCCTGGCCGCGGTGCGCGGCGTCCGCCGGGAGGCGCTGCCGGCCTGGCGCCGCTTCGCCCAGCAAGGCCCGTTCTGGTCGCCGGAGTGACGGGAGCCAGCAAGGCAGGACCACGTTGATCCGAGCTTGAAGGGGTACCTCTCCTTGGTTTAACGCTTCCGCGCGTGTTGTCCCGCCGCCGTATCTTTCGTCCTTCCCGATCCTCCCGCCGATGGGGTGGCGCCGCTCTTGGCGGCGGCACGGCGATCCTCGCGCTCGGGCTGATCGGGCTCGGACTTCCTGCCAACCTGTTCGGCTCCGCGCCGCGCGAGCAGGACTGGTCGGCGGAGGCAGCGCTGGTCCGGGTGGTGGATGGCGACACGCTGCGCCTCGGAGACCACACCCTGCGGCTGGCCGGCCTGCTGTCACCGCAGCGCGGGCAGACCTGCACGACCGCCAGCGGGGTTGGCTTCGACTGCGGCGCCGCGGCGGCCGAGGCGCTGGCGCGGCTCATCCAGGGGCGCGACGTCACCTGCCGAGTGCAGGGGCATGACCGCTTCGGGCGGGCGCTTGCCACATGCAGGGCCGGTGAGCTCAATGCGAATGCCGCACTGGTGGAAGCGGGCTGGGCCCTTGCCGGAGAGGAAGCGCCTGCTCTGGCCAGGGCCGAGGCGACGGCGCGGGAGGCAAAACGTGGTCTATGGTCGCACCTTCCGGGGGCCCCTGCAAGCTGGCGCGAACGCTCCTAGATGAGCCTGCGGCACCGCGGAGGACCCCCGTGGATGGACAAGCTGCCAACCCGACGCCTAATCTTGCGCCGCATCATTGACGGCGTCACGCAATACCGACGCCGCCCTCCGGAAAAGAGGAAGACGCTATGAGCAGCACGGCCAAAGGGACCGTCACCGTCACGCTCGACGGGAGCAATCGCTCCGCTACCCTGCCCCTCATCCAGGGTTCAATCGGCCCCGACGTTTTCGATATTCGTAAGCTTTACAGCGAACTCGGCGTCTTCACCTTCGATCCCGGTTATGGTGCCACGGCTGCGTGCGACAGCGCCATTACCTATATCGATGGCGACCAGGGCATCCTGCTGTACCGCGGCTACCCGATCGAGCAGCTGGCCGAGCAGAGCAACTTCCTGGAGGTCTCGTACCTCCTGCTGAACGGCGAGTTGCCGACCAAGGAGCAGCTGGCGAAGTTCGAGCGCGGCGTGACCCTGCACACCATGGTGCATGAGCAGCTGCGTCGCTTCTTCGACGGCTTCCGCCGCGACGCGCACCCGATGGCGATCCTCTGCGGCGTGGTTGGGGCCCTTTCGGCCTTCTACCATGACAGCCTGGACATCAACGACCCGGCCCAGCGCGAGATCAGTGCCTTCCGCCTGATCGCCAAGGTGCCGACGATCGCCGCCTGGGCCTACAAGTACTCCATCGGCCAGCCCTTCATGTATCCGCGGAACGACCTCAGCTACGCTGAGAACTTCCTCTACATGATGACCGCCGTGCCGTCCGAGGAATGGAAGCCGAACCCCATCCTCTCCCGTGCGATGGACCGCATCCTGGTCCTGCACGCGGACCATGAGCAGAACGCCTCCACCTCGACGGTGCGCCTGGCGGGCTCCACGGGCGCCAACCCCTTCGCCTGCATCGCCGCCGGCATCGCCGCGCTGTGGGGCCCCGCGCACGGTGGCGCAAACGAGGCCGTGCTGAAGATGCTGGGTGAGATCGGCCACCCCGACAACATCCCGGACTTCATCAGCAAGGTGAAGGACAAGAACAGCGGCGTGAAGCTGATGGGCTTCGGCCACCGGGTCTACAAGAACTTCGACCCGCGCGCGAAGATCATGCGCGAGACCTGCCACGAGGTGCTGGCCGAGCTAGGCATTAAGGACGAGCCGCTGCTCGACCTGGCGATGGAGCTGGAGCGGATCGCGCTGGAGGATGACTACTTCGTCTCCCGCAAGCTCTACCCGAACGTGGACTTCTACTCGGGCATCATCCTGAAGGCGATGGGCATCCCGACCCACATGTTCACTGTGCTCTTCGCCGTGGCCCGCACCGTGGGCTGGGTGAGCCAGTGGAAGGAGATGATCGAGGATCCGGGCCAGCGCATCGGCCGTCCGCGGCAGATCTACACCGGCGCCACGGAGCGTCCCTTCCAGCCGATCGAGAAGCGCGGCTAACCGCCGGCCGCCACCATCCCGCTGCGGAGAGGCCCGCCACAGTTCGCTGTGGCGGGCTTTTTGTTTAACCGCCCGAGCAAGAATGGCTCGCAAGTTATTGCGTCAGGCCAAGTCGAGGAACAGAAATCGGTCCGGTTTAATATGTAAATGTGACATTATGGTCATTCAGACCCTCAGGCGCCCAGAGAAAATCTGCGCAATTTTTCATCACAAACTCTTGATCACAAATTCGAGATCGCATTCATTGTTCCGAGTTACCTGCAAAACGCGGACGGAACACCTGTGATGCGAGAATCGGACCGACCAGAACTTACTTATCGCTCGCTGGACGACCTGGTCCGTCGCCGCCTGCGCACTTGGCCGCAACGGCCGCCAGGCGCCTTGGACTCGTCGAAACAGCGCGGTATCTGGATGCGCGCGCGACCTGGAGATGCGGACACCAGCATCCATCCCTTTCTGCGGCTGCCTGGTTCGAACCGGCTCCGCACCTTGCCTGACGGGCTGTGGCTGCACTTCAGCCCTGACCCTGCGGACGCCTATTGCGACATCCTGTGCATCGAGGCCTGCTCGACTCTACAGAACCTGCTCGACAAGCGTTCCCGCTTCGCCCCTTCCACCACCTCGCTGCTGGCGGTCTGCCCCGTGCCCTGGCTGACGGCGCCGCTGGATCCAGGGGATGACAAGCCACGCTGGCGCCACATCAAGCTGCTGCGCCAACAGCCGGTCGAGCCGCTGGTGCTGCCGGTGCGCGACGTGCGGGTGCTCTACGGACTCAAGAGCCGCCAGTATGACGGATTCGCGCGCACCCAAATGCCCCAGGCGCACGAGTATTTCTGTCCGATGGACGCGCTGACCGACGAGCAGGGCGCCAGCAACCCCGCCATGCAGGCGCTGATCGCGCGGGCGTCAGGGGCGGCCAACTTCATGTTGCTGCCCTGATGAATGGCGACAAGGCAGCCCTGCCCGGCGCTGCCTGTTTCGGCCGGCAAGAGCCTCTTCGCCCAGGCAGCGTCTCTCGCCAGCCAGAGGCCTGCTAATGGCTGAGCAGGCAGCAGCGGCTGGAATCCATCATCAGCTCACGCGTGACGCCGCCGAAGGCCCATTCCCGCATCCGAGCATGCCCATAGCCGCCCGCCACGATCAGGTCGGCACCGAGCCAGCTCGCTGCGGCCGCGAGTTCCCGCGCGGTGCTCGCCTCCCGGCGGACACGGGCCTCGCCTTCGGCCGGGACACCGTGGGCGCGCAGATAAGCCGCCACATCCGCAACCCGGCGCCCGGCGATCGCGTCCTCCTCCCCGGGCTCGCAGACTTCCAGCACCTGGACCCGTTCCGCCTGCGCCAGCAACGGCAGGGCGTCGTGCACGGCACGCCGCGCCTCCCGCCGGTCCTGCCACGCCACCAACACCCGGGCGGCGGGCAGATGCCCAACCCCCGGCGGCACGATGAGAACGGGCCGCCCGGCCTGCATCAGCACATCGCCAGGTTCGGCTGCATTGATGAAGTCGCTGTCGCCCTGACGCGCGCCTGGGCTCATCACCAGAAGATCCGCCGCGCGCGCCTCGCGAGCCACCGCCGTGGCGGGGAACTCGGTAAAGGCGCGCCACTCGACGTGCTCGCCGAAGGCGCCGACCGCGCCCCAGAACCACGCTTCCGCCTCTCGCAGCCTACTCTCCAGTTCGGCCATCTGCAGGGTGACGATCTGCGCGCTGCCCGAGCCATAGGAGGCGACGCTCATGGTCAGGGCGACGTCAGCCGCCGCGATACCGATCAGCCACGCGCCGAAGCGCCGGGCCAGGTCCGCCGCCAGTGCGACCGGAAGGCGTGCCTCCCCCTGCGCGGGCACATGGACCATGATGCTCCTGTAGCCCTGCATGAAACCCGGCTCCCCCAAGCGGCATGGCGCCCACCTCCGGAAGCGCAACACGTCCCATCCTGGCTGTCCCTGACCTATGTCAGCGCCGCGTGGCGATGGCGCGAGTGCCGCCGGCGAGTTCGACAACCTCGGCGGTGATGCTCTCCTGCCTCACCTGCCGCTCGCGCAGGCCCAGCTCTTCCAGCAGGCGGCCGATATTGCCGCGTGCGGCGGTGAGCGTCGTCGTGCGGGCCTCGTTCTCGGCGGCGAAAGCGATGGTCACGGCCTCCCGCAGCCGTGCGTGGACATACTCCTCCGCCAGCCCCTCGATGAGCCGCGATGGCGGCAGGTTGACCAGTGGCGGATTGCCGGAACGGGGGGGCGGAAAGCAGGTTGGGTCGAGCGGCAGCAGAGCGTGGCGCGCGATCCGCAAACCATGCTGTGGACTCCAATCCGGAAGCAGCATCTCGACATGGGTCAGCGCCTGGTTGCGGATTGCCGTGTAGAGCGCGTCGCCCAGCTGGTTCGCAAGCCCGGCCAGTCCGTCCACATGTGGAGGCATGGCGCTGGTCCAGACCGGCCGCAGGCCGTGCTCCGCCGCCCGCGCTGCCACGCGCGAACCCACCAGGAGCAGGGCGCTGCCGTCACTCTCGCGGAGCAACGTCTCCAGCATCCGTTCGGTGAAGGCACCGGCGAAGCCCTGCTCGGCGCCGAAGACGATCAGCCCGAGCCGCTTCCGCATCTCCGGCCCTGCGCGCAGTCCGACCGGCAGTAGTTCCAGCGCCTGCGCCATGGCCTGCGCGACAATCTCGGCATAGGCACGGATGGCCGGAAGCAGGTTCCGCCCCTGCTGCGCGCGCGCCGCCGCCATGCCGCGCATCGCTCCCACCACCGCGTCGAGCTGGCTGACGGTGCCGAGCCGCGCGGAAATCTCGGCGAGCTGGCCGCTCATCTCTTGCCGCGCTCCGCGAGGCAGCGCAGCGCGCCCAGCAGTTCGGCACGTGACGCGTCGTCCAATGCGCGCGCGTGCTGCACGGCGTCAACCGCGCCCGTTGCCCGCTGGTCCAGCCAGCCCGGCAACGCGCCGCGGAAAGCGGCAACCGCCTCCAGCGAGAGAGCATCCAGCAGGTTCTCCTGTAAGGCCAGGGCCAAGGCCACCTCGTCCACCAGGCGCAGCGGCGCGAAGCGCGGCTGCGAGAGGAGCGCCCGCATCCGCGCGCCATGCGCGAGCTGCGCCTTTACCCGCCGGTCGGACATGCCGCCAAAGCGGGTAAAACTCTCCAGCTCCAGGAACTGCGCATAGTCCAGCCGCAGCGTGCCGGTGACGTGGCGCAGCGCGGGCGCTTGCGTCTTGCCGCCGACGCGGCTGACGCTGGTGCCGACATCCACCGCCGGCTTCTGCCCTTCATGGAACAGCGTGGCGTTCAGCACGATCTGCCCGTCGGTGATGGAGATCAGGTTGGTGGGCACATAGGCGCTGAGATTGCCGGCCTCTGTCTCGGCAATGGGCAGTGCCGTCAGCGAGCCGCCGCCGCGCGCCTTCGAAAGCTTGCCGGCGCGCTCCAGCAGGCGCGCGTGCAGATAGAAAATATCACCTGGAAACGCCTCGCGCCCGGGCGCCTGGCCGGTGAGCAGCGCGATCTCCCGATGCGTCGCCGCATGCTTTGTCAGGTCGTCCACCACCACCAGCGCGTGCTGGCCGCGATCGCGGAAGTATTCCGCCATGGTGAAGCCGGCAAAGGGCGCGATCCATTGAAGACCCGGCGCCTCCGCGCCCCCGGCGACGACGAAGATGCAGCGCTCCGGCGCGCCATGACGACGAATGGCGTCGATGATCCGCGCGGCGGTCGAGGATTTCTGCCCGACCGCGACATAGACGCAGATCATGTCGCTGTCGCGCTGGCTGATGACGGTGTCCACCGCGACGGCGGTCTTGCCTGTCGTGCGGTCGCCGACGATCAGTTCGCGCTGGCCGCGCCCGAGGGCGAAAAGCGCGTCCACCACCAGCAGGCCGGTCTGTACGGGCTCATCGACCAGGTCGCGCTCGATGATGCTGGGTGCCGGGCGCTCGATCGGCTCCTGCGCTTCCACCGGCACCGGGCCGCCCTCGTCGAGCGGCCGCCCAAGCGGGTCCACCACGCGGCCGAGCAGCCCCGGCCCGACCGGCACGCGCAGCACCGCGCCGGTGCCGCGCACCACGTCGCCGGCCTCGATGCCGGTTTCCTCGTCCAGCAGCACGCAGCCGATATGGTCCTGCTCCAGCACCTGCGCGAAACCGAGCTGTCCCTTCTCGAAGCGCAGCACCTCGGAGAGCCGGGCGCCAGGCAGGCCGGAGATCAGCGCGATGCCGTCGCCGACACGCTCCACGCGGCCGATCTCCTCCGGCTCGGCACGCAGTTCCACCGCCTCGATCTGTTGGCGCGCGCGTTCAAGCCAGCTGGCGGGCATCATCGGCCTGCGGAGCGAGGGTCAGCGAGCGGGCCAGGCGTTCCAGGTCGGCACGCCAGCTTCGGCGAACCAGCGTGTGTGGCCCCTGCAACTCGGTGCCGGCAATCAGCGCCGGATCGTGCTGGAAGATGAAGTCTGCGCCGTCGCCGACCGCTTGCCGAAGGCGGCTGCGCCAGCTTTCCTCCTCCGCTGGGGAAAGCTGGGTGGCTGTGGCCACACGTACCAGCTCCGGAGCGGCGGCGAGATCACGCCGCGCCTCCGCCGGAAGGCGCGCGATCTCCTGAACCAGTGCCTCCAGCAGCGCCGCCGTCACCTGTGCGGGCGACAGCTGCGCGAGCAATCGGCACGCGATGGCGACCGCCAGCTCGCCCGCCTGCGCCTCCAGCGCCTGCCGCATCGCCTCGCGCTCGCGGCCCAGGGCGGCGCGCGCCTCGGCCTCGATGCCAACGGCCTCCTGGCGCGCCTGCGCCAGCAGCGCATCCCGCTCCGCCGTGGCGGCGGCACGTGCCTCGGCCAGGATCTTCTCGCCCTCCGCGACGAAGTCGCGGCGCCGGGCCTCCGTCGCGGCGAGTTGGGCCTGCGCCCGGGCCCGCGTCGCCTCGGCCTCCTCCAGCACCTTGCCGGCGGCGGCGCGACGCGCCTCGATCACCGCCTTTACCGGGCGAAACAGGAACCGCTGCAGCAGCCAGATCAGGACCAGGACATTGACGGTCTGCAGTCCGAGCGTCCACCCATCGAACCCCATAGGGCTACCCCCGGAAAGGATTGGCGAAGAGCAGCAGCAGCGCCACGACCAGGCAGTAGATCGCCATCGTCTCGATCATGGCGAGGCCGACGAACAGCGTGCGGGAGATGGTGTTGGCGGATTCCGGCTGGCGGGCGATGGCATCCATCGCCGCCGCCACTGCGCGCCCCTCCGCCAGCGCCGGGCCGATCGCGCCGAAAGATACCGCCAGCGCGGCACCAAGGATGCTGACGATCTCGATCAGGTTCATGGCTTGCCCTCTTCCTGCGCCCCGCGGGGCGCCTCCTCCTCGATGCCGCCGCCGATGAAGACCATGGCCAGCACCGTGAAGATGTAGGCCTGAACGGCGCCGGTCAGCAGTTCCAGCGCCATCAGCGGAACCGGCACCAGCAACCCGACCAGCGACAGCACGATACCGATGACGAAGATGCCGCTCATGACATTGCCGAACAGGCGCACCACCAGCGAGAAGGTGCGGGTGACGTTCTCCAAGAGGTTCAGCGGCACCATGATGATGCTGGGATGCGCGAAGCCGCGCAGATAGCCACCGAGGCCACGCACCCGGACACCGAAGCCGATGCTGGCTGCGAAGACGATCAGCGCCAGCGCCGCATCGGTCTCGATGGCCCCGGTGGGCGGCTCGATCCCCGGCACCAGCGAGGACCAGTTCGCGACGAAGATGTAAAGGAACAGCGTTCCGATCAGCGGCAGGTAGGGCGCGGGCTCGGTCCGCATGGTGTCGCGGATCTGCTGCTCCAATGTCTCGACCACCAGCTCCAGCGCGGCCTGCGCCATGCCCGGCCGCAGCGCCAGCCGGCGCGTCAGCAGCCAGCCGCCGCCGGCAAGCACCAGCATGATGCCCCAGCTCGTCACCACCGGCGTGGTGATGGGCACCGGCCCAAGGTGGAAGGCGACATGCGCGGCGAGCGGCGATTCCACGCCCTCAGCCCTCGCCTGCCGGCGCCGGGCGCACCGTCAGCAGGCGCGCGAGCAGCAGCCCCGCCATGGCCATGAGCAGCGGCCAGGCACCCGCGCGCGCGGCCAGCAAAAGCCCGCCAGCCGTCATCGCCATGCGTACGAGATGCAGCGCGACCGCCTGGGGCGCGCTGCCGCCGAGATAGAGAGAGGCGTTGCGGCGCAGCGTGCCGAAATGCAGCAACCCCAGCAGGAATCCCGGCAGGAGCCAGATGGTGCCGGCCAGCGCCGTCATTCGCGGTGCATCCAGCGCCAGCCGGACCAGCAGCCGAGCGCCACGCCCAGCATCAGCAGTGGCGCGCTCCAGAAGATGCCGGTGCCGAGGCTGCGATCCAGCCAGCGCCCGACGAAGAGGCCAATCAGCGCCGGCGTCACGACCATCCAGCCGAGCGTGCCGACCTGCGCAAGGTAGCGCGCGACGCCCGGCTCGCCCTCCCGCCGCGCACGCCGCCGCCGCGCCGCGTACAGGCGCGCGGAGCGCAGCAGGCCGTCGCCCTCCGGCCGCTCGGGCGCGCTCATGGCGTCAAGCCTCCTCCGGCCGCCCCGGTGCGCAGGATGCGGACGATCTCCCGCACCGCCTGCAGATGGACCCGCGCCGCCTCGACGCGCTCGTTGCGATCCGCCTCGGCGGCGGCGAGGAAATTCGCCAGCACGGTATGCTCAAGCTGGTCGGGGTCCTCGCCGAGCTGCCCCTCCCGTGTGGCAATCGCGACTTCCTGCCCACCCCGCACCGTCAGCACACCGCCTCTCAGGGCGCAGCAGCCAGTGCGGCCATCCTGATGCCGCCAGGTGACGACGGAGACGCTGAGTGCGGTCAGGAGGTCGGCATGGCCAGGCAGGATGCCGAAGCTGCCGCTCGGGTCAGCCGCACGCAGCGCAACGACATCCGGATGCTCGGCGAGCACCTGCACGGGATCGGCGATCAGCATCCTCATGCCGCCTCCCTCCGACGTCGCGCCATCTCTTTGTCCCGCGCCTCGTCCAGATCGCCGGCCATGTAGAGCGAGCTCTCCGCCCAATCGTCCGTCTCCCCCGCCAGGATGGCGCGGCAGCCGGCCAGCGTCTGGGCCAGCGGGACAGAGCGTCCCGATGTGCCGGTGAAGGCCTCTGTGACGCCAAAGGGCTGGGTCAGGAAACGCTGCAACCGCCGCGCCCGCGTCACCGCCTGGCGGTCCTGCATGCCGAGTTCCTCGACGCCGAGCAGCGCGATGACGTCCTGCAGCTCGCGATACCGCGCCAGCACCTGCCGCGCCCGCGCCGCCAGCGCTGCGTGTTCCTCGCCGACGACGGCCGGATCGAGCAGGACGGAGGAGGAGGCGAGCGGGTCGATTGCGGGATACATGCCTTCCGCCGCCATGGCGCGGGAGAGCGAGATCATACTGTCCACATGCGCGGAGATGGCCGTCACAGCGGGGTCGGTGAAGTCATCGGCGGGCACGTAGACCGCCTCGATGGCGGTGATGTCTGCCCCCGCCACCGAGGCGATGCGCTCCTGCAAGGCCGCAACCTCGGTCGCGAGCGTTGGCTGATAGCCGACGCGGGAGGGCGGGCGACCAAGCAGGCCGGAGACCTCGCTGCCCGCCTGCACGAAGCGGAACACGTTGTCCATCAGCAGCAGCACGTTGCGATGCAGGGCGTCGCGGAAATACTCGGCCATGGTGAGCGCCGTCAGGCCGACGCGCCAGCGCGCGCCGGGCGGCTCGTTCATCTGGCCGTAGACCAGCACGGTGCGCGCCAGCACGCCGGAGCCGGTCATGTCGTTCAGCAGTTCATGCCCCTCGCGGGAGCGCTCGCCGATGCCGGCGAAGACCGAGATGCCCTGGTAGTGCTCGGCCATGGCGCGGATCAGCTCCATCACCAGCACCGTCTTGCCGACGCCGGCGCCTCCGAACATCGCCGCCTTGCCGCCGCGCGCCAGCGGCACCAGCAGGTCGATGACCTTGATACCTGTCTCGAACATCTCGGTGGCGGCGCTCTGCCGAACCAGCGGCGGGGGCGCCCGGTGGATCGGCCAGTGAGGCGTGCCCTCCGGCAAAGCGGGACCGAGGTCGCGCGTCTGGCCGGTCACATCCAGCAGGCGGCCGAGCACGGCCTCGCCCACCGGGACCGTCAGCGCCGCGCCGGTAGCCTCCACGCGAGCACCGCGCCGCAACCCCTCTGTGCCGTTGAGCGCCACGGCACGGACACGATCCTCGCCGAGATGGCTCTGCACCTCCAGCAGAACGTCCTCCCCGCCCATGCGCACGATGCGCAGCGCCTCATCGATCCGCGGCAGTTCGCCTTCGGGGAAGCGGATGTCGAGCGCGGCGCCGCGCACGGCGAGGACGGAGCCGCACCTGCGTGAGGGCGAGGCACTGATCGGCGCCTGGCCCGCTTCGCCGTTCTGTCGCATCGTCCCGCGGCGCCCCGCGGCTCTCAGATGATGTCCCGGTTCGCCTCGGCCTCAAGGCGAGCGCGGTCGAGGATCCGCACCTTGCGGCAGTCACGGTTGAAGATGATTCCGCTCCGCTTGAAGCCGCTGAAGACGCGGCTCACCGTCTCCGCTGTCAGCCCAAGATGGTCGGCGATGTCGTAGCGGGACATCGGCAGGTCCACGAGGGCGCCGGAATTGCAGCGCTCAGCCAGGTCGAGCAGGAAGGAGGCAACTCGCTCGGCCGCCGTCTTGCGGCCCAGCAGCACGAAATGGCTCTGCGCACTGCTCAGCTTGGCGAGCATGAAGTTGCGCCAGGCGCGGGCGGCTGGAAGCTCATGGTCCACCCACTCGTTGAGCTGCCGGCGCGGAAAGGCGACCACCACCGCGCCGGTGACTGCCTCGGCGGAGAAGTGATGGTGCTCCACGCCATCCAGGCCGAAGATCTCGCCCGTGAGGATGAACTCCGCCACGACGCGCCGGCCATCCTGCAGGTAACGACAGGTACGGATCGTGCCCGAGACAACCTTGTAGAGATCGCCGACCGGCGCTCCCTCGGCATAGATCTCGGTGCCGCGCTCAAGCCGAATGGCGTGACCGAAGGCCGGCTGCAGCCCATGCCCTTCAGCGGTGCTCAGCATCTCCATGGCCGGGAATGGCAGCGCGGGAGCGGAGCTGCCGCGGGCAAGGGAAGCAATATGCATGTTCGCGCTCCATCCTGCAGTCGGTACGCCTGGACGAATACCGGAAGCGCGGAAGCGCCATAATTCGGAATTGCCCCATTGGGGAAACTACGTATGCCGCGCCACGACAGGCAGAATGAGGCGGAACACCGTGCCGCCGCCCGGGTTCGGCTCAGCCCAGATCCGCCCGCCATGCCCTTCCACGATGGTGCGGCAGACCGCGAGGCCCACGCCGAGGCCATTGCGCTTCGTCGTCACAAAGGGCCGGAACAGGTCATCTGCGATTTCCGGCGGGATGCCAGCGCCAGTGTCGGCGACCGAAATTTCGGCCATGTCCTCGCCATAGGGGCCAATGCGGACGACAAGGTCCCTGCGCGGTCCTTCCTGCATCGCCTCGATCGCGTTGTGCATGAGGCTGACCAGCACCTGCCGGATCTGCGGCCGGTCCACCAGCACACAGGGGGTTGCGGCGTCGAAGGCGAGGCGGAGTTTGACCCCCTTTCGTCGCAGCAGGTAGGTCAGCAGCTCCGCCGCGCCACTGACCAGGGCGGATAGTTCCTCCGGATAGCGCTCACCCCTTTCCTGCGCCACGAAGCTCCGCATCCGCCGAACAATCTGCCCGGCATGCACCGCCTGCTGAGCGGCCAGCACGAGAGCGTCCCGAACTGCCGGCAGCCGTGTGCCGGATGGCTCCTCCGCCATTTCGAGCATGCGGCGCGCACCGCTGACGTAGCTGGCGAGAGCGGTTAGCGGCTGGTTCAGCTCGTGCGCCAGGGTCGTCGCCATAAGGCCAATCTCGTTCAGGCGGGCGACATGCAGGAACTCGACCTGAAGCTCGCGCAGCCGGCGGTCACTCTCCTGCAACGCGCGCTCGGCTTGCCGCCGTTTCGAGATGTCCCGCATCAGGCCGGTGAAACGCCAGCCGCCATCACCGGCACGCCACCGCGCGAGGGAGAGCTCCACAGGGAACTCGCTGCCATCCCTATGCCGCGCGGTGACCTCGCGGCTGCTCCAGGGGACGCGCGGCATGCCGGTTGCGGTATAGCGGGCGATCACGCCGTCATGCGCCGCCCCGGTCCGTTCCGGCATCAAAAGAGCGACGTTGCGGCCGACCACATCCGTCGCAGCATGGCCGAAAAGCCGCGTCACCGCCCGGTTGGCGGCGCGCACGACGCCGCGCTCGTCGATGATGATGATCGCGTCCGCCGCGGTCTCGACGATCGCGCGGTACTGCGCCTCCGCCTCCAGCCGCCTGTCCTGCTCGCGCTGCCGCTCGCTGACGTCTTGCACGACCGCCACAGCGCCGAGCAGGTGCCCCTTCGCATTCCGCACGGGGGCGGCGGATTTGACGATCACGCGCTCCTGCCCATCCAGGCCGCGCAGACGAATCATTTCGCTGACCGAGATTTCACCGGTGCGCAGCGCGCGCGCGATGGCCCAGTCCTCTGGGCCCAGCGGCGCGCCGGAGTCGAGCCACCAGGCCTCAGCCGGTTGGCCACCCTCGGCACCCGAGACCGCTGGCACCGATCCACCCCAGATGCGCGTCACTTCGGCGTTGCTGCGGACGATCCGGCCGGATGAGTCGGCGAGCAGCACGCCCACCGGCAGCACATCCAGCAGAACGTCCGAAGAGATCCGGTCGAACTCTGCCTTCGCGCGCTCCTCCAGGAAAATCTCGGCCAAGTGGTCCTGGCGCGCCAGGCGGCGGCGCAGCAGGAAGATCAGCAGGCCCAGCAGCAGCGCCGCCAGCGCACCGGCACCGAAGAGCAGCCCGGCGCTGGCCGCGGCCCGCCATCCCTGCCCGCTCTGCGCCACATCCGCCTCCTCGCGGATCAGGGACCTCAGCGCGGCGGTCTCCGCACGGATCTGGAGCATGGTGCGCCGCTCCTGTTCACCGGCGGCGGGGGGCAGCACCTCACCGGAGCGGCGTAGCGCGATCGTCTGCTGCGTCTGGTCCAGCCAGGCATGAGCGAGATCGGAGATCGCCTGCGCGTGCTGCTTGCGCGCACCCTCCCCAGCAATGGCCTCGACCGCCGCGAGCCTGCCCTCGATGATGGCGGGCGTCACTTGGGGCGGTGCGAGATAACTCTCGTCGCCTGTCAGCAGATAGCCGCGCTGGCTGCTCTCGGCATCCTTCAGGGCAGAGAACAGCGCCTCCACCTGCAGGAGCGCGTCCGCCGCCTGGTTCCCGCCCGCCTGCAGTTCCGCGATGGCGCCGAGGCTGACGTTCAGCGCGACCAGGGCAGCCAGCAACAGCGCGAGGGCGCCGGCGACCGGCAGGATTGCGGCGTCGAGCTTGATCATCATCCTGCGTGGATACTCATCTGCTTCGCCAGATGGCGTAATCCATCATCGCCCGCTGCCGTCGCCCTCCCGCCGAATTAGTCTCTTGAGACACACATCTATATCCTGCGGCTGCGAGGTCTCTGCTTGCCAGCTGTGCGGTGTCATGGGCAGAGTTTGTTACCACTGCTGGCATCCCTGGCGGTGTCCGCGCCCATCGAGCGGAAGCAGAAGAAGGCGTTCAAAACGGCCGATATATCGGCCCATTCAACCTGCACCGACTTCCGCATGCGCTCACCGACCGAATCGCGCCATGCGACCCCACAGCTATGCCGAGTCCTCACTGCCTGCGAAATTGGGACTTGTCCGTACGGGTATCTACGTACAATCGTGTGCCGGTGCGCATCGGCCTCTCTGGACCCCAGCCGGCCGCCCGCGTATTCGGAATTTGTCAGCCGGGCGGAGAAGTCGGCTCAGCCGGCAAGGACGCCACGGCCGCCCACGGGTGGGCAGCCTTAGCCGGGCGGGAGGATTTTCCGCAATGCCCCAAGAGACGTCTCACTTAACACTCGACGCGACCGTCCATGTCATCGACGACGACGAAGCGGTCCGCGACTCGCTTGCCTTCCTCTTCCAGTGCTCCGGGCTTTCCGTACAGACCTATGAATCCGGCGCGGCTTTCCTGGCGGTAGCGCCCCGGCTCCGCTCCGGCTGCGTCCTCAGCGATGTGCGGATGCCGGAAATGGATGGGCTGGCGCTGCAACGCCAGTTGCTGGAGATCGGCTTCCGGCTGCCGCTGATCTTCATGACCGGGCATGGCGATGTGCCGATCGCCGTACAGGCGCTGAAGTCAGGCGCCTTCGACTTTATCGAAAAACCCTTCGACGACGATGCCCTGCTCTGCGCCATCCGCGCTGCCTTCGACGCCGACCGCAAGAGCCGTGAGCGGGAGGCGGAGACCGAGCGGGTCATGGGGCGCCTGGCCACCCTCACCCCGCGCGAGCACCAGGTGCTGGAGCGGCTTGTGGCCGGCCATCCCAACAAGACCATCGCCTACGATCTCGGCACCAGCCCCCGGACGGTCGAGGTGCATCGTGCGCGGGTGATGGAGAAGATGGGCGCCCGCAACCTCTCCGAGCTTGTCCGCATGGCGCTCAACGCCGGCGTGGCGGCCGAGATGGGTGCAGCGGAAGGCCCTGTAGTTCCCGGGTGATGCAGATCAGCGCACAGGGGACCTTTCCGGCATAGAACGGCACCGTTCGGACGCCCAATCCCTTCCTCGGTACGGGTCTGAAGCTCGGAGCCTCCGATGGACAGCCAACCTCCTTGCACGATCGCTTTGGTCGACGACGACACGGGCGTCCGTGATTCGCTCCGCTTCCTGCTCGAGACCGCCGGCTACATGGTCGAGAGCTATGCCTCGGGTGCGCAGTTCCTGGCGGAGGCCCAGCCGGAATCCTTCGCCTGCCTTGTGCTGGACCATAAGATGCCGCAGATCAGCGGCCTTGAGCTACTCGCCCGGCTGCGCGACGCCCGCATGGCGCCGCCGACCCTGCTCATCACCAGCATGCCAGGCCTCAGCCTCACCCGCCGTGCGGCCGAGCTTGGGGCTATGGGCGTCCTGGAGAAGCCCTTCGGGCAGGATGACCTCCTTGCCTGTGTCGAGAATGCAATCGCCTCAGGCCGCAAGCAGTGCTTCAGCGCGGCTCGCCATCCACCTCCAGCGCGACAGGGATGGTGAAGCGGAAGATGGTGCCCCCTGTGGGGTTGGGCTCCGCGCGGATATGGCCGCCGTGCGCTTCCACAATGGTGCGGCAGATGGACAGGCCCACCCCCATGCCACTGCGCTTGGTGGTCACGAAAGGCGTGAAGAGCTGCGCGGCGACTTCTGGCGCCAAGCCTGCCCCGGTATCGGTCACGCTGAACTCCACGGCACCTGGCTGCGCCTCCGCCGCCACGGTCAGCTGGCGCCGCGGCATTCCGCTCATTGCCTCGATGGCGTTGCGGATGAGGTTCAGGAGCACCTGCTGCACTTGCACCCGGTCGACCAGGATGCGCGGGAGGCGCGGATCAAGCCGCAGCCGCACCGCCACTCCATGCTCCTTGACGCCGACCAGCGCCAATGCGCTCGCCTCCTCCACCAGCTTGACCGTGCTCTCCGGCTGCTTCTCGGTCTCGCCGCGGGTGACGAAGTCCCGCAGGCGGCGGATGATCTGGCCGCTGCGCAGCGTCTGCTCGGCGGCCAGTGTAACCGCCTCGCGCACCCGCCCCATGTCCGGCGCATTGCTGTCGAACAAGCGCTGACAGGCGCGCAGGTAGTTGGCGGTGGCCGTCAGCGGCTGGTTCAGCTCGTGTGCCAGGGTTGCCGCCATCTGCCCCATCGCGCTCAGCCGCGACACCTGCAGCAGCTCGGTCTGCAATTCCTGTAGCCGCGCCTCCGTCTCCTGCCGCTCCGTCACGTCACGCACAAATCCGGTGAACAGGCGCCGGCCGCCGCGGCTGACCTCGCCCACCGAGAGCTCCATCGGGAAGGTGCTGCCATCCTTGCGCTGGCCGACCACAAGGCGGCCGATGCCGATGATCCGCCGCTCACCGGTGCGCAGGTAGCGGTGCAGGAAGCTGTCATGCGCCTCGCGGTACGGGGAAGGCATCAGCAGGCTGACATTGCGTCCGCAGGCCTCCCCGGCGGTGAAGCCGAACAGCCGTTCGGCGGCGGCGCTGAAGGAAAGGACCGTGCCGCGCTCGTCGATCACGATCATGGCGTCCGGCACCGTCTCCAGGATGGAGCGCAGATGCGCCTCCCGTTCCAGGATGCGGCTGCGTGCCAGCTGTGCCTCCGTCACCTCCTCCTGCAGGACGACGGCCTCCCGCACGCGCTTGCCGCCCTTCTCCCGCAGCCGTGCCACGGCCGAGAGATGCAGCCAGCGCGCCTCGCCGCTGCCCGGGCAGGGATAATCCACCTCGAAGCGGTCCTGCGCCCCGGAAAGTACCTTGCGCAGCCCACTGTCCACGATCTGCGTCGTCTCGCGGCTGCAGGCCTCCGCACTGGCGGAAAGTGAGGGGAATTCGTCACCGGGCACGGCGTCCGCGCCGGGGAAAGACATGTCCCCGGCCAGGCGGCGCCAGGCCGCGTTCACTGCGCGCACCGTGCCGCTGGCACCAAGCAGCATGGCTGCCATCGGCAGGGCTTCGAGGAGTGCTGCCTCCTGCTCCGCGACGACGGCGTCCGGTGGCGGAGCGATGGCGGGGGGGGCATCCGCCAGCAAGGCAATCGTCAACCTCTCCGCTTCCGGCAGGACCAAGGCATGCCACCGCCGGGCATCGCGGCACGCCGCCAGCAAGCCCTGCCGGGGTTCACCGGCCAGCAGCGCGTCGGCGATGGCCTCCTGCAGTCCGTGTAGCCCCGCGCGATCGAGCAAGGCCGCGAATGGCTGGCCCACATCCCCCGCGTCGAGCCCCAGCAGCTCCGCCGCCTCAGACGTGAAGCTCCGGACCACCTGTCGGCGATCGAGAAGCAGCGTGGGAACAGCTCCAGGGACAGGCATGTGCGGTTGCTCGCATCCTCTGGCGGAAGGTGACCTTTTGCGCCTCGCGCGGCGGTGCCCGGGCGCTGGCTGGCCCCCGTGGCGCGGTGAGCATGCGGCGCCGCGTGCGGCATCACCGGAACGGCGATCGTAGCAAAGCCCACGCGTGGGGGAAGGCAGGATCGGATCCCAGCACTACTCGTTGTGGAGGCTGAGGATGAACGCCGCAAGATCGTCACGCTGCACCGGGCTGAGCTGAAGGTCGGGCGTCACACCATGCGAAGTACTCAGGAAGGCGACGCTGGTGAAAGGCGGGGCCGCAATGCTGCGAAGGGAGATCGCGGCATCTGCGCCCGCTGATATGTGTCATGGCTGCCCCTGCCGGCATCCCCCAACCTGTTTGCATTCGCCTCCCATGGGCAGAAGGGAAGCAGGGCAATGCAAGGTCATCCGGTCTGGGTCCTCGTGGCTGACGCAGGACGCGCGCGCATCCTGGAGCGGGCCGCCCCGGGTTCAGCATGGCAGGAGAGCGCCGCGGAGGAGCGCCGCAACGCACTCCCTCCCTCGCGGGACATGGGCTCGGACCGGCCGGGCCGTGTGTATGAGAGCATGGGCGGCGCGCGGCATGCCGTCGAGCCCCGGCATGACCCGCATGATGCCGCCGAGGCCGAATTCGCCCGCCAACTGGCCGAGAAGCTGGAAGCGGATGCGGCACAGGGCCGCTACGCACGCCTCATGCTGATCGCCCCGCCGCGCTTCCTGGGAGAGCTGAAACAGCAGCTCGGCGACGCCGCGCGGCACTGCCTGCGCGGCACGCTCGACAAGGATCTCGTCCACGCAACCCTCGCCGAGATCGTCGCTCATTTGCCCGAGCACCGTCCGGCTTGAGGACGTGCGCGCCAAGGCTGCGCGGTTGTCCCCGGAGCGGAGGCCGGAAACGAGCGGTGCGGAGAGGGCGGATGCCAGCGGCCACACGACATGATTATCCGGTCCGGACGGCCGGTCACTCGCCCATGATCGAGATCTATGCGCGGCTTCTCGGCCACACGCTCATTCCGCCGGAGGAAGTGGCCGCCCTGGTCCATCGCGCCCCCGCGCAGCTCATCGCCGAGACCTTGGCGGGCAGCGAAGCTTTTGCCGCTGACGGCCTGCCGCTCGCTTGGCATCAGGCCTCGCAACACCAGCCGGAAGACCCCGCCTAGCACAGCGATGCCGGCCGTCGCGGGATCACGCGAAGGTGCGTCTGAGGCGGGGAAAGGAGAACCATGGCCATGCGGTGCTCACGCTTCCTGCGCAACTCCGGGGAGGCCCTCCCATGAACTCGCAGGCGCGCTTTCATCTCGGCTACTGGCTCGCGGCCTTCCTCGGCCTGATGCTGGTCCAGTACATGGTGGCCAAGGATCAGCAGCAGGTCGCGGCACTTCCCTACAGCCGTTTCGAGCAACTGCTGCATGAGGGCAAGGTCGCCGAGATCGGCATCTCCGACCGCTTCATCCAGGGCAAGCTCAAGGAGCCGCTGCCGGGCGGCGAGACGCGCTTCACCACGGTGCGCGTCGATCCCGCCTTCGCGGAGGACCTGCAGCGCTACAACGTGCAGTACAGCGGCGAGATCGAGAGTACCTGGCTGCGCGACCTGCTCTCCTGGATCGTGCCGACGCTGCTGTTCCTCGGCATCTGGATGTTCATGCTGCGGCGCCTGGGCGGCCAGGGCGTCGGCGGGCTGATGCAGGTCGGCAAGAGCAAGGCGCGCGTCTATGTCGAGCATGACACCGGCGTCACCTTCGCCGACGTCGCGGGCGTGGACGAGGCGAAGGACGAGCTGCGCGAGATCGTCGATTTCCTCAAGGCGCCGGACCGGTACGGTCGGCTGGGCGGGCGGATGCCGAAGGGCGTGCTGCTGGTCGGCCCGCCGGGCACCGGCAAGACGCTGCTGGCCAAGGCGGTGGCCGGCGAGGCCAAGGTGCCGTTCTTCTCGATCTCCGGCTCCGAGTTCGTCGAGATGTTC